>NZ_KB893717.1 GCF_000374165.1 Parafrankia elaeagni
CGATCACGTCGCCGTGGGTGGCCCGGTTGACCTTGTCACGCATCGGGGCGAGCCGGTCGATCGTGCCCGCCAGATCGAGGCGGGCCAGGTAGTCACGCACGACGGGCAGCGCGCCGAGCGGCTTCTCGACGCTCGGCGGCCCGTAGTCCATCACGACCGTCACAGCCAGGAACAGTCCCAGGCCTGTCACTACCGATCGCGGTCACCCCGACGTGATCCGAACAAGAGACCAAGCAGCTGGCTCACCGCACGCACGTGCGGAAGACAGGACTAGCAGCGGTACCGGACCGAGCAGCGATCGCGCGGCGTCAGTCCGCGGATGGGTGGCGTTCAGCCGGATCTCCCGTGCGCCACACCGTCCGATGCAGGGGCACGAGCTTGCACTCTCCCATGCCGAGTGCTAAACAAGACCTGGCACTCTCGACATGGGAGTGCCAAGGGCTGAAACGACGAGGCTTCCTGGTCGTCCTCCCGCTCAGGCGGGGAGCCAGGTCGGGCCGTCCGTCGCGGGCGTCGTTGTGGCCAGGCCATCGAACTGCCATCCCCCTGGGAGGACCCAGACACCATGCCGAAGATCATTGCCTTCGACGAGGAGGCACGGCGCGGCCTGGAGCGCGGCATGAACCAGCTGGCCGACGCTGTCAAGGTCACGCTCGGCCCCAAGGGTCGCAACGTTGTCCTGGAGAAGAAGTGGGGCGTCCCCACGATCACCAACGACGGCGTCAGCATCGCCAAGGAGATCGAGCTCGAGGACCCGTACGAGAAGATCGGCGCGGAACTCGTCAAGGAAGTAGCGAAGAAGACCAACGACGTCGCGGGTGACGGCACCACCACCGCGACGATCCTGGCCCAGGCGCTCGTGCGCGAGGGCCTGCGCAACGTCGCCGCCGGCGCGAACCCGATGGGCCTGAAGAAGGGCATCGAGGCCGCCGTCGAGAGCGTCTCCGAGGAGCTCTCCCGCGTCGCCAAGGACGTGGAGACCAAGGAGCAGATCGCCTCCACCGCCTCCATCTCGGCCGGGGACCCGGCCATCGGCAGCATGATCGCCGAGGCGATGGACAAGGTCGGCAAGGAAGGCGTCATCACCGTCGAGGAGAGCAACACCTTCGGCCTGGAGCTTGAGCTCACCGAGGGCATGCGCTTCGACAAGGGCTACATCTCGCCGTACTTCGTCACGGACACCGACCGCATGGAAGCTGTCCTCGACGACCCGTACATCCTCATCGCCAACAGCAAGATCGCGGCGGTCAAGGACCTGCTCCCGATCCTGGAGAAGGTCATGCAGGCCGGCAAGCCGCTGGCCATCATCTCCGAGGACGTCGAGGGCGAGGCCCTCGCGACCCTGGTCGTGAACAAGATCCGCGGCACCTTCAAGAGCACCGCGGTGAAGGCCCCCGGCTTCGGTGACCGCCGCAAGGCCATGCTCACCGACATCGCCGTGCTGACCGGCGGCCAGGTCATCTCCGAGGACGTCGGCCTCAAGCTCGAGGGCACCACCGTCGACCTGCTGGGCCGCGCCCGCAAGGTCGTCATCACCAAGGACGAGACCACCATCGTCGAGGGTGCCGGCGACGCGGACCAGATCGCGGGCCGGGTCAGCCAGATCCGCAACGAGATCGAGAAGTCCGACTCGGACTACGACCGCGAGAAGCTGCAGGAGCGGCTGGCGAAGCTCGCCGGCGGCGTCGCGGTCATCAAGGTCGGCGCGGCCACCGAGGTCGAGCTCAAGGAGAAGAAGCACCGCATCGAGGACGCCGTCTCGAACGCGAAGGCAGCCGTCGAGGAGGGCATCGTCGCCGGCGGCGGCGTCGCTCTCCTGCAGGCCGCCACCAGCGCCTTCGAGAAGCTGGACCTGTCCGGCGACGAGGCGACCGGTGCGAACATCGTCCGTATCGCGCTGGAGGCGCCGATCAAGCAGATCGCGTTCAACAGCGGTCTCGAGGGCGGCGTCGTGGTCGAGAAGGTGCGCAACCTTCCGACCGGCCACGGCCTGAACGCGGCCACCGGCGAGTACGTCGACATGGTCGCCACCGGGATCATCGACCCGGCGAAGGTCACCCGCTCGGCGCTGCAGAACGCCGCGTCGATCGCCGGCCTCTTCCTCACCACCGAGGCCGTCATCGCGGACAAGCCGGAGAAGGACAAGGCCCCGGCCATGCCGGGTGGCGGCGGCGAGATGGACTTCTGAGTCCAGCTTCCCCGCTCTGTGCGAGCAAGGGGCGGTCCCGGCTTCGGCCGGGGCCGCCCCTTCCGCGTTCCTGGTCGGTCACCCGACCGCCGGGTGGGAGGTGCCACGGCGGCGGGTGACCGTTCACGGGGCGCGCCGGGTTGCGGGACGGAGCCGTCGCGACCCACGTATCGACCACGGGACAGCCACGAAACCCCTGATCGACGCACGTGAAGTTACCAGGCAGTAATAATGCTGACAAGAGACTTCGTCTCGTCGGCGGACTCCCCGCCTCGCGCTGGCGGGTCAGCGCCTCTGCCTTAGACAGTGGACGATGCAAGGAGCACGATGAACAACGTGGTACAAGCTCCCGCTCCGCTCCGGGCCCACCGCCCGACCCTCACGCTGCCGTCCCCGCCGGTCACCGTCGATGATCTGCACACGACGACGCACGGCAACGCGCGGGTCGAGATCCTCGACGGGCTGTGCGTCGCCCGCCCCTGGCCGACCCCGCTGCGCGCCCGGGTGACGGACCGGCTGCGGGCCCTGCTCAGCGAGGCGGCGACGTCCGGCGCGCAGGTGTTCACCGGGCTGCAGGTGGAGCTGTCCCCGCGTTGCCTCGTCGTGCCGGACGTCGCTGTGGTCGCGGTCGGCGACCCGCAGCGGCGGCGGATCGCCGAGACGCCGTTCGCCGTGCTCGAGGTCGCCGACACCAGCACCCGGCGCTACGACCGGACGCTCAAGCTCGACCTGTACCGCGAGTTCCGGATCCCGGTCTGCTGGCTGGTGGACCCGGACGCCGCGACCATCGAGGCGTTCGAGCTGGTCGGCTCCGGCTATGTGCCGGCCGGCGTGGTGCGCGGCGACGAGGAGCTGACCGTCACCCGCCCCTTCCCGGTGACCGTGACGCCGGCCGCCCTCATCGACCCGCCCGAGGACTGACCGACCCGGGTCAGGCCAGGTCGTCGGCGTCGACGATGGTGTAGGCGTAGCCCTGCTCGGCGAGGAAACGCTGGCGGTGCGCCGCGTACTCCTGGTCGAGGGTGTCCCGCGAGACCACGGTGTAGAAGTGGGCGGAGCGGCCGTCCGCCTTGGGGCGGAGCACCCGGCCGAGACGCTGCGCCTCCTCCTGCCGCGAGCCGAAGGTGCCGCTGACCTGGATCGCCACCCCGGCCTCGGGCAGGTCGATCGACACGTTGGCCACCTTCGAGACCACCAGCGTCGTGATCTCCCCGGTGCGGAAGGCCTCGAACAGGCGCTCGCGCTCCTTGTTCCGCGTGGATCCCTGGATGACCGGCGCGTCGAGCAGCCGCCCGAGCTCGTCCAACTGGTCCAGGTAGGCGCCGATGACCAGGACCCGGTCGTCCGCGTGCCGCTCGACGAGCCTGCGCACCACGGTGCTCTTGCTGTGGGCGGTGGAGCAGACCCGGTAGCGCTCCTCGGGTTCGGCGACGGCGTAGGTCATCCGCTCGTCGTCGGTGAGGGTGACCCGCACCTCGGTGCACTCCGCGGGCGCGATCCAGCCCTGGGCCTCGATCTCCCGCCACGGCGCGTCGTAGCGCTTCGGCCCGATCAGGGAGAACACGTCGCCCTCCCGCCCGTCCTCGCGGATGAGGGTGGCGGTGAGGCCGAGCCGCCGGCGTGACTGGATGTCGGCCGTCATCCGGAACACCGGCGCGGGCAGCAGGTGCACCTCGTCGTAGACGATGAGGCCCCAGTCGCGGGCGCCGAACAGCTCCAGGTGCAGGTACTCGCCCTTGCGGCGCGCCGTCATCACCTGGTAGGTCGCGATCGTGACCGGACGGATCTCCTTGCGTTCGCCGGAGTACTCGCCGATCTCGTCCTCGGTGAGGGACGTCCGGCGCAGCAGCTCGGTGCGCCACTGGCGGCCGGCGACGGTGTTGGTCACCAGGATCAGCGTGGTGGCGCCGGCCCGGGCCATCGCCGCGGCGCCGACGACGGTCTTGCCGGCTCCGCTGGGCAGCACCACGACGCCGGAGCCGCCCTCCCAGAAGCCGGCGACCGCGCCCTTCTGGTAGTCGCGCATGGCCCAGCCGTCCTGGCGCAGCTCGATCGGGTGTTTCTCCCCGTCGACATAGCCGGCAAGGTCCTCGGCGGGCCAGCCGACCTTGAGCAGGGCCTGCTTGAGCCGGCCCCGTTCGGACGGGTGGACGGCGATCGTGTCGTCGTCGAGCCGGGTGCCGAGCATCGGCGCGACCCGCTTCGACCGGGTGACCTCGGTGAGGACGGCGCGGTCGAAGGCACGCAGCACGAGGCCGTGCACCGGGTCCTGCTCCAGCCGCAGCCGGCCGTAGCGGTCCATGGTGTCGGCGACGTCGACCAGCAGCGCGTTGGGCACGGCGTAGCGCGAGTAGCGGACGAGGGCGTCGACGACCTGCTCCGCGTCGTGGCCGGCGGCGCGCGCGTTCCACAGCGCGAGCGGTGTCACCCGGTAGGTGTGCACGTGCTCGGGTGACCGCTCCAGCTCGGCGAAGGGTGCGATCGCCGCGCGGGCCTGGCTGGCGAGCGGGTGATCGACCTCCAGCAGCAGGGTCTTGTCCGACTGGACGATCAGGGGGCCGTCCGGCAAGCCGCCACCGCCTTCCGCAGTTCTGGTTCCCTTGCGCGACGCATCCGACGGTACAGCCGGCAGCGGCCGGTGCTCGACCCGCCGCTCAGGCGGGCTCGTCCGCGGTGGGGGGCACGATCCAGTCGCTGGCCTCGGGCACCGGCGGCGACTCGAACGATCCCTGGATCTCCGCGACCCGGGTGATCCGGTGCAGGGCGAAGCGGCGGGGGGCCGCGCTGCGCTCGTCCCAGGCGGTGAGCCAGCCGCCGTCCAGCTGGCTCGGCCGCACCACCCGGTCGCTGGGCGTCCCCTGCTGGTCGACGTAGCCGAGCAGGACGCGCCGGCCGTCGCGCACCGCGCCCTGCAGGGTGACCAGGATGAGTGGGGCGGAACGGACGGAGGTGAGGTCCTCGCCCGCGGACTCCCGCGCCGCGCGTGCGGCGCGGGCGATGTCGTCACCCCGCCGGACCAGTCGGACGACGTCCAGCAGCTGCTCGGGGTTCCCGCGGCCGCCCGCGCCGCTGCTGGGACCGGCGCCGCCGGTGGGGATGCGCGGTCGGGCGGGGGTCCGGTGCACCTCGGGGCGGGGCAGCACGATCCGCCCGTCCGGAGCCTCGGCGACGGGGGCGAAACCGGCGGCGCGCAGCCCCTCCAGCAGCTCCGCGACGGGCAACGAGGAGATCGCGATCGTCGGGGCCACCCGGCGCATCGCCAGCGCCTGGGTGTGCCGGGAGGCGACGACCTCGGTGAGCAGCGCCAGATCGTCGCAGCGCAGGTAGGACGCGGCCGGCCCGGACCGCAGCCGGCCGTGCCGCCGGGCCGTGTCGTCGATCAGGTACGTCAGGGTCTGCGGGACGCCACCGCGCGCCAGCGAGCGGAGAAGATCGTGCAGGTCCTCGGCCGCACTGCCCGCGTCCAGGGCGCGCCGCAGCGAGGCCTCGGTGAACCGGTAGACGGTGGCCGCGCCGGCCGATTCGATGTCGGCCATCCGGGCCAGCTCACCGGCCACCCGCGGCACCAGCGGGCCGGGGGCGACCGCGGTCAGGTCCGCCTGGATCAGCAGCTCCTCGACGGGTTCGGGCAGCAGCGGTTCCATCGCGTCCGCGAGCCGGCGGATCAGGCTCTCGCCACCGCCACCGCCGCCGCCACCGCCGGCCGCGCCCCGGTCGGCGGCCAGGCGCCCGGGCGTGCTCGGCACGCCGCGACCGGTGAAGCCGAGCAGCTCCGCCTCGGCCATCGTCCCGTCGATCATGCTGTCGAGCAGCGCGCCGGTGCGGCGGGGCGTGTGCCAGGTGAGCCGCGCGCGGACGGAGTCGGCGGTCGGTGCGACCCCGTCCGGCGCGGCGGCGATCGCGCGCAGCACCTCGGCTCGCAGTTCCGGGACACCGGGGCGCCGGGTGTCGAAGGACATCGCGGCGAGCTGACGCCCCCGCTCGTCCCGCCCCCCGACCAGCCAGGACGCCGACGGTGAGCGCAGCCAGCCCGCCGCGAGGACGGCCCACCGCTCGGCCACCGACTCGGTGCACCAGCGGTCGTAGGCGTTGGTGGGCACGAACTGCACCTCGGTGCCCGGGGTGGCGTCCACCAGCCCGGCGGCGGCGGCCGTCTCGATGACCAGCGCCGCCGCCGGCTCCGGCAGATCCATCAGACGGGCACCGGCGCGCAGGTCACGCACACTGAGCCCACCCGTGCGCAGCGGCGTGACCGGCACGGACCCCCAGGCTGTCAGCAGCGTGGTCACCGCCCGCACCAGCGCCTCGGCGGCCAGCGCGGCGGCCGGGTCGGCAGCACCCGCGCCCACCTCGCGGCCGGTGACCTCGGGCGGCTCGGGATGCAGCTCGCCGGCCGGGCGGTCACCGCGCAGCAGCAGGCCCACCTCCCGCGGCAGTTCCACGGTGGCGGCGTCGATCCCGACCAGCAGCCCGCGGGCGAGCAGCTCCTCGACCGGGCTGCGCGCCGCTGCCACGTCGAGGAGCCGCTCGGCGTCGTTCGTCGCGCCGAGTGCCGGACCACCCGCGAGACGTCCGGCGACCTCCCGGGCCCGCGGCGAGCACCCGTCGAGCAGGGCAGCAGCCCGAGCGGGCTCGGCGAGCACGGCGGACACCATCTCGATGAGGCCCTCGCGCCGGCCCTGCTCGGCGGCGACCGACGTGTCGGCGAAGACGGCCGCGGGCAGACCCACGGCGGCGGCGACCCGCGCGAGCTGGGAAAGCTGATACACCCCCAGGCACTTCCGTGCCGGTCGGCCGAGGCCGAGCGGGCGGTCCCCCAGCAGGTCGACGGCGACACCGACCAGCCGGATCGCCTCGTCGGGCCCCCAGATCACGGCGCGCTCGCGCAGGGAGTCGACCGCTGTGCGCACCTCGAGACCGCCGCAGAACACCCCCAGCTCACGGTAGGACGCGGGGCTGGGCAGCACGGTGAGCGCCTGGACGATCTCGAGGGTGAACGCGTCCAGCCGTTCCAGCGCTCGGGCGACACTCCCCCGGATCTCCAGCCGGGCCGCGAGGATGTCGAAATCGGGCGGCGGTGGGGTGGCGAGGTCCGGCCGGAGGCTGAACAACCGGGCCAGAGCGTCGTCCGGCAGCGCGCGCAGCCAGGCTGCCAGCGAGGACGAGGACATCCTGATGACGGTAGCCGCCCCGCCGGGCCCGGTCAGGCGGGACGTGGCCGGGCAGGCCCGGTCAGGTCCGTCCAGATCGGTCAGCGCAGATCCTGGACGGTGTCGACCACGACCGAGAGGTGGTTGTCGCGGGCCCAGCCCGCCAGCCGGGACAGGATGTCCTGATCGCCGGGCAGGGCCAGCGCACGGCCCACCGAGACCCCCACCACGAGCATCGTGCAGACCAGGAGCGCCTTGCAGACGGTCGACAGCGGCCGGCGCCGATGGTGGCGTGGCCGGGACGCGGAGCCGGGTTGGGGGGCGGGGTGGGATCGGGCGATCTCGCCCCACTCCTCGCCGAAACGGCGCGGAGGCTGCCGCGGGGCCGCGGGCGGGCGGGCGGGGACGGGCTCCTGGTGGCCGGTGGTGCTCACGCTCTCCAGCCCCGATGCCCGCGCGGTGGGAGGGGGCGTCGGCACGCGGCCGGGGCCGGGGGTGGGGGTGGGGGTGGGGCGGCGAGCACCAGGAGCTGGCTCGGTCGCCATGTCCGCCGGGTCGAAACCCGCGCGGCGGGCCGGGCCACGAGCCGGGCCGGGCCGGGGCCCCGGCGGCGGCTGACGCGTCGTCCAGGTCGGCCGTGACTGCGGCTGACGCGCCGGCTGACCACGCAGGTCGGCGAAGGACACCAGGCGCGCTCCGGCCTGGCGGGGCCGCCCGACGACCACCGGGCGGCCGGGCGCCGGGCGGGCAGGCGCCGGGCGGGCAGGCGCCGGGCGGGCAGGCGAACCGGACCGGCCGTCGTCAGGGCCGGAGAACGTGTCCTGGCCGTGAGTGACCACACCCGTCCCTTTCGTGCCGGACAACCGGATCCCAGGGTAGCGTGGCCGGTTCGACAACAGGCGTTGTGGTGGACCGTCAGCGGTTACGGATCCGGCACACCCGTTCCAGGGCCAACCCGCCGGCGATCAGCACGGCCGTGGCCCCGAGGCCGAGGCCGGCGGCCAGGGCGTCGCCGCCGGCGGTCCCGAACTCGTCGGTGCGGGGGGCCGTGTAGGCGAGCAGGGCGGTCCAGCCGCCGGCCAGCGCCGCGCCGACCACGGACGTCGCCTTCGCGAGCGCGGCCAGTCGGGCGACGGTCAGCGGCAGGATCGGGCGGGTCCCGGGCCGGCCGGCGAGGCGTCGCCTCGTCAGCGATGCCACCTGCAGCTCGATCAGCCCCACCAGCAGGACGGACAGGGACGTCGTCGGGGGCACCTGCGGCAGCGACTGGTACCTCCACCACAGCAACAGGTAGACCAGCGCGCCGACCACGACGGCGACCGAGAGAAGGTCACGCACGTGGGTGGGTCTCACCGCCGCGGTCCCGGCGTGTTCCCGGCCGGCAGGTCGAGGGAGGTCCGCCGCGGGGCGGCGGTGCCCGGCACCGCGAGCAGCCGCGCCACCAGGTCCGCCACCGGGCCGTGCCCGACCAGCGAGGCCTGCGGCTCGACGTCCAGCCAGGGCACGCAGACGAACAGCCGCTCGTGGGCGCGCGGGTGCGGCAGCAGGATGTCGGGGTCGTCGCTGCGGGTGTCGCCGCAGGCGATGATGTCCACGTCGAGGGTCCGTGGGCCCCACCGGACGGTGCGCACCCGCGCGGCCGCCTCCTCCGCGGCCCGCGCCGCCGCCAGCAGCGACGCCGGTTCGGCGGCACCGACCAGAACGACGGCGTTGAGGTAGTCGTCCTGGTCGGGCCCGCCGACCGGGTCGGTCTCGTAGACGGGTGAGGTGGCGTGCACGCCGAGCGTGGCGTCGAGCTGGGCTACCGCGCCGCGCAGGAACGCGAGCCGGTCCCCGATGTTGGAGCCGATCGCCACCACGGCGTGGCCGCCGCCCGCCGGGCTCATCCGGCGAGGTCGTGGCGGGAGCGCGCGACGGTCACCGCGATGTCGGCGAAGGGAAGCGGCACGGGTGCTGCCGGCTTGTGCACGGTCACCTCGGCCGTGTCGACCCGGGGGTCCGCCAGGCAGACCCGGACCAGCCGGTGCGCGAGGGTCTCGATCAGGTCGACGGGCTCGCCGGCCACGACATCCGCCAGGGCCTGGGCGAGCTCGCCGTAGTGCACGGTCAGCGTGAGGTCGTCGGTCGCCGCGGCGGGGCCCGTGTCCAGCCAGAGGGTGGCGTCGACGACGAAGAACTGACCGAGCTCGCGTTCCGCGGGCAGCACGCCGTGCCGCCCGTGCACCCGCAGCCCGGTCAGCGTGACCCGGTCGCGCCCGGCCCCGGTCACCGCCGTCACCGGGCCGGCCCGACCCGACAGGCCACCGGACGGGCGGGGCGGGCGGGGCCGGCCGCGTGCCACGCCCGGTGCACCCGGACGGCGTCCACCGCTGGGCGTACCGCGTGCACCCGCACCGCCCACACTCCGGCCGAGGCCAGCAGCACGGTCGTGGCCTGGGTGGCGGCATCCCGGTCGTCCGGCGGCCGGGGCGGTTCACCGGGGCCGCTCAGCACCGAGCCGAGGAACGACTTGCGGGAGGTGCCGACGAGCAACGGACGGCCGAGGGCGGCGAGTGCGTCCAGGTTCGCGAGCAGGGCCCAGTTGTGCGCCGCGGTCTTGGCGAACCCGATACCCGGGTCGATGATCACCTTGTCCTCCGGCACGCCGGCGGCCAGGACCACCTCGAGCCGGGCGGACAGCTCGCTCACCACCTCGGTGACCACATCGTCATAGACCGCCAGGGCGCCCATGTCCGCGCTGGAGCCGCGCGAGTGCATCAGGACGTAGTGGACGCCCCGCTCGGCGACGATGCGCAGCAGGTCGGCGTTCGTCCCGCAGGAGACGTCGTTGACCAGCAGAGCACCGGAGTCGACCGCGGCCGCGGCGACCGACGCGCGGCTCGTGTCGATGCTGATCGGCACGCCCGAGGAGGCCAGCTTGGCGACGACGGGCAGCACCCGGCGCAGTTCCTCGCTGGCGAACACCCTGGGCGCTCCGGGGCGCGTCGACTCACCGCCGACGTCCACGATGTCGGCCCCCTGGTCGATCATCAGCTGACCGGCCCGGACGGCGTCGGCCGGGTCGGGGTAGGCGCCGCCGTCCGAGAAGGAGTCGGGGGTTACGTTGACGACACCCATGATCCTGGTCGGGGCGTCGGTCGCGAACAGATCCGCGGGGGATGCGCTCATGAGCGGGCGGCCCCGTTCCCCGCCGGGCCGACTGGCGCCGGTGCGGGCAGCCTGCGGTAGCTGTAGCCGTAGACCGGCCGGAAACCACGGCGGGTGTAGAGCGCCCGGGCGGCGATGCTGTCCCGCTCGACCTGCAGGTAGGCATGGTTGGCCCCACCGGCGCCCGCCCACCGGGCGAGTTCGGCGAGTACGCGGCCCGCCGCGCCGCGGCCACGCGCGCCGGGCAGCGTGGCCATGCTGTAGATGCCCAGCCAGCCACCGTCGAGGACGCCGCGGCCGACGCCGGCTGGAACGCCGTCGACGTGAAGGGTGACGTAGCGCTGGGGCAGCGTCATCGCCCGGAGCACGGCGAGTGAACCGGCGCGCTGCGCGGCGAAGGTGGTGAGAACCCGCCCGGCGACGGCGAGCCAGCGCTCGTCGGGCAGGTCGGCGTGGGTCACCTCGACCTGCCCGTCCCCTGGACGGGCCACGAGCAGGCCTGCCAGGGGTGCGACACAGACATCCGTGGGCCCGGCGTCGTCGTACCCGGCGGCGTCGAGGGCGTCCAGCAGGCCGGCGGGACGGGCGACCGGGGTGACCTGGAAGGTCGGCGGCAGACCCACGGCCTCGTAGAAGGATCGGACCACGCGAAGGCCATCGGCGAGGTCCGGGACGTCGCCCCGGGCCCACACCGAGTTCCCTCGGCGCGAGGAGCCCGCCGACTCCCGAAGCACCCAGCCCGCATGGGCCTCCTCCCGAAGGGGCGGCCAGGCTCGATGCGCGAGTTCCTCCAGCCGGCAGGCCAGCGCCACCTCGCCCGCGGGCAGCTCCCGCCGGGGTGCCACCAGCGCGTCTTCTCCGGCGAGGCGCGCCGGATCAGCGACCACGGAAGCTCCGCGAACAACTCGCGGACACATCGACCACGGAACTGAGGCTACCGATCGCCTCTCCCGGCCGCGCGGATGTGCCCGGCCCGCCGTCGTCACCGCCGTCACCGTCGTGAACCGCCGATCCGTCCGGGGACGATCGACATCCATGCAACCCACCCACACTCGGAATCGGGAGCTCACCGCTGCCGTCGACCGTCCGGCAGCGGCAGCGACCGGCCGGTCAGCAGCACCCCCTAAACGAAGATAAACGTTACATATGCCTCAGGCGATAAAGAAGATCCAGTGGGTAGGGATCTCACTGGAAGATCCTTCACCGTTCCGCCGCCAACCAAAATCCCATAACCAGAACACCAATGACACAACCACCGACGGGCCACATTGCTGTGACGCAAGCCCGTCACTGTCCGACATCCACGCCTCGTAGCATCGGCTGGTGCACCCGACAACCGCATCCGCCGTCCGCACGTGCCATTCGCACGAGCATCGGCATACGCACGGGGGGCCGAGGCAACTTGCGATCACCGTGGTCCGTCCGGTGGCCGTCCAGCGGCCCGCCGGCCACGGCGCTTTCCCGCCACTAGCGTGAAAGCGCAAGGTCACGAACGCGCCTCGTGACACACAGGAAGGATCAGGGCATGCCGCAGTCGGACGGACCCCCGCCGCTGGCCGTGCCGGGTTTCGACGAGATCTTCATTCCCCCGGCCCGCACTCCCCCGGACGACCGGCCCGAGGACTATCCCGCCCAGCCCCCGGAGCGCCAGGCCCCGGACGACCTCACCTGGGCAGCCGGTGCCGGTGCCGCGGAACCGAACGGCGCCGATCGTCGGCGGTTCCAGCTGTCCGCGGGTGCGGCCGTCGTCAGCGCGCTGCTCGCCCAGGGCCCGATCATGGAGGTGGCTGACGTGCTCGCGGCCAGCCCGGTACAGCTGGCCCTCGAGCGCGCGGACGAGGCGCTGGGCGAGCTCATGAACACACACGAGGTCGTGCCGCCCGCCCACGTGCGGGCCAGGACGGCCCGGCTGCGGCGCGGCCTGGAGCGGCTCGGGCGCCGCTCGATGGGCACCGTGGAGTCGCAGCAACTGCTCGTGCTCGCCGGCCGCGTCGCGGTGCTCGGCGCCGACGCGGCCTTCAAACAGGGCGACGTCGGCTCCGCCCGCGATCTCGCCGCCGAGGGCTACCTGGCCGGCGTCGAGGCCGGCGACGGCCCACTGTGCGGCTCGGCGCGCGAGGTCGGCGCGGTCAACGAGTTCTACGTCGGGCGGCCCGGCGAGGCGCTGCGGCTCGCCCGGGACGGGATGCGCCATGTCGGCAGCGGGCCCGTCCGGGCCAGGCTGGTCTGCCAGGAGGCGAGGGCGCTCGCCGCGATGGGTGATCTGCGCGGCGCGGCGGGCAGCCTGGACCAGGCCTACGACCTGGCGGATGCCATCCCGGTGGACCAGTGGGGCCGTCCCGGGCCGAGCTTCGACACGTTCCACCCGGTCGAGGTCTCCTACAACGCGACGACGGCGCTGTGCCTGCTCGGCCGTCCCCGCGCTGCCGAGGAGCATGCCGACCTGGCCATGCCGCAGCTCGACGGGATGGACGCGCCGGGCTTCCGCTCCGTCATCCGGTTCGACCTGGCACTCGCGATGGCGCGCCAGGGCCGGCTCGAGCTGGACCGGGTCTGCGAGCTCGCGACCGACGCGATCGGTATCTCCTGGGGCCGCACGGTCGCCTCGGTCTCCAGCCGGGCGGACCAGTTGCTGGTCGCCACCTCCCCGCACAGCGAGGTGCGGGGAGTCCGGGAGCTGGCGGCACTGGTCCGGGAGTGGCAACGCTCGGCGTCGCGCCAACGGCCCGGCCCGGGAACCGCCGTCCCCCCGCCGCCGCTGGATCTCTAAGCCGCCCGTGACCGATCATCATGGCCACCGAACCCGCGGCTGCCGGCCCCGGCCCCGCTCCCGGACCCGCCGGCCGTTTCACCGCCGCGCGCTCCCGGCAGGCGCTCACCCGGCTCTGCGCCAGCATCGGCCTTGACGATCGGGACGCCGAACCGATCAAGCTGACCGTCAACGCGGTGTACAGGCTGCCTCGCGAGGGGGCAGTCGTACGCATCGCCAGTTCCACCGCGATGAACCACCGGGTGGCGAAGGTCGTCCAGGTGGCGCGGTGGCTGGCCGAGCACGGGATGCCCGCGGTGCGTCTCCTCCCCGGCGTGCCCGCACCTGTCGTGGTCGACGGCTGGCACGCCACGGTCTGGCGGGACGCCGCTCCGCCCGCGGCCGTCACCCGGCCGGCGGCGCATCCGGCCCGCAGTCTGGCGGACGTCCTGCTGCGCCTGCATGCGCTCGCGCCACCCGAGCCACCGCTGCCCGCCTGGGATCCGCTCGACGACGTCCGGCGGCGCCTCTCGGACGCCGAGGGCCTGCCGGCCGCGGACCGTGCCTTCCTGGAGAGCCTGACTCTGCGGGTCTCCGACGCGCTCGGGAGCGTCCGGTACGTGCTGCCGCAGGCCGTCATCCACGGGGACGCGCATCTGGGAAATCTGATCCACACCGCTCCGAGCAGGGTCGTGATCTGTGATTTCGACGCGACCTGCCTGGGTCCGGCCGAATGGGATCTGGTGCCGGTCGCGCTCGGAGCCGTGCGCTTCGGCCGGTCGCCACAGCCGCAGGAGGAACTCGCCCGCGCCTACGGCTTCGACGTCACGGCCTGGGACGGTTTCCCAGTGCTGCGTGCGGTCCGCGAGCTGAAGCTCGTGACGAGCGTGGCGCCCGTCCTCGCCAGCAGTCCGAGCGCCGCGGCGCAGTTCGCGGTCCGCCTCCGGAGCCTGCGCGCCGGGGCCGCCGACCGGACGGTCTGGGCCCCCTACCACTGACCGACACCGGTGCCGGCATCGGCGAGGGCATCGGCGATGGCAACATCGGCGGTATGGACCCCGAACGTCTGCGGACCCTGCTGCACGCCGTGTCCGACGGTGAGGTCACCCCGGAGGCCGCCGCCGCCGAGCTGGCCGCCGGCCCGCTGGGAGCCGACGGCTCGGGCTTCCGTGATCTCGGGTACGCGCGGGTCGACACGCACCGGGGCATCCGCACCGGTGATCCGGAGGTGGTCTTCGGAGCGGGCAAGACCGCGGCGGAGACCGTCGGCATCGTGGACGCCCTGCGTCGTGCCTCGGACGAGGCGCGGCCCACCATGGTCACCCGGGCGGACGGTGCCATGGTGGCTGCGCTGCGGGCACGCTGGCCTGACGCCTGGGTGAGTTCCAGTGCCGACGCGGGCGCGGGCGGGCGTCCGGCGACGGTTGTGGTCGGCGAGCCGCCCGAGCCACGCGGCCTGGTCGCGGTGGTCGCCGCCGGTACCTCGGACGCCCACGTCGCCGAGGAGGCGGCGATGACCGCCGCGGCCGCGGGTGCCGGGGTGGAGATCGTCCGGGACGTCGGCGTCGCCGGGCTGCACCGGGTGCTGGCGGCCCGGCCGGTCCTCGACCGCGCGGACTGCCTGGTCGTCGTGGCCGGGATGGAAGGTGCCCTGCCGAGCGTGATCGGCGGCCTGGTCGGAACGCCGCTGGTGGCGGTGCCGACCAGCGTCGGGTACGGGGCGAGCTTCGGTGGGCTCGCCGCGCTCCTCGGCATGCTCACCTCGTGTGCTCCGGGCATAGCGGTGTGCAACATCGACAACGGCTTCGGCGCGGGGCTGTTCGCCGCCCGGGTGGCCCGCCGGGCGTAGTCCTCTCGTGCCCTGGTGACGCCCCGTGCCGTGCCGAGGTCCATCGAGTCGTGTCATCCTGGATGGGGCCCATCACCGACCGCCCGAACGGAGGAGCGGGGCTGGACATCGTGCCGGGGCAGGGTCGACGGTGTGACGTCGCCACACGGCGGTCGTTCATCTCAGGCAGGATCATGAGAACGCGATCATGAGCAGGACTGACGATATCGGTGGCGGGGGCCGCCCGTCGCCGTTCGGCGGCATGTCCGTCGAGGTGACCGGTTCGCACGAGGCCGTGCGGCCGGACGAGCCGGCCGCCGGCCACCAGGGCTGGTTCTCCGACGCGCCAGCGGACGCGATCGACGTCGGCGGTGTCGACGTCGGCGGCATCGACGTGGGAGGTATCGACGTCGGGGGGATCGACGTCGGGGGGCCAGGCACCTTCGACAGCCGGCCGAACCGGATCACTCCACCGCCACCGCCACCGCCGCCACCGGCACCGGCACCGGCGCCTCCCGTGGCCGACCCGGCCGCGGCCTCATGGCTCGCGCACTGGCCGGTCAGCGATTCCCCCGCACCTCCCGCAGCCCCAGCGGCCCCCGTGTCTCCCGCGGCACCGCTCCCGCCGGCCTGGCCCGCGCCGCCGCCGGTGTCCTGGCCACCCGTGTCCCAGCCACCCGTGTTCCAGCCGCCGGTGCCGCCGCCGTCCGAGTCGGGGGGTGACACCTGGCCGTCGATCCGGCCAGGCGCGGGTGACGTGGATCCTCCCGCGCCGCAGGCGCCCCGACCGAACCGGATGATCGACGGTGTTCCGACCCGGACATTCGATCCGCTGCTCGACCACGGCCTGCCGCCGGCCGCGGGGCCGGCGACCGGTGAGTACCGGCCGTCGACGCTGTACCCGGCACCGCCACCACCACCGCTACCGCCGCCGGGCTCGGCGACCGGCCCGTACCGCTCCGGCCGGGTCGCGTCCTGGCTCCGCGACCCACCGGCCGACGTCCCGGAGGGCGTTCCGGAGGGCGTTCCGCCGGCCGAGCCCGCCGGCTACGAGCGGGAACGGGGGCGGGGGCCGGAACGCGAGCAGAGCGAGGGCCCCGGCTGGGAGCCGGAAGACCAGCCCTGGAAGCAGGAGCCGGGCCGTGAGCGGTCGTTCACGCCCTTCGAGGAGCAGCCGGAGCATCCGTACGCCGATCCGTACGCCAACCCCTACGACCCGTATGACCCGTATGACCCGTATGACCCGCGGCACGCGGCCGGGCTGTCCACCGGGGCGCTGCTGCCCCCGATGCCGGACACCGCCTCCCGCGGCTGGCGACGGCTGGTCTACCAGGTGTCCGCCGGGGCGCTGAACCCCGGCCCGTCCCCGGACGAGGCCCGGTACCGGCGCCTGCTGAACCGGATCCGCACCCCGCTGGACGACTGCCACCGCATCGCGGTCCTGTCCCTCAAGGGTGGCGTCGGAAAGACCACGACCACGGTCTCGCTCGGGTCGACGCTGGCCAGCCTGCGCGGCGACCGGGTCGTCGCGATCGACGCGAACCCGGACCGGGGCACCCTGGGGGCCCGGGTGGAGAGCACCACCCGGCACACCGTCCGGGACCTGCTCGAGGCCGCCGACCAGCTGCACCGCTATGTGGACGTCCGGCGCTACCTGTCGCAGGCCGAGTCGCGGCTGGAGGTGCTGGCCTCCGCGAGCGACCCGGAGATCTCGGATGCCTTCACCGACGATGACTACCGGGCCGTCGACGACATCCTGCAGCGGCACTACTCGATCCTGCTGACCGACTGCGGGACGGGCATGGTGCACAGCGCGATGCGCGGCGTTCTCGACCTCGCCGACACACTGGTGATCGTCAGCAGTGCGAGCGCGGACGGCGGGGCCAGCGCCAGCGGCACGCTCGACTGGCTGGACGCGCACGGCTACCGCCCGCACGTCAGCGAGGCCGTCACCGTGATGACGATGTTCCCGCAGCACGGTGAGGCGGTGGACGTCGACGCGCTGGAGGACCATTTCGCGGCGCGGACCCGCCAGGTCGTCCGGGTGCCGTTCGATCCTCATCTCGCCGCCGGCGGCCCGATCATGCTCGACGAGCTGCGCCGGGAGACCCGCCGGGCCTACGAGGAGATCGCGGGAGCGGTGGCCGAGCGCTTCCAGTAGGGCCCGCGGCTCACCGCGAGAGGGCGGCGACGGCGGCGGCGACGCCGGGGCGGCGCAACTGCCGGGCCACCGTGGAGCGGCCGTCGACGATCCGGCTGAACAGGCCGAAGGTGCCGGGGAAGGCCGCCATCATGGCGTGCATGAGCGCCGGGCGACGGGCGAAGGCCGCCAGCACCGTCCGGCTGGCGGCGATCTCCGTGCCGAAGACGTCCAGGACCAGCCCGGGATAGCGGTCGATGGCGGTGCGGTCGCCGGCCGCGGCCGCGGCGGCGGCGGTGCCGGCGAGCCGGCCGGAGCGCAGCGCGAAGGAGATGCCCTCCCTGGTCCAGGGGTCGAGCAGCCCGGCGGCATCGCCGGCGACCAGGACCTGGCCGCGCCGCAACGGCGAACCGTCGGCGCGCACCCGGGTCAGATGCCCGGAGTCGTGCAGCCGGGGCATGGCCGCGAGCCCCAGCCGCTCGACAAGCGACCGGTAGTAAACCCGCAGCGCCGGGCCTTCGGTACGGGACCCGATGACGCCCACGGTGAGCACCTGCCCCTTCGGGAACACCCAGCCGTAGGAGCCGGGCAGCGGCCCCCAGTCGAGCAGCATCCGCCCGGCCCAGGTGTCGGCCATCGCGGCCGGCACCTCGAACTCGCCTTCGAGCCCAAGGTCGACCTGGTCGCAGTGGACGCCGACATAGCTGCCGGCCCGGCCCGACGTGCCGTCGGCGCCGACCACGACCCGGGCCCGCACCGCCGGAGCGGATCGAACGAGAACTGTCACCGCCCGCGCGTCCTCGCGCAGGCCGGTGACATGGGCCATGGTGCGGATCTGGGCGCCGGCGGCCTTCGCCGCGCCGAGCAGCGCGGCATCCAGCTCGGAGCGCATGACCATCGACAGCAGTGGCTGACCGTCGTGGCGCCGGCGGGTCACCGTGCGACGGCCGTCCAGCGTCATGGTGAGCGCGTCGACCCGGGACCGGACGAGCGGGGCAAGATCGATCCGGGCGTGCTCCATCGACAGGCCGACCAGGCCGCCGCCGCAGGTCTTGTACCGGGGGACGTCCATCCGCTCCAGCACGCAGACGCTGGCGCCGGCTTCGGCCGCCGAGCGCGCGGCGGCCGCGCCCGCCGGCCCGGCACCGAGGACGACCACGTCGTAGTCCTCGGTGTCCGGGCCGGGCTGGTGGCCCTCGGAGGCCACGATCGGACGGGCACGGATCTCGGGGGACACGTCGAACCTAACGGAGCGTAAGCGTGCGCCCGACGACGCCGGCGCGTACTCGCCGTTCCTGGGAAGTGAGCGCGCGCGGGTCGGCGAAAGCTTCCCGCAGCACCGCCCAGAGCTGGGCAGCCGGCTTCTCACAGGAGTCGGCGTCCGCGCCGGGCTCCAGATCCCACACCGGTACCACGAGGCCGTCCGCACGGAAGGACCCGACGAAGCGGGAGCCGTCACCGACAGCGAGTTGGCCGGCGGCGGACACCCGCGCCAACGCGTCGAGGACAGCCTCTTCCGAGACGTCCGAGACGTCCGAGACGTCCGGGACAGCCGGGACAGCGGGGCCCAGCGGCAGCGCCCAGCGCAGGTGGACCCGGTCACCGGGGCTGCACCAGTAGGCGGCCGGCACGGACTCCAGCCGCGCGGTCGGGACCACGGTGGCGTTCGCCCGGTCCAGGCTCGCGGTCACCTCCGCGCTGGGCTCGACGCCGTTGGACGACGGCACCCACCAGGCGAAACCCGGGTGGACGGTGATCTCCAGCGGGGCCGGGTCGAGCAGGTCGGGGAGGCGGGGCAGCGCCGCCAGCCCGCCGGAGAGGCGTTCCACCGCGGCGGGAGCGGAGGCCGGCGGGCCGTCCACCACCGATCCGGGCTTCGCGTCGAGGGCCGCGAGCAGCGCGCCGGCCAGGTCGGCCGCGGGGTCGAGGCCACTCACCAGGGTCTGCATGGCGAGCAGGATCTCGCCGTCGTCACGGACGACCGCGGCCGCGGCCTGCGGCAGCAGGGTGCCGAGAATGATCCTCCGGTCGGCGTGATCGGGATTGTCGGCCAGGTGGGCCGCCGACAGGGTCAGCGGTGCGGTCGCGCTGGGGACGAACTCGCGCAACGCCACCAGGTCGGGTTCGTCCACCCGACCGGCGAAGGGCCGCAGGACCGGGGCGGGGCGGCGGCGCTCCCCATGGCACGCCTTGTACCGCCGGCCGGAGCCACACGGGCAGGGCTGCCGGGGCCCGGCGGACGGCACCGGGCCGGGGCTGGTGCCGGACCTGGTGCCGGACCTGGCGTCGGAGCTGGTTTCGTGACGGCTGGGCGTCGTACGGCGAGCGATCGGTGGGCCTCCGCGGTCGGGCCCGCGGGACGCGGGGCGCCGCGGGGCGGATCTGTAGGAAGGCAAGGCTAGGCCATCGGCCCGCGGCTCCGCGTTCGACATGCGCCGCCCCGCCGGGCCGTCGGCGGTACGCGCAGTGATAACCCTTCCCCACCTGGGAGTTTTCCCTTCGATCGGGACCCGGGGCCGTTCCGCGACGCCCAGTGGCCGCCGGGGCGCGCACGATGGCGGGATGGTTTCCGGGCTCGGGCGGGTCGGCAGTCGGCTCGTCGCCGGACAGCACAGAACGGTTTGCCCGTGGCAAAGGTCGTCGTCGCAGGTGGAGGGATCTCAGGCATCGCGTGCGCGCGGGAGCTGCGGGTCCGCGGGATCGACGTCGAGGTCCGCGACCGCGGCCGGGTGGTCGGTGGGCGGATGGCGTCGCGGTGGATCGACGGCCGGATCGTCGATTCCGGGGCCTCCTACTTCACCGCCCGCGACCCCGAGTTCCTCGAGGTCGTCGAGGACTGGCTGGCTCGCGGCCTCGTCCGCCCGTGGACGTCCCGGTTCCCGGTGGTCGACGGTCCGTCGGCGACGATCGGCCCGGCGTCGCCCGGGCCGCTGCGTTACGCGGCGCCCCGCGGGATCCGCTCGCTGGTGGTCGACCTGGCGAGCCGCGGCGGTGTTCCGGTGACGCAGTCAGCGCCCATCCGCATGGTGCGACCCGGCCCGGTGGTCGACGGGGAGGCGGTGGACGCCGCGGTCCTGGCGATGCCCGATCCGCAGGCGCTGCGGCACCTGGCCCCCGAGCTCGGCGCCGAGCGGGCGGTGCTGCTCGGACGGGAGTGGATGCCGGTGCTCGCCCTCCTCGCCGGCTGGGGTACCCGGGGGTGGTCGCCGATCGACGGCGCCTTCGTGCACGAGGACCCGACCATCGCATGGGTCGCCGACGACGGGCGCCGGCGCGGGGACAACGCCCCGGTGCTGGTGGCCCACTCCACCAGCGACTTCGCGGCCGGCCGGCTCGCCGACCCGCCCGCCGCGGCGGCGGCGCTCACCAGTGCCCTGCGCCGCCTGCTCGCCATCCCCACCGAACCGGACTGGACCTATGTCCAGCGCTGGACCTTCGCCCGCCCTGCCTTACCGCGGGAGGAGACGTTCTTCTTCGGCCAGGCCCGGGTGGGCCTGGCCGGAGACAGCTGGGGCAGGCCGCGGGTCGAGACGGCATGGCGATCGGGCACCGATCTCGCCCGGGCCATCGTCAGCGCGCTGGCCTGACCACGCGCGTTCCGCGCGTTCCCGCGCGATCCCACGCGCCCGGCCGGACAGCGCCCTGTACCCATCAGGTCGACATACCCGCCAGATCGACACCGATATCACAATGGACCACCACCGGGCGGCTGCCGTCCACTGGAGAAGCTACCGGCGGAAACGGCTCCGGTTGATGCCGGACCGGCGGGGTACACCCACCGACATGGAGATCAAACTCGGCCTGTCGCTCCCCCGGGATGAAATCTCCATTCCGATTGTCCGCCGAATATGTGCACAGGCACTGAAAGTCCTGGGGGTTTCCCAGGACTGCATCGAGGATGTCGAGATCGCGCTGACCGAGGCCTGCGCGAACGTCCTGATTCATGCGACGGCGGACGACGAGTACGAGGTCTCGGTCGGCGTCGACAACACGGTTGCCGTGATCGAGGTCGTCGACCACGGAAGCGGCCTCACCGGTTCCTTCGGCAGCGACGACGGCTTCTCGGGCAGTGACGACGGCTTCCCCGGCAGTGACGGTGACGGTGACGGCGGGCCCCACGGCCCGGCCACCCGGAAACCCGACTGGAACGAACCTCAGGGGCCCGATCCGTCCATGCTCGGTCCTACCGAACTGCTACCGGAACAGGGGCGTGGAATTCTTTTGATGCGCGCACTGATGGACAACGTCCGGTTCGACGCCGTCGATGGCCCGCTGCCGGGTACGCGGGTACACCTGGAGAAACTTCTGACCTGGAACAAGGATCACCCCGGTCGGCGTCTTCACCAGATTCCCACCCATCACGGCCCGTGGTCGGGACGTCCCCGGCAGCCACCCGACCAGCCGTAGCGCGGCTCGTCCCGGCTCGGTGTCCCGGCTCGGTGTCCCGGCTCGGGGTTTCGGCTCGGGGTTTCGGACCCTGTTCCATGGTTGTGCGCCCGCCCGGCCGGTAGGTTGAGGCCGGTTACACCGAGGTCGGATGGCGTGGGTCGAGGACGGTGGTGCGGAGATGGCGGCAGTTCCCGCCGGCGAGGCAGGTAACGGGCGCCCGCCCAGGGTTGGCGTGGTGACGTTCCCGGGCTCGCTGGATGACCGGGACGCCGCCGCGGCCGTGCGGCTCGCCGGGGCCGAGCCCGTCCCGCTCTGGCACGGTGACAACGACCTGCACGGGGTCGACGCGATCGTGTTGCCCGGCGGTTTCTCCTACGGTGACTACCTGCGGGCGGGCGCGATCGCCCGGTTCTCACCGGTCGTCGGCGCCGTTGTCGCCGCGGCCGGGGCGGGCCTGCCGGTGCTCGGGATCTGCAACGGGTTCCAGGTCCTGTGCGAGGCCGGGCTGCTGCCCGGTGCGCTGACCCGCAACGCCGGGCTGCACTTCGTGTGCCGTGACCAGCGGCTGCGGGTCGAGACCAGCGGCACTGCCTGGACCGGCTCGTTCACCGCCGGCGAGGAGATCGTCATCCCGGTGAAGCACGGTGAGGGCCGTTACGTCATCGACGCGCCGGCGCTGGCCGAGCTGACCGCCCAGGACCGGGTGGTGGTGCGCTACGCCGGGGGGAACCCGAACGGATCGGTGGACGACATCGCCGGGGTGTGCAGCGAGAACCGGCGGGTGGTCGGGCTGATGCCCCATCCGGAGCACGCGGTGGAGGACCTGACCGGACCGGGTACGGACGGCCTGCGGATGTTCACCTCGGTGCTGGACGGCCTGCTCCGCGCGGCCGCCTGACCCGGCATGGGTGGCCGAGCGTGACCGTACGTCCCAGCGCGGCGCGCGCGCCGCGCGTGGCCGCGGTGGCCGCTCTCGCTGCGATCGTCGCCCTGCTGTCGACGATCGCGGGCTGCGCGGAGTCGACCGACGGCCAGCTCGGCTCGCTCACCGTGGCCGACGCCGGTTTCACCGAGAGCAAGATCCTCGCCGACATGTACGGCGAGCTCCTCGGCCAGGCCGGCTACCAGGTGGAGCGGACCTCGGTCCAGAACACCGAAATCGCGCAGTCCGCGCTGGAGGACGGGCGGATCGACGCGATGCCGCAGTACGTGGCGACCTACGCGGGCCTGCTCAACTCCCAGCTGGGCCCAGGCCGCTCCGCCGGCGACGAGGCCGCCGCCGCGGAGACCACCGGCCCCGCCGGATCGATCGTCTCCTCGGATCTCGACTCGACCCTGCGTCTGCTCCGCGGCCTCGCGGAGGAGGTGGGGCTGAGCGTCCTCGAACCGGCCGACGCCGTCGACCAGAACGCGTTCGCCGTCAGCCGGACCTTCGCCGAGCGGCACCGTCTGACGTCCCTGTCGGATCTGGGGGCCAGCGGTCTGTCGGTCCGGCTCGCGGCCGGCGCCGAATGCGCCAACCGTCCCTTCTGCGAGCCCGGCCTGGTGCGGGTCTACGGCATCAGGATCTCGGGCATCATCGAGACCGGGGTGGCGACCGCCCAGACCAAGGCGGCCGTGCGGGACGACGTCGCGCAACTCGGCCTGGTGCTCACCACCGACGCCACCGTCGCCGACTACGACCTGGTCGTGCTGACGGACGACCGGAAGCTGCAGAACGCCGACAACCTCGTGCCGATCGTGCACTCCGGCTCGCTCACCCCCGAGATCACGGACGCGCTGAACGCGCTGGCCCCGGTGCTCACCACCGCCGACCTCGCCGAGCTGAACAAGAAGGTCGACGCCGAGCGGCAGAAGTCCGAGGACGTCGCCCGCGACTACCTCACGGACAAGGGCCTGCTGGGCGCCTGACCCGGCCGGCCCGCTCATCAGCCAGGATGGGACCGTGACCGGAACCCCTTCCGCCCCCACCACCGGCCCCGCCGGCCCCGCCGGGCAGGCCGCCCAGCAGCCCTACCGCGAGCTGGGCCTGACCGACGACGAGTACGAGCGGATCCTCGCGACGCTCGGCCGCGTCCCCACCGGCGCCGAACTGGCCATGTACTCGGTCATGTGGAGCGAGCACTGCTCGTACAAGTCCTCCAAGGTCCACCTCCGCCAGTTCCGGGACACCCCGGCCACCGACCGGCTCCTGGTCGGCATGGGCGAGAACGCGGGCGTGGTGGACGTCGGCGAGGGCCTGGCCGTCACGTTCAAGGTCGAGTCGCACAACCATCCGAGCTTCGTGGAGCCGTACCAGGGCGCCGCCACCGGCGTCGGCGGCATCGTCCGCGACATTCTGACGATGGGCGCACGGCCGATCGGTGTCCTCGACCCGCTGCGCTTCGGGGCGGCCGACGCGCCCGACACCGCCCGGGTGCTGCCGGGTGTGGTCGCCGGCATCGGCGGCTACGGCAACTGCCTGGGCCTGCCGAACATCGGCGGCGAGGTCGTCTTCGACCCGGTGTACGGCGGGAACCCGCTGGTCAACGCGCTGTGTGTCGGCGTGATGCCGGTCGGCCGGGTTCAGACCTCGGCGGCCACCGGAGTGGGCAACGCCGTGGTCCTGCTCGGCGCGAAGACCGGGCGGGACGGTATCGGCGGCGTCTCCGTCCTGGCCTCGGCGACGTTCGAGGCGGACGGCGGCCCGGCCCGGCGGCCCTCGGTGCAGGTCGGGGATCCGTTCACCGAGAAGATCCTGATCGAGTGCTGTCTCGAGCTGTTCGACCGTGGCCTCGTCACCGGCATCCAGGACCTCGGCGGCGCCGGCCTGACCTGCGCGCTGACCGAGACGACCGCCGCCGGCATCGCCACCGGCCAGCCGGGCGGCATGGAGGTCGACCTCGACCTCGTCCCGCTCCGTGAGGCGTCGATGGAGGCCCATGAGGTGCTCGCCAGCGAGTCGCAGGAGCGGATGCTGGCCATCGTCACCCCGGACGTCCTGCCGGAGGTCCTGGCCCTCGCGACGCGCTGGGGCGTGATCGCCACCCGGATCGGCACCGTCACCGACAGCGGCCGGCTGATCGTGCGCTGGCATGGCGAAACCGTGGTGGACGTCCCGCCCGGCTCGCTGGCCGACGACGGGCCCGTCTACGAGCGCCCGCTGCGCCGCCCGGCCGACCTGGACCTGCTGCATGCGGACGTCCCGACCACCCTGGAACGGCCGCGGACCGGCGACGCGCTGCGGGCGACGCTGCTGCGGATGATCGCCTCCCCGAACCTGTGCTCGCGGGCGTGGGTGACCGAGCAGTACGACCGGTACGTGCAGGCCAACACGGTGCTGGCCCAGCCCGAGGACGCCGGCGTGCTGCGGCTCTCCGACTCCGGGCTCGGCATCGCGCTGGCCACCGACGGCAACGGGCGCTACGCCCGGCTCGACCCGTTCGCCGGGGCCCAGCTGGCGCTCGCCGAGGCGTGCCGCAACGTGGCCGCCGCCGGCGCCGAGCCGATCGCCGTCACCAACTGCCTGAATTTCGGCTCCCCGGAGGACCCGGAGGTCATGTGGCAGTTCGCGCAGGCCTGCGCCGGGCTCGCCGACGCCTGCCGGCGGCTCGGGCTGCCGGTCACCGGCGGCAACGTGTCGTTCTACAACCAGACCGGGTCGACGCCGATCCACCCGACCCCGGTCGTCGGCGTACTCGGCCTGTTCGGCGACGTGCGCCGCCGGACGTCCATCGGCTTCACCGGTGACGGCGACACCCTGGTGCTGCTCGGCGAGACCCGGGACGAGTTCGGTGGCTCCGAGTGGTCCTGGGTCACCCACGGGCATCTCGGGGGGACGCCGCCCGCGGTCGACCTGGCCCGGGAGAAGGCGCTCGCCGAGGTGCTCGTCGCCGGGGCACGGGACGGGCTGTTCACCGCGGCCCACGACCTCTCCGAGGGCGGGCTCGCCCAGGCTCTGGTCGAGTCCTGCCTACGGGGCGGCCGCGGCGCACGGATCGATCTGCCCACCGGCGCCGACCCGTTCGTCGAGCTGTTCAGCGAGTCCGCCGGGCGCGCGGTGGTGGCGGTGCCCGGCGGGCGCCGCGACGAGCTGGCACGGCTCTGCGCCGCCCGGGGCCTGCCGTGGCGGCCCCTCGGCACCGTCACCGGCGGCAGCCTCGACGTGGCGGGCCGGTTCACCGTTGCGCTGGACGAGCTGCGGACCGCCCACGAGGGCACCCTGCCCCGCCTGTTCGGCCACACCGGCTGACCCACCCTGACGCCCGGGCGGGGGCCCCTCCCGGACACCGGGCCCGGGCGTCAGGAGTGGCCGTAGGGCTCGGTGTCGGTACCGTCGTCGGTGCGTCCGGCAGGGGTGTCCGCCACCGAGCCGGGCCCGTGCGCCCACGCGGCCACGCCGACCAGTTCGACGTCCGTCGGCATCAGGTCGGACGGGTCCTCGTCGAACGGCACCGCTTCCGGGTGCGCCGACGGCGCGACCAGTGCCTCGGAATGCGCGCCGCAGCCGTGGTCGATCGAGGTGACCCGGCTGTCGTCCGGCGCCAGCTCGTTGGCGCAGACGCCGAACATGCGCCCCAGCACGCCGACGAGCCGCACGTGGAACCCACAGGTCAGGCAGGACGCGGGCGCGACCTTGGCGATGGAGGCGTCCGGGCCGGCGTCGCCGCCGTACCACCGCTGCGCCGTGTCCTCCCGGCCGGCCAGGGAGAGGATCCGGGGCCGGCCGAGCCCCAGTTCCATCCAGACGTCGGCATCGTCGAACTCCAGCGCGTCGCCGGCCCGCAGCGTGAGGCGGGGATCGTCGACGGCGGTGGGCAGCAGGTCACCCACCCCGACGTCACCCGGCCGCAGGCGCTCCGACCACGGGACCCAGGCGGGTGCGAGGACCGCGCCCTCGCCCGGCATCAGGACCACGTCGTTGACGGTCACCTTCCGCAGGCGGGGGGCACGCGCGACGGCCACCGTCCAGGTCCAGCCGACGTAGGCCGGGGACAGGCAGGCGAAGCGGTGCAGCACCAGCCGGTCCGCCTCCGCCTCGACGCCCAGGTGCTCACCGACCTCCGCCGGGTCGCCGGCCTCCTCCTCGGCCGCGGCCCGCGCGAGGTCCACCGCGGCGGCGCACACGGCGTCCGGCGCCGGCTCGCGCGCCGTACGGGTCGCCCGGCCGGCCCGTGCCCTCGGCGCCGCCGGCTCCGGCTCCGGCTCCGGCTCCGGCGGCACAGTCTCAGGTGACACTGTCTCCGGCGTCACGCGCGCGGTCACCTCATCGGGCGGGGGTTCGGGCGGGCTGAAGGCCGGCTCGGCAGTCGGCTCGGCGGCTGCCCCGACCGCCGGGGAGGTACGCCGCGGCGAGCGGCGGCGGGGGGGTCGCGGCGGTGCCGGCTCGGTGACCACCGGGGGCGTGGCCTCACTGTGATCCGTCGCGGCATCGGCTGACGGATCGCCGGTACCACGCGACGACCCGCGGGACGCACGAGCCCCAGCCGACTCGGAACGAACGTCTAGTGCTTCCACGGCACGTATTCTCACTCACCGATGGCCGCCCCGCCCGATGTGGTCGTGGTCTCGGGCGGTAGGGGCGAGCAGACTCGGCACCGTGAAGTTGGGAAGCGCACTCACTGGCGGCCTCAACCGCCTGCGTGGGACCATTCGTCGCGACGGGGCGCAACAGTCCGGGCTTTCCTCGTTGACCGAGTTGTCGTTCGTCAACGCGGCGGGTGACGCACTCGTCACGGTGGCGCTGGCCGGTTCGCTGTTCTTCGCGGTGCCGACCGGGGAGGCCCGTTCCAAGGTCGCGCTCTACCTGCTGATCACGATGGTTCCGTTCGCGCTGCTCGCGCCGGTTGTCGGCCCGCTGCTCGACCGGGTCGCCCACGGCCGGCGGACCGCCCTCGCCGCCATCTGCCTGGGGCGGTGCCTGCTGGCCTGGCAGCTCGCCGGAGCGCTGGACGGACTCGCCGTCTATCCGCTCGCCCTGGGGCTTCTGGTGCTTTCCCGTGCCTTCGGGGTGGCCCGCAGCGCGGTCGTCCCACGGGTCACCCCGCCGGAAATGACCCTGGTCAAGGTCAACTCGCGTATCTCGCTCGTCAACATCGTCGCCGGCGCGATCGTCGCGCCCCTCGGCCTGGGGCTGGCCAGCATTCCCTTCGTCGGCTATCCCTGGGTGCTGCGGGCGTGCGCGCTGGTCTACATGGTCGGCGTGCTGCTCGCGTTCAACCTGCCCGGCCACGTCGACTCCGCGGCCGGCGAGCGGACGCTGCGCGAGCTGACCGGGCCGCGCCGCCGCGGCAGCCTGCGCACCCGGGTCGCGGCAGTGCTCGGTGCCCTCCCGGTCGCGCTGCGGGCAACGCTCGTCCTGCGCGGCCTGGTGGGCTTTCTCACCTTCTACCTCGCCTTCCTGCTGCGGACGAGCGGCGGGAACAACCTCTGGCTCGGTGCGCTCGCCGCGACAGCCGGCCTGGGCAGCGGTATCGGCGTCCTGATCGGCGGCCGGCTGGGGCGCCGGCGCCCGGAGGGCATCCTGATGCTGAGCCTGCTGCTGCCGACAGCCGGCTGCCTGGTGGCCGCGGTGACCTACACCCGGCTCACGTCGCTGGTGGCGGCGCTGCTGGCCATGACGGCGGGCTCGATGGGCAAGCTGGCGCTGGACGCAATCATCCAGCGCGACATCGTGGAGGACACCCGTGGTTCCGCCTTCGCGCGGTCGGAGACGGCCCTGCAGCTCGGCTGGGTGACGGGCGGGGCCTTCGGGCTGATCGAGATGCCGGGAGCACTCGGGTTCACGCTCGCCGCCGCGGTTGTCGGGCTCACCCTCGTATTTCAGTCCCGCGCCCTGCGCCGGGCCCGCGAGCAGGCACGCGACCGGCACCAGCAGACGGTCCGGCCCGGCGCCGCGGTCGTCCCGGCGGCCCCTGCCGGCTACGCCCCGGACCCACGGGCCGACGTCCCGGTCGGATGGCGGGTGCCGGACCCGGGGCTGGTGCCGGAGGCGGGTGGGACGGCGCCTTTCCGCGGTGCTGCGGCACCGGCCGTGGCAGACCCGGCACGGCCGCCGGCGCTGCGGCCGACGGTGCCGG
The DNA here is from genome assembly GCF_000374165.1 of Parafrankia elaeagni. Taxonomy (GTDB): domain Bacteria; phylum Actinomycetota; class Actinomycetes; order Frankiales; family Frankiaceae; genus Parafrankia; species Parafrankia elaeagni. The sequence continues at coordinate 28,650 of NZ_KB893717.1, forward strand.
ACCTGACCATCCCGGCGGCACCGGAGTCGTATGGACCGGAGTCGTATGGAGCAGTGCGGAACGTGCCGGAATTCACTGACCAGGGATCGCAGCCGCCGGCATCTGAGATCATTCGACGCCGCGGCCGCCGCGGGCGGCGGGATCACTGAGCGATACGGCCACCGAGGGCGGAAACGGGCCAATGACAGTAGCCCGGACCGACTGTCGGCGCAGCAGGAACGAAAATAGCGTAGTTATAAAATAACTCAACGTGTGCGGAACCACGGAGGGTCGACCGCGATGCTAGGGTCCGTCAACTAGTCCGGTTTGCACCACCCCCCAGGCATCGTGGCGTTACCTCGCCGTCCGGCACGGTCGCCTGAATGCGGACCGGCGCCCCATCGGCACGACGGCAGAACAAGGACACATCCAGACCATGATCTTGAGTGGGTCATGACCCGCACCCTCATCGTCACCGCGGTGAACGCCGAGGCGGACGCAGTGTGCGCAGGTCTGATGGGGAGCTGGTCACGCGGCCGCTCGCGCACCCCGTCCGGCCCCGGAGGGCTGGTCTCGCCGGACTGGGACCGGCAGCTGCTGACCACTTCCACCCTCGGCCCCTATGTGGGCCGCCGGCGGGGTCCGGTGACCGTCCTCGCCGCCGGGCCGGCCGGTGCCGCGGCTGCGGCCGGCACCGCCGTCGCGCTGTCGGTGGCCAGCGCGGCCGGCGAGCCGTTCGGGCTGGTCATCGCCATGGGCGTCGCCGGCGGGTTCCGCGGCTGGGCCGAGATCGGTGATCTCGTCATCGCCGACCGGCTGGTCGCCGCCGACCTCGGCGCCGAGTCCGGCCTGGACGAGCCGGCGGAGGCCGCTCCCCCGGTCCGGGTCAGCGAGATGGACCGCAACCTGGGCTTCTACCCGCCCGGTGCGCCCTCTCCGCAGACCGGGCCCCCGACCGGGCCGGTCGCCGCCGGAGCGTTCCTGACCATGGACGAGCTCGGGCTCGGCTCGTCGACCCTGCAGCCCGACGCCGGGCTGGTCCGGCGGATGACGACCGTCCTGGGCGTCACCGGGCGGCGCATCGTCAGCGGCACCGTCGTCAGCGTCTCCACCGTGACCGGGACGGAGCGGCGGGCCGCCGCGCTCACCTCCCGGCTGGACCCGGTCGCCGAGGCGATGGAGGGCTACGCCGTCGGGATCGCCGCCGGCGCGTTCGGGGTCCCGGTGACCGAGATCCGGGCGATCAGCAACCTGGTGGGCCGTCGGGACCGGGCGTCCTGGAACATGCAGTCCGCGCTCGGCAGCCTGCGCACCGCGGCCGCGGCGCTGGTCGCGCACCCGGAGGGCCTGGTCCCCGTCCCGCAGGCCGAGAAGGGGCCGGCACACTAGGGCCGTGGACACGCTCAGCCTCGCGATCTCGCCCTGCCCGAACGACACCTTCGCCTTCCACGCGCTGGTGCACGGGCTGGTACCGGGAGCGCCGCCGGTGTCGACGACGTTCGCCGACATCGACGTGCTGAACGCACGGGCCGCCGACGGTGTCGACGACCTCGTCAAGGTGTCCTACGCGGCCCTGCCGTGGCTGCTCGGCCGGTACAGCCTGCTCGCCGCGGGCAGCGCGCTCGGCCGCGGCTGCGGCCCGCTCGTCCTGACCGCGGGGCGCACCGACCTGCGCGGGGCGTCGGTCGTCATCCCGGGCACACGCACCACGGCGTACCTGCTGTTCCGGCTGTGGGCGGAGAAGATCGGCGTCGGGTCGGTGGAGGTGCTGCCGTTCGACCAGATCATGCCGGCGGTCCGCGACGGCGGGTACGACGCCGGGCTGGTGATCCACGAGTCGCGGTTCACCTACCCGTCCTACGGCCTGACGGCCGTGGCCGACCTCGGAGACTGGTGGGAGGGCCACACCGGTCTCCCGATCCCGCTCGGCGCCATCCTGGCCCGCCGCGGGCTCGACACGGCGGGCCTGTCGGACGCCGTCCGGGCGAGCGTGGCCGCGGCGTTCGCCGACCGGTCCGCGAGCGCGCCGTTCGTGATCGAGCACGCGCAGGAGATGGCACCCGACGTCGTGAACGCCCACATCGAGCTGTATGTGAACGACTTCACGCTCGACCTCGGGGACGAGGGTCGCGCCGCTGTCGGCGAGCTGCTCGGGCGGGCCGCCGCCGCCGGCCTCGTCCCCGCGCTGGCCCCCGGCGCGCTCGACACCTGGCCACCGCGCGTCTGATCACGGACGTCTGCCCGGATGGGCGGCGGTGAGCGTGACGCCGCATCGAGCGTGATGTCGCATCCGCCGCCCGGCCTACCGGGTGGCAGGATGGCCCTGTGAGTCCCGAGCAGATACCCACGGTCACCGTGCCGGAACTTCCCGTCCAACTGCCCGCCGAGGGCGGCCCCGTGCTCGTCGACGTGCGCGAGCCCGACGAGTGGGCCGCCGGCCACATCGACGGCGCGGTCCACATCCCGATGGGCGAGATCCTCGCCCGCATCGGCGAGGTCCCGCGGGAGCGGGACGTCGTCGTCGTCTGCCGCTCCGGCGCGCGGTCCGCCAGGGTCACGGCGCATCTCGCGCGGGAGGGCTGGGCAGCCCGCAACCTGGTCGACGGCATGCTCGGCTGGCAGGCCGCCGGGCGCCCGATGGTGAGCGACAGCCCGGTCGCCCCCACCGTCATCTGACCGGCTACTCCTCCACGCGAGCGGGCTCCACCCGTACGACGTAGTCCTCGATCACGGGGTTCGCGAGCAGGGTCGAGGCGAGATGGTCGATGCGGGCGAGTGCGTCCGCATCGACCTCGCCGTCCAGCTCCAGCTCGAACCGCTTGCCCTGGCGCACCCCGCTGATCCCGTTCACGCCGAGCCGGGGCAGTGCCGTCAGCACGGCCTGGCCCTGCGGGTCGAGGATCTCCGGCTTGAGCATCACATCCACCACAACCCTGGTCACACCCGCGGACCCTACCGGCTTCCGGTGGCCCGCCGAGCCCGCTGGTTACGCTCACCGGGTGTCCCCCTGGAGAACATCCACCCTGGTCGTCGGTTTTGACCTGGACATGACGCTGTTGGACGCCCGCCGCGGGATCGTCGCGGCCTTCGCCGCCCTGACCGCCGAGACCGGCGTGGCGATCGACGGCGAGGCCGCCGTGGCCCGTCTCGGGCCCCCGGTGGAAGACGAGATGGCGCGCTGGTTCCCGGCTGACGAGGTGGCCCGGCGTGTGGTCCGTTACCGCGAGCTGTACAGCACGCACGCGCTGCCCCTGTCCGTCGCGATGCCGCACGCCGTCGAGGCGGTGGAGGCCGTCCGGCACGCCGGTGGCCGGGTGGTGGTGGTGACGGCGAAGAGCCGCCCACTGGCCGTGGCCAGCCTGGAACAGATCGGTCTCGCCGCGGACGAGGTGGCGGGCTGGTTGTTCGCCGAGGCCAAGGGTGCCGCGCTCCGCGAGCACGGGGTCGACATCTTCGTCGGCGACCACCTCGGGGACGTCCACGGAGCGCGGTCGGGCGGCGCGCTGGCGGTCGCGGTGCCCACCGGTCCGTGCACGGCCGCCGAGCTGGCCACCGCCGGCGCGGACGTCGTCCTGGACGATCTCGCCGCCTTCCCCGCCTGGCTCGCCGACGAGGTGCTGCGCCGGCGGCTCGACCTGTTGGCGCAGCGGCTGCGCGAACTCGGCTCGGTGCTCGTCGCGTTCTCCGGCGGAGCCGATTCGGCTCTGTTGCTGGCGGCGGCCGTCCGCGCGCTCGGCGCCGGGTCCGTGGTCGCCGCCACCGCGGTGTCTCCCTCGTTGCCCGCCGCGGAACTCGACGCCGCGCGCCGGTTCGCCGCCGACCTGGGTGTCCGGCACGTCCTGCCGGCGACGGACGAGATGAGCAGCGCCCAGTACCGCGCGAACGGCGCGGACCGCTGTTACTTCTGCAAGGCGGAACTGCTCGACACCCTCGGCCCGCTCGCCGCCGAGCTCGGCCTGGGCCATGTGGTGACCGGCACGAACGCCGACGACGCCGTCGCCGGCTTCCGGCCGGGCATCAGCGCGGCGTCGAGCCGGGGGGCGCGCACCCCCCTGCTCGACGCCGGTCTGACGAAGTCGCAGGTCCGGGCAGCCTCTCGCCAGTGGGGCCTGTCCACCTGGGACAAGCCGGCGGCCGCCTGCCTGGCCAGTCGGATCGCCTACGGGGTGCAGGTCAGCCCCGCCCGGCTGGCCAGGGTGGAACAGGCCGAGACGGCCCTGCGCGTGGCTGCCGCGGACGCCGGCTTCCACCTCCGCGACCTGCGTGTCCGCGACCTCGGCGGCCTCGCCCGCATCGAGGTCGACCCCGAGCACGCCCCGCGCCTGGCAGCCCGCCCCGAGGTGACGTCGGTGGTGCTGGACTGCGGCTTCGCGCGTGTCGAGGTCGACCCCCGGGGATTCCGCTCCGGATCGATGAACGAGCTACTCCCGTCGCCCGGCTCCGCGTAGTGACGTAGCCGGGCCGGGTGGCCGGGCCGGGTGGCCGGGCCGGAACCAGCCGGTGGTCAGACCTCCGGCGCGCCCTCGCCCTGCTGGTGGGCGCCCCGCTCGGCATGCTCGCGGTAGGCCTCGGCCTCGGCCTCGGAGACGGACAGGCCGTCGGCCGCCGCCATCGCCTCCGGGTCGACGGGTCCGCTGGAGGTGCGTGCCACATCGTCCCGGCGGCGACTCTCCTCCGCCTCGGCCAGAGCATCCGCGTCCCGGAAGTCGAGATCGACATCGTGGTTCTGGTCCAGCTTGGGCATCACACTCACTCCTCCGGCGATCAGATGGAACCGTAGGTGCGCTGATTCCCTTCCGTTTCCCTTCCGCGTCCGACCGGGGCCACACGGCCCATCTCGGGTCCGGCGCATGGCCCTCCTGCCCCGGATGCGCCTTCTGTAACGCCGGCGGGCGGCCGAGAAACCGGTTCGCCAGGTGTCCCGGCGCTGTTCCGCGATCGTGCACACGTCGGACCTGCGGGTACGCGCAGCCTTTGTGGCCTGGACGTCTCCAGGCCCGCCGGCCACGCAGCGTCATCGTCCGCGAAGCCCCTACACCCGGCGCGGACGCCCGATAGCCTGGGACTCGTCACCGCGTGTCAACCCGCCGATCCGCATCGCAGAACGAGGTCGCCCGTGCCCACCGGCAGAGTCAAGTGGTTCGATGTCGAACGGGGTTTCGGATTTCTCAGCCGTGATGACGGCGAGGACGTCTTCGTCCACAAGGCCGCTCTTCCGGCCGGTGTCGATCGGCTCAAGCCCGGCGACCGCGTCGAGTTCGGGGTGGCCGCCGGCCGCCGGGGCGACCAGGCTCTCTCGGTGCGGATTCTGGCTGCTCCGCCGTCCGTCGCCAAGGCCGCCGCGAACGCCAACCGGCGCAGTCCCGACGAGCTGCACAGCATGGTCGAGGACATGATCCAGATCCTGGACGACATCCAGGGCGAGTTGCGCCGCGGCCGTTACCCGGACCGGCGGGCGGCCCAGAAGGTCGCCAAGGTCGTGCACGCCGTGGCGAACGAACTCGAGCGCTGAGCGCCCTTCACCGCGGTCATGGTCGCACGGCACACGCCACGCTCTGTTCGCACAACCCGCGCTGTCGGATCAACGACCGCGGAGTACCGGCGGAAGGCCCCCTTCGTCCTGTATCGACGAAAGGAAGGGCGGTCCGCCAGGTGAGAGGTCGCGGGCGGTGCCGCGGTGTGGCCGGAAAATCCGGCCATAGCTTCGGCTCTCGCGGAGCGCACCGCGCGTTGGTGCAGACTGCGAAGAGGCCATGGACCATGGACGCCGCGACCCCGGCACCGAAGGTGGACGTCATCGTGGATCACAACGGGGAACACGCCCCGGCGGCGCGCGGACAGCCCGGGAGCGGCATGCCCCCGGGCGAGGTGCTGCACCCGCACGAGCCCCGAGTGATCGGCCCCTACCGCCTGCTGCGTCGTCTCGGCGCCGGCGGGATGGGAACCGTCTACCTGGCCGAGTCCGCGGGTCGGCGGGTCGCGGTCAAGATCGTCCGACCGGACCTGGCCGCCGACGAGGAGTTCCGCCGGCGGTTCCGGCAGGAGGTGGACGCCGCACGCCGCGTCGCGCCGTTCTGCACCGCAGAGGTGCTCGACGCCGACCCCGACGCCCCCGCCCCGTATCTGGTGACCGAGTTCATCGACGGCGTCCGGCTGGACCACGCGGTCGAGAACGGGCCCATCGGCGGGTCGACCCTGACCGGGCTCGCCGTCGGGGTCGCCACGGCGCTCACCGCGATCCACAGCGCCGGCCTCGTCCACCGTGACCTCAAGCCGAGCAACGTGCTGCTTTCGATGTCCGGGCCGCGGGTGATCGACTTCGGCATCGCGCAGGCGCTGGAGGGCGCCAAGGCCAAGCCGACGGCCTGGGGCTTCGGCTCCGCCGGCTGGATGGCTCCCGAGCAGGTGAACGGCCAGCCGATCGGCCCGGAGGCCGACGTCTTCACCTGGGGCATCCTGGTGGCCTTCGCCGGAACCGGCCACCACCCGTTCGGCACCGGAACCGACCTGGAGCTGAGCACCCGCATCGTCAGCTGGGAGCCGGACCTGCTGGGCCTGCCGCCCGGCCTGAAGACGCTGGTCGCCGCCGCCCTCGCCAAGAATCCCGACGCCCGCCCGAACGCGCGCGACCTGCTGCTGAACCTCATCGCGCTGCCGCCCACCACACCGTCGGCCGACAGCGGCGACGGGGCCGCCTGGCGGCCGAGCGACGCCGCCGTCGACCAGGCCGAGGAACTGCTGAACCTGACCCGGGGCAGCACCCTGCCCGGTTACGCGTCCTCCCGCGCCCAGTCCGCGAGGCAGCTCCGGCAGCCCGCCGCCGTTCCGCCCGCCGCCGGGCCACCTGCCGCCGGGCCACCTGCCCAGGTGCGCCCACCCGGCCAGGGCGGGCCACGTGGCCGGGGCGATGCCGCGGCACCCGGTGCCGGTCCCGGTCACGCCACGCCAGGGCGTCCCGGTATCGCCGTCCCGACGCCGGCAGGAGCGCCGCCGTTCTCGGGCGCACCGGCCGGTGCGGGGCCGCCCTCGGCGGGCTGGCCGGCGGCCCGGCCCCCCGGCCAGGGCCCGCCCCCGCCTCCGCCGGCGGCGGACACCGGTACGCAGGCGCCGTCCCGCTCGACCCGGCAGCGGCTGCTCCTGTTCGGAGCCGTCGCGGTCACGGCCATCCTCGCGGCCTGGCTGATCAGCGCCGTCACCGGCGGTGACTCCGGCAGCGGCCGGCCGGCTGCCGGCGGGCAGGCCCCGCCGGCGGAGGCCACGACGGATCCCCGGACAGCCGGACTGGGCACGCCGGTGCGCGACGACCAGCTGGAGTTCGTCGCGACCAAGGTCGAATGCGGGGTGGAGAAGATGGGCGAAATGATCTTCACCCGCCGGCCGGCCGGCCAGTTCTGCCTGGCCGACATGCGCATCACCAACACCGGCTCGGTCGAGCGGGCGCTGAGCAGCGAGGACCAGTTCCTGGTCACCACGGACGGCGAGAACCACTCCGCCGACTTCCTCGCCCGCCTCTACCTGCGCGACGACGTCTGGTCGACGATCGGGCCCGGGGTGACGGTGACCGGCACCTTCGCTTTCGACATCCCGGCCGACAGCGAGGCCCGCGCCCTCGAGCTGCACGAACGCCCGGAAAGCCGAGGCGTCACGATCACCTTGTAGCCGGCACAGGTTACGGTGGCCGCCGCGGTGGGAACCGACCATCACGGACCACATCGGACGCGGCACGCGCTCCGGTCATGCCGGCAGATCGGGGACGTGTGTGGGCGGGCGCAGCACCATTGCCGACCAGGGCAGCAGGGTCGGCGGGCTGCTCGCCGCCGCGGCGCTCCTGCTCGGGGTGCTCCTCGGCGGCTGCGACGAGGTGAACGAGGCTCTGGACGCGGCGGCGGGCACGCCGGCGCCCACCGCCGCCGCTCCCGGCGAGGCGGGTGCCGGCGGCGCGCCCGCGGCCACCGGATCGGCCCTGGAGCTGCTCGGCACGCTGCCCGTCCGCGGCGAGGACAACTCGCCCCCCTATCGGCGGGACGAGTTCGGAGCGTCCTGGTCGGACGTGGACAGAAACGGCTGCGACACCCGCAACGACATCCTGCATCGTGACCTTCGCAGTATCACCACGCGCAGGTCGGACGACTGCATCGTGCTGACCGGTGAGCTGCGGGACCCGTACACGACGCGGACGGTGCGGTTCGACCGGGAGCGCAGTGCCTCCGCCGTCCAGATCGACCACGTGATCGCGCTTGCGGATGCCTGGCGCACCGGCGCGCTGGAATGGTCGGACCAGGAGCGGCTCGCCTTCGCGAACGATCCGGAGAACCTGCTGGCCGTGGACGGACCGACGAACCAGCGGAAGAGCGACCAGGACGCCTCCGAGTGGCTGCCCCCCAGCCCCGGTGCCCGCTGCCCGTACATCGCCCGCCAGGTGGGCCTGAAGGCCCGCTACGGCCTCTGGCTGGAGCCCGCGGAGGCCACCGCGATGCGCGACGTCCTCCAGACCTGCCCCGCCCAGCCCCCCCTGGGCACCGCCCCCACCACACCCCGCTGAGCCCCAGGGAACTGGATACCAGGAACCGGCGACTCCGCACCAGGAACCCGGAGACCGGGGAACTCGGGGACCGGGAACTCGGGGACCGGGAACCGGGGAACTCGGGGGTTTCACCGCGGGGGGTCCCGGGGGCTCGCCCCCCCGAAAAAAGTCGCGGCCCGCCGCGAAGCAGACAAAAAGTCTGCGAACACGACGGGCCGGCTCGTGGGCGAGGGGGGAGTTGAACCCCCACGTCCGTTAAGACACACGGACCTGAACCGTGCGCGTCTGCCATTCCGCCACTCGCCCGAGTGGGACTATCAGCTTGCCGTGGCACACGCTACCACGCCGGAGATGTACTGAGGCGCCACCCCCCGCCGGGCGGGTGGCCATGTCAAGCTGCCGAGCCGTGGGACGGACCCGTCGGTGGGCATACGATCTCACAGACCGGGAGAAGGGAGGTCGGGCATGGGCGTGCTCCAGCGCTTCGAGCGGCGCCTTGGCGGCCTCGTCGAGGGCGCGTTCGCGAAGGTGTTCAAGGGCGGGGTCGAACCCGTCGAGATCGCCAGCGCGCTTGCTCGGGAGACCGACGATCGGCGCGCGAACAGCTCGAACCGGGTCCTGGTTCCGAACGAGTTCGCCGTCGAGCTCGCCGGCGGCGACTTCGCCCGGCTGTCCCCGTACTCCCGCGAGCTCTGCGACGAACTGGCGGAGATGGTCCGCGAGCACGCGGCCGAGCAGCGGTACACCTTCGTCGGCCCGGTGACGGTCCGCCTCGCGGAGGCCGCCGATCTCGATATCGGGGTCTTCCGGATCCGCAGCAGTGTCGCGTCGGCCGATGCGGCGGTGGTCGGCGGTCGCCGGGCGCGTCCCCGGTCGGCGGCGCCGGGCACTCCCCATCTCCTGATCACGACCCGGGCGCCGGGCGGATCCGGCGGCGCGGAGCGGGAGTATCCGCTGGACGCCGAGATCATCGTGATCGGCCGCAGCGTCGAATGCGACATCCGGCTCAACGACACCGGCGTGTCGCGGCGGCACGGCGAGATCCGCCGCCTGCCGGACGGGCAGTTCCTCTACGTGGATGCCGGCTCGACCAACGGCAGCCTGGTGAACGGCCGCGCGGCGACCCAGGTGAAGCTGATGAACGGCGACCGCATCGAGCTCGGCACGGCGGTGGTCGAGTTCCGCCGGGAGGATGCGCGCGCCGGTGCCACGGGTCCACGCGGCCCGCGTACCCCACCGCCGGCCGCGCGGTCGTCGGTCCCGCCGGGCCGCCCGGCGGATCAGCGGACCCCGCCGCCTTTCGACCCGCACCAGCCGACGTCCCCTGGCCGGCGGCCCGTGACGCCCGCGCCCGGGCGCGGGGATCGCGGGAACGACTACCGGGAAGGGCCGTCCCCCCGGTTCCGCGACGAGCCCGGCCCGCCCGACAGGTGGAGCCCGGGCCGCCGTGAGGAGAACTTCCGCGGCGGCCCGGCACCCCGCTATCGCGACGAGCCCGGCCCCGGCCTCCGACCGGGTCCGGGCCCCGGCCCCGGACCCGGACCGGACGAGTACCGGGAGGGCCCGTCCGCCCGGTTCCGCGACGACGGCCCGCCGGCACGCGACCGGCGGCCGGCCGGTGCTCCGCCGCTTCGCGGGCCGGGGCGCGGCGAGCGGGAACGCCCCTCCCCCGGCCGGGAGCCGCACCGGGATCAGCCTCGGGATCCTCGGCGCGACGGTGGGCGCGGCTTCCGCGGGGAGCCGGCCCGGGCCGACGACGGGCTCGAGGCGCTGGAACCACTCGACGAGCCGGACCCGTACGACTCCGGCCGAGCCGGCGGGCGTTACGGTGACGACAACCGCCGCAGGGGCTGGTAGCCGTGGATCCCACCGAGCCCAGCGAACTCGTCCTCCTGCTGGTCAAGATCGGCTTCCTGGCGTTGCTCTGGGGCTTCGTCCTGGTGGCGGTGCGGGCCGTTCGGCTGGACATGTTCGGTCCGACCCAGCGGCAGCGGCGGCGGCAGCCGGTGGTGGCGCGGGCGCCGTCCCCGGCGCCGAACGCGCGGCCGGAGCGGGTCCGGTCGCCCCGCCAGAACCCACGGCCTGTCCCACCGCCGGTGGCGGATCACACGCCGACCCGACTCGTGGTCACAAAGGGGCACCTTGCAGGCACAACAATCCCACTGGGCCCCGAGGTAATCACCATGGGACGGGCACCGGACTCGACTCTGGTCCTCGAGGATGACTTCGCGTCCGGCCGGCATGCGAGACTCGTTCCTCACGACGGACAGTGGTTCGTCGAGGACCTCGGCTCGACCAATGGCACATTCCTCAACCGCACGAAGGTGACGAGTCCCATGCCGGTACCTCTCGGCGCGCCGGTCAGGATCGGGAAGACCGTCCTGGAGCTGCACCGGTGAGCCTCAGGCTTCACTTCGCCGTCCGCTCGGATGTCGGGCATGTCCGAGAGGGGAACGAGGACTCCGCCTATGCGGGCGTTCGCCTGCTCGCGGTGGCCGACGGTATGGGCGGTCATGCCGCCGGGGAGGTCGCCAGCTCGACCGTGATCTCCCGGCTGGCCGAACTCGACGAGAACCTCTCGCCCCCCGACCTGCTCACCGAGCTGTCCGAGGCGGTTCGGGACGCGAACCGCCAGCTGCGTGACATGGCCCTGGAGAACAGCTCCCTCGACGGGATGGGCACGACGGTCACGGCGATGCTGTCCTCCGGGGAGCACCTGGGGCTGCTGCATGTCGGCGACTCCCGTGCCTACCTGCTGCGGGACGGCGAGCTGGCCCAGATCACCCACGACCACACCCTCGTCCAGGATCTGGTCGACCAGGGCCGGATCACCCCGGAGCAGGCGAACACCCATCCGCAGCGGTCGCTGCTGATGCGGGCGCTCGACGGCCGGGAGGTCGACCCGGACCTGTCGATGCGCCAGGCCGTCGTGGGTGACCGCTACCTGCTGTGCACCGACGGGCTGTCCGGGGTGGTGAGCGAGGAGACCATCCTGGAGGCGCTGCTGCTCGACCAGCCGCAGGACGCCGTCGACCGACTGGTCGAGCTGGCGCTCAAGGGCGGTGGGCCGGACAACATCACCGTGGTCGTGGCCGACGTGCTCGAGGACGGTCACGACGACGACGCGCCGCTGGTGGCCGGCGCGGCCGCGGAGAAGCGTGTCGTCCCGCATGCGGCGGCGGCCCGGTCCGGCCCGAATCCACGGAACGCGGACTCGGAGTCGGCGGCCGCCAAGGCGGCCCGCATCGGCCGCACCGGGTTCTACCGCCGCGGTTCCCACGAGCCGGGGGACGACCCCGACGAGGATCCCGAACGAGCCCCTGCACGCGGTGGGGGGCGGCGGCGCCTGTTCGTCTCGACCATGGTGCTGGTGCTGGTCGTCGCGGGTGCGACGGTGGGCTGGACCTGGGTGCGGGGCCAGTACTACGTCGGTGTGGACGACGAGAAGGTCGCGGTCTTCCAGGGCCTGAAGGGGAGCATCGCCGGCGTCTCCCTGTCGACGGTGCGCTCCCGCCACCAGCCGTTGAGCGAGGTGGCGGAGCCGCAGCGCGACCGGCTGCGCGACGGCATCCGCGCCGACGACCTGGCCGACGCCAACCTGATCATCTCGGAGCTGGAGCGACCGGACGACTCCGACGACATCGCGGACCCGGCATCCGAGACCGCGGCCACGCCTTCGCCGGCTGTCGTGCCGGACGCGAAAACCTCCGGATCCGAGTTGCCGTCCCCGGTGGCGGGCGTGTGCCCGACCGCGAGCCCCGTCCCCGTGCCGAACTGCCCTCCGCCGGCCGTGCCCCCCTCCCCGTGAGCACGGTCGCCTGATGACTCTCCCCCCACTCCGCAGGCCCAGATCGGCTGACCTCACCGCCACCTTCGCCGGCTTCCCGCTGCCGAGTGGGCTCGAACTTCCGCCGTACCGCCGCCGTGAGCTGCTCCTGCTCAGCTACGCCGGCGTCCTGGCCACCGCGGCGTTAGCCGCGCTGACGCTCGCCCACGACGGCGCGATCGGCTTCCAGGTCTTCACCTACGGCCTCGGCTTCTTCTCCCTGTGGGCGCTGGGGCACCTCGCCGTCCGCCGGTTCGCGCCCGCCGCGGACCCCGTGCTGCTGCCGGTGGTGGCGGCGCTCAACGGGCTCGGCCTGGTGATGATCTACCGGCTGGACCTGGCGAAGGCCGACGCGGCCCGCCGTGCCGGTCGGGCGATACCGACCGGAGCCGCGCAGACACAGCTGGTCTGGACGCTGCTCGCGATCGCCGTGTTCGTCCTCGTGCTCGCGGTCGTGCGCGACCATCGCAGCCTCGCCCGGTACGCCTACACCGCCGGGCTCGCCGGCCTGGTCTTCCTGATGCTGCCGATCGCGCCCGGCATCGGCGCGACCATCAACGGCGCCCGGCTGTGGCTGCAGGTCGGGCCGTTCTCGTTCCAGCCCAGCGAGGTCTCGAAGATCATCCTTATGATCTTCTTCGCCGCCTACCTGGTGAACAAGCGGGACGTCCTCTCGGTGGCCTCGCGGTCGTTCCTCGGCATGAAGATCCCGCGAGCCCGTGACCTGGGGCCTGTCCTGGTCGCCTGGCTGGCCAGCCTCGGCGTGCTGGTGGTCCAGAAGGACCTCGGGTCGTCGCTGCTGTTCTTCGGGATGTTCCTGGTGATCCTCTATGTGGCCACCCAGCGGGCGTCCTGGGTGGCCATCGGCCTCGCGCTGTTCATGCTCGGCGCCGTCGTGGCGCACAGCCTGTTCGGCCACGTGCAGATCCGGGTAGACGGCTGGCTGCACGCCTTCGACGGGGACAACCCGTCCGACACGTCGTTCCAGCTCGTCCAGGGCCTGTACGGCTTCGCGGCGGGCGGGATCACCGGCACCGGGATCGGCCAGGGCAGCCCGCAGCGGGTGCCGTTCGCGAACACCGACTTCGTCATGGCCAGCCTGGGCGAGGAGCTCGGGCTGACCGGTGTGATGGCGGTCCTGCTGCTGTACGCCCTCGTCGCGGCCCGCGGCATCCGGGCCGCGCTCGGCGCCAAGGACCCGTTCGGCAAGCTGCTGGCCACCGGGCTCTCCGCGACCCTGGCACTGCAGGTGTTCGTCCAGGTCGGCGGCGTGATGCGGCTGATCCCGCTGACGGGGCTGACGTTGCCGTTCGTCTCGTACGGCGGGTCGTCCATCGTCGCCAACGCCGCGATCATCGCGCTGCTGCTGCGGATCAGCGACGCCGCTCGGCGCCTGGACGAACCTGTGCCGGATGCGCCCCTGTTCGACCCCAGCGCGGTCTCCGAAAGCCCCACCCAGGTGGTGAAGACCACGTGAACACCCCGGTCCGCAAGGTGGCCCTCGCCTGCATGGTGCTGTTCGCGGCGCTGCTGGTGAACGCCAACTGGATCCAGGTCGGCCAGGTCGACCGGCTCAAGACCGAGCCGACCAACGCACGCCAGATCACCGAGCGCCTGGAGCGGCAGCGTGGCGGGATCATCTCCGGCGACACCCAGCTCGCGATCTCCGTCCCGGTCGACGACGAGTACAAGTTCCAGCGCCAGTACCCGGCCGGCCAGCTTTATGCCAATGTGACCGGCTACTACACCCTTTTCACCGCGGCGGGTCTCGAACGTTCCGAGGACGTGTTCCTGTCGGGGGACGACGACCGCCTTCTCGCCAGCCGGGTGACCGATCTGTTCACCGGTGAGGAGCGGCGCGGCGGCACCGTCGTGACCACGATCGTGCCCCGCCTCCAGCAGGTGGCGGCCGAGGCGCTCGGGGACCGCACCGGTGCCGTCGTCGCGCTCGACCCGGCGACCGGGGCGATCCTCGCCATGGTCACGAGCCCGACCTACGACCCGAACACCCTGGCCACGCACGACGAGTCGGCCGCGACCGAGGCCTACCAGGCGCTGGCCGGCGCCGAGAGCCAGCCGCTGCTGAACCGCCCGGCGCAGCAGACCTATCCGCCCGGCTCGACGTTCAAGCTGATCACCGCGGCGGCCGCGCTGGCCGCCGGGTACGAACCGGAGACCCGGGTCCCCGCGCCCGACGAGCTCACACTCCCGCAGAGCACCACAGTGCTACCCAACTTCGGCGGGGAAACCTGTGGGGACGGCAGGACGGATACTCTGATCCACGCACTGACCATCTCCTGCAACACCGCATTCGCCGAGCTGGGAATAGAGCTGGGAGGCGACGTTCTGCGGAACCAGGCGGAGGCTTTCGGCTTCGACTCGACGATCGAGGACTTCCCGCTCCAGCAGGCCCGCAGCATCTTCCCGGACGGCCTCGACGGAGCTCAGACGGCGCAGTCGGCAATCGGCCAGTTCAACGTCCGGGCGACCCCCTTGCAGATGGCGGAGGTGGCCGCGGCGATCGGCAACGGGGGTGTCCGGATGAAGCCCTATCTCGTCTCCGAGCTGCAGGGCCCGGATCTCAAACGGCTCAGCCGCACCGAGCCGGCCGAACTCGGCCGGCCCGTCACTCCCGAGGTCGCGGCCAAGCTCACGACGATGATGCAGAGCGTCGTGAGCTCCGGCAGCGGCCGCAGAGCCCAGATCTCCGGCGTGGACGTCGCCGGGAAGACCGGCACCGCCGAGCACGGGGCCGGTGAGGCGCCGCACGCCTGGTTCGTCGGTTTCGCCCCGGCCAGCTCCCCGCGGGTGGCTGTTGCTGTGATCGTCGAGGACGGAGGCGGCGAGCTCGGAACCGGCGGCGCTGTCGCAGCGCCCGTTGCCCAGAAAGTCATGCAGGCCGCATTGGACACGCAACGATGAGCACATCTGCCAACAGCCCGTCGCAGCCGTTCGCCGGCGCGGCCTCCCCCAACACCGTGCTCGACAACCGCTACCGCCTCGACGGCCGGATCGCGACCGGTGGCATGGGCGAGGTCTGGCGCGGGCTCGACCAGACGCTCGGCCGTCCCGTCGCGGTGAAGCTGCTGCGCCCCGAGTACGCCAGCGACGAGTCGTTCCTCGTCCGCTTCCGCGGTGAGGCCCGGCACGCCGCCCGGCTGTCACACCCCGGCGTCGCCTCCGTCTACGACTACGGCGAGGTCTCCACCGCCGACGACTACCCGACCGCCTACCTGGTGATGGAGCTGGTGGAGGGCGAGCCGCTCTCCGCCGTGCTGCACCGGGAGAAGCGGCTCACCCCCGACCGGATGCTCGACGTCCTCGGGCAGGCCGCCGACGCGCTGCAGGCCGCGCACGCGCTCGGCGTCGTGCACCGGGACGTGAAGCCGGGCAACCTGCTGCTCCGCCACGACGGAGCGGTCAAGGTCACCGACTTCGGGATCGCCCGGGCGGTGGACGCGGCCCCGCTCACCGCGACCGGCATCATGATGGGGACGGCCTACTACGTGTCGCCGGAGCAGGCCTCGGGCCGCCCGGTGACACCGGCGAGTGACGTCTACTCCCTCGGCGTCGTCGCCTACGAGTGCCTGGCCGGGCGGCGCCCGTTCGACGACCGCAACCCGATCGTCGTCGTGATGGCGCACCAGCAGGACAACCCCCCGCCGCTGCCGTCCGACATCCCGTACCAGGTCAGGGCACTCGTCGAGTCCGCCATGGCGAAGGACGCCGGGCGCCGGCCGGGGTCGGCGGGCGCGTTCGCCCGGTCGGCGGCCAGCATCCGGCGCGCGCTGTGGAACGCCGAGGCCGGGCGGTGGAACGGCGCGGACGCCACCACCCGTCATCCAGCACCGTCGGCACCACCGAATTTCGGGCCGGGGAACTCCCGGGCCCCGAGCCTCCCCCGGACACCGTCGTGGAACCGGCCGAGCGGGCCTTCCTGGCAGCAGCCGGGCGGCGCGGATCCGGCGGCCGGCGGCGGTCCCAGCGCCGGTGCCGGTGCCGGTGCCGGTCAGGGCATGCCCGCCACCGTGCTGCAGCCGTCGCCCGGAGCCGGTCCCGGGCCGGGCCCCGGCAGGCCGGGTGGTGGCCAGGCGGGACCCTCCGGGCCGGGCCGGTCGGGGCCGGGTTCCGCGGGCCCGCCGGGATCGCGCGGCGGCACCGGGCGGCTGTACAGCCCCGGCGAGTTCGCCGACTACGAGGCCAACTACCAGGGCAACAACGACTTCGGGCCGCGGGGCCAGGGCGGCCACGGTGACCCGGCCGGCACCCTTTACCAGCCGTCCCAGCCCAGCTGGTCGGACGAGCCCGGCGACGCGGCGGGCGGGCGCCCGGGCCGCCGCCGGCCCGTCCCGGCGAGCGGCGGACGGCGCCGGCTGCCGATGCCTGTTCTCATCGCGCTGCTGATCCTCACCGTGCTGGTGGTCGCTGTGATCACCCGTGAGTTCGCGGAGAGGGGAGGGTCCGAGAACAACAGTGCAGCCCCAGCAAGTGTGCTGCATCTCACACCCGTGGTAGAAAAGATCGTCGGTGCGGGCGGCGAAGCGACTGGCACCGTGGTGGCCGGCGCGAGACAGCCGACGACGGGTGACAATCTGTGACCGATGTAACGGAGAGATACGACGCTCAGCCGAGGCTCGTCGGCGAGCGGTACGAGCTCGGCGGATGCATCGGCTACGGCGGCATGGCCGAGGTCTACCGGGGCCGCGACATCCGGCTGGGCCGCGAGGTCGCCGTGAAGACGCTGCGCGCCGACCTGGCGCGCGACCCGACCTTCCTCGCCCGGTTCCGCCGCGAGGCGCAGTCCTCGGCGTCGCTGAACCATCCCGCGATCGTCTCGGTGTACGACACCGGCGAGGACGTCATCAACGGGACGCAGCTCCCGTACATCGTCATGGAGTTCGTCGAGGGCCAGACCCTGCGGGACATCATCCAGGCCCGGGGGCCCCTCGACGAGCGGTACGCGATGCAGGTCACCGCGGAGGTCTGCGCCGCGCTGGACTACAGCCACCGGATGGGCATCATCCACCGCGACATCAAGCCCGCGAACGTCATGGTCGGGGCGGACGGCGCGGCGAAGGTGATGGACTTCGGCATCGCCCGCGCGACGACCGCGACGTCGTCCACGATGACCGCCACCTCCGCGGTGATCGGCACGGCCCAGTACCTCTCCCCGGAGCAGGCCCGCGGCGCGCGGGTCGACTCCCGCAGCGACGTCTACTCCACCGGCGTGCTGCTCTACGAGCTGCTGACCGGCGAGCCGCCGTTCCGCGGCGACAACCCGGTCGCCGTCGCCTACCAGCACGTCCGCGAGATCCCGCCGCCGCCGTCGAGCCACGACCCGCGGATCTCCCCCGCGGCCGACGCCGTCGTGCTCAAGGCGATGGAGAAGGACCCGGACGACCGCTACGCGACCGCCGGCGAGATGCGTGACGACCTCGAGCGCGCGCTGGGCGGCCAGCGGGTGCACGCGATGATGACGGGCGGCGCCGACGAGACGATGCTCGGCGCGGGAAGCACGGCGACGGCCGGCACCGCGCTGCTCGGCCGCTCCGGCGGCGGCTACGACAACCGCTACGACGACCGCGGCGGCTACGACGACGACGGCTACGACGACCGCACGCAGATCCGGGGCGAGTCCTACGACCGCTTCGAACGGACCGGGCCGGTCAACCGCTACGACGACGACGGCCGCTACGACGAGCCCGGGCGCTACGACGAGCCCGGCCGCGGCCGGCCGGGCGGCGACCGCGACGGCTCGCCCATCCTCAAGTTCGTCCTCGCCGGCCTAGGTGCCGTCCTGGTCTTCGTCGTGGTGGCGCTGCTCGCCACCTCCCTGCTCGGCGACGACGGCGGCGAGGACACGGCCAGCGCGCAGATCACGATCCCGAGTGACCTCATCGGCAAGCCGTACAACGACGTGATCCGGGCGCTGCGGGCCGAGGGCTGGACGGGCACGGAGGACAAGAAGGACGAGCAGAACGACCAGTTCGACCCGGACACCGTGCTGAGGATGATGCCGGCCCCGGGCGCGCCGATCGACCCCGACGAGACCGTGACCATCACCGTCGCGATCGCGAAGGGCCAGCAGACGGTTCCGTCGACGCTCGTCGGCATGACCGAGCAGGCCGCGACGGAGACGTTGCGCGCCGCCGGTCTGGAGGCGGTGGCGGTGCAGTACTTCGACGCCGCCCAGTATGGGGTGGGCAAGGTCGAGAGGAGCGAGCCCACGCCCGGCGCCCTTGTCAGCGCCGGGGCGACCGTCACGATCTACGTGGTGAACCCGCAGGTCAACGTGCCGGACGTACGGGGCAGAACCGCGGAGGCGGCCGCCGCCGAACTGCGCAGGTTCGGGCTCGAGGTCGCCCAGCAGGCTTCCCAGGACGCTTCCCGCCCGCCCGGCACCGTCGCCGACCAGAGCCCGAACGGCAACAGTGTCGCCCGCGGCTCCACAGTGACGATCTTCGTCGTGCAGCAGGCCACCCAGCAGACGCCGACCTCACCGCCCACCACCGGAGGCACCGGGGAGCCCGAGGAGACGACACCGCCCGAGGAGACCCCGACCGCCCCGCAGACGACACCGCCGGTGACGACGCCGCCGGTGACGACGACACCCACGGCCGGCGGGCCTCCGTTCAGCGGTGGGCCAGGCCAGAACGGCGGCTTGCGAAACAACTGACCGGGCCGGGCCCCGGGCCGGGCCGGGTCAGGAGCCAGGGGTCAGGGGTCAGGCGAAAGCGGCCAGGCGCAGCGTCTCGACCTCCGCCGCGAGGGCGGGGGCGAGGCGGCTGGCCGCCCCGCCGTCGCCGCACGTCTCCAGCCAGCGGGCGAGCATCAGGTGCCCGCCCTGGGTCAGCACCGACTCGGGGTGGAACTGGACGCCTTCGAGCGGCAGCTCGCGGTGGCGCATCGCCATCACCACCCCGCTCTCGGTGCGGGCTGTCACCTCGATCTCGGCGGGCAGCGTGGGCTCCTGGACCGCCAGCGAGTGGTAGCGCGTCGCGACGAACGGCGACGGCAGGTCGGCGAGCACCCCGGCACCCGCGTGGTGAACCACCGACGTCTTGCCGTGCAGCAGCTCCGGCGCCCGGTCGACCGTCGCGCCGTAGGCGACGCCGAGAGCCTGATGCCCCAGGCACACCCCGAACAGCGGCAGCCGGCGGTCGGCGCAGGAGCGCACCATCGGGATGCTGACCCCGGCCGCCTCGGGCGTGCCCGGCCCCGGGGAGAGGAGCACGCCGTCGATGCCGAGACCGCCGACGTCCGCCGGGTCGATCTCGTCGTTGCGCCGCACCAGGCACTCGGTCTCCAGCTGGCCGAGGTACTGGACCAGGTTGAACACGAACGAGTCGTAGTTGTCGACGACCAGGATCCGCATCAGGCCTCCCGGGGCACGGCACCGGGCGCGGCGCGCCCACGGGTACGGCTTCCATCCTGCCGCACGCTCAGCCGGTGCCCGGCCCGATGTCGGTGAGCGGGTCCCCACTGTGCGCGGGCAGGAGCAGGTCGGCGTCCGTCACGACGCGGTACCCGAGGCCGTAGGCCGCCACGTAGTCCCGGTACAGCCGCACCCCGGGATCGCCGTCCAGCGCGCCGCGCAGCGCGGTCTGGTCACCGATCGCGCTGATCCGGAAGGGGGGTGAGTAGACCCGGCCCTCGAGCAGCAGCGTGTTGCCGACGCAGCGGACCGCCGTCCGGGGGGTGACCCGGTGGTTCATGATGGCCATGGCCTCGGCGCCACCCGCCCACAGCGCGTTCACCACCGCCTGGACGTCCTGCTGGTGCACGACGAGATCGTTCGGGCCCGGCGAGCGGATGCCGGCGGGCAACGGCCGGCCCCGGGTCTCCCGCGCCGCGTCGTCCAGCTCGACGGTCACCGCCGGGCCGCGGACGGCGGTGAGGCCGACCTGGGCGGCGAGCTCGGCGCGCCGCAGCCGCGGATCGTCCGCGTCCGGCGCGTCCGGCGCGTCCGGCGCGTCCGGCGCGTCCGGCGCGTCCGGCGCGTCCGGCGCGTCCGGCGCGTCCGGCGCCGGCGCCGGCCCCGGTGCTTCGGACGTGGGCGTGGGTGTGGACGGCGAAGGTGTCGGCGACACGGACGCGGAGGGGGCCGGCCGGTCGGGGGATGCCGCCCCGCCGGATCCCAGTGCCGCCCGCTCGCCGCGGACCCGCTCCGCCTCGGCGCTCAGGCGGCGGCGGTCCTCGGCGACGAAGTCGGCGACGCTCGCGACACCCGACCCGCCGGCACGGCCTGCCGCGGGTGTGGTCGCGACCGCACCGCAGACGAGGGCGACCAGCACGGCGGACGTCGCGGCCGCGGCCAGCCGCCAGGCACCCGGCCAGCTGGCACGCTGATGCGTCCGGCGGTCAGTGATGTCGTCCCGGTCAGTGATGTCGTCCGTGGCGCCTCGGGCCCTTCCCATGTCGCGCCGTCCTCCGGTGGGCGGCGGTCGCGGTCGGCCACTGTCCGCAGCCGTGGTTGCCACCGCCGCAGGCTACGCCGCGGACCACAGCCCGCATACGGCCGGCTCCGGTCGGCGTGCCGGGCAGGCGCCACGCCGCGGGGACACCGGGACACCTCAGTCGGCGCCCATACGGCTTCCGGACGGTCACACTGTCTACCCTGGTGACGAACGTCGCGATGACGCCCGCCCGGCACCCCGGCCGGCGCACCGTGCGAGCCTGGTCACGAGGAGCCCCCAGTGCCCGAATCCCGACGCCGGAAGTCGAAGAAGCCGGCGGCGACCGCCCCCCAGGGCAGCACCCGCACGCCGAAGCGCAAGCCACCGTCGCCGCCCTGGTTCGGGGCGATGATCCTGGCGTTCTTCCTGATCGGCATTGCCTATCTGCTCGTCTACTACTTCTCCGACGGCGGGGTGCTCGGGATGGAGAGCCTCGGCGGCTGGAACATCCTGGTCGGTTTCGGGTTCGTGGTCGTCGGGCTGGCAGTGTCGACCCAGTGGCGCTGAGCGGTCCAGCCGACGCTGAGCGGTCCCGTGGCGCCGCGATGACTTCCACCGATGTCATTCATCCACAACCGTTGTCCACAATGTGGATATCCGGCATACGGAACCCTTATGCCCGACGGGCCGACGCTGTTCCCGACAGGGCCGGCACAACGGGCCCCGGCCCGTTACGCCGGGGCCCGTTGCCGATCAGCCGGCGTAGGAGGGCTGGGGGCGGGAGTCGCCGCCCTCGGCCCCGATGACGTACATCACCGCGTTGATCAGGGCCAGGTGGGTGAAGGCCTGTGGGAAGTTGCCCAGGTGGCGGCCGTCTGCCGGGTCGATCTCCTCGGCGTAGAGGTCCAGCGGGCTGGCCAGGCTCAGCAGCCGCTCGCACAGCTGCCGGGCCCGGGTGACCTCCCCGATCTCCACGAGCGCCGACACCAGCCAGAACGAGCAGATGAGGAACGCGCCCTCCTCGCCCTCGGCCCCGTCATCGGTCTCGTCCGTCCGGTAGCGCAGGACAAGACCGTCCACGGTCAGCTCGTCGGCGACGGCGAGCACGGTGGCCTTCACCCGGTCGTCGGTCGGGGGCAGGAAGCCCAGCAGCGGCATCAGCAGCACCGAGGCGTCCAGGGCGGTCGACCCGTAGTACTGGGTGAACACGCCGCGGTGGTCGACTCCGTTGGCCAGCACGTCCGCATGGATCTCCTGCGCGATGCCGCGCCACCGCTCGGCCGTGGTGTAGTCACCGCGCATCTGCGCCAGCTGCCGGCCGCGGTCGAGCGCCACCCAGCAGAGCATCTTGGACGCCGTGAAGTGCTGGGGTTTGCCGCGGACCTCCCACATCCCCCGGTCGGGCTCCCGCCAGTGCGTCGCCGCGGCCTCGACGAGCCGGACGAGCACCGTCCACAGCCGTTCGGACAGGTAGTCCCGCGAACGGGTGTGCAGGTAGACCGAGTCGAGGATGACGCCCCACACGTCGTGCTGGCGCTGCTGGGCCGCCGCGTTGCCGACCCGGACGGGGGTGGCACCGTCGTAGCCGGACAGGTGCCCGAGGATCTCCTCGTCGATCCGCGGCTCGCCGCCGACCCGGTACATCACCTGGATGTCGTCGGCGTGCTCGGCGACGTCCGCGATGAACGAGAAGAAGTCGTCCGCCTCGTAGTCCAGGCCGAGGGTGTAGAGGCCCCACAGGGCGAACGTCGAGTCGCGGATCCAGCTGTACCGGTAGTCCCAGTTGCGCTCGCCGTGCGGGGTCTCCGGCAGGGACGTCGTCGCGGCGGCGAGCAGCGCGCCGGTCGGTGCGTAGGTCAGGCCCTTCAGCGCGAGGGCGCTGCGCTGGAGATGCCGGCGCCACGGGTGGTCCGGGAACCTCCCGCGGGACAGCCACTGCCGCCAGAACTCGGTGGTGCTCTCGACCGCCGTACAGGCCTGGCGGTAGTCGGCGGGCAGCAGCGGGTCCTCCGCCCGCCAGGTCAGCGCGACGAACGCGGTGTCGCCCTCCCGCAGCGTCGTCCGGGCCAGCGCCCGGCGGCCGTCGAAACCGAGCCGCAGGTCGGTGCGCAGCCGCAGCGAGACGCCCGAGGACGGATCGGCGTCCGGCCCGGTCTCCGGGCCGGCGTGGCTGATCACACCGGTGGAGTAGTCGTCGCCTTCGTAGCACCATGACTCGGGGCTGCGCCCGTAGTCGAAGTTCGGCTCACAGACGAGGCTCAGGTCGACGTCGCCGTGCTCGCACCGGGCGAGCCGCAGCAGCACGTGGTCGGCGTCCCAGTCGCCGGGGGTGCGACGGTGCGTCTTGGAGCGCCGGTGGGTGCGGTGCCACCGGCCGACGACCAGGCAGTCCGTGACGATCAGCCACCCGGTGGGTGTCTGCCAGGTGGTCTCCAGGACGTTGGTCCCCGGCAGGTAGCGGCGACCGGCCGGAATGAACGTCCGGTCCGGGCCGAAGCGGAACCCGCCCGCTGACCGGTCGAGCACCGCCCCGAACACGCTCGGCGCGTCGGGGCGGGGCACGCACATCCACTCGACGTTCCCGCTTGGCGCGACCAGGCAGTTCGTCTCGCAGTCGGAGAGGAACCCGTACTCGGCGATCGGCGGGAACGGGCTCCCCCCGCCACGTCGCGTCGGTGTGTGCGCCACTGTTCCCCCTCCACCCGCGCCGCGGTGCCGCGACGCCGTCGCCCGCGACCGGCCGCCCCTTCCCCGCGGATCGGACCACCAGATCGCTACTTTGAGTAAAAGTAAGAACGCGAATGGTAGCCAGACCCGGAGGGCGCGCAAGCCACCCGGCCGCGCCGTCGGCAAGCCGACACCGGCTGGCGGGGCCCGGGGTCAGCCGGGCCGGCGTGGGGTCCGGTAGTCCACGAACGCCTCCTCGGCGGCCCACGCCGCGTAGCGGTCCGGACCCAGCGCGGCCAGCGCGCCCGCCGTCTGCGAGGCATGCGCCCGCAGTGCGGCGATCTTGCGTTCCAGTAGGGCCCCGGTGGGCCGCAGCCGGGCCGCGAGCACCTCCTCCGCCACGACCGGGCTGTCCTCCTCAGCCTCCTCGGCGTCCTCGTTCATCCGCACGCCAAGGATCTCCTCCACGTCCCGGCTCTGGGCGGCACGGTCGGCGGTCGCGGCCGCGTACAGCAGGCGGGCGCCGGCCGGGGCCGCCCGCTCGAACGCGGCCGTCGCCCAGGCCGAGACTGCGCGGTGGTCCGGGTGGCCGGTGAAACCGTCCGGTCCGAAGGTCACGACAGCGGCCGGGCTGACGGCGCGGATGACCTCGGCGATCCGATGCACCGGTCCGGCCGGCGGGATCTCGGCGCAGCCACCGTCGGGCAGGCCGAGCAGAACCTGCTCGCGGACCCCGAGGACGTCCAGCGCCCCGGCCAGTTCGGCCACCCGCAGCTGGCCGAGCGTCGTTCCCGGCGGCGAGCCGGGCGGGACCGGCCCGCCCCGCTCGCCGCGCGTGGCCGTCAGGCAGACGAC
Organism: Parafrankia elaeagni; assembly: GCF_000374165.1. Taxonomy (GTDB): domain Bacteria; phylum Actinomycetota; class Actinomycetes; order Frankiales; family Frankiaceae; genus Parafrankia; species Parafrankia elaeagni. The sequence goes on from NZ_KB893717.1 coordinate 52,897, forward strand.
CCTGGCTCCGAGCCCCGCGGCCACCGCCATCAGCGCTCCGGACAGGTAGGTCTCGTCGTCCGGATGCGCCCAGATCCCGAGCAGTGGCCCCGGCGGGGGCGGCGCCGGGGTCGCCGCACCGGCGCGGCGACCGCCGAGAAGGTCGAGAACCAGCGTTCCGACCAGCCCGGTCGGCCCAGCCAGCCCGGTCGGCCCAGCCAGCCCGGTCGGCCCGCGGCTCATCTCCGGGCCTCGATGACGATGTTGACCATCGTCTCCGCGGCCACCCGGACGGAGCCGAACCCGCCGGCCCGGAGGACCTCGGCGATCCGCGCCGGTCCGGCCATGCCGCCCAGGGCGTCCCGGCCGGGTGCGTCGCCGTGGGCGGCGTGGGCGGCGTGGGCGGCGTGATCACCATCGGTACCCGGCTCGGGCTGCGAGAGCGCGTCGGGCAGGCAGACGAGGGTCGATGCCGCGTAGAAACTCTGCCCGACGACGTCGGTGTTGTCCTCCACCCTGTCCGCCGCGCGCGGCTCCACCAGCATCAGCGTGCCGCCGGGGGCGAGCGCCCGGTAGCACGCCGCGGCGGCGGCCACCGCGTCCCGAACGTGGTGGAAGGAGTCGAAGAAGCAGATGAGGCTGTAGCCGCCGCCGATGTCGCCGGTCACCGGGGCCACCGCGAAGGTCGTCCAGTCGGCGACCCCGGCCCGGTGGGCGGCCGTCCGCGCGGCGTGCACCGACTGCGGGTGCGGGTCGACGCCGTGGAAGGTGGACGACGGGAAGGCCTCCGCCATGAGCAGGGTCGACGAGCCGTGGCCGCAGCCGACGTCGAGCACCTTCACGCCGGAGCGCAGCCGGTCGACGATCCCGTCCAGCGCGGGGAGCCACTCACTGACCAGGCTGGCCCGGTAGAGCGGACCGAAGTAGCGGTGGACGCCGCTGTACAGCCGCGGGTCGTGGCTTCCCCACTCGATGCCACCGCCGGTGCGGAACGTGTCGACCAGCCTGTCCGCGGCGGCGTAGAAACCCATGATCGACTCGTAGCCGCCGGCCGAGGCCGCTGGCGAGTTCGGGTCCGCGAGCACCGCGGCCCATTCGGCCGGCAGGTGGAACTGCTCGTTCGCCGGGTCGTAGCGCAGGTTGCCGGCGGCGTACTGGGACGCCAGCCACTCCCGCAGGTAGCGCTCCACCAGGCCGGTCCGCGCCGCGAGCTCCCCGCTGGTGACCGGCCCCGCGGCCGCGAGAGCCGCCCACAGGCCGAGCCTGTCACCGAGCCACCCGAGGGCGCTCACCGTGGCGGTCGCCTGGTCCTGGGCGATCTTGAAGGCGAACCGCTCGACCTCCGCCAGGTCGAAGCCTCCCTGGGCCAGAGCCGTGTCGTCCGCCGTCGTGCCGTCCGCTGTGGTCTCGGTGGTCTCGATGGTCTCGATGGTCTCGGTGGTCATGGCCGCCTCCTGCTGCCGGCGGGCTCCGGAGGGTGTCGCACACCCGTCCGGGATGAGCCCGGTGATGAACACCTCCGAGGCTGCGTGAGCCGGCTTGAATGGGAGCTGCACGCCAGATGCACGCGGTTGCACGGCTCTTCCGCCGACAGGGAGGGGTCGGCCGGGAGGGGAGGAGCACAGATGACCGGCGGCACCATCCCCGACGACCGTTCCGCTCCGTGGGCGGATGTGGAGGTCGACCTCCTCGGCCCGATGCGGCTGCGCGTCGACGGGTCGGAGGTCGCCGTTCCCGGCGCCCGGCGGCGGGCCCTGCTGGCCACGCTGGCACTGGCCCAGGCGAGGGTCGTCGGAGTCGGCGCGCTCACCGAGGCCGTCTGGGGCACGGAGCCGCCCACCTCCGCCGGCCCGACACTGCACAGCCACCTCTCGCGGATCAGAGGCCACCTCGGGGCACGGGCCGACCACCTCCTCCGGGACGGCGGCGGCTATCGGCTCGTGCTCGCCGCCAACAGCCTCGACGCCGCCCGGGCGGAGGCGTCCGCGGCGCGGGCCCGAGCGCTGCGCCCGACCGATCCGGCGGCCTCGGCCGACCAGCTGCGGCTGGCCCTCGGCCTGTGGCGGGGTGACGCCCTGGCGGAGTTCGGCGAGGGTGGCCCGCTCGGTGCCGAGGCCGTCCGGCTGGCCCGGCTGCGCCAGACGCTCACCGATGATCTCCTGGATGCTCGCCTCGGCTGCGAACCCGCGGCGGTCGTGATCGGGGATGCCATGCACGCCGCGGCCGCCGACCCGTTACGGGAGGCCGCGCACCTGCTGCTCATCCGCGCACTGGCACTGGACGGCCGGGCCCCCGAAGCACTCTCCGTCGCCCGCGGCTTCCGCCGCCGGCTCGCCGACGAGACGGGTCTGGCCGCGTCGGCGGCGCTCGCCGATCTCGAACGCGCGGTGGCCCGCGGCGAGCTCGTTCCCACCGCCCCACCATCTGTCCGTGCTGCTGCCGCGGCACCGTCTTCGCAGCCCACGGAGCAGCCCACGGAGCAGCCCACGGAGCGGGGCACGCCCGGCGACCGGGCTCGGCGGGTCCCTCAGGACCCGCCGAGCCCGCGAGTCCGCCTGCCCCGCTCCCCCACACCTCTGCTGGGACGCGCCGACGAGCTGGACCGACTCGCCGAGCTGCTGCGCGCCGACCGGTGCGTGACCATCGTCGGGCCCGGCGGCGTGGGCAAGACGCGCATCATGCTGGACCTCGTGCACCGTGCCGCCCCGCTGTGGCCGGACGGGGCCACCCTGGTCGAACTGGCACCCGTGCGGGACGAGGCGACAGTGCCCTTCGTTCTCGCGCAGGCGCTGGAGGTCAGCACCCGAGGTGACCTGCTGCATGCCGTGATCGACTTCCTGTCGACCCGCCGGCAGATCCTCGTGATCGACAACTGCGAGCACCTGCTGGACGCCGCCCGCGCCCTGGTGGTCGAACTGCTCCGCTGGGTGCCGCACCTCGCGGTGCTGACCACGAGCCGGGCCCCGCTGGGCGCGGCCGGCGAGTGGGTGTTCCGCCTCGGGCCGCTCGCGCTGCCCGCGCCGGGCACCGATCCGGCCGACGCCGCCGACGCGGCCGCCGTCCGGTTGTTCCTCGACCGCGCGAGGCAGGCCCGCGGCGGCACCGAGCTGAGTCGCGCGGCCGTCGGCGACGCCGTGGAGATCTGCCGCGGGCTGGACGGCCTGCCGCTGGCGATCGAGCTGGCGGCGAGCCGGCTGACGGTACTGCACCCGACCGACCTGCGCGCCCGGATGGACACCGGGCTCGATCTCGGCCGGGGTGGCGGGGGGCCTGCCGACGACCATCGCCACCAGACCCTGCGCGGCACGATCGCCTGGTCCTACCGCCTGCTCGACGCCCGCGCCCAGCGGCTTTTCCGTCATCTGGCCGCGGTCCCGGGTGTCTTCGAGCTGTCGGTCGCCGAGTTCGTCGCCACGGCGATCGCCGACGACGATCCGGTGGCCGCGCTGGGTGCTCTCGTCGACACATCGATGGTGGAGACGGTCCCGTCACCGGTCGACCCCGGCAGCGGCACAGCGTTCCGGATGTTGGACAGCATCCGGGCGTACGGGACGGAGGCGGCGCGCGCGGCCGGTGAGCTCGAGGCCGCCCAGGATCTGGTCGCCGCCTGGTCCTGCACGTTCAGCCGGGCCGCGGCGGCGGGCCTGACCGGTGGGGACGCGCCGTGGTGGGGCCGGCGCATCCTCGCCGCGCTGCCCGTGCTGCGGGCCGGCCGCGAACGGCTGCTGGAGCGCGGTGACGTGGCGGCCGCGGTACGGATCTGCGTCGACATCGAGGAGTACGCGATCTGGCACGACAACGCCGAGCTGTGGGCCTGGACGCTGGACAGCACCGAGCTTCCCGGAGTCGCCGACCTGCCGGACGCGGCGCAGCTGCTCGCCGCCGCCAGTCACGCGGCGTGGCGGTCGGGCAGCCTGGCGCAGGCCGTCGACCTCGCCCGGCGCTCGCTCGCCTGCGCCCAGGACGAGATCGGGGTCAGTGTCGCCCAGTACGCGCTGGGCACCGTCGCGCTGTTCACGGGCGACTACGACGCCTCCGTCGAGAACCTCACCGCCTGCGCCGAGGTGGACTCGTACCGCATCCCGAACCAGCTGGCCGTCGCGGCGCTGGCGGCGGCCTACGGCGGCCGGGACGCGCTGGCCGAGCAGCTGATCACCCGCGCCGACCGGCTCATGGCCGGCACCACCATGGCGGTCACCCGGGCGTTCGTCCCCTACGTCCAGGCGGAGATCCACACGCACAGCGACCCCGCGCTGGCCCGTCGGCACGCCGAGCGCGCCCTGCGCGAGGCCCGTTCCAGCGCCATCACCTTCATCGCGGGGGTCACACTGGTCACACTGGCCTCGTCCGCGGCTCGCACCGGCGATCTGGCCACCGCGGTCGCCTGCTACCCGGAGGTGATCCAGCAGTGGCTGCGGACCGGAAGCTGGCCGCAGCAGTGGACCACCCTGCGTAACGCGGCCGACCTGCTCGCCCGGCTGGGCCGGGAGGAGGACGCGTTGCTGATGCTGATCGCGGCGGAGGCGGACCCCGATGCCCCCGCGGTGGTGGGAGTCGATGCGGAGCAGCTCGCGGGCCTGCTCACGAGGCTGGACGCCCATCTCGGCGACGCGGTGGCAAGCCGGATCCGGCAGGACGCGCTCCGGTTGGGTCGGGTGGAGGTGGTGGAACGGGCGCTGGCCGCCGTCGCCGCCCTTCGCACCGCGACCCCGGATACGGCGGATGCCACGGACGCGGCGGCGAGGATCTGACCGTGGCGCCGCAGAAGCTTTCCTGGTCTCCCTCGCTGCTGCGGTGCGCCGCGTACGCGGCGGGCGGCGGCGCCCTGCTCGTCGTCGCCGCCGTCGAGAGCCTGGCCTGGCGGGCGGCGTCCCTCGACAACGCGGGACGCCTGCTCGTCGGTCTGGTCGGCCTGGGGCTGGTGGGGCTGGCCGTCCGGGACGCGGCAGGCCGGCCCGCGCTGCGGCTGACCGCCGGCGGACTCGACTACGTGGACGGGCTGCGCCGCCGGCACCTGCCCTGGGCCGCGGTGCTCGGCGTTCGCTCCGCGGCCCTGACCCACAACCGCCGCCTCGTCCACGTGCGCACCCTGGAGATCGAGACCCTCGATGGGCCGGTGCTGATCAGCCGCCGGCAGCTCGGTGCGGATCCGGAGCAGGTAGCGGAGATCATCGAGGAGCAGCGCGCCCGGCTCGGCTGAGAACGGCCGGGTCAGGCGCGGTCAGGCGCGGTCAGGCGCCGAGAACCGGCAGACCGAGGGACGCGGTCTTTGCGAAGGCCACAGCGAAGAACACAGCGATGAGCGCAAGCACGCCCGCCGCCTGTACCGGCGCGCGCCGCGCCGGTACATAGGCGTAGATCAGCCCCACCAGCGCACCGGCGGCCAGGCCGCCGATGTGCCCCCAGCGATCGATGTTGTTCAGGGTGAACGTGATCGCGAAGTTGAGCACGATCAGGATCAGGATCTGGGTCGTGTCGGTCCGCATTCGCCGGGCGATCACGTAGAAGGCGCCGAAGAAGCCGAAGATGGCGGTCGACGCGCCGAGGGAGTACGCATCCAGGCCGTTCACCACGTAGCTCAGCACGTTCCCACCCACCGCGCCGGCGAGGAAGAGCCCGACGAGCCGCACCCGCCCGATGATCGCCTCGAGCTGGTAGCCCAACACGAACAGGGCGTACAGGTTCACCAGGATGTGCAGGTAGTGGCCGTGCAGGAAGGCGGCGCTGACGAGGCGGTAGTACTGGCCGTGCAGGGCGACGTCCACACCGCTGAGCAGGAAGTCCTGGCTGAACCGGTTGACGTCGTTCGCGTTGCGACTGAGCCCGGGCAGGTCCTGCAGGACGTAGGCGACAACGCACAGGCCGAGGAGAATCTGGGTGACCAGCCCCTGCCGGCCGGCCCGCCGCCGCGCCCCGAAGCTCGCGCGGTCGCCGGAGCGACGGGCCGGGCCCTGCCGGTCCGAGCCGGCACCGGACTCCTCGGGGCAGTGGAAGCCGACCGCCGCCGGACGCATGCAGTCCGGGCAGATCGGCCGCCCGCACCGCTGACAGGAGACGTAGGTTTCCCGCTCCGGGTGGCGATAGCAGTGCGGAAGGTGCGGTGGCCCCGCGGGCGGCGGGCTCCCGGCCACCGGGCCGGGCGGGCCGGCGGGCGCGGGCCCACCCGGCTGCCCGGGCCCACCGGACTGGCCGGGCCCACCGGACTGGCCGGGCTGCCCGGGCAGAACCGGCTGTTCCGGGTGGCCGGAGATGACCGGACCGCCCGGTGGGAGGGGCCGACTCCACTGCCCAGGCTCGTCGGCGCGCGGTGCGGGAGCGCCGCGTTCCGCGTCACCTGCCGGCGGATGCGTCACAGCCGGCCCCGCCGCACCGCGGCACCGCGATCATGACAGGCCGCCACGCACGCCACCCCCGCCCTCATGATCGTTTCGAAGCCTCAGACGGGCCGGGTGTCGATGACGATCTCGTTGATCACCACGTCGGTCAACGGACGGTCCTGCGCGCCCGTCTGGGCCTTGCCGATCGCGTCCACGACCTCGGTGCCCCGGGCGACCTCACCGAAGATCGTGTGCTTGCGGTTCAGCCAGTCGGTGGCGGCCGTGGTGATGAAGAACTGGGAACCGTTCGTGCCCGGACCGGCGTTCGCCATCGCGAGCAGGTACGGGCGGTTGAACTGCAGGTCCGGGTGGAACTCGTCGGCGAACTTGTAGCCGGGGCCGCCGCGACCGTTACCCAGCGGGTCACCACCCTGGATCATGAAGTTCGGGATCACCCGGTGGAAGATCGTTCCGCTGTACAGCGGAACGCCGGTCTTCTTCTCGCCGGTCTGCGGGTCGGCCCACTCCCGGCTCCCGGTGGCAAGCCCGACGAAGTTCTTGACCGTCTTCGGGGCATGATCGGGAAACAGCCTGACCTCGATGTCGCCCTGAGTCGTGCGCAGCGTCGCGTACAGCTCCTCGGCCATGAGCCTGCCTTCTCTCCGTCTTTTCGGCACGTACCTCTTGTCTCGCCCGATCGTATGCCGGGCTCACGACGACAGCGGCCACCGCCGATCCCACCGGACACCCTCGCCGGACAGCATCGGGCATGTGTCGCAAGCGTAGGTGACACGACCCGAGGGCCCGTCACGTTGTAACGGCCAACGGACGGGGTACGGGACACTGCACAGATCTTGACGGCGCGTTTCACCCGGGTGGGGCTTCGGGCGCCTGCCGCACGGCACGCCTTCACCTCCGATCGCGACATCAACGACGCAGTCAGCGAAGGGAAGCCATGAGCACGACACTCAAGGACAGGCTCGCGCACGTCACAGAGGCCGCGCCGGTGAGCGGGATCCCGGGCGCCGCGCGCAACGTGGCTGATCGCGCCGGCGCCGCCGCTACGAAGGCCGCGGTGAAGGCGGGCAGTACCGCCGGATCCGCCGCACATGCGACCCGTGGTGCCGGAAGCACACTGGCGCACCGGGTCTCCGACGTCTCCAGCACCGGTGGGAGCGTCGCCGGTAAGGCGGCCAGCCGGGCCGCCGGCAAGGCCTCGGAGGCGTCGGGCCGTACCGCGCGGCGGATCGAGAAGGCACGTTCGAGCGCGGAGATCTCGGCGGAGCGGGCACGGATGGCGACCGAGCTGCGCCTGGAGAAGACACGCTCACGCCGCGCCGTCCGCTCGGAGTCGAAGGCCCGGGCGCAGGCCGACCGGGCCCAGGAGCTGCTGGAGAAGCGGCTGGCGAAGGCAGAGCACCGGCTCGCCCGGGTCCACCGTCGGCGGCGGCGCGGCTTCGTCACTCTGCTGCTCGTCGGCAGCGGCGCCGCGGCGGCGGTCGCCGCCCGCCGTTACCTGGCCTCCGCCGATGCCGAGGACACCACCGCCCAGCCCGTCCCGCCGGTCCGGAGCAACATCACCGAGGGCGTCGGGCCGGAGGTGACGTCCGGTATGGAGGAGATGCCCGGCGTGGACGCCATGACCGAGGCCGGCCGGCACACCTGACCGAGCCGGCTCCGCGGAGCCGCGCGGCCCCGGGGGCAGGCCTCGGGGCCGGGCCAAGGTCAGGTCAGGTCACCGTGTAGTGCCCGGGCGCGCCGGCCGGCACGGCCGGGTGGGACGGTGCCACCGGGGCGACCCGCCGATACGGCGCTCCCTGCGGGGGCCGCGGGTCGGCGTCGCCCCGGTTCGGCCAGAACGCCATGGCCCGTTCAGCCATCGCTGTGATGGTCAGCGACGGGTTGACCCCCAGGTTCGCCGGCACCGCCGCACCGTCGACGACATGCAGACCCGGATGACCGAACACCCGATGGTAGGGGTCTATCACTCCACGCGACGGATCTTCGGACAGCGCCGCCCCACCGAGAATGTGCGCGGTGATCGGGACGTTCGCCAGTTCCGTGATCACCCCGCCGGCGTGGCCCCCCATCCGTTCGGCGACCAGCCGCGCCGCCTGGTTGCCCTCGGGAATCCAGGTCGGGCTCGGCTCACCGTGACCGGCCCGGCTGGTCAGCCAGGAGGTCCCGAACGGGCCCCGACGCCGACGGACCGTCAGCGAGTTGTCCCGTGACTGCATCACCAGGGCGATCATGGTCCGCTCCGACCAGCGCCACGGCACCCCCAGCAGGGCGAGGTACGGACGTCGCGCCACCGCTCTCAGGAAGGCCACCCAGCGAGGGAGCCGGCCGCCGCCGTCCGTCATCGCGCCCGACAGCAGTGCCATGAGATTGCTGCCGCGGCCATAACGGACGGGCTCCACATGCGTGTGGTCGTTCGGGTAGAACGACGAGGTGATCGCCACTCCGCGGGCGATGCGGCCGTCCGGCAGCGGCCTGGTCGCACCGAGGATGGCCTCGGAGTTCGTCCTGGTCAGGTGGCCCAGGCGCGGCGACAGATCCGGTAGCTGACCGCCGTCCCGCATCGCCAGCAGCAGGCGCTGCGTACCCAGGGCGCCCGCGGCGAACACGACCTGCCGCGCCGTCCAGTGGCCCGCGCCGCGGTCACCCGGGCGCCGGGCGCCGGTACGTGCTGTCTGGATCTCGTAGCCGCCGCGGCCGTCGGGCCGGACCCCTCGCACAGTGGTGTCCGGCACCACCCGGGCACCACACTGTTCGGCCAGGTAAAGGTAGTTGCGGTCGAGGGTGTTCTTGGCGCCGCGGCGGCAGCCGGTCATGCACTCGCCGCACTCCACGCAGCCGGTGCGGCTGGGCCCGGCCCCGCCGAAGTACGGGTCCGGCACGGTGACCCCGGGTTCACGCCGGCCGTCGCGGCCGAAGAAGACACCGACGTCGGTCAGCCGGAAGGTGTCGCCGACACCCATGTCGTGCGCGACTGCCTGGAAGACCTCGTCGGCCATGGACATCGACGGGTTCCGGGTGGCGCCGAGCATGCGCTCGGCCTGGTCGTAGTACGGCGCCAGCTCCGCCCGCCAGTCCGTGACACCGGCCCACTGCGGATCCGTGTAGAAGGCGTCCAGCGGACGGTACAGCGTGTTCGCGTACACCACGGACCCGCCGCCGACGGCCGCGCCGGACAGGACGAGCACCCGCCCCAGCAGCGTGATCCGCTGGATGCCGTGGCAGCCGAGGCGAGGCAGCCACAGGTACCGGCGGATGTCCCAGCTCGTCTTCGGCAGCGTCGCCGGGCTGAACCGGCGACCGGCCTCGATCACCGTGACCCGGTAGCCCTTCTCCGCCAGGCGCAGCGCGGCGACGCTCCCTCCGAATCCGCTCCCGACCACGAGGACGTCGCAGTCGTTCCCCGCGGCCGCCCAGGCCCGTTCGGTGTCGTCGCCGCCCATGGAACCCATCATGCCGCTGCACACGGAGCGTCGCCGAGACCCGAGGCGGGGCCGAGTACGGCGGCGGGCTCACACCCCCGCTGTCGGCTCCGCCTCCGGCGCTTCGGTATCCGCGCCCTGCCCCGCCCTGACCGGCGGCGCCGCCACCACGGCCGCGTCCGCGTCCGCGGTGATCTCCGTCACCTTGGTCGTCACAGCCTGGAGTCGCACCTCTTCAAGATCACGAGCTTCCTGCCTGTCCTTGGCTTCCTGTTTCTCCCGGGCTTCCTGTTTCTCCCGGGCTTCCTGGGCGCCCGCCGCCGCAGCGGCAGCGATGGCGGCCAGGTCGGGAGGCGGAGGCGGCGGCAGATCCGCCGAAACCGTCGGCCTGGTCGGGGGATCCGGCTCGCGCCCAGGACCAGCTGGCTGCGCTGGCGCTGGCGCTGGCGCTGGCTCGGGCTCGGGCTCGGGGAGGGCAGCTTTCGCAGGCACGGGTTTCGAGACGGCGGATTTCGGCGGCGTCAGTTGTGTGCCGGCGCCCTGCGCCGGGGGACCGGGCTGCTCCTGGCCGCCCGGCGGTGACGCAGCCGAGGGCGCGGTCTGTTTCCTGGTCGCCGCGGTGGTCACCGACGTCACCGGACCGAGTGGGCTGTCCGACGGTCGGGGACCCGGCCGGGCCGGCCGGTCCGGCATGGCCTGCCAGCCCAGGCATGAACGACAACTGCACTGGGTGACACCACGCGGCAGCCGGTCCATCCGCCAACGGATGTTGTCCACAACCCCGTCTCCGTTGACCCACACCCCGGTCGCGACGAAGTTGACCAGGTGGGTGGCCAGCTCGACCGGAGCCCAGGTGCCGTCGGAGAGCACATCGAAGACCTGCTGGCGCAGCACGTCGAAATCCTCGGCTGGCCCGCGGAGCAGGCTGGCAAGCGTGTCGATCACCTGCCCGGTGGCTGTCCACAGCTCCGCGGTCTCCGGATCAAGTTCCGGTTCCGGTTCCGGTTCGGGCGCCGGAGTCGGCTGGGCCGCTTCCTGCGCCGGAGGCGGACTGCCCAGGCCGACGGCGGCGTCCGGCGGAACCACGGGTGACGGGGCCGGATGCCGCGGGTTCTCGGCGGCCCGGCGGTTCGTCGTCGCCTCCTCGCCCGCGGACCGCGGACCCGGTGTCCGTAGTGCCGTCGGCTCACCGACCGGCACGGTCCCGCCTGGTGTGCCCGGGGCGGAGACTCCTCCGGCCGGGTCCTGCGCGGTGGAGATCCCCTCGACGGCGATGCCCTCGACGAACCCACCACGGGACGGCGCGGCCTCGGCCGGTGCGCTCACCGTTGGTGCCGCAGCCGTGGCCGCCAGCGGTCCGCCCGCGACCGCTGCGCCGCTCGCCGCATATTCGCTGGCGCAGATCCCCATGGCCGCGGTCCGCCCCGCGAGGGTCACGTCGGAGGCGACCGCCTGCAGGCAGGGGCCGGAGTTCCCGTGGCCCCCACCCGGCCCCGCCGGGCCGGCGGTGCCGACCACCGGGCCGAAGGGAACGTAGGGCGTCTCGCCCACAGCCATCGCGCGCTCGCCGTAGCCGACCTCGGGGCCGGCCTCGGAGGAGGCACCGGACACGGCGGGCTGGGGGCCGGCGGGGTTCGTCGACGCCGGCGCCGCACGCATGCCCGTGTCGGCTGGCGACGGGAGTGTGCGCGGCTGGCGACGGACCCGAATGATGCCCCGGCCGCCTGCGCCGTAGGTCGGGTGCTTGCGGCGGCGGATGAGCGCCGGCCGTTCCAGTGACGCCGCGGTGAGGCAGCCGTCGTCGGGGCCCGCTGAGGCCGCCTGCTCTCTCGCCTCGAGAATGACGGACTCGGCGCAACGGCCCGCGGTCGGGACGGCGGCGATGCCACGTGGATCCCCACCCTGCGGAGCGGCGGCCGCCGCTCCCACAACGGTGCCGTCGGGTCCGCCGGCGGGCTGCCCGCCCTGCTCGGCACCCGACCCGGCGAGCCGGTAGCCGCCCGTGCGCGCCACGGCCTCCGGCACGCTCAGCAGATAGCGCGCTGTTCGACCCGCCGCCGGACGGTGGATCGTCACGAGCCAGCCGTTGGCACGCAGTGCCGACAGCTGCCGCTGGGCGTGGGTGCGGCTGTAGTTGGTCTGCTCACAGAGCAGCGCCAGGCCGGGAGAGGTTATGTAGGAGCCGGCCGGCGCGGGGAGCGCCGCGGCCTCACTGTGCGTGCAGATCGTGAACGCGACGAGCTTCATCGCGGGAGTCACGCCCGACTTGGCGTTGAGGAGGGCGTCGTGCCAGTCCGCCATGCTCGCGACCGGCACTCCTCGATCGGGAGTGCTGACCATCACTAGCGCGCCGGGAATGACCAGCTGGGTCATGGTGTCGGAAGCCACGTTCCTCCTCCCTCAAGTGGCCTGATGCTCCCGGTCTCCGGAACTGCGGCCGGGTCTGCTTCGCCGCTCGCGACCGCCCGGTCACGGAGGGGCCGGCGGCAGCTGACGGTTCCAAGTTCTTTGCTACCAGTCTGGAGACCGTCCGGTGATGCTGAGATCACGTTTCCGTGCGGTCTCGTAGTTGTCCGATCGGTTTTTCCGGCGATTGGCCGGAGGTTGCGGGCAGGCGGCCGGCACGCAAGACCATCATCCGGGAGCGGTGCTCGTCGAATGCACCTTTGTCATCCGTGACCGGCCGGGGCTACTCGCCGGACCCCGGGGTCGAAGGAACAAGGATACGCGGGCCTTCGTCCGGTCCCGCACGCTACTCCGCCTCGCCCCGGGACACGCCGGACGTGACGGGTGTCCGCCCACACGGAGAACACACCCCCATCACCAACAACGGGTGACTGCCGGGTCACCTGCGGCGCCGAAGGTGGCCGGTGACGTTCCACCGCAGGCTGCGCAGTGCGCACCCACTGCCACAGAGCACACAAGGGACACGTGAGGGACATACGGGGAGCACACGGCCACCGCCGCCACAATCGCCGCGGAGAGGTCGTGCCGTTCAGCCGGAGAGGCCCTTCCGGCAACGCCCCGACGCGTCGCACACGGTGCGCACAGTTCACACGGAGCACACATCGCGCGGCGTGGACACACCTTCACCGCGCACGACGGACGTCCGAACGCGTCCGATTCGAGGGAGTTTTCTCCCCTACGGGGCTCTGGCCGCCCCAAAACACAACGATGGAGATCTATATCAGCAATCATCGCTGGACCTGGAGATCAGCTTTTACCACAAAGGCGACAACTGATTGCGGCCCACGAGGCGCCGGGTGCCATGCACGGCCACCACCGAGCACCAACGGCCTGCTTCTGGACGGCCAGGTTCCCGCGAGGCGGGCCGGGTAGGTGCCCATCGTCGGCCGGGGCAGAGGGTGGCGCCCTGGCCGCGGGGGGCGGGGGGGCGGAGGGCGGACGGGCCGGGAGTGGGGCCCGGTCGACAGCGCGTCGAGAGAGGGAGGCCGTCATGACCGACGAGGGCCGCAACGGGTCGGCAGGCAGGTCCGCGGGGGCTGACATCGTCGTCGGGATCGACGGGTCGCCGGGTTCGGAGTCCGCGCTGCGGTGGGCGGTCACGGAGGCGTCCCGGCGCGGCGCCCGGGTGCGTGCCGTCCTCGGTTCGTGCCCACACGAGCAGCCGTCAGCTGTCCGCCGGTGGGCCGACGCGACCGCGGGCCCGCACGACGAGGGGACGCTCGCGCAGGCCGCCGGCCAGGTTCTGCACGAGGCACTCACCGACGTCGAGCTCCCGCCCGGGCTCGCCGTCGTCGAGGAGGTGATTGACGCCCCGGGCAGCGAGGCCCTGCTCACGGCGGGCCGGGACGCCGAGATGATCGTGGTCGGGACGCGCGGCCGGGGCCTGCTCCACCGGCTGCGGATCGGTTCCGTCAGCGCCTCCGTCGCGGTGCACTCGCCCGTGCCCGTAGTCGTCGCCCGTGCCCCCCGAACGGGGGATGACGAGGATGCTGCGGAGTCGGCCGGGCCGGCCGGGCCGGCCGGCCGGAGCGAGCAGCAGCCACACACGCCGGAGTCACCGGAGGCGCAGCCGCCTCCGGTGGTCGTCGGTGTGGACGGTTCACCGAACTCGCTGGCGGCGCTGCGCTGGGCTGCGGACGAGGCCGTGCTGCGTGGTGCCCCTCTGCACGTCGTGCACGCCTGGCTTGCCGCGATGCCCCTCCCGTTCGCCGAGACGTCCGGAGAGATCGTGGCGGCCCTGGAGGACCAGGCCCGGGCCGTGCTGGACGACTCGATCGCACAGGTGATCGGCGCGGCCGCCGGACCGGGCCAGGACGGTCCGGCGGCGCCCACGCCCAGCGTCCGACGGGTGCTGGTGGCGGCCTCGGCGACGCGGGCGCTGCTGGAGGAGAGCCGGGACGCCGATCTGCTGGTGGTCGGGGCTCGCGGCCGGGGTGGCTTCGCCGAGCTCCTGCTCGGATCGGTCAGCCACCAGACGATGCTGCACGCGACCGCACCCGTGGCGATCATCCACGGCCACTGAGCGCTGCCGCCGCGGCAGTACCGCGGCCGCGCGGAGTTCCCGGCCAAGGTGGGGAGTTCCCGGCCAGGTTGGAGGGCGGGCTCAGCTCCGCCGGCGCGTCGACCCGCACTGGACGCCCGCCAGCTCCGCGCGGATCTCCTCCCAGCTGTGCCAGTCGAGCCGGTCGTCGGATGCGGTCTGGTCCCACGGGTTGCGGAGGAGGACCCGCCCGGTGTGCTCGTCCGCGCCGAGGATCGTGTAGGCGTGTGCGGGCACGAGCGTCGATCCGTTACCGGGCCGGTTCCGCGTGACCACGGTCACCACATCACCGGCCGCCAGTCTGCCGGCGATGTCCGGCACCTCGACGTCGGCCGCCGGGACGCCGACGGCCTCGGCGCCGGTCAGCTGCCGCATCGCGGCGGCGGGGTCGCCACCCTCAATACCTGCGTAGCTGCCCGCCAGGCGGGCGTAGGCCTTCTCGTACAGGGCGGGCCACAGCTCCGGGTCACCGTCGGCGTTGTCCGTGTCGGCGCCGATCTCCTGGCCGGTCCTCCGGTCCACGGGAAGGCTCCGGGTCACCGTGATCTCGACCGCACCACGCCCGGCGGATCCGGCGCCCGAGGCCGCGCGGGGACCGTGCCCCGTGTACAGGGTGACAGTGACCGTGCCGTTCGCGTTCTCCCGGAGGTGCTCGCGTAACAGCCCCGGATCCGCGTGGACGACGCCGAGGAGGGCGGCGAGGAAGTAACAGTCGCCGAGCCGGCCCTGGCCGACGTCCGCCGCGGTCGCCCCGCGCACCCAGACCGGGCTCCTGCCGTGCCCACGCCGGACGAAGCCCCCGGTGGAGGCGCTCGGCCCGAGCGCACGGATCCACGACGGCCCCTGCTCGACCACCGGCGGTTCCAGCCCTGGGAACAGCCGGGCCACCTCGCCCACCATCGACGCCGGCGCCTGACGCAGGATCAGGTCCCCGAGCGCGACGACGGCGGGCAGCCGGCGCAGCGTGCTCAGGTCCAGCCGGCTCGGTGCCAGGGCCACGGCCGCGGCCAGCACCTCCAGCGGGCGGCCGCGTAGACCGCCGATCACCGACGTCAGCTCGCCCGGAGCGAGCCGTGCCAGTCGTACGGAGATCTCGGCGAGCTCAGCCACCCCCAGCCGCAGCGGATCGGTGCCGATCAGCATCGCCAGCCCCGCGGCGAGCCCCTCCGGTGCGGCCGAACCGCGCGCGGCCAGCCGGGGCGCGGCCAGCCGGGGCGCGGGGCGGTCAGCCGGCCGCCAGGCCTGGTCAGGCGACGGCACCGGCCGGCGGGCGAGGCTCTCCGCAGCGGCGATCTCCGTCAGCCTGCGGTCGATCGCCTCGGCCATCTCACCGGCCTGCGCGGCCACGAGGTCGAGGCCGTGGCACACGCCCACAGCCCGCCCGGTGGGCCCCAGCCGAGCCAGGAGGCGCACCGCCTCGTGCCCGGCCGCCCGCAGCCGGTGAGCGAGCTCCGCGAGCCGCTCCACCGAGAAGCGGACGTCCACCGGCCCGGGCGGCCCTGTCGACCGGAGGCGCTCCGGCTGCCGGACGACCAGACGCCCTGGAGGAACCGGAACGGCGGCGTGACCGGCAGTGGCGTGACCGGTGGTGGCCTGACCGGCAGTGGCGGCGAGGTCGAGGACGTCGGCCCGCTCGCGGGCCAGGCGGGCGCCTGCGGCCAGTGCGGACGCCCAGGCGTCGATCCGGGCGTGGCATCGCTGCTGCCAGGGTGACCGCCACGTCAGGTCGTCGTCGAGGGCGATCACCGGCCCGAGCAGCAGCAGGATCTGCTCCGCCACCTGGCGCAGCGCGACGGCCGCCGCGCGCGGCGGGGCGGGCTCGTCATGGCCGGCACCGGGCCGCGGGCGCCCCACCGCCCCGGTCGTGTCGGCATCTCCCAACATGATCGAAAGTTAACCGCCGGGAGCCGCTCAGGGCCCGGGCCGACAGGGAGAGGCAACAGAGGGAACCAGCCGGGCTACAGCCCGGTGGCAGCCATCACCTGCAGGCAGCGGTCCTCCAGGTGGGTGACGATCTTCCAGTAGTCACGGAAGGCGGGGTTCGTCGTCTGGCCGTGGTGGTAACGGAAGTAGATCTGCTGCGCGATCACTGCGAGTCGGAACAGGCCGAACACCTGGTAGAACGGCCACCGGCCGACATCCACGCCGCGGCGTTCGCCGTAGTACTCGACGATCTCGGCCCGGGTGGGCATACCGGGGGCGTGGCTCGGCTGCCGGCGGGTGTGCCGGTAGACATCGTCATCGTCCGCCTGGATCCAGTAGGCGAGCGCGCCCCCGAGATCCATCAGCGGATCACCGATGGTCGCCATCTCCCAGTCGAGCACACCACTGATCCGCGGAAGCCCGTTCTCATCCGGACTGGACACATCGAAGACCACGTTGTCGAGCCGGAAGTCGTTGTGGATCACGCAGGCGGCGACGTCCTCCGGCGCGTACTCTGCCAGCCAGCTCATGACGGGCTCGAAGGACGGGACGTTCGGCGTTCGGGCATCCCGGTAGCGCCTCGTCCACCCACGGATCTGCCGGTCCACATACCCCTGGCCGCGTCCCAGGTCCGACAGGCCGTGGGCGGCCGGGTCGATGTCGTGCAGGGCCACCAGCAGGTCGAAGACACCGAAGGCCAGCTGGCGGGTCCGCACCGGGTCGAGGGTCAGCGACCGCGGGAACTCCGACCGCGGGATCACCCCGGCGACCCGCTCCATGACGTAGAAGTCGGAGCCGATCACCGCCGGGTCGTCGCAGAAGGCGATCACCCGCGGCACATAGGGGAAGGCCGGCCGCAGGCGCGCCTGCACCCGGTACTCCCGGCCCATGTCGTGCGCCCCGGAGGCCTTCCGGCCCCGCGGCGGGCGGCGCAGGACGAGATCGACGTTCTCGTAGCGCAACAGGTAGGTCAGGTTCGAGGCGCCTCCGGAGAACTGCCGGACCTCGGGGCGCCCCGGGGCAGGAACCACGCCGTCGGGCGCGACGGCACCGTTGCTGGTCGCCTCGGCGGATGCCCCGAGGTGCCGGCGGAGCCAGTCGTCCACCGCGGGTACGTCGAGCGCATCCTCGTCCCGCACCGGGCGCGACCCAGCTAGATCATCCACGGCCATCCGTCGAGCCTAGTGCCGGCGCGGTCGGCAGGATCGGGACACCGGTCCGGAAAACCGTTGCGCCGTAGGCCTCCGTCGGGTTGTCTGCCGCCGCGTCACGCCGCGCCCCACGCCCTCGCCAGCGTCAGGCGGTGGGGCCGGCGGCCGGATCCGCGCCGGGCGGTCGAACCGCTTCGCCGGGCGGGTCACCGGAAACGGCGGCCACCGCGGACACCGGAGACACCGGAGACACCGCGGACACCGGGGGCACCGGGGGCACCGGGGACGAGGCGGACGAGGCGGACACCGCGTGCTCGGCAGGGGTGGGCAGCAGGCGCTGCTCCGGCAGGCCGGTGACCGGCCTGCCACTTTCCTGGCGGGCACAGGGCACCGATCTGACTCCGGCGGAAGCGCTGGTCAGCGCAGTCGCCGCGGTCCTGTCGCAGGTCGGCCGCAACCGCTGGCGGGAGCCAGGGGCCAGGCACGCCAGTCTGTTCCGCACCGAGGGCCGGCTCAGCACAACCGCGATGGCGACCAGCCCGCCGCCGATGGCCCCGTCCATCCAGTAGTGATTGGCGGTGATCACAACCACGATGATGGTGATCACGGGATGGGCGACGATCAACCAGCGGGCCCGCGCCCGCAGAATCGTGATCACTCCCCAGGCGACCAGAATCGACCAGCCGACGTGCAGGCTCGGCATGGCCGCGTACTGGTTGGCCACCGTGTCGCCGGCGGTGTAGGGCGTGGGGCCGAAGACCGCGCCGGTGTCGACCAGCGTCACGTGTGGCATGACCTGGGGCAGAAACCGCGGGGGCGCCAGCGGGTACAGCATGTGGATCAGGAGTGCCGCGCTGGTGGAGGCCAGGATGACCAGCCGCACCCGGGGCCACGCATCCCGGTGCCGGACCAGGACCCACAGCAGGAACGTGATGGACGCCGGGAAGTGGACGCCCATGTAGAAGCGGTTCGCGAGCTCCAGCAGGTGCGTGGAGTGCAGCGCGAGCTGCTGGATCGCGGACTCGCTGGGCAGGTCGAGGAGCCGTTCGACGTTCCAGACGTCCCTGGCGTTCGCCAGGGCCTGCGGCTCCCGGCCGACGGCCAGCCGGCGCCCCATGCCATAGATCATGTAGAGCAGCGCGAGGAGCAGGACCTGACCACCGAAGAACAGCGCGGACGAGGTCGCGCGCCCCAGCCTGGTCGCGTGCAGCCACGAACTCCTCAGCGCGACGGCGACCGGCCCGTCACCGGACCTCGCCTGCTCACGCCAAGGAATCGGAATGCTCACCATGAGCCCCACCGGCGCATCTCACGCCCTCCCGCCGACATGCCCCGTTAACCTCCCGTTCCTACCGGCCGATCGGTAAGCAGAGCAAGAACCCGGCCCCTGTGACACCACACTCATCTGCCCTCACCCGCCGATGAGTGACGCTGCGTGATGCCCCGCCCGGGCCCGTTGGCCGGCCTGCCGCCCCTCCCGACTCGCCGGCTGGCGGCCAAGTGACAGTGAGATAAACCAACAGCGAACAACCCTCGGCTATTTCCACCACATTGGAACCTTTGTCCTACCCGCCTGTCGGATGTTCGACACAGGACGGCCATGAGGGCATTCCGGCCACACCACGCCCAGACGGCTGACATGGGACTCCGGCCGGCCGTAGGCCGCATATCGGTGTCCGTCACGCCCTGCCCCCCGGCCGAGACATCACCCACAGCAGTCCTCCGGACAGCCACGCTATGTCCAATATCACATTCATCGCGGACGGCACGGCAACCATCGCGCTCCGCAGACACGCCGGTTCACGGCGAAGGACCGCAAAATTGACGAGACGGACCTTTGCGGCAGGGCCTCCTTCCCACCTGCCGGAGACCGCGAACCGTGTTACTCCGGAGCTACCGCACACCCAGGGCCGAAGGGAGAAACATCATGTACGCATCGGTAGGCGACCGCTTCGTCGTCCACGGCCGCACGGTGGGAGACCCGGAGCGCCACGGGTCGATCATCGAGGTCCGCGGGACGGGCGGCGGGCCGCCGTTCATGGTCCGCTGGGATGACGGGCACGAGGGGCTGTTCTTCCCCGGCGCCGATTCCACCATCGAGCTGCGGCCGGCGCGCGAGCACGTGACGGTATGAGCACCTGAGGATGCGTTCCACGGTCCGGGCAAAAATTCCGGGTCGTGGGGGTCGGCACCCGGATGTGATGTGCGCTATACACCTTGCAAACCGATCTCCGGGCGGTTCGAACGGCCGCCCGGGCGCCACGTTGATCCCCGGAGAGCATCCTGATGCCAAGTTCGCCAGTGCCGTCGGACGGATCCGCCCGAGGCGGCAGATCGACCCGTTTCTGGTCGGGCCTGGGTCGCGTGGTCGGACGCCGGACTGGCATGGTCGCGGCGGTTGCCGCGCTCGTCACCGTGGTGCTGGGGTTCGGCCTGACCAGGCTGGAGTTCACCACCGGTCAGGAGAACTACCTCAACCCCGACTCCCAGGTCGCCAAGGACAACGTCGCCTACCAGCAGCTTTTCGGCGGCCAGGCGATGATCACACTCTTCACCACGAAGCCGGACGCCGACCTGGTCGACCTCTTCACACCCGGCAACGTCCAGAAGTTCCGTGAGCTGTCCACCAGCCTGGAGAAGGACCCCGGTGTCGAGAGTGTGATCACTCCACTTACGGCGCTCGAGTTTACCGAGAATCTTGTCACCAGCCCGGACGGACAGATTCTGCACAGTCCGGCAGCCAAGATCCTGCTTGCCGCCCAGGGCCGCGATCCGGATCCGAGGTCCGCTGAACTGCGTTTGGCCGACTCACTCCGCACGCTGGAACGCATCAACAGCATTCCAGCGGATCAGCGTTCGGTTGAGGACGCCGCCTGGATCGAATTCCTCCTTTACGACAACACCGGCGCGGTCCGCAAGTCGCTGCAGTCCTTCTTCCCGACCGAGCACACCGCCCAGATGATCGTGCGGCTGCAGGGCAATGCGTCGATCGAGGAGGAGGGCGAGGGCGCCACCGTCACCGAGGCCGCGATGGCACGCATGACCTTCGACAACGTCGACGTCATGACGACCGGTGCAGCCGTGCTCCTGCGGGACATCAACGACTACCTGCGGGGCGGGTTCCTCACCCTCGGTGGTATCTCACTGGTCATCATGGCCGGTCTGCTGCTGGTCGCGTTCGCTGTCCGCTGGCGGCTGCTGCCCCTGGCCGTGGTGGGTGTCGGACTGGTCTGGGCCTTCGGCCTCGCCGGCTACCTGGGCATCCCGCTGTCGGTGGTGACGATCGCCGGCATGCCCGTCCTGCTCGGTGTCGGCATCGACTTCGCGGTGCAGCTGCACAGCCGGGTCGAGGAGGAGGCCCAGCTCGACCGGGCCCTTGATCCGGTCGCGGAGGCGCTGGCGCGGCTCATGCCCGCACTGGCGCTGGCCGCCGTCGCCGGGGTCGTCGCGTTCCTCGCTCTGGAGTTCAGCGAGGTGCCGATGATCCGCGACTTCGGCGTGCTGCTGGCGATCGGGCTGCCCGTCATCGTGCTCGCGACAGTGCTGCTGAGTGCCGCCTCGCTCGGCTTCCGCGAGCGCCGGGCACCGACCGCACCGAAGGACTACTCCCGCGGCCCGCTCGGGCGGACTGTGGTCTGGCTCGGGTCACTGCCCCGCGCGGCCGCGATCCCGCTCGTCGTGCTCTCCACCGCGATCTTCGCCGGCGGTCTGGTCGTCGAGGGCGATCTGAAGGTCCAGACCGACCCGGAGAAGTGGGTCAGCCAGGACTCCCAGGTCGTGCACAACATCCAGGACCTCAAGGCGCAGACGGGCTCCAGCAGCGAGCTCGGCGTCTTCATCCAGTCGGACGACATCTTCGACGACCGGACGGTCCGGTTCGTCCACGACCTCGCCCATCAGCAGCTCGACGAGCACCCCCGCGAGCTGTTGACCGTGTCAAGCCTCGTGACCACCATCAGCTTCCTCATGGAGGTGCCCGGCACCACGCTGCTCGCGCCGACCGGCGAGGACATCCGGCTGGCCTACGAGGTCACCCCGGAGCCGATCAGGCAGAGCACCGTCAACGCGGACGGCCGGGCGCTCAACATGATCTTCCGGACCGGGCCGGGGGCACTGGAGGAACGTGCCGTCGTCGTGAACCACATCCGGGACTCGGTCGCACCTCCCGAGGGGATCCGCGCCACACCGTCCGGGCTTGCCGTGGTCGGCACGGGGCTGCTGGAGAACTTCGAGAAGAACCGGGTGGAGCTGACCTACTTCGCGCTGATCGGCGTCTTCCTCATCCTGCTCCTGCGGTACCTGAACATCGTCCGCGCGGTGGTCTCCGTGGTTCCGGTGCTGATCGCGGTGGGCCTCACCGCGATCGTCTCCCACCTCGCGGGCTTCGAGCTCAGCCCGCTGACGGCGGTCGGCGGCCCGCTGGTGATCGCGCTCTGCGCGGAGTTCACCACTCTGATCGTGATGCGCCACGTCGAGGAGCGGCGGCGCGGACGCGACCCGCAGGCGGCCACCGAAGAGGCCGCGGCCCGGACCGGGCGGGCCTTCATGGTGTCGGCACTGGCCGCAGTGATCGGAATCGTGGTCCTCGCGTTCAGCTCGCTGCCGCTGCTGCGGGACTTCGGCCTGGTCGTGGCCCTGAACGTCGGCATCGCGCTGCTCTCCGCCCTGATCGTGCTGCCGCCGCTGCTCCTGTGGGCGGACGAGCGCGGCTGGGTCTACCGCGAGTCGCGGGGCGTGCCGCCGGAAGCCGGTCCGCGGGTCGCTGCGGCCGGTGCCTCGGCCTCCCCTGCGTCGACGGCCACCGAGCCCGGGGCGGGCGGTCCGGCCGGCGGCTGATGTGACGCGACCGGACCGGGTCTTCGCCGTTCCGGTCCACTGTGGCACGCTCAACTGACTCGTACCTTCGCCTGCCGACGGCAGTCCGACAGGCCGCCGGCAGGCGAACCGTGACACCGCAGTGGAGGCTCGGCAGCCATCCGAGCGCAATGAGGAGAGGGCATGACTTTCGACTTCAAGGTCGCGGATCTCGCGCTGGCCGAGTTCGGCCGCAAGGAGATCCGGCTTGCCGAGCACGAGATGCCCGGGCTGATGGCGACCCGCGCCGAGTACGCGGCCAGCCAGCCCCTCAAGGGCGCCCGGATCATGGGCTCGCTGCACATGACGATCCAGACCGCGGTCCTGATCGAGACGCTGGTCGCGCTCGGTGCCGACGTGCGGTGGGTCTCCTGCAACATCTTCTCCACCCAGGACCACGCGGCGGCCGCCGTGGTCGTCGGGCGGAACGGCTCCAAGGACGACCCGCAGGGCGTACCCGTCTTCGCCTGGAAGGGCGAGACGCTGGAGGAGTACTGGTGGTGCACCGACCAGGCGCTGGCCTGGCCGGACGGCGGCGCCCCCAACATGATCCTCGACGACGGTGGTGACGCGACCCTCCTCGTCCACAAGGGCGCCGAGTTCGAGCGGGCGGGCGCGGTCCCCGCGACCGACCCCTCGGACTCCGAGGAGTACGCGATCATCCTGGACACGCTGCGCCGGACGATCTCCGAGAAGCCCGGCCGGTGGACCGCCGCCGCCTCCTCGATCAAGGGTGTCACCGAGGAGACCACGACCGGTGTGCACCGGCTGTACGAGATGGCCCGGGCGGGCACACTGGCCTTCCCGGCCATCAACGTGAACGACTCGGTCACCAAGTCGAAGTTCGACAACAAGTACGGCTGCCGCCACTCCGTCATCGACGGGCTGAACCGGGCGACCGACGTGCTCATCGGTGGCAAGGTCGCGGTCGTCGCCGGTTACGGCGACGTCGGCAAGGGCTGCGCGGACGCCCTTCGCGGTCAGGGTGCCCGGGTCATCGTCACCGAGATCGACCCGATCTGCGCCCTGCAGGCCGCGATGGACGGCTTCCAGGTCCTCACCCTCGAGGACGTCGTCTCGACCGCCGACATCTTCGTGACGACCACCGGCAACTACGACATCATCACGGCGAAGCACATGGCCGCGATGAAGCACCAGGCGATCGTCTCCAACATCGGCCACTTCGACAACGAGATCGACATGGCCGGCCTGGCGAAGATCGAGGGCATCGAAAAGATCAACATCAAGCCGCAGGTCGACGAGTGGGTGTTCCCGGACGGGCACTCGATCATCGTGCTGGCCGAGGGCCGGCTGATGAACCTCGGCTGCGCCACCGGCCACCCGAGCTTCGTCATGTCGAACAGCTTCACCAACCAGGTGATCGCGCAGATCGAGCTGTTCACCAAGACCGACCAGTACCCGCTCGGCGTGTACGTCCTGCCGAAGCACCTGGACGAGAAGGTCGCCCGGCTGCACCTCGACGCGCTCGGCGTCAAGCTCACGACGCTGAGCAAGCAGCAGGCCGACTACATCGGCGTCCCGGTGGAGGGCCCGTACAAGGCGGACCACTACCGCTACTGATCGACCGGCTCGTCAGAAGCGCCAGAGCGCCAGAGCGTGCGAAGGGCCGTCCCGGTCGCCCGGGGCGGCCCTTCGCCGTGTCCGAACCAGCTGCCCCGCCGGCCCCGTCGGTCAGGACGTCGGTCAGGACGTCGGCACAGGCAGGGCTCCGTCGATCGCCCCGGCCGCCGGGGCCTCGGGCGGGGCGGTGCGGAACCAGCACACAGCCGTCCAGATCGTGCCGGACCACGCCGCGTCGCTCCCGGCAGCAGGTTCCGCCGCACCGGCAGCGGCGTCGGTGGACTCCTCCTCCGCCGAGGCCAGCGTGTACCAGCCATCGGGTAGGTAGGCCCCCGAACGGGCCACTGTCGGGGTGTCGTAGTCGGCCGGGATCTCGTCGGGAACCACCAGCTCCCCCGCTCCTGGCGGGCACGCCAGCCCGTTGGACGCCGTGATCCGCGAGCCGGGCTGCCGACGCCCCGACCCGGTGTCACACAGCACCGCCGACCGGGGCGGCCAGAAGGCCGCCGTCTGCGCGTAGTAGCCCGCGGTCAGATGCACCGGTGCGCCCGGATCGGGTTCCCCGGTCGGGTCCGCGACGTCGAACTGGCGGTCGCTGCGGCACTCCGCCGCCGGGGTGCCGCCCGCGTGCGCCGCGGGCTGACCGACGATCGCGAGAGAACCCACGGTGGTCAACACAGCCACCATGCCCACCCGGCCAGGGGCGCGTGATCGGTCCAGGCGATGCGAGCGTCCCACTCCGCGTGATCGAGGCGATCGATGTGGCAGGCGTGATCGTGGAAATGTCATCAGCAGTACCCCTCCCTGTACGGGGAGTCAGACAAACATGTCGGACGGACGCCGACCCGCAGGTGCCGGGCAACACACGCCCTGTCGGCTTGACGACAGCCGGTGCCCGGACCTGACACCGCGGCGATCCGTGCCGGGTATACGCGCGCGGACGTCCGCACCCGCGCGGACAGTGGGTGCTTTCTGCCCCGCCATCCAGCCAGCGAATCACGACAAAACAATGCTGATACGCCGATCGGGGCCTGCGGACGACAGCCGGCCCACAGCACGAACGACCCCAGATGAGGATGGTCCGGCCCGGAGGGGTAGGAATCCCTCAGACCCTCCGACCCTAGAGGAAGACGTGAATCGTCCAGACCTGAGGCCACCGGACCACACGACGCCAGCCAGGACCCCGGTCCCGGTCAGCACCTCGGCCGCGGCCGGGAGCTCGGCTCCCACCAGAAACCAGCGGGGCTGACCGTGCCGGCCACCCTTTACCCACCGGCACGGTATCGCCCCGTCCGGAACACCTCGGGCAGCATGACGCAGCCGACCCGGGGCCTGATTCCCCATGTCCAGGTCGGCACGGGCTCGCTGTTCGGCTGGTTCGACAATCCGGCCAGCGAGGTGAGCTCGCACCTGTGGCTGTCCAGGGGCGGCGAGTTCGAGCAGTACGTCCCGTTCGACCGGCGCGCCTGGGCACAGGCCGCCGGCAACCCGTTCTGGATCAGCGTCGAGTGCGAGGGGTACGACACCGAGGACTACGCGCCGATCCAGATCCAGCGGCTCGGTGAGCTGTTCGCCTGGGGGATCCGTGAGTTCGGCTGGCGGGCCGAGATCACCGATTCGACGAACGGCTACGGCATCGGCACCCACCGCATGGGTGGCGCCTCCTGGGGCGGCCACTCCTGCCCCGGGAACATCCGGGCGAACCGCCGCGGTGACATCCTCGCCGCAGCGGTGGGCGCGCCCTCGTTCGCGGACCCTCGCCAACGCTATGCGGGCATGCCCACCCTGCGGGAGGGCTCCCGCGGCGCGGCCGTGGTCACACTGCAGAACGCGCTGAACATCATCTTCGGGCACGAGGCGACGTCCGGTGACCCCTTCAGGCTCGTCCCGGACGGGGCCTACGGTCCGCAGACCGCCGCCCGGGTGGCCTCGCTGCAGCGTTACGCGACGCCCTGGTTCGGGCGCATCCCCGACGACGGCATCTGCGGCCCCGCCACCTGGCGCAAGATCGGTTATGTGCTCACCGGAATAAACCGGCAGGTCTGACGCCGCCGGGCCGGGCCGCGGGCGCCGGGCAGACACCGGCCGTCCTCGCCCGGAGCCGACCCCGCGACCCCGCGCGCCCGCGCGCCCGCGCGCCCGCGCTCAGGCCTGGCGCAGCGCGTCGGCGAACGAGACGCGGGCACCGGTGCGCAGCACCGCGTTGTGGTAGATCCGCCCGGTGACCCGCAGGAGCACACCGATCAGCGCGAGTGCCAGCAGGACCGAGACGACGAGCTGCCAGACCGGCGCGACCCCGAGCGCGATCCGCATCGGCATGAGGACCGGGGAGAACAACGGCACCATCGACAGCACGGCGATGAGGCCGTTGTCAGGGTCTCCGGGCACGACCGAGACGCCCAGCACCCAGGGGACGACGAGCGCCAGGACGATGGGGCTGGAAATACCGCCGAGGTCCTCCTGCCGGGAGACCATCGCGCCGATCGCGGCGAAGGGCAGCGCGTACAGGAAGAACCCGATCACGTACCAGACCACGGACCAGACCACAGTTCCGGTCGCCTCGTTCGACGGCAGCGTGAGCGCGCCGGTGACCAGCGAGGCCGCCAGCCCGCCGCCGGCGAGAACCACCATCTGGATCAGCGCGACGATCCCGATGCCCAGGACCTTGCCTGCCATCAGCGTCCATGGCCGGACCGTGGACAGCAGCAGTTCGACGACCCGGCTCGACTTCTCCTCCACCACGCCCTGGGACACCGCAGGCCCGTACAGCATCAGCCCCATGTAGATCAGCAGTGCCGAGGCGATCCCGAGGACGAGACGCTCGCTCTGGTGGTCGGGCGCCGGATCGAGCGCGGTGACCTGGACGTCGGCGGCGGCCACCGTCTCGTTGACCTGGGCCGGGTCGCCTCCGAGCACACTGATCTCGTTGTCGAGCACCTGCTGGCGCGCCAGAACGGCCAGGACGCCACGCAGGTCGTCGCTCAGATCCTCCCGGACCGCGACCCGCAGCCCGCTCGGTGCCGCGGTGACGAGCGCGTCCAGGTCGCCGTCGGAGACCTCGCGCAGACCGGCGGCCTCGTCGGGGACCTCCCGCGTGGTGACGTCGATGTCCAGGCTTGTGGCGACGGCCGCGAGCGGGCTGGTGAGCGCGGACTCCGCCGCGACGACGCCGACCGACTCCGAGGACTCCCGGCCGCTCACCAGATCGATCACTATCGCGGCCCCGACCAGGAGGACGAGCAGGGCGCCGGTCGTGATCAGAAAGACCTTGGAACGCAACCGCAGGCCGAGCTCGCGGCCAGCGACCAGGCGCACCGTGGCCCAGGGGCTCAGTGCCGGGTAGAGCCCGTCGGCGCCCCCGTCCCCGCTCCCACCGGCCCCGCCGCTCCCGCCGCTCCCACCGGCCCCGCCGTTCCCGCCGGCCCCGCCAGCTGTCGGGGTCCCGCCCTGCATCGGGATGCCGGGGCCTGCACGCGGGCCGCCGGTAGGACCGAGATCGGCTTCCTGGTTCACGCCCTCGTCCCCTCGTCCACCGTTCTCGTCCCCTCGTCCACCGTTCTCGTCCGGTCGCCTGCCGCCGTCCGGTCGCCCGGCGCTTCGCTGGCACCGGCGTCGCCCGCGCTCACCGCGGAGCGGAAAAGCTCGGACAGTGACGGCCGGCGCCGCCGGAACTCCCGGACCGGCCCGGCGGCCAGCGCCCGGCGCAGCAGATCCTGGTCGTCCGCGCCGGGTGCGAGGTCGACGACCGTGCGGTCGCCCTCGGTGTGCCGGACGGTGACGCCGGGCAGGTCCAGCGCCCAGCCGGAGGGGGCTCCGGGCACCTCGACGATGATCTGCTCGACACCGCCGGCCCGCAGCTCGTCGACCGCGCCGCACGCGACCATGCGTCCCGAGGCGACGATGCCGACGCGGTCGCAGAGCCGTTCGACGAGCTCCAGCTGATGGCTGGAGAACACCACCGGAACCCCGGCGGCGCTCCGCTCGCGCAGCACCTGGCTCATCACGTCGACGGCCACCGGGTCCAGCCCGGAGAACGGCTCGTCGAGGACGAGAACCTCCGGGTCGTGGACGAGCGCGGCGGCCAGCTGCACCCGCTGCTGGTTGCCGAGGCTGAGGTTCTGGACCTCGTCGTCGCGGCGAGGGGCCACCCCGAGACGCTCCAGCCACGCCTCGGCGCTGCGGCCGGCGGCCGCGGCCGGCATCCCGTGCAGGCGGGCGAGGTAGACGATCTGGTCACGGACCTTCATCTTCGGGTAGAGGCCCCGCTCCTCCGGCATGTACCCGATACGGCGGCGCACGGCGAGGTCGACCGGCCGGCCGGCCCAGCGGACCTCGCCCGCGTCGGCGGCGAGAACCCCGAGCGCGATCCGCATGGTGGTGGTCTTGCCCGCGCCGTTGCTCCCGACGAACCCGAACAGCTCCCCGGCCCGGACGTCGAAGGTCATCCCGTCGAGGGCGATCACCTCTCCGTAGCGCTTGCGCACGCCGTCGATCTCGAGACGCCTGTCCGTCACCGGCCACCTCCACATAGCGCCCACCCCGTGGACGAGGCCATAGTAACCCGTTAAAGTGATATCACTTTGATATCGGGGCCGGGTTCGCGGCGCGCGTCGCCGGACACATCCAGCCAGCGCGGTCCACCTCGCCCAGCAATGCCTGGAGGCACTCATGCCCACCGAGTCACCACAGACCGGACCCACCCACGTCGTCGACATGCCCGCGCCGAGCGTGGGCGAACATCCCGCGAAGAACGCCTCCGGCCTCGTCATGCTGCTCGCCGGGCTGGTCGGTCTGCTGGTCGGAATCGCGGTCGCGGTGCTGGGCATCGTGCTCGCGGCCGGCGACCACGCCGTGCCGGGCGCCGTCCTCGTGGTCGTCGGCGTGCTCGGCGTCATCGCCGTGCTCATCTCGCTGTGCGGCCTCACGGCGGTCTCCCCCGGGGAGGCGCGCGTCGTCGCGCTGTTCGGCCGGTACGTCGGAACGGTGCGGACCACCGGCCTGCGCTGGGTGAACCCGTTCACGACCCGGCGGAAGGTCTCGACCCGGATCCGCAACCACGAGAGCGGCGTGGCCAAGGTCAACGACGCGGACGGGAACCCGATCGAGATCTCGGCCGTCGTGGTCTGGCAGGTCAGGGACACCGCGCAGGCAGTGTTCGAGGTGGACGACTTCGTCGAGTTCGTGGCCATCCAGTCCGAGACGGCGGTCCGGCACATCGCGACCAGCTACCCCTACGACGCCGGGCCCGAGGTCATGTCGCTGCGTGACAACGCCGAGGAGATCACGGCACGGCTCTCCCAGGAGATCTCGACGCGGGTCGCCTCCGCCGGCGTACGGATCATCGAGTCCCGCATCACCCGGCTCGCCTACGCGCCCGAGATCGCCCAGGCGATGCTGCGCCGCCAGCAGGCGGGAGCCGTCGTCGCGGCCCGGTCAAAGATCGTCGAAGGTGCTGTGGGGATGGTCGAGGCCGCGCTGGAGCGGCTCGACCGCGAGAACATCATCGAGCTGGACGAGGAACGGAAGGCAGCCATGGTGAGCAACCTGCTCGTGGTGCTGTGCAGCGAACAGTCCACCCAACCGGTCGTGAACGCCGGCACTCTCTACTCCTGAGCCTCGGAGCCAGCAAACGCCGTGGTCGAACGCAAGAAGATTCTGCTGCGCCTCGATCCCGCCGTGCACGACGCACTGGCGCGCTGGGCATCGGACGAGCTGCGCAGCACCAACGCCCAGATCGAGCACCTGCTGCGCGCGGCGCTCGCCGCACGCGGCCGGCTCCCCCGGGACGTCGGGGCCATCCCCCGGCGGGGCCGGCCCCGCCACGAGACCGAGACCAAGCCCGTGCCCCAGACCGAGACCGAGCCCGAGGCCAAGCCCGAGACCGAGACCGAGACCGAGACCGCGGCCGAGACCGAGACCGAGCCCGCGGCCGGCAGCCCCGAAGAAGGAAACCCGGGGCCGGCCCGCCGGGGCCGGCCGGAGCAGTAGGAGGCCCGTCGTGGAGCCACCCTCATCCCTGCCAGGCCAGCTTTTTCTGCTGGCCTACGATCTGGAGCGCGATCGCATGCGCCGATCGCCCCACCTCGGCCGTGCGCTGCGGGCGGCTGCCCTCACCGAGCTCCGCCAGCAGGGTGCGATCGCCGACGAGCGGGGCCGGGTCCGGCTCGTGCCCGCGTCCGCCGCCGGTCGGCATCCCCGGCCCGGGGCACCGGGCCGGGGAGGGCCCGGCCGCGACGCCCTGTCCGCGGCGGTGGCCGAGGAGATCAGCGCCCGGCAGCGGCCCCGCAAGTGGCGGCGCTGGGTGGACAGGAACCAGCGGGCGGCCGTGCGGACAGTACGGGAGGAGCTCTCAGCCGGGCACTGGATCAGGGTGGAGCACCGCCGGATCCTCGCAGTCATCCCCTCGACGGCTGTCACCGTGCGGGACAGGGCCATGGTGCGCCGACTCCACGGCACGGTGGACCAGGTGCTGCGGGTCGGTTCGAGCGCCGAGGCCGACCCGGTCGCCGCCAGCCTGGCGGCGCTCCTCGGGGCGGGAGAGATCGGCGCGCTTCGCGGCTGGCGGGCCCGGCGGGCCGTCCGGCACCGGCTTGCCGCGATGGAGCCGGTGGCCGGTCCCGCCGTCGCGGCGCTGCGCGCCGCCGTGCGTTCCCAGAAGTCCCAGGGTGCCTGAGCGCGTCCAGGCGGCCGGGATCAACTCGGATCAGGCCGGATCAGATCCGATCAGGTCGGGCCTGATCCGATCAGGTCGGGGAGATGAGGCCCGTTGCGAGCAGGAAGAGAAGGATCGATCCGAGGGCGAGGCGGTAGATGATGAAGACACTGTAGCTGTGCCGCGCGACGAACTTCAGCAGCCAGGCGATCGCGACGTAGGCCGTCAGGAAACTGACCACGGTCGCGGTGATGGTGACCGTCCAGCCGACCCCGTTGGCGATGTTGGACGACTCGGTCACGACCTGGAGCAGCGCGGCGGCGAACAGCGCCGGGATCGAGAGGAAGAACGACAGCCTGGTCACCGTGACCCGATCGATTCCACGGAACAGGCCGGCGGACATCGTCGAACCGGAACGCGAGATCCCGGGAATCAGGGCCATGCACTGGACGACACCGATCACCAGGGTGTCCTTCCAGGTGACGTCCTCCTCGTGCCGCTTCTGGGTGGCGACGTGATCGGCGTAGGCCATAACCCCGCTCCAGCCGATCAGCGCCAGGCTGACAAACCACAGGCTCCGCAGTGTGGTCTCGATCTGATCTTTGAACAGCAGACCGACGATCCCGATCGGAATGGAGCCGACGATCACCGCTGTGCCGAACCGAAAGTCGGGGTGATCACGGTACTCTGGCCTGGTCAGGCCCCGGGCCATGGCGGCGATGATGCGCTGGAAATCGCGCCGGAGGTAGAGCAGGGTGGCGAATACCGCGCCAACCTGGATGATCGCCGTGAATGCAGTGATGTCCGGGTCGTCGATCTTGTGGCCGAGCGCCTTCTCCAGGATTGTCAGGTGGCCGGTGCTGGAGACCGGGAGGAACTCCGTCAGCCCTTCGACCGCACCGAGAAAAACCGCTTCGACGATATTCATTCCAGCCCTTCCTCGGCACCACCTGCGACCGGCGGACCGCCAGGAGTGTATGCCGGGAAAGATCGGCAATTGACACGGGGTCTACCGGGCACGCCCCGCCTGGCAGCGCTCACCGGACCTGCGGGCCGCACGCCGCGGCCATCGGCACGGACCCACACGCCTTCTCCGCCCCGTCCGCCCCGCCCCGTCCGCCCCGCCCCGTCCGCCCCGTCCGCCCCGCGCATCCATCCGCGCATCCATCCGCGCATCCGTCCGGGGGCAGCCCAGCACTACCGTGGCGTGCCGGTCGGTTCGGCCGCCTCGCGGTCCCGACGCGGCTCCACCCACCGGAACGGCGCGCAGAATATACTTCTTATCCGCAGAGAAGAACGTTCTCGCCCTGCCCGCATCTCGGACCCAGAAGGACAGCGACGTGAGCGACACTGTCGGAGTGGAATGGGAGGATGCGCCGGCTTCGGTACGCGCCGCCGTCGACCGGGCGCTGAACCGGCACCAGCGGGACGCGTTGACCGAGGTCGAGCAGATTCTCAACGCCGCCCTCCGGGTCGCCGTCCGGGTCGCCCCCGCCGACCCCAAGGTCGCCGACATCGTGGCCGAGGCCGGGACCTCCAACCAGACCTTCTACCGCTACTTCGCGGGCAAGAACGATCTCATGCACGCGGTGCTCGAACGGGGCATCGTGCTGGTCCGCTCCTACCTGCGCCACCAGATGGCGAAGAAGCCGGATCCCGCCGGGCAGCTGACCGCCTGGGTGGAGGGCATGATCGCCCAGATCACCCGACCGGCGGTGGCCCAGCAGGGCATCACCGTCAACCGGCTGCTCGCCCGGGCCGGGGAGTCGATACCGGGGCGGGCGACGCTCGACGAGCAGCTCGGCGAACTCCTCATCCCCCCGCTGACCGCGGCCGGCCGAGCCCGTCCGGATCTTGACGCGCGGGTCATCCAGGATGCGGTGCTCGGCACCATGCAGCGCCATGTCGGGCCCGGCACGATGCCCAGCGAGGACGAACAGCGCCATCTGGTCGGCTTCTGCGTCTCCGTCATCGGCCCGGCGCCGCGGCCGCCCGCCGACTGAGTCCCGGTCCGACCTCG
Source organism: Parafrankia elaeagni (assembly GCF_000374165.1). Classification (GTDB taxonomy): domain Bacteria; phylum Actinomycetota; class Actinomycetes; order Frankiales; family Frankiaceae; genus Parafrankia; species Parafrankia elaeagni. Next base: position 85,321 of record NZ_KB893717.1, read on the forward strand.
ACACCAGACAACCACCCTCGGTCACAGGTGACTGTCGCCCCCGCGACCGAGGCCGTGTCCGCCGAGGACCTGCCGCATCGCGCCGAGCCGGCGATGTACGCGGCGAAGGCACGGCGCTCCGGGTCACCGGCCGTCTACACACCAGCACTGGACTCTCCCGGCCGACCTCCGCGTGACCGCCACGAAGATCCAAGACCCTCGTTCCGGGATATCGGAAGTTGTGTTCCGAGTATGAAGAACGTTATTCTGGCGACGCTGAGAGGAGCGCCGACGATGTCGTGGGATTTCGAAACGGAGCCCGAGTACCAGGCGCAGCTGGACTGGGCCAACACCTTCGTCCGTGAGGAGGTCGAGCCCCTCGACCTCGCCTGGCCGAACCTGCAGTTCGTGCCGCCGGACGACAATCTCCGGCGGGTCATCACCCCGCTGCGCGAACAGGTCAAGGCGCGCGGGCTGTGGGCCACCCACCTCGGGCCGGAGCTGGGCGGCCAGGGGCACGGGCAGCTCAAGCTGTCGCTGCTGAACGAGATTCTCGGCCGGTCCAGCTGGGCGCCGCTGATCTTCGGCTGCCAGGCGCCGGACACCGGCAACGCCGAGATCATCGCGCACTACGGCACGGAGGCGCAGAAGAAGCAGTACCTGCAGCCGCTGCTGGACGGCGAGTGCTTCTCGTCCTACTCGATGACCGAGCCCCAGGCCGGTTCCGACCCGACGCAGTTCACCTGCCGCGCGGAGCGCGACGGTGACGGCTGGGTCATCAACGGCTGGAAGTTCTTCTCCTCGAACGCCAGCACCGCACGCTTCGTGATCGTCATGGTGGTCACCAACCCGGACGTGAGCGCCTACCACGGCATGTCGATGTTCCTGGTGCCGACCGACACCCCGGGCATCAACATCGTGCGCAACGTCGGGCTCCCGGGCGAGCCGCTGGGTGAGGGCCACCATGCCCTCATCCACTACGAGAACGTGCGGGTTCCCAACGAGGCGCTGCTGGGCGGCGAGGGCCAGGCGTTCGCGATCGCGCAGACCCGCCTCGGCGGCGGGCGGATCCACCACGCGATGCGCACGATCGGCCTCGCGCAGAAGGCGCTGGACATGATGTGCGAGCGGGCGCTGAGCCGGCGCACCCAGGGCAGCCTGCTGTCGGAGAAGCAGTTCGTCCAGGGCTTCATCGCCGACTCGTACGCCCAGCTCAAGCAGTTCCGGCTGCTCGTGATCCACACCGCGTGGTCGATCGACAAGCACAACGACTACCGCAAGGTCCGCAAGGACATCGCCACCGTGAAGGTCGTGATGCCCTCGGTCCTGCACGACATCGCCGCGCGCTCGCTGCAGGTCCACGGCGCGCTGGGCGCCAGCAACGAGATGCCGTTCCACCAGATGATCATGGGTGGCTTCGTCATGGGTCTCGCCGACGGGCCGACCGAGGTGCACAAGGTCACCGTCGCGAAGCAGGTCCTGCGGGACTACAAGCCCAGCGACGACCTGTGGCCCACCGAGCACCTGCCCAGGCGCCTCGCCGCCGCCCGGGAGAAGTACGCCGAGTTCCTGGACACAGAAGTGGGGAACCTGTGACGATCGACGTCGACCGACTCACCCACTGGCTTGACGAGACCGGGCTCCCCGGCAGGGGCGAGCCCCTCGAGCACCGCTACGTCTCCGGCGGCACCCAGAACGAGATCTACGAGATCCGCCGCGGTGACCTGCACGGCGCCCTGCGGATCCCGCCCGCCGGCGCCCCGGCCAGCCGCGACGCGGGCATCCTGCGGGAGTGGCGCATCATCGAGGCGCTGGACGGGACGGACGTCCCGCACACCGAGGCCATCGGCATGTGCGAGGACCCCTCGGTGCTCGGCCGAACCTTCTACATCATGGGCTTCGTCGACGGCTGGTCCCCGATGGACCAGCGCGGCGTCTGGCCCGAGCCGTTCAACTCCGACCTGGAGGCCCGCAAGGGGCTGTCCTACCAGCTCACCGAGGGCATCGCCCTGCTGTCGAAGGTGGACTGGAAGGCGCGGGGCCTGGAGGGCCTCGGCCGGCCCGACGGCTTCCACGACCGCCAGGTCGACCGCTGGACGGCCTTCCTGGAGCGGATCAAGAAGCGGGAGCTTCCCGGCTTCGACACCGCCGCCTCCTGGCTGCGCAAGAACCGGCCGATCGACTACATCCCCGGCCTCATGCACGGCGACTACCAGTTCGCGAACGTGATGTTCCGGCACGGCGCGCCGGCGAAGCTCGCCGCCATCGTCGACTGGGAGATGGGCACGGTCGGCGACCCCAAGCTCGACCTGGCCTGGATGCTGCAGAGCTGGCCGGAGGACACCAGCTCCCCGGAGCTCACCGGCAAGGGGTACGCCGACCTCTACGCGATGCCGACCCGTTCGGAGCTGCTCACGCACTACGCCGAGGTCTCCGGCCGGCAGGTGGACGACTTCGACTACTACCGGATCCTCGCCAAGTTCAAGATGGCCATCGTGCTGGAGCAGGGCTACCAGCGGGCCGGCGACGACGTGAAGCTCCAGACGTTCGGGCCGATCGTGCTCACCGCGATGAAGGACGCCGCGGACCTCGCCGAGTCGACGGACTACAAGTCATGACCGAGGCTCCCGAGACCCCCGAGCTCGTCACCGAGCGAGTCGGTTCGACGCTCGTCATCCGGATCAACCGGCCGGAGGCCCGTAACGCCCTGACCCCCTCGCTCCTGGCCGCGATCGGCTCCGCCGTGCTGCAGGCCGAGAACGACCCGGAGATCCGGGTGGCCGTCCTCACCGCCACCGGTGAGAAGGCGTTCTGCGTGGGCATGGACCTCAAGGCCTTCGCGCGGGGAGGGAGCTTCGACTCCTCCCAGGCCGCGGACAAGGAGGGCCGGGCGGCCTTTGACCGGCTGACGACCGGGGACGTCCGCGTTCCCGTCATCGCCGCGGCGAACGGCACGGCGGTCGGCGGCGGCTTCGAGCTGCTGCTGGCCAGTGACCTCGTGGTGGCCTCCTCGGCGGCGAAGTTCGGCCTGCCCGAGGTGAAGCTGGGCCTGTTCGCCGCGGGCGGCGGGGCGGTCGCGCTCGCCAGCCGGCTTCCGCTGGCGGTCGCACTGGAGCTCACGCTCACCGGCAGCAGCTTCGACGCGGCCCGCGCCCAGCAGCTCGGGCTCGTCAACGCGGTGGTCGAGCCGGCGAAGGTGCTGGAGACAGCCCTGGAGTTCGCCGCGAAGATCGCCGCCAACGGCCCGCTGGCCGTCGCCGCCACGAAGGAGATCGTCCGACTGGCCGCGGAGGACCCCGGGCGAGCCCGGACACGGTCCGCCGAGCTGTCCGCCATCGTCTTCCCGAGCGAGGACGCGAAGGAGGGCGCGGCGGCGTTCATCGAGCGGCGCCCCGCGCAGTGGAAGGGACGCTGATGCCGCGGCCGGTGCCCGTGCCCGGGCCCACACCCGCCGGGCGGGCCTGAGATGCTGGCCGCGGTCTGCCGGGAGTACGGCGGGCCGGAGGTGGTGCGGGTCGAGGAGTTCCCGACGCCCGTGCCCGGCCCCGGCCAGGTCGCCGTGCGGGTGCGCGCGGCGGCCGTGAACTTCTCGGACGTCCTGCTGGTCGCCGGTGAGTACCAGGTGAAGGTCCCGCCGCCGTTCGTCCCGGGCAGCGAGTACGCCGGCGTCGTCGAGACCCTCGGCGAGGGCGTGACCGGCATCGCGCCCGGCGACCGGGTGTTCGGCACCGGCATGGTCGGCGCCTTCGGGGAGGTGGCCGTCGGCCGCGCCGAAGGCGTCACCCGCACACCGGAAGGCATCTCCGACACCGTGGCGGCCGCGTTCGGCGTCGCGCACCGCACCTCATACCACATGCTCCGGTCGGTGGCCCGACTCCAGCCGGGCGAGCAGCTCGTCGTGCTCGGCGCCGGCGGCGGGGTGGGACTCGCAGCCGTGCAGATCGGGGTGGCGCTCGGCGCGACGGTGACCGCCGTGGCGTCGTCACCGGCGAAGCTGGAGGCGGCCGCCGCCAACGGCGCGACGCACCTCGTCGACCACCGCTCGACGGACCTGCGCAAGGCGCTGAAGGAGACCCTGCCCGACGGGGCGGACGTCGTCCTCGACCCGGTCGGGGGCGACCTCGCCGAGCCGGCGCTGCGCGCCCTGCGGTGGCGCGGCCGCTTCGTCACGGTCGGCTACGCCTCGGGGACGATCCCCCGGATCCCGCTCAATCTGGTGCTGCTCAAGGGCATCGAGATCGGCGGCATGCAGCTGCGCGACCTGGGCACCCACGCTCCGGACGAGCTGGCGCGCAACGAGCGGGAGCTGATCGAGCTGTTCGCCGCCGGCAGGTTCACCCCACACATCGGCGCGACGTTCGCCTTCGCCGACAGCGCGGCGGCCCTGCGCCACGTCGCCGACGGCCACGCCGTCGGCAAGACAGTGCTGGAGATCGCCGCCGGCGACTAGCCGGACCGGCGGCACGCCGGACCGGCGGCACGGAGTCGGGCCCGGCCCGGTGCCCTCACAACGAGGTGGGGCACCGGGCCGGGCCGCCGTGTCTGCGGGGCCGTGTCTCAGCCGCTGTGCGCGTGCCGCTCGGCGAAGAGCCGCGCCCACTCCTTGCGGGAGCGGATGGCGGTGTCGACGTCGGTGGCGGTGGCCCGCAGTGCCCCCACGGTGGCCCGCTCGCGGGGCAGCTCCGTGAACGGGTCCCAGTTGAAGAACCGGCAGGCGTTCTCCCAGGTGATCTTGTTGATCTCCTCGTCGTTCGCGCCGGCCTGCTCCAGCTCGTTCAGGACGAACTCGGGCGCCTCCGGCCAGATCGAGTCGGAGTGCGGGTAGTCGCACTCCCAGGCGATGTTGTCGATGCCGATCTCGCGGCGCAGCTTCAGCGAGGTGGGGTCGGTGACGTAGCAGGCCAGTGAGTGCTCCCGGAACACCTCGCTGGGCAGCTTCCCGCCGAAGTCACGGCGCAGCCACTTCTGGTTGGTGTAGTGCCGGTCGCAGCGGTCCAGGTAGAACGGGATCCAGCCGATGCCGCCCTCGGAGAACGCGAACTTCAGGTCGGGGTAGCTGCGCATCGCCGGGCCCCACAGCAGGTCCTGCGCGCAGAGCGAGGAGATCTGGCAGGCCAGGATGATGAGGTTGTCGATCGGGGCGTCCGGGGCGAGCTTGAGCGCGCCGAAGCCGGTGCCGATGTGCAGGCACATCACCATGCCGGTGTCGGACAGGGCCTCGAACACCGGCGCCCAGAAGTCCAGGTCGTGGTAGCTGGGCAGCCCTTCGAGGTGCGGCAGCTCGGGCATGGTGACCGCCCGGCAGCCCTTGGCCGCGACCCGGCGGATCTCGTTCACCATCAGCTGCGGGTCCCAGGTGGGCAGCAGGGCGAGCGGGATGAACCGGCCCGGGTAGGTGCCCGCCCACTCGTCGATGTGCCAGTTGTTGTACGCCTGGACCATGGTGACCGTGGTGTCGGTCTTGTAGTGGTTCAGGTGACCCGCCGAGAAACCGGCGAAGGTCGGGAAGCACATCGAGGCCAGGATGCCGTTGCGGTCCATGTCCCGCACCCGGTCGTGGATGTCGTACACACCCGGGCGCATCTCCGCGAACCCGGCCGGGTCCTTGCCCCACTCCTCCGCCGGCCAGGACACGACCGCGTTCAGGCCGCTCACACCGGTGACCCGACCCTGGTAGATCCACTGGTCGACGCCCTTGTCGTTACGCACGACGTGGGGCGCCTGGTCCACGAGGTTCGCCGGGACGTGGTTCTTGAACATGTCCGGCGGCTCGACCACGTGGTCGTCGATGCTCACCAGGACCATGTCGTCGATGTTCATGTTCCTCCTCGACCGCCTGATTCGGGAGTGTGCTCCCGACCACACCTATACTTCTACGCCTTCCCACCCTGGCCGTCTCCGCGCATTCGGCCAAGAAGCTTGCGTAGTCGGCCAGACCTGACCGCTGACGAGCAGCCCGTCGCCTGGCCGTGCCCATGCGTCACACCAGCCCGCCATGCCCTGCGACACCCGCCGACGCGGCTGCCCGCGCGGGTCATCGGCGCCGCTCGGCCTGCCGTTTCCCCTGATCAACCATGACTGACGCGCACGTCAGGCGCCATCGAATCGGAGGATTGCCATCCGCATTGCCGAGACCGAGGGCCCCTGGCCGATGCGACCGGCGTCGCACCGTGGTGGACCGCGACCGGGACGTAATCAGGGTGCTCTTTGTGAAGAGCTGATGGCAGGACGACACAGAGGCGGGCTGATGAGCAGGAAGTTGTACAGCGCGCAGGAGATCCAGGAGTTCGTCGAGGAGTTCCGGGCGAACGGGGGCCGTCCGACGGGTCTCTTCGAAGGTGCCACGCTGCTGTTGCTGGACAGCGGCCCCGAGCCGGATGGTTCGCGGCACGTGTGCCCCCTGAACTTCTACCCCGCGAACGGCCGGTACTACGTCTTCGCCGCCAATGACGGCGCGGACGAGGACCCGCGTTGGCTCGGCCAGCTGCGGGCCGAGCCGAACGCGACCATCGAGGTCGAGGGCAAGGTCCTCCAGGTGACGGCCGTCGAGCTCGGGGCCGGCGAGCGGGGAATGATCTACGCGCGCCAGGCCGCCCGGAACCCGCAGTTCGAGCACTTCCAGGGGATGACGTCCAGAGTCATCCCGGTCGTGGCGCTCATCCCCACCGGCGACGCCTGACCCTGGCCGCCGCCCGGCACCCGGCACCCGGCACCCGGCACCCGGCACCCGGCACCCGGGATCCTCCACACCGGGTGCCGGGCGTTCCGGGTGCCGGGCGGCCCGGGCGCGGACGCACGTTCCGTACCTATTGGATGCGCGCATTGCGAGCCGCAAACGCCCTGCCGCGAGGGCTTCCGGATACCTCCCTATGATCGCGGATCGTGCCGGGAACGGTCGGTTCACGATGATCGCCGGGAATGTTGTCCGAGAGTCAGGCCCCAGTCGTGTTCATTGATCCGGAGCGGGTGGCGGCGGCGCTGCCCGCGTACGACCTTGGCCCGGAAGTCGGCTCGGGTGCCTTCGGGTTCGTCCTGGAGGGCCGCCACCGCGGTCTGGACCGCGTCGTCGCCATCAAGGTGATGCCGACCCGGCGCCGCCACCACGCCCTGGACTCGTCGGTCGAGGCGCGGATCCTGGCCCGCTTCGATCATCCGCACATCATCCGGGTCCACGACTACGTCCAGACGGACGACCTGCATCTGATCGTCATGGAAATGATGGCCGGGGGAACCCTGGACGACCGCAGGGGCGTCCTCACCCAGCTCGATGCCTGCGCCGTCGGCCTGGCCGTCGCCGACGCCCTCACCTGCGCGCACTCCAAGGGCATCCTGCACCGGGACATCAAGCCCGAGAACATGCTGTTCGACACGACCGGCCTGGTGAAGGTGGCCGACTTCGGGATCGCGAAGCTCATGAGCGGCGCGGCGGGCCCCACCAGCACCCTGGTCGGGACGCGGCACTTCATGCCCCCCGAACAGCTCCACGGCGGCCCGCTGAGCGCGGCCACCGACGTGTACGCGCTCAGCGTGGTGCTCCATCTCCTGCTGACCGGCGAGGTGCCGCCGGGCCCCATCCCGCCCCGCCCGCTGCTGGCCTCGGACGGCCGCGAGCATCCGGTGCCGTCTGCGCTGCGCGCCGTGCCCGGGCCGGTTCGGGCAGTGATCCAGGCCGCGCTGGCCGAGGACCCCGCGGACCGCCCGCAGACCGCCCGCAGGTTCGCGATCGCTCTCGCGGGTGCCGCCGCCGCGGCCTACGGCCCGGGCTGGCTCGCTCGGGCGGACGTGCCGGTCCATCTCCACGAGGACGTCCGCGCCGCCACGACCACCCCTGCCACGCCGGCCGCCCCTGCAACGCCTGCCGCGCTGGCCACCCCTGCCTCGCTGGCCGCGCTGGCCACCCCTGCCTCGCCGGCCACGCCGGCCTCCCTCGCCGGGGAGCAGCCGCCGGCCGTCGACGGCACGGTGCTCCCGTCAGCCGCACGTGGCGAAGCGCCGGCGCGCGGCTGGTCACCCGGTCCGGCGAGCTCGGCATCGGCATCGGCATCCTCGTCGCCGGCCCCGGCCGGGAAACCGGGCGCAGTGCCCGGGAAGCCGCGCGGCAGTGACGGCAGCGGCCAGCGGCGGCACGCCCGGCCGCGCTCCCACCGGAACGCGCCGCCTCGCCGCCTTCTCACCGCCGGCCTCGCTCTGCTGTTCATCGCCGTCGTGGCCGGGGGCACCGTGCTCGCCGTCGCCCTGAGCCACGACCGGCCCCGCGTCCTCGCCGCCCCACTGGGCGAACCGCTGACGGAACACGCCGACTGGGTGGTGTCCCTCGCGTTCGCGCCGTCGCCGTCGCAGTCGCAGTCGCAGTCGCAGTCGAGGCGGATCCTCGCCAGCGGCAGCAAGGACGGGACGGCGCGACTGTGGGACGTGTCCGACCCGGCCGCCCCGTACCCGATCGGACCGCCCCTGCCCGGCACCAGCCCCGGGGTGACGTCGGTGGCGTTCTCCCCGGACGGAAGGACGCTCGCCAGCGGCAACTGGGACGGAACAGTACGGCTCTGGGACGTCACCGACCCGAGGGCGCCGTTCACCCTCGGCGCCCCGCTGTCCGTCGACGTCGGCGGCCCCAGGTACCCGGAAACGCTTGTCTCGGTGGCGTTCCTCGCCGATGGATCGGCCCTGGCCAGCGCGGGACCCACCCAGACCACGCTGTGGAACGTCACGGACCGGCAGCGGCCGACCCCGCTCGGCCCGCCCATTCCCGGCCGCACGCGGCTCGCGCGGCTGGTGGGGGCGGACATCGGTGGCGCCGTTCTGGGACGGGTCGGCGAGGGCTCGACGGTCCGTCTCTGGAGCGTGGCCGACCCCGCGCACCCGGAGGCACTCAGCGTGCTGTCCTCCGGCCACGTCGGTGATGTCAACGCGCTGGCCCTGTCCCCGGACCAGCGCACCATGGTCACCGGCGGCGCCGACACCGAGCTGCGGATGTGGGACATCACCGACCGCCGGCACCCGCGCCTTCTCGGGAAGCCCGTCAGACACCACCAGAGCACCCTGTGGACGGCGCTTTTCCTGCCGGGCGGGCGCACAGTCGTCACGGCCAGCTACGACGGCACGGTGGGCGTCTGGGACGTCCGTGACCGCGAGCACGCGCGCTATGTGGGCCCGATCCGCACCCGCCACACGGACTGGCTGCTGTCGATGGCCCTCTCCCCGGACGGGCGGATCCTGGCGACCGGAGGCAAGGACGGGACCATCCAGCTGTGGAACGCGGCCGGGCTGACCGACGCGACACCGCCGGAGAACAGTTGAACGCCTCCGCCCCTGAACTCCTCCGCCCCGACACGCGCTCCCGTGGTCACCGTGGTACGCCCCGGCACGGCGCGTCAGCCGCCCGCCCCGCGAGCGGTGCTTCCGCGGCGGGGCGCATCCAGGCCAGGCGGCTGGTCATAGAGCGCCTCATAGCGGTCCGCGTGGAGGCGGTGGATGACGGCGCGGCGGAGCTTGCCGGTCGCGGTGAGTTCCCCGGCCTCCTGGGAGAGATCGCGCGGGAGGATGGCGAAGTGCTTGATCTGCGCGGGCCGGGCGACCCGCTGGTTGGCGGCGTCGACGATCCCGCCGACCAGCGCCTGTACCCGGGGGTGCGCCGCGAGCGTGGGAAGGTCGGCGGGGAGACCCCGCTCCCCCGCCCAGGCCTCGATCTCCTCCTCGTCCAGGGTCAGCAGGCTCACCAGGTAGGGCCGGCGGTCCCCGTAGCTGACGGCGTGCGAGATCCAGCGTGACTGGCGCAGCAGGTTCTCCAGCACTGCCGGGGCGACGTTCTTGCCACCGGCGGTGATGATGACGTCCTTGCGGCGGCCGGTGATGGTCAGGAAGCCGTCCGGGTCGAGGCGCCCGAGGTCCCCGCTGTGCAGCCAGCCGTCGTGCAGCACCTCCGCGGTCGCCACCGGGTCGCCCCAGTACCCGGCGAAGACGTGCGGGCCGCGCAGCAGGATCTCGCCGTCGGCGGCGATCGCCAGCTCCAGGCCGGGAACCGCCCTGCCCACCGTTCCGACCCGGTTGTCCTCGAACCGGTTCACCGTGCCCAGTCCGGTGCTCTCCGTCATGCCGTAGCCCTCGAGCACGGGCACGCCCGCCGCCCGGAAGAACTCGAGCACGTCCGGCGAGATGGGGGCGGTGCCCGACAGGGCGAGCCGTACCCGGCCGCCGAGGACGGCGCGTACCGGTGCCAGCGCGTCGTGGGCGGCGGCCTGGCTCGGGGCCTGGCTCGGGGCCTGGCTCGGGGTGAGGATCGCGGACATCCGCGCGTGGATCTTCTCGAAGACCCGGGGGACCGCGGGGAGCACGGTGGGCCGGACCTCGGCGAGCTCGCTGACCACCTGCGTGATGTCCCCGCCGAAGTAGGCCAGCGTCGCCCCGAAGCGCAGGGCACCGAACTGCATCATCTGGCCGAACATGTGCGCCAGCGGGAGGAACAGGTAGATGACGTCGTCGGGGCTGAAGTAGCCGAGCTCCGCGGCCGTCCCGCAGCCCGCGACGAGGTTGCCGTGGGTGAGGACGCACCCCTTGAGCGGGCCGGCGCTCCCCGAGGTATAGATGATCATGCAGGGTTCGTCGACCGTGACGGCCGCTCGCCGCAGCCGCGCCACCTCGGCGTCCCGGTGCCCGCCGCACCTGGCGGCATCGCCGAGCGTCGTGACGTCGATCGCGACGTCGGTCACCCCGGCCGGAGCCGGGGCGGCGGCAGCGCCGGGAGCGTCGGCCTCGGAGCCGGCCGGCGCGTCCTCCATGGTCAGCACCGTCCGCAGGCCGGGCACCGCGCCGGCGGTCAGCCCGAGGCGCGCCAGGGCCCCGAGGTCCTCCACGACCAGCACCACCGCGCCGGAGTCCCGGAGGATCCCGGTGCACTCCTGCGGAGAGCTGGTCGGGTAGATCGGCACGACCGCGGCCCCGGCCGCCAGGGCGGCGAACGCCACCCGGCTCCACTCGGGCCGGGAGTTCGCCAGGATGGCGACCCTGTCCCGCGGCGCCACGCCCAGGGCGACCAGGCCGGCGGCGAGGTCCGCCGTGTCGGTGGCGACGTCGGTGAAGGTCCGGTCCCGCCACGCGCCGCCGTCGCGGTACCGGACGGCGGCGCGCTCGCCGAACCTCGCCGCCGCGAGGAACGGCAGGTCCGACATCACCCGCAGGTCGAGGTCGGCCGGGGCAGGCGGCGGGACGGGCGGCGGGGCGGTGTGGAGCGTCACGATGGTCCTCTCGGGTTCCGGCCGGTCAGGTCGACCGAGTGCGAAGATGATCAGCGATCCCCCACCGCATGACGGCCCGCTGCCCGAGCAGGCCGACGACCGGGGCGACGACGACCGCGGCGAGCATCGGCCAGGCGAAGTCGGACCAGCCCACGTGCACGTCCACCGCGAACCACGCCTGTCCCATCCGGTCGTTGAGGTAGCGCGCGAGCCCGAACGCCAGCGGCACGGAGAGCACGAGGGAGGCCACAAGCTGGGCGATGACGCCGGTCATGATGACGGTGCGGATTCGCCGGCCGGAGAGCCCCAGCGAGCGCATGATCGCGAACTCGCCGCGCTGCTCGACGATCTGGATGTGGACGAGTGTCGTCACGAACAGGATCGACACCCCGACGCTGAACCCGATCGCGATGTAGATGATGCTCATCATCTCGGCGATCGACGTCTCGAACGCGCTGGTGATGCTGTCCTTGCTGGTGACCCTGGCGATGGTGGCGGTCTGCGTGCGCAGGGCGTCCGCGTAGTCCGGGCCGGCGTCCACGTAGAAGCCGGAGACCGCGTCCGGGACGGTGCCCAGCCGCTGGAGCGCCGGCAGCGTCAGGGTGGCCTGACGCAGGTAGATGTCGTTGGTGATACCGACGACCCGTACCCGCTGCGTCGCCCGTCCCTTGGCGGCGCTGATCTCGTCGCCGAGGCCGACGCCGAGCTGCCCGGCCAGGTCGTCGCTGAGGACGACCTCGTCGGCGGCGGTCGCGGCGTGCCCGCGGGCGGGGATGACGAGGTGCATGCCCTGGGGGGACGTCAGGCCGACCAGCAGGGCGGGGGCGGCCCTGTCCCCGGCGCGCAGCTCCCCGGTGGTGCGCTGGTAGGGCTCCGCGGCGGCCAGGCCGGGGCCGTCGATCGCCGCCCGCGCCTGGCTCTCGGGCTGCGGCTGGCGCAGGTCCACCGCATAGCGCCAGCGTTCGTCCCGGAAGGCTCCGTTGACGGTCTCCAGCGTCGAGGTCATGCCGAGCCCGTAGCTGATCGCCACCGCCACCGAGCCGGCCATCGCCAGGATCGAGGTGAGAGTGAGCAGCCGGGCCCGGGTCAGGCCGCGCAGACCGTGCCGGACGGCGAGGGGCAGCCGCAGCAGTGTCCGGCCGCGGCCGGGGGCCCGGCGGACGGCGGGGACGGGCGACAGCAGCTGCCGCGGCGGAGTCGCCAGCGTGGGGATGCTGGCGACGAGCAACGTGACGGCCCCGGCGGCGATGCCCATCGCGACCGCGACGGCGGCGAGGGCCGGGTCGACGGAGTGGGTGACATCGCGCAGCTCCATGCCGCTGGCGTAGACCTCGGCGAAGGCCCAGCCGACCCCGATCCCGAGGATCAGCCCGACGACCCCGCCCAGCACACCGATCACCAGCCCGAGCCGGACCAGTGCGAACCGCACCCGGCGGCGCCGGTACCCCAGCGCCGCGATGATGCCGAACTCGCGCCGCTTGTCGACGGCGAACCGGTGGAACGTCAGGATCCCGAGCACGATCGAAAGCCCGACCAGGGTGAGGACGATCGCCGGGCTGTAGGCGGCGAAGGCGTTGAGGTCGTCGCGGACGCTGCGGTAGCTGTAGCCGTCCAGGCGAGGGGTCACGCTGACCACGCCCACGCCGGCCGACTCGAGCTGCCGGGACAGTCGCAGGCCCACAGCCGACGGATCGGCACCGGGAGCCAGGCGCACCAGCAGGCTGTCGGCCAGCACCGCACCGGTGATGTCGGCTGCCCGCCCCGGGTCGGCCCACAGCACGCCGAGGGAACCCGGTTCCGCGACGACGTAGTCCGGGTTGACCGTCGTCACCATGAACTCGGCGCTGGTGCCGATGCCGACGACCGCCGGGGTCCACTGCCGCCCGAACGCGGCCACCGTCAGGTGGTCGCCGACGCGCAGGCCCTGGTGCTCGGCGAGCGAGCGGTCGACGACGACCTCGTCGGCGCCCGGGGCGAAGACGCGGCCGTCGAGCAGCTTCCACTGGTTCATCCGCGGCTGTGCCGGTTGGAAGACCAGCTCACCGGCCAGCGAGGTCCCGTCGGTCAGCTCGAGCGAGGCCGGCAGCAGGAGGCGCGACTCGACGTCGGCGACCTCGGCGAGGGCGCGCGCGTCGGGCAGGTCCGCGGTGGGCACCGGCTCGACCTGGACCTCCAGGTCGGCCGTGTGGAGCTGGCGGACAAGGCTGTCCTGCGTCGCGCGCAGGTCGTGCAGGGCGCTGGCGATCGCGAACTGGATGGCCACGCCGCTGCCGAGGATCAGGACCAGCGCGAGCACCCGGCCCCGGACCGACCAGAGGTCCCGCCACAGCTTGGTGTCGAGGAGTGCCATCGGGCTCACGCCGGCCCGCGGCCGGCCTGCGCCGGCGGTGACCCGGCCGGCCAGTCCAGGCCGTACCCAGCCACCCGCGGGGCCTCGTGCAGACGTCCGCGGGTCAGTTCGACCACCCGGTCGGCGCGGGCGGCGATCTTCGCGTCATGGGTGATGAGAACCACCGCCGACCCGCTCATGCGCTGCGCCGTGACGAAGAGCTCCAGGACGGCGGCGGCCGTCTCCTCGTCCAGGTTCCCGGTGGGCTCGTCGGCGAGGATCAGGGGGGTCTCCTTCGCCAGTGCCCGTGCGATCGCGACGCGCTGCTGCTCTCCGCCGGAGAGCTGCCCGGGAAAGCGGTCCCGCTTCGCCGCCAGGCCGACGCGGTCCAACCACTGGTCGGCGCGCTGCCGGGCGCCGGGCGGCATGGGCACCATCGCCTCCAGACCGAGCAGGACGTTCTCCCGCGCGGTCAGGGTCGGCAGCAGGTTGAAGAACTGGAAGACGAACGCGACGACATGCTGGCGGAAGCTCTCCAGCTCCTTCGTCCCCAGCGTGCGCAGGTCACGGCCGGCGACCCGGATCGTGCCGGCCTGAGGCTGCTCCAGGCCGCCGAGCAGGGTCAGCAGCGTCGATTTCCCGCTGCCGGACGGTCCGACGATGGCGACGAACTCCCCGCCGCGCACGGTGAGGTCGGTGCCGCGCAGCACCGGCACCGGTCCGTCCGTGCCCCGGTAGGCGTAGGACAGATCACTGGCCTCCACCACTGGTCCGGTCACCCGGTCACTTGGTCCGGTCACCCGGTCACTCTCCTTTCCACGCGCCCTGGACGGCGCCCGCGCCCCGCGCCCCGCGCCCCGCGGCACCGTCGGCGTCATACCCGCGCCCGCGTCCCCGCGGGATCTCGGACCTCCATCACGCTGCCCCGGGTGAAGAACCCGCTGCCGTAGCCGAGAAAGAGGAGCGTCTGGCCGGGACGCGGCCCGCTGCCGCGCAGTAGTTCGTCCAGCGCGTAGTACAGCGACGCCGAGGAGGTGTTCCCGTACCGGTCGAACGCCCGGAAGTTGTGGTCGACCTGCTCGGGACGCAGCGCGAGCGCTGCCGTCAGTTCACGGAGCACCTTGCTGCCCGCGGTGTGCAGCACCGCGAAGTCGACGTTGCGCTGCCACTGGGGAATCTGTCGGTCGACCAGATAACGGGCCTTCTGCGCGGTCGTGGTCAGATGGCGGCGCACCAGCGGTTCCATCACCAGCCGCACGCCCCTGCCGGCCACCGCGGGAATGGTGTTCGCCAGCCGGATCTCGTGGTAGACGGCGTTGGGCTCGTAGGTGATCGTCGACAGTGCCTCGTCGTCGGTGAGGACGCTGCCCGCGTGCCCCCGGATGCGAAGCAGCGGCGTGTGGCGGTGCGGCCGGCGGGCGACGAGGAAGGCCCCGACGCCGTCGCCGAACACCGTGTTCGCCACCAGGCTCGCGGTCGTGTCGGCCAGCGGGTTGGCCATCACGGAGGTCAGCTCGCTGGACACGACCAGGCCCAGCTCGCCGGGGCGCAGCAGGTCGCCGGCCAGCTCCAGCCCCAGCAGGGCCGCGGCGCATCCCATGTAGCCCAGGTCGACGATCCGGGCCCGGGGGTGGAGGCCGAGACTGTTGCCGACGATCGAGCTGAGGTTCGGCACCATGCCGCCGACCGTGGTGTTGGTGACGACCGCCCTGATCTTCTTCGGGTCGACACCGGAGCGGTCGAGCAGCTCGCGCACGCACCGCACCGCCAGCTCGCCGGTGCGCCGCCGGTACCGTTCGTAGCGTTGTTGGTAGGTCTCGCTGTGGGTGTCGTCGACCGCGAAGTCCGCGAAGTACCGGCTGCGGCTGCTGGCGAGCAGCTTGTGGTACAGCTCGACGAACTCGTCCGTCAGCTTGGGCCGCAGCCGCTGGTCGACCATCGTCCGCATGTCGTCGTTGGTGACCCGGACCAGGTGGCGGTCGCCGTCGAGTGGCATGGCGGCGAGGATGTCGAGCCCGGTCACCTCGCCTGCTCCCCGCCCACCGCCGGCTTTTCTGCCGCTGCCGGCTTTTCTGCCGCTGCCGGCTTTTCTGCCGCTGCCGGGTTCCCTGGCGGCGCGCCGGTGCCGTCGCGAGTGGGCTGCCGCGGGATCCCGGGGAGGCGTGCCAGGAGATAGGGCGGCAGGTCACGCACCGGCAGGAGCTCGACGACGACGAACAGCCCGTCGTCCCGGTTACCGGCGACGTAGTCGTCGTAGGCCTGCCCCGTGGGATGGGCCGGAGCCGGCTCCGAGCGCAGGGCGTAGCCCAGGTCACGCATGCGGTCCGGGACGAGCCCGCGGTCGCTCACCGTGGTGACGCCCAGGTGTGCCGCCGTGTCGGCGTACCAGGAGCCGAACGGGTTGGCGCGCTGCGGGGCGAGCACGTCGGGGAAGCAGCGGCCGCCCACCGCACGCATGTTCCGGTAGCTGCGCGGACTGTTCGTCACGCCGGCGAGGAACACCGGCCGCCACGGGGGGATACGCAGGACCGCCCGCCGGATGAGGAGGTGGCCGAACCGGGCCTGGAGTCCTCGGAACCGAGGGTCGGCAAGCCTGCCGGCGAGACTGAAGTGCAGCACCGTGCGACCGGCGACGCGCCGACGCTGGAAGAACTGGAAGCCGACCACGTCGTCTCCCTCGCGGGCGACGAAGATCTCGTCGACGGCGCGGGCGTACCGATCGATGACACGGCCGGGCTCGGCGGCCTGGAAGCTCGATGCGAACACGTGGGCGACGCCGCTGCGGGTCGGCTCATCGAGCGACCGGCTCGGCAGAAGGTCGATCGTCGTCAAGGGAGCTCTCCAGCGGTCCTGGCCGGCGCGGCGGTGCGCGCCGTCGTGGAGGACCCCGTTGTCGGGGACGCCGTGGCGGGCGGCACCGTGGCGTGCCCGGCGGCGGCACGGCCGGCGGGTAGTGGGCGGGGCAGTGGGCGGGGCAGTGCGTCCCGGAAGATCTCGACGGGGTCACGCCGGCGCAGCCGCCACATGAAGCCCAGGAACGGAACCTCGAAGGGCTGCCGGTAGCCCTCGCCCCGCAGGTGTCGACGGGCCTTGTTCAGGGAGTACCAGGGCACCCCGGGAAAGAGGTGATGCTCGGTGTGCCGGTTGAAGTTGAGGGCGAGCACCACGCCGAGCCAGTCGGGCAGATGTGTGGAGCGGGTGAACGCGTCCTGCTCGGCGAAGGGCACCGGTGCCGGGTGCGCGTCGGAAAGGAACGGGAAGAGCTCCGAGTGCTGCGGCAGGTTCATGTTCTCGATGACCACGTAGAACACGACCAGCATGGGGAGGAAGTAGGTCGCCCAGGCGACCGGGCCGACGACGGCGGCCGCGGTCACGTGTGGGACTACGCACACCGCGTTGGAGAACCAGCCCCGCGCGGGTTTGTGGCCCGGGATCCCGGCCGGCCGCACCGGATATCCCCAGAAGACCTCGAACAGGAACTTGATGAAGGGGATCGGCAGCCACAGCCGCCAGACCAGCCGGAAAAGCGTGTTCTGTACCCGTCCCGCCTTCCACAGCGCCAGCAGGTGCGCCTGGGTGGGATCCTTGTCGATCACACCGACCCAACGGTGGTGCAGGAAGTGGATGTGCCGCCAGGAGTAGTACGGAATGAGGCAGAACACGCTGCCCAGGTGCCCGCTGACCGAGTTGGCCCCGACGCGCGTGAACAGGGATCGGTGGCCGCTCTCGTGCAGGATGACGAACCATCGGAAGACCGAGATCCCGGCCAGGACCTCCAGGACGAGGAAGGCCGGGCTCCAGGGCGAGGTGAGGCTCAGACCCCACGCGATCGCCAGCAGCAGCAGGCACTCCCCCAGCACCGTGGCAAGGCCCTTGACGTCACTGACCCGCAGCAGACCCGCATCGCGCAGGGCCACCCGTGAGCGGCTGAACCGCACGGTCTCCATCACGCCTCCCCGGGAGGGGCCCCCGACGGGCCCGCGGCCTCACCCACGCCATCCGTCGGCGCGAAGTGGGCTTCCAGTGCCGCGTGCCGCCGCCGGAACGTCGAGGCGAGCAGCACCCGGCACAGCAGACTGTCGACGAGCGGCCCGAACCGGGTGGTCACCTGCAGGTGGTCGATGACCCTCGTCCCGCCACCAGGCCTCGGCTCGAACAGGTGAACGTGCCTGAACAGCCGGTAGGGCCCGCCCGCCATCTCGTCGACGAAGCGCACGTTCTCCTGGTACTCGACGATCTCTGCCCGGTGGGTGAGCCACAGGCCGGGTGCCAGCCGGTATCGGAAGTGCAGGAGGTCGCCCTTGCACCACCTGTCCAGCGAGCTGCGCCAGCGGACCCGGTAGGGGAACAGCTGCTCGAAGCCGATGCTGCTGGTGCAGTGGCGGAAGACCTCGGGCACCGGCGCGGGCAGGTCCGAGCTGTAGATCAGCATCGTCATTCCGCTGCCCTCGCGAGTGAGGTGGCGGAGACCGGCTGGCGTGGCAGGGTCAGGCTCAGGGACGGCTGTGGCTGGGGCTGGGGCTGCGGTTGGGGCTGCGGCTGTGGCACGGCAGCCGTCGCCCATCCTGCGTCGTGCGCCCAGGCCCGCAGGATGCCCCGGTTCTCCGCACACCGGGGCAGGTAGTACGAGGCCAGGCGTTCGGCGAGTCGGGAGCGACGCTCCTCGCCGGTGGCCACCAGACGGTCGAAACCGGCGCGCAGCGCGGCGGCGAGATGGGGGTTGTCGTGCCCGATCGCCAGATCGGACATACCGAGTTCGCCGTAGATGCTGGCGAGCCGCTCGTCATGGTGAAGTGCCATCTGTGGCACGGACGTCTCCATGGACAGAACGCACGCGTGGTAACGGGAGGTGACCAGGTAGTCCAGGCCACGCAGGTCGGCCACCATCTGGCGGGCCGTACGCTGCCCGGCGAAGCTGGCATGGGTGCGGTCGAGCACCTCCGGCGGCAGCGTGTCGAGGATCTGCCGGCAGATCCGGGTGTCCAGGGCCTCCATCGCGACGAGCTGCACCTCCCAGCCACGATCCCGGACGACGTGGACAAGCAGGTCGGACCAGGCTGCCACCAGCTCCTGAGTGCGCCGGGCCCGTTCGGCGTCCCAGGAGTAGTAGTACGGCCAGTGGTAGCGGAGCTCCCGGCTGCCCCATGGACGAGCCCGCACGGGCCACACGTGGAAGTTCACTGGCGCCAGGCCGACGCGCGGGGCTCGGCCCGCCGGGCGAGGGGCGCTGTGCCGGTACTGGAACGCCGTGTCGGTCGTGTCGAGGACCGACCGGGTGACCCCGGCCTCGCGCAGGATGTCGCGGGCAGCCGCCGTCCGGACGACGACCAGATCCATCGACCGTGCGACATACCGGGTGAGCAGACGGTTCACGGGCTTCATCCGGCCGGCGTCGACGGCGTAGGCGACGGTGGCAGCACCCGCCCGGCGCGCGGTCCAGGCTCCCCACAGGAACAGGTAGAGCAGGGCGCTGCTCCAGCTGTCCTTGAAAAGGCTGCCCTCCACCAGCATGACCAGGTCGTGACGGGCGGTGAGCCGCCGCACGGCGGCCGGGTAGACGTAGGGGATCTCGACGATGGACAACGTCGCCGACTCCGTGATCAGCCGGAGGGTGTTGGCGCGGCTCGCGGTGCCGACAGTGATCTCCACCTCCGGACCGAAGACGGCGCGAACGTCCTCGATGATGGTCAGCAGGCGGATCTCCGACCCGGTGTTCTCAGCGCCGAGGTAACCCAGCAGCAGCACACGCGGTGCGCTGGTCCTTTCCCTGGCCATGTCGTCCCCGTAGGTCACAGCACCGACTCCGCCCCGGTGGAGGAGCCGACCAGTGCGCCACTCGGAGCCGTCGCCAGCGCCGCCGTCGCCGCCCGCGTGCCGTCAGACACCCGCGTGCCGTCAGACACCCGCGTGCCGTCAGACACCCGCGTGCCGTCAGGCGACCGCGCCCCGGAGACCACTCGTGCCTCCGCCTCGAGCTCGTCGAGGAAGGCCTGGACGAACTCGCGCATGCGGACCAGATCCAGCCAGTCACCGGCATGTCCGTGGTCGGCCCCGCAGGCCCGCACATTGGTCCGGTCGTAGGTGCGCTCGTAGCACAGGTAAGGCAGGTAGTGACGCATCTTCCGAAGCAGGACCGTCTCGACCAGGTTGTCCCGCGGTCTGGGGGCGCCGGAGAACTCCGCCTCCAGTGCCAGCCCGATCAGCGGCGGCACCCCGTAGACGAGGTCGGCCAGGCTGAGCGGCCGTTCGTTGGTCAGGTGATACACCCGACCCGTCGTCGCGGCTCCCTGATCGAGGATCGCCAGCATCTCGTCGACCACCACGTCGACCGGGATCAAATTGATACTCGCCTGTCGCTTGGCGGGAAGCCGGACCGAAGGCGTGCCCTCGGGGATGTGCCCCGCCGCCCTCCACAGGAGCTCGACCACCTTGTAGAGGCCGGTCCGCGAGCTCGTGCGCAGGGTGCGCGAGTGCCCGATGATGATGCTCGGGCGGAAGATCCGGACACCGACAGCATGGCTGGCCGCATGTTCCCGGACCAGCCCCTCCGCGTACCACTTGCTTTCCTCGTACACGTTGGTGAACGCCTCCGGGCAGCGGGTGTCCTCCTCGGTGATCAGGCCTTCCCTCGTTCCCGAGACGTAGGCGGTGCTGATGTAGTTGACGGCATGCAGACCGGACGTATCGGCCAGCTCGGCGAGCAGCTGGCGCGTGCCGTCCACATTCGACGACCACACCTCGCCGCGGTCCTCCTCGCGGAAGGACAGATTGGCCGCGCCGTGCAGCAACTCGAACCCGTCTGTGGCCCGCACCCACGCCTGCCAGCCCGGGTCATCCCGTAGGCGCAGCACACGCAGATCCGCGGGCAGGACAGTGACCCGGCGCGCGAACGCCCCGACGTCGAAAACCGTCCCGCAGTCCGCGGCCGCGGTCGCCAACGCGGCCAGCACCCGCTCCCGCGGAGCCGCGCCGGGCGCCCCCCTCGCCAGACACAGCACCCGCCCGTCCGGATGGGAGTGCAACCATTCCAGAAGTACGTGAGAACCCAGGAAACCAACGGTTCCCGTGCAGAGAAGATCCACTCGCTCTCTCGTTTCTTTGCCAGTCACCAGCACCGTCCCATCCGGTTAATTCTCTAGCTGCTTTCGCGGTCGAATGGCCGGCGGCAACGAACCCAGCCGGTTATATCACGGGCCTCGACTTCATTAGCACCACCATCTTCGGCCACACCCGGAGAGAATTGAAGAACATGCCGGACTTTTCGTCACCAAATGGCGGCATCCGCGCTTCGTCTTATTGCCTTTGTAGATTAGTTTTCTTTGCAGTTCCTGGCCGCATTGACCAGCCGCCGTCAAACTCGATCTTCAATGCATGGATGAGCGGTCTGGGAAACAGTGAGGCGCGGGTCCGGATATGGCTCGATCACCGGCATCTGCCAGATCTGTCGAAGAAGGTGCGGGACGGGGCGCGACCGCAAAGATATCCCGAATGGCAGGGGTCTGGTATTCACCATCGACCTGTCCGGGTATCGGCTGGCCGCAATCGGGTCATACCCCGGGCACAAGCTATACGCAATCCCGGTGGACCGTCGGAGCAGAGCCATCTGCCCTGTCGAGGTGCGACCACGGGCCGCGGCGGTGGGCGGGCGGGCGTCCGGCCCAGGTCTGCGGCGGTCGCGGACAGACAGGAAGTCGGCCCATCGGCGGACTCCGATCTCCGCGCGGGGAACGGGTTGTTCCTCGCACCGGGAGTCGGTACACGGGCGCCACACCCGCGACAGCTACAGCGTGCTTCGTGGACTGCCCCGATCGCGTTCCCGCCTCCGCGACGCGCTCCGCGCCTGGAACAGCTGCTTTGATCAGGCAGGGCGCCGATGTGCCCTCTGACGTCTGCGGGCGCCTGCCGGGGTCGTGGACAGCTTCCTCGGCGGCCCGGCCTCGGGTCAGCCAGACGGTGGCCACGGCTGACGCAGCCCGGCCAGACGCCGATCACCCGGCCCCGCCACGTCGGGCGAAGCCCGACACCCGGGGGCCCGGGGGCCCGCCCCCGGAAAGACATAACGGCCCACGGCGAAGCCGATCAAAGATCGGCGAGCAGCATGGGCCGGCGAGTGGAGACGAGGGGACTTGAACCCCTAACCCCTGCCTTGCAAAGGCAGTGCTCTGCCAGTTGAGCTACGCCCCCGACGGACGTGATCATCGGGGCTGCACCGCCCCCGCGTGACCAACGTTCCCAAGCGTACGGCATCACGTGCCGTACGGGTGCCGCAGCCGAGGTTCGCCGCCTGCCCGGGGGCCTCGCGACCCCGGGCACGGGCAGCGGACGAATCCAGTCGCAGCGCCGTTGTCCACAGGGTCACCCAGCGCACCGCCAGTTCCCGCGTCCGCTCCGCGCCTCGACAGCCTTGCCACGCGACCGCCGACGGAGGCGACATCGATCCACCGTTGGTTCACGAGTGATTCGGACACCAACCCCGTGGGGCCTGGTGGTGTTCCGCATCCGGAGGGATCCGGGGTTTCGTGAGTGTGTCCACGTTGTGGACAACCTTGATGTGGATCTACAACGATGCCCACTGGTGGGGTATGTCGATGCGGGTGACGTCCGACCGACACGGATGCGTGACAAACAGATGGCTATGCACCATGCTGGTCACAACGAGCGTTGTTGACAGATATGCCTGGCGTGGGCTGATCGGCGGCGAAAGTCAGCTCCGGGCCTGTCGGGTTTACTCGCCCACCATCGTCGTCTTGTGCATGGGTAGTGCCGGCTGGTGTGCGCGGGGCCGGGTTCCGCCGGCCGCGAGCGATCACGACGCGGCGTCGATGGCCGTGGAATCCCTGGTCGTCACGCTGGCCGCCAGGTGGCGACGAGCACCGCGGGTGGTAACCGAGGACGGATTCCGTCCGTCGGGCGCCGGGTGACCGCACGCTGACCACGACTCATCTCCGGCCGGAGTTCCGCTTCGTCTCCGGCCCCGCGTCGCCCGTTTCGGGCCGCTGGCTGCACGCCCGCCAGACAGGTGGTCAGCGGGGTACCGAACAGCCCAGACCCGGTCAGCGGTGCCCATAGGTGGTCATCGCTGCTTCCGCATGCGCGCCGGGCGTGGACAACTGCCACAGCGCCGGCGAGAGCCGCTGCCGGCTGGCCTATCCGCGCCGAGGCTGCCCTGACAGGGCGACCAGCGGTTCACAGGCCGGGCTGGTCGTCTGTGGCGGCGTTCCGTGCGACCGACGCGCTCGCGACAGCTGCGCACCGCGGCCGTCGCGGGCCTCGGCCATCGGCGTGTGCCCGGCACCGCATCGCCGGCGGTCGCCGCACCGCACGGCCCGCCCCCTCGGAGACCGATGACTTTTGTTACTAAGCAAACGTTCTACACTCGGCCCCACGCACGAAGGAGCCTGGATATTGCCAACAGAATCCGCGGGCGACGCGCTGCCCAAATCTCCCCACGCAGGGCTTTGCCGACTTCAGTAACCAACTCCCTTGAATCACGGGCGAACCGCACACCGGCCCCGTGGGGGGAGTACGTCAGATTTTGCTACTAAGCAAACATCGCGAACACACTCCGCGGAAGGTCAGCGCGAGAATCATCCATCACTTTACGCCTGTGGTCATGGACATCGATTGACGCCAAGCAAAATAATTGCACTCCGATGACAGTCTCCACGCGGGGTGCGAGTAAGTTCCGCCACCCAAATCCCTCGATGGGGAGTGTGAAATTTTGACGATAAGCAAAATAATTCCACACAACCCCGCGACGGCTTTCGTCAGCGGATCGGTCGGACTCCCATGGTGGTTATCGACGTCGTTTGACAATCAGCAAAATTGTTTGCCAGGACCCTCACTGGTTATCGTTGACGTGTCTAACGTCACCCCTCGCTGGAGACTGTTAGATTTTGCTGGAAAGCAAAATACGCCGACTATACCCATCCCAGGTTTTCGTTGCGTAAGTCGCCGGATGCCCCCCACGGTCATCGTAAACTTTTGCTTTTAAGCAAAAATGTGTGACGGTCACCGTGCCTGGAAAACGTCAGACCAGTATCGCCGCAATCCCGATGGTCATCGTCGTCTTTTTATGACAAGCAAACGTCGGCGACGGTCACCATGAGCGGATTTTTCGGTCTGCGGCGATAAACAGAGCCTCGTCCGCGTCTGTCGTTCGCCCGGGCACCGGCCGCCGCCGGATTCGGACCCGTCCAGGGGCCGATCAGGTCCAGGGGGCGAGGGAAGGCCAGGCGGGATCACCCTCGGCACGTCCCGACAGCCAGCGCAGGGTCTCGCGGGTGGGAATGTCGACCCGGACCACTCGCGGGCCCCGCCCGGCGGTGAGGGAGGGGCGGTCGCCGGGGGTAAGGAGGATGGTGACGTCCGCGGGGACGCGGTCGGGCAGGCGGCGGGTCGACCAGGCCCACTCGGCTTCGACGTAGGCCGGGCTCAGATCCTCCCAGCCCGGGCCGCCGAGGTCCTTCAGACCGAGATCGACCAGGTGGACCTCGACCTCGCGCCACCGCAGGAACACCAGGTCGGCCAGGCTGGTGGCGCCCAGGGTGAGCGTCCGACCGAGGCCGCCGCGCCAGACGTCCACGTGGGTGCCGTCCCAGGCCTGCTCCAGTCGGTGGACCGCGTCGGTGAGGTCCGCCACCAGCTGCTGGGCGGGCTGGCCCGCGCCGGCCTCGACGCCGGCCTCGCGCTGGGCCCGCCCGCCCGGATACTGGTCCTCGGCGCGCCCCTCCGCTGCCGCGCCGAGGATCCCGGTGTGGCTGTCCGCGTTCCTCGCCAGGTGGGCGATCAGGTGGCCGACCGTCCAGCCCGGGAGGAGCGAGGCCCGGCGCGCGGTCACGTCGTCGACTCCGGCCGCCAGGCCGAGCAGGCGGGCGTGGGCGCGGGAACAGCCCAGCAGCCGGTCGAGAGGCACGGCGGACTGCGTGTACTCGGGGCCCGGCTCCCTTCCCGGGTAGCTGACGAACGAGGCAACCGGCGGTGCTGATGTCGACGTTGTCACCGACGTGGATGCGGCCACCGAGGAGGTCACGAAACCCGCGGGGGTTGTTGCCGCTGCCGCTGCTGGCGGTGGCGTTGACGGGCCTGTTCCGGGCGCGTTGGGGAAAGCCATAGGTCAAGGCTCCCCCGCTGCCGGGGGCTCATGCCACTTCGCGCACGCGGCCACCGCACTCGCCGCGCTCCCCGCAGCCTGCCAGTCCTATGACACGACGCGGGAGCGGGCGGCGACAGCGGCCGGTCAACAGTGCTTTCCGGATCGGCGCCGGACCGCGGAGCAGGCATTCCGGGGCTCCCGCCCAACCAGTCGTCCGACCGCGGGGCGACCATGTCCAGGCGGGACAGCACCAACCGGAGGGGGGTCAGCCATGATCGGAACTAGCCGGTCCAGCGGACCGGCGGACCGGCCGGCGGACGGATCGGGCAGCGGGGTGACTGGCGTTGGCGCCTCACTGCACGACCCGGCGCTGATACGCGGGCTCACCAGGCAGCGGCTGAGCCGGCGGAACCTGTTCCGCCTCGCGGGTCTGGCGGGTGCCACGGTCCTGGCGGCGGCCTGTGGGGACGGCACCGGGCCGGGTGGCCGCGGCGCCGCGGCCGACGTCGCGGGTTTCTGGTCGGGGCGGGAACGAGCGGGAAGAATCGATTTCGCGAACTGGCGTTTCTACATGGACGTCGGGGCCTCCGGTTCCGGGCATCCCTCACTCGAGCTCTTCACCCGGGAGACGGGCATACAGGTCGGCTACCACGAGGCGATTCGGGACAACGAGTCCTTCTTCTCAGGGGTCCGCGCCGACCTGGCCGCAGGCCGGTCCATCGGTTATGACCTGATGGTTCTGACCAACGGCAACGTCCAGAGCCGGGTGATCGAGCTCGGTTATCTGGCGCCGCTCGACCACAGGCGGCTGCCGATGTTCGCGGCCGAGGCCGCCCCGAGCGTGAAGGACCCTGCGTACGACCCGGGCAACCGGTTCACCGTGGCCTGGCAGTCCGGCATCACCGGAATCGCGTACGACCCGACGCGGACCGGCCGGGAGATCTCCCGGTTCGCGGACCTTTTCGACCCGACCTTCGCGGGTCGGGTCGGAATGTTCGGTGAGAACGAGGACCTTCCGAATCTCGCACTGCTCGGAATCGGCGTCCCACCGGCCAGCTCGACGCCCGACGACTGGCGGCGGGCTGCCGAGAAACTCCACCAGCAGCGGGCCGCGGGGATCGTCCGCCGTTACTACGAGCAGGAGTACATCGACTCACTCACCGCTGGCGAGCTGTGGCTTTCCATGGCGTGGTCGGGTGATGTCTACCAGCGCCTCGCGGCCGGCGCGAACCTGAAGTTCGTGGTGCCCGAGGAAGGAGGCCTCATCTGGACGGACAGCATGTGCATTCCGGTGACAGCGCAGAACCCGGTGGATGCCATCACCTACATGGATTTCGTGTACCGGCCGGACGTCGCCGGCATGCTCGCGGAGGACATCCGGTACCTCACCCCGGTGCCGGCCGCCCGCGGACACGTCTCCCCGGCGCTGGCCGGGTCGCCGCTGCTCTTCCCGACGCGCGCGGAACTCGACCGCGTGCACCGGTACCGGGTGCTGACCGCCGCCGAGGAGACCGAGTGGAACAGCATCTTCCAGCCGGTCTACCAGCGGTGACGGCGCCTGTGGACCAGAAGCTCAGTGATTGCCCTGCGCGGACGTGGCCTCGCGCCACAGGTCGATCTCATCCTTGTTGCGGCGGCGGCGCGCCGCGGTGAGGAGAGCACCGGCGCTGGCCGCCACGGCGACGAGAGTGAACTTGCGCATACCGGCTCCTCCTGGTCGACTGCGTCTCCTGCCACCGTATCGCGCCCCGATGCCCGTCGCCCGGACTGATCACGACTGATGACCTTCCGGCTGCCTGCCGGCTGGGAACCGGCAGGCAGGCAGCGCGGGCCGGCGGGGCCGCGAGGTCAGCGCTGGTAGGTGGCCCGCAGAACGCCCCGGGCGAGGGTGTGGAAGGTCAGGTTGAAACCGACCACGGCCGGGGCGACCGTGGCGTCGATCTCCAGCTTCGGCACGTCGACGGCGTGGACGACGAAGACGTACCGGTGCGGCCGGTCGCCCTCGGGTGGGGCCGCACCGCCGTAGCTCGGCGTCCCCCAGTCGCTTCGCACGTGGTAGGCGCCCGACGGCAGGCCGGCGAGATCACCGCTGCCGGCACCGGTGGGCAGTTCCGTCACCTCGGCCGGGATGTCGACCAGGACCCAGTGCCAGAAGCCGCTGCCGGTGGGGGCGTCCGGATCGAAGCAGGTGACGGCGAAGCTCTGCGTCCCGGCCGGGAAACCCGACCAGGACAGGTGCGGCGACAGGTCAGCACCGCCGGCGGCGGCGTACACCTGGTCAAGGCCGAGCGGGCTGCCATCCGTTATGTCGCTGCTGGTCAGGGTGAACGACGGCAGCGCGGGCAGCAGGTCGAGCGGGTCCGGTGCGGTCTTCCGGTCCAGCAGGGACATCGGTCGATCCTCTCGTCACGGTGGATGGCGGCGCGGGCAAGATCTGGGTGGTTCCGGTCGAGGGGCTGGCCCGGATTCGCGCCGGCGAGCGGGGCTGGACGCGCTCCAGATCCTCCCCGGGACACCCGGATGGGTGACGCAATGCCCCGATTGATCCCGGTTCGGGGTTTTTTCTCATTAGTTGTGTCGGGAAGACGACGTCTGCCGGGGCAACCCGATACGGTGGACAGGTTCCGGCGGGTGTCTCCCACTGAATCCCCCCGTATCAGTGGGTCGCCCGCCGGAACCTCTTCAGACGGCCGACGAGCGAGCTACCGGTTCCGGGTGGCGGAGTGCCGGCCACCCCCGCGGCGGTTGGTCCGCTCGATGCGGGTGGTCCGCTCAAGGTCGTCTTCCTGCGCAGCGCCCTGGAACTCCTCGGCGCCGTAACCGCCGCTTCCGGCCCCGTAGCCGCGCTGGTCAGCCAGCCCTGCCGGGCCGCGAGCCGCCGGGGCGCGAAGATCCTCCGCGTAGTGGCTGCCCGCAGCGGGCTCCTGCCCGGCAGCGCTCCCGACCTCTCCGGCGGAGCCGCGCCCCGCGGCCTTCCTGCGACGTGAGCGCAGGACCTCCACCGCGATGGGCAGCACCGAGATCAGCACGATGAGGATCAGCATCGCCTCGACGTTGTCCCGGATGAAATCGATCTTCCCGAGGAAGAAGCCGAGGATCGTGACGCCGCAGCCCCACAGCACCCCGCCGATCACGTTGAAGGTCACGAAGGTCCGGTAGTTCATGCGGCTGACACCGGCGATCACCGGAGTGAAGGTCCGCACGATCGGGACGAAGCGGGCCAGCACGATCGAGCGGGCACCGTACTTCTCGAAGAACTCCTGGGCCTGGTCGACGTACTCCTGTTTGAACAGCCGCGAATCCTCGCGGCGGAACAGCGCCGGGCCGACCTTGCGGCCGAACAGGTACCCCACCTGGTCACCCGCGATCGCGGCGATGCCGATGAGCACGCATGCGAGCCACAGCGGCGTCGACACCTCATCCCGGGAGATGAGCAGGCCCAGTGTGAACAACAGGGAGTCGCCAGGCAGGAAGAACCCGACCAGGAGCCCGGACTCCGCGAAGACGATCAGCAGGACCACGGCAAGACCGGCTTTTGCCAGGTTGTCGGCACTGATGAAGTCCGGCCCGAGGGCCAGGGTGTTCGACGCGAACGTGGTCACTGTCGAGGGCCTCCTGGTGGATTTCGAGCCGGCCGCGCTGGCGGCTGTGATTTCCAGGGTCTCACGCCACCGGTGTGGCCCCACTGCGGCCTCGACCGGGCCGGGCCGGCGGGCAGCCGCCCGACCAGCCGATCCGCCTCGGCAACCGTTCCGACCCGCCCCGCTCTCGGGCACGGGCGGACCACAGCGGCTGCCGGCGGAAACCTCGCCGAAGCCCAGCCGATGCCGATCCAGCGCAAATGGCCCATAGCCTCTACCTGTGGCGAGATCACGGCATCGTCTCCTCGGCCTCGCCCTCGGGGCCCTCGTTCTCGCGGCTCCGCTGGGCGCGTGCTCCCGTGGGTCAGCGGGGCCCACGGAGCCCCGCCGGACCGAGGCGGCACCTGCACCGACCCGGAGCCTGGCACCGGCCCTCAGCTACCACCTTGCCGGCTACGGCCTGGAGGACCGCGCCACCGACGGCGGCCCGGCCTCCGACGACCTCGCCGACCTGGCCGCGGGGGAGCCCGGGGAGCTGGTGTCCAGCGCCCCGGTGACCACGCCGGACGACATCCGCGCCTGGCGGGTGGTCTACCACTCGCGTGGGCCGCAGAACGAGGACCGCCTCGTCACCGGCCTGGTCCTGGCCCCGCCAGCCGATTCCCCGGTCCCGTCGGGGGGACGTCCGCTGGTCTCGTTCGGCCACGGGACAACCGGGATCAACGACGCCTGCGCCCCGTCGCGGGCCGAGCCTCCGCTGTCGATGATCGGCGGAACCCTGCGGCTCGTCCGGGACGGGTACGTCCTGGCGGTGACGGACTACACCGGGCTGGGCGGCCCCGGCGAGCACCCGATCTACGAGGCGGACTCGGCGGCGAAGGCGCTGCTGGACGCCGCCCGCGCCGCCCGGTCGCTGCGGCCTGCCCAGGCGGGTGAGGACGTGGTGCTGTGGGGCTACTCGCAGGGGGGGCAGGCGGCCCTCGCCGCCGGGGCCATCGCCGCCGACTACGCACCGGATCTCCGCGTCCTGGGATCGGCGGCGACCGCGCCCCTGCTCGACCTGCCCGCCTCGCTGCACGACATGCGGACCCTCCCGGACGGGGTGGCCTACCTCCTCCTCGCGGTAACCGGCCTCGCGGCCGCCGATCCGGCCCTTGCCCCCGATGCCATCCTCACCGCCACCGGCCGGCGGCTGACCGCCATGGCACACAACCGGTGCGCCGGCGACCTGCTGCTGGCGAGCACCGGCGAGTCCGTCACGAGCGTCTTCACCCGCGACCCGCTGCGGACCGAGCCGTTCGCCAGCGCGCTGGAACGCCAGTGGCAGTACGTGCAGGCGCCGGGCCCGCCCAGGCTGGTGCTCCAGGGCGGGCTGGACACCGTCATCCACCAGGCGACCACCGACCGGGCGGTCAGCGCGCTGTGCGCCGCCGGCGGATCGGTCGAGTACCACCGGTACGGCCTGGCCAACCACGGCACGGTGATCGACGCCTCGGTGGACGATCTCTCCCGCTGGGTGGCGGCACGGTTCGCCGGCACCGCCGCCCCGACCGGCATCTGCGCCACGCCCTGACCGCACCCGCCGGCGGTCAGCCGCTCGCCTGGGTGGCAGCGTCGGAGCCCCTCGCGGCGGCGAGGGCGAACTCGACGAGCCGACGGTGATATGGCGTCGGCACCGCCGCGACCTCCCGATCCGCCGCGGCCTCCCAGTTCGCCCCGCTGCCCAGACCTGTCATGCCGTCCGGAGCCGCTCCGCCGTCCGGAGCCGCTCCGCCGTCCGGAGCCGCCGCGCCGTCCGGAGCCCCACGGGGCCGGCCGAAGGCCTGGCGCCCGAACGCCTGCCGGGTCAGCAGGGCGCCGAGGAAAGCACTCGCCGCGAGATCCGTGTCAAGATCCGGTCGAGTCTCGCCGCGCAGCCGGGCGTCATGAAAGGCGTCCTGGACGGCTGCGGCGCACCGGTCCACCGACTCGCGCCGGAAGGCGGCGTAGAGATCGGGGTACCGGGACAGCTCCGCCACGCACCGGGCAAGGATCGACATGCGCGGCTCGGTGAAGACCGCGTCCACCTGCGGTGCGAGGCACAGGAGGTCCTCGCGCAGCGAGCCGGTCCGGGGCGGCACCAGGCCGGCCGCCAGGGTGCCCAGCGCGGCGAGGACGAGCGCGTCCCGCGTCGCCCAGCGGGCGTAGATGCCGCGCTTCGCGACGCCCGCACGGGCGGCGACGCTGTTCACGCTGAAGCCGCCGACTCCGTGGCCGGCAAGTTCGTCGACGGCGGCGCGCAGCACCCGATCGTCGATCGTCGCATCCCGCGGACGGCCCCGACGCGGCCGCGAACAGGCGTCGGCCAGGTCACCGGGAGGCATCGCTCCAGCCTAGGCGCCGGACCGCGGCGGCAGTCGCCGCGGCGACGATCAGGCCGCCGACGGTCAGGTACGCCGACGGTCACTACAGAAAGTAACGATCGCCCATCGTGACAGAGCGTGGCGGCGACGGTGTCCCCGATCCGGTCCGCCGGACCGGTGGCGGGGGGAGACGAGCAGGTGACAGGCGGTCTGGACGGATTGGGAAACTCACTCCCAACGAACGACCAACACGCGGCCCCGCTATCGCCGCCAACTACGCAGAGTGCTTTTTTTCGGTTCAAAGCCGCCGTAACTATGCAGTTTTCGTGAAGATCGCCGCTTAATGTCCTAGTGTTCCAGCAACGGCGCTGTCCACGGGCTCGCGGGACCCGTAGGAGCCCGCGAGCGATGGAGGACGCACCGTTGCGGATCGCGTTGTTGTCGTACCGAAGTCTGCCTACGTGCGGTGGCCAGGGAGTGTACGTACGGCACCTCTCGCGTGAACTAGTCACTCTCGGTCACCAGGTTCACGTTGTGAGCGGGCCGCCCTATCCGGCCCTCGACCCGGGAGTCGGCCTCACGCAACTGCCGAGCCTGGACCTGTACCGCGACGGTGACCCGTTCCGCTGGCCAGGGTTTCGTGAGTTCCGATCCCTCGCCGACGTCGTCGAGTTCGGCATGATGCGCACCGGCCAGTTCTCCGAGCCGCTGGCGTTCTCGATCCGGGCCTTCGAAGCCCTGCGGCCACGCGGCGGTCGTCGTCCGGACTTCGACATCGTCCATGACAACCAGGGCCTGGGCTACGGCCTCCTACCACTGCGCCGTGCGCTGCGCCCCTTCGGGATCCCCGTCGTCTCCACGGTGCATCACCCGATCACGGTGGATCGGCGGCTGCACCTCGCCGCCACGACCGGCCGGTGGGCAAGGCTCGGCGTCCACCGCTGGTACTCGTTCCTGCCGATGCAGGCACGGGTGGCCCGTGGTCTCGACGGTGTGGTGGTGCCTTCGGAGAGCTCCCGCCACGAGATCGTCGCCGACATGGATGTCCCCATCGATCTCCTCCACACCGTCCCACTGGGTGTGGAGTCCGACATCTTCACCCCGCGGCCCACCCGGCCGGTGGCAACGGCCGAAACGGCCACCGCGGGAGCGCAGGACGCCGGGACGGCCGGCAGCGCGACACCTGTGCCGGGGCGGATCGTGGTGGTGACCAGCGCGGACGTCCCCCTCAAAGGACTGATGGTGCTCCTGGAGGCGCTGGCGAAGCTGCGGGCGGAACGGCCGGCGCACCTGGTGTGCATCGGGAAGGTCCGGGAGGGCGGCGCGGCGCAGCGCCAGGTCGTCGAGCTCGGGCTGACCAAGGCGGTGACCTTCCGTTCCAATGTCCCCCAGCCCGAGATGATCGAGCTGTTGCGGTCTGCCGAGGTAGCTGTCGTTCCCTCGCTCTACGAGGGCTTCAGCCTCCCCGCGGTGGAGGAGATGGCCTGTGGGCTACCGCTGGTCGCCACCACGGCGGGCGCGCTGCCCGAGGTCGCCGGCCCGAACGGCGAGGCCGCACTGCTGGTCCGGCCCGGTGACGCCGACGCGCTCGCCGGCGCGATCGGAACCCTGCTGGCCGACCCCGAGCTGCGGGCGCGCATGGGCGCGGCGGGCCGGCGGCGGGTCGAGGAACGGTTCTCCTGGCGGGCTGCCGCGGCCGGCACCGCGGCCTGGTACGAGACGCGGATCGCAGCCGCGCAGACCGCCGTCGGCCGGTCCTCACATCACACTCCGCCCACTCACACCCCACCCGCCGCGGCCGTTACGGGTCCCGGTGCGGGCCCGACGCCCTCCGCCGCCGAGCCCGCATGCTGACCGTCGACTTCGAGCGGTTCCCGGTCCCCGGCAGGGCCCGGGTCCTCGATCTCGGCTGCGGCGGCGGCCGGCACTCCTTCGAGGCCTTCCGGCGCGGCGCCCAGGTCATCGCCCTGGACTACTCGGCCGACGAGGTCGGCGGGGTGAACACGATGTTCGGCGCGATGGCCGCCGAGCGGCAGGTGCCCGCGGGCGCCAGGGCCGCGTCCGTGCGCGGTGACGCACTCGCCCTGCCCTTCGCGGACGGAACCTTCGACCGCGTGATCGCAGCCGAGGTGCTGGAGCACCTGCCGGAGGACGGCGGCGCGATGGCCGAACTCGCCCGGGTGCTGCGCCCCGGCGGCTTCGCGGCGGTCACCGTGCCGGCCCGCTTCCCGGAGCGGGTCTGCTGGGCCCTGTCGGACGACTACCACAACGTCGAGGGCGGCCATGTCCGCATCTACCGGCGAGACGACCTGATCGGAAAGCTGCGCGCCCACGGCCTCGAACTGATCGGCCAGCACCGCGCCCACGCTCTGCACGCCCCCTACTGGTGGCTGCGCTGCCTGGTCGGCGTGCACGACGACGACCATCCGGCCACCAGGCTGTACCACCGTCTGCTCGTCTGGGACATGATGCGCCGCCCGGCACTGACCCGTGTCGCCGAACGCCTGCTCGATCCGGTGCTCGGCAAGAGTGAGGTGCTGTACCTGCGCAAACCACGACCGCCGCGACCGGATGACGAGTTCATCGCCGCCCCGCTGACCGCGGAGCCGCTGACCGCGGGAGCCGGGCGTGCGGGCAGCTGACACGGGGGCGATCCAGGCCGTTGTCGGCCGTGACGCACTGCGGGCCACCGCCGACGCCATAGCCGCGGTCCAGGAGCCCGACGGGGCCATCCCCTGGTTCGCCGGCGGCCACACCGACGCGTGGGACCACCTCGAGTGCGCGATGGCGCTCCTGATCGCCGGGCGGGTCGATGCCGCGGACGCTGCCTGGGAGTGGCTGCACCGCCGTCAGCGTCCGGACGGCTCCTGGGCCACCAGCTACCTCGGCGGAGCCGTCCGGGAGGACTTCGCCGACAGCAATCAGTGCGCCTACGTGGCCACGGCTCTCTGGCACCGCTGGCTTGTCACCGGCGACCGGGAGTTCGTTGCCCGGATGTGGCCCGTCGCCCGGGCCGCCCTGGACTTCGTGGTGGACATGCAGGCCCCCGGCGGCCAGATCTGGTGGGCTCGCGACCCCGCCGGCCAGGACTACCCCGAGGCGCTGGTGACGGGATGTTCGTCCACTCTGCACAGCCTGCGCTGCGGACTCGGCCTGGCCGCCATCGCGGGTGAGACGAAACCTGACTGGGAACGGGCCGCCGGTGCGCTCTGGCACGCGCTGCGCCACCATCCGGAGCTGTTCATGTCCCGGGACCGCTGGTCCATGGACTGGTACTACCCCGTGATCGGTGGCGTGCTGCGCGGGGCGGAGGCGCGGGCGCGACTGCGCTCCCGCTGGGACGACTTCGTCGTCGACGACCTCGGCATCCGCTGCGTCGACGACGAGCCGTGGGTCACCGGCGCCGAGACCTGCGAACTGGCCATCGCTCTGCACCTCGCCGACGACACCGACGCGGCCGTGCAGATGGTCCGCAACATGCAGCATCTGCGCGACCCCGGCGGCGGCTACTGGACCGGCTGGCAGTTCGCCAGCGAGGTCCACTGGCCCGAGGAGCAGTCGACCTGGACGTCGGCCGCGGTCATCCTCGCCGCCGACACGCTCTCCGGCGGCCCGACCGAACGCACCTTCCGCGGCGATGGCCTGCCCGAAGGGCTGTATCTCCCCCGCAGGGCCCCCAGCCTGCCCGCGCCCCGCGAGCCGGCCACCGCCGGCTGCGGGTGCGGGCGGGAACAGGCCTCAGAAGAGGCGGCGGAGCACCCGCAGACTTCCCGTACGTGACGTCTCGCTGAATCCGTCCCGTACCGCGCGCAGCAGCACGTGGTACGGAGCCTGGCCGCCGTCCGCCGGATCCGGGAACACGTCGTGGATGACCAGCCGGCCACCGGGGCGGACGTGGCGGGCCCAGGCCTCGTAGTCGACCTGGGCCTGTTTCTCGGTGTGCCCGCCGTCCAGGAAGAGCAGGTCGATCGGGGTGGACCACCACCGCCCGACCATTTCGGAGCGCCCGACCACAGTCGTGACCACATCCTCGACACCGGCGGACTCGAGGGTCGCCCGCAGCGTGGGTAGCGTGTCCATCCGCCCGGTCCGCCCGTCGACGAGCGTGTTGTCGTGGAACTCCCAGCCGGCCTGGTTCTCCTCCGAGCCACGGTGGTGGTCAACGGTGACGACCGCCGCGCCGATGAGCCTGGCGGCGGCGGCGAGGTAAAGGGTGGATTTCCCGCAGTAGGTGCCGATCTCACAGATGAGCCCACCGCCGGGAAGCTCGGCGGCGGCCGCGTACAGCGCCTGGCCTTCCTCGGGTGGCATGAAGCCCTTGGCGGCCTGCGCCGCCTGCTGCAACGCCACGTCCACGTCGTCTCCTCGTCCCAGGTAGGGGATCCGAGTGGCGGATCCGAAGCTCCGCGACCAGCGGGATGGACCCGCCCGGCTCCCCACCCCATCGCCGATGCCGCCTGCACGTCTTACCAGAACAGGCAAACAGCACGCATGGGATGCGCTCCTGCGGTTTCACGCCCTGAGGCCACAACGCCCGCCCACGGGCCGGGTCCCACCCGCCGGTGTCGGCTACCGGACACCCACCCCCGCCCTCAGGTACCCACGGACAGGGATATCCACAAGATAATCCACAGCTTTATCCACAGCCCTGTGTACGGAGTCGAGTTCAGGCCGGCCACGGGGCCGCACGGGCCAGTCCGAGCGCGACGTCCACCAGCCGGGTGCGCGGGAGCTCCGCGACCTCCGCCAACGCCACCCAGGCGGCCAGGTCGGTGGACCCGCCGGATTCGGGCCGCAGCTCCCCGCCCAGGACGCGCCCCGCGTAGATGATGCGCAGCCCGTG
This sequence comes from Parafrankia elaeagni, assembly GCF_000374165.1. GTDB lineage: Bacteria > Actinomycetota > Actinomycetes > Frankiales > Frankiaceae > Parafrankia > Parafrankia elaeagni. Next base: position 120,721 of record NZ_KB893717.1, read on the forward strand.
GAAGTCCGTGCTGTCCGGCGCCCAGAACTCTCGGATGGAGTCGACTCCCAGCAGACCGGTGATCTCGACGGCGAGCCCCGTCTCCTCCGCCACCTCCCGGACCGCGGCCCGCTCCGGATGCTCCCCGTGGTTCAGCCCGCCACCCGGCAGCGTCCACCGCGCCCCGTCCGGCTTCCCGGTCCGCCCGATCCACCGGGCCAGCAGCAGCCGATCACCGTCCACGCACACCGCGTACGCCGCGACCCGCTGGTACTCCCGAACACCCCGCGAGCCGCCCGTGTCCCCCATGCCGCGCACCCCTTCGCCCGCCGTGGAGGCCACTGCCTCCCGGCCCCCCGGACGATTCTTCAGGCGCCGACACCCCCCAGACCACGAAACCCCGCAACCCGCGCCTCAACGGCCCCCACAGGCCCCCTGCCGGGTACTCCAGCAAGCCCCCCCCGCCCCTCCCGCCACGGCGACCACACGCGACCGAAGCCCTACCAAACGACCACACACACCTCACAGCACACCCCACCCGACACAGACAGCTGCCCCCCCACCACCAAAACCCCCAACCCAGCCCCCCCACACCCCAACCCACCAACCCAAAAACAAAAACCCAACCCACACCCAGGCCACGGACCTGGGAGTGGGACCAACCACCAAAACCACAGCCCCCCGCCCGCCGCCGGGGGGGCTCGGGGGGTCACCCCCCGGCAAAATCCCGCGGGAGCCCGGGAACTCCCCCAAGGGGAGTGAACACGCAAAGCCGATCGCGTGGACCTAGGTGGACTTGAACCACCGGCCTCTTCCTTATCAGGGAAGCGCTCTAACCGACTGAGCTATAGGTCCTTGCTGGTGATGAGAGTACAGGATGGCGGCGGCTGTGGGACGGCCGCCGCCACCCTGGTTGAGGCTGATCCGCTACTGGTCGCTCAAGGTGACCTCGAGGCCGCCGATCATGTCGGCACAGAGGTTGTAGAGGAGCGCTCCGAGGGTGGCCAGGGCCGTCATCAGCACCACGTTGATCGCACCGACGAGGAGGCTGATCTGCATCGCGCGGCCGAAGGACAGCCAGCCGGACACGTCGGTGTTGGTGCCGTCGGTCAGCGTGTCGGCCGCGTCGGTGACGCTGTCGAAGACGCCGATGGAGTTGAGGACGAACCAGAGCACCGCCACGGCGACGATCAGGATGAGGAAGACACACAGGGAGAACGCGAACGACAGCCTGGTGACGGACAGCGGTTCGACGCGGGAGAGCCGCAGCCGGGCACGCCGGCTGCCGGCGGGGCCGCGTCGCTGGCCCTGTTCGCCCTGGTCTCCGCGGATGGGTTCGAAGCCGTCGTGGCCACCGCGCTGGGCGCCACGCGGCCCGCTCTGGGGCCCCGGGGGGCCGAGCGGGCCGGGGCGGGCGGAGCCAGGGGCGCCGGTGGGCCCCAGCGGCTCGGTGGAGAGCCCGTTCGGGCCGAGGCCACCTGACGGCGGGGGTGCGCCGGGTGACGCGCCCGGGCGGTCGTAGGGGGCGGTGCGGTCGGCCGGGACGGCCCGGGTGGCGGCTGGGCCGGCGCCGGCCCGGACCGGTTCGGGGGTGGGCCGGCGTTCGACGGGCATGCGTTCGGTGACGGCCGCCCGGTCGGTGGGGTTCCTCACGTCCGCGGCGCCTGGCTCCGTGGGGGCGGCTGTCCCGCGTTTCGACAGGTTCGGACGCACCAGGGAGATCGTGTCGGTGTCCCGGGGCCGGTCCGCGGGCGCGGGCGCGCCGGGGCGGGCCGCCGGGGTCGTGACGGTGGTCTGCGCATCGTGCTTTCTCGTCGTGTCGGTTGCGCCCGCCCGGGTGCCGCCCTGGCCGGTGGTGGTTGCGGTGGCTGGCTCGACGCTGGTCCGGCGCCTGGCGTCGGCCGGTTTCCGGGCAGCGCCGCCGGCGGGCGCGGGGTCGGTGTCACGGGCGGATGTTCTGGTCGGGGCCGGTCGTGCCCCGCCGCCGCGGTCGGTGTCGCTGCCGCGCGGGGTGGGGGCCGGGCGGTCGGTTCCGCCTCCCCTGCCCGCGGGCGCCGGGCCCGAAACGGCCGGGCCACCACCGGGTGTCTTCGCCGCCACCGAAGTGCCGGAACCCGTGCCGGAACCCGGGGCCGTGCCGGAACCCGGGGCCGTGCCGGAGCCTGGGGCCGTGCCGGAGCCCGGGGATGACTTGCCGCGTTGGAAGAAGGGGCTGGCACTGTCCGCAGCCGTGCCTCCGCTCCCCTTGGCGCCGCCAGCGCCAGCGCCCCGCGAGCCCGATCTCGTCGGTGCCGGTGCCGGTGCCGAGGCCGAGGCCGGCGCGGCGGCGGCGGGGGTGGATGCGGATGACGGTGACGCGCCCGAGGATGACGGCGTCACCAACTTCGGCGGCGAGGAGGCGGCCGCGGACGGCCGCGACGAGTTCCGCGCGGCCGACCCCGACGCGGGTGCCTCGGCCGGGTCGGCCTTCCCCGCTCCGGCCTTCCCCGGTGCGCCGTCGGTGCCCGTCGCGCGGGGCTCGCCGGGGCTCGCGGACCCGGTGCCGTCCGGCCGTCGCGTCCGGTCGGGGTCGTCCGGCCGGCCGCCGCTCACGGGTGACTCCGGGCGGCCCGGGGATGCGCGGTGGACGGCCGACCGGACGGGCCGGTCATTCTGACTGTCGCTCACGGATACTCCCCGTCCACTCCTGGTCGCACGTGGGCATTCTCGCCCAGTGGTCCTGGCGTTCCACCGGCGAGGCGCGACATGGTCATCTGGGTCTGCCGGATGGCCGAACTCAGGAGGCCGCCCCGTCCGGCCCCGCGGTCTCGTCGCCTGCGCCACCGTCGTTGGCATCAGCATTGCGCGCCACACCCACCACCTGCACACCGGCCTCCAGGTCGATGAGCCGTACGCCCATCGTCTGCCGTTGTGCCCGGCGGACATCCTTGGCTACGGTACGCAACACACCGCCATTGGATGTGATGGCGTAGAGCTGGTCGTCGGGTGCCACGACGAGCGCTCCGACCAGTCCGCCCCGGGTTGAGACGATCTTGGCGGTGAGGACTCCCTTGCCGCCCCTGCCCTGGATGGGGTACTCCGCGAGCGGGGTCCGCTTCGCGTAGCCGCCGCTGGTCGCGACCAGCAGGTCCGCGGTGCTTTCCGGCACGACGACGTCCATGGAGAGCAGCTCGTCCGAGTCGTCGAACCGCATGCCGATCACACCGGACGTCGCCCGGCCCATCGGCCGGAGCTGCTCGTCGTCGGCGTGGAAGCGGATGGACTGGGCGTTGCGGCTGACCAGCAGCAGATCGTCACCGGGAGCGACGAGACGGGCCGAGATCAGCTCGTCGTCGTCGCGCAGGTTGATGGCGACCAGGCCGCCGGCCCGGTTGGAGTCGAAGTCGGTCAGCGCGGTCTTCTTGCACAGACCGCGCTTGGTGGCGAGCACCAGATACGGCGCGGCCTGGTAGTCCTGGATCGCCATCACCTCGGCGATCCGCTCGTCCTGGCTGAACGCGAGGATGTTGGCGACGTGCTGCCCCTTGGCACTGCGTGCCTGCTCGGGCAGTTCATGCGCCTTCGCCCGGTAGACCCGGCCCTTGTTGGTGAAGAACAGCAGCCAGTGGTGGGTCGTGGTGACGAAGAAGTGCTCGACGATGTCGTCCTCGCGCAGCGTCGCGCCCATCACGCCCTTGCCGCCGCGCTTCTGCGAGCGGTACAGGTCGGTCTTGGTGCGCTTGGCGTAGCCGCCGCGGGTGACGGTGACGACGACGTCCTCGCGGGCGATGAGGTCCTCGACGGACATGTCGCCCTCGAAGGGCACGAGACGGGTACGCCGCTCGTCGCCGTACTTCTCGACGACCTCGGCCAGCTCCTGACCGATGATCTCGCGCTGCCGGGGCGGCGATGCGAGGATCGCCTCCAGGTCGGAGACGCGCGCCCGCAGCTCGGCGGCCTCGTCGGTGATCCGCTGGCGTTCCAGGGCGGCCAGCCGGCGCAGCTGCATGTCCAGGATCGCGGTGGCCTGGATCTCCGAGAGGGAGAACCGCTCCATGAGCTGGCCGCGGGCGACGTCCGCGGACTCGGCGTTGCGGATGAGGGTGATGACCTCGTCCAGGTGGTCCAGCGCGATGAGCAGACCGTCCAGGACGTGCAGCCGCTCGCGCGCCTTGCGCAGCTGGTAGCGGGTGCGCCGGACGATGACCTCGATCTGGTGCTCGACGTAGTACGAGATGATCTGGTCGAGCCGCAGCGTGCGGGGGACCCCGTCGACGATCGCCAGCATGTTGACACCGAACGTGTCCTGCAGCTGGGTGTGCTTGTACAGGTTGTTCAGCACGACCTTGGCGACGGCGTCGCGCTTGAGGTCGATGACGAGCCGCTGCCCGATCCGCGCGGAGGTCTCGTCGCGGACGTCCGAGATGCCGGTGATCTTGTTGTCACGGACGAGCTCGGCGATCTTCTCGGCGAGGTTGTCCGGGTTGACCTGGTAGGGCAGTTCGGTGACGACGAGCTGGGTGCGGCCCTTGTTCTCCTCGACGTTGACCACCGCGCGCATCCGGATGCTGCCCCGGCCGGTGCGGTAGGCGTCCTCGATGCCGTTGCGGCCGACGATCAGGCCGTGGGTCGGGAAGTCCGGGCCCTTGATGAGACCGAGAAGGGCCTCGAGCAGCTCCTCGGGCGTGGCGTCAGGGTGGTCCAGCGCCCACCGCACGCCCTTGGCGACCTCCACCAGGTTGTGCGGCGGAATGTTGGTCGCCATGCCGACGGCGATACCGCCGGCACCGTTGACGAGCAGGTTCGGGAAGCGGCTGGGCAGGACCAGCGGCTCGGACGAGCGGCCGTCGTAGTTCGGCGCGAAGTCGACCGTCTCCTGGTCGATGTCGCGCAGCATCTCCATGGCCAGCGGCGCCATCCGCGCCTCGGTGTACCGCATGGCGGCGGGCGGGTCGTTGCCCGGCGAGCCGAAGTTGCCGTTACCGTCGACCAGTGGGTAACGCAGCGACCACGGCTGGGCGAGGCGGACGAGGGTGTCGTAGATCGCCGTGTCGCCGTGCGGGTGGTAGTTACCCATGACGTCACCGACGACGCGGGAGCACTTGAAGTACCCCCGGTCCGGCCGGTATCCGCCGTCGTACATGGCGTACAGGACCCTGCGGTGCACGGGCTTGAGCCCGTCACGCACCTCCGGCAGAGCACGGCCGACGATGACGGACATGGCGTAGTCGAGGTACGACCGCTGCATTTCGACTTCGATGCCGATGGGTTCGATGCGGTCGCCGGGGGGCGGGGGTAGGACGTCGACCACGGGGTCCTTCCAGGCAGTGGGAGCGATGAGTCGGCGGGGGCGGGCCGGGCGCCGGGTCGCGGGGGTGGCCCGGTCCGGGCCGTGGCCATCCGCGGGCCGCTCACTCGCGGGTCCGCCGGGATCGGGAACGCCAGATCGCCCCGCCGGGCCGGGTCGGTCGGCCCGGTCAGCCCGGATCCGACCCGACGGGGGCTGGCTCAGATGTCCAGGAAGCGCACGTCCTTCGCGTTGCGCTGGATGAAGCTGCGCCGCGCGTCGACGTCCTCGCCCATCAGGACGGAGAACAGCTCGTCGGCGACGGCGGCGTCGTCCAGCGTCACCTGAAGCAGAATTCGCTTGTCCGGGTCCATGGTGGTGTCCCAGAGCTCGGTGGCGTTCATCTCACCGAGGCCCTTGAACCGCTGGATGGCGTCCTTGGGCAGCTTGCGCCCGGCCTCGACGCCCTGCTCGAGCAGACCGTCACGCTCCCGGTCGGAGTAGGCGTACTCCCAGTCCTCACGCCCCCACTTGATCTTGTAGAGCGGGGGCTGGGCCAGGAAGACGTGCCCGGCCTCGACCAGCGGGCGCATGAACCGGAAGATCAGGGTGAGCAGCAGGGTGCGGATGTGCTGGCCGTCGACGTCGGCGTCCGCCATCAGCACGATCTTGTGATAGCGCAGCTTGGCGATGTCGAAGTCGTCGTGAATGCCGCAGCCCAGGGCCTGGATGAGCGCCTGGACCTCGGTGTTCTTCAGGACCCTGTCGATCCGGGCCTTCTCCACGTTGAGAATCTTTCCGCGCAGCGGCAGGATGGCCTGGAACTTGGAGTCCCGGCCGCCCTTCGCGGAGCCGCCGGCCGAGTCACCCTCGACGATGTAGAGCTCGCAGCGCTCCGGGTCGGTGTACTGGCAGTCGGACAGCTTGCCGGGCAGGCCGGTACCGCCGAGCAGGCCCTTGCGCCGGGTGAGGTCGCGGGCCTGGCGGGCGGCGATCCGGGCCCGCTGCGCGTCGAGTGCCTTGCTGACGATCGCGCGGGCTTCGGTCCGGTTGACCTCGAACCAGTCCTTCAGCGCGGCGTAGCACATCTCCTGGACGAACTTCTTGGCCTCGGTGTTGCCGAGCTTCGTCTTCGTCTGGCCCTCGAACTGAGGCTGCGCGAGCTTCACCGAGATGATGGCGGTGAGGCCCTCGCGGATGTCGTCGCCGGACAGCCGCTCGTCGGAGTTCTTCGAACCGGCCTTCACCGGCTTGAGTAGGTTCTGGTCCTTCGCGTAGGCGTTCACCGCGCTGGTGAGCGCGGCCCGGAAACCCTCTTCGTGGGTTCCGCCCTCGTGCGTGTTGATGGTGTTCGCGAAGGTGTAGACCGACTCGTTGTAACCGCCGTTCCACTGCATCGCCAGCTCCGCCTCGATGCCCGTGCCCTGGGCCTCGAGGGAGATCACGCTGCGGTGGATGGCCTCCTTGGTCGCGTTCAGGTGACCGACGAAGTCGACCAGCCCGTTGTCGTACTTGAAGGTGACCTCGGTCGGCTCGGCGGCCTCAAGCGCCTCCGCCGCCGCTGCCCCGGAACCGTCGACGGCCGCCGTGACCTCGGCAGCCACCCCCGCGGCGTCGGTCTCCACGCCGTCTGGAGAGCCGTCCGCGCCGTCCTCCGCCGCAGCGGCGGCCACCGCCTTCGCGGCCCTGGCCGGGTCCTTCGCCGCAGGGCCTCGCTCGTCACGCAAGGTGATGGAGAGGCCCTTGTTCAGGAAGGCCATCTCCTGCAGGCGACGGAAGAGCGTCTCGTACTTGTACGTGGTGGTCTCGAAAATCGTCGGGTCGGCCCAGAACGTGATGGTCGTTCCGGTCTTCTTCGAGGTTCCTGTTTTCGCCAGCGGTGCCGCGGGGCGGGAGCCCGCATAGGGCTGGAACCAGGAGTGGCCCTCCCGCTCGATCGCGACGTCGAGCCGGGTCGACAGCGCGTTCACGACGCTGACACCGACGCCGTGCAGACCGCCGGAAACCGCGTAGGACTTGCCGTCGAACTTTCCGCCGGCATGCAGGGTGGTGAGCACGAGCTCCACCGTGGGAATCTTCTTGACGGGATGCTCGCCGACCGGGATACCACGGCCGTTGTCTGTGACGCGAACGCCGCCGTCGGCCAGCAGGGTCACGGTGATCGTGTCGCAGTAGCCAGCGAGCGCCTCGTCCACCGCATTGTCCACAACCTCGTAGACAAGGTGGTGCAGACCCCGCTCCCCGGTGGAGCCGATGTACATACCCGGGCGCTTGCGTACCGCGTCGAGACCCTCGAGAACCTTGATCGAACTAGCGTCGTAGGCCACGCGGCAGGTCCCCTCGTTCTGGACGGAAGTACTCCTCAGTCTACCCGGCAACCCGCCGTAACGGACGCAAGGTGCCCTCTCAGCTGTGCGCTGGGCCCCGAATTCCGGGCGGGTGTGGCCCCCTACCGGCTCCACATCGGCCGTGGCCTTGCGTCCGTCTGCGACGGGCGACCGGTCCGTGGCGCCACCGGGACGATCCGGACACTGCTCCCGATCAGGTCCGCAGCGCCCGTTCGGGGCGATACCGAGCTCGTCCCTGAGAGGCGGCCCGGGAGCCGGAATGTCATCCGTATGTGTCCCGCGGCCCGCGCCCGCCCGGCGCCGACATGCCCCCGCGACTCCAGGAGGGAGCAGCTGGGCCACGCACCGTGATATGGCGGACGACGTGCGGACCCAGCTCACGACGCAGGATCCCGAGGATCTGCCGCGACAGCATGCGCAGCTGGGTTGCCCACGCCGTCGATTCGGCGACCAGCTCCAGCTCGCCGTCACGCAGCGAGACCGGCGTGCAGTGCGCGGCGATGTCCGGCCCGACGAGAGCGTCCCACCGCGCCAGCACCGAGGCATCCGTCGCCTGGGTCTGCCAGCCGCGCTCCGCCACCAGCCGCGCGACCGCGGAGCCGAACGCCATCGGCGTCCGCCACTCCCGGCCCGGTGGCGCGATGCCCGGCAGCCGTGGCCGTGGCGGCGGATCACCGGGGCGCTCCTGGCCCCGGCGGCCACGCCGCGGGCCGTAACCGTGACCTCCGCCGGCATCCCCGGTGCCGGGGCCGTCGACGGTATCGGCCGTGGTGCCGGGGCCGCCGGCGCCACGGCCCTGTCGCGGGCCGAACCTGTTCTGATCGCGGGCTCTCGCGTCCCGCTTCGCGCGCGCCAGCATCTCGCGAGCGAGGTCGGCACCACGCGCGGCGGACGCGGCGGACGCGGCGGCGTCGTCAGCCGACACGTCGCACCTCGCCGGCAGCCACCTCGAACCGGGTGCCGGCCAGCTCGGCGGGCACATCCGCACCGACGGCCGCGGTGACGAGCACCTGCTCGGCCTGCGCGACGAGGGTCCCGAGCCGCGCCCGGCGCCGCGCGTCGAGCTCGGCGAACACATCGTCCAGCAGCAGTACCGGTTCCCGGTCATCCGCGCGAAGCAGCTCGAACGACGCCAGCCGCAGCGCGAGCGCCAACGACCATGACTCGCCATGGCTCGCATATCCCCGGGCGGGACGTCCCTTCAGCGAGAGCAGCAGGTCGTCGCGGTGCGGCCCGACCAGCGTGACCCCGCGTTCGATCTCCTGAGAGCGGACCTCGGCGAGCCCGGCCAGGATGGCCTCGGCGAGGCCGGCCCGTGTACTGGCGGCCGCGGCACGCCGGGCCGCTCCACCGACTCCGCCCGCTCCACCGGTTCCGTCCCCGCCTGTTCTGTCCGCACCAGCCGCACCGGGCACGCCGGGCACGACTTCCGGCGTCGCGTCGTTCGGGGCGTCCGCCCCGGCGCCCACCGCCGGGGCGACCGGAGTGTCCCGCGGCGCGGCGGCGTCCGGCGCCGGTATCCCGGACGAGGCTGATGACGTCGCGGAGGATCCGTCGGCTGTGTCGTTGCCTGCTGGGCGATCACTCGCTGTGTCGTGGTGCCCGGTCCCGTTCCCGGTGTCGCCCCTCGTCAGGCCAGTCGCCGTTGCCTCGTCGGGTGCGTCGGCCCCGGGCCGGGGGGCGTCGGGGACGCTCGAACGGTAGGCGAGATCCGTGGGCGAGTCCTCCCCGGCAACCGCGGCATAGGCGCTGCACACCCTCGGCCGGAGCTCCTCGACGAGTGCCAGGCGGGCCGCGAGCAGCTCAGCTCCGTGATCGGCGAGGTGTCTGTCCCAGACTTCCAGGGTGCGCAGGTCGCCCCGGCTACCGGCACGCCGGGCCGCGCCGGCGGTCCGCAGCAGCGCCGACCGCTGTTTCAGCACCCGGTCGTAGTCCGCCTGGACAGCGGCCATCCGCGGTGAGCGGGCCACGAGCAGCTCGTCGAGGAACCGCCGCCGCTCAGCCGGATCTCCCTTGACGAGAGCCAGGTCCTCCGGTGCGAACAGGACCGTGGCAAGCAGCCCGGCGACGTCACGTGCCCGCTGCAACGGGGCCCGGTTCAGCCGGACCCGGTTGGCCTTCCCGGGCATGATCTGGATCTCGACGAGTGCCGCCCGGTCGCCGCGGACGATCCGGGAACGGACCACGGCCTCCGCGCATCCCTCCCGCACGAGGGGGGCGTCGTTCGCGACCCGGTGACTACCCAGAGTGGCAACGAATCCGATCGCTTCGATCAGGTTCGTCTTTCCCTGCCCGTTCGCTCCCACGAACGCGGTGACCCCGGGCTCCAGCAGCAGATCAAGCCGCGGGTAGGAGCGGAAGTCCGTCAGGGACAGGTGCGTGAGATGCACGTCACCCGTTGAGACGAATCGGCATCAGCAGATAGCGGTAGTCGGGGATCTCCGTCTGGTCGTCGCCGCCCTTGCCGGTGAGGATCGCGGGCTTGTTCGCGGCCAGGGCCGCGTCCTCGTCGCTGGCGAACCCGATCCGCACGATGTCGGACTCCAGCGCGCCGAGGGCGTCAAGCAGGTAGGCGGGGTTGAACGCGACGGTGAGTTCGGGGCCGTCGTAGGTGACCGGCAGGGTCTCGGACGCCTGCGCCTCACCGCCGGTGCCGGCCTCCAGCACGAGATGGTCGGGGGTGAAGGTCAGCTGCACCGGGGCGGTGCGGGGGGCGACGAGGGCCACCCGCTTGACGGCCTCGGTCAGGGGGGAGATCTCCAGCTGGGCGATCAGCGGCGAGCTGTCGGGCAGCAGCTTGCGGTAGGGCGGGAAGGTGCCCTCCAGCAACCGGGTCGTGGTCTGCCGGGTGTTCCCGGCGAAGCCGGCGAGGGTCTCGCCCGACGGACCGGTTCCCAGCGCGATGGCGACCTCCACACCAGCCCCCGACAGCGACTTGGCGGTGTCGAGCAGAGTGCGGGCCGGAACGAGGGCGACGCCGGACGCATCCGGCGACGCCGGGCGCCACTTGAGGGTGCGCACCGCGAGCCGGTACCGGTCGGTGGCGGCGAGGGTGAGCGTGTCGCCCTCGATCTCGACCCGGACGCCGGTGAGGACCGGAAGGGTGTCGTCCCGGCCCGCTGCCACTGCGACCTGTGCGACGGCGCTGCCGAACGCGGCGCCCTCGATGTGGCCGGTGATCTCCGGCATCGGCGGCAGGGTCGGGTAGTCGTCGACGGGCAGCATCGGCAGCGCGAACCTGGCGTTGCCACAGGCGACGACGAGGCGGGTGCCGTCGACGCTGACATCGACCGGGGCCGCGGGCAGTGAGCGGGTGATGTCAGCCAGCATCTTGCCGTTGACCAGGCCGCGGCCCTCCTCGGTGACCGTCGCGTCGACCTCGCCCTGGGCAGCGACCTCGTAGTCGAACGCGGCGACCTTGAGCGCCGGGCCGGTGGCGTCGAGCAGCAGGCCGGCCAGCACCTGCAGCTGGGTGGTCGCCCGGCTCGGCAGGGTGCGCGCCGTCCAGGCCACCGCTTCGGTGAATTCGTCCCGTTCCACCCGGAACTTCATGGACATGTCCTCCCGTCGTTCCACGTCCGCCGTTGCCTGCGGCGAGCCGCGGAACCTGACATCACCGGTAGAGCCGCACAGGAACCAGCCGCCACCACCGAATGCCACGCCCCGGCCACCCGGGACGGACGAACGGCCACGATGCCGAGCCTGACCCGATCCAGCATCTCAGAGCCGGCCGGGCGTGCGGCGAGTGGTCTGTGTTCCGAGGGTGGCACACCGACCCGGGCGCCTGGACGGCGGTGCCGGGGTGTCCGGCTCCGCCACCGACAACCGTGCCCACCACCCGGCCTGGAACCCGTCCGCTGACGCACGCGCTCCTGCACGTTCATGACGCGTTTGCGTGAACGCGTTTGCCGGGAGGCGCCCGCGGGGACGACGCGTCCAGGCGGGTGATCGGCGCGGCATGAGCAGACGGGCCGCCCGGAGCCGTGGACCACACCAAGATCGTTTTCAGGCACTTGTCCCCAGGCCCTACTGCTTCGCGTTTTTTCTCTCCTGAAGAAGATCTCCTTCGTAGTAGTAGTAGGGGCTGTGGAAACTGTGGAGAACCGGCGTTCTCCCAGCTCAGGGCACCTATGGGCCTGTGCGCATCCTGGGGGCGACGATGTGGATGATCAAGGTGCTTATCCCCAGGGCTTGATCGATTCCACAGCACCCCCCCAGATGCGCACAGGCTGTGCACACGTTCATCCACCGGCTACCCACAGGCCACGAGACCACTGTTCCGCGGTTTCGGGACACGCTCGGCAGCCCGGGACGACCGGCATCGACCGACATTGACCAACATCAACCGTCTCGCACCGAGAACGGCGACTTATCCACAGTCTTCTCCACAACCTGTGGGCAAATACCACTAGTGGCCTCTCGGTCGGGCTCGAGAGGGGCCGGCAGGTGGTGCGAGTGCCCGTTCGGGAGATATACCCGATCCGCGTCGGGCACCCCTGTTCGGATGCACACGTCAGCTCTCGCCCGTTATAGGAATTCCAGGTCTTCTGGCAGGGAAACTGGATGAATAGCGGGTAACGGGCAGAAGGCCACGAGTTCGCCGTCCGCACCACTCCCCCGTCGCGGGGAGCGCATGCCCACCGGCCTTCAGGAAGCCGAGGATGGCCCTCGGGGGCCCTCGGGGGCCCTCGGGGGCTTGAGGATGACGGTGTGGGGGTTGCCGGTGTGGGGGCTGCCGGGCGTGCCCGGCAGCCCGTTGGGCGAGGGCCGACGGCCGCGCAGGGCCGGGTGCGATGCCGCGACGTCCGTGACATCTCAGGGTGCCGGCCGGTGGAACGCCGTCCCATGACAGCGCACGCCGCTGTCAGAAGGGCATGACGGGACACGCACAACCGAGAGGGCGCGCGGGTTGCGAAGTGGCGATGGTGAGCCGCGGTCAACGGCGCAAGGAGAAAGTCGTTCCGCGGGCCCGGTTGGCACTGGGCGCGGTTGGCACTGGGCGCGGGGCGCAGCGCACCCGGCCGTATCTCTGCTACTTCGTCCGGGAGAGACGGGTCATCGAGGCACTGTGCGTTATGCCCGATTCGGGCCGTATTTACCGCGGCTGTCTTTCCGCTATGCCATCCCGGCCGTGCCGGCCGTCGCAGTTCGAACGAGCGCCGGTTCAGGCGTGGCGGGCCTGCGCGCGGATCCGGTTCGTCAGCTCGGTCACCTGGTTGTAGATCGCACGGCGCTCGGCCATCAGTCCGCGGATCTTGCGGTCGGCGTGCATGACCGTCGTGTGGTCGCGTCCGCCGAAGTGCTGGCCGATCTTCGGTAGCGAAAGATCCGTCAGTTCGCGGCAGAGGTACATCGCGATCTGGCGGGCCGTGACGAGCACCCGGCTGCGGGACGTCCCGCAGAGGTCGTCCATGGAGACCCCGAAGTACGCCGCCGTCGCGTTCATGATCGCCGCCGCGGTGATCTCGGGGTTGGCCGCGTCGGGGATGAGGTCGCGCAGGACGATCTCGGCCAGGGTGCGGTCGACGTGGGACTTGTTGAGGCTCGCGAACGCGGCGACCCGGATCAGGGCGCCCTCGAGCTCGCGGATGTTGCGCTCGATGTGCGTGGCGATGTACTCGAGGACGTCCGGCGGCACCGGGAGCCGCTCGGTGGCCGCCTTCTTGGACAGGATCGCTATCCGCGTCTCCAGGTCCGGCGGTGTCACGTCGGTGATCAGGCCCCACTCGAACCGGCTGCGCAGCCGGTCCTCCAGCGCCGACAGCTGCTTGGGCGAGCGGTCGGAGCTGATGACGATCTGCTTCTCGGTGTCATGCAGGACGTTGAAGGTGTGGAAGAACTCCTCCTGCGTCCGCTCCTTGTTCTCCAGGAACTGGATGTCGTCCACGAGGAGCACGTCGATGTCGCGGTAGCGGCGCTGGAAGGCGAGCTGCCGGTCGTCGCGGATCGACGCGATGAAGTCGTTGGTGAACTCCTCCATGCTGACATACTTGATCTTGCTCTCGGGGTAGAGCCGGACCGTGTAGTGGCCGATCGCATGCAGCAGGTGGGTCTTGCCCAGGCCGGAGTCGCCGTAGATGAACAGCGGGTTGTAGGCCTTGGCCGGTGCTTCCGCCACCGCCACGGCCGCAGCGTGGGGGAACCGGTTGCTGTCCCCGATGACGAAGGTCTCGAACAGGTAGCGGGGGTTGAGCCGGGCCGGCTCGGACGGCCGGGGAGACGGGTCGCGGCCGAGGCCAGGTGACATCCGCCCGGGCGCTGGGCCGTCGACCCGGCCGTTGTCGTCCGCGGTGGTGTCGGCGCCCAGCCCGTGCCGGGGGATGTCGGACCCGGTGCCCGGCAGACTGAGCGGTCCGGTCATCGGTTCGGGGTCCGGCGTGTGCTCAACGGTGACCGCGACCCGGATCTCCCGGCCGTAGGCCGAGGAGAGAGCGGTGGAAAGGAACGGCCGCAGCCGGGAGTCGAGCAGGTCCTTGGTGAACTCGTTCGGTGCGGCGAGCAGCGCCGTGTCCTGGACCAGACCGAGCGGCCGGGTCAGCCGCAGCCACGCACGCTGCTGTGCCGACAGCGCGCCATCCGCGACACCGGCCACAGCTTCCTCCCACACCGCCGACAGGTCCGGATCGGATGTCGGCGCGGCTCCCCGGGACGGCAGACCGGCGACGGAGTCGGCGCTGAGGTCGGTCACTGCGGGGCTCCTTGTGGCTCTTCGTGGCTCTTCGGCGGACCACACGACCGCCGGAGCCGGAGTCGCTGGCCTGGCACTGACGCTCCGGCTGGCACTGACGCTGTGGCTGCACTGACGTTCTGGCTGTGGCTGTGGCTGTGGTCTTTGGGTGTCTGCTGGGGGTCTGCGGTCGTCCCGTCCCGATGGTCAGTCCTTCTGCCCCGGCTGCCGTCGGATGTTGCTGTGCTGACGAACAGGGCCGGACTGACGACTATGCCGGCCGACGAGCGATGTGTCGTGCCGACGGGATCCGGGACGGCCCCGGGCGGGAGTCGGCGGTGGGGCGCTGCTGGCGGTTGCGGGTCGTTCCTCGTCGTTCGCGGGGTTCAGGATCTGTTCGCTGTCTCGTGGTCGGACCGTACGGGGCAGTTAGTCGGACCGTACGGGGCAGTTAACAGGGCAGCGGTGACAGGGCGTGGGGCGGTTGTGCTACTGGGGATTGTTCCGCCTCGCCACGGCCGGTGTGCGCGGGACCCCCGCGGTGTCGGCACGGTCCACGACCGGTCCCGGGCTGCCGGAACAGCTCTGCGGCCTGTCGTGTCCGGCGGCACACGGCTCCTCCGAGAAAGTTCTCCACAACGTCGTCCACAACCTGTGCATGGACATGACACCGCATCGGGTATGGCACCGGCGGTCGGCCCACATCGGGTGGCGGCCGGGCCAGGCGGTGCGTGGTTCCGACAGGTGGCGGTGCTGCCCGCCCGTGACCCTGCGTCCGGGCGAAGGGAGCGGGTGGTGCACGGGTTCGTGTTGCAGGTGGTGCGCGGACGGAGGTTGCGGACGTTCACGGAGGCACGGACAGAGCACCAAACGTTAACAGCAGGGCACCGCGGACGGGATCGGGGTCTCCCGACGGCCACGCACCGGCCACGCATCGGCGCCGTGAGCGTGGCCTGCGGTCAGGACGGACCCGGCGTTGGTGGCATCGTGTGTAGGCTAGGGCGAACCACGGCGACGGTCGGCTCGGCGCCTGTTCGAAACGGCTCAGTGCCTTCTGAGGCTCGGTGCCTGTTCGAAACGCAGGGTCTGGCTTCCCGGACGTGGGCTTCGGCGAGCGGTCTCCCCTAGCCTTGGGGGGCCGATGCTGTTGGCCCGGGTCCTGGCCCCGTAGCCGAGGTGTCAGCCATGACCGGCGTGCCGCCGGTGTCCCGCCCGCCTGTGTCTCCGGAGTCCTCACGTGAGTAAGCGCACCTTCCAGCCGAACAACCGCCGGCGGGCCCGCACCCACGGGTTCCGGCTCCGGATGCGGACCCGCGCGGGCCGCTCCATCCTGTCCGCCCGCCGCCGCAAGGGCCGCAACGAGCTTTCCGCCTGACGGCGGAACAAGCCCGCCGCCGTCCGGCCATGCTCCCCCGGGGCTCCCGAGTACGCACAAAGCAGGACCACGCCGAACTGGGGCGGTCCGGGCGGCGTGTTCGGGCGGGGTCAGTCGTTGTCCACAGCGTGCACACCGATGTGGACAGCCCGCCCCGGGCCGGCTTCACCGTCGGGCGGCGGGTTGGTAACGCCGTGGTCCGTAACCGCGTCCGTCGGCGTCTGCGGGAGCAGACCCGGCTGCGGCTGTCATCCCTGCCGAGGGGAACCGCGGTGCTGATCCGGGCGTTGCCCGGTGCGGCGGGCGCGACGTCGGCCGAGCTGGGTAGTTCGCTTGACTCGGCTTTCCGAGCGGTGCGGTCCGCCGGTTCCGTCCGGCCCGCTGCTTCCCCGCGCTCCGCGGGGCCGCAGCGAACGGCCCGGTCCACATGAGCGTGGCCGCGGCGCTCGGCACAGTAGCTGTGCTGCTGGTGCTCGCCGACCTCGGTCTCGCCGCTCCCCTGACAGCCAGCCGTTTCCCCGTACTGGCCCGGACATCCAGCGGTGCGGTGCGCGGCCCGTTGGCCTGGGCGCTCGCTGCGCTGGTACGGCTCTATCGCGCGGGCTGGTCGGGGCGGAACGCGGGCTGTTGCCGCTTCGAACCGTCGTGCAGCGCCTATGCCCTGACGGCGATCACCCGTCACGGCGGCGTCATCGGTGGCCTGTTGGCCGTGCGCCGGCTGCTGCGCTGTCAGCCGCTGTCGGCGGGCGGCTACGACCCGGTGCCCGGCGCGGCGGCCGGGAGCACCGATCGGGTGCAGGTCTGGCCCGGGTATCGCACTGCGTCCCCCCGCCGGGGGACGCGTTCCGAGATCGAAGGTTCCCGTCGCGGAACGCGGGTGTGAGGAGACAGACTGGTGTTGGATCCGCTTTACCATCTCGCGGCAAACGCGATCGTCTTCTTCCACAAGGGCTTCGGGCCCATCTTCGGCCACGACAGCTTCTTCTCCTGGGCGCTGTCCGTCGTCCTGCTGGTCATCTCCGTCCGCATCCTGATCTTCCCGCTGTTCGTCAAGCAGGTGAAGTCCCAGCGGACGATGCAGATGATGCAGCCGCACATCAAGGAGATCCGGGAGAAGTACGGGCACGACAAGCAGCAGATGCAGCTGGAGATCATGAAGCTGCAGAAGGAGCACGGCAACCCGCTCCTCGGCTGCCTTCCGATCCTGCTGCAGATCCCGCTGTTCATCTCGCTCTTCCACGTCTTCACCCACCTGGCCCCCATGAACGAGGGGCCGGGCGGCTCCCTGGTCTGGCGGCCCCGGGTCGGCCTGTCCGCCGATCAGGTGGAGCAGATCGCCTCGGCGAAGCTGTGGGGCATTTCGCTGTCAGGCAAGTTCACCTCCTCGCAGGAGTTCCTGGACTTCCTCGACGGCAACGGGACCAACACGAAGATTCTCGCGGTCGTGCTGATCATCCTGATGGGTGCGACGACCTTCCTCACGCAGCGCCAGATCATGTCGCGCACCGGGCCGGTCGACCCCCAGCAGGCGATGGTCCAGAAGGTCCTGCTGTACGGCTCGCCTCTCATGCTGGCGATCTTCGGTTTCCAGTTCCCGATCGCCGTCCTGCTGTACTGGTTCACCACGAACCTGTGGAGCATGGGCCAGCAGTTCTTCGTCATCAAGAAGATGCCGCCGATCAAGCCGCTCGGCGCCGGCGGCAAGGTGCCGGGCGCGCGTCCCGGCTCGGCGGACGGCGCCGCGGTTTCCCGGCCCGCTCCCGGCGCCCGCGCGGGTGCCAAATCCAAGAGCCGCCCGCGGGCGGACGAGGTCTCTCTCACCAAGGGCACGGCTGGGGCCGGAGCCACCGGCGCGCAGGCAGCGACGCCCCGGTCGGGCAGCCGGCCGTCGACCGCCCCGCCCGGGACACGTTCCCGGACCGGTGCGTCCGCGGGCAACGGCACCCCCAGGACCGGTGCCGCCGGCAAGCCCGGTGCCGGAGGAAAGGCCGGTACCACGGGCAGGACCGGTGCCGCCGGCAGGACAGGTGCGGCCGCGGCAGGAACGAAGGGTGCTCCCTCCGCTGGCAAGCCCGATGCCGCGAGCGGCAACGGGACGGTGGGCGCGACAGGCGGGCTGGCGGACGGTGTGAACGACACCCAGCCCGGTTCGGTGCCCGCCGCGGCGGGCACGCCTCGGACGAACGGCATCGCCGACGCCGACCAGGCAGCCCGGCCCACCCCGGCGCCGGTACCCGCGGGCGCGCGTCGCGCACCCGGTGGGTCCCGGCCCGCGAAGCGCCGCGGGAAGGGCAAGCGGCCGGGCGGGCGCCGGTGATGTACGGGCGGTGGCCCCGAACCCGCTCCACGAGGTGTCCGGTCGACGTCCCAGGGCCCACGCCCGGCAGCGGTCCCGGACCCGACCACAGGCATCGTCCGGGCAGTCTGGCCGGGACGACCCGGAACGTCCGCGTCGGTCGCCCCCGACAGCGTCGCGTTGACCCTGCGGCGTCCGGACGCCGGAGTACCCTCGGCACCGCCGCCCACTTTCCCCTGGAGTAATGCTGATGACCGGTTCGGCACCTGATCTGGCCGTGGAAGGACCTGAGGCCGACGCGGCCAACGAGGACGGCTCCGCGGCCGGGGCCGACACCACCACGACCGAGGAGTCCGCGGATTCCGCCCGCCCCGAGGAGCGCCGCCTGGCCGACCTGGAGCAGGAGGGCGAGGTCGCGGCCGACTACATCGAGGGTCTGCTCGACATCGTCGACATGGACGGTGATCTCGACCTGGACGTCGAGGGCGGGCGCGCCATCGTCGCCGTGGTCGGCGACGGGCTGGACAAGCTCATCGGTCCCGGTGGCGAGACGCTGGAAGCCCTGCAGGAGCTGACCAGGCTCGCGGTGCTGCAGAAGACCGGCATGCGCAGCCGGCTGATGCTGGATGTCGGCGGTCATCGCGCCCGCCGGCGGATCGAGCTGCGCAAGGTCGCGACCACGGCCGCCCGCCGCGTCATCGACAGCGGCGAGCCGCGGAAGCTGGCCGCGATGACGCCGTTCGAGCGCAAGGTCGTGCACGATGTGATCGCCTCGATCGACGGCGTGCACAGCGAGTCCGAGGGCGAGGAGCCCAGCCGCAGGGTCGTGGTCCTGCCCGACTGACGGCCGTGTACCGTCGCGGGAACCTGCCCGGGGGCCGGCACCGTCGGCAAACCTGAACGCGCACGGGCGCCACCTGCGTGCGCACGTGGTGCCGCGGTGTGAAGAGCCGCCCCGGCGGGGTCACCGCGCCCGGGGCCCCGGGCGTCCAGCGCGGGATCGGGGAGCACGGGTGGTTTCGCCACGGGTGGAGGACCCGGCCGTCGGCATCCCGTCGGCGCCGACAGCGCCGGTGCCGCCGGTGCCGACGGTGCCAGCACAGGGCGTCGAGGCCGAGCGTCTGACGGGCGAGCCGCACACGCCAGTCGCGGTCCGCGACGACGCCGCGCCTGGCGGGGTCGGTGGTCCTGGCGGGGCTGAGGCCGTCCGGGTGCCGAGGCACGCCCGGCTGTGGACGGCTGTCTTCGTCGTCGCGGCCCTGACGGGGCCGGTGGTCCTCCTCTCCGCCTACCTGCGCCGCCCGTTCTGGTACGACGAGATCTGGCGCGGTCATTTCGTCAGCGAGCCGGTGGGCTCACTGTGGTCCGAGCTCTCGGTGGCCAACACACCCTCCGCGCTCGGCTGGCTCGGCCTCGTCCGGCTTTCCGGCGAGATGTTCGGCTGGCACGGCTGGGCGCTGCGGCTGCCGGGCCTGCTGGCGGTCCCCGCCCTGGGTGTCGCGATCGCCGTCCTGGTCCGCCGGTTCGCCGGGCGCGCCGCCGCGGTTGCCGCAGTGTGCCTGCTGTGCCTGAACGCGACCTTCCTCGATCTGGCGAGCCAGCTCAAGCCGTACGCGATCGAGACACTCGCGGTGGTCGCCGTCGTCCTGCTGTGGCTGGGGCCGGTGCCCGGCGGTCGCGACGAACGTGCCCGCGGGACGAGGCGCACGGCGGCCGGCATCGTGGCCCTGTGCGCCGTGCCCGCGGTCTTCGTGGTCGTGCCGCTCGCCGCGCTGGACGTCCTGACCGGTGCCGGGAAGCGGAGACGCCGCCTGGCCGAGGGGCTGCCGGCCGTCGGTCTCGTCACCGCACACGCTTGTCTTCCTCGGGCACCAGTCCGCGCAGCGCGGCGGCGTCTACTGGGACACCCAGTTCCTCGCCGGACGAGACCCGTGGGAAGCCCTGGTCTTCGTCGCCGACCAGCTCTGGCTGACCGTCACCGGATCCCCGCCGGGGATCGACAGGTTCGACCCGAGTCTCCTGCCGGTGTTCGTCGAGCTGCCGCACCAGCTGCCCTGGCTGCTTGCTCCGGCGACAGTCGGCTTCGGCTTGGTCGGGGCGGCGGCGCTGCTCCGCCGCCCGGACGGCCGGCAGGTCCTGGGGGTGGTCGCGGGCGCCGAGCTTCTCATGCTCGCGGCGAGCGCCGTCCGGTTCTGGCCGTTCGGTCCGACCAGGACGAACCAGTTCCTCGTACCGCTGCTTCTCCTGGTCGTGCTGGTCGGCGCTGACCGGGTGGTCCGCCGCGCGTTCCTTTCCGACGGTCTCCTCCCCCTCCGCGGGACTGTCGGCGCAGTGTCCGCGGTGATGGCCGTGGTCCTGGCCGCGGGTGTGGCAGCCGCCGGCGGGCTGTCCGGGAATGGGCTGCTGTGGGAGCGGCGGGACCGCCTGCGCGGAATGGATCTCACGGTCGACGCGGCGGTGGCCGCGCGGCGCCTGGTCCGTCCGGGGGATGTCGTGGTCGTCGGCGGGCGGCTGGCCCGGCCCGGCTGGACCTACGCCATGGAGGTCAGCGACGATGCGCCGCGGTCTCCCGGCGGGCTGCCCCCCGTGCCGGCGGGTACGCCGGCCGGGCGGGAGCCGGCCCGGGTCCTCCGCGCCGAGACCGTCTTCGTGCGGGCCGATCTCCGCGATGACGCCGGTCGCCTGATACCGCTTGCCGCTCAGCTGGCGCGCCCTCGGAAGCCGGAGCGACTTGTTGTCTTCATCCTCGACATCGAGGAACGAGAGATGGCCGCTGGGCTTGCCGCGCTGCGCGCCGACGGCTGGTGTGCCGGTGAGCGCTGGTCGTTTCGACTCACTGGATCGGTCACGGTCTACGGGCGCTGCGCGGCCTGACTGTCCTGTCGGTGCCGATCCTGTCGGTGCCGGCGGAATGATTCACGGGAAACATTGAGCGGTGTCGGCGGGCGGGTCACTCGTCCCGAAACGGCTCTCCGAGCCCTGAGTCCCGACACAGCGCCTATCCTGGGCAGCGCCTGGCCCGTCAGCGCGTGTTGAGCAGGGATGCTGGTTCTGTGCCTTCATACCCCACCTTCCTGACCCGTCGCGGGTGTCGCCCGTTGTCGGCTCGTTCCGGCCTGTCCAGACCGCCCTCCCCCGATCGGGGGAGGGCGCGCCTGCCGCGTCCCCACCCCGCCGTGACAGTGGCCCGCGCGCGAGGCAACCGGACGGCGGCCTGCCAGTGACCGGTCAGGATGGCCCCGATACTTCAGAGAGCGCCCGTGGCGCGGGCGGCCTCGACAGTGGTCTCGGCAGTGGCCCCGCCGGCAGCGACGGCAGCGACGGCAGCGACGGCGAGACCGGTGGAGTCGAGCCTGTTCCGTCGGCGGCGGCCACCGTCTTCGGTGCGCGCCTGCCGCTGGCGGTCCGGTACTCGGAGCTGCTGGCGACGGCTGGCGTCGAACGTGGCCTGATCGGTCCCCGTGAGACGGGCCGGCTGTGGGAGCGGCATCTCCTCAACTGCGCGGTGCTCGCCGAGGCCATCCCCGCGGCGGCGCCGGATGCCGCCGGCTCACCCGGCCACCCACCCGAGGTGGTGGACGTCGGCAGCGGCGCGGGTCTGCCGGGAATCCCCCTGGCGCTCGCCCGACCGGACCTGCGGGTGACCCTGCTCGAGCCGATGGACCGAAGGTGCCGGTTTCTCGGCGAAGTTGTGGCACAGCTTGGCCTGGACGAACAGGTGACGGTTGTGCGCGGCCGCGCACCGGACTTCGCAGACCTGCCGCCACGTCGGGTTTTCGACGTATCCGTGGCCCGCGCCGTGGCTCCTTTGGCGCAACTTGGCGCGGTACTGCTTCCGATGACTCGTCCGGGCGGTGTCATGCTTGCACTGCGCGGTTCGCGAATCCTTGAGGAATTGCAGGCGGCGCGTAGTGATCTCGATTCCCAGGGTTGGCGCGAGGTGGACGTCGTGACGTGCGGAGCTGGCCTGGTGGAGGAGCCCACCCGCCTGCTGCGCGCTGTGCGCTCCCGTTCGTCGGCTCGCGGGGACGGCGGGAGGGGACGGCGCGGCGCGGATGACCGGCAGGCCAGGCGGGCGACACAGCAACGGCGAGCACGGGAGGGCACTCCTGATCGACCGGCACGTGGACGGTCTCGTTCCACGTGAAACACAGATGCCTCATCACATGGCGAGGGCACCTGAAGCAGCGTCGACGGGTTGGGGTGGCCTGGCACACGGGGGGACTCCGGGCCACGCGTCCGGCTTCCCGGGGCTGGACCCCCTCGACTCCTCGACCCCGATCGGAGCGGCGGCGGCAGCAGCGGTGGAAGCACTGACGATGGAACGACGACGGCCATTTCCCCGACCCAGGCGGCGGCGGGTCATCACCGTCGCCAACCAGAAAGGTGGCGTCGGGAAGACGACGACCACCGTCAACCTCGCGGCCGCACTGGCCATGCACGGCATCCGGGTGCTCGTGGTGGACCTGGACCCCCAGGGCAACGCCTCGACGGCGCTGGGGGTGGACCACCGCTCCGGGACTCCGTCGATCTACGAGGTGCTCGTCGGCGACCGGCCACTCGACGAGATCGTCGTGCAGTCCGGTGAAGCCGAGGGGCTCTTCTGCGCACCGGCCACCATCGATCTCGCCGGCGCCGAGATCGAGCTGGTCTCCCTGGTGGCGCGGGAGACCCGTCTGCGGCGGGCCATCGAGGGCATGCGGAACGAGGTCGACTACGTCCTCATCGACTGCCCGCCGTCCCTGGGCCTTCTCACGGTCAACGCGCTGGTCGCCGCCCGTGAGCTCCTGATCCCGATCCAGTGCGAGTACTACGCCCTCGAAGGCCTCGGTCAGCTGCTGCGTAACGTCGAGCTGGTCCAGGCCCATCTCAACCAGGAGCTCCGGCTGTCGACCATCCTGCTGACCATGTACGACTCGCGCACCCGGCTCGCGGACCAGGTCGTGCACGAGGTGAAAGAGCACTTCGGCGACCGGGTGCTGAACACCACGATCCCCCGCAACGTCCGGCTCGCCGAGGCACCGAGCTATGGGCAGTCCGTCCTCACCTACGACCCGGCGTCCCGCGGGTCGCTGTCGTACCTGGCTGCGGCACGGGAGCTCGCCGAGCGCGGGGCGGCAGCACCTCGCGGCGCCGCCACCCCGCCCGAGCGGGAGACTCCCCCCGCCGCCGGGGCCGCACCGGCACCCGCCGCGCAGGGCGGTCCTCTCACACCCGGCGGCGGGGCTCAGCGCGGGCCCGTCCCACGTGCGCCCGGAGCAGTGAACGGGCGCTCCCCCGCCACTGACACCGCCCCCGCCGGTTTCGGGCCGCAGCAGCCCGCTGAGCGCCGCGCCGCGCCCCTTCCGCAGTTCCGCAGCGCGGAGCGGAGCGGCGGCGTGGACGGCTATGCCGAGGCCGCGGCCTACCCGAGCACCACCCCGTACCCGAAGGGCGACGGCTACGCGCCGGCTGACAGCTACTCGTCGGCTGACGGCTACCCGACCGCCGACGACTACGAGGCCGTGGACGGCTACCCGGCCACCGACGCCCACCCGGCCACCGACGGCTACCCGGGGTCGGGCGGCTACGCGGGTCCCGGCGGTCCAGACCTGAACGGGGTCCGCCGATGACGACGCGGCGCGGCGGACTCGGCCGCGGGCTCGGCGCGCTCATCCCCGCGTCCGCCGAGGCCGCGGACGCCTACCACCAGCCGGGCGTGGCTCCGGAACGCGGGCCGGCACCCGCCCCGGTCGCCGGCGCGACCTTCCGCGAGATCGCGCTGGACTCGGTCACCCCCAACCCGCGGCAGCCGCGCAACCACTTCGACGAGGACGCGCTGGCCGAGCTGGCCGACAGCCTCAAGGAGGTGGGTCTGCTCCAGCCGATCGTGGTCCGCGAGCTGCTGCCCGGTCGGTACGAGCTGGTGATGGGTGAGCGCCGCTGGCGCGCGTCGAGGCTCGCCGGCCTCGACCGGGTGCCCGCCATCGTCCGGGAGACCGCGGACGACGCCATGCTGCGCGACGCGCTGTTGGAGAACCTGCACCGCCAGCAGCTCAACCCGCTGGAGGAGGCGGCCGCCTACGAGCAGCTGCTGCGGGACTTCGGCGCCACCCATGAGGAGCTGGCAGGCCGGCTCGGCCGTTCCCGCTCGCATGTCACGAACACCATCCGGCTGCTGGGCCTGCCGCCGGCCGTCCAGCGGCGGGTGGCCGCCGGTGTCCTCTCGGCCGGGCACGCCCGCGCGCTGCTCTCCCTGGAGGGCCCTGAGGCCCAGGACCGCCTGGCCACCCGCATCGTGGCCGAAGGGCTGTCGGTGCGGGCGGTGGAGGAGATCGTGGCGCTGGGAGAGGAGGGGCCACGCAAGCGTGCGCCGCGCCAGCCGCGGTCGCCGGCCCCGGCGCTGACCAACATCGCCGACCGGCTGTCCGACCGGCTCGAGACGCGGGTGAAGGTGGACATGGGCCGGAACAAGGGGCGGATCACCGTCGAGTTCGCGACGCTGGAGGACCTGGAGCGCATCGTCGAGGCGATGTCGCCCGGCTCGGCCGTCTCCTGATCCGTCCGCCTCCCCTCAGGTCCGTCTCCTCGCAGGCCCGTTTCCGGGGCGCCCGGGGCCTGTGGACCCAACCGACGGCCGTTCCCTGACCCGACGGCCGGCCTGCGGTTCGCACCCCGTTCCGCCCTGTGCTGCCCCGTTCCGCCCTCCGCCTCGCCTCGCCCCGCCCCGCCGATGCAGGGGCGGGCCTCAGATCGCTCCGGGGACAGGGTTCACCTGGCGCAGGACGCCTTCCGGGTTCATCGACCCGAGCAGGCGCTCGAGGGCGACCTCGACGTCCTCCCGCCAGCTCACCGCGTTCTTGACCTCCAGCCGCAGCCGGGGCCACCGGTGGTGCGGGCGCACCGTCTTGAACCCGACGGCCAGAAGATAGTCGGCAGGCACCACGCAGCGGGTGCCGGAGCCCTTGAGATCGCCGAACGCCTCGATGGCACGGTAGCCGCGGCGGGTGATCTCCTTCGCCACCGACTGGACGATGACCCTGCCCAGGCCCTGGCCGGTGAACTCGGGGACGATCTGGGCCGTCGTGAGCAGCACGGCATCCGGGCTGACCGGGCTGGTCGGGAAGGCCACGGCCCGCGGGACGTACGCCGGCGGCGCGAACATCACAAAGCCGGCCGGGACGTCATCGACATAAACGATTTTTCCGCAGCTGCCCCATTCGAGGAGCGCGGAGGACACCCAGGCTTCCTTCTCGATGTCGGTGCCGCCGGCCTCCTCCGCCCGGCTGCGGGCGACCGGGTCGAGTTCCCAGAAGACACACCGCCGGCAGGGGAGCGGGATGTCGTCGATGTTGTCGAGCGTGATGTTCGCGATCCGTCGACTCATCGAGCAGTGCCTCCCAGCGGTGGGGATGATCCCGTCAGGCCGGTCCTTTCGCTTACCTCGGACAGCCTAGGACGCCCAGCGCCTCTGGTGACCACGGGCACGCCGTGACGTGTTCCACGTGAAACCCGTCGGACGGCCGTCGGAGGGCCATCCGACGGCCGGCGGGGGCCGGCGTCAGGTGCGAGCCGCGATGCGGGGGACCCGCAGCTGACCGGTCGGTGGGTCCTGCTCGGGTGGCAGGAACAGTCGCTGGGTGGCGGCGAGCAGCGCCTCAGCCACCGCGGCCCGGAACTCGGTCGAGGCGAGCGCGGCCACGTCGTGGGCGTTGGTGAGGTAACCGAGGTCGATCTGGACCGCGGGCATGCGCGTACGGCGCAGCAGCTCCCACGTCTTGGAGTGTGCCCGGCAGTCGACCATGTCGGTCCGCGAGATGATCTCTCGCTGGACGAGCAGCGCGAACCGCTCGCCGACTGCCGACGATCCGCGTGCGTGGCCGTAGTAGTAGGTCGACACGCCCTGCGCCTGACTGGAACCGCTCGCGTCGACGTGCAGCGAGACGAGCAGGTCGGCGCCGATCTCGTTCGCCCGGGCCGCGCGTTCCGCCTCGGGGGGCGACTCGTGCGGGCCGTGCACCAGGTGTGCCTCCAGCCCTGACGCCAGCAGGCGTGCCTCCAGCCGGGAGGCGAGGTCGGCCATCAGATCACGCTCACACAGGGAGCCGTTCGTGACACCCGGGTCATCGCCACCGTGGCCGGGGTCGATGGCGACGACCATCCCGAGCAGGGACGGCCCGCGGGCCAGCAGCCGCACCGACTCCCGCAGGACGTCCGGCCGGCCGCCGGTGACCGTGCGTTCGAGCCGCTTGAGCTCGCGAAGGGTCCGGGGGCCGCACAGGCCGTCGGGGTCGAGGCCGCGGTTGCGCTGGAAGTCTCGGACGGCGGCGTCCGTGCGGGCACCGAAGATGCCGTCGGCACGGCCGACGTCGAACCCCATGTTCGACAGACGTTCCTGCAGGGCGGCCACGTCGTCGCCGACGAACGGGTGGGTGACGCTGTAGTAGAGGAGACGGTCGCCGAGGCGGCGGCGTGCCTCCTCGATCGCGCGGAAGGTGTCCGGCCCGATGATGCCGTCGACGGAGAGGCCACGGCTCTGTTGGAAGGCCCGGACCGCGTTGTCGAGCTCCCGGTCGAACAGCTCGGCCGTATCGGACGCCTCCACCGAACCGGCCGTGCTGCCCAGACCTGCGGCGACACCTGAACCGGTGGCGCCGGTCGAGTCGGTGGCGCCGACCGAATTCGGGGCGCTGTCCGGCCGGGCCTGATCGGCCGGTGCGTCGACATCTGACGAACTGGACTGCTGGCGCGGTGCGACAGGCAGGAAGCCGAGGTAGATGAAAGCTGCCCGTGCCTCGGCTACGGAGGGATCACGGTCGCCATGCCGCAGCAGCTTCACGAAGAAATACCTTTCATCACCTGTGCGTTCACCGGACCGCCGATCTGCGCGGACCGGTCCGGCCGCCGGATCCCGCCATCAGATTAGGGCATGGGCCCAGGCGCGCGAGGACGGCGATGCCCATCGTCCGGCTTTCGGCACTCACGCACGATTACCCGGTCTGGTACCCGCCGGACATGCGGAAAACGGGTGTCACTACCGCGTGTGATCGAAGGTAACGGCAGTGGGTGGGCCAGGGCCCTGCGTTCCGCTTTCGATCATGTCCACGGCCCGTACAGGGCCGTGGAGCGCCACCTGGCGCCCCAGGCACGCCCCGCAACCGCTTTCTGGCACCACGGGCAGCCGCAGCGACACGCAGCGACACGCAGCGACACGCAGCGACACGCAGCGCCACGCAGCGACACGCAGCGCCACGCAGCGCCACGCAGCGCCACGCAGCGCCACGCAGCGCCACGCAGCGCCACGCAGCGCCACGTGGCGTCACGTGACGCTGCGGGCGGGCCAGGTCGGATCCCGGCCGGGACCGACAGCGGGTCCGGCCGGGAGGGGAGCGGGCCGGGAGGGGAAAACAGCGACGGCCCGCTCCGAGCGGAGCGGGCCGTCGTTTCTGGATCAGGTCAGGCCGGTGCCGGATGGGTCCGGGCGCACAGGCCGCCGGCCGGGGGACCGGACGGCAGCCCGCTCAGACGTACGACGCCAGGTCGCGCAGCAGCGCGGCCTTCGGCTTCGCGCCGACGATCGTCTTGTCGACCTCGCCGTTCACGAAGACGGCCATCGTCGGGATCGACATGATCTGGTACTGACGGGCGATCTCCGGGTTCTCGTCGATGTTCAGCTTGACGATCCGGAGCTTCTCGCCATGCTCCTTCGCGATCTCCTCGAGGACCGGCGCGACCATCTTGCACGGGCCGCACCACTCGGCCCAGAAGTCGACGAGCACGGGCTTGTCGCTCTTGAGTACCTCGGCGGCGAAGGTGTTGTCCGTCACCGACGGTGTGGCGCCTGCCATGGGAATCTCCTTGCGGGTTGCGTACCGGGTCGGGCGGGGGTGGGGTGTGAGGGGTCTGGGGTGGTCGCCGACGGCCGGCTCGGCCGCCGGCTTCGGTGATGGAGAGCTCAGGGTGGCGGAGAGCTCAGGTGGCGGCGAGCTCGGGTGCCGGCTGGCGGGGGGCCTGCGCGGTGGTGTCGGACGCCCCCTCCAGACCGGCGATGTAACGCTCGGCGTCGAGGGCGGCCGAGCAGCCGGTGCCGGCCGCCGTGATGGCCTGGCGGTAGGTGTGGTCGACCACGTCACCACAGGCGAACACACCCGGGACGTTGGTCAGCGTGGTCGGGTGGGCCACCTTCACATAGCCCTCCTCGTCAAGCTCGAGCTGGTCGCGGACGAGGTCCGTCCGAGGATTGTGACCGATCGCCACGAACAGGCCCGTGACGGCCAGCTCGTCGGTGGCGCCGGTGACCGTGTCGCGCAGCCGCACACCCGACACCTTGTTCTCGCCGAGCACCTCCTCGACCGCGGCGTTCCACCGGAACCTGATCTTCGGGTCGGCGAAGGCGCGCTCCTGCATGATCGCGCTGGCGCGCAGCTTGTCCCGGCGGTGCACGACGGTGACCGACTTCGCGAACCGGGTGAGGAACGTGGCCTCCTCCATCGCCGAGTCACCGCCGCCGACGACCGCGATGTCCTGGTCCCGGAAGAAGAAACCGTCACAGGTGGCACAGGCGGACACGCCGCGGCCGAGTAGCCGGTCCTCGTGCTCGACGCCGAGCTTCTTGTAGGCCGATCCGGTGGCGATGATCACCGACCGGGCCAGGTAGGTCTCCTCGCCGACCCTGACGACCTTCGGGTTCGCGGCGAGGTTGACCTCGGTGACGTCGTCCGGGATCAGCTCGGCGCCGAACCGCTCCGCCTGGGCGCGCAGGTTGCCCATGAGCTCCGGGCCCTGGATGCCCTCGGGGAAGCCGGGGAAGTTCTCCACCTCGGTCGTGGTCATCAGCGCGCCGCCGGCGGTGATGGCGCCCTCGAACACCAGCGGGCGCAGGCTCGCGCGGGCCGTGTAGATCGCCGCGGTGTAGCCCGCCGGCCCGGATCCGATGATGATGACGTCCAGAACCCGCTCGCCGGAACGTTCGGTCCCGGCGGTCGGGGCCGCCTGGTCCTTGCCCTGGCCTGCCACACCCGCTCCCTTCGTGGTCGCCGGCGGATCCCCGCCGGCTGCTGTTCGGCTTGTCGGCCGGTGCCGGCCGCGGGTGCCGGGTCGACGTGATGTCTGCCCGCATAACCCCCGGCACCCGCCGCTGATTCCTCCGGTGAGTCAGTGTGGCCGGCGGCATCCGGGGCGGGCTGGCACCCATGGGCGGTCCGCGCCCGTGCCCGTCCCGCACCTTCCGCCACAGCCACCGATGATCACCTGGTCACGCACGGTTCGCGTTCACGCTGTACCACACGGCGCTGTGCGCCGGCACGATCCCGCAGTGCGCGTCGAGGATCACGAGCCGCGTGGACGTCGGCTGTCCCGCGACCGAAAGAACGATCATGATGGCTGCCTGGTCGTCGAAGCGGACCCGGTCCAGCGCGATCACCGCGCCGCCGGTCTGCGCTGCCAGGCCGTCATAGCACATCCGCAGCTGCGGCGTGTCGATCAGCCGGGCGAGGGACGCCGGGGTGTTCTGCAGGGGCGTGCTCTGCCCGCCCAGCGCGTCGCCGGGCCCGCTTTCGCCGGCGCGGGGCGGGGCGGGGAGCGGATCGTCCGCCCGTGGGGACGGCGCCCCCGCCACGGACCAGGTCAGCCGTGTCACCGCGATCCGCCCGGCCAGCAGGGCGTGGCCGTGGGCCACGACGGTCGCGGGGCGGAGCACTTCGTCGGAATCACCGACGAGCACGAAGGTGCCGTCCGGCGCCTCGGCCAGCGCACGGGTGTCGCGCGTGTCCGGGACGGGCGCCGCGGCGGCCGCCGGCCCGGACGCGCTGTCGGCAGCGACCTCCACCGCCGGGTCGCTGGCCGAGGTCGCTGCCGAGTACGACTCGCTGCCCCCGCCGGTCAGCGCGCGCACGGCGAGGAGCGCGGTGCCGAACGCGAGCAGCGCCACGCAGGCGGCGGCGATCGACACCCAGTCACGGGTGATCCGGTCGCGGCCCTGCGCCGCCTGCCCGCGCCGCGACGCACGGCTGTCCTGCCTGCTGCCAACCAGCCCACCGCCGACCCGTCCGGGGCCGCGTCCGGGGCCGCGGCCGGGCTCCCGCTCCAGCCTCCGCGGCCGGCGGCCGGCGGCGACGCGGGGACGGCGGCTGCCGAGCCCACCAGGCGCCGCGGCACCGCCGGGGTGGTCGTCGTGCATCCCACCGGCGCCAGGCCCGCCCAGGGGACCGCCGTCAGCGTGCGGGCCGTGCGGGCCGTGCGGGCCGTTCGTGCCGCCGGGTCGGTCTGCCTTCGCGACCTGGCCGGCCCGGCGAGCCTCGCCGGAGCCGTCGGTCGGCCCTCGGCCGGGTGCCGGCTCGGCGTCGTCACCACCGGCGCCGGAACGGGAGGCGAGGGCCGCCTGGATGCGTGCGGCGACCTCGTCAGGCATCGTCATGGTGGCCAGCCGGGCAAGTTCCGAGCGGACCCGGTGCAGAGCGGCGAGCGTCTCCTGGCAGGTGACGCACCCACGAACGTGCCGGTCGACCCGGGACGCGGTGATCACCCGGGAACGGCCCGGGCCCGGGGGTTCCGGATGAGTGTCGAGATAGGCGTCGAGCACCTCGATGTCGGGGTGCGAGCCGCGCCGGGTCACCGAGGACGTGTCATCGGCGGGAGCGTCGTCGGGTGCGCCCGGATCGGTGAGGGGGCCGGGGCCGTGTGCGTCGTCGGCGCCGCTCGGGTCGCCGAGGTGCCAGCCGGGATCCGAGTCCTGGGCGCCGTGCTTGTCCGTCATCACCGCTGATCACCTCCTTCGGCGAGTTGGCCACCCGGCCGTCAGGTCGGTCGGTTCGTTCAGGCTGATCGGGCCGGCCGACCCGGGCGGACCAGTGTCACCGGACGCCGCCGTGGCAGCACCCCCCGGACCACCGGGGCCTGCCGGGCCGACAGCGGCCTCCGCGGCGAGGCTGGCGGAGACCTGCGCGGCCGGACCGGCAGCGGCGATGTCGCCCGCCGTTGCGCTGCCCGCCGTTGCGCGGCTGGTCGTGCCGCGGCCGGTGGCAGACGCCTCCGCCGTCGTAGATACCGCTGCTGTCGTAGGTGCCGCTGCCAGGTCGCTCGCCGGCACCGTGATGCCCTCATCGGATCCGTCCCGTGCGTCGCGCCGTCCCTCATCTGAGACGGAAGGCGAGGCCCCCGGGTTCCCGAATGCCGGCTGCGGCGTGCTTTTGGGGGCGAGATGCCCGAGATGGGCGGCCAGTCTGGCCCGGGCCCGCGCGCAGCGGCTCTTCACCGTGCCGACGGGAATGTCCAGCATCTCGGCGACCTCGGCGACCGGGCGCCCCTCGACGTCCACCAGCACGACCGGGACGCGCAGGGTGTCCGGGAGCAGGGCGAGCGCGGTCCGGATGTCCATCCGGGTGTCGTGCTCGGCGATCGCGTCGCGGGCGTCGACCGGCTCGTAGGGGACACCGTCAGGAGATGACGGAAGGGGCACTGTCGGGCGGACCGCGCGGCGGCGAAGACGGTCCAGAGCAGCATTGGTGACGATCCGGTGCAACCAGGTGCCGACGGCCGCCTCGCCGCGGAAGTCGGCCGCGCGGCGGTGCGCGGAGAGCATCGCCTCCTGGACGGCGTCCGCCGCGTCCTCGGCATCACGCAGCAGGACGAACGCGACCGTCCACAGCCGGTCCGCGTGCGCCCGGAACAGCTCGCCGAACGCCTCCGGATCACCCGCCACATGCCGGCGCAGCGCCTCGGCGTCCACGTCCGGATCCGCCCCAAGGGAGCCAGGCACCACCGGGCGCCCGGCCGGAGACGGCGTCACCGTCGCTCCGTCCCAGCCCACCGTCCCGCGCTGCTCAGTTCCGGAACTCGACCTCCGCGATCGACCCCTTGAACTTGCCGTCCACGGTCGGCAGGTTGGTGAGCCAGATCACCCAGTACCTGTGCTCCTGCTGGTCGGACGGCATGACGATGGTCGCCGGACCGCTGGGCTTCTGCGCCTGCGGGTCGCCGACGACGGCGTAGTCGTTGATGTTCTCCGAGAGTGTGTCGGACGCCCTCAGCTCGAAGGTGACCGGCCCCAGGGTGCCGACGGTCACCACGACCTCGCTGGGGCGGATGGCCTCGTTGAAGGCAAACCGCAGCCCCACGCCGCTCTTGAGACCGCCGAACGGGCCAGGAGGGTCGTACCCGTCGGTGGTCCACTGGGTGGCCGGCTCCCCGTCGTGCACGTTCGGAACGGTCTCCGGGTTCTCGTCCTTCACCGCGTCGGAGCTCAGCGGGTCGAAGGACCTGACCTCGGCCGGTGGGATCGTCTGCCCGGCGGACACGCCCGCGGGCCCCGACGGGCCGCCAGCCTCAGTACCCGGCTCGCCGTCCCCGTCCTGCGGCTGGAGCGCGATCACCGCGACGACGGCGACGAGGGCGATGACGACCAGCAGCGCGAGCCAGGGCAGGAGACGCCTGACCGTGCCACCGGCGCCGTCCGCCCCGCCGCCGCGCCGGCTGTCGGACGACGGCGGCACAGGACCGCCGCCGTCGTCGTAGCGGCGTGGCTCGGAGGGCCCGCGCTGGGCGGGGTAGCCGTCGTAGCCGCGGCCCCGGTCGTCGTAGCCCCGGTTGTCACGTTCGTCGTAGCCGCCGCGGGCGCCGTAGCCCCGCTCGTCGTAGGAGGTCTGGTCGTAGCCGTCGCGGCCCAGGTAGGAGGTCTGGTCGTAGCCCGGGCGCTCGCGGCCGCCGTAGCCGTTGGCCGGGTTGGAGCCGTAGCCGCCGCGGCCGTCGTAACCGGAGCTGTCCTGGTAGCCCCCGTTGCCCTGGTAGCTGCCGTTGGACGGGTAGCTGCCGTTGGACGGGTAGTCCGCGGTGCCCGGGCCGTAGGGGTCCATCGACATCGCCTCGGTGCTGACCGGGCCGTCGTCGCCGAGGCTCATCAGGCCGGTGTCGAGCACCTGGTCGACCGGGCTGACGGCCTCCAGCTCGGCGACCAGGTCGGCGGCCGTGGTGATCGGCGCGCCGGCGCGCTCGTCGCCGAGGGTGGCCAGCGTGATCGCGTCGAGGTCGCGGGGGACGGCACTGTTGATCTGCCGGGGGGTGCGCAGCCGCCCGTCGGAGGTCGGGGCCGCCGGCAGGGCGTGCTCGCCGACGAGGGGCCAGGTGCCGGTGAGGCCGGCGTAGAGCAGCGCGCCGAGGGCCCGCACATCCGCCAGGTCCCCGGCGGTACCGGCGCCCGCGCCGTCGCCGCCCTCCGCCTCGGCGGAGCCGATCGTGGGCTCCGCGCCGGTGACGGCGCCGTCGAGCCCGGCGAGGATGCCGCCGATCTCCAGATCGACGACCTTGACCGTGCCGTGACCGGAGACGATGACGTCACCGGGGTTGAGCCCGCCGTGGTGGATGCCGCGCTCGTGGGCCGCGGCGAGGACCCGGGCCGCGGCCAGCACGATGGCGCCGGCCTGCTCGGGGCGCAGCGGTGTCTCGGTGGCGAGCTGGCGCAGCGTGCGCCCCTCCACCCACTCGGACACCACGTAGGAGACACGTGCCGAACCGGTGGTGGTGGTTGTCGCGTCGTAGGTGGAGGCCGCGCCGGGATGGACGAACCGCCCCGAGCTGATCGCGGCGCGCAGGAGCGCCTGGGCGATGTCCTCGAGAGCGGACTGGTCGATCTCGCCCTCGGTGTCCGGTTCGTCGCTGTCGAGATGCTCCACGATGCGGACAGCCACCGGACGGGCCAACACGTTGTCATCGCCCCGCCACAGTGTGACCGGACCACGAGTGTTCAGGGGGGCCAGCAGCCGGTAGCGCCGGTCGAGAACGGATTCGGCCAGCACGGCGGTACTGGCGGGGCCTGGCGCCGACGCTTCGTTCGTCACGTCGTTATCGACGTCCGCGCCCTGCGGTCGGTTGCTTCCGTCGACCACAGCGCCTCCGTCGTCCACATACCCGCCGGCCGACCCGACGACGGGTTGCCCCACCCGAACCGGGCAGGGGATCCGCCCAGCGTTCCGCCACTGTGAACGAACACCCCGGGCACCCTCCGTCGCCTTGGCAGACATCGGGCGCCCATAGGCGCCGCGAGCCTGGGTGCTGCGCCTGGTTCACCGGCGACGTTGGGCGGGGCCCGCGCACAGCGTGTTCAGTGTACGAGGCGAGCCCAGTCATCTCGCGGATGTCTTCGGACAAGCCAGGTTGGCACACACACCGGAACCGCGTGCCTATCGATGCGCCACGGACACCGTCTCGCGCCGCCCCGGATATGGAGCGGGCCGGCGGCCTGGGCGGCGCGAATCCGATTGGAGTTTTCGTCTCGACACTCTCCGTTCCAGATCCTGCCGGATGTCCGAAGAATTTCACGCGACCGACACGTAATTGCTACGTGCCGTTGTGTCGCGGGATGGTGGACACAGCCAGGTGGGATCGGAAGCAGTGCTGGGCCCGCCGCCGTCAACCGCAGGAGGCTTTGTCGTGCCCCCGGTGGTCCTCCAGGCTGGCAAGCCGTGGATACGACCTTGGTGCCATGGGCGGCCGAAAACAGGGCGACGGATTCGCGGCCACCGGCCCGTCGGGGCTCAGCGCCCGCGCCCGCCAGGCGGCCCGCCACGCCCGCCCGAGGAGCCCCGCGGGCCGCCGCCGCGTCCACGGCCCTGCCCCCGGTCCGGCCCGGGCCCGCCCGACCCCGACCCTCGGGACCCGCCCGACCCTCGGGACCCCGACCCTCCGGACCCCGACCCTCCGGACCCGCCCGACCCTGATCGTCCCGAACCGGACCGCCCGGAGGAGCCGCCGCCGGCCGGCGGTCGGCCCGACGAGGAACGGCCTGAGGAGGAACGGCCCGACGAGGCACCGCCGGTGGGAGCCCGACCGGACGGTGGCCGTTTCGCTCCGGCCGCCGAGGCCGGCCGCGCGGCGGCACCGGCACCGGCACCGGCCGGAGCGCGGCGCCCGGCGCCGAGCCTGCCTCCCACCATGCGCATCAGCGCGGTCATCTCGTAGAGCCCGCTGCGGACCGACACCACGACGAAGACCACGCCGCCCACGGCCAGTCCGACGACGACCGCGACCGCCGAGACGAGCCAGCCCGTCCCGAGCAGGTCACGCAGGCCGGCCGCGATGACACTGGCGAGCACGGCGCCGATGCCGGCCGTCACGCTCACCCGGGTGGTCACCCGCGCGATCCGGTTCCCGTCGATGCCGCCGAGCCGGCGCCGCAGCAGGACGGTGGTGGCGGCCAGGCCGATCAGGTAGGCCAGCGAGAAGCCCAGCGGCAGCACGACGGCGCGGTGCTCCACATCCGCCAGCTGGGACAGCGTCACCGCGGCGACGACATTCGTCGCCACCACGCCGATGTTGACCAGCGCGGGGGTGCGGCTGTCCCGGTAGGCGTAGAAGGCCCGCAGCTGCACCTGGAACAGGGAGAAGGGCACCAGGGCCACGGCGAAGGCGCTCAGCGCATCACCGATTTTCACCGCGGAGTCGTACCCGACAGCACCGTGGTGGAAGATCGCGACGGCGATCGGACGTCCCAGCGCCAGCAGGAACAGCGCCGACGGGACGATCGCGGTGACCGTCATCCGGGTAGCGGTGGAGAGGTCCTCGCGGACCAGCGCGTCCTTGCCCGCGGCCGCGTGGTTGCTCATCCGTGGCAGCAGTGCGGTGACGACCGAGACGCCGATGATCGCGTAGGGCAGCTGGAAGATCTGGTAGGCGTTCTGGTAGATCGTGAGGACCTGGCCGCCTGTCGCCAGCTTGGTGATCACGATGAGGCCGAGCTGGCTGACGACCACGTAGAGCAAAGTCCAGCCGGCGAGCCGGTACGCCGCACGCAGGCCGGGGTGGCGCAGGTCGAGGCGCGGCCGATAGCGGAAGCCGACGGCGCGCACGGCCGGCAGCAGCGCGACGGTCATGACGATCACGCCGAGCGTGGTGCCGCCGGCGAGGATGTAGGTCTGCGCGTCGGTGATCCCGTCGACCGTCGGCGGCCTGTCTCCGGGCGCGAAGATGAACACCACGCAGGTGAGGATGACCACCAGGTTGTTCAGCACCGGCGCGAACATGGGCGCGGCGAACGACTGTCTGGTGTTGAGGACCGCGCCGAGCGTCGCCCCGACCCCGTAGAAGAGCACCTGGGGCATGAACCAGCGCAGCATGTCCGCTGCCAGGGCCTTCTGCCCCTCGTCGCCCTTGATGTACAGGCCGATGATCTGGGGCGCGGCGAACATGCCCAGGACGACCGCCACGCCCAGGACCATCACCGTCAGGGTCACCAGGGACGAGGCGAAGCCGTCCCCGCCGTCCGGGTCCTCCTTCGAGGCGCGGACGAGCACCGGGACGATGGCGCTGGTGAGAATGCCCCCGAGCAGCAGGTCGTAGAGGATGTTGGGCGTGGTGTTGGCGGCGGTGTAGGCGTCGCCGACGGATGCCACTCCGATGGCGGCCGCGATGGCCACGGTGCGCAGGAATCCGGAGGCCCGGGAGGCGATCGTGCCGATCGCCATGGTCCCGCTGGCGCGGCCCAGGCCGACGCCCGCCTTGCCAGCGCCCTTGCCCGTGCCGGTGCCCTTGGTGGCGGCCACGGGACGCTTCCCGCTCGGCTGCCGTGGGCGTTGCTGCTGTGGCTGACGCTGCTGCTGTGACGGGCGCTGCTGCCGTGGTGGTCCGGGGCGCCCCGGTGCCGGTGGTCGGAGGCGCCTGTCGGCGGGCGGGGGAGCCGCGGGCGGGGCCAGGCGGGCGGTGCGGTCGTCGGCGGGAAGTTCCTCGAACAGGTCCTCGTCGGGCAGCGGCGTGCGACCACCACCGGGTGGCGGCGTGCGACCACCGCCGGGCAGTGGTGTGCGGGGGCCGGGGGCCGGGGTGCGCGCGCGCGCCGGCCGCACACCGGGCCCGCCCTCCGACGGCGGCGGGATCGCCGGTGCGCTCGGAAGCCTCCTGGTCTGCTCCGCGGCCAGACGTTCCACGGGAGCGTGCGGGCCGGAGGGGTACCCGCTGATCGCTTCCTCATCCACCTGGTATGACTTGGGCGGCATACCCGGATACGGGTCGATACGGCCAGCTCCGCTGTCGTGCGGGTCTCTGCTGGGCCGCCGGGCCGCTGCCGGTGATGGTGGCGGCGCTGCCGGGGGCGGAGTCGGAGGCACTGGCGGACCACCGGGGTAGGCGGAACCGGACGGCACGCGGGCCGTGGGAGGCGCTCCGTCCGCAGGCCACGAGCCCGCCCGGCTGTCCGGGGAGTGCCGGCCTCGGCCCTCGCCGCGGGCGCCGTAGCCGTAGCCGAGGTCCCGGCCGTAGCCCTCATCCTGGTCGTAACCGTCGTCGGCCCAGGGGCGTCGGGGCCCTCGGCCGTCGGCCGCGGCGTCGTGACGGTGCCCCTCGGACCGTGAACCGCCATGCCGGTCCACGTCGTACGAGGGGCCACCGCGGTCGCTGCCGCCGCGTTCGTCGTCATACCAGCGCTCGTATCCGGCGGGTGTGTCCGCGCCGCGCGCCGCGTCGTGACCGTCATATCCGTGTCGATCACCGGGCCCGCGTTCGCCGCCCCGCGGGTAGCCGTCGGACTCGCGGTCGTCGTACGGACGGTCGTCGTACGGACGGTCGTCGTGGCGATGATGACCGGCCTGGTAGTCCTCCCGCCGGCGGCCCTCGCGCGGGTGATCGTCCGGCGGGTAGGCCTCCGGGGGGTAGCTGCCACGCGGGTAGTCGACCGGCGGGCCGTCGTCGCGCTGGTAGCCGTCGTGCCGGTAGCCGTCACGCCCGTACTCGTCACGCGGCTGTTCGTAGCCGCGGTGGTCGCGAGGGTCGTGCTGGTCGCGAGGGTCGCGAGGGTCGCGAGGGTCGAACTCGTCGGCGGGACGGGGGGGCCGGTGCGGATCCGGGTCGTCCCAGGACGTCGAGGAGTCTCCGGAGGGTCGGGCCACGTTCGGACGGTAGCGGTCCAGACGCTCATCGGCATCGGGAAACGGCGGGTCTTCCGGACGGGGCCGCGCGGCGTTCCCGTAGTGCTCGTCGCCGTGGTCGGCGTACCGCTCGACGGAGTAGGGATCCCGCTCGACGGAGTAGGGGTCGCCGGCGGTGCCGCGGTCGGGGTTCCGCCCGTGCGGGCGGCCGTCCCGGCCGTCGCGGGGGGGCCGCCGAGGCCGGTCGGCCGGGGTCACCGGCCTTCCCGTCGCCGGGGCCGGGGCCCCGAGCCGGCGGGGGCGGCCGGCCGGTCCGCGACCCAGGGCGCTGTCGGGCCGTGGTCCGGGTCACCGGGATGGTGGGGAAACCGGTCGAGGCCCGGCGGATACGGGTCCCGCTCCGGAACGCTCGGCAGGTTGCCCCGCAGCGGCAGCGTCGCCTGGTCGGTCCATCCGGGCCCGGCCCGGGACGGCTCGGGACGGCCGGCCTCGGGCCTGGGCGGCTCGGGGTGGTCAGGTGACCCTGCACCGCCGGCCAGGGCACGCCGCCGGGACCACGTGCGCAGCCGGCGGAGCTGGCGGACCACGACCGCCGCCATCAGCACGCCGACCGCGCCGACCGTGATGGTGGTCGCGATCGCGCCGTAGACCGTCGACCGGACCAGCACCCGCGCGGACGCCTCCGGGCCGAGCGTCCTGCCGTCGGCGGTCTCCAGCCGGATGTCGATCGGGAACGTGCCGGCGCTCTCCGCGTCGACCTCGATCTCGATCTGGTCCTTCTGGCCGGCGATGAGGCGGCGGGCGACCTCGGGCGCCGAGATGAGCCGCCCGCGGTCGCTGGAAACGATCTTCAGGACGACGGTGGCGTCCCACAGGGTGCTGTTCTCCAGCGTCACCGGCACCCGGCCGCGGCTGCTGGTGAGGTTCACCATCTGCGATCCGACGACCCGCACGCCGTCCCGGAACTCGGTGGCCTGACCGTCCGCCTGCTGGACCAGCGAGACCCCGGTCGGCCGGTCCGTCCGCCAGGCCGCCGACAGTCCGGTGATCAGGGTGTTCTTCATCCGGCGGGTCTGCTGGCAGTCGAGGGGGGCCGCGGGGGCCGCGGGGGTCGCCGGGCAGAAGAGCGAGGCCAGGGTCTGCACCTTGTCCCGGACCTCGCCGACGCCGTCGACGTAGTCGACCGGCAGCTCGCGCTCCCGGAGCGCCTCGGGGTAGGTCAGCCCGGCGCGCTGCCGGGTGCCGTCCAGGGCGGGGTCGGTCACCGCCTGGATGCCGACAGCGGTCGAGTAGGGGCTCTCGACGGTGCGGAGGATCTCGGCGAGCCAGCCCCGGGGGATCCGGCTCGCGTCCCGGGGCAGGGCGAGGACGACCGACCCCGGCGCCGACCGCGACACCCGCAGCCGCTCGGCGGTGATCATCGCGAGTTCGGCCTGGAACCGGGCGAGCGCCACGCCGTGGTCCGCCTCGCTGCCCTCGTAACCGGTGACGAGATCGGCAAGCCGGTGGTCGGCGGCGAGTGCGTGGACCTGCCCGCTGTCGGTGGCCAGGGTGACCCCGGCGGACGGGGTGTGGGTGACGGAGCGGGCCGCGGGCAGCAGCTCGTCGTCGACGATCACCGTGCCGGCGCCGTTGGCACTGAGCACGTTGACCGTCGGTGCGTCGGCGATCCCGTCAGCGGGGAAGGCGATGTCCCGGATGCGCTGCGGGTCGATCCCGAGGAGTTGGGCGATCACGGTCTGGCCGGTGTTGACGGAGTACTGCAGCGCGTCCAGCTGGTCGGCGTGGACGAGGGCGGGCAGGTCGACGTCTCCGTAGGGCAGGGCGAAGACGGTGCCGCCCAGGTCGGCGTACTGCCTGATCATGTCGAGGAAGACCTGGGCGTCCGGGTCGGGCCGGCCGCCCTTCGGCCCGTCCGGAGCCGCGAACTGGTACTCCTCCTGCATCAGGAGCAGGGCCTGGACGAGGGTGGGGTCGACTCCGAGCGCGACTGTCGGCGGGCCGGAGGGCAGGGCCACCGTGGCGCGGACCGCGTCGAGCAGCTCGCGGAGCCCGCCCCCCTCGGCGATCTCGGCGCGCAGGCCGTCGTCGGTGAGCAGGCCGTCCGAGCGCAGCCGCGGCGGGCTGGCCAGCGGCACCACGGTCAGGACCTGCGTCCGGGCCGTCACCTGCGGGGCGGACAGGACCATGAACGTCGTCGCCGTGGCCAACATGTCCGAGGCCCGGCCGTTGACCCTGCCGACCACTCTGATCCGCACGGGGCGCACCTCGACCCCCGCGGGGGGGACGTAGCGGGAGACGTCCGCCTCCGCGCGGAACGGGCTGCCCAGCATCGTGCCGGCCGGGTCCAGCAGCCCGCTGGCCAGCTTCCGGTACTGGACACTCTGGACCTGCTCGCCCTGGCTCAGCCGGCTCAGGTCGTCCCGGGAGCGCACGGCCGACCCCACGTCGAGGGCGATGCCGAGGTCGGTCAGCCCGTCGGTGCCCTGGACGAGCACGGAGCCGGCGACCTGAAGCTGTGGCGAGGCGGCGCTCGGGGGGTTGACCTGAGTGAGGGCGAGACGGATCGGGAGGTTCGCTCCCGGCGGCATCGTGCCTGACGGCGCCGTGCCCGGCGACGCCGTGCCGGTTGTGCCAGGAGATGTCCGGGTGACGGGCTGGATGGCCACCGGTGGGCCGGCAGCGATTCCCACAGATGAGGCTGATCCTGTGGACAAGTCTGTGGACA
This sequence comes from Parafrankia elaeagni, assembly GCF_000374165.1. Classification (GTDB taxonomy): domain Bacteria; phylum Actinomycetota; class Actinomycetes; order Frankiales; family Frankiaceae; genus Parafrankia; species Parafrankia elaeagni. Next base: position 161,206 of record NZ_KB893717.1, read on the forward strand.
GTCCTGTGGAAACTGTGGATGAAGCCTGCCCGGAGCGGCCCTCCGCTCCGGCCGCGGTGCCCACGGCGCCGCCTGTTCCCACGCCCGGCCCGGTGATCGCCATGGTACCGAGCACGGCCGCGACCGTGGCGAGGCGCGCCGCCGGCCGCCGCCGGCACCGCCGGGCCGGGAGGAATCCGCTCACGAGGCGTCGGCGAGAATTGTCGGGACGCCGTCCAGCAGGCGCCGCTCGTCCGCGTAGGCCAGGCGGGCGGCGGCCTCGGGCAGGGGCACCCACGCGACCTCCGCCACCTCGATGTCGTCGTCGGAGAGCTCACCGGACATCCGCAGCAGGAGGAAGTGGTGCACGGTCTTGTGCACCCGGGCCTGCCCGGTGACGAACCAGAAGTCGATGGTGCCCAGCGGGCCCAGCACCGCTCCCGTCACCCCGGTCTCCTCGGCGACCTCCCGGACGGCTGCCTCCTCCGTGGTCTCGTCCGCCTCGACATGCCCTTTCGGCAAGGACCACAACAGATGGCCATGGCGATCCCTACGGGCGATCAGGGCGGCGTTGGCCCTGGTGGAAACCGTATCGAGAACGAGCCCACCCGCGGAGGTCTCCTCCACCCTGCGCAGCGGCCTGCGGCCGGGCGTCCTGCGCGTGGAGGGCATGCACTGATCGTACGAGCAGCGGCCGAATCGGCCCCGTTGTGTGTCCGCTTCATCCGGGAGTATCACCTCAGCGCGCGGTTGGGTGCGTTCCGCATCCCGGCGGCGGCCCGTGAGGTGTCCGCGCGCGTCGGAGCGGGTACGGCCGTCGCTCCGGGCCCGCTCGCCCGTAATCTGAACAGGTGGCTGTGATCAGTCTTGACAATCCCCGGGATTCGGCGGAGCAGGTGGTGAGCGAGCTGCTGCGGGTTCCCGCGCCCGCTGACGAGCTGGGCCGGATCTTCGCCGACCACGGGCATGCCCTGTACCTGGTCGGCGGGTCCGTCCGCGACTCGCTGCTGGGCCGCGCCGCCGACGCCCCCGACCTCGACTTCACCACGGACGCCCGGCCCGAGCGCGTCCTGGAGATCACCCGTGGCTGGGCCGAGGCGACCTGGGAGGCCGGCATCGCCTTCGGCACGGTCGGTCTGGCCCGGCGCGGGGTGCGCTTCGAGGTCACGACGTACCGCAGCGAGTCCTACGACCGGACATCCCGCAACCCCACCGTCACCTATGGTGACGGTCTGCGTGAGGACCTGGTTCGGCGGGACTTCACGGTGAACGCGATGGCGGTGTCCGTCCCCGGGCACGACTTCGTCGACCTGTTCGGTGGCATGGCCGACCTCGCCCGCGGCGTGCTGCGCACCCCCGGCCCGCCGGAGGCGTCCTTCGACGACGACCCGCTGCGCATCCTGCGCGCGGCCCGCTTCGAGGCCGCCCTCGGCCTCACCCCGGAGCCCGAGCTGGTCGCCGCGATGCGTTCGCGGGCGGACCGCATCTCGATCGTCTCGCCCGAGCGGGTGCGCGACGAGCTGCGCAAGCTGATCGTCAGCCCGGACCCGGTCGCCGGGCTGGAGCGGCTCGTCGAGGTCGGCGTCGCCGATCTGGTGCTGCCCGAGCTCGGCGCGATGCGGATGGAGATCGACGAGCACCACCAGCACAAGGACGTCTACGCGCACACGATGACCGTGCTGCGCCAGGCGATGGCGCTGGAGGACGACGGGCCCGACGAGGTCCTGCGCTGGGCGGCGCTGCTGCACGACATCGGCAAGCCGCGCACCCGCCGGCACGTCCCCGGCGGCCGGGTGTCCTTCCACCACCACGAGGTCGTCGGGCGGGACATGACGCGCCGCCGGCTCGTCGCGCTGCGCTTCCCCAAGGACGTCGTCGACGCCATCTGCTCGCTCGTCTACCTGCACCTGCGTTTCCACGGTTACGGCTCCGGCGAGTGGACGGACGCCGCGGTGCGCCGGTACGTCCACGACGCGGGCCCGCAGCTGTCCCGGCTGCACAAGCTGGTCCGTTCGGACTGCACGACCCGCAACCGGCGCAAGGCCGAGAACCTGGCCCGCGTCTACGACTCCCTGGAGGAGCGGATCACCGACCTCGCCGCGAGCGAGGAGATCGCCTCCATCCGCCCGGAGCTCTCCGGCGACGACATCATGTCGTTGCTCGGGCTGCGCCCGTCGCGGCTCGTCGGGCAGGCCCGGGCGTACATGCTCGACGTCCGGTTCGAGCGGGGGCTGCTCGGCCGTGCGGGCGCCGAGGCGGAACTGTTCCGCTGGGCGCGCGAGAACGGCGTCCCGCTTCCGGGCGACGCGGCCGGTGACCGTGACAGCGGCAGCGCCGGCGGCAGCGTCGGCGACGGCGGAGGAGCCGGCGACGGCGGAGGAGCCGAGGGACCGGCCGTCAGGTCGTGAGCGTCGGGTTCGTCGCGGGCGGCACGTTCGTTCCCGGCGGCGCGGACAGCGTGCCGCCGGGGGCCAGCGCGCCGCCCGAAGACGAAACGCCGCCGGAGGACGGCGAACCGCCGGGGGACGGAGCGCCGTCCGCGGCTGATGTTCCGGGCACCGGGACAGTGGGGTGGGCCGCGCCGACCGCACGGATCACCCGGTCCTCCGGGTGGCGCATCGCGGCCCGGAAGTAGATCGCGCCGGCGAGGCAGTAGCCGACACCCGCGACGACGACGACCGGTGCCGACCGGCCGTCCTCGGGCAGGATCAGCGCCGCGATCGCGGCCGCGGCCACGAAGGCGAGATTGAACAGCAGGTCGTAGAGGGAGAAGGCCCGGCCGCGGTAGGCATCCTCGGTCTGCTCCTGCACGATCGTGTCGACGCAGATCTTGCTGGCCTGGGCGGAGAAGCCGAGCAGCAGGCCGGCGACGACGTACAGCGGGGAGCTGAACGGCAGCCCGAGCGCGATCTCGACCACACCGCCCGCCACGAGGACCAGCGCGATCCAGGTCGCCTTCGGGAGGCGCCTGGTCACCCGGGGGGTGACGACGGCGGCCAGGACCGTCCCCGCGCCGCTGGCGGCGACCACCGCCGCGAGGCCGGCGAGCCCGCCGCCGGTGCCGGTGAAGTGGTTGCGGTAGAGCAGCACCGTCATGACCAGCACCAGGCCGTAGGCCGCCCGGGACGTCGTCAGTGCCGCCAGGGCGCGCCGGGCGGGGCCGTGGTGCCACAGGTAGCGCACCCCGTCCGCCATGTCGACGGCGACGCTGCGGGTCTGTGACCAGGCGCCCTGCCAGGGCACCGTCTCGACCGGGCCGAAGGCGAAGCGGCCGGGTCGGGCGGCGATCAGCGCGGCGGTGGCGTAGGCGAGCGCCGCCAGCGCGGCGACCAGGGCGACGGCGTTGTCGCCGCCGCCGGTGATGCCGCGCAGGCCGCTGCCGACGCCGGCCCCGATCAGGGTGGCGACGGTGCCGGAGGTGACGGACAGCGCGTTGGCGGTGACGAGCCGGCCCACGTCGACGACCATCGGCAGACCGGCGGACAGCGCGGCCAGCACGAACCGGTTCACGCTGACGGAGGCGAGGGCGGTCGCGTAGAAGTCGGCACCGGTCCGCCCGCCGAGGATCAGCCCGACCAGCACCACCATCAGCACAGTGCGGACCACCGAGGAGACGACGAGAACGCGTTGCCGGGAAACCCGGTCCAGCACGATGCCGGCGAACGGGCCGATCACGCTGAACGGCAGCACCACAATGGCGAGGGACGTCGCCAGCGCGCCCGCGGTCGTCGCACGTTCCGGCGAGAAGATGACGTAGCTGACCAGGCTCGCCTGGAAGACACCGTCCGCGGCCTGTGACGACAACCGGCAGGCGAAGAGCTGCCGGAATCCGCGGCCGTCGAGCAGGGCACGCAGGCTGCCGGTCCAGTGCTTGCTGGTCCAGGACACGTCCGCAGCCTACGAAGAAGGCGGCCCGGCCGTGGGAGCGGGTGGCGGCATGGTTGCCGCAGCCGACAGGCGCACCGGCGCCCGCCGACAGGCATACCGGCGCCCGCCGACAGGCATACCGGCGCCGGACCAGCAAGGGTTTCGCCGGGCCGCCCACCGACAAGGGCCCTGGATATCGCCGACCGGCAATGGCGCCTCAATGTAGACACTGCGGTTCTCCGACGCCCGGATGCTGTCCGAAGAGTCGACTACGGTCGCTTCGCGTAGCCCACCCGTTTCGGAGGTGTTCCGGTCTGATGTCTGGTGCCCGGCACCGGTACCGCCGCTCAGGAACGTCGTTACGGGGGGTCGCCACCCTGGCTGCCGTTCCGCTCGCTGCCGGCGCCCTCACCTGCGGCTGGTTGTTCCTGCGCGCGACAGCCGGGACGGCGGGATGCTCCGGCTCCGTGGCGCTGACCGTCAGCGTCGCACCGGCGCTGGCCGAACCGCTGCAGGCGGCCGCGGCGGCCTACCGCAGCGAGCACCCGGCGGTCTTCGGCTACTGCGCCTCCCTTGAGGTGAACACCGTCGACGGCGGCAAGGCCGCCTCCTACCTGCGCGGGGGCTGGAACGAGCCGGGTGCCGGCGAGATCCCGGATGTGTGGGTGCCCGACTCCGCGGACTGGCTGGCTCTCGCCCGAACCACGGAACCGGCCAACCGGCTGCTGATCGACTCCGGGACGGTGATCGCAACCTCGCCGGTGGTCCTTGCGATGCCCCGGCCGATGGCGGAGGCGCTCGGCTGGCCACGGCACCAGGTCTCCTGGGCCGAGCTGCAGGAGTTCCTCGGCGCCGAGGACGAGGACTTCTGGGGCGCCCGCGGCCAGGAGGCCTGGGGAGACCTCTCCGTCGGCCTGCCCGACCCGCGGACGTCCACGGCCGGGCTGACCGCGCTGACCAACGTGGTCTCGCTCGCGCTGGACGTCCCGCCCGAGCAGCTCACGGAACGTGCCGTCACCAGCGACATGACGGCCAGGCGGGCCGTGCTCGAGCTGGAACGCCGGGCGGGCCTGGTGCCCGACTCGGACACCGGCCTGCTCACCGCGTTGCGCGCCGCCGACGTCGGCGGCCCCGACGGCCTGCGGATGTCGGTCGCCCCGCTCTCGGAGAGCGTGGTCTACCAGCACAACCGTGGTCTGGGAGCCGGCGGCGCGACCGCAGCCGGGGGCGGCGGGAACGGTGGGGGCGGCGGGACGCCGGGCGGGGAACAACTCGTCGCGTCCTACCCGGACGACGGCCAGACGTTGGACGAGATCCGCTACATCGAGCTGAGCCGTACCTCGGCGGACCCGGTGAAGGCACGCATGGCGCGGGATCTGCTGGCGGTGCTGCAGTCACCGCGGGGCAGATCAGCGCTGGTCCACAGCGGTTTCCGACCGCCGGACGGCATCGCCGACTCCTTCGGGCCGGAGATCGGCCTGCTCGCGCGGCCGCACCTGGAGCAGAAGCACCCGCTGACCGCGTCGGTGCTGGCCGCGCTGCAGGCGACCTTCATCAGCGTGCACCAGCGCGCGAACGTCCTCGCCGTCCTGGACACCTCGGGCTCGATGAACGAACCGGTCCCCGGGGGTCCGGGGCGCAGCCGCCTGACGGTGGCCATCGACGCGGCGAAGGCCGCGCTCCCGCTGTTCGCCGACGACAGCCGGCTCGGCCTGTGGCGCTTCTCCGTGCGGCTGCGCGGGGAGCAGGACTGGGCGGAGCTCGTCCCGCTCGGCCCGATCAACGAGCAGCTCGGCCCGTCCACGCGGGCGCAGGTCCTGGTGGACGCGATGAACACTATCGAGGCGCGCGGTGACACCGGGCTCTACGACACCGCGCTCGCGGCCTTCCGGTACATGACCGGGCACTACCTGGAGGGCCGGCCCAACCAGGTGGTGCTGGTCACCGACGGGAAGAACTCCGATCCGGGCAGCCTGTCCCTCGACGAGCTGGTGCGGACCCTGCGGGCGGAGTACTCACCGCAGCGCCCGGTCGAGATCGTCACGATCGGCTACGGGACGGAGGCCGATCTGGGCGCGCTCGCCCGGATCTCGGAGGCCACCGGCGCCGAGACCTATCCCGCGCTGGACCCGAACAACATCTTCGGGGTCCTGGTCGGCGCACTCACCGAGATCCCCCACTGACACCGAGATCCCCCACCGACCGTGCCGCAGGGCTGTCCCCTCCTGGCGAGCGAAACGGCGAGAGCCGCCGAGAGTGCCGTCTCGGGCACTCTCGGCGGCTCTCGCACCGCACTGCGCCGGGCTCGGCCCGGCCGGGGCTCAGCCCTCGCCGCGGATGAAGGCAGCGACCTTGTCGCGGGCGTCGCTGTCGCGGTACTGCTCCGGCGGCGACTTCATGAAGTACGACGAGGCGGAGAGGATCGGGCCACCGACGCCGCGGTCGAGGGCGATCTTCGCGCAGCGGACGGCGTCGATGACGACACCGGCGCTGTTGGGGGAGTCCCAGACCTCGAGCTTGTACTCCAGGTTCAGCGGGACGTCACCGAACGCGCGGCCCTCGAGGCGGACGTACGCCCACTTGCGGTCGTCGAGCCAGGCCACGTAGTCGGACGGGCCGATGTGCACGTTGTCCTTGCCCAGGTCATGAGACACCTGGGAGGTCACGGCCTGCGTCTTGGAGATCTTCTTGGACTCCAGCCGCTCCCGCTCGAGCATGTTCTTGAAGTCCATGTTGCCGCCGACGTTGAGCTGCATCGTGCGGTCGAGGATGACGCCGCGGTCCTCGAACAGCTTCGCCAGCACGCGGTGGGTGATGGTCGCGCCGACCTGCGACTTGATGTCGTCGCCGACGATCGGCACGCCCGCCGCGCGGAACTTCTCGGCCCACTCGGGGACACCGGCGATGAACACCGGGAGGCAGTTGATGAAGGCCACCCCGGCGTCGATGGCGCACTGGGCGTAGAACTTCGCCGCGTCCTCGGACCCGACCGGCAGGTAGCAGACCAGGACGTCGGCCCGGGCCTCGCGCAGCGCCGCGACGACGTCCACCGGCTCCTCGTCGGACTCCTCGATGGTCTCGCGGTAGTAGCGGCCGAGACCGTCGAAGGTGTGCCCGCGGGCGACGGTCAGCCCGAGCGGGGGCACGTCCGCGATCTTGATGGTGTTGTTCTCGCTGGCCACGATGGCCTCCGAGAGATCCCGGCCGACCTTCTTCGCGTCCACGTCGAACGCGGCGACGAAGGTCAGGTCGGAGACGTGGTAGTCGCCGAGCGTCACATGCATCAGGCCAGGGACCTGGGCGGACGGGTCGGCGTCGCGGTAGTACTCGACCCCTTGGACGAGGGAGGCGGCGCAGTTGCCCACACCGACGATGGCGACACGTACCGAACCCATGACGGATGCGCTCCTTGGCTGGTGGCTGGGATGCTGGCGTTCACTGACTGACTGGCAGGTGCAGGTGCAGGTGCAGGTGTGCGGGTGCTGACTGGCGGTGCTCTGCCGGCCGCGGGCACCACAGGGCCGGCCAGGGCGAGCCCGCGTCGGTGGCCTGGCCCGCCGACCGGCTGTCGGTGCCCGGCTCGGTACAGCCCCGGCCCGGCAGGCCTCCGGGAACCGGCCCGTGTGTACGGACGGCTGCTCCCGGGGCCGTGGGACCAGGCCCGCTGCTAGCTCTCGGGACCCGGGGAGGTGCCCGCGCCGTCGGGGCTGTCGGCGCGGATCGTCGGGTCGCCCGGGGGGCCGCCCGCCGATCCGTCCGCTGCCGAGGCTGCCTCAGCTGTGGACGAACCTGTGGACAACTCTGTGGATGATGTGGACAACAGCTGCGCCCCGGGAGGGGATGCGGGCTTCTGGGCCCGTTCCGTCTCGATCAGCTCGCTGAGCCATCTGACCTCGCGCTCCACCGATTCGAGCCCGTGGCGCTGCAGCTCGAGGGTGTAGGAGTCGAGCCGCTTCTGGGTGCGGGACAGCGCCGAACGCACCTTCTCTCCACGCTCCTCGAGCCGGCCGCGCCGCCCCTCGAGGATCCGCAGCCGCACCGCCGCGTCGGTCTTGGAGAAGAAGGCGAAGCGGACGCCGAACATCTCGTCCTCCCAGGAGGACGGCCCGCCTTCGCCGAGCAGCTCGGCGAGTTTCTCCTTGCCCTCGCCAGTGAGGGTGTAGACGACCCGGCTGCGCCCCCCGATGCGGGCGGCGGCGCCGGCGTCGTCCGCGGTCACGTACCCGGAGGCCTGCATCCGGCGCAGGCACGGGTAGAGCGACCCGTAGCTGAAGCGGTGAAAGGAACCGAGCACGGCGGCAAGCCGCTTGCGCAGTTCGTAGCCGTGCATGGGGCTTTCCGACAGGAGCGCGAGCACCGCCAGCTCCAACATGCGCGCTCTCCTCCCGGTCATGGTGGTCAGGTCGCCCCGAGGACAGCTGCGTCGAGGTACTGCATCGAGAAACTACATCGAGCTGTCCTGTCGCACCGACATATCGATGCGATACATCGAGGATAGCCCTTCCGGTACGACCACGGCAACAGTGGATGGCGGATCGGCGACCGGGCGATGACGGATCGACGTCGACAAGCCAACCCGTGCACCCTGATGTGCCGGCGATTCGGGGCGGGAGGAGACCGGTGTGACGCCGCGGGGGAGGGCCTGGCCGGCTCGTCGAGTTCTGTCGTTTCCGTCTGCCCGGCGTCCGGCGTCGGCGTACCGTGGCAGCCATGCGTCCACGGTCGGTCGTCGACTACGCGCTCGCCCGCAGGGCGACGCTGGGCGACCTTTTCGCAGGAAGAGTCGCCTCCGGCGACGTCTGCGACGCGCATCCGTATCTGGTCCGGGCCGCGAGGTACCACGGCGAGCCCACCAGGAAGCGGTGCCCGGTCTGCCGGGGCGGCGACCCGCTCGTCAACGTCACCTACACCTATGGCGACGAGCTGGGTCCGAGCTCCGGCCGGGTGCGGGCGACCAGGGAGCTCCCCGGCCTCGCCGCCCGGTACAGCGAGCTGCACGTCTACGTCGTGGAGGTGTGCCAGCCCTGTGGCTGGAACCACCTGATCACCTCATATGTGATCGGCACGGGCGAGCCGCCGGCGAGGAAGCACTCCGGCCGCCGGGCCGCCGACACCTGACACCCACGCGCTCCGGCGCCACCCGCACTTAGGTGCCCTCTCGCGGGTGTCCCGATCTGGCGTGAGATTCTGGTCTGCCATGTGGGTTTCCACGTGGGCGCGGCCGCCTTCGGCGTGCCGCGCCGGATGCGGCACCGGCCGGACCATGGCATGAGCACGGTGACCGGGGGGATTCACGGCGACGGATGGGGTAGCTGGTGAGCACTCCCTACAGCCAGGGCACAAGGGCGATCGGGCCTCGTGCCGGCAACGGTGAGGACCCGCGTGGGGCCGCGCCGGGCTCGGGCGCCGAGCGGCCACGTCCCGGCGCCCCGGTGGCCGGCGGGCCGCCGCCGCCCGGTGGGCCGGTTCCCGGCGGACCGGGTGCCCGGCGAAGCCCGGGAGCCGCCAGCGCCGGCGGGCCCCCCGCGGCTGGCCGCGGCGGGCCCGGCGCAGACGAAGCCGAGGCCGGTGGCTGGACGCCCGACCGGGGCGCCGCCGCCCGCCGCCGGGAGACCGAGGCCGCCACTCGCTCCCGCTCCGGCTCCGGCCCGGACGCACGCTCCGCGCAGCGCCCCCCCGCCGGCCCGCCGGCCGGGCCCACCGGTGGCCAGGCGCCCGGCCGGCCCGGTGGCCGCCCGGCGACCCCTGAACGAGCTGATTCCACCAGTCGCACCGGCGGCCCTGCCGGTCGCGCCGACAACCGTGTCGACAGCCGTGTCGACAGCCGTGTCGATGATCGCGCGGGCGCCCCCGCGAGGCCCGGCTCCGGTCCGGCCGGCAGGCCGGCGCCGGGCCGCGCCGCTGCCGTGGGAGCTGGGACCGGCAGCGGGATCGATGCAGGCACGGCAGGTGGCCGCGGGTACTCCGATCGCGGTGGATCCCGCCAGACCGGGGCCGGGCGGACCGGCTCGGGCCGTGTCTCCGATCCTCGCGGGCAGTTCGGGCGCGAGGACCCCGACCGGGGTGACCTGACGCGCGCAGCCACCTCCGGTCGCGGGGAACCACCCGCACCCGGCCGCGCGCCGCGTTCCGTCGCCGGCCGGGCCGCCGCCGAGCGCGCCGCCGGCCGGCCGGCGACCGTCGACGACAGCGGCGGCGGCCGGGGCGAGCGCGGCACGCGGGGCGAGCCCGAACGGAGGGACCGCACCGAGCGGCTGTCAGCCGCCACCACCCGGCTGCGGGCCGTCCGCCCGGGGGGCGGCCGTCCGTCGGCACCCGAGCAGCCGCCCGCCCGCCCCAACGCCATCTACGACACCGTCGACCAGGCCGCGCTGAGCCGGGTCGACGTCGCCGAGCGCACCGCGGACGCCACCGTGTACCGCAAGGTCGCTCCCGGCGGCGCCACCGGGCGCTCCGGCGGCCGGGGTGGCCCAGGTGGCCTCGACGAGCTGGACGACATGGGCCGTGACGCGGGCTCCGGGTCCTCCGCCACGGCGCGGATGAACGGCGTGGACCGGGCGTCCGGCCCGCGCCGTGCGGCGCCGGGCCGGCGGCCGGGCGGTCCGCCGCGCCCCGGTGAGCGTGACCCGGGCGGGCGCACGGGGCCCCGGTCCACCTCCGCGCACGCGGCCGGCGGGCGGGTCGCGGCCGGCGGGCGCGGTGCCGCGCGCCGCACCCAGGGCCGGCGCGGCCCGAAGTGGTGGCGCAACCGGCCGCGGTGGTTCCGCCGCCTGGTGCTCATCGGCCTGACATCGGGGTCGCTGCTGTTCGTCGCCGGCATCGCGGTGATCTACGCGGCCACCCGGGTGCCGCTGCCCGAGGAGGTCAAGACCGACCAGACGTCGATCATCGCCTGGGCGGGCGGCGGTGAGATCACCCGGATCGGCACGGTGAACCGCACCGACGTCCCGCTCTCGCAGGTGTCGAAGGACGTCCAGCACGCGGTGCTGGCCGCGGAGAACTACAACTTCTACAACGAGCCCGGTATCTCGCCGAAGGGCATCGCCCGCGCCATGTGGGTGAACGTCACCGGCGGTGAGATCTCCCAGGGTGGCTCGACGATCACCCAGCAGTACGCGAAGAACGCCTACCTGACGCAGGACCGCACGTTCACCCGGAAGATGCGGGAGATCGTGCTCGCGATCAAGCTGGACCGGAAGTACTCCAAGGACCAGATCCTGGAGTACTACCTGAACACGATCTACTTCGGGCGCAACTCGTACGGCATCGAGGCCGCGGCGAAGAGCTACTTCGACAAGCCCGCCGCCCAGCTCACCGCCGGTGAGGGCGCGGTGATCGCCGGCCTCATCCGGTCGCCGAACTACCTGGACCCCAAGGAGAACCCGGGGCCCGCGGAGTCGCGGTGGAAGGACGTCGTCGCCACGATGGTCGCCCAGGGCTGGGCCCCGGCATCGCTGGCGAACGAGAAGCCGCCGCCCGTCCTGGACAAGGACGAAAGCGGTGGCTACAACTCCTCCGATCAGGTCGGCTACATCCGTGACCAGGTGAAGGAGGAACTGGACGCCGCCGGGATCACCGAGGACCAGATCAACCGCGGCGGGCTGCGCATCACCACCACCCTCGACGAGGGCCGGCAGACCGCGGCCTTCCAGGCTGTCAACGGCCAGATCGCGGAGGCCTACGCGGCCGTGCCCGATCTGCGTACCGGACTGGTCGCGCTGAAACCGGGCACCGGCGAGGTACTGGCCTGGTACGGCGGCTCCCTGTACGGCAAGGGCGACAACGGTCAGGAACAGTTCGAGGACAACGTGTCCCAGGCGGAGGTTCCACCCGGATCGACGTTCAAGACCGTCACCCTGGTGACCGCGCTGAAGGAGGGCATCAGCCTGAGGTCGACCTACGAGGCTCCGGCCGAGATGACCATCGGTGACTACCAGTTCGGCAACGACGAGAGCGAGCCCGGCCATCTGGGCTGGCCGGATCTGGTCGAGGCCACCGCGGAGTCGATCAACACGGTGTACGTGCCGCTGGGTGTCGATGTCGGGGTCAACGACATCATCCAGACCGCCCGCGACATGGGCGTCGACGAGGACACTCGCCTCGATGATGTCGCCGGTGTCACCCTGGGCCAGGACGGCGTCTCCGCCCTGGACATGACGCAGGTCTACAGCACTCTGGCCAGCGGCGGTTACCGGTCCACCCCGCACATCGTCGCCCGGGTGGAGGACAGTTCAGGCGATGACATCCTGCCGCCGCGGGACGGCGAGACCACCGGCGAGCCGGTGATCCCGCCGACCGTCGCGCGGGACGCGACGTTCGCGTTGCAGGCTGTGCTTGACCACGGCACCGGTAAGAACGCGAGGCTCGCGAACAACCGGCCGGCGGCGGGGAAGACGGGCACCACGGACGACTTCCGCTCCGCCTGGTTCTGCGGGTACACGAGGGAGATCGCCTCCTGCGTGAACATGTTCCGCGGCAAGGGGGAGAATACGGACCTCCTCAAGGGCATCCCAGGGGCCGAGAACGGGGTTTACGGAGGGGCCTACCCGGCGCGGATCTGGAAGGACTTCATGGATGCCGCGCTGAAGGACGTGCCGGTGACCGGGTTCGACCCGCCCGCCTACGGTGGTGCGATCACGCTGCGCAGCCCGGCGCCGGCCCCGACGACGCCGTCCGAGCTGCCGACCCAGCCGGCCAGCAGCAGCAGCGGCGGGATCGGCGACTGGGACCTCTTCGGGGACGATGACGATGACCGTGGTGGGCAGAGTGGCCAGACCGGTCAACAGGGCGGCCAGACTGGTCAACAGGGCGGCCAGACCGGTCAGCAACCCACCCGACCTCGACCGTCACGACCACCCGGCGGGATCGTGGTGGACCCGTTCAACAACTGAGTGAGGCCGTGACGGCGCCGCTCCTTCACCAGCGCCGTCACGGCCGCCCCGTTCCCCGTTCCCCGCGCCGCAAGTGTCGTCGGACGGGGCGCGGACGCCGTGTACCAGAATGGCCCGCATGGCCACGACACCGGCGTCGCCCACCCGGTCCAGCCCGGCGCGTCACGACCCGGTGGTCGCGGGCGCGAGTGAGATCGTCGGCGGTCCGCCCGGGCGGCATGCCGTCATCGGCGCGAACCGCACCTGGTGGACGCCGCTGCGCCTGCTGATGCTGCTGGTCGTCGTCAGCTGCGTGCTCGGCTACGTCCAGAAGGCGGGCTGCCGCGACACCCGGAACTGGTCCGAGGAGTACCAGTACACCCGGATGTGCTACTCGGACGTGGTCGCCCTCTACAGCCAGGAGGGCCTGATCGATGGCAAGATCCCCTACCTGGACTACCCCACCGAGTACCCGCCGGTCATCGGCGCGGCGATGCAGTTCACCTCCCTGTTCGCCGGCCTCGGTTCGGCGCCGGAGGCGGTCTTCCGTACCGACGAGGCCGGCGCCCAGGTCTTCGACCACTACTCGATGGACTCCCGGTCGGCCCTGTTCTACGACTTCACCGCGCTGCTGTTCGTCCTCGCCGCCTGCGTCGCGGTCGCCTGTACCGCGCTGACCGCCGGGCGCACCCGCGTCTGGGACGCGGCGCTCCTCGCGCTGGCCCCGACGCTCGTCCTGCACCTGCTGACCAACTGGGACATCCTCGCCGTCGCGTTCGCCGCCGGGGGCCTGCTGGCCTGGTCGCGGCGCGCTCCGCGGCTCGCCGGCATCCTGTTCGGGCTGGGCATCGTCACCAAGCTCTACCCGGTCTTCTTCCTCGTCGGGCTGGCCGCGCTGTGCCTGCGGACCGGGCGGATGCGGGAGCTGGCCCGCACCGCGGTCTTCGCGGCCGGCACGGCGGTGCTGGTGATGCTGCCGGTGTGGCTGACCGCCGGCTACTTCGACGGAACGACCAAGGTCAGCGACGGCATCTGGTCGACGTTCTGGGGCGGCGGCGACTGGGTCGCCCTGCTGGACGGCGAGAGCGCCGGCGCCCACAACGGCCTGCAGCGTTTCTTCGAGCTCAACTCGGAGCGCGGTGCCGACTGGGACTCGCTCGCCTTCGGGCTCACCTGGGCCGCGGGCAAGTACGACACCGGCTGGTTCGCTCCCGCGCATCTGCTCGTCCTGGCCGTCACGCTGCTGCTGGCGGGGCTCGCCGCCTGGCTGGCGATCCGCAGACGGCCCTGGCTGACCCGGCCGATCGTCGCGGCGGCCGTCGTGTGCTGGCTGGTCCCGACGATCGCCACGCCGCTGGTGCTGGGCGCGGTGCACGAGCACGGCATCCCGGTGGGGACGCTGAACATCATCACAGCCGTGGCACTCGTGGCGGCCGTCGCCGGGATCCTCGCGCTCGCCCTGCTCGCACCACGGCGACCGCGCGTCCCGCAGGTGGTCCTGCTGCTCGTCCTCGCCTTCCTGCTGACCAACAAGGTCTTCTCGCCGCAGTACACGATCTGGCTGCTGCCGCTGGTCGCGCTGGCCAGGCCCCGCTGGCGGCTGTTCCTGGTCTGGCAGGCGTGTGAAGCATGGGTGCTGTTCACCCGCTTCATGCACTTCATCTTCAACGACACCTCGGGCGCTGACGGCATCGACCGCGGCTGGTTCGTCGGCGCCGTGGTCCTGCGCGATCTGGTTCTGTGCGTCCTCGCCGCGTTCGTGGTGCGGGAGATCCTGCGCCCCGTTCGGGATGTCGTCCGCGCCGACGGCCTGGACGACCCCGCCGGCGGGGTGCTCGACGGCGCGCCGGACGTCCGGGGCGGGCAGTTCGGCGCGCGCTCGCTGCTGCCGCGCCGGCCGCGCCGCTCGCGGGAGGCCGTGCCGACGGGCGTCCCCGCGTCGGTCGAATGATCACGGAACCCTCGCCGCCCAGTCCCCCCGGGGAGGGCGGTCCCGCTACTGCCGCCGGGAGTGGGAGCGGGAGTGGGTCCGGGGCTCGGCCTGGGTTCGGGCCTGCGAGCACGTGGCTCCGGAACGGCTGGGCGCGGCTCCCCGGGGCCGTGCAGGCGACGCTGCCGCTCTGGGTGGCGAGCCGGGTGGCGGTGGTCATCGCGTCGCTCGCCGGCGCCCGGGCCCTGTCGAACGGGCCGGTCCGGGACGTCCCCGGCCTGACCACGCTGTGGGACCGCTGGGACGTCGGCCTGTTCACGAAGGTGGCCCGGTACGGCTATCTCTCCGACGCCTACTCGGACCGCACCGAGGTCGACTTCCCGGGGCTGCCGCTGGCGATTCGCGCCGTGCACGTCGTCGTCCCGGACTGGATCGCCGCCGGCCTCGTCGTCTCGTTCCTGGTCGGCATTCTCGGGGTGGCCGCGCTGTGGCGGCTGGCGGCCGACGAGGTGGGCGAGGCGGACGCGCGGTTCGCGGTTCTGGCGCTGGTCTGCTTCCCCTACGCCGTCTTCCTGTTCGCGGCCTACTCCGAAGGCGTGTTCCTCGGCTTCGCCACGGCGGCCTGGCTGGCGGCGCGGCGCGACCGCTGGCTGCTCGCCGGCCTGCTGGGCGCGGCGGCGGCCTCGGCGCGGGTGACCGGCCTGCCGTTCTGCGCCGCGCTGGTCGTGCAGTACGTGGTCGTGCGGCGGGCGGCCGGGCGGCCGCTGGTCGCCCGGCCCGCGCTGGCCCTGGCACTGCCCCCACTGCCGATCATCGGGTTCATCCTCTACCTGCGGGTCCGGAGCGGGCGCTGGGACTCCTACACCGACGCGATGCGCGCCGGCTGGAACCGGGCCGTCGACTGGCCGTGGCACGGCTGGTCGAAGACCTGGGACTCGGCCTTCGACGGGAACGGCGCGGCGACGTTCGTCTGGTTCTGGCGGGGTGAGCTGCTCGCCGTCGTCATCGGAGTGCTGCTCACCGGTGTCCTGTTGTGGTCGCGGCGCTGGGGTGAGGCGACGTTCGTCGGGCTCATGACGATCCTGATGAGCTTCTCGAACTACTACGCGTCGGGAATCCGCGGCATTCTCGTCGCCTTCCCCCTCTACCTGCTGCTGGCCAGGGCGGGCGCACGGAGGCCCTGGGTGCGCGGTGTGTACGTGTGGTGCTGCGCGCCGCTCATGGTGGTCTTCGTCGTTGCCTTCACACAGGGGAACTGGGTCGACTGAGGCCGTCACCCGCCCGCGAGGACGGAGCGACACGGCCACCGTGATCGGATGCGCGCCCTCGCGGCCGGCCATGGTCCAGGATGGGTGCGTGGCTGACCATGGACGGGACGACCCCGCGAGCCCGGCGGCGACCTCCGCGACCTCGGCGGGCCAGGAGGAGGGCGGTGCCTCCCCGGCGCGCCTCGCCGGCGGGCCGCTGCCGCTGTCACTGCTGGTGCCGGCCGCCGCTGCCGGCCTGCTGGCGCTGCTCTTCCTGATCCTCGCCGTCGTGGTGCCCGAGCCCGGCCGGCATGCCCACGGGCTCCTGGTCGTCGTCGACCTGGCCGGCGTCATCGGCGTCGCCGTGGTGTGGCTCCGGGTGATCCGGCTGCTGAGCCTCCCGTCCGTCCGCGGGCGCGTCGAGTAATCTCGTCCAGACATG
Organism: Parafrankia elaeagni; assembly: GCF_000374165.1. GTDB lineage: Bacteria > Actinomycetota > Actinomycetes > Frankiales > Frankiaceae > Parafrankia > Parafrankia elaeagni. Next base: position 177,541 of record NZ_KB893717.1, read on the forward strand.
CCGTGTGCCGACGGTGCGGCGCTCTCCTGGTGGTACAGCTTTCCTGGCAGTACAGCTCTGCTGGCAGTACAGCTCTGCTGGTCAAACAGCTCTGCTGGCCACCCGGCTCAGCCGCCCCGGCATGCGGTCCCTCCTGCCACGGGTCATCCGTGGCCGCTAGAGTCCACAGGAGGTGGGTTCAGCCTTGTCACGTCACTATGAACTGATGGTGATCCTCGATTCCGAGCTCGAGGAGCGCACGGTCGCACCGTCACTCGACCAGTACCTCAACGTCGTCCGCCAGGGCGGCGGCGTGGTGGAGAAGGTCGAGGTCTGGGGTCGCCGCCGGCTCTCCTACGAGATCGCGAAGAGCCACGAGGGCATCTACGCGGTCATCGACCTGCACACGGAGCCGGCCGTCGTCGCCGAGCTGGACCGTCAGCTCGTGCTGAACGAGTCGGTGATCCGTACCAAGGTGATCCGCCTGCCCGAGCCGAAGGCGCCGAAGCCCGTCCGCCGGGCGGCGGCGTGACGTACCCCGCCCGTACGGCGCGTTTCGCGCCAGGGCGGGCTGTCCAGCCAGGGAGTTGTGATCATGGCCGGTGAAACGGTGATCACGGTCGTCGGCAACCTGACCAACGACCCCGAGCTGCGGTTCACCCCGAACGGGGCCGCGGTCGCGAGCTTCACGGTCGCATCCACCCCGCGCACACTCGATCGTGGCACGAACGAGTGGAAGGACGGCGAGGCGCTCTTCCTGCGCTGCTCGATCTGGCGTCAGGCCGCCGAGCACGTCGCCGAGTCCCTCACCAAGGGCGCGCGGGTAATCATTCAGGGGCGCCTCAAGCAGCGCTCCTTCGAGACCCGTGAGGGCGAGAAGCGCACTGTGATCGAACTAGACGTCGATGAGATCGGCCCGTCCCTGCGGTACGCCACCACGAAGATCACGAAGGCCTCCCGCGGTGGCGGCGGCTTCGGTGGTCAGGGTGGCCCCGGCGGCGGTGGTGGCTTCGGCGGTGGCCAGAGCGGGCCTGGCGGCCCGGCTGGCGCCGGCTTCGGTGGCGCTCAGGGTGGTTCCGGCGGCCCCGGCGGTGGTGGCTACAGCGGTGGTCAGGGCAACGGCGGTTATGCCGGCGGTGCCGCTGACGACCCCTGGTCGCAACCCGCTGGTGGCTACTCCGACGAGCCCCCGTTCTGAGGGCCGGGTGTCTACATCGCGCGATCGGAACTCGCGCTCAAACCGAGGTAGGAGCACATCCATGGCCAAGGCGGCCGTGCGCAAGCCGAAGAAGAAGGTTTGCGTCTTCTGTAAGGACAAGGTTCACTACATCGACTACAAGGACACCTCCCTGCTCCGGAAGTTCATCTCGGACCGGGGAAAGATCCGCGCTCGTCGAGTGACCGGCAACTGCAGCCAGCACCAGCGTGACGTCGCGACCGCGGTGAAGAACAGCCGCGAGATGGCGCTGCTTCCGTACACCTCGACGGCTCGCTGAGGGGGATGACGATGAAGCTCGTCCTCACGCAGGAGGTCCCGGGCCTCGGTAGCCCCGGCGACATCGTCGACGTCGCCGACGGCTACGGGCGCAACTACCTGGTGCCGCGCAAGTACGCGATCATCGCGACCCGCGGCGCCGAGCGCCAGGTCGCGCAGATCAAGCGGGCGCGCGACGCGCGTTCCGTCCGCGACCTCGACCACGCCAAGGAGATCGCCAGCCAGCTGGCTGGGCTGTCCGTGCGACTGACCAGCCGCGCGGGCAAGGAGGGCCGGCTGTTCGGCTCGGTGACCGCGGCCGACGTCGTCGCCGCCGTCACCGAGGCCGGCGGCCCGGCGCTGGACCGCCGGCGTGTCGAGCTGAGCACGCCGATCAAGGCGCTCGGCTCGCACTCCGTGTCGGTCCACCTGCACCCGGAGATCACCGCGAAGGTGAGCGTCCAGGTCGTCACGGCCTAGGGCACCTGCCGCGGCCACCCGCACCCGGCCAGGTCCGGTGCGGGGGCCGGCGCGTCGCGGGCGCGCCGGCTGATGTGCTGACGAGGCTCCGTTGGCTCCCGACGATGGTCGGGAGCCAACGGAGCCTCGCGTGTTTCGGTGTCGCGGTGCGGGGCCGCTGCCACGTGTAGATCACTGTCTCCCGGCGTGTGGTTCGGGGCGGACGGTGCCGTGCGGCGGGAGACTTGTAGCGGTCGGGCACGCTGTTCACCTGGTTGCGTCACCTGGTTGCGCACGGCCGGCCTGTACGCGGTGTGCGGCGTAGGTCTCCCTGTGTGACGCGATCAGACCCCGGGACGGTATGGCTCGAACTGGTTAGCCCCCACGATGGGGGCAGAACGGCCCGGACGATTTTTCGTCCACAGGCAGAGCCGCGCCAGCGGCCGGCAAGGACTGCGGATCCGGTTCCCACCGCCCTGCGTGTCCACAGTCACGCCGGGTTCCGTCCCAAGGCATTCCCCAGAACCTGGCCGGTTACCAACAGGTTGTCCACAGGGGGCTGTGGACAACTTCTTGGAGCCTCCCCGTGCGTGTGCCTACTGTCGAGCCGTCCACACTGGCCATCTATCCAGGAGGACCGGATAGTCCAGACGGGCGGGGGGAAATGATCTTCGAACTGGTGGCCGGGCGGCCGAGTTGACAGGCTTCATACTCACATCGAACATATGTTCGATGTCGGTGGTCGGGGTCTGTGTCGATTCCGGCGGCGTCGATTCCGGCGGCGGGGCAGGTGTCAGGTCCGCGGCCGCCGGCGTCGAAGGGCGGGAGGGCAGCAGGGCGTGAGCGTCGCCGACATCACCCGTGGGTCCGGAGCACCGGTCGAGTTCGACCGGACGCCACCCCACGACCTTCCGGCCGAGCAGAGCGTCCTCGGCGGCATGCTGCTCTCCAAGGACGCGATCGCCGACGTCGTCGAGGTCCTCAACGCGGCCGACTTCTACCGGCCGGCGCACGCCACCGTGTACGAGACCATCGGAGATCTCTACGGGCGCGGCGAGCCGGCCGACGTCATCAGCGTCGCCGCCGAGCTCGGCCGGCAGAACCTGCTGGAGCGGGTCGGCGGCCCCGCCTACATGCACACGCTGATCTCCAGCGTCCCCACCGCCGCGAACGCCGGGTACTACGCGCGGATCGTCGCCGAGAAGGCCGTCCTGCGCCGCCTGGCCGAGGCCGGCACCCGCATCGTGCAGCTCGCCTTCGGCCCCGCGCCCGACGTCAGTGAGGTCGTCGACCGGGCGCAGGCCGCCGTGTACGAGGTGACCGAGCGGCGTACCAGTGACGACTACACCCCGCTGGGCGAGCTGCTCAACCCCGCGCTGGAGGAGATCGAGGCCATCCAGGGCCACGACGGGGCACTCACCGGCGTGCCGACCGGCTTCACCGATCTCGACGAGCTGACCAACGGACTGCACAGCGGCCAGCTGTGGATCGTCGCGGCCCGGCCGGCGGTCGGAAAGTCCACCCTCGGGCTGGACTTCGCCCGCGCCGCGTCCATCAAGAACGGCATGACCTCGGTCATCTTCTCGCTGGAGATGAGCCGGATGGAGATCACCATGCGGCTGCTGTCCGCGGAGGCCCGGGTGTCGCTGCAGAACATCCGCACCGGCCGGCTCACCGACGACGACTGGGGGCGGCTCGCCCGGCGGATGGGTGAGGTCGCCGAGGCACCGCTGTACATCGACGACAGCCCCAACCTGACGATGATGGAGATCCGGGCGAAGGCGCGGCGCCTCAAACAGCGCAACGACCTGCGCCTGGTCATCCTCGACTACCTGCAGCTCATGTCGTCGCCGAAGAAGGTGGAGAGCCGCCAGCAGGAGGTCAGCGAGATCTCCCGGTCGCTGAAGCTGCTCGCGAAGGAGCTGGAGGTCCCGGTCGTGGCGATCTCGCAGCTCAACCGTGCCTCCGAGCAGCGGGCCGACAAGCGGCCCCAGGTCTCCGACCTGCGCGAGTCCGGCAGCCTCGAGCAGGACGCCGACGCGGTGATCCTGCTCTACCGGGAGGACGCGGTGGAGAAGGAGTCCGCCCGGGCCGGCGAGGCCGACCTGATCATCGCGAAGCACCGCAACGGGCCGACCGGCACCGTCACCGTCGCCTTCCAGGGGCACTACTCACGTTTCGTCGACATGGCCAACTGACTGCCCGACCACCACCCACGGCGGGTCCGTGGGCCACCGAACTGAACAGGCGTCCGGGCGGTGACAGACTGGACGCCATGACCGTTTCCGGTGTTCCCCCGCGCGACTCCGGGGTTGTCGAGGTCGCGAGGTTCGACGTGTTGCCCGGCAGCGAGGAGGCGTTCGCGGACGCCTACCTGCTCGTCCGGCACGAGCTGGTCACCACGCCCGGCTGCCGGTCCGTTCGGATGACCAGGGGCGTCGAGTCACCGTCACGCTTCGTGCTGTTCGTCGACTGGGACAGCCTGGAGGCGCACACCGAGACGTTCCGCGGCTCCGACCGGTTCACCCGGTGGCGGGCGGCGCTCTCGCCGTACTTCGCCAGCGCTCCGGCGGTGGAGCACGTGGTGGCCATCGCCGACCGTGCGGACCCGGCGGGCCCGCCGGCGACGTCGGCCTAGCCCGCCCCCGGCCCGCCTGATCTGCGATGGCCACCTTCTTCGAGTACCTCGTCTTCGCGCCGCTCACCGCCGCCTTCTTCGGCTTCCTCGTGTGGCTCTTCGTCGCGATCATTCTGCGGAGGGTCGTCGAGCGGATCCGGATCAGGCCGGTCGTGTTCTTCGTGACCGGCTACGCCTTCATCGGGCTGCTGAGCATCTACCAGCTGGTCGGCTACGACGACCCGCACGTCGCGCCCCTCCTGGGCACCGTCGCCTCACTGGTCCTCGTGCTGGCGGTCCGCAGCTGGTGGCGGGGACGGCGAGGACGGCGGGGCAGCACGACAGTGGCGCGGTTCAACCGCGCATCCGGGCCGCGGGCCGGGGCAGGCCTCCTCGGCGGGCAGGCCGGCTCCGGCGGCCCCCAGCCGGGGCAGCAGCCCGTGGAGCCCGGCCATCCCGGGCTGGCGGGGCAGCCTGGCCAGGCGGGCCACGCCGGCTATCCGGGCTTTCCCGGGCAGCCGGGTCACACCCCCCAACCGGGGCAGCAGGGCCGTCCCGGCCAACCCTTCGTCCCGCCCCACGGCCAGCCGGACCACCCCGGCTGGACGCCCGGCGCACAGGGCGGGCCGTCCGCTCCCGGGCCCGGACGCCGGCCCGGCTATCCGCTGGCCGCTCCGCCGCCGCCCTCGTCACCCTTCGCGCCCCCGCAGCCGCAACAGTGGCAGCCGCCGCACCAGCAGCCGTCGCACCAGCAGCCGCCGCGGCCGGTGGACGATCATCCGGAGACGCCTGGCTCGGGCACCGCTGGTCCGACCGGAGACCGCCCCGCCGCGGACCCGGCACCGGGGCCTGAGCCGGACATCGACCCGACCTGGCTGGACTTCCTGGCCGCCGAGTCCGGTGGGGCGAACCGCACCGACCAGCCTGACTGGCCCGACCGCACCGACCGCACCGACCGCACCGACCGCACCGACCGGCCCGACCGGCCCGAGGGGAGAGCGGGGGACCAGGGGAACGCAGGTCCTGGCGAGCCGGACGACCGGGATGATCCGGACGCCGGGCCTCCCCGCGGCTGGACGCCCTGAAGGATTCCACCCGGCTTCCCTCCAGTGGATCCGCCCAGTGGATCCGCGATCGTGGTGGGGCCGACTGTCGGAGGTGAGGCGTAGCCTTTGCGGTGGCGGGCCTCCGGATCCACACCTCGGATCGGGGTGCGCCCCGCGTGTGTACGCACGGACCGGTGCCCACCTGCCCAGGTCTGGCGTTCCGAGCACCTCTCCAGTGTTCCGTGCCCCGCAGTCCAGCCCAGAGGTCAAGATGCCCGCTCTGCGTTCCCGTACCACCACCCACGGCCGCAACATGGCCGGTGCCCGCGCCCTGTGGCGCGCGACCGGCATGACGGACGACGACTTCGGCAAGCCGATCGTCGCGATCGCGAACAGTTTCACGCAGTTCGTGCCGGGCCACGTCCACCTGCGCGACCTGGGAACCATCGTCGCGGACGCGATCGCCGGCTCCGGCGGTGTCGCCAAGGAGTTCAACACGATCGCGGTGGACGACGGCATCGCGATGGGCCACGGCGGCATGCTGTACTCGCTGCCCTCCCGCGAGATCATCGCGGACAGCGTCGAGTACATGGTCAACGCGCACTGCGCCGACGCCCTGGTCTGCATCTCGAACTGCGACAAGATCACCCCGGGCATGCTGCTGGCGGCGCTGCGGCTGAACATCCCCACGGTCTTCGTGTCGGGTGGGGCGATGGAGTCCGGCCAGGCCGTCATCACCGACGGGGTGGCCCACGCGCGGCTCGACCTGATCGACGCGATGACCGCCGCGGTCAACCCGGCGGTCAGCGACGAGCAGCTCGGCTCGATCGAGCGCTCGGCCTGCCCGACCTGCGGGTCCTGCTCGGGAATGTTCACGGCCAACTCGATGAACTGCCTGACCGAGGCGCTCGGCCTGGCGCTGCCGGGCAACGGTTCGGCGCTGGCGACGGCGGCGGCCCGGCGCGGCCTGTTCGTCGAGGCCGGCCGCCTCGTCGTCGACCTCGCCCGGCGCTACTACGAGAAGGACGACGAGGCCGTCCTGCCGCGTTCGATCGCGACGGCGGCGGCGTTCCGCAACGCGTTCGCGGTGGACGTCGCGATGGGCGGCTCCACGAACACCGTGCTGCACCTGCTCGCCGCCGCCGTCGAGGCCGGGGTGGACGTGGGCCTCGACGACATCGACCAGATCTCCCGCACGGTGCCGTGCCTGTGCAAGGTGGCGCCGAGCTCGACCGACTACTACATGGAGGACGTCCACCGCGCCGGCGGGATCCCCGCGATCCTCGGCGAGCTCCACCGCGGCGGGAAGCTCGACCCGAACGTGCACAGCGTGCACGCGGCGAGCCTGCGCGAGTTCCTCGACCGGTGGGACGTCCGCGGCGCGGACCCGTCTCCGGACGCGGTCGAGCTGTTCCACGCGGCGCCCGGCGGGGTGCGCACCATCGAGCCGTTCAGCTCCACCAACCGCTGGGACAGCCTCGACACCGACGCGAAGAACGGGTGCATCCGCTCCGCCGAGCACGCCTACTCGGCCGATGGCGGTCTCGCTGTGCTCCGCGGCAACCTGGCGCCGGACGGCGCGGTGGTCAAGACCGCCGGTGTCGACGAGAGCCAGTGGACGTTCCGCGGGCCGGCCGTGGTGGTCGAGAGCCAGGAGGCCGCGGTCGACGCGATCCTGAACAAGGTCGTCAGGGCCGGGGATGTGATCATCGTTCGGTACGAGGGCCCGCGCGGCGGCCCCGGCATGCAGGAGATGCTCTATCCGACGGCGTTCCTCAAGGGCCGCGGGCTGGGGCCGAAGTGCGCTCTGATCACCGACGGCCGGTTCTCCGGTGGCAGCTCGGGCCTGTCGATCGGCCATGTCTCGCCGGAGGCGGCGCACGGCGGCCCGATCGCGCTCGTCCGCGACGGTGACATCATCGAGATCGACATCCCGACCCGCCGGCTGGAGCTTCTCGTGTCCGAGGAGGAGCTCGCCGCGCGGCGAGCCGAGATCGAGGCCGGCGACGGCTACCGGCCGACGGGTCGGGAGCGTCCTGTGTCGGCGGCGCTGCGCGCCTATGCGGCGATGGCGACGTCCGCCTCGACCGGTGCGGCGCGTGACGTGCGGCTCATCACCGGTTGATCGCTGTTGGTTGCTGGATCGATCGCTTGATGTGTGTGAAGGTGGGCGTTGTTCGCTCGTAGCGACGCCAGGTAGTCGTTCAATCACGATGTGATCTGTGCGGTAGCTGGTGGTCGCGGCCGGGCCCGCGGGGGGCTGATCGTGAGGAGATCCGCCTCGCCATGGCTCGTCACCGGCGTCCGACCCATCGTCGCCCCCCGCTTCGGGGCGCCCGTCGCCGTCCCCGCCCCCGCGCGGCCGCCGCGGCCGCGCTGCTGTCCGGGATGGTGGTGGCCGGCCTGGTCACCGGCATCACGGTGACCACCCGTCCGCAGCTCGACGACGGCCCGGCCCGCCTGGGCGCCGCCGGCATCCCCACGGGTGGGCCTCCGGTCCCCTCCGTGGGCCCACCCGGCCGGTTCCCGGATTCCTCCTCCGGCCGGTCCTCCTCCGGCCGGTCCGTGGGGCCGTCCGCCGATGCCTCCGGGCGCCCGCCATCCGCGGGCGCGGCTCCAGCCACGGGCTCCGCCCTCGCCGCGGGCTCCACGCCCGGCGATGCTGTGTCCGGCGATGCTGTGTCCGGCGGTGACGAGGTGAGCCTGCTGTGGTCGGACGAGTTCGACGGGCCCCGCGGGGCCGCGCCGGATCCGGGCACCTGGATCACCCAGGCCGGCGCTGGCTGGGGCGACCGGGAGATGCAGTGCTACACCACGGACCGGCGGAACCTGGCGATCGACGGCCGCGGCCACCTGGTGATCACCGCGCGACGGGAGCCGTCCTGCGGTGAGGCGGAGTTCTCCTCCGGGCGGATCGAGACGCTCGGCAGGCGGACCATGCGGTACGGCTACCTGGAGGCGCGGGCGGTGCTGCCGACCGGCCAGGGGTCCTTCCCGGCGATCTGGTTGCTCGGCTCCAACATGCCGGAGGTCGACTGGCCGGCGAGCGGTGAGCTGGACGTCGTCGAGACCGTGTCCACAGCGCCCACGACCGTGCACACCAACGTCCACGGGGTGGACGAGTCCGGTGCCCACTGGCAGGCGACCTGGGGTCGCGGCGGCATGCACGACGCCGGGGTGGACCTCGCCGCCGATTTCCACACCTACGGACTGGAGTGGACACCGTCCGCGCTGCGGTTCGTCTTCGACGGCCGGACGATCCGTACGCTCACCCGCGACGACGTGCCGGTCTGGCTGTGGGACAAGGACCACTATGTGATCCTCAACGTGGCGGTGAACCGGGGCGGCGCCCAGGCCACCGCCGCCGACTATCCGCAGCGGATGATCGTCGACTACGTGCGCGTCTTCTCCGGGCGCCCCTGACGACTGTCCGGTGCGGGACGCGGCAGCCGGGGAACCAGGCGGAGGCCGGCCGCGTCGAAGCACCGTGACGATGATGACGCTGCGCGGCGCGCGACTCGCGGCCGTAGCCCTCCCCCTGTTTCTCACCGCGGCGGCCTGCGCCGGTGACACCACCGGGTCGGACAGCCTCCGCGGGGCCGGACCCGCTCTCACCGGCGCTCCTGGCAACCCTGGCACCCCCGTCGGGTCCGGCGTGGACGACACCGCGGTGCTGCGGGTGGACCTGGTCGGCGGGTTCGTGACCCCGCAGATCCTGGCGGCCCGGCTGCCCGTGGTGAGCGTCTACCCGGGCGGCCAGGTGATCTCCGAGGGTCCGCAGGTCGCGATCTTCCCGGCGCCGGCGCTGCCGAACGTCCAGCTACGGCGGATCGCGCCCGCGGACGTCCAACGGCTCGTCGGCCGCGCGGTCGCGGCCGGTGTCGGCGCCGGGAGGGACTACGGCGAGCCACCGGTCACCGATGTGCCGTCGACCCGCTTCACGGTCCGGACCCCGGAGGGTGTCAGGACGACTGAGGTGCGGGCGCTGGCCGAGGCGGACGGCACCGGGCTGACCGCCGAGCAGCAGAACGCGCGACGGGACATCCAGGAGCTGCTGGACGCCCTCACCGACCTGCCGGGCACGATCGGCGACACCGGGCCGTACGTCCCGACGGCCGTCGCCGCGATCGCCGCACCGCTGGTCAGTGACTGCCCGGCGGGCGGCGTCCAGCCTGTGAACCCGTCCGGTGGCGCGGCGCCGGCAGGTCCGTCCGGTGGTGTCCAGCCACCGGACTCCTGCGGAGGCGGCCTCCCGCTTCCGGTGGAGCAGGCCTGGCCCGGCCCGGAGCTGCCAGGTGAGCCACTGGCCGAGGGCCTCGATGTGGGCTGCGTGGCCGTCCGTGGAACCGACGCGACGGTGCTGCTGGCGGCCGCGCGCACGGCGGTGGACACGACGCCGTGGACGTCCGGCGGCCGGCGCTGGACAGCCGACTTCCGGCCGCTGCTCCCGGACGAGTCCGGGTGCGCCGACCTGCGCGCGGCTTCCTGAACAGCGCGTCCGTTCCGGCCCTGCCGGTCCAGCCCGAGCCCGCGCCCGGGGTCGTCGGGGTTGTCGGGGTCAGTCGGGAACGGCGAGGGTGACGGAGAAGTCGCGGTCCGGGTCGGTCCACTGGCGGCTGGTGGCGAGGCCGGACGCGGCGAGTTCGGCCCGCAGTCCGTCCAGGGTGAACTTGGCACTGATCTCGGTGCGCATCTGCTCGCCTTCCTCGAAGCGGGCGACCAGGTCCAGCGCCCGCACGGTGACCTCCTGGTCGCGGACGCTGCGCAGCCGCATCTCGATCCAGGAGTTCTCCGCGTTCCAGACCGCGACGTGGGCGAACCCGCGCAGGTCGAAGTCGGCGTCGAGCTCGCGGTTGATCACGGAGAGCACGTTCCGGTTGAACGCGGCGGTGACACCGGCACTGTCGTCGTAGGCCGCGACCAGGCGTCCGGTGTCCTTGACCAGGTCGGCGCCGAGCAGCAGGGCGTCCCCGTCGCGGAGCTGGTCACGCACGGCGCGCAGGAACGCCGCGCGGGCGGCGGGCTGCAGGTTGCCGATGGTGCCGCCGAGGAAGGCGACGAGCCGCCGGTCGCCGCCCACCGCTCCCGCGGGCGCGCCGGGGAGGCTGCCCAGGTGGCGCTCGAAGTCACCGACCACGGCGCGGACCGTGACTCCCGGGTAGGCCCGCAGAATGTCCGCGCCGGCCTGGAGCAGAGTGGCCTCGTCCACGTCGAAGGGGACGAAGCGGCGCAGCGTACCGAGGCGGCGCAGGGCGTCGAGCAGCAGCCGGGTCTTCTCCGAGGTGCCGGAGCCGAGCTCGACGAGGGTCGCGGCCGGGCAGGCGGCGGCGATCTCGTCGGCGTGGGCGGTGAGCACCGCGTGCTCCCGGCGGGTCGGGTAGTACTCGGGCAGCCGGGTGATCCGGTCGAACAGCAGGCCGCCGGTGGCGTCGTAGAACCACTTGGGGGGCAGCTCGCGGGGCTGCGAGGTCAGACCGGCGCGGACGTCGGCGGCCAGGGAGGTCTGGCGTTCCGCCGCGGCGAGGTGGCGGTCGACCGTGACGCCGGCGGAACCCTCGGTGCCGCGGGGCCCGTTGGGTCCACCGGGTCCACCGGGTCCACCGGGTCCGCTGGATCCGCTGCTGTCACGGGCTTTGTCGGGGTCGCCTGATCCGCCGCCGGCTGCTCCGGTGAACGTGGACCCGAGGGTTACCCGGGCGGTGGCCGGCGTCCTGGATGTCATCGTGGGTCCTCCGTCTGCCTTGTGCGACTCACAGTAGCTGGCCTAGGAGATCAAACTACTAAGAGTGACTTTACGTGTGTCGGCCACCAGGAGTTGTTGGTCCGGTACGTCGACCCAGCCCGGTTCGTCATCATCCGGCTCGCTTGTGACCAGAACTCCGTCCGGGCCCTCGCGGTAGCTGAGGGTGTCCCGCCAGGTTGTGGCAACGATCTGGGTACCGTCCGTGACGAGGAGGTTCAGTCGGGCGGGCGGCCCGTCGGGTTCGGTGAGGTCGCCCAGGGTGAGGACGACGTCCGCGACGGCCTTGGCCAGCGGCAGCCGCGACGTGCGCTCCCAGAGGAGCGCGGCGACGACCGCCGAGTCACAGCGGGACTCCGGCACCGCCGCCCCGTCCGTCCGCGCCTGCAGCTCCCGCATCGCCGCGGCCGCGTGCACCCGGCCGTTGTGGCTCAGCAGCAGCGTGCCGGAGGTGAACGGCGCGGTGGCAGTCTCCTCGACGGGCATGCCCACCGTCGCGCTGCGCACCGCCGCCAGGACGCAGCCGGAGCTGACCGTGCCGGCGAACGAGGCGTAGGAGGCGTCCGTCCACATCGGGACGGCGCGCCGGTACCGCGCCGGCTCGGGCCGCAGCGCCGGCGCGTACCAGCCGACCCCGAAGCCGTCGGCGTTGACGGTGCCGTGCCGCATCCGGCGCGGCGCCCACGACTGACGGAGCAGGCCGGACGGGCGGTCGAGGGTCAGCTCCGCCAGCGTGCGCGGGGCTCCGAGCCAGGCCAGGTGACGGCACACAGACGGATGGCCCCTCCGGGTCAGGACGCGGGTCAGGAAGCGTCGGCGTCGCGGGCGAGCCGGAACCCGGCGAAGATCTGCCGCCGGATCGGGAAGTCCCAGTTGCGGAAGGTCGACCGGACCGCACTGGGATGAGTGGCCCAGGAGCCACCGCGCAGCACCCGGAACCGGGCCGGATCGTCGCCCCGAGGATAGAAGACCTCGCTGTACTCCCGATACGGGAACGCGGCGAAACCGGAATAAGGGGTGAATCCACTTGCGGTCCACTCCCACACGTCCCCGATCATCTGCTCGGCTCCGCACGGGCTCGCGCCGGCCGGCCGGCTGCCCACCGGCACGGGCCTGGCCTGCCCGTGGCCCAGGTTCGCATGCTCGGACGTCGGATCGGTGTCGCCCCATGGATAGAGTCGTGAACGCCTGGTGACCGGGTCGTGTGCGCAGGCCTTCTCCCACTCGGCCTCGGTGGGCAGCCGCCGTCCCGCCCACCGGGCGTGAGCCTCGGCCTCGTACCAGCACACATGCTGCACCGGCTCGTCCAGCGGGACGGGTTCCACCCGCCCGAACCGCCGCCGGGTCCAGACATCGCCGTCCCGCGACCAGAACAGGGGCGCGGTCAGCCCCTCCTGACAGCGCCACGCCCAGCCCTCGGCGGACCACAGCCGCTCGTCGTCGTAGCCGCCGTCGGCGATGAAGGCCAGCTGGGCCCGGTTCGTCACCGGGAACCGGCCGATGTGGAAGGCGGGCAGGTGCACAGGGTGCGCCGGCCGCTCGTTGTCGTACGCCCACGGGTCGGTGGAGGTCCCCATCGTGAACGCGCCGGCCGGGACCAGCACCTCCGCGGTGTCGTCGACGACCGCACCACCAGTATCAGCACCAGCACCAGCACCACCAGCACCAACAACACGGCCGCTGCCCGTCCCGGGGTCGTCCAGGACGGGCGGCCCGCTGCGCAGCTGCAGCGTGGCGAGCATGGTCTCGTCATGCTGGTGCTCGTGCTGGATCACCATCCCGTACACGAAGGCGCCCGCCAGCAGCCGTTCCCGGTGATCCTGACCGGCCCCGGGGAGCAGCTGGTCGGCGTTCAGCCCGGCGAGGACGTCCAGCACCCGCGCGCGGACGTCGGTCAGGTAGCCGCGTGCCTCGGCCGGGCCGAGCAGCGGCAGCGTCGTCCTGCTCGCCCGGCTGTGCCGGAAGGCGTCATAGATGCCGTCCAGGCCGGGGCGCAGCTCCGGGGTGCCCGTGAGCGCGCGCAGCAGCCAGATCTCCTCGTAGTTGCCGATGTGCGCCAGGTCCCAGACGAGCGGGGACATCAGCGGCGAGTGCTGGCGCAGCAGGTCGTCCTCGGCGAGGTCGGTGTAGCCGAGCGACCGTCTGCGGGCGGCGTCGAGTTCCGCCGCGAGTGCCTCCGGCCCGGTGGATCCGTCGGTCAGGGCACCGGAACGCATCGGGCAGCCTCCTCGCGCAGCAGCTCTGTCGGCCCGCGCGCCGCGAAGCGCGCGCTCAGATCATCGGCCGGCGACCGCCGCCGCCGGGTGTAGCGGTCCGCGAACGCCTCCACCGCGGCCCGCAGCTCAGGGTCACCGCCGGCCCGGCCGAGAGCCGTGAGGGCGAGGTCGATGCATCGCGACGCGGCGCGGAACAGCTCCGGGTCGCGCAGCCCGCGCCGGGCCGCGGCCTCGCCCCGGCCGGCGACCGGCAGGCAGGCGGCGAGCGCGCCGCGGGCGGCGTCGGGGTCGTCGAGCAGCACCGTCGGGACGGCGACCGCCACCGGCCAGAGCCCGGACGGCTGCGCGTCCAGGTAACGCAGCTCCAGCCAGCCGCGGGGACGGACCGGCGGAAACAGCGTCGTCGCATGCCACCCCAGGTCCTGGACGGTCGGTGGCCGCCGTACCGGTCCCGCGCCGGCCAGCCAGGCGCCGAACGTCGTCGGCCGTTCGACGGCCCGGTACCGGCCGTCGTCCTGACCGACCATCATCAGCGTCGCGTCATGCAGGTAGCGGGCCCAGAACACGGCGAGCTGCTCCGGCCCGGCCGCGAGGTCCGCCAGGTCGGCGAGGTCAGGCAGGACCGGCCCGGTGCGGCTCGTGTCGATCCCGGCCCACACCGCCTGGCGGCCGGACTGCCAGCCGAGTCGCTGCCCCGCGCCGACCGGCGACGCCGCGAACATCGCGATCAGGACCGGCTCCAACGCATGGGCGAGCCGGAAGCGCGCGACGATGTCCTCGTCATCGGACCCGCCGTCCAGGTTGACCTGCACCGAGGCGGTGGAGCACATCATCGTCAGGCCCGCCTCGCCCCCGCACGTGCGAAAGTGCCGGTCCATCGCCACGTAGCGGGCGGCGGTGGAGTGCCGGCGCGGCGGCCGCAGCGGGTCGACGCCGAGCCCGGCGACGCCGAGCCCGACCCGGGCGAGCTCCTCGCGGACGATCTGGAGGTCACCGCGCATCGCGGCCACCGCCTCGGTCATCGGCAGCGGGGGACCGGACAGCTCGAGCTGCCCACCGGGCTCGAAGGTGAGCCGGCTGCCACCGGGCAACCGCCCGTCCGTTTCCGTTCCGGTCCCGGTCCCGGTCGTGGTCGTGGTCGTGGCTCCGGTGGCGGCTGCGAGCGCGGCCGCCGTCTCCTCCGGCGGGACGGACCGCTGCGGGCGGGTGACGTCGACGACGAACGATTCGATCTCGATCCCGACCCGGCGGCGCGCGCCGCCGGTCTCGGCCGGCCTGTCACCCGGTCCGGCCGCGTCACCCGGTCCGGCGGTGTCGCTCGGTCCGGCGGTGTCGCTCGGTCCGGCCGGACCGGCCGGACCGGCCGGACCGGCAGTGTCGGCCGCCTGCCGCTCGGCGTGTGGGTGGGCAAGGACGTCCCGCCCGGCGACCCGGACGATGTCCTCGAACGACCGGAGCACGTCCGCAGGTGCGGAGGTGGTCTCCATGTGATCTGCCTTGTCGGTCGTCTCGGGCTGGGTGCGCGGGCCGTTGCGGCCGGCCCGGGTCGTTCGCCCGTCTACGGAAGCGCCAGGGGGCACGCGGAGTGGCATCGAGCGGCTCCTCTCCCTGCGCCTCGGTCACAAGGAGGCGCCTATCGTGAGGGCGTTCTCCCCACAGCGACGGTCCGGCTACCCCTCGGCGGGCGGCGGCGGGACGGACTCCCCCTGACACAAGGCATCACAGTGGCTGCCACTTCCCGATGGGGAGCTGTGGGTCTTCGGTGGCTCTCCCGGATGTTCCACGCTTCCGGGCTGTTGTGACTGCGAATTGGATGGAAGTGTGACCCTGATGATGGAGATTGCTGGTAGCGCCCGGTGACCGGATCGGGGCAGACTCGCTGTTACCCCCCTGCGGTCCGCCGAAGCACGGCGACGGCACCGAGCTGACAGGAGGTGGTGACCGCGGACACTCACGATCGTGTGCCGGCCAACAGGTCGGCCGGCAGGTCGGCCATGGCCGAGTACCAGCGCCGCCGGCAGCTGTACGCCGCCGAGCGCGGTGACAGTTCGCGGCGGGTCGCTGTCACCGCGGCGGCCGCTGCCGTCGGCGCGAGCGTGCTCGTCGGGTTCCTCTGCGGTGCCGCCGGCCTGTCCGCCGGGCGGGTGGTGCAGGGCGCGGTGCTCGCGGCCCTCGCCGTGCTCGGCGCGGTCGCCGTCCGGTACTACCGGGTTCCGCCGGAGATCGAGGCCTGGCGGGTGGACGCCGAGGCGGAGCGCCGCACCGCCCGCTCGCTGGACCGGCTCAGCCGGGCCGGTTACACCGTGCTGCACGACCGGCAGCTCGCCGACTCCGCCGGCAACATCGACCACCTGGTGATCGGCCCGTCCGGTGCCTGGGTGATCGAGACCGACGCCCACCGCGGCCCGCTGCGGCAGAACGCCGCCGGGGTGTGGGTGGGCAAGGTGCCACTGCGCGCCATGCTCGGCCTCGTCACCTGGATGGGAGAGGAGGCCACCAGCCAGCTCGTGACCGAACTGCCCGCCGGGTGGCAGCTCGAGGCCCAGCCGGTGGTGGCCTTCGCCCGCACGGACGTCCCGAACGGGCTCGCGCTGGTGGAAGGGGTGCTGCTGCTTCCGCTGGCCGGGATCGCCGACTACATCCTGTCGGCCGGTGTGGTCCTGCGCCCGATCGACGTCGCGTTGCTGGTGGATGTCGCCGAGCGGGTCCTGCCGGGCTACGAGGTGGCCGGGCCGCCGCCGGCCTGGCCGACCCGCTCGCGGCTGCGCGGCATGCTCCGCCGCTGACCCGGGCCGCTGACCCGGGCCGCTGACCCGGGCCGCTGACCCGCCGCCGGCCCGCCGGCAGCGCGGGGCACGCGGGCGGGTCAGCGGTGTGCGCCGGCGCCGCCCGCGGGCGGCTGGCCCATCCCGTGGTAGGTCGGCGGGGGCGTCGCCTCGCCGGGGACGTGCGGGTCCCCCACCTGGATGTGGTGGAGCCCCTCCCGCACCAGCGGCGGAGCGGACCAGCGCGGGCCGGCGACGAGGTTCTCCTCGTCCTCCTCGGCGGGGTCGTGAACGTGGTCGTCCCCGTCCTGCCACAGGGTGGGGACGAGCTCCGGCGGGTCGAGCTCGCTGGGGTCGAGATCGTCCGGCACGAGGTTGGTGTCGTCCACCTCGCCGTGCATCTTGGACCCGTTGAGCACCACCGGGATCTCCAGGTCGCCCACGACGTGCTCGACGTAGAACGCGCGGTGCTGGATCAGCCAGAGGGCGTAGCCCGGGTCCAGCCGCGGGAGCAGGTCGGCCGCGACGTCGGTGAGGCCCAGCGCCTCCTGCGTGTCGGCGATCTGGTCGGACGCCTGCTTGTACAGGATCCGGATCGCCGTCTCGGCGAGCAGGCCCTTGGCGATCTCCACCGAGTCGGGGGACGCGGAGAGCAGGTCGGAGATGCGGTGCGCGACGATCGCGTTCGCACAGCCCCACTGCCGCGCCAGCTTCTGCTGGGCGGAGAGGCGTCGGACGAGCCCGGCGAAGCGCATCAGCCGCCAGCACTCGTCGTAGACGACGTAGCGCTGCACACCGTCCTGGCGCATCAGGGCGGCTTCCATCCAGGCCTGCGCGCAGGTCATGATCAGCGCGATCATCTCGTCGCTGCCCTGGACCCGCTCCAGGTTCAGCACGGCGATCGGCCGGTCGAAGTCCAGCGGGGACGTCGTCGGACCGTCGAAGAGACCACCGAGGGCACCGTGGGTGAGCCGCCGCAGCGTCAGCGTCGCGTCGCGGGAGGCGTCCCGCAGCTCGGTGGCGGTCATCGGCAGCGCCGCGCAGTCCTCCTCCGTCGGGTCGGTCATCGCCTCGAGCACGTGGGGGAGCAGCGGGGTGGCCCAGCGGTCGGGTGCGGCCCCGGTGATCTGCCGGGTGACGACGTCGAGCGCCAGGTCGACGGCGGTGTGCTCGGCCGGGGTGAGCGGCACCCCCTTCGCCGTCTCGATCAGCGAGGACAGCAGCGCCGAGCGGGCCCGCTTCACCTCGCGGGCCCAGTCGGCGTCCGCGATGCCCCGCGGGCGCGGAGGGGCGTCCAGCGGGTTGAGCCGGGTGGAGAGGCCGGGGCCGATGTAGGTCGGCTCGCAGCCGAGCCGGCGGGCGAGCCGGGTGTACTCGCCCTTCGGGTCGCAGGGGACCGCGGCCTGGTAGCCGAACGCCGACCCGCGGGAGATCAGTGTCTTGAGCAGCGCCGACTTGCGGGAGCCGACGGCGCCGAACACCGCGAAGTTCGGGTTCTCGATGACCTGCTGCCGGTACAGCTCGAAGACGTCGAAGTCGAACGAGTTGCCCGACCACACGTGCCGCCCGATGTACATGCCGGGCGCGTCGAGCCCGGAGTCGACGACGAAGGGGTAGATCCCGGCGATCTGTGCCGTGGTCTCCATGTGAGCGGGCAGGCGGAGCTTGTGGTAGTTCCGGCCGGCGTACGGGCCGAGCAGCTTCGGCGGCTGGAGGCCGCGCCGCAGCGCGGCCTGCGCCCGGCGCATGGCGATCTTCTCCGCGTTCGCCGCCGCGCGCTCCGCGCGCCGTGACCGGCGGCTGTGGGCTGCCTGTGCCTTCGCTCGCCGCCGCCGGCTCTGCTGGCTGCCGCCCAGGTCGGCGAAGCCGCTGGCCTGCCAGCCCGGTTCGGCCTCGTTGCTGGCGTCATAGCCGTAGCCGGGGTCGTAGCCAGTCTCGTAGCCGGAGTCGTAGCCCGGGTCGAAACCGGTCTGACGGCCGGTCTCGTAGCCGGCGTCATCGGAGTCAGCGGGCGTCACGACACCCCCACCGCGAGCGGCAGCGCGCCGACACTGAAGCCCTGGTCCTGCTCGCCGACGAGACGGACCATCTCCAGCCGGCTGCGTGACGCCAGCGTCTCGGCCTCGCCACAGGCGTCGGCGAGGGATTCCAGATCGTCCGCGGAGACGGTGACGAAGCCGTGGAAGCGGAAGGCACCGAAGCCGGCGATCAGTTCCTGCTCGCGCCGTTCGACCTCGTCCGCCTCGGCGACGTCCCGCTGGGTCGTCACCTTGCCCACCTTGTCCCGCATCTGCTGCTCACCGAGGTGCGCCATGCGCCGCCGGTTCACCGCCTTCTCCGCCTTGCGGCCCGGCAGCGGCTCCACCACCAGCGAAACGGTACGCCGGCAGGTCGTCTCCATGAGCAGCGGTGCCAGGAACGCCGCCGGGGACGGGACGCGAGGCCAGCCGTTGATCCAGTAGGTGGTGTGGAAGCCGGAGTCGGTGCGGTAGTGGTCCCAGGCGTTGACCGCCCGGACCGGGCCGGCGATCGCCGGGTTGATGCCGGACGGCAGCCCCTTGAGCCCACCGGCGAGGTCGGTGCTCGCACCGCCGCGGGCGTCGATCATCTCGGTCGAGTACGGGTCGTAGGTCGTGCGGATCACCGCGGCGAGCGCCCGCGGTGGCAGCCACCCCACCGTGTTGATCGTGGCGCGCGCGAGCGCCGCCTCCATCGTCCGCAGCTCGCCGAGGAGCACTGCGCACGCAGCCTCGTCACCACCACCCGCACGCTGGATGGCCCGGCGGGCGTCCTTGGCCCGCAGCTGGAAGGACAGGTAGGTCTCATGCCGCTGCGCGACCGGCCCCGCCGCGTCGATCACCTGCTCGTAGGCCTCCGCGGCCCAGGAGTCGTCGTGATGGCCCCGCACCCGCCAGTGGCGCTGCAGCTGGTCGCCGGAGTCCGGCAGCGTCCGCTCCAGCCACTGGATGCGCGACAGCTTGCCGCCGCCGCCGGTCAGCCCGGCCAGCAGCTCGCCCCAGGCATCCACCCGGGCCTGCTGGTCGCCGGACTCCAGCAGCGCGAACTGGCTGCCCTTCACCTGCAGGACGGCCGTGTAGGTCTGCCTCTTCACATCCTTGACCACGGCCACGTACCGGCCGCCGCCCACGGGGAACGACAGGATGACCAGGCTTGACAGCGGCCCCGGCAGGGCCGTCCTGGTCATCCGGTCCTCGGTTGGCCCGAGCCGGAAGAAGCCTCCGCGGAACACCGTCTCGCCCGTCACCTTCTGCATCGTGAAGCCGAACACGATCGGCACCCACTGGTCGAGGTTACGATCCTCCACCCGGACGAACGCGACGAAGACGAACCCCGCCGCCAGCAGCAGCCACAGCGGGACGAAGACCAACGGCGAGCGCAGCGCACCCAGGACCGACAGCATCACGCCGATCAGCAGGGCGAGCTGCGGCCAGCGCATGCCGAGGAGAACCCCGCCCCGCTCCAGGGGCCCGAAGCGATAGCTGCGTTCGGCGATCACGATCCACTCACCCGCCGCCGGTACGCGCCGGCGGGGTCACCCGCGGCGTGGCCTGCGGCGTTACCGGCGGCCTCGCCACCGGGCCGCCTCCGGACGTCCGCCCGCCACCCGAACCAGCCCCGCCGACCCGGGTCACGCCGCCACCCCCGCGGGTGGTGACGGCCTTCGCCGGGACGGACCGGGGTGCCCCGGCGGCCGCACCGACCGTGCTGCGGGCAGCCCGCACGCTCGCCGTCGCCGTCGCCGGCGCCTCACGCCCACCGCGGGCCGGAGCGGGACCCGGCATGCCCGAACGGCTGGCCCTGGCACGCACCGCGCCGGCGGTACCGGCGCGCGCGGGCAGTCCGGCCGGGGCGTTCCCACCGCGGCCCGGCCGCACAGCGGGCCGCGCGGCCGGGAGCGCCGAGCCACCGACCACGCCGGCATCGCCGAGCATTCCCCGGTTCCTGGTCTGCAGCCGCGAACCGATTCCGCGGAACGTGTCCCGCGAGGTCGAGCCGAGCAGCGCGCCCGCGCCATGCCCGAACGACGCCGCGCTCCGGCGGCCCGCCGATCCGACCGCGCGCATCAGCTGAACATCGGCGAACCCCAGCAGGTGCATGAGCATGAACGGTGAGAAGACCGCCGCGATCATCACAACGACACCACTGAGAATGCTCAGTGTCTGGTCAACCGTGGAGCCGGACGAATCCTGGGCGATGCCCGCACCCAGGGCGAAAATCGCGTAGATGACCGGCTTCGCGAAGATCAGGGCGACCAGCATCTCCGCCGCGCGCTTGATCCAGGTGCTGGTCGTCATGGTCGGCTGACCCGCCAGGTACAGCGGGATGAACACCGCCACCACGATGATCGCGACTTTCCGGATGTACAGCACCACGAACAGGGTGAAGGAGAAGATGGCAACCAGGAGCGACAGCACCAGGTCGAGGGCGAAATTACCCTGTTCGGGCAGTGTTCTCAGCTGGGCGACGAGGTCCGCCCCCAGTTCCTTGTCGTTGCCGAAGGCCTCGGCCATGCCGTCCGAGGCGGCCAGGATCATCTGCAGCAGCGTCAGGGCGATGAACGAGCCGATGATCGCCGTACCGGTCGAGACCAGGGCACGCACGAACACATGCGGGTCGCCCCGCAGGGCGGCCACGGTGCAGGAACAGAGGAAGAGACCGGTCACGATCAGGATCGAGACGCCGAAGACGATGTTGTAGTTGTCGACGACATACTGGGCATTGAGATCCACAGCGGTCTTCTGTGCCGCAAAGCTGAAAACGGACGCCGAAAGATCGGCCGCCATGTTGCAGAACGCCTTGCCGACCGAGTCCAGAAAATCTTCCGCAGCCCCACCGGCAAGATCCCGGAGAGGTGTGAGTGGTGTCCATGCCAGGACTACGGTTTCGTCTGGCGTGGAGGCCGCAATACCGCCCGTCATGATTGAGGTCCTCCAGCCATCACGAAATCTCTAAATTCTCCGGCGTTACGGCTATGAAGAAGTGGGCCATCGGGGCCGTCGTCGGCGTCTATCAGCTTCCAGTCGTCTTCCTGCCAGCGCACCTGGCAAATCTCTGAGCCCCAGCGGACCTGAGCCTGCCTAATTGGGTCTACGGAGTCGTAAACTCCGAGAGATATTGCGCCCCAAACAAATATTGTCGCGTCGGACTCCGAAGATGATTGGATCTGATATCCCAGAGGCCGCGCGTCGAAGTTGACTTGAGGATCCTGAATTGATGTGACGCCGAGTGTCGCCGCGTTTTCTTCGTCGACCTGCAGTATTCCGCTGGCAAGTGTTTCTACTGATGTTTGATCTGAAATCGAGCCGAAGAATCCGCGAATTCTGTCTTCTGCCCGATTGGTGACATTGTTGTAGGCGGTGAAGTAATTACCGCAAGCGCTTATCGCGCCGGCTTCGGTGTGGGGGTAGCCGACGGGCACCCCGAACTCGTTGACCCGGGTGGGCCCACCCACCGGGCCGTCGCTGGCTGCCACGGGGACCTCACTGGTGGGGGAAACGGCGACGGCAGGTGTCTCGGGGGGGTCCTCGGCGGACTGTTCGGGGGCAGGGTCGGAATCGGCCGGAGTCCTGGGGCCGCTGTCCGATGAATGCCGCCCCGCGACGTAACCGATGCCACCGGCCCCGATCGCGGTCACCGTGGCTGTCGCGACGATGACGATGATCAGGCGCCCGAATGCCCACTCCGTCAGGCTCACCAACGCCCACTCCCCTCCGTTGCCGGCAGGGTCATCATCGCAATGTCGGAGGCCAGATACCTCCGGAACCGGCTAGAAGGCGCTGGACGGAAGCTCATGGACCACGTCGGGGTCATCGACGATGTCATCAGCGGGCGCTGGGGTGAACGTCTGGACCACGGCCGGCGGGCGCATGCTGTTCGCATCATCGGAGTCGTTGGTGGCGGAGGCGCCGGTCGCGAGGAAGAAGTTGACGAACGCTGCGGCGGCACCGACCAGGAAGGCGAGGCCGAACCCGGCGAGGACACCGCTCTTGCCCACCGCCGAAGCGCGGTCGAGCCCCATCCGCTCACCGAGTGCCCAGGCGATTCCGCCCAGCAGGACGGCGGCCACGGCTGCGACGACCGCGTAGGCTGCCAGACCGTTGACCAGGTCCTGCAGGGCATTGATGCCGGGTGCCTTGGAGTTGTCCGGCGTGACGTCCACCGCGGCAAGAATGACCGCTGCCGAAGCGGCTGCAGCATCGACGATCATCGTGGTTCCCTTCCTGCGGGCGACGGGTCGCCCGGACGATCCGGCTCGGACACCCGCGCGGGTGGGCTTCCGGGCCGCAGGTCGCCAAATGATACGCCCGGCACCTGACCGTGATCGGCATCGGCAGTGTGTGACAGCGTCGATGTGTTGGGTGTTGCTAGTTCGGTGGGTGGCCGGACGGTCGGTCGAGCTACTGTCGATGTTGGTTCTATCTGTACCGTGACCTGCGCTTCGGCCTCCTGCGCGTCGCCTTCGGAGTCGGCGACGGCTGCGAGGGCGTCCACCGTTTCGGCGGCGAGCCGCAGGTAGGCCCGCCGGGTCGCCAGCCGCAGCCGGGGAATCCGTACCGGGGTGCCACGGCTGGGGTCGAGGCGAGGGTCGTAAGGGACCCGCACGATGCCGTCGACATGGCGGGCCAGCCGCGCGGTGGCGTTGCGCGCGCGGGGCGAGGGCCGGCCCCGCCGCGGCGATACCACCGCCGCGATCACGACGGGCCCGGAAGGCGCCGGATCCGCTGTCCCGTCGTCAGGTGCTCCCGGCTCGAGACGCCCGCGGCCGGCTGGCTCACGGGCCCGCACACCGACACCGGCGAGTGCGCCCTCCGGATCGATCAGGTCCGCGAGGGTTGTCTCCAGGTCGGACGCGGTCGCCAGCGTCACCAGGATCACCGCGTCGGCGGAGCGCAGCGCGGTGGGGGTCAGCGGAGCGGCCGCGGGCGCGTCCATGAGGACCAGCGGGTAGGCGTGGGCCAGACCGCCGAGGACGGCGTGCAGCATGGCCGGGGTGGCCGGTTCGTCGACCGGAACCAGGGACCGGTCGCCGGCGCCGGCGGTGCCGTTCTCGGCAGGGCGGTCGACCGGCAGGACGTCCAGGTCGTAGACGCTGCCCGCGCGCTGTGCGCTGATCAGCGCCCGCGTCTCCTCGGCGGGAACACCTGCGCCGGAGCCGCGCAGGCGGGCGATGTCGGCGACTGTGGCCAGCCCCCGGCTGCCGACCCTGCTGACCAGGTTGTCGCCGCGTGACTCGTCGATCTCGACACTGTCGGCCGAGGTCGGCGGTACGAACCCGGGGGTCTCGGCCCCGGGGTGGAGGTCGATGCCGAGCACCGGCTCGCCGCGCACCCCTGCCAGGGTGAGGCCGACGACCCCGGTCAGCGTGGTGGTACCCGAATAGGGGAACAGCGAGGTCACGGCGATCCGCCACGAGCCGGGCAGGATGCTGGACGCCCGGTCCGAGAGGGTGGTCCGGAGTGGGATCTCCTCCCAGTGCTCGGACTCGTCCCCACTGGCCCAGCTCTCCTGCCCGGGCCACTGCCGGCGGGTGGACGGCCGCAGCAGCGCGGCCGGCACCTCGTCTCCGGCGGTGAGAGCCGGGACGCGGCGGCGCCCGCCGGGGACCATCTCGGTAGAGGTGGGCTCCTCGTGGCTTTCCGTGGCCGCAGGCGACTCGGGTACGGCGGGCACCCTGGTCGGGGCAGCCAGCCGCGGCACCGGGGACCCCGACGGGGCCACCTCGTCCCAGCTGTGCTGGCCAGGTGTGCCGTACTGGTCGGCAGCGGCCGGCTGGGCCGTCAGATCGGCCGGGAGCGCCTCCACGATCTCGGCCGGTGCCGGTGCCGGCACCTCGTGCCACGCATCGGCCTGGTCCCAGGCCGGGACGGCCGCCGGGGTCGCTTCGGGCACGGCCTCCGCGGGCACGGTCTCCGCAGGAGCGCCTGACCACGCGGTATCGCCGGGCCAGGCCGGATCCGTCGGCCACGCGGGTTCGGCCGGCCAGGCCTGCCCTGCCGGCCAGGCCGTCTCGCCCGCCGGCTCGGTGCCGGCTGCGGGTGCCGGTTCGGCCGTGGGCGCGGGCGCCTGGGCGGGCAGCGCGGCGTCTGGTGGGTAGACCTGCTCCGGCCCGCCACCGGCCTGGCCCGGATGCCCATAGCCGCCCCCGGACGGGTCGTTCCAGCCGGAGGGCGACGCCGGGTCCGATCCGAAGAGGGCCGGTGACTGCGGGCCAGCGGCGGGTGGCTGGGGGGCAGGAGGCGGCTGCGACGCGGCAGGTGGCAGCGACGCGGGAGGTGGCAGCGGGACGGCAGGTGGCAGCGGGACGGCAGGTGGCTGGGGAGCCGCGAGCGGCGGCGCGGCAGCAGGAGGGGGAACCGCCGGCTGCGGGCCGGTGGTGGGAGTCCTCGGCGCGAGGGCGGACGGGCGGCCGGGACGGCGCGGCCCGGCCGAGGTGGGCCGGCGGCCCGGCGGGGGCGCGCTGGTTCCGCCGCCCCGGCGGGACGGCGGTTCCTGCGGGTCGCTGCTCGAGGGCCGCGCGCCCCCCGACGAACCGGCCCGAGACAGACCGGAGCGACCGGAGGCACCCCTTCCGCCCGCGGCGCCCGAACCACCTCGGCCGGCACCACCCGGAACACCTGGAACACCTGGACCGGTGCGGCTGGTGGGAGCTGCCGTGCCCGGGCCGGCGGGTGTCGAGGGTGCGGCGGGCGCGGTCACGGAGCCCGCCGTGGCGGGCGGGAAGCTCGGGTCCTTGCGGCCCATGGGGGTCGGCGGCGGGACGGCGCGGGGTGTCGCCGCGCGCCGGAGCGCCGGGCGGCGCGGCGGATTCCGCTGCGCCAGCTCGTCCTCCGGGACGTCCGATGTCGGGGTGGCGGCTGTGACCCGTGGCAGCGGTGACGACGCGGCGAACCGGCCGGGGGGTACCGGGGCGGGGACGCGGGCGACGTCGACGCGGCGCGGTGGCTCGCCGGCGACGGGTGGTTCAGGGCGGGGCACACGCGGTGCTGCGGCGCGACCGCCGCGGCCGCCCTCGCCGCGGCCCGAATCGCCGGGGGCGGCCGGTGTGCCGTCACGGCCGGCACTCGGCGGGGTGCGGGGCAGCCGGCGGCCGCGGCGCTGGGCCTGGCCGCGCGGCTCGTCACGGGTGTCACGGAACATGCCGGTCCGGCCTGGCCCCGACATGCCGGACCGGCCTGGGGGGCCGGGCTCGTCCGGTGCCGCATCCTCGAGGTGGAACGCCTGGTCCTGCCACGGTCCGCCACCACCGTCGGTGGCGGTGGCCTCGTCCTCGTCGCCGCGCCTGCGGTGTCGGCGGCGGGCCGCCCGTGCGCCGGTGCGGTCCTCGCTCTCGCCGTCGCGAGCCGGGAGCTCGGCCGCGAACGGCGTGGATGCGGGGATTCGCGCGCCAATCAGTGAAACGGGCCGCGCGTCCCCTTCCTCACCGTACGGTGCCTGTGGCACATCGCTCACGCGCCGTCGCCCTCCTGGCAGGTCTGGGCTGGTTGCTTGGTCTGGGCTGTGTCGCCTGGTCTGGGTTGATCGCCTGGTCTGGACTGATCGGTGGGTCTCGGTCAGGAGCTGAGCTGATGGCCCGCCTGGCCACTCGGGTGGCCAGTTGGTGCCAGTTACAGTTACTTACTGTTACTTACTCTCGGCTGCGGTCGGATCGATGTAACACGAGCCATTCGAGTATGACAAGCGCCAGTTGGGGCTCGCCAGGGCAGGCATTGCGGTGTTAGCCTCCCTCGCCGGTGCACAACGGCTGGTTGACGCCGGTCGAGAAGGGGGCCCTGGGTGGTGCAGGACAGCTTTCCGGCGGCCTCGTCGCGTTCGTCGCGTTCGTCGCGCCCGCCGCGCATGCCTGCCCGGCCGGCGGCGAGGACCGCCGAGCCGGTGGCGTCCCCTGTGGTCTCGAGTTCCCCACCTGCGAGGACGCAGAGCTCCAGCCGCCCGGCGGACGACGACGAGGTGCTGACCGTCGACGAGCTGGTGTCGTGGCTGCGGCTTTCCGAGAGCACCGTGCTCAAGCTCCTGTCCGAGCGGGCGATCCCCGCGCGCAAGGTGGGTCATCAGTGGCGGATCCGGCGCGGCCGGGTTCGGGACTGGCTGGACGGCCACGAGTGAGACCACGCGGGCACCAGGGAGGAACTCCAGTTCGGCACACCGATAGCTCCTGGTGCCACCCCCTTGCCCGCTGCGTGACATTGATCTCTCTCGTCCTGGTTACGGCGGTGGGCTGCGCGGCGCTCGACAATGCTTCGACCGAGCCGGCGCCGTCGCCGACCGGTGGGCCGCCCCCGGGGGCCAGCCAGGCGCCCGGCCCGCCGCTCGCGACCGCCACCGTGGAACCTCAGGGCACGGTTGATCCCACAGATCCGCAGGCTGTGGCCCGGGACTGCTTTCAGAAGTGGCAGTCCTTCGACGCGCGCACCGACGCCGGCCCGGTGGCCGGGGTCGAGCGGGCCCGCGACTGCCTCACCCCGGATTTCGCGGCGAAGCTCACCGGGGCCTCCGGCCCGGGTGGGGGTGTGGACGGCACGGACGGGGGGCGGGGCGACCCTCAGGCTGATCGTGCCTGGCAGGAGCTGCGGGCCGCCGGCACCCGGTCGGCGGTCACGGTGCTTGCGGTCACACCCGTCGGAGCGACCGACACCACCACATCCGGGCAGGTGGCGCTCCTGCTGAATGTGCGCAGGGAGACGGTCTCGAACGACGGCCAGCCCGAGATCACCGTCTCGACACCGGCGGTCACGATGCTGGCCGGCACGGATGGCACCTGGCGGATCGCCGGCGCCGACCTGGCGAACGCCGCCGGTGACGCGCCTGGCCGGTAGCCGGGCCGGTAGTACGGACAAGCGACGGGCAGAGGCGGGCGACGGGCATGGTGGGAACGTCGCGGCGACCGGGCCGCGGAGGGCGCTGGCTGCTCTGGCTGGGCTTCGGTGGCTTCGTCACCATCGGTGGCGTCTTCCTGCTCATCTCCATACTGATCCTGGTGATCGCCGCGCCGTTCCTCGAGGAGCAGCGGACCGGTAGCCGCGCGATCGTGAACTCCGAGGGGATCCCGACCGAGTACGTGCAGCTCATCACGGATGCGGCGAACGCGGCCGGCTGCGCCGAGGTGACGCCCGCCGTGCTGGCAGCCCAGCTGCGGCAGGAATCGGGATTCAACCCGCAGGCCCGGTCCCCGGTGGGGGCGATGGGAATAGCCCAGTTCATGCCCGGCACCTGGGCCGCTCATGGCACCGGTGATGTGTGGAACCCGGTCGACGCCATTCCGGCCGCCGCGCGTTACGACTGCGCGGTCCTGGCGTCGGTGAAAAATGTTCCCGGCTCGGCTCAGGAAAATATGCTCGCCGCCTACAACGCCGGGCCCGGCGCCGTGCTCGCCTATGCCGGTGTGCCGCCCTACCCGGAAACGCGCAACTATGTGCGTACCATTCTGGCGCAGGCCCAGGTGTACGGTGACGCGCTGGACACCGGGGTCGAGGTGTCGGTGGAGTCGGTCCAGCCGGTGCTCGACTTCATGTGGTCGCAGATCGGCAAGCCCTACGTCTGGGGCGCCAACGGGCCCAACGCGTGGGACTGCTCGTCCCTGGTGCAGGCGGCTTACCGGACGATCGGTATCTCCATTCCCCGTGTGACGACGGATCAGCTTGCGTTCGGCCCCCGGGTCGCCGGCGTCGAGCCGCAGCCGGGGGACCTGCTCTTCATCCCTGGATCAGACGGTACGGCCCTCGCGCCTGGCCACGTCGGAATGTATGTCGGGAACGGGCAGGTAATCGCGGCGAAGGGCGCGCGGTGGGGTGTTGTTCTTTCGGAACTTTCCGACTGGACGACGGTGGTCGCGGTCACCCGCCCCTTTGCCAGCAGTTTCTGAGGGCGTTTCCGGTCTCGCCGGGGCGTCCCCGCCGCGCCCCGGCCCCGACCTCAGACCGCGACGTCCGAGACGAAACTGCTGAGCCCGTCGGCCACGGTACCCAGCGCGCCGAATGCGCTGTGAACTACATCGGCGGCGTCGCCGGGGGCGGTGACCATGAAGAAGATGATGAAGATGGTCACACCCCACGGCCAGATCAGCTGCTTCATTGGACCTCCCGAAGAGCGTGGGCGAACCGGTGCCCTCGGGGGTCCGGTGCCTGTGGTGACGGTCGGTGGTTGCCGACAGCATGTGTGTACTGACTTTGAGTAGTGGTCGCAAGGGGAACCGCCGTGCCACGGCGGGGTCCCCGTGCGGCCCACGGGTGGTCCTCCGCCCGCCCGCGGAGATCGCGGGGGCGGCCCGGGAGGCCGGTCCGAGAGCCCACCCCGTGGCCTTCGGCGGCGTGTCGAACCGCCGATCGAGCAGGGCTGCCCCGGCAGGGAAACCCCTGTGGGGCCGATGACGTCGGGGCCCGGATGCGGGCCCGCCCGATGACACGGAACTGACAGGGGGTTGATCAGGGGTGGCCAGTAGTCGACGACCCGGCGAGCCGATGTACTGGTCCTCACCGTTCCGGGCAGGTGACGTCGACTCCCTGCCTGGAGCGGCAGCCTTGTCGGGAAGCTGACTACGGTGGGTGACGTCGGTTGTGGGGCGCGCCCGTCGGCGTCGCTCGGCGTGCCCGCTCAGGCGGGGCGGATGCTCTGCGCGAAGGCGAAGAGGTTGTCCGGGTCGTAGGCGCGCTTCACCGACCGGAGCCGGGGCAGGTTCGCCCCGTAGTAGGCGGTCTCCCAGTCCGTCAGCTGGGGGTCGATGTAGTTCTGGTAGGCCGACCGCGAGACGTGCGGAGCCAGCGCGGCCACCGTCTCCCGCAGCCAGTCGGCGTTGCGGGCGCGCAGGTCGCCGTCGTCACCGAGGTCGTAGCCGGCGATGTACTGCGCGCTCGCGACCACGTCTCGGTGGACGAACGCGGTCTCCTGCGGGCCCAGCCGCCCGATGGCGCCGCCCCAGGAGTCGAGGATGACGCCGCCCGAGCGCAGGCCGGGCACCCGCTGGCGTGCCTCGACGGCGTCCAGCAGTGCCTCGGCACCGGCGCCCGACAGCGGTTCGGTGAGGAAGTTCGACGCCGCGAGCTGGGCTACCCGGGACAGCGTGCCCTCGGGGTGGCGACCGGTGAGGTGGCACTGGGCCACGGTCCGTCCCGCGCAGCCGGCTTCGATCAGCATGGCCTCCAGCGGGCCGCGCTGAGCCGCGAAGGCCGAGGACGGGGCGCGGCCGACGGCGTCCACCAGCTGGGCGAGCAGGTCCTGGGCCGCCTGCGGCACGGCGGTGGCCGAGCCAGCCGAGCCGGCCGAGCCGGCTGAACCGCCGAGCGGTGTGCGTGCGCCCGCGCCGGAGCCGGCGGCGGCGGCGGGGGCGACGTCGCTGATCACGCCGCTGACCCGGATCGCGGGCACGGTCACGGTCGCGCCGTCCGTGCTTGTGGTGCTCGTAATGACACAGGTGGACCACAGATCGTCCGGAGCGTCCGGCCGCAGGTTCCAGTCCTGCCAGGCGGCGATCACATCGGCCGCGGCGTCCCACGGCCACCGGTAGGTGAAGATCGTCAGAGGTGCCGCCCGGTGGGTGGCGAACGTGAACGAGGTGACGATCCCGAAGTTGCCGCCCCCGCCCCCGCGCAGCGCCCAGAACAGGTCGGCGTCACGCTCGCCGTCCACCCGGATGATCTCGCCGGAGGCCAGGACCACCTCGGCGGAGAGCAGCTGGTCGCAGGTCAGGCCGTGGCGCCGGCCAGCGACCCCGATGCCGCCGCCGAGAGTGAGGCCGGCGACTCCCACCGTCGGGCAGGATCCGGCAGCAAGCGCCGCCCCCGCCCGCGCGAGCTGGTCGTAGACGTCGACGAGCTGGGCTCCCGCGCCGACGGCGGCGATCCCCGCAGCCGCTGTGTCGGCTGCGGCGGGGCCGTCCGCGGTGGGGCCGTCCGTACCCGACCGGCTCCCCGGGCGGACCTCGTTCAGGAGCGACACGTCGATGACCAGGCCGGTGCTGGCGGAGTAGCCGCCGTAGCTGTGCCCCCCGGAGCGGGCGGCGAGCGGAATCCCGGCTGACCGCGCGAACGCGAGACTGGC
This sequence comes from Parafrankia elaeagni, assembly GCF_000374165.1. GTDB lineage: Bacteria > Actinomycetota > Actinomycetes > Frankiales > Frankiaceae > Parafrankia > Parafrankia elaeagni. Next base: position 207,889 of record NZ_KB893717.1, read on the forward strand.
CGCCACGTCGGCAGCGGAGGCGCAGTAGGCGATCCCCTGCGGCCGGATCTGGTCGAAGGCGGGATCGAAGAGCTGGCTCGCGGTGGTGTAGTCCTGCGCACCCGGCCGGACCAGGCGGCCGGAGAGCTTCTCCGCGAGACGCTGCCAGTCCCGCTCGGTCGGCTTCTCCTCGCCCGCGCCGCCGCACCCGGCGACGCCGGCGGTGAACCCGCCGAGACCCAGCAGTGCCAGCCCCGCCCCGGCGAGGCGCAGTGCCTCCCGCCGGTCGATCGAACCTTGCCCGTCGAACATGCCGCCCGTTCCGTTCGCTGCCCGGGCGCCCGCTGCCCGAGCGTGGCCCTAGTCCTCCTCCGCGGCCCGCAGCACGGTGGACACGATGCCGTCCGGCCCGATGCGCCTGACCCCGCCCTCGCCCTCGCTCACGTAGACGGCCCCGGAGATGTCGACCGCCAGACCGCGGGGCGTCATGCGGGTCTCGGTGGCCTGGCCGCCGTCCGCGGTGTTCGCGGTGGCTTCGCTCGAACCCGCGAACGTGGTGATCTTACCGTCGACGGACACGACCCGGATCGCGTTGTTGGCGGAGTCGGCGATGTAGAGCTCGCCGTTCGGACCGAGCGCGAGGTCCTGCGGGTAGGAGAGCAGGGCGTCTACGGCCGGCCCGCCGTCACCCGAGCGCCCGGACTCGTCCGGCTTGCCCGCGACACGCGTGACCTTGCCGTCCGAAGTGATCTTTCGCACCGTGTGGGCGCGGTAGTCGGAGATGTACAGATCCCCGTTGTCGGCGAGCGCGAGGCCCGCCGGCTTGGCGAACATGGCCTCCGCCGCCGGGCCACCGTCACCGGACGTCCCCCAGGTGTCGGCGCTGCCGGTGACCACCGAGATGAGACCGTCCTGGACCTTTCGGACGCGGTAGCCATCGGTGAAGTAGAGCACGCCGTCATCGGAGACCACCACCGCGAGTGGGCTGCTCAGGGCCGCCTTCGCTGCCTGGCCGGACGCTCCGCCGAAGCCCTCGTCCGGCGCCGTTCCGGCGACCGTTGTGATCGTCTTCCCGTCGACGAGGCGGATCCGGCCGCCGTCGGTGTCGGCGATGTACACCTCGCCGTCACCGCCGACGGCGAGGGCATGCGGGCCGATCAGGTTGGAGCGCTCAGCCGGCCCGCCGTCACCCAGGACCGGTGTCGGGGAGGGCGACGGCGACGAGCTCGCGGAGGGCGACGCGGACGGCCCGCCGGTCGGGGTGGGGCTGGGAGGGGGCGGGCCCGCCCCGGCGATCCGGTCCAGCGACCCGTCCGGCCGCAGCCGCAGGACCTGGCCCTGCCCACCGGACGTCGGGCCGCTGTCGACCGTGTACAGCGACCCGTCCGGGCCGATGCCGACATCCTCCGCGCTGTACAGACCCTGGGCCTCGACGGGCTCGCCGCCGGCATACGCCGGCCGCTCGGGATCGGAGCCGCCTGTGAGCCAGAGACCCAGCCCGATCGCCGCGGCGAGCAGCGCCACCGCGGTGACCGAGGCGATGACGACGGTCCCGCGTCCGGGCCGGTACCCGCCGCTGCCCGGGCCATGGTGCTGCGCCCGCCGCCTGGTGGGCGGGCCGGTGGCACCGCCGTACGGGTCGACCCGGGTCGGCACCGGCCCGCTCGGCCCACCCGGCCAGCTTGAACCACCCGGCCCGCTCGGCCAGTTTGAACCACCCGGCCCACCCGGCCCACCCGGCCCACCTGGTCCGTTCGGTCCGCCGGGCCAGCTTGGCCCGCCGGGCATGCGAGCCGTACCTGGACCGCTGGGGCCCGCCGGCCCGAGAGGCAGGCCAGGCCCGCTGTGACCGCTCGGTGAGCCGGGCATGCCGCGGCCACCCGGCGGGGCGGCGCCGAGGCGGCCGGCCAGTTCGGCCGCGGTGGGGTTGGAGCTCTGGGCGTGGCCGGCGGCGGCGAGCACGTCGTCGCCGAGGCGCACCGGCACTCCGCTGGCCGCGAGCCAGCCGGGGCCGAACACCTGCGTCGCCGCGGCGGCGAGGTCGAGGGCGAAGTCGTGGGCCGTCGGCTGGCGCCAGGCCGGCTCCTTGGCGAGGGCGGTGAGGATCACTGCGGCCAGCGGCGGCGGCGCCTCGGTGAGCGGCAGCGGCGCCACCGACATGTGGTGGTGCAGCAGCGCGGGCACGGGCAGGCCGGCGGGGAACGGCGTCCGGCCGGCGAGCAGTTCGTACAGGACGACGCCGAGGGAGTACAGGTCGGTGCCCGGGCCGAGGCGGGCGCCGGTGATCTGTTCCGGAGCCATGTAGCGAGGCGTGCCGACGAGGCCGGTCGTGGTCGCTGCCGCGGTCTCCAGGATCTTGGCGATCCCGAAGTCGGTGACCTTGGGGGTGCCGTCCGCGGCGAACAGCAGGTTGTCCGGCTTGACGTCCCGGTGCAGCACGCCGCGGTCATGCGCGGCGGCCAGCGCCCCGGCCGCCGCCAGGCCGACCGCGCAGCCCGCGCGCGGGTTGTGCGGGCCGAGCGCCCGGTGCTTCAGGCTCCCGCCGGTCAGCTGCTCCATCACCAGCAGGCAGAGGCCGTCGTGCTCGACGTAGTCGTAGATGCGCACGACGTGCGGATGGTCCAGGCCGGCGAGGACCCGGGCCTCGGAGAGGAACCGGTCGCGCAGGTCGCCACCGCTGTCACCGTACCCGCTCCCGTACCCGCCGTGGCCGCCGCCGCTCGGTTCGAGCAGCACCTTCACGGCGACGTCCCGGTCGATCAGCCGGTGGCGACCGGCGAGCACCGCCCCGAAACCGCCCCGCCCGAGCTCCCCCCCGAGCTCGTAGCCGGTCAGCGCGGCGGCGACCCGGCCGATGTCGACGGACGTCATGGTTCGCGCCCCGGCCTACTGGGCGATCGTGGTGATCGTGCCGTCCGGCGCGATGCGCCGGATCCGGTCGTTGCCGGCGTCCGCGATGTACAGGGAGCCGGAGCCGTCGATGGCCACCGAGCTGGGCTCGGTGAACTGGGCGGCGCTGGCGGGGCCGTTGTCGCCCGAGTAGCCCTCGGTGCCCGTCCCGGCGATCGTGGTGATCGTCCCGTTCGGGTCCACCTTGCGGACCCGGTTGTTGCCGTAGTCGGCGATGTAGACCTCGCCGCCGGGGCCGAGGGTCACGGACGGGACGGACAGCTGCGCCCGGGTGGCGGGGCCGTTGTCGCCCGAGTAGCCCTTCTGGCCGTTGCCCGCGACGGTGTGGATGATTCCGTCCGTGGTGATCTTCTGGATGGTGTTGCTGCCGAGGTTGGCGATGTAGAGCGTGCCGTCGTCGGCCAGCACGACGTCGTTCGGCCCGTTCAGGGTGGCGGCGGTGGCGGGGCCACCGGCACCGGTGAAGCCCTCGGTGCCGGTGCCGGCGATGGTGTTGATGATGCCGTCCGGGGTGATCTTCCGGATGCGGTTGTTCTCGTAGTCGGCGATGTAGATCGACCCGTCCGGCCCGATCGCGACCTTCTCGGCGCTGTCGAGCTGCGCGGCCGTGGCCGGGCCGCCGTCACCCGAGAAGCCGCTGGTGCCGGTGCCGGCGATCGTGGTGATCGTCCCGTCCGGGGCGATCTTCCGGATGCGGAAGTTCTGCGCGTCCGAGACGTAGATGTTGCCGTTCTTGTCCAGCACCGCCGAGCCGGGGCCGTCGACCTGAGCGGACGCGGCGGGCCCGCCGTCGCCGGCGTAGCCCCCCGAGCCGGTGCCGGCGAGATCGGAGACCTGACCGGTGCTGGTGATCTTCTGGACGCGGTCCGTGGAGAGGCTGGTGACGAGCAGCGCGCCCTGCGGGTCGATGGTGAGGCTGTAGGGGCTGAGGCCCTGCACCGTCACCGGCGGCCCGCTGTACGCCGTGCCCGCGCCGGCCGGGGTGTCCCCACCACCACTGCCCGAGCCGCTCGTGGTCGCACGGTCGTCGTCGCCACCGCCACCGCCGCCGGAGACGGCCGCGACGATGCCGACTGTCAGCGCCACCACGAGGACGAAGACGACCGCCGCGATGATCAGGATGCGGTTGTTGCGGTTCTGGTCCGCCTGGCCCGGGGCCCGATGCCCCGGCCCGCCCGCGGCCGCGCTGCCGGGCCGCGGCGCCGGCCGCTGACCGGCGCCGCCCCAGCCCGCGCTGGCGTAGTTCTGCCCGCTGGTCGGCCGCCCGGCGCCCGGGCCCTGCTGGCCGGGAGGCGCGTAGGGCCGGGTGGGCCCGGCGCCCGGCCCGAGCGGCCGCGGCTGCGGCGTGGAGCCGGGCGGGGGACCCAACGGCCGTGGATGGGGAGTGCCCCCCGCCGCCCCCAGCGGTGCTGACGGAGGTGTCGCGCCCGCCGGGCCGGTCAACGGCCGCGGGTGGGGTGTGCTGCCGCCGGCTGGCCCGTAGCCGGGCTGGCCGTGGCCGGGCTGGCCGTAGCCAGGCTGGCCATAGCCGGGCCCGCCGGGAACCTGCCCCGGCTGGGCCGCACCGGGCATCGGCGTGCCCATGCCCGGGTAGCTGGCGCCCGGCCCACCCGGGACCGGCCCACCCGGGACCGGCCCGCGGTAGCCGCCGCCAGGCTGCCCCGGCGGATAGCCGGGCCCGCCGGGTGGGTGGCCCCCGCCGGGGCGTGCGGCCGGGAAGCCCCCGGATCCGCCGCTGTTGTTGCTGCTGCTGCTGGTGGTGCCGCCGATCGCCCCGCGGATCTCGTCGTCCACCCGGAGCTTGACGTCCGAGCGGGAGATCCAGTTCGGGCCGAACGCCCGGGAGCTCGCGAGAGCCAGCTCCAGGGCGAACTCGGCGGCGTCGGCGAACCTCGCGCCGGGCTCCTTGGCCAGCGTGCGCATGATCACCGCGGAGACAGGGGCGGGCACCATCGTGAGCGGCTCGGGCATCACGGTCAGGTGGTGGTGCGTCAGCGGCTGGACCGCCATCTGCCGGCCGAACAGCGGCCGCTGGGCGAACATCTCGTACAGGACGCCGGCCAGCGCGTACAGATCCGTGGAGGGGAAGAGCCGCCCACCCATGATCTGTTCGGGGGCCATGTAGCGGGGCGTGCCGAGGATGGCGCTGGCCGTGGTCTCCGCCCCGTCGAAGATCTTCGCGATGCCGAAGTCGGTGACCTTGAGCAGGCCCGAGCCGTCGAACATGATGTTGTCGGGCTTGACATCGCGGTGCAGCACGCCCTGGCTGTGCGCCGTGGCGAGCGCGGCGGCCGCGGCGATGCCGATGGAGCAGATGGTCTCCGGGGAGAGCTTCTCGGCGGTGATGCGCTGCTTGAGCGTGCCGCCGGAGAGCAGCTCCATCACCAGCAGGCAGGTGCCCTGGTGCTCCACGTAGTCGTGGATGCGCACGATGTGCGGATGGTCGAGCTCCGCGAGCACGCGGGCCTCGGAGAGGAAGCGCGCGCGCAGATCCGGGTCGTCGCTGGTGTCAAGGAGGATCTTGATGGCCACCTTGCGGCCGATGAGCCGGTGCTGGCCGGCGAGCACGAGGCCGTAGCCCCCCTTGCCGAGGTCTCCCTCGACCGCGTAGCCAGGGAGCGCCGCCTCCACGAGAGATCTGTCGATAAGCAAGGTCGGTTCCGTCCGTCACCGGCTGCCGGGCGGTCACCACAACCACCGTGCGGTGGTGACATCCCGAGGGCCACATCGTGCGGGATTGTGCGTGGGCAGCCCCGCGGTTGGTTCGTCTGGTGGTGCCGCGTTGGATGGCCAATCCGGGGTGCTTCGGCGCGTTCCCGGCGATACTACGGCCTCATACCCCCCGTTCCGCCCTGCGTGGCGACCCGGCAGACGCGTCAGATGCGCGACTGCAGCATGCTGGGCGTCGTCGACAGGTGTTCGGCCGTGCGCGCGTGCCGGGGGTGCCCGGCAACGCAGCCGCACGACAGCACTGCCTCCGAACTCCCCGCCGAGGAAGGGCCCCACGTCATGGTGAACACCGAGCCCACTGCCCTCACCGCCGGAGCGGGTGCGCAGCAGACCCCGGAATGGGCCGCGCTGACCGCGCACCACGCGGAGCTCTCCGCGGTGACGCTGCGCCAGCTCTTTGCCGACGACCAGAACCGCGCCGCGTCATTCAGCGTCGACTCGGACGGACTCCACCTGGACTATTCCAAGAACATCGTCACAGCGCGGACGATCGAACTGCTGGTGGCCCTGGCCAACCGCGCCGGGCTCGGTGCCCGCATCGAGGCGATGTTCGGCGGCGAGCGGGTCAACGTGACCGAGAACCGACCCGTCCTGCACGTCGCGCTGCGCGCCCCCGCCGGCGACGTCATCCGGGTGGACGGCGTCGACGTGGTCCCCGAGGTGCACGCGGTGCTCGACCGGATGTCCGCGTTCGCGGACCGGGTCCGCTCCGGGGTGTGGACGGGCGCGACCGGCGAGCACATCACCACCGTCGTGAACATCGGTATCGGCGGCTCCGATCTCGGGCCGGCCATGGCCTGCCAGGCGCTTCGCGACTACTCCGACCGGTCGATCACGGTCCGGTTCGTCTCCAACGTCGACCCGACCGACATCTGGGAGGCGACCCACGACCTCGACCCGGCCACGACCCTCTTCATCGTCGCGTCGAAGACGTTCACGACGCTGGAGACCCTCGCGAACGCCCGGGCGGCCCGCTCCTGGCTGACGGCGACGCTCGGCGAGGACGCCGTCTCGTCGCATTTCGTCGCGGTCTCCACGAACGCGGAGAAGGTGGCCGAGTTCGGTATCGACACGGCCAACATGTTCGAGTTCTGGGACTGGGTGGGCGGCCGGTACTCGATGGACTCCGCCATCGGCCTGTCGCTCATGGTCGCCATCGGTCCCGGGCACTTCCGGGAGATGCTCGCCGGATTCCACGCGATGGACGTCCACTTCCGGAACGCGCCGTTCGAGCGGAACCTGCCGGTCCTGCTCGGCCTGCTCGGCCTGTGGTACCGGGACTTCTTCGGCTCCCAGGCGCACGCGGTGCTGCCCTACAGCCAGTACCTGGACCGTTTCGCCGCGTACCTGCAGCAGCTTGACATGGAGAGTAACGGCAAGTCAGTTGATCTCGAAGGCCGGCCCGTACAGGTGCCGACGGGCCCGGTGGTGTGGGGCACACCGGGGACCAACGGTCAGCACGCCTACTTCCAGCTCCTGCACCAGGGGACGACTGTCGTCCCGGCCGACTTCATCGGCTTCGTGCGCCCGAACCATGCGGGCGTCGGCGATGTCGACCAGCACGCCCTGCTGATGGCCAACTTCTTCGCCCAGACCGAGGCACTCGCCTTCGGGAAGACCTCCGAGGAGGTGGCGGCCGAGGGAGTGGCCCCTGGGCTGGTCCCGCACCGGACGTTCGCCGGGAACCGGCCGACGAACACGCTGCTGGTCTCCGCCCTGACCCCCTTCACCCTCGGCCAGCTGGTGGCACTGTACGAGCACAAGGTCTTCACACAGGGCGTCATCTGGGGCGTCAACAGCTTCGACCAGTGGGGAGTCGAGCTGGGCAAGGTGCTGGCCGGGCGGATCATCCCCGAGCTGACCGACCCGGCCGCCCCCCTGCGGCACGACAGCTCCACCAACGCCCTCATCGAGCGGTTCCGTACCGGCACCGTCTGAGCTGGCACCGTCTGAGCTGGCACGGCCCGCGGCTGGCACCGGCCCCCCGACCGGCAATGAGTAACAGTAGTTCAACGATTAGCTGAGGCTATGTTACTCTCGGTGATCAGTCGACGGGATGGCGCCCGTGCTGTGACGGACGGAGATCTCCGGGGGGCGACAGGCATGCGGGTCGAGTCGACAGCCACGCGGATGACGGTGCGGCGAACCGGGGACGACGTCGTCATCGAGCTCGGCGGCGAGTTCGACACCGTCGGCCGGCTGCGGTTCCGCGAGCAGATCGGTGAGCTTCTGGGCCGGGGCGGCGGCCTGGTGACGGTGGACGTCGGCGACCTGGCAGCCGTGGACATCGCGGGCCTGGCCGCGCTCCTGCGCGCGGAGCTGCTGCTCCGCCGCGTCCACACCGAGCTGCGCATCCGCGCGGCGTCCCCCGCCTTCAGCGAGCTTGTCCGTGAGACCGGTCTCGCCGGTCGGCTACGGGTCGAGGAGGCCGGCCGCCGCCGCGGCTACTGACCCGCCCGCTACCGGAGGGCTGGCCGGCATCGCGGGGCTGGCCGGCATCGGGCCGGTGGACGGCGTGCCCGCGGTGTCCACCGGTGCGCTGTCGGTGGCCGGTGCGGCGTCGGAGGTGGCCGCGCGAACGGCCCGCCCCGCCGAGGAGAGGTTCTGTTCCAGCCTGCTCATCATCAGCATCCCGATCATCGCGAGGAGCGGGAAGCTGAGCATGATCAGGATTTCGGACGTGGTCAGGTCCACCGGTCCCCCAGAGATCGGGTGTCCGAGCGCCGGTTTGGCGCCCCGCAGGTCCGCTTACCCGACCTGGAGGTCAGTTCACGCTCCGGGCGGCGCGGACCTCGCACTCACCCGTGTCGGGTAATCACCCACCCGGCGTGCCGGTCACCGGAGTGTGGGCAATCCGGTGCTGTGCAGCCGACCCGACTGCTCGTACTCTTCCCTGAGGGATGTCCTCCTGCCCCGACGACATCCGCCCGGCTGGCCGATCTCCGGGATCGCAGGGGGGAGGCTCACCATCAGCACCGAGGACCTACATGCCCGACTGACGATGGTGACCGAGCAGGTCGACTTCGCCCTCGCCGAGGTCGCGCTGTGCGGGGCAGCCTACCGGCGCGCGGCGCAGGACGACCCCGACTGGCCGTGGCCGCCCGAATCCTCGCAGCACCTGGCCCGGCCCCTGGTCGCCCGTGCGCTGGCGGCGCAGCTCACGGCCGTCGCCCGGCTGCGCCTGTGGGCACAGGAGCTTTACTGGCTGCAGGAGCAGGTTCGCCTGCGCGCCATGGTCCCCTGATCTTCCGGCCGGCCGGCGTCAGTCGCGGGTGCAGTCGGTGTTGAACGGGCCGGACTGCGCGCCCTTCACCTCGTTGTCGCAGGTCACGATGTTCTGGGACCGGTCGGGCTGGTGGATGTACACGCCGAAGCCCGTCGCGTTCACGGTGAGGATGTTGCGGCGGAAGGTGTTCTGCTGGCCCCAGCCCTCGTCGATGACATGGGTCTGGATGCCGTCCTCCAGCGTGCCGCCGCCGACACCGATGTTGTCCTCGACGAGCCAGCCGTTGCCCTTCACGTCGATCCAGGAGTCGGCCTCGACGAGCGCGTCCGAGGAGAGGGTGTTGCCGCGGACCACCCCGCCGGTCGTCCCCTCCTTGATGTCGATGTTCTCCGACGTCGTCCCGGCGATGTCGTTGCCGATCACCGCGTTGCGGTCACTGCGGTCCGGCTGGCAGTCGGTGTAGGTGCACCAGTTGCTCTCGGCGCTGCCGATGTAGACACCCTCGCCGAACTTCTCCCGGCGGTTGCCGGTGTCCCGGATGACGTTGCCGATGACCGTGTTGTCAGAACTCGCGGTGCGCAGGTGAATGGCCTCGTCGCCGATCGTGGTGACGCGGAGCTGGGCGATGGTCGAATGCTGGACGCCGTCCCCGATCACCCCCTTCTGGCCGTTGCGCACGGAGAAGCCGACCACCCTCACCCAGGACGCCCCTTCCAGGTGCAGCACGTACTTGGCGTCGTCGTCACCGTCGTCGTCCTTGCCGTCGAGGACGGCGTCCGCCGACCCGCACAGCCAGATCGGCTCGGCTTCGGTGCCCGAGGCGGTGAGCTTGAACGCGCCCCGGTAGACGCCGTCGGCGATCTGGATGACGTCGCCCGGCCTCGCTGCGGCGAGAGCGCTGCGCAGGTCACCGGCGTCGGTGACGGTGGTCCCGTCGGACGGGCATTCGACCCGTTCGACCCCGGCGGTGGCCGCGGCGGCGGTCGGTGCGGCCGTGCTGGCCCGCAGGGACGGAGCGGGCCGGGACGGCGCGACCTCGAGGGGGCTCTCCGTCTCCTCCGGGGCCGGGGTGCGCGCCGCGCCGGAGTCGGACCCGTCCGAGCCGCAGGAGGTCAGGGCGACCGCCACCGCCGTCAGGACACCGGTCGCGGCCAGCCGCGCGGTCCGGCGGTGGGGTCGGGCCGGGCGGGCGGTCGTCATTTCGTGTGGTCCCCTCTGGAGCGCCGGCGGCGCCGGTGATGTGGGCCGGTGGCCGGTGACGGCGGCTCGGTGTGCGGGTGCGGGTGCGGTGACAGCGGCTCGGTGTGCGGCTCGGTGTGCGGCTCGGTGTGCGGCTCGGGGGTCGGCCGGGATGGTTCGGGGAGGTGGCCGTCCGCCCATCGGCTGCCGGGCCCCTGGGCGGCCGGTCCGGGTTCGGGTGCCGCCGGGCCGCCGGGCCAGTCGGTGCGGGGCCACTGGGCTGGTCCGGCGCTGTGATCGGCGCCGTCGAAGGGCCGGCCCGTCATTCCCGTTCCGTGCGGGCCGGTGTCCGCGGTGTCGATCCGCGGGCGGGTGGAGCGCCGTGGGTGCCGTGCCTGGGGGACCACAGGGCTGGCGGAGCCCCTGCCAGCCGCACCGGCACCCACCGGCGTGAGCGCGGTGGACGTGGCGACGGCGGCCCCGGCCGGAGCTGTCCTCGTGCCCCCGGCGGCCGGTACGAGCCCGGCCGGTACGAGCCCGGCCGGTACGAGCCCGGCCGGCACGAGCGCGGCCGGGCCGAACGGAGCTGGGCCGAAGGCGGCCGGGGCGAGGTCGTCGGCGCCGCGCTGGCCGGGAATGCCGGAGTAGGCGGCATCCGGGCGCATCGTGCCACCGGTGAGCCGCCGGACCAGCAGCTCGGACTCGGGGTAGGGATGCCTCGGCGGGCGACGCCGGGCCCGGTGCCGGGTCCAGGCGCCGAGGATGGGGAACAGCGCGACGGCGCCCCACACGACCAGCGCCGGATGCCGGCGGATCAGCGTGTACCAGTGCTGCGGCTCGCGTTCCACCCAGCCGTCCGCGTTGTTGTGGTGCACGTCGCCCTCGCGGACCCCGAGGGCCTTGCGGATGTCGACGGCACGCCACCCCTCGCCGGCGAGGGTGTTCCACTGGATGGCGGTGCCGTCCGCGGGCCCGCGGACGGTGATCGCGAACTCGGTGGCATCGCGGATCTTGTTCCGGCTGATGATGTTCGTCGTCGCCTCCTGGGTGATCACCCCCAGGCGACTGTCGGACACCTCGTTCTCGGTGATCGCGGTGCGGCGGGCGTCCGGCCCGACCTGGATGCCGGCTTCGTCCGGCCCGGTGATGGTGTTACCGGTGACCTGGGTGCCGTTCGCGCCGCTCTTGACGATGATGCCGAGCTGCCCGTCACTGATCGTGTTCTTCCGGACGATCGTGTTCTCGCCGCCGACGACCCTGATCCCGTACCGCCCGTTCGCCGAGACGGTGTTCTCCTCGATCAGTGTGTCCCTGATCTGGTTGATCTGGACGCCGGTCGCGGTGGCGATCACACCGAGGCCACGGCCGTCCAGGGAGATGCCGTCGCCGCTGTTGTCGGCGACCGTGCTGCGCATCACCCGGGAGCCCGAGGCCCGGTCGATGGTCATGCCGTCACCGTGGTTGCGGGCGGCGGTGACCCCCGAGACGAGGGTCGTGATCGCGTCCCGGTGCACGGCGAGGCCGGAGCGCTCGTTGTCGATCAGGCGCACCCCGATCATCTGGATGCCCTCGCTGCCCGAGACGTAGGCGCCGTAGATGTTGTTGCTGAACGTCGAGTTCGCCGCCCCGCCGGTACTCGGCTCGCCCTTGCTTCCCGTCCAGGCGACACCGCCGGTCCGGCCGTTCCAGAAACCCAGGTGGTTGGCGCTGACGTTGCGCAGGATCAGCTCGCCGCCCATGGTGCGGAGGTAGGAGCGGCCGTCCGCGGTGAGGCTGTCCGGTTCGAGGTTCTGGACGTCCCAGCCGATGACGGTCAGCGGGTTGTCCGGGGTCGCGCCGGCGAACTCCAGTCCGCCGCGCCAGGTGGCCACCGAGGTGAAGCCGGCCGCGCCGCTCGCCAGCCGCAGCGTGCCGACGCTGGCGTCGATCACCAGCCGGGCCTGCGGGCCGACCAGGACGTGCGCGGTGAACAGCACGGCCCCGTCCACCTCGTGCCGGCCGCCGCCGGCGGCGATGACGTCCTCGGCGCTGTAGGGGGCCTGGCGGGCGGGCAACAGCAGCGTGGGCTGGCTGCCGGCGACCTCGACGAGGGTCGGCGCGGTCAGCACGCCGAACCGCTCGAACATGGACCGCATCCGGATGTCCTCGGCGTCGACCAGGACGGACTGTTGCTTCGCGTCCCCGGAACTGACCGGAGGCAGCGGCGGCACCGGCTCCGCCTGCGCCGGCAGCGCGGTCAGGGTGGTCAGCGCCGTGACCGCCGCCAGCACTGTCAGCGGCGCGAGGGCGGCCAGGGCGGTGCGGAGCTTCCGCCGAGGGGCCGTCGGGGCCGTCGGGGCCGTCGAGATCGCCGGGGTCGTCGGGGTCGGGGTCATCGGGCTCCGCCCGTCGCTGTGGCGGCCGCCGGGCGGGCTGCCGGGCCGGTTCGGGTCGAGGCGTCGGTCTGTCCCTCGCCGCCGATCAGGTCGGAGCGCCGGGTCAGCCAGCCCTGCTTGTTCATCGAGACGAGGGCCCAGGCCTTGATCGGCAGCGCGATGACGATGATCATCAGCACGGTGAGGGGGAGGATGAAGATGTCGCGGGGATGCTCCCGTAGGTGAGAGAGCCCGCGGATGAGCCGTCCGAGCAGCAGCCAGGCGACCGCGATGATCGGGGCGTTCGGCTCCGGCCGGAACATCCACAGGACGAAGTAGGTCATCGCCACGCCCATCGTCACCGGCGTGAGCACGATCTGCAGCACACTGATCTGCGTGATCAGGGGCTGCCGCCACAGCCAGCCCTTGTAGATGGCCGTCAGGTAGGTCCGGTAGGAGTTCCGGCTCCAGCGGACCCGCTGTTTCAGGAAGGCCCGCAGGTTGTCCGGGAACATCGACATGGCACGCGCCGTGTGCTGGTGCATCGTCCGGTAGCCGGAGGCGAGCACGAGCCAGGTCAGCCGCCCGTCGTCACCGGCGATGCACCGCCGGCCGAGGAAGAACTCGTGCTCCAGGTTGTGCAGCACGGGCAGGATCGCCGAGCGCCGGTAGGCCGCGGTGCGCCCGGACAGGCAGGCGACGGCGCCGACCCGGCCCTGCGCGGGCACATAGTCGAGGTAGCGGATGTCGACGAGCCAGTTCGCGACCCGGCGCCACACGCTGCTCCGCGGCTCGTACACGTTCTGGCGGGTTCCGACGCCGCCGACCTGCGGGTCGATGAACGGCATCTGGACGGCGGCGAGCAGACCCGGCTCCCAGGCGGTGTCGGAGTCGCAGAGCACGACGATCTCCATCGTCGCGGCCGACAGGCCGACTCCGAGCGCCGAGCGCTTGCCCTCGTGGACGAAGGGGATCACCCGCACCGTCGGGTCGGCACGCCGGGCGAGGCGGTCGATGAGATCCCGGTCCTCGACGTCGGGGATGATGATGATCTCGTCCGGCTCCTGGCCGAGCCAGGTCTCCAGGCAGCGGATCAGGACGTCGGGGTCCTCCCGGAAGGACGGGACGACGACCGACGTGGTTGTCCGGAAGTTGTTCCGGACGGGCTTGTATCTGGTCGAGAGGAGCCGCCGACTGAGCCACACCACCCAGGACACGGCGCCGGCGATGCCGAGCGGGATCAGAGATCTGTGATCGCGGACGAACTGCACCGCGTCGCCGAGCCACTCCATGCCTGGTTTCGCTCCCCCCGAACGCCGGCTACCGAGAACGCCGGGGGCACGGGCAGGAACGGGCACGATGCACCGACAGGCACGCCAGCCTGCAGGTTCACGACCCCCACCGCCCCCGTCGGTGGTAGCCCAGACGTGTTGTTTGCTGAGCCGCCAGAACAGTAGCAGCAGGCTCTGCCCGTTCGTCCCGCCGTCACAACGGCGTAACTCGGGCTGGCAAACTTGTCGCTTGAGGTAGTACCTCGAACACACGGGGGGATGCATGCTCCGCCGCCGGCCCCCGCTCATCTCGACGAAACCTGGGCGGTCCACAATTCCGTCCGCGGCCCAGCCAGATGCTTGAGTGGGGGGACACACTATGAGCGCCGAGTCAGTGAGTACCGAGACGGTTACGGCACCACTGCGGATCAGTGTGATTGGCACCGGCTATCTGGGGGCCACGCACGCGATCTGCATGAGCGAGCTCGGTTTCGACGTCGTCGGTATCGACGTCGACCCGGACAAGGTGCGGCGGCTGGCCGACGGCGAGGTGCCCTTCTTCGAGCCCGGTCTGGAAGAGCTCCTGCGCAAGAACCTGGCGACCGGCCGGCTGGCCTTCACCACCTCCTTCGCGGAGGCGGCCGACGCCGACGTGCACTTCCTCTGCGTGGGCACCCCGCAGCGCGCCGACTCCGGCGCCGCTGACATGACCTTCGTGGACGGCGCCGTGGAGCGCCTGCTCGCCGTCGGGCCGAAGTCCGGGTCGCTGCTGGTGGGCAAGTCGACGGTCCCGGCCGGTACCGCGGTACGCCTCGCCGGCTGGCTCGCGCGGGAGGCCCCCGACGTCGACCTCGCCTGGAACCCGGAGTTCCTGCGCGAGGGCTTCGCCGTCGAGGACACCCTGCGCCCGGACCGGCTGGTCTTCGGGCTGCCCGCCGACGACGAGTGGTACGGCGTCGCCGACCGCTACGACCACGGTGACCACACCGGGCGGCGGGACCGGGTGGAGGCCAGGCTGCGGGCGGTCTACGCGGTCGCGCTGGCCGCGGGCACACCCGCCGTCGTCTCCGACTTCGCCACCGCCGAGCTGGTGAAGGTCGCGGCGAACGCCTTCCTGGCCACGAAGATCTCCTTCATCAACGCGATGTCCGAGGTCTGCGAGGTCGCCGGCGCCGACGTGAAGACCCTGGCCTCGGCGCTGTCGTACGACACCCGCATCGGCGGCCGGTTCCTCGGCGCCGGCCTCGGGTTCGGCGGCGGCTGCCTGCCCAAGGACATCCGCGCCTTCCAGGCCCGCGCCGAGGAGATCGGCGCCGGCCCGGCCCTGCGCTTCCTCGACGAGGTCGACACCGTCAACCTGCGCCGCCGGACCCGGACGGTGGAGCTGGCGATCCACCTCCTCGGCGGCGTCGCCGCCGGGCGGCGGGTGGCCGTGCTCGGCGCGGCCTTCAAGCCGAACAGCGACGACATCCGCGACTCGCCGGCCCTCGACGTCGCCGACACCCTGCGCCGAGCCGGCGCCCGGGTGACGGTCTACGACCCGGCCGCGATGGAGAACGCCGCCCGCAAGTTCCCCGACCTGCGCTACGCGACCGGGGTCGCCGCGGCGGTCGCCGACGCCGATGTCGTGCTGCACCTCACCGAGTGGGCCGACTTCCGGGAGATCGAGCCGTCGCTGCTGACCCCCCTGGTCCGCCGCCCGGTCATCGTCGACGGGCGCAACACCCTCGACCCGCAGCTGTGGCGCGGCGCGGGCTGGATCTACCACGCCCTCGGCCGACCGAACGTATGAGCCGGTCGGGGCAGCCGGGAGCGACACCTCCGGGGCCCCGCGGCCGGACGAGGCGGGCGATGCTCGCCTCGTCCCTCGGCGTGCTCGGCCTCGCTGCCGGCGCCGGGTGCGGAGCGCTCACCGACGACCAGGTCTTCGACCCGGCCAGTGAGATCCTCCCGCCCGACACGGCGGCGCCGGCCGCGGGTCCCGCCACCACGGCGCCCGCGGCCGGTGTGGCGACGGGCCGCACGCTGGCGGACCCGGCCGCGGCGCGGGAGTTCTTCGGCAGGGAGCTGGTTCCGCAGACCCGGTCGTCCTTCGGGCTCGACCGGGCCGCGATCATGGTGTCGGACGACCCGCGTTTCCCGCAGTTCCTGCGGGTGGCGATCCCGGTCGACGCGATGAACCCGTCCGACGCGAGAATCTACGGTGACGGGCCGACCTACGGTGGCACGCAGCTTTTCGTCGATCACACACTGCGCTCGCCCTACGAGCTGTACCTGCGTTACTACCTGCGGTTTCCGGAGACGTTCGACTTCGGCAACGGCGGACGCCTGCCCGGATTCTTCGGAACCATCGTGAAGGACCGCCGGCGCACCGAGACGATGCGCAGCGGACTGGCGACGCGTTTCGCCTGGCGCGAGGGCGGCAAGGGCATCGTGTACGCGAACACCGCCCGCGAGGACCATCCGGTGAATGTGATCGGGAAAGGCTCGTGGTACTGGCCGAGGGGCCGCTGGGCCTGCGTCGAACAGGGCGTCAAACTCAACTTCGAGGGTTTCGCCGACGGGGTGATCCTCATGTGGCTGGACGGCCAGCTGGTGCACAAGGAGAGTTTCAACCCGCGGATCTCGAGCGATCTGCGGATCGGCGGCATTCTCGCCACCGCCACGTTCGGTGACGGTGGGGCGTCGTTCGCGCCGACCACGACGCAGGCGATCGACCTGGCCGGCTTCGCCTACGGCATCGCGCGCCTCAACCCGCTGCCGAGGCCGGAGGAGACCTGATCGAGGCTTTCGAAGTGCCGCCGGGCCATCGCCGCCGCGGCCCGGTTTCCCTTGTGCAGGAAGCGCGCGGCGGCGGCCTCGAGGCTCTCGGCCGCGTCGTCCTTGCGCCCCGCCCGGTACAGCACCTCGGCCCGGGCGAGCAGGGCGTTGCCCTGCCCGTCGATGTCATCGGTGCGGCTGGCGAGATCGCAGGCGGTGTCGGCGAACCGTAGTGCCTCGGCGTCGCGCCCGGAGATCGCCAGCAGCCGGGCGTGCACCGAACACCAGCCGGCCTGGGCGGGCAGCTGGTCGCCCGCGGCGGCGTCCCGGCACCGGTTCACGTACTTCGTCGCCTCCTCCAGCTTGCCGAGGCGGACGAGCACGTCGGCGAGCAGCGCGGCGCGGGTGGCCAGGTGCGCCCGTTCGCCCATCCGGGACAGCTGCCGGCAGCTGCGCCGCAGCTCGCGCTCGGCGACCTCCGGCTCACCGGCGAGCAGCGCGACCCGGGCGACGACGAAGCCGCTGTGGAACGGGTCGGCGCGGGCGCCGCGGATGTCACCGACGATCTCCTCGGCGTCCTTGAGGTGGGCCCGCGCGGCTTCCATGTCGTCGGACATCGCGGTGAGCAGCGCGAGCTGGGCGAGGACAGCCCGGCGCAGGCCGCGGTCGTCGCCGGCGCCGTCCAGCGCCGCGGCCGCCTTCGCGATCGAGTAGGGCACCGGCCCCGGAACCAGGCTCAGCAGCAGGACGAGCTCGCGCCGCAGCGAGTGCGCCGCCCGTGGCACCCCCGACTCCTCGGCGTGCCGTACCGCGTTCTCCATCGCCTTCTCCGCCGCCGCGAACTGGCCGGCGGCGCCGTAGGCGGCACTCTGGCTGCGGCAGGCCAGCGCGGCCCCGACGTCGTCGCCGTCGCGGACGAAGGACGCCAGCGCCGCGGTCGCCTCGGTGAGGGTGCTGGCGACCAGGCCCTCCGGGTCGGTGGCGAACAGGACGCGCAGGTGCGCGAGGCGGGCGTGGGCGCGCAGCCCGTCCTCACCGGCGCGGCGTGCCCGGTCGCTGACCTGCCGCAGGATCCGTTCGGCGTCCGAGAGCCGGCCGAAGGAGTACAGCGCCCAGCCGAGGTCGATCTCCGCGCGCAGCCGCAGCGGGTCGGTCTCCGGCAGCAGGGTGATCGCCCGCTTCAGCAGTTGCGCGGCGCCGGTCTCGTCACCCTGGCGAACCCGGTCGGCCGCCTCGATCAGGCAGGTCGCCGCGGACCGGCCGAGCTCGACCATCTCGTTGTCGCGCTGGCCGAGCTCCACCCGGTAGCGGTAGGCCTGCTCCAGGTGGTACCCGACCAGCTCGTCGTGCTCGCCGGGACCGCCGACCATCCGGGCCTGCAGCCAGCCGGCGAACCGCTCGTGCAGGTCGGCGCGCTGGCGCTTGGACGTCGTCTGGTACGCGCAGTCCCGCAGCAGGACGTGCAGGAACCGGTACGCCTCCACCCCGGGCAGGTCGGAGCGGTCGGGGTGGACCAGCTCCTTGCGGACGAGCGACAGGCAGTGCTCGTAGACGTAGGGGCGTTCCACCGGGTCGGACAGATCGATGACGGCATCGAGGTAGAAGCGTTCGCCGACGACCGCGGCGCGCTCCAGCACCTGGCGCTCCGGCGGGTCCAGCCGGTCGAGCCTGGCGGCGAGCAGCGCGGAGATCGTCGGTGGCACGGTGACGCCGCGCAGGCTGCCGGTGGCGATCCACCGGCTGCCCTCCCGGCGGAGCAGGCCGTCGTCGACGAGCGCGGCGACCATCTGCTCGACGAACAGCGGGTTGCCCGCGGCGGAGGTGGTGATCCGGGAGACCAGCGCGGGGTCGAGGTCGTCCGACCCCATCAGGGTGCGGATCAGCCGCTGGCAGCGTGCCTCGGTGAGCGGCGCCAGCAGCAGCGAGGTGGCGTTCAGCTTGCCGCCGCCCCACATCCGGCGCTCCTCGAGCAACTCGGGGCGGGACAGGCACAGCAGCAGGATCGGCGCGTCGCGGGACCAGTCCGCCACGTGCTCGATGAGGTCGAGCAGGGTCGGCTCGGCCCAGTGCACGTCGTCGAACCAGAGCACCAGCGGGCGCTGCTCGGCCAGTGCCTGGAAGAACGTGCGGACGGCCCAGAAGCTCTCCTGGGTGCCCAGCTCCGCACCGCCGAGGCCGACGAGGGGGGCGAGGGCGTCCACCACCTCGGCGGCCTGTGGGACACCGGCGAGCAGGTTCTTCAGCCGCAGCCGGCCGTCGGGCGCGCTCTCGTCGGCGGACATGCCGGTGGCCTGGCGCACCATCTCCATCAGCGGCCAGTAGGCGATGCCCTCGCCGTAGGACAGGCAGCGGCCGGTGAGCACCGTCGCCCGGCTGGAGATGCCCTCGCAGAACTCGCCGACCATGCGGGACTTGCCGATGCCGGCGGGCCCCAGAACGGTGAACAGGTGACAGGTCCGCTCCTCCACGACTGCCTCGAAGGCGTCCTGGAGGCGGCGGCGCTCGCGGTTGCGGCCGATCACCGGCGCGGCGAACCCCTGGGACGGCTCCCGCAGGCCGGGCCCGACGCCCGGGTTGCGCAGGCCGAGCAGCCGGTGCGCCCGCACCGGCTCCCGCTTGCCCTGGACGACCAGCGGCCCGACCGAGCTCGTGGTGATGCTGTGCCGGACGAACCGGTAGGTGCTCTCGCCGATGAGGATCTCGTCGGGCGGGGCCGCCTCCTCCAGCCGGGAGGCCACGTTCACCGGGTCACCGGTGGCGCCGCCGCCGGCGACGGTCACCTCGCCGGTGTTGATACCGATCCGCACCCGCAGCCGCAGGTTCAGGTCGCGGTGGAACTCGGTGTTCAGTTCCTCCATGGCGGCGCGGATGTCCAGGCTCGCCCGGACGGCGCGCAGCGCGTCGTCCTCATGCAGCACCGGGATGCCGAACACGGCGAACACCGCGTCACCGATGAACTTCTCGACCGTGCCGCCATGCGCGTAGATGACCTCGCGGACGGTCGTGAAGAACCGCCACATGACCTGTTGCAGCTGCTCGGAGTCGATCTTCTCGCCAATGTCGGTCGACCCGGTGATGTCGACGAACATGATGGTCACGATCTTGCGGGCTCCGGTGCCTGCGACGGGCAGGGGATTCCCGCAGGCGGAGCAGAAGCGCGCGCGCTCGGGGTTCCCCTCCTCCCCGCATGTCGGGCACAACGCCATGTGCGGGATCGTAGGCCGATCGCGGTGGCGAGAGGTGGGGGATGAGGGGACGCGCCGTGCGGGCAGTGACCTATGCCACATCACGGATTCGGTCCGTTCCTGGTTCAGGATGGCAGGTCCCGGCGCAGTGAGGCGCTCGCGGCGGCGATGAGGACCACCGCCCACGAGATCGCGGCGGACAGTGACGAGACCGGGGTCTCGGTGGTGGGCCACAGGAGCACGCCCGAAGGGGCGGTCACCGGGCCGTGGAAGCGCGCTCCGTCGAGCACGGCCTCGACCAGGCCGCTCAGCGCGACGGTGCCGGCGCCCAGGCCGAGGCCGCGGGTGAGCTCACCCAGCGCCACGCCGGTCAGGCCGGCCGCGCACACCACGGCGACCACGATCAGGTAGGCGGACAGCAGCTGGGCGGGCCGGTCCGACCGCATGGCCGCGCCCCCGTGCCGGCCGGCGCCGCGCAGCCACCAGGCCGCGAACACGAGGCTGGACAGGACCATGCCGGTGAGCACCACCGTCGTGGCCTGGGCGGCGAGGACCCGCACCCGGCCCGGGCTGACCAGCCAGGCGTGGGTGACTGTGCGATACCGGTATTCGCTGGTGACGAGAACCAGGCCGAAGAACATCATCGCGTAGGCGAGGAGGAAGCCGGAGCGGGCGCGCAGACTGATCCAGGCGCGGGCCGGATCGGCCTGGGCGCCCCACAGCAGCAGGGGCAGCGCGTGCACGGCCAGGACGACACACAGCCCGGCGAGCTGCCACCGCCCGGTGGCCAGCTTCATGAGCTCGGCACCGACGAGGCGCGGTGCGCGCGGCCCACGGCCCCGCCCCGTACCCCCCGTACCCCCCGCGCGCGACCGGCGGACGGCGGCCCGGCCGCCGTGGGCGGCGAGCGTGTGCGGGCCGGTCATCGGCCCTCGCCGGTGGACTGGCCGGTCAGCTCGAAGAACGCCCGCTCCAGATCCGGCCCCGTGGTGTGCAGCTCGACGAGGGGGATGCCATGACCCGCGCACAGCCGGCCCACCCGCTCGGCCGTGCCGTGCGGCAGGCGGAGGGAGTCGGGCCCGGTGCGGACGACCCGCGCCCCGGGAAGCAGGGAGGGCAGGAGCCCGGCGAGCCGGTCGGCCTCGGGTGTGCGGACCTCGACCCGGCCCGCGCCCACCTCGCCGGCGGGCGCGGCCAGCACCACCCGGCCCCGATCGATGATCACCACGTGGTCGACCGTCTGCGCGACCTCGGCGAGCACGTGGCTGGACACCAGGGCGCAGCGCCCGGAGGCGGCCCACTCGCGCAGGAAGTGGCGCAGCCAGCGGATGCCGTCCGGGTCCAGCCCGTTGGCGGGCTCGTCCAGGACGAGCAGTTCGGGCTCTCCGAGCAGGGCGCACGCGATGGCCAGCCGGCCGCGCATCCCCAGCGAGTAGCCACCGACCGGGCGGTCGGCGGCCGAAGTGAGGTCGACACTCTCCAACGCGCCCTCGACGGCTGCCGATCGTGCACGGCGGGGCAGGCCGAGTGCCACCGACAGACAGCGGAGGTGGTCACGCCCGCTGCGGGCCGGGTGAGCGGTCGGTTCGAGCACGGCGCCCACTGTCCTCGCCGGGTCCGACAGTTTCCGGTAGGGGCGGAGCTCCCGGGCGGTGCCGTCCCGGAGCAGTGCCTGCCCGTCGGTGGGCGCGACCAGGCCGAGCAGGATGCGTAACGTCGTGGTCTTGCCCGACCCGTTCGCGCCGAGGAAACCGGTCACCGCCCCCGCGGGCACGGTGAACGAGACGTTGCGCAGCGCCTCCACCCGCCCGTACCGCTTGGTGAGGTCGCGGACCGCCACGACGTCGCCCGAGGTGGCCGCCCGGGCCTGAGCCGGACCGCCGGCCTGGCGGGCGTTGTCATCCACCGTCGCGGATCTGGTTACGGTGGCCTCCTCAGGTCGGAACGCCCTGTGATCGTCTCACGGTAACGGCCGTGTGTTTCCGGGGGCAGCGCTGTCGCGCAGCCGGGCGAGCAGACGGCCCAGAGTGGCCCGTTCGTCGTCGGACAGGCCGCCGGTGAACTGCCCGACGGCGCCTGACGCGTCGGCCAGCCCGCGTTCCAGCGCGGTCCGCCCCGTCGGCGTCAGCTCCAGCAGAATCGCCCGCCGGTCAGTGGGATCGACCCGGCGGCACACCATGCCGTCGGCCTCCAGCCCGTCCACGGTCTCGGTCATCGTGCGGGGCGCGACGGCGACGGCCGCGGCCAGATCGCGCGGCCGGACGGGCCCGCGCTCGGCGACGAGCCGCAGCACCTTCAGGCGGGCCAGGGTCAGCCCGGCGCCGGCGCGCAGCGCCTCGTTGACCGAACGCCGGACCTGGTGGCCGACGGCCAGCACGAGGTCGATGAGCGGGTCTCCGGTGTCGGGTGGGGGCATGTCCCGGTCGTCCCCTTCGCTGCTTTCGTCGTTGTTCTCAGCCGATTGTGCGCCGTGCGTCACAGGTCCGAGCACGGAGCATCCTCTATTGTGAGGGCACCTCATCGAAATGGAAAGGGCGGAACACCGTGGACGCACTGGCCTGCCTGATGACCCGCCGCACGGCCACCCGGCTGGTGGAGCCGGGCCCGACATCCGAACAGCTCGCGGTCATGCTCACCGCGGCGACCACCGCGCCGGACCACAAGATGCTGCGCCCCTGGCGCTTCGTCGTGGTCCGCGGCGAGGCGCGCACGACCCTCGCGAACGCGATCACCGCAGCCGCCGAGGCCGTCGGTGGCCTGGCCGAACCCGTGATCCGCAAGGCCGCGGGCAAGGCCACCCGCTCGCCGGCCCTGATCGCGGTGATCGCTTCCCGGGTGCCCGGCGCCAAGGTCCCCCGTGCCGAGCAGGACGCCTCCGCCGCGGCGGCGGCGCAGAACATCTGCCTGGCCGCGCACGCCCAGGGCGTCGCCTCGGCGTGGAAGTCGGTACCGCTGCCCGACAGCGACGAGGTCCGCGCCGTGTTCGGGCTGACCGGCGGCGAGGAGCTGCTCGGCTGGGTCGAGCTGGGCACGCTGTCCGACGCCGTCCCGCTCCCGCCGCGCCCTCAGGTCGACCTGCCGGCGGTGACCGCCGAGCTCACCACCGACGGCGTGCTCGCCCCCGTCCCGGCCCTGGCCGCGGCAGCCACCCTCGTGACGCCGGCGGGGTGACGCGTGGGCCTGTTCGTGGCGGCTGGCCCGGGCGTGTGACGGATGTCCGGTCGCGGCGGGCAGTCCTGTCGCCCCCGGCGGGGGAAGTTGCCCCCGGCAGGGGAAAAGGAGCCCCGCCGGGGTACAGAGACCGCTGCGGGCGGCGTTGCTGCGCCGTCCCGGGGCCGGTCGCCTGCCCGGTCACCGACGTACGCGGCGGACCCGCCGGTTCCGGCACCCCCGAACTCCGCTTCCGGAAAGTAGCGGCGTTTGGCGCCGGAAGCTACCTAAGCTGAACCCGGGCCCAGCAGCCAGGCCTGTGAGGGGGTGGCGCGGTGACCAGGACTCGCTCGTCCGGTACGGCCCCCCGGGGCCCGCTGCGTCGGCCGATGATCGGCCGGCCGGTCGCCGGCCGCCTGATGGTCGCGGGGGCCCTGCTCACCGCGGCGCTGGCCGGGTGCGCCGAGTCCGGAGCGGACACCGCCAGCTCCCGGCCCATGCCGCCCGCAGCGGCCGACCCGCCCCAGCCCTACTCGACGCCGGACCCGGCAGCCACCGGGGCCCGAACCCCGGAGGGCGGCGGCGCCGCGGGTACGGGTACCGCCGGTACCGATCCGGCTGGCTCTCCGGGTGACGGCGCCGGCGGGGCCGAGGGGGCCGACGGGACAGGCATGACTGGCTCCGGCGGAACGGCCGGCTCCGGTGGTGACGGGTCGAATCCCTCGTCCAGCGGCGAGGCCGGGAGGTCCGGCGCTGAGGACGGTGCGAGTGGAGCCGGTGGAGCCGATCGAGATGCCGCGGGCGGCTCGGCGGGGCCGCTGGTGCCGGATCTGCCGTCGGTCGCGCCTTCCCCGGTCTTTCTCGGCGAGGCGTGTGACCCGGACCGCGACTCCGAGCCCGCGATGGCCGTCAACGGCCTGGTTCTCCACTGTGTGCAGGTGCCGGAGCCGGAGATCACCGGGGCCGCCCCGAGCGGGGTCGGGCGCTGGTCGCCCGGGCCGCCGTCCCAGGGCAACCCGACCGGTCCGGAGCCCGGCGGTGAGTGCGACCCGGCCGACGTCGGCAAGGTCGTCCCTGGTGCCGGCGGCCGGCCGCTGTCCTGCCTGCGCGAGCCGGACGGCGCGATGCGCTGGGCCGACGTCTCCTGACACCGACGTTTCCTGACGCCGACGTCTCCTGGCTCAGCGGCGGCGGCGCGGGCGCACCAGGTCGGCGAGCGACCAGAGCGGTGGCAGCACGAGCAGGGTGAACACGGCCGCCCAGGCCCAGGGATGCTCGGCGAGGTAGGGGACGGCGTCGTCACGCAGCCAGGGGAACAGCCGGTCGCCGGCCGCCGGGATCAGCCCGGCGGCGGCCAGCACGGCGAGCCCACCGGCGCCGGCCACCGTGAGCCCGCCGGTGAGCGTCCGCCAGCTGGTCACGCCGATCATGAGTAGGCCGGTGAGGGCGGCCAGCAGCCCCAGCCCGCCGAGCAGCCCGGCCTGGGTGACCGCCCCCGCGAGCCCGGCGAGGAGCAGCACCGCACCGGTGGCGATCGTCACCCGGTACCGGCGGCGGGCGAGGTTGTCCACGGCCGCGTGGGCGAGCCGGGTCACGGCGCGCGCGGCGGCGACGGCGGGGCGCAGCGGGCGGGGGAGCGCGCGCACCGAGGCGAGCCAGGCGGTCAGCACCGCCAGTGTCTGGGTGACGGCGGCGACGAGAATCGCGCTGTTCGCCCGGTCGGTCAGCCGTTCGTCGGCCACCCGGCAGGTTCGCAGCACGGCGTCGGTGGCCGCGGGATCGACCCGGTCGCCGCCGGCTTCGCAATGTTCGGCCACCGCGTCGAGGAAGGCCCGGCTCGGAGCGGGGCTGGCACCGGCGCCGTCGATGTCCGCGCGGGTGGCGGTGGCCACGCTGACCAGCTCGGCCGCGGCGATCTCGCGTTGGATGCCGGCGGCGACCCAGGCCGCGGTCTCCGGCAGGGCGGCCGGGACCGGCGCGTCCGGATCGTCCAGCCAGGCCAGCTCGGCCAGTACCGGCCCGGGCGCCGGGGCCGCGGCGACTGTCGCCAGCTGGTCCACGAAGTCGGTGAGCCACCGTGCCTCGTCGGCCGTGGAGCTGGGCCGGCCGCCCGCGGTGTCGCGTAACCAGGCGAGGCGGCGCGGGTCGAGCAGGATGCGGACCAGCCAGGCGGCGCCGTCGAGGCGCCCCCACATCCAGTCGTTCGCCCGCCAGGACGATTTCGCGAAGGCGCCGAAGTTCCCGAGCTGCAGCCCGGTCAGCTTGCGTGCCGCGGTCGCCCGGCCCGGATCAAGATCGCAGCGGACGTCCGCGCTGACCTGGACCAGCTCCACCGGCTGGTCGACGATCTCAGCCCCGGTCAGGGTGCGGGTGACCAGATGCAGGTCGAGCAGAGCCAGGGCAGCCCCGCCGCGTCGCGGCGGGAGGTAGCGGACGAAGTCGTCCAGGGTGCGGGCGGCCACCCGGCGCCGGGCGGCGAGGCTCAGCCCGTTCGGATGGGTGCGCGGCCGCTGCGTCAGCAGCGCGGCGGACGCAAGCAGTGCGGTCGGTGTGGCCGGTGTGGCCGGTGTCGCGGGTGTCGCCGGCCGGGAGGACGCCGCCGCGGCCGGCGACCGGCCGAGGGCGCTGGCCGGTGAGCGCGCCACGATGCGGCCGAGCAGGTCGCGCAGGTTCTCGGTGAGTGAACCCAGCGTGGTCCAGGCGAGGGTGAGATCGGTCTGGCTGGTCTCGGCGTCGCCCACTCCGCGCAGCCAGCGCCGGGCCGCCTCGGCGACCACCGCGTCGGACGGCGCGCCTGCCAGGTCGCGCAGCGTGTGGCGGACGATCGTGAACGCCCCCCGGTTCGCCGGGGTCGACGGGAGCGGCAGCAGGTGGGCCCCGGCCTGCTCACGGGGCGCGACCACAGCCCCGTGGATCCCCCGGGCCAGGTGCGCCAGTGCCCTGCGGTCGCGCGGGTCCGTCGCCAGCACGTAGCCCTCATTGATCATCGCGATCAGGATGCCCTTGGCCGCGTCGACCGCGGGACGCCCCAGCCGCCACAGCTCGCCGGTGTCCGCCGGGCCGGGCAGCTTGTCGGGAAACTGCGCCAGGGCGGCGCGCACGGCGGCGACGCGCAGCTCCGTGCGGCCGGCGGCCGAGGCCAGCAGCTCCGCGGCGTCGGCGGGAACGGTCTCCAGCGGCACCGGGGCGGCCGCCGCGTCGACGACGATCCGGTCGAAGACCCCCAGCACGGCGTCCGCGGCGCGTTCCGCCTCCCGCCCGCGGTACACCTCGTAGATGTCCTGGTCGGTCAGCCGTGGCCCGCCGGCCGGCGCGAGCCGGAACAGTGCCCGCCGGGTCGCGCGCAGGCCGCGGACGGCCTCGTTGTGCTCCCGGATGCGCCTAAGGTCGACCGAGATCGACTGGTTCAGCGCGGCGTCGAGCGCGCCGAGCAGTGTCTCGGTGGCCGAGGGGAGGCCGGGGCGCTGCCCGGGGCCGTGGTCCGCTGCCGGGCTCCCCGCCGGGTTCTCTGCCGGGCTCCCCGCCGGGTTCTCCGGTGCGTCCTCGGGCGGGTTCGGTGCGGGCACGACGTAGGCGAGGACGCGGCGGACCTGCCGGCCGCGCGCGGGCCGCTCGAACACCTCCTGGATCGCCGGCCCGATCGGGCGGTTCACCAGGATGCCCCCGTCGGAGCCGTAGAAGTCGCCGGCCGCGTTCACATAGTCGGCCATGTCCGGATGGTCGGAGTCCGGAGAGTTGCGCACCGGGACGTACGCCGGCTCGAAGGCGCCGGGGAAGGCCGCGCTGGCCCGGGCCGCCAGCGCCAGGCGGGCGGCCGCCTCGGGGTCGGTCAGGTCGTCCTCGCCGAAGACGAACAGGCCGCGGTGGTCACGGTCGCGGATGATGCCGCCGAGGTCGTCCGACCAGCGGCTGGACTCCCCGCCCAGAATGGTCGTGGTGATGAACACCGAGGTCGGGCGGATCGTGCGCGCGGTACCGGCCCGGGGGGCGATGCTGTGCAGCCCGCGGCGCAGCGCCGGGAGCAGGATCTCGTCCCCGCGTAGCAGCGAGGGGAAGCGCCGCCCGTCCGGCCGCCGCATCAGCTCGCGCAGGGAGCCCAGCGTGATCCACAGGTCGTGCAGGGGTCCGAGGTCGGTGTCGTGGGCGTTCGCGTACCCGAGCAGGGCCACGTTGATGCCGCCGGCGGAGGCCCCGGCGAGGACGTCCACCGAGATCTCGGCGTCCAGCGCCGCCAGCAGCGCGGCCCAGCGCCCGGCGACGGCGGCGTCGGTGGCGGACCAGCCGCGGGCGTGACCTGACCGGGCGGCGGTGGCGAGGTTGATCTCGCGCGCGACGCCGCCCATCCAGACCGCGAGGCTGGCGCCGCCGGTCATCACGATCGCGAGCCGGATGTCCTGCGTGGCACCGTCGCGGGGCCCGTCGGGCCGGTCTGGTCCGCCGGGCTCGCCTGCGCCTGCCGTGGCCCTCGCACCGCCCTCCGTCATGGTCGCAAGACTAGACGTGCCGGACATTGCTGACTCCGTGTGCTTTGCACGCACTCCGAACCGGTGTGGCATTCGTCCGGAGATCTCTCCCCTTCTTGGTTACTCGCGAGTAGCATGGGCATCACCTACCAGCGAGTAACCACGCCCGCGCCACCGAGCACCGCACGGTGGGTCGAGGGGAGGAGCCGTCCATGGGGCACTACCGGAGCAACCTTCGCGACATCGAGTTCAACCTGTTCGAGGTGTTCGGCGTTGACCGGACGCTCGGGACCGGGCCCTTCGCGGAGATGGACCGCGATACCGCCCACGAGGTGCTCGCCGAGCTCGAGCGGGTCGCCACCGGACCGGTCGCCGAGTCCTTCGTCGACGCGGACCGCAACCCGCCGACGCTGGATCCCGACACCGGCACCGTCACGCTGCCCGAGTCCTTCCACCGCTCCTACGCGGCGGCGCAGGAGGGCGAGTGGTGGCGGCTGTACCTCCCGGCGCACCTCGGCGGCATGGGAGCGCCGCCCAGCATCGCCTGGGCGTCGTCCGAGCTGCTCCTCGGCGCGAACCCGGCCGTGTTCATGTACATGGCCGGCCCGACCTTCGCCGCCATCCTGGAGAGCATCGGCACCGAGTGGCAGAAGAAGCTCGCGCGCTGGGCCATCGAGCGCCAGTGGGGCGCGACCATGGTGCTGACCGAGCCGGACGCCGGCTCCGACGTCGGCGCCGGGCGGGCGCGTGCCGTCGCCCAGCCGGACGGGACCTGGCACATCGAGGGTGTCAAGCGCTTCATCACCAGCGGCGACTGGGACGTCCCCGAGAACATCTTCCACCTGGTGCTCGCCCGCCCGGAGGGCCACGGCCCGGGCACCAAGGGCCTGTCGATGTTCGTGCTGCCGAAGTACATGCCCGACCCGGAGACCGGCGCGCCCGGCGCCCGCAACGGCGTCTACGTCACCAACCTCGAGAAGAAGATGGGCCTGAAGGTCTCGACCACCTGCGAGCTGCGGTTCGGCGAGCGAGAGCCGGCCGTCGGCTGGCTGGTCGGGGACGTCCACGACGGCATCGCCCAGATGTTCCGGGTCATCGAGTACGCCCGGATGATGGTCGGGACGAAGGCGATCGCCACCCTGTCCACCGGCTACCTCAACGCGCTGGAGTTCGCCCGCGAGCGGGTGCAGGGCGCCGACCTCACCCGGGCCTCGGACAAGTCCGCCCCCCGCGTCACGATCATCAACCACCCGGACGTCCGCCGGATGCTCATGGCACAGAAGGCGTACGCCGAGGGGATGCGCTCCCTCGTGCTCTACACGGCGACCTTCCAGGACGCCGTCGCGCTCGCCGCGGCCAGCGGCCGGGCGGACGAGGACGCCGAGCGGATGAACGACCTGCTGCTGCCGATCGTCAAGGGCGTCGGCTCCGAGCGCTCCTACGAACTGCTGGCGAGCTCGCTGCAGGTCCTCGGCGGGTCCGGCTACCTGCAGGACTATCCGATCGAGCAGTACATCCGCGATGCCAAGATCGACACCCTGTACGAGGGCACGACGTCCATCCAGGGGCAGGACCTGTTCTTCCGGAAGATCGTCCGGGACAAGGGGCGGGCGCTGACCGCCCTGCTCGGGCAGATCCAGGAGTTCGCCAAGGGCGAGGCGGGCAACGGCGCGCTGCGCGGCGAGCGGGAGGCGCTGGGCAGGGCCCTGGAGGAGTGCCAGGCGATGGTCGGAGCCATGGTCGGCTTCCTCACCGCCGGCGCCGAGAACGGCAGGCAGGTCTACCGGGTCGGGCTGAACACCACTCGCCTGCTGATGAGCCTCGGCGACCTCGTCATCGGGTGGCTGCTGCTGCGCGGCGCGGAGGCGGCGCTGCGGGCCCAGGACGAGAAGCCCGCGGCCGGAAAGGACCAGGCCTTCTACACCGGCAAGATCGCGGCGGCCCGCTGGTTCGCCGCCAACGTCCTGCCGGAGCTGCAGGCCCGCCGCACGGTGCTGGAAGGCACCGGCCTCGGGCTGATGGAGCTGCCCGAAGAGGCGTTCTGACGCAGTTGGGATCCGCGCGGGGTGGTCGGCGAGCCCGTTGCCGACCACCCCGCGCGGATTTCTCGCTGGTGCACCCGGCCCGCTCGGAGCGCGCTGCGGCTCCGCTGACCTCGATGGACGTAGCAGCTGTCGAACGAGGCCGCGGGCGCTGCGGGCATCCGTCGGGTGCTGGATGTGCGCAGCGTGGTTGTATCGTGGGTGATCAGGGGTAGACGGAGCCAATGGGAACTCCGCTGAGCCTTCTGCTTCTCGCTTTCGGCGCCGTGCTCGCCTTCGCCGTCCGCGCCGATCCGTCCGGCCTCGACCTCACCGCTGTCGGGGTCATTCTCATGATCGTCAGTCTGGTGGGGCTGGGCGTCACGCTCTACCGTGACCAGTGGCGCCGCCGGATCGTCGAGGAGTCCATCGACCACGGCACACCACCGCCGGTCAGTGTGGACGACACCGTGCTGGTGGACCCGTCCATGCAGGTCGAGGCCCCGACACACCATGACCCTGTCCGCCCCGAGACCGGGGGCGACGGTTCCGCCCAGTCCGTCCGCGAGACGCGCACCGACGTGCACCTGGACGAGCGGCCCCGGAGCCGGCGCCCGGCCCAGCGCGGGCTGCGCCTGCGCTGAGCGCGTGAACCGTGCCTGCGCCGACCCGGAGCGTGCGCGGGCCGGGGAGCCGTGCGCGGGCCCTGGCAGGGAGCCGTATGGGCGGGTTGTGCCGTGCGGGCGGGCGCCGACCGGGCTCAGGTGGTGCGCAGCGGAGGGAAAGCCTGGTCGAGCTCGTTGCGCATGTCACGCTTGAGGAGGTCGTCGGCCTCGGTGGACGACTGGCCCTCCAGCAGGAACCGGGCGACCCGCAGGGTCAGGTCCACCCGCTCGGCCAGGTTGAGCGCCCCGTTGAACCGGCCGCTGGTGCTGGCGGAGGTCAGTACCTTCGCGACGAACTCGTCGGCGGCCTGCAGAGCCTCCACGCGCGTCATGCGTTCACCTCTTCGTGGCGGAAGTCGAGCCGGGTGCCGGGTGTGAGGCGCAACCGTACCAGGCTGGACACCTCTCTCCGTTGTGCACCCCTATGTGTCCGTTGTTCCCTCAAGGGTGTATGCGGCGAAGTGCTGATATCTGCCGCCTTGCGGCGCACCTGGCCTGACCAGCACGTCGGGCTCAGTTCCAGGCGAGGGCGACCACGGGGTCGGCGAGGACCGCCCCGACGTCGGCGAGGACCGCCGAACCCAGCTCGCCGTCCACCACCCGGTGGTCGAACGAGAGCGCGAGCTGGGCCACCGTGCGCACCGCGAGCTCGCCGTCGTGCACCCAGGGGGCCGGCTTGATCGCGCCGAGCGCCAGGATCGCCGCCTCGCCCGGATTGATCACCGGTGCACCGGTGTCGACGCCGAAGACCCCGACATTGGTGATGGTGATCGTGCCGCCGGAGAGGTCCGCCGGGCGCAGCCGGTCCGCCCGCGCGGCCTCGGTCAGCCCCTGCAGCGCGCGGGCGAGCCCGACCAGGTCGAGCGCCCCCGCCGCGGGGATGTTCGGGACGACGAGGCCCCGCGGCCCCGCCACCGCGATTCCGAGGTTCACCTGCTCCTTCACGCGGATCTCGGCATCGTCACCGGACGTGTCGCCGACCCACGACGCGTTGATCATCGGGTGTCGCCGGACGGCGGTCAGCAGCGCCTTCGCCACCAGCAGCAGTGGCGTCACCCGCACGCCGGCGAAGTCCGGCAGGGCCGCGATCCGCTCCTTCGCCGCCATCGTCTCGGTGACGTCGACGCTGAGGAACTCGGTGGCGTGCGGCGCCGTGAACATGCTCGCGACCATCGCCCGCGCCATCGTGCGCCGAACCCCCGTGACCGGCACCCGCCAGCTCCGGGACGCCTCGTCGAAACGGGCGTCCTCCGGAACGGCGCCCGGCACCTGCCGGGCGGCCACAGGGGGGACCGCGTGCGCAGGGGGGATCGAGCGCGCAGGGGAGACGGCGGGTGCCGCCGGGATGTCCCGGGCTGGCGGGAGCGGGGCGGTGGCCGGGGCAGGGCCTGCGGCGGCCTCGACGTCCGCCCGGCTGATCGTGCCTGCCGGGCCGGTGCCGGCCAGGCTGGACAGATCCACCCCCAGGTCACGTGCGAGCTTGCGCACCGGTGGCTTCGCCGCCACCCGGCCCGGCCGGGAAACCGTGCCGGTGGGCGCGGTCGCGGTCGCGGTGGGCGTGGTGGGCGTGGTGGTGGCGGTCGGCGGGCCGCCCTGGACGCGGCGCCGGCGCCGCTGCCCGGTCTCGCCACTGCGTGGCCCGTACCCGACGAGCATCGGCGTGCGGCCGGCCGCCATCGACGGCCGGCCGGCCAGATCAGCCCGGCTGGCGTCAACTCCCCCGACCGGGCCCCCTGCAGCGCCCGCGGAGGCGCCGTCGGGGACGCCTTCGGTGACTCCGTCCATGGCTTCTCCGGCGCGCGACGCCGGCAGCGAGGCAGCCCCGCTGCGGGGCTCCCCGACCGGCGGGGGCGATGCGGCGGTGCCGCCCGGCGGTTCGTCGCCGACGGCGTCGATGGTGAGCAGCGGGGCGCCGACCGCGAGCTCGGCACCGGGCTCGCCGTGCCGCTCGACGAGCACCCCGGCGAACGGCGACGGGATCTCCACGACTGCCTTCGCCGTCTCGACCTCCACCAGCGGCTGGTTCACGGTCACGGCCTCGCCGACGTCCACCAGCCAGCGGACGATCTCCGCCTCGGTCAGGCCCTCGCCCAGGTCGGGTAGACGGAACTGTCGATGGGACACCGCAGTCTCCTCAGTAGCCGAACGATCGGTCGACGGCATCGAGGATCCGGTCGACGTCGGGGAGGTAGTGGTCCTCCAGCCGTGCGGGAGGGTAGGGCGTGTCGAAGCCGGTCACCCTGAGCACCGGTGCTTCCAGGTGGTAAAAGGCCTGCTCGGTGACGCGGGCGGCGATCTCCGACGACAGCGACACGTTCGACGGCGCCTCGTGGACCGCCACGAGCCGCCCGGTGCGGCGGGTCGACTCGATCACCGGGTCGAGATCGAGCGGCGACAGCGAGCGCAGGTCGATCACCTCCAGCGATCGGCCGTCCTCCGCGGCGGCGACCTCGGCGGCGTCCAGGCAGGTGCGGACCATCGGGCCGTAGGCGACCACGGTGGCGTCCTCACCCGGCCGGACCACCCGCGCGCTGTGCAGGCCGGTGCGCAGGCCGGCGGGGAGGTCGGCAAGCGGGGTCGTGTCGACCTCACCCTTCTCCCAGTAGCGGCGCTTGGGCTCCAGGAAGATCACCGGATCGTCCGAGGCCACCGCCTGCTGGATCATCAGGTGTGCGTCGGCCGGATTGGAGCAGGTGACGACCCGCAGCCCGGCGGTGTGGCAGAAGTAGGCCTCGGGCGACTCGCTGTGGTGCTCGACCGCGCCGATGCCGCCGCCGTACGGGATCCGGATCGTCACCGGCAGCCGGACCCGGCCGGCCGAGCGGTAGTGCATCTTCGCGAGCTGACTGACGATCTGGTCGAACGCCGGGTAGACGAACCCGTCGAACTGGATCTCGCAGACCGGCCGGAAGCCACGCATGGCGAGTCCGATGGCGGTGCCGACGATGGCCGACTCGGCGAGCGGCGTGTCGATCACCCGCTCCTCGCCGAACAGCTCCTGCAGTCCGTCGGTTATGCGGAAGACACCGCCGAGCTTGCCGACGTCCTCACCCATGATCACGGTCTTCGGGTCGGCCTGCATGGCGGCCAGCAGCCCGGTGTTCAGCGCCTTGGCGAGGGTCAGTGTCCGGCGGGCGCTGTCCTCGCCCGCGGTGCCGCTGCCGTCGACCACGGCTGTCACCGCCCGGCGCCCCGGGGCCGTGCCGTTGCCGGCCGCCACGCTGCCGCCGGCCACGCTGCCGCCGGCCACGCTGCCGCCGGCCACGCTGCCGCCGGCCACGCTGCCGCCCGCCGCGCCGCTGCCTGCCGCCTCCCGGCCCAGGGAGGCGGCAGTGCCGGCGGGCCGGGGGTCCGCGTCCACAGCGGCCTGCCTGGCGGTGTTCGCCGGCGCGCCCGCGGCTGGCCCCGTCGCCATCTCACTGGTCGTCACAGCAACGCTCCCCGGAGATCCGTGTACGCGGCGCGCTCGGTGGTGACCAGACTGTTCTCGGTCACCTGAACATGATCGAAGACGGAGTCCTCGGGCGGGTCGGGGAGCGCGAGGCAGCGGGTCCGCAGGTCCGCCGCGACGGCGTCCGCCTCGGCGGCGATGCCCGACTCCCGCTCGTCGGTCAGGACGTCCCGCGCCCGCAGGTATGTCCGCAGCCGGTCGAGCGGATCACGGCGGCGCCAGGTGGAAAGCTCGTCCGCCGGGCGGTACCGGGACGGGTCGTCGGCGGTCGTGTGCGGATTGATCCGGTAGGTCAGCGCCTCCACCAGCACCGGCCCGGCCCCGGTGCGGGCCTGGTGCAGCGCCCACCGGGTCACCGCCAGCGTGGCGAGGACATCGTTGCCGTCGACCCGCACGCTCGGGAAACCGAACCCGCGGGCGCGCTGGTAGACCGGGACCCGGCTCTGCCGCCGGTACGGCTCCGAGATCGCCCACTGGTTGTTCTGGCAGAAGAAGACCAGTGGGGCGGAGAACACACTCGCCCAGCCGAAGGCCTCGTTCACATCCCCCTCGCTGGACGCCCCGTCGCCGAAGTAGGAGATGACCGCGCCCTCGCCGTGGTCGCGGGTGACCCCCATGGCGTAGCCGGTGGCGTGCAGGGTCTGCGAGCCGACGACGATCGCGTAGAGGGCGAAACCGTGCTCCTGGGGATCCCACCCGCCGAGCGAGGACCCCCGGAACAGCCCGAACACATTCAGCGGGTCGACCCCCCGGCACCAGGCGACACCGTGCTCCCGGTACGACGGGAACGCCATGTCGTCGGGGCCGAGGGCCCGGCCCGAACCGATCTGCGCGGCCTCCTGGCCGCGCAGGCTCGCCCACAGAGACAGCTCGCCCTGGCGTTGCAGGGCGGTGCCCTCGTCGTCGAGGCGGCGGACGATCGCCATGTCCCGCAACAGGCCGACGAGGTCGTCGTCGGTCACATCGGCCACGTAGGCCTGGTACTCAGCCTCGGGACCGGATGCGGATGCCGCGGTCGTCCGCCGGCCGTCCGGGGTGAGCAGCTGCACCAGCTCCGTCACACCGGCAAACATAGCCCTCGTTCCCGCGGAGGCAACCCGGCGAGACGATGTCGACGCAGCCGGACGGTCGCAGCGAGTGACCGATGGCCCCCTCGGTACGGTGACCCGCGTGAGTGACCACGCGCGCCACGCCGCCAGCAGCCCCGGCCCCTCCGCCTCTCCCACCCCGCCGGCCTCTCCCACCCCGCCGGCTTCTCCCACCCCGCCGGCGCCGTTCGAGGCACCCGCCCGGCCGCCGGTCGGAGCGGTGCTCGGCAAGGTGGGCATCTGGAGCGGCCAGTTCGACTTCTCGCCGGCCGGGACCGTCCGCGAGGCCGTCGCCGAACTGGACGAGCTCGGCTATTCCACCCTGTGGACCGGTGAGGTCAAGGGCCGCGAGGTCCTGGTGACCGCCGGGCTCATGCTCGGCGTGACGTCACGGATGACCATCGCCACCGGCATCGCGCAGATCCTCGCCCGCAACCCGCTGACGATGGCCGCCGGTCAGCTCGCGCTGGCCGAGGCCAACCCCGGCCGTTTCCTGCTCGGCCTCGGCGTCTCGCACGCGGAGCTGATGCACATCCGCGGCGCCGTCTACTCCCGGCCCCTGGCCCAGATGCGGGCCTACCTCGACGAGATGGACCGGATGGCCGCGGAGCAGTACCGGGCCGTGCCGCCGGCGGGCCCCCAGCCGCGGGTGCTGGCCGCCCTCGGGCCGAAGATGCTCGGCCTCGCCCGGGACCGCGCCGACGGCGCGCACACCTACTTCGTGCCGCCGGAGCACACCGCGCACGCCCGCGAGCTGCTCGGTGCCGGCAAACTGCTGGTGCCGGAGCAGGCGTTCGTCCTGCACACCGACCCGGCCCAGGCCCGCGAGCTGGCCCGCCGGCACACCGGGTCGTACCTGCGCCTGCCGAACTACACGAACAACCTGCGCCGCTACGGCTTCACCGACGACGACCTGGCCGGCGCCGGGTCGGACCGTCTGGTCGACACCATCGTCCCGTGGGGGGACGTCGACGTCCTGCTCGGCCGGATCAAGGAACATCTGGACGCCGGGGCCGACCAGGTCGCCGTACAGGTCCTCGACTTCGACCGCCGCGGGCTGCCGCGCCGCCAGTGGCGTGAGCTGGCCCCGGCGCTGCTGTCGCTGTAGGCCACCGCGGGCCGCTGCGGGCTGCTGCGGGCCGCGGTGGGCTGCTGCAGGCCGCCGCGGGTGGATCCGGCCATTCTTTGCCGCCGTGCCGGGCGCGGGTGATGTTTTACCCGTTCTTCCGGAAGATCGGCATGTGGGGATCGGGAAGATGGGCCGGTATGGAGGAGCAGGCCAGGCGGGCGGCATCGAGGTAGTGTGACTTTCGGTCATCGGAATTTCGTGGGCGGGGGTCGAACAAATGGCCGGTGGGCGCAGAGCGGGCCGGCCCGGGTCGATCTCCGGGAGTGATCCCGCCCGCCGCCCGCGGGCCCGCGGTGGTTTCCGGGAAAGCTGGGGAACTCCGGTGTTGGCCGGTTCACTTCTCGCTGTCGTCAGCTGTGTCGCCTTGGCGACATTGGGCCTGATGGGCGGCAGTGGCGACGACGAAGCGGCTGCTGCGGGCCAGGGGCAGGCCCGTGCCGCCGCCGGCGGGCCGATCGCACGGCCGTCCGCGCCGCAATCACCCGCGCAAAGCGAGCAGACTGTGGCTGGAAACGGCCCGCGTCGACCGACCGGAAATCCAGTGCGTATTGCGTTCGGTGGCGACGTGCATTTCGAGGGTTCGGCGGGCCAGCGGCTGGCGTCCGATCCCGGTACCGCGATCGGGCCGATGGCACAGAACCTCACCGCTGCCGATCTCGCCGTTGTCAATCTGGAGACAGCGGTGACGACCGGTGGCACACCGGCCGCCAAGACCTTTGTCTTCCGGGCGCCCCCCACGGCGTTCAACGCCCTGCGCGCAGCCGGGATCGACGTGGTGAACATGGCCAACAACCACGGCATGGACTACGGCCTCGACGGCCTCACCGACTCACTCGGCAGCGCCGAGGCGGCGACCTTCCCCACCGTCGGCATCGGCGCTGACGACACGGAGGCGTACGCCCCGTACGTGACCAGCGTCAACGGCCAGCGCATCGCGGTCTTCGGCGCGACCCAGGTCCTCGACGACGAACTCGCCGCGGCCTGGACGTCCGGTCCGGGCAAACCAGGCCTGGCCTCGGCGAAGAACGTCGAGCGACTGGCCTCGGCCATCCGTGCGGTCCGGCCGACCGTCGACACGGTGATCGTCTACCTGCACTGGGGCATCGAACGGGAGACCTGCCCGAGCGAGGCGCAGGCCAGCCTGGTGGCACCGCTCGTCGCAGCCGGCGCCGACGCCCTTGTCGGCGGGCACGCCCACGTCCTCCAGGGCGCGGGCTGGAACACCGACGGCGTGTACGTCGCCTACGGGCTGGGGAACTTCGTCTTCTACGCCTCGGGCTCCGGGCCCAACACCGAGACCGGGGTCCTGGAGCTGACGTTCCAGGGCCGGGCCGTGACCGCGGCCAACTGGGTGCCCGGCCGCATCGTCGACGGCGCGCCGCGCCCGCTGACCGGCGCCGCCGCCACCGAGGCGCTGAACCGGTGGAACGGCCTGCGCGGCTGCACCGGTCTCGCCGCCACCGCTCCCCGGTGAGCTCCGCCGCGGTTCACTGGCGCCCGCCTGACGCCCGTCTGGCGCTCGTCTGGCGCCCGTCTGGCGCTCGTCTGGCGCTCGTCTGGCGCCCGCCTGACACCGGCCTGGCGCCCGTCGGTGCCGGGCGAGCACCAGTGCGCGCACGGGTGTGACCCGACGGCCCCACCCATTCAGGTAATTGTTCGGGCGCGGTCGGGCCAGGTGCATCTGTTGTGTTGTACCTTGGCCCGCAGGAAGCCAGAAACATCCGCCGGTATGTGCTGTCCGTAACTTATTTTCGCGGTGCCCCGGCAATCTCTTTCATCCTGCTGCCCGTCCGTTCTGTTTGCTGTGCCCTGCCGAGGTCCGGCGCCGGTCCTAATCGAGAAGAACTTCGCTGAAAGCATCGGACGCCGGCCGCCGGATCCGGGACAAGCATCCCCCTGTCGATCCGGGAGTGTCGTGTCGCGAACCGCGCCGAAAAGGCATCGCCACCGTGGGCCGGCGGCCCGGCCCCGCCGCCGAAGAATTCTTTCCTTCCTCGTACTCGTCGCCGGGAGCGGTTTTCTTGCCCTGAGCGGGTCCAGCCCGGCCTGGGCCGCCGACACCACCCAGTACGCCGCCGACCCGAGCCGAGGCAACGGCGTCGCCGTTCCCTTCGAGGGCCTCGTCGACCGGGACGGCAATCCGGTGTCGATCTCCGGAGCCGTCGGCGTCGACCTGGTCCTCGGCTCGACGCAGGAGCCCTATCTGCCCTGCCAGAACTTCAACCAGGCAACGGGTGCCGGCGACACCTACCTCAACGCCTGCCAGGAGCGCGGTAGCTACGCGACCTACACGCGTTTCGCGGCCGGGCGCAGCCTGCTCTTCCCACACGGCTACTTCATGGGCGACAGCCAGCCCGACCTCGTCCGCGGGGGGACCCTGAACACAGGCTGGGGCAGCCGTACGGCGGGCCTTTCCTTCGAGTTCTACCCGCAGGTCGACCGGGACAAGGAGTTCGTCCACTCCCGTTTCTACATCGATGCCTTCGGTCATCGGGCAAACGGGTGGACGTACTCTGCCTGGGTCGGCCGCATCACCCTCGCCACGCTGAATGATCCGGGTACGGCGCGTATCGGTGGACGCATCACGGACGGTGGCAGCACGCCGGCTCGGGACCGGGTCAAGTTCCTCATCTTCGGCGGTGAAGCGAGATCATCGAGCGACTATCCGATCTCGTCGTTCGCGGTTTTCACCAGCACCGGTGAACCGACCTGGGACAGCGGCGCGATGTACGCGGGTCCGCAACGCATCGCGGTGACCGACACCGCGAACGGCCGGCAGTGCGTCATCGACCTTAAGGGAATCAGCGGACGCGACAACGTTCTGGACCTCGACCTTTCCCGGCCCGATTTCGGGCGGGCCGGCAGCGTCTGCCGCTGAGCCGGGTGAGCTCGCCCGGCACCTGACAACCGTGCCGGGCGAGACCGGCGGGCCTCCGCCGACAACCCACTGCTGCATCGGCCCGGGCGGCCGGAGCCGTCGGACAGCCTCCGGCCGCTCCGGCCGCCCGTTCCCCTCGCCGCCGGCGGCTACGCGCCGCCGGCGGCACACGCCGCGCACGTGCCGTAGATCTCGACCGTGTGGACGACGTCGGTGAAGCCCTCCGCGTTCGCCACAGCCGACGTCCAGGCCTCGATCTCGGGCCCGGCGATCTCCACGGTGTGGCCGCAGCGTCGGCACACCAGGTGGTGATGGTGTGTTCCGGTCGTGCAGCGGCGGTACACCGTCTCCCCGTCGTCACGCCGCAGGACGTCGACCTCGCCGCGGTCGGCAAGCATCTGCAGGTGCCGGTAGACCGTGGTCAGGCCGACTGACTGGCCCTCCTGACGCAGGCGGGCGTGCAGATCCTGGGCGCTGGTGAAGGCATTGGTCGCCGCCAGCGCGGACGACACCGCATCCCCCTGCCGGGTGTTGCGGACAGTGGTGCCGCGGCCGTGCGCCGTGCGCCTGCCTGGCCCGCGCGGGGAGGTGCCCGCATCGTTCAGGACCCGGCCCGGGCCCACCCGCAGACCGTCCGTGTTGTTTGTGTCGTCCGTGGCGCCCGCCTGGTCGCCTTCCACCTTCGCCACGACATCCACTCTCTCATCTCCCTCGCCCGGTTGGAGTGTGCGCGAACTGCTCACTTGGGACCACGCGTGTGGTGTTGACAACGGTTTTCATTTCATGCGACCGTGCGTGACGTAGTCGGTGCCACATGTCGCCGTATCCCTCGCATCAGCAGGAGGATCCTGATGTCCCTGACAGTCACGCCCGAGCTCGTCACGGCCGCGAACGCGGGCCGGATGACGGATGAGGAGTTCGTCGCCTGCATCCGCGCCTCGCTGCCGTACGCCTACCACCTGGTCGAGGGGCTGGTCGCGGAGCTGCCCTCGGGGGGCTCGGGTGACCTGGCGGGCGAGGGTCTCCCGGTGGGCACGCGTCCCGCGCCGGCCGTCGCGTTCGTCGACAACCAGGTTCCCCCGCCGGACGAGGCGGCCCGTGGCCAGCTCCTCCGGGCGATGGCCAGCACCTCCATCCGCACCGCCCTGGAGCGGCACTTCGGGGTGGCACTGGCGTTTCAGAACTGCCACCGGGTTGCCGTCTTCCCACCGGCCGCGGTCGGCAGCGAGCAGTACCGGGCCTTCGTGTCGTCGCGGGCGCAGATTCTCAACCAGCAGCCGGAGTTTCTGGACTGCTAGGAGAAACCGCCGGTGTTCCACCGGTCGGCCCCGTCGGGGGGCGCGTGGCGGCCGTCCCTGGCCCGTGCCCGGGCGGCCTCGGAGCGGGCGGGTCCTGGTCTTCCTCGCCTGCGCCGCCCGCGGCCGTCCGGGTCCGGCCCATCCAGGTGACCTGTCCGCACCCGGGATGCGCCGCGCGCGGGACGCGTGAGGGCCTGCGACATACCCTCCCGTACCCTTTGCGTTCAGCCTTGGTGGCGAGCGGTGCGGAGGTGGCGGGTGGCGGGGCGTCCGGCCTGGTTGCGGGCGGGGTTCTGGCGGGTCGCCGAGCCGCCCCTGTCCCCGGCGGTGACCGGGGTGGCGGCTCTCGGCGCGGTCGTCCTGGTGGTCGGGTGCGTGCTGACCAGCGGATCGGACCCGGACGGGAGTGCGGCCGCGTCAGTCCCGGCAGCCGACGCGGCCACCGTCGAGCTGACCACCTGGTACACCTCCACCCAGGGGGTGCGGTCGAGTATCGCCACGAATATCCAGGCCGTCCGGGCCGCTCTTGATGCCCAGGACGGGGCGTCGCTGCAGCCCCAGTGCGTTCGGCTGGGGGGCGGGACGCAAGGCGCCGCCCGGCTGCAGCCTGGTCCGGATGCGCAGGCCCAGCAGATGCTGGCCGGCGGTGTCGAGCGCTATGCGGCAGCGGCCGCCACCTGCCTGCAGCTTTTCGACGGAACCCAGATCCCGGTATCGGAACTGCAGACACGGGTCCGGACGGCGCTGGCGGACGGCGACAGCCAGTGGCAGGCTCTGGCCACCCGCGTGGGGCTGCCGGTGGCTGTCCCCCTGCGCTCCGGTGAACCCTCCACCACCGACGTCGCTCCCGGCACCGCCCCGGGCGCGGTATCAGACGCGGCCTCGGATCCCGCGCAGGACGACGAGCAGGGACAGGACTCGGGCGGAAGCTCCTGACACCTGCCGGGGTGACAGGTGCCGTGGGGCGGACCACCACACCACGTCGCGCCACCGCCCGGGTCGGTCCGCGTCAGTACGCCAGTACGTCGGTGCGGTCGGTGCGGTCGGTGCGGTCGGTGCGGTCAGCCGGAGCATCGGGTGAGGACGCGCAGCGTTCCGGTGAGCTCGAAGTCGTGCGTCTCGGCGGGGCACCAGCCGGCCGCCCGTGCCTCGTCCAGCGCACGCGCGGTGCCCCGGCGGTCGTACGCGAGGACGAACAGCAGCACCCGGCTGCCCGGCCCCGGCGCCCGCAGGTCGAGGGCCTGTCCGACCCCCCCGTCGCCGATCGCGGTCAGGAAGACCGTGGCGGAGACCGGGATCCGCGGCCTCCTCGCTCCTGCCGCCCCCCGGGCGGAGGCTGACCGGGCGCCGGAGGACACGGCACCGTCCTGGCTGAGTCGCGTCCCGTAGAGCCAGCCCGCGCGGGCCAGGCGACCGCCCACCAGTACGAGGTCACCCGGCCGGTAGAGGTCTCGGGCGGTCGCGGTGGCATCCACCATCAGGTCGATCGGGCGGCGGTCGGTGCGTTCCTCCCACAACGGCCGGAGCCCGGTCGCCGCTGCCACCGGCACGGCGGCCGTGAGCAGGAGAACGGGGACGAGAACGAGGACCACCGGGTCAGCCATGCCCCGCACCCGGGCAGGAACCGAGCAGGCGAGGGTGGAGGCGCCGACCGCTGCCACGACGGTGAGCAACGGAACGAGGAAGGTGTTCGGGCGGACCGCCCCGAACGGCCAGTAACGCCAGGCACTCGCGGCGAGAATCATGAGCTCGGCGCCGGCGGTCGCGACGAGAAGCACCCGACCGTCCCGGCGTCGCCCGAGCGTGACCGCCCCGGCGACGAAGCTGATCGTGACCGCGACGCCGAGGGCGACGACCAGGGCCTCGGACGAGTCGGTCAGCGGGTGGACGAGGTTCGGGTCGTAGCGGTCGATGCCCGGTGGGGCGCCCGCCGCCGTCGCCGCGAGTTGGTCGAGCAGGAACCGCGCGGCATCCAGCGGCCCCCGCCCGGCGAGGAAGTGGTCGTCCCAGAAGGTGCTGGCCCGCTGGCTTGACTGGTGCGTCACGAACAGCAGCGCGTGCAGGCCGGCGACGACGACGGCCGGTGCCGCGCAGGCCGCCGCCCGGCCAGCCGTCCTGAGCGCCCGGCGTCCGGGTTGCCGGCGGTGCGCCCACAGCGGCCGGGCCGCGTCGTGGACGAACAGCGGGACGATCAGGAACAGCACCGGCAGCGAGAGGACCGCGAGGAGTCCGGCGGCGATCCGGCGGGCGAGCAGCCCTCGGGTGGACGGCGGGTCGCTCATCCACACCAGCACCACGGCGACCGCGCAGGCGGCGTCCAGGGTGTAGGGCTTGACCTGGGAGGCCAGGTCGACGACGGTGCCGGCCAGTGTGACGGCGAGGACAGCGCCGGCCGCCGCCCCCCGCCCGGTCAGTCGCCTGGCCAGCAGCCAGGTGGCGGCAGCGAGGGCGAGAAGCGGCACGGCGGACGGTAGCCGCAGCGACCAGGCATGCCACCCGAACACCTCGCCGCACAGCCGGAGCAGCGCGATCGACCCGAGGGCGGACGGCGTGTTGGCGACCGAGAGCTCCGACCAGAAGGTCGCCATCGGCTCCCCGGCGAAGTGCGGCCGCCACAGCTCGTCGTACCAGAGCGGCTGCCGGAAACACTGCCAGAAGACCGCCTGGACCGCGACGGCCAGCGCCGCGGCGCCGAGCGCCGCCGCCACGGTGCCGGAAGGGCGGCGGCCGGGCAGCCGGGGCTGGCCGGGGCGCCCGGTGCCCGTCGTTGTTTCACGTGTGCCCAAACGCCCGGCTGCTGCGTCTACTCCGGCCGCCTCCGTGTCCTCGTCGGCATCTGCCGGCGAGACCAGAGCGCGCGATTCGTCCACCAACTGCCCACAGGTTCTATCCACAGGGCGTGGTCCTGGTGGACACCGCCGCGATCGGCCGCCGCCGGACAACTCCGGCCCAAGGCGCTCAGATGTGAGCGTAGGCGCCGAGGAAACGCCCGATGCGGCCGATGGCGTCGGTCAGGTCGTCGACGCACGGAAGCGTCACGATCCGCACGTGATCCGGGCTCGGCCAGTTGAAGCCGGTGCCCTGGACCAGAAGGATCTTCTCCTTCCGTAGCAGATCGAGAACGAAACGCTCGTCATCGTCGATCGGGTACAGGTCGGGATCGATGCGGGGGAACGCGTACAGGGCCCCGCGCGGAGGTACACAGGAGACCCCGGGGATGTCGTTGAGGAGCTTCACCACCGTGTCGCGCTGCTCGCGCAGCCGCCCGCCAGGCAGCACGAGATCGCCGGCGCCGCCGCCCTCGGCGAGTGCGGCCTGCAGCGCGAACTGGCCGGGCACGTTCGCGCACAGCCGCATATTCGCCAGGATGTTCAGACCCTCGATGTAGCTGGAGGCATGCTGGCGGGGGCCGGACAGCACCATCCACCCGGAGCGGAAGCCGGCCAGCCGGTACGCCTTGGACAGGCCGTTGAAGGTCACGCAGAACAGGTCCGGAGCGAGGGCGGCGGTGGAATGGTGCTCCACGTCGTCATACAGGATCCGGTCGTAGATCTCGTCCGAGAACAACATCAGGTTGTGCCGGCGGGCGATCTCGATCAGATCCTCGAGCACGGGACGGTCGTACACCGCCCCGGTGGGGTTGTTCGGGTTGATGATCACAATGGCGCGGGTGCGGGGCGTGATCTTGCTGGTGAGGTCGTCGAGATCCGGGTTCCACCCGGCGGACTCGTCGCACCGGTAGTGGACGGGGCGCCCGCCGGACAGACAGACCACCGCCGTCCACAGCGGGTAGTCGGGCGCGGGGAGCAGCACCTCGTCGCCGTTGTTCAGCAGCGCCTGCAACGACATGGTGATCAGCTCGGACACGCCGTTGCCGAGGTACACGTCGTCGGGGCCGATGCCGGCCAGGCCCTTGCCGGCCGAGTAGCGCACGACGGCCTCGCGTGCCGGGAGCAGGCCCTTGGAGTCGCTGTAGCCCTGTGCCGACGCAAGGTTGTCGACGACGGACGCGAGGACCGACGGCGGCGCGGAGAAACCGAACGGGGCGGGGTTGCCGATGTTCAGCTTCAGGATGCGCTGGCCTGCGGCCTCCAGCCGGGTCGCTTCGTCGAGGATGGGACCCCGGACGTCGTAGCAGACGTCAGCAAGCTTGTCGGACTGGGCGAACTCCATGCCACCAGGGTAGATGCGCTGTCGAACGTTTTTGGTCCGGCGGTGTGCCACGCGCGTGGGCTCACCCCTGGTGGGTGGCGGCCACCGACGGGACGGGACGGGCCCGCCTCCCGCCGGGCGCGTCGCGCCCGGACCGCCCGACGAGCGGGGCCAGGACGAGGGAGCTGACCAGCGCCGCGGCGACGGTCAGCACGATCGCGCCGCCGGCGGCGACGTCCCACTGCTCGCTGACGGCGAGGCCACCGACGCCACAGATGATCGCCACCGCGACCGAGACCGCCGTCATCGTGGGAATGCGCGAGCACCACACGCGGGCGGTGGCCGCGGGCCCGACGATCAGGGCCACCGCCATGATCGTGCCGACGGCGGGCAGCGAGGTCACCACGGCCGCCTCGACGAGCAGCAGCAGTACGAGGCCGAGCCGCCTGGAGGGGTAGCCGGCGGCGGTCAGCGCGGTCGGGTCGAAGGCAGCGAGCAGGAGCTCCTTGCGCAGCGCGACGAGCACGACGAGCACGACGAGGGCCGTGATGGCGCTGACCACGAGGTCGGCCGGCTGCACGGTCAGGATCGAGCCCACGAGAAAGGCGCTGAGGTCGCGGTTGGACCCGTCCTGAGCCGACATGAGGGCCACGCCCAGGGCGAAGCCGCCGGAGAGCACGACACCGGTGACGGTGCTGACGTCCCGGCCGCCCCCGGAACCTCCGCGCCCGGCTCCGGCACCGCCCACGCCGCCGGAGTTCCCGGCTGCCCCCGACACGCCGCTGATCGTGGTGACGGCGGCGACGGCCAGGACGCCGAACAGCCCGGCGCCCAGCACCAGGTTCATCCCGAGCAGCGAGGCGATCACCACGCCGGGGAAGGTGGCATGGGTCATCGCCATGGTGAGGAAACTGAGCCGGCGCAGCACGACATGCACACCGACGGCGCCGCAGAGCGCTC
Organism: Parafrankia elaeagni; assembly: GCF_000374165.1. Classification (GTDB taxonomy): domain Bacteria; phylum Actinomycetota; class Actinomycetes; order Frankiales; family Frankiaceae; genus Parafrankia; species Parafrankia elaeagni. Next base: position 252,738 of record NZ_KB893717.1, read on the forward strand.
CGATGATCACGATCTCGGCCAGCGCCCGCCGGGTGTAGCTGTCACCCAGCGAGTCCACCAGCGCCATCAGACGGCCTCTCGCGACAGTTCCCGAGGCCCGTCGAGGGCCTGTGGCGGCCCGGCGCCTCCGGCACCCCCGGAGCCGGCCCGAGCGCGTCCCCGCGCCGCCCAGGACCGCGCCGCCCAGGACCGCAGCGTGCTCCCGGCGAGCGCGAGACCGTAGATCGAGACCAGCACGAGGACGACGGTGGCCCCGGCGGCCAGCCGCACGTCATGGTGCACGGACGCGTCGTAGCTGACGATCAGCCCGACCCAGCCGCTGAGCGGCCCGAGCAGGACCGCGACGGCCAGCACGCCCGCCAGCCGGTCGGTGAGCAGGCGGGCGGCCGCCGCGGGGATCACCACCAGGGCGATGACCAGCACCGTCCCGACCGCACGGACCGCGGCCACGACGACCATCGCGATCACCAGGTTGAGTACCAGATCGAGCAGCCACACCGGGTAGCCGGCCGCATGCGCCCCCTGCGGGTCGAACGCCCGCAGCAGCAGTTCCTTGCGGGCGAGCAGCAGCACCGTGCCGGCGACGGCGGCCGTCACCGCGGTCACGGCGATGTCGGTGGTGTTGACAGTGAGCAGGCGACCGAACAGGAAGCCGGTCAGGTCGGCGGTGTAGGACTCCTGCCGTGACACGAGGACGACGCCGACTGCGAAGCAGCCGGTGAGCAGCATCGCCATGGCCGCGTCCTCGCTGATCCGCCGGGTCGAGGCCAGCGCCGTGAAACCGGCTGCGGCGAGGCCCGCCACCAGCAGCGCTCCGGGGACGATCCCGTCAGCGCCACCGATCAGGAAGCCGGCCACGACTCCCGGGAAGACGGCGTGGGTCAGGGCGTCGGTGAGGAAGGCCAGTCGGCGCAGCATCACCAGGACGCCGACCGCGGCACTGAGCGCACCGAGGATCACGATCTCGATCAGCGCCCGGGTCATGAAGGGTCGCTCGAACGGAGTGATGAGCAGGTCGGTCACGGTCGGGTCAGGATGACGCTCTGCCCGCCGATCTCGACCGCGGCACCCCCGTAGGCGGCTCGCAGCGGCTCGGGCGTGAGGGCGTGGGCGGCCGGGCCGAAGGCGATCTGGCGGCCGTTGAGCACGCACACCTGGTCGCTGATGACCTGGGCCAGTGCCAGGTCGTGGGTGGAGACGACGGTCGCCGTGCCTCTCTCGGCGACGGTCGCGAGTGCGGCGAGCAGCGCGTCCTGGGAGACGACATCCACGCCGTTGAAGGGCTCGTCCAACAGCAGCAGCCGGGGCTCGGCCGCGATCGCGCGGGCGAGCAGGACGCGTTGGCGCTGCCCGCCGGAGAGGGTGCCGAAGCGGTCCCGGGCGCGGTCGGTCAGGCCGACGGCTTCCAGCGCGGCCAGTGCCGCGGCCCGGTCGGCCCGCCCCGGGCGACGGCACCAACCGATGCGGCGGTAGCGGCCCATGAGGACGACCTGGCCGACCGAGATCGGGAAGTCGCGGTCGAGGGTGTCGGCCTGGGGGACGTAGGCGACATCGCGGCGGGCCGCGGCGGGTGCCCGGTCGAGCACTGTGATCGACCCGATCGCCACCGGGACCAGGCCGAGGACAGCCTTGATCAGGGTCGACTTGCCGGCCCCGTTCGGCCCGATGAGGGCCAGGGTGCCACCGGCGGGCAACACGCCGTGTACCCCGCGGAGCACCGTGGCGCGGCCGTAGGCGATGGCTGCGTTGTCGAACGAGACCGCGATGCCGGGCGAGGTCTCCTCACCGGCGGCATACCCGGACGGCGCGGCAGCCACCTCGACCGCCGGTGCCGCGGCGGCCTGGTCAGGGAGCGCGATGGCCGGCGCCGGCGACCCGCCTGTGGCGCCCGGCGCGGTCAGGCAGGAGGCCGGCGTGGGGGCGGTCACGGTCGACACCGGTTCATAGCTCTTCTCCTCACCGGAGGGCGCCGACGATGGTATCCGTGTTGTGGCGCTCCGCCGTGAGGTAGGTGGCGCCGGCCGACCCGGCCGGCCCGAGGGTGTCGGCGTAGAGCGCATCCTCGCCGGCCACCACGCGCACGCCCGCCTCACTGCCGATGGTCTGCGCGGTTCGTGGCGGAAGGGACGACTCGGAGAACACCGCCACCGTGCCGGACGACCGGATCTTCTCGACGATGTCGTCGATGGCGCGCCCCGACAGTTCGGCCGCGGTGTCGAAACTGGGGATGATCGAACCGACGAACTCGAGGCCGTACCGCTCCACGTAGTAGCCGAACGAGTCGTGGTTGGTGACGAGCTTGCGACGGTCGCTCGGAATCGAGTTGATCTGCTGCTCGGTGTAGCGGTCGAGCTCGTCCAGTTCGGCGGAGTAGCTCTCGAGGTTGGCCTGGTACTCGGCCGCGCTCTCCGGGTCGACCGTGGCGAGCCCTGTCTGGATGTTGGTGGCCATGACCTTGGCGTTGCGCGGGTCGTGCCAGATGTGCGGGTCGCCGTCCTCGTCGCCGTGCTCGTCGGACTCGTCGTGCTCCGCGCCGCCGTCCTCACGGTGCCGGATGGTCACCCTGTCGGCCATGACGATCTCGGTGCCGTGGAATCCGCTGGCCGAGATCGCGTCGTCCAGCCAGCTCTCCAGCCCGACGCCGTTCTCGATCAGCAGATCCGCCTCCGCGAGCGCCTCCAGGTCGGCGGGGGAGGGCTCGTAGTCGTGCGGGTCGACCCCCGGCCGGAGGATCTGGGTGACCTGGACACCGTCGCCCCCCACGGCGCGGGCGAAATCCGCCGCGTAGGTCGTCGTCGCGACGACCCGCGGGGCGGCGCCGTCACCCCCGGCCCCCTCGCCCGCATCCGAACCACCGCAGCCGGCCAGGACCGCGGCGAGCGTCGCGACCGTGACCACCAGGACCGGACCTGCCCCGGGGGCGGGCGCACGGTGACGTCGAGGCAGGCCGGGGCGAGGCAGGCCGGGGCGAGGCAGGCCGGGGCGATGCAGGCTGGGGCGATGCAGGCCGGATCGGGACAGGACGGGAAGCATGGGAAAATGAAAACGGTTGTCGATGCGGATGTCAAATGCCCGTGCGCCGCCGTCACCCCGCCGGGAAGCTGACCTCCACCCGGCGGTTCAGCGCGCGCCCGGCCGGGTCGTCCGACCCGTCGGGCCGGGTGTTCGGCGCCACGGGGTCGGCGCCGCCGCGGCCCGTCGCCGAGACCCGCGTCCCGTCCGGGGTGGCGGGGCGGAGCAGGCCCGCCACGGCGTCGGCGCGGCGCTGGGAGAGGATCACGTTGTAGGCCGGGGTGCCGAGGTCGTCCGTATGGCCCAGCACAGTGACCGTCCCGGTCGTGGGCGGCACCTGCCGGGCGAGTCGGGCGATCTCCGCCCGGGCGGCGTCGGTCAGGTCGTCGGAGTCGAAGTCGAACAGGACGTCCGCGCTGATCGTGACGGTCAGCCTGCCCCCGCGGCGTTCCTCCGTGCGCAGCGGCCGCACGGCGTCGTTCAGGTCGATGGGCAGCGTCGATCCGGCGGTGTCCAGCCCGCGCACCGATCCGGCGATCTGCGGGTCGGGAACGGCTCCCGGCGCTCCGGGTGCTCCCGGCACCCCGGCGGGGGCACCGGGCGCGGGTGGGGCCGTCACCGGCAGGGTGGAGCGGGCCGGAACGGGGGCCGCGCCGAGCGCGGGTGGATCCCCGACGCCGAGGATCAGGTACCCGAGGAAGCAGCCGGCGGCGCACACGAGGGCCGGAAGGGCCACGCGGGAAGCACCGGGCCCGGGTGCGCGACCGCCGTCAACGGGTGATCGGCGCATCGTCGACGATCAGCCGGTCGTTGAGGTAGACGTCCACGGAGGTCACGTCCGGGGGCGGTGCGGCGAACATGTAGGAGGCGGACACGGCGACGTTGTTGCGGGTCCGGACGGTTCCGGCGGCGGCACCGAGGGCTGCACCACCGGAATCCTGCACCACGCTGTAGCGGAGCAGGTTCGTGGTGTCGACGAGGGTGACCGCCGCGTCGCGCCGGCCGGCCATCTCGTAGAGCGAGATCTCCGCGCCGGGATCGCGGGCGTAGCGGGGCGTGAACAGCAGATCGAGCTGGACGAGCCGGCCGTCTGCCCGCAGGTCCACGAAACCCACGTCGACATCGCCACCGGCGCCCTGGATCCGCGTGGTGCGGCTGGCGTTCGGCGTGCTCGGGCCCGGGGCGGTGGCGGTGCCGCCGGACGCTGTCGTGGCCGGACTGCCGCCGGCCGCGGTGCCTCCCGAGGAGGAGGGCGCCGGCGGCTCGCCGTCGCCCGAACCGGAGCAGCCGGTCGCGACAAGGCCGGCAGTCAGCAGAGCGCCCAACGCGGTGGAGGCCCTCCGCACCGGAACGGCGCACCAGGACGATCGCCCGGACGACCGCTGGGGCGGCCAGGGCAGGCGGGACGGGCGGGGCAGGCGGGGCATGCGACCTCCGGACGGGAGGGTCAGGGGCGTCCGCTGCCGATTATGTTCCTCATCCTGCCGGTCTGGGGGCCGGTCTGGACACCGCACGCGCCCAGCCCGTCACCCGGGGATCGAACGGCGAGAGCGCCGGCCGGGCCTCACCACACCCGGTACCGGGGCGCGCCGGCCCACGGGTGCTCCCGCCAGCCACGTCGCCGGCCCTGCCGGCCGGAGGATGCGCCGGGCGGCGCCCCGGGTCGGCACTGCTCCAGCCGGTCGTGCCGGTGGAGTGGTCGATGCCGCCGTGGCAGGTGAGGCAGGGGGTGGTGTGGCCTGCGGTGGTGGTCCGGTCGATGTCGAACATGTCCGCTCCCGCGGTCACGCCGCCCGCGCGGTCCGGGCCGGCTAGTCGGTTCGGTGCTCGGCGTCGTCGAGCAGGAGCCGCAGCTCGCGTCCGAGGCAGCGCGGCTCGATGAGCGGGGACCGGAACGCCACCCGTACCTCGCGGGCGCCGTCGATGTCGATCCGCCACATGTCCAGGCCTCGCCGGTCCAGCGATGTCACGGTCGCGCCGATCACCGCGTCCCGGCTGACCTCGGCGGACGCCCCGGTCGCGGTGGCGCCGCCGGCCATCCCGCTGGCGGCGCCGGCGGGTTCGGTCAGGGCGACACCATGCGTGGACAGCAGCCGCATCTGTGCGGCGTGCTCGTCGTTGAGGTGCCTGATCAGATCAGGAGCATAGGCGGCGACCAGGTCGGGCTCGGCGAAGGCGTACGAGTGGAGGTCGACGCGGCGCGCGGGCCCGAGGGCCGACCACCGCCCGTCGAGGCGGTTGTTGTTCGCGCGGCGCAGGCCCCGCGCCGACCGCCCGGCCCGCGTCACCCGGGTCGCGGCGGTCACCGCGCCGCTGCCGCCGGAGCGGGACCGGGCCCCTCGCCCGCCGCCGGCGGACCGCCCGCCGCCCGTGCCGCGGGCGACCCCCTCGGGCAGGCAGATCAGGACGTCGTCCACCGACATGGTCAGGATGCGCAGGTCATCGAGGTCCCCGGCCGTCACCGAGATGCTGCGACCCAGGTCGGCGAGGCGCTCGACGAGGTTCTCGGCGGTGTCGGCGGTCAGCCGCAGCACGCCGGCCAGAACAAGTCGCTCGCCGTTGTGGCCGCAGATGTCGACCCGGGCACGGCGGCCGGAACCGGCGCAGTCCACGGGTGGACTGTCCGCCCCGACGATCAGCAACGGCTCACCGCCGTCGTCGATGAGTCCGGCCCAGCCGCGCACGTTCGCGCAGGGCAGGGTGAGCAGCGCGCGCCGGCCGCCGGCGAGGATCGTCCTCGCCTGTTCGGCCAGCACCGGCATCTCGACGTCCGAGACTGGACTCGTCACCGGGCCTCCTCCATCTTCAGGTAAGGCTTACTTAAGTCCGCGGTTCGGAGAAGGTCAAGTGTTTCGTCCGGTTCTGGTTCTCCGTCTCAGATCAACATCGGGTGTGAATCTCAATGTCCACGCAACGCACGGCTGGAAGGGCACCGCGATCGGGTCCGCGAGCGGAGGATTCTAGGCTGTCGTGGTCGGGCAGTCTCTCGCCCCCGAGAAGGAGGTGCCGGTGATCTTCAAGTTGGTTGGTGACGGTCGCCCGTACCCCGACCATGGCCTGGGCCAGCGCGACTGGGCGGCGATCCCGCCGCGCCAGGTGCGGCTGGACCAGCTCGTCACGACGAAGCGGGTACTCGCCCTGGACGTCCTGCTGGACGAGGACTCGACCTTCTACGGTGACCTGTTCCCCCACGTGGTCGAGTGGGGCGGGACGCTGTACCTGGAGGACGGCCTGCACCGCGCCGTCCGGGCGGCCCTGGCGCAGCGCACGTCCATCCATGCCCGGGTGCACGTGCACGCCGCCGCGAGGCATCCGGACAAGCTCAGCCGCCGCTGATCCGGGCCGGTGACGGCGGACACGCGGCGGGGGTGCCGGCCCGTGGGGGTCAGTCGTCGGTGATCTCGTAGGTCACGTAGGTGTCGGAGCCGACCTTGGCGAAGATGTACCGGGGACAGGACGACCCGGGCCGGTACGCGGCGATCGGCCGGAGCACCGGTGAGCGCATGACCTGATCGAGCCGGCCGCCGGCCAGCTTGCGTGCCTCCCCGCCGGTCAGATCAGGTGTCTCGGTGCGCTCGTACCACCCGCCGCAGTAGTGGATGTCCTGCGGGCGGGACGTCCAGGCCGGGGTGTGGAAGACCCAGAGCAGATAGGCCGTGCGCATGAGCAGGACCAGCAGGCCGATGATGATCAGAGCGCGGACAAGGTTCCCGGCCCGACTCGAGGCGAGAACAGGGCTCACAACTCCGGGAGCCTAGGACAGGCACCCCCGTTCTGGGGCAAGACGTGCCTTGCGCCCGTGCGTGTCGTGTCGGCGCCGCGTGGTCCCCGACGCCGTCAGCAGTCTCTCGACGGCGCTCCGTCACCCCCACCGAGGTGACAGTCCGCGGGCGGGGCGACGACACCGGAACGGCCGTCGACCCCGGACGCCCCGGACGCCCCGGACGCCGCGGACACCGCGGACGCCGCGGACGCCGCGGACGCCGCGGACGCCGCGGACGCCGCGGACGCCGCGGACGCCGCGGACGCCGCGGACACCCCGCACTCCGCATCGGACTCCGGCCCGCACCCCGCTGCGCTCGACGCGTGGGGGGACGGCGGGACGTCCAGCGCGGGGTTGCCGTCGAAGAACCCGTCGGGGCGCAGCTCGAAGCCGATCCGGCTGACGGGCATGACCGGCCAGTCCTCCGGGCGGACCACGTGGTGTGCGCCGAAGCTGTACCAGACCACGATGTCGGTGTCGGCGACCGGCCGGTCCGCGGCGGCGTACTGGGGGAGACCCTCGTTGCCGGCGCTCTGGTTCGGGTAGCGGCCAGCGGCGAAGCGCTCGCGTTCGTCGAACGCCGTCACCCAGAGGTTGCGGGATGCGAAGCGCCCGCGGGCCGCCTGGTGGGACGCCGGATCCGCCAGCGGTGGCGTGGTGTGCCCCGGGACGAGCCGGTAGCTCACCGGCCGGCCGAGGGGGCCCTCGACCCGCGGGTTGATGATTCGCCAGAACCGCGCGACGGACGGGTCGACCCGGCGCTGGGCGTCAGCCTCCGACAGCAGGGGCGTCTCCCTGGTGCGCCAGGCGACGCCGGTCGGGTTGCCCGGGCCGACCTGGTCCGGCACCGAGTCGACCTCGACCACCGAGTTGGGGCCGCCGTCGAGCTCCATGTCCAGGCGGACGTTGAAGAAGTGCTGGTGGTGGGGGCCGTACAGACCGGGCGCGACGAGCACGCCGTGCTCCGGCGAGGTACCCTGCCGGACCGCGCCGCCGGAGATCACACCGGTCAGCTTCACCTCGAACTCCAGCGAGCCGTCCAGGTGGAGATACCAGAAGAAGCCGTACTCGTAGTTGCCGACGGTACTGATCATCGAGATCACGAGCCGGCGCATCCGCCGTACCTCGACGTGGCCCGTCCGGGCATCGGTGTGCTTCCAGGCGATGCCGGTGTCCTCCTCGTGGATGCACACCGCGTTCGGAATCGTCACCGGCTCACCCGCGGAGTCGTTCACGACCGCGTCCAGGTAGGAGATCTCCCCGAGGCAGTCGCAGCCGAGCCGCAGTGAGTTCGCGAGCACGCCGACGCCGTACTCGCCCATGTCGAAGACGTTCTTGAACCGGTGGGTCGGCGCCGGATCCCCGTAGGGGACGAACATCTCCGACACCGAGGCGCGCTGGACGATCAGCCGGCGCCGGCCCCGGTCGGTGTAGGCGATCTGGTGCAGCACCAGGCCCTCGCGGGGGGTGAACCCGACCAGCAGGTCCCACTTCTGCCAGCGCAGGACATGCCCGTCCAGGGTGAAGGACGGCCCCTGCGGCTGGCGGATCTCGATCGGGCGCAGATCCGCCCGCAGCCGGTCGAAGGCGGGCACGTTGTGCGGGTCGGCGGTCATCAGCTGCGGCACGTAGTTGCCGGGACAGGGCGGCAGCGGCACCATCTCGCCAGGCGCCACGCCGTGGTCGACCAACTCCACCACGGCCATCGCGTCCAGGTCGACGACGACCAGCAGCCCCTCCACCGGGCGGGCATAACCGTTCTCCCCGGGTGCCGCGCGCACGAAGGTGAGCGGGCGGGCGATCCGGCGTGCGGTGGGGTCGTCGGCGCTCCCGGTGTAGCCCGCCGACCAGATGTCGATCGTGGCGAGGGAGAGGTCCGTGACGCCGCGGCGCGCCAGTGCGGCCTGCCAGCCGGGGTCGGCCCGGACAGCGTTCTCGCAGGCCAGGTACTCCTCCCAGAGCATCGACGGCTGCACCCCGGGAACGGCGCGCAGCTCCACGAGCGTGCCCGCCGTCAGTGAGACGACGGCCTCGTACGTCCGGCGGGCCCCGCGCTCGTAGAGGACACAGAAGGACTGCCGGTCCGGCGGGGCCAGCGCGTCGGTGCTGTCGCGGGCGGACTCGCGGGCCACCAGCGCGGCTTTTGGTGGCTCGTGCAGCTCAACGGAAACGAAACGAAACCCGGGTGCCAGATCTCCGCCCGCACGCAGGATCGCGGCCGTCCGGCTGATCTCGGCGGCCGAGAGCGGTTCGAGCGGATGCGCCGGCGTCGCCGAGGCGGTCTCCGGGACCGGTGACGTGCTGAGCACCATGGCTATCTCCACCATTCAGGGTCCGGCCCGTACCGCGGGGAACGGGCGCACCCCAAAAGTAGAGGCCGCCGGCGACACAACCGTGCCTGACAACCGTGCCTGTCCGCGCCGTGCGCAGGTCCGGGACAGGTCCAACAGAACCAGGACGGGCCTAGGACTCCCGCAGGTAGGCCAGGACCGCGAGGACCCGCCGGTGGTCGTTGCCGGAGGACTCCAGTCCGAGCTTGGTGAACACGTTCGAGATGTGCTTCTCCACGGCGCCGCCGCTCACCACGAGTGCCCCCGCGATCGCCGCGTTCGACCGGCCCTCGGCCATCAGGCCCAGCACCTCGCGCTCGCGCGGAGTGAGGGCGGTCATCGGATCGTTGCGGCGGCTGCTGACCAGCAGCTGGGCGACCACCTCGGGATCCATCACCGTCCCGCCGGAGGCGACCCGCCGGACCGCCTCGACGAACTCACGAACGTCGGCGACGCGGTCCTTGAGCAGGTAGCCCACCGCCCCGACACCGTCGGCGAGCAGCTCGCTGGCGTACTGCTTCTCCACGTACTGGCTCAGGACGAGGACCGGTGACCCGGGCACCCTGCCCCGCGCGGTGATCGCCGCGCGCAGCCCCTCGTCACGGTGCGACGGCGGCATCCGGACGTCGACCACCGAGACGTCCGGCCGGTGCTCGACGATCGCGTCGACCAGGCCCGGCCCGTCGCCGACGGTGGCCACCACCTCGCAGCCGGACTCGGTCAGCAGCCGGCGCAGGCCCTCACGCAGCAGTACGGAGTCCTCCGCGATCACGACCCGCACAGTAGGTCCTCCTCGTGCCCGACCGGTGGGGTGAGCGGCGCGCCCGGGCGCAGCGTCGCACCGGTGAGCACGGTGACATAGATCCCGCAGTCCGTGTGCCCGTAGTTGCCGGACAGCTCCTTGAGCACGCGGATGTCCCGGACGCCCGTGCCGGGGTTGACCGTGGTCGCCGCGCAGCGCGGGGTGCGTGCCAGCACCCGGACGCGGGCCGCGCCGAGGCCGAGCTCCAGATCGGCCCAGCCGAGCTCCGCCCACGGACGGATCCCGTCCACGTAGACGTTCGCCCGGAACCGCAGCGGGTCGACGGGCTGGCCGATCCGGTCGGCGAGGTCGCGCACGGAGGCCAGGTTGATCACCGAGATGGCGTGCATGAACGCGTCGCCGGCACCGCCCGCGTCGGTGAACCGGTGCGGCGGGCGGGNCGCGACGAGCCGCGGCCGGCCGCCGAGCCCGGGCCCCAACAGCTTCTGGACGAACTCCTCGAACGCCTGGCGCCCCTGGTCGCTGGCCAGGTCGGCCCGTTTCACCGCCACCCCGGTCACCCCGCCGGTCTCCCGGGCCAGGCCGTAGGTGAGCACCCCGGTCGCGGGGTCGTAGGACGTGCGGACCCGCGCGATCGCCTCGTCCTTCTGGAGCATCACGAAGCGGGTCTTGGGAAGGAACTCCGGCGCGTCCTCGGAATAGGCGGTGTCCGGCCGGGCGAGCGCGAACATCCGGTCGCCGGGCACGCCGTCACCCGCGGAGAGCGTCACCTCGCCGGCCCCCTCCGCGCTGAAGCCCTTCAGCGGATACCGGTAGAGCGCGACGACGCGGCCGCCGCGGCCACCGTCGGGACGGACGCCGTGGCTGGTCAAGGGCACCTGCTTTCTCGGAGCCTCCCGGGCCGGCCGGCCCGGCCGAATATGCCCCGCCATGTTCCGTGTGGCCGTACGCTCAGGTCGTCATGGTCAGTGCACGGGTCACCCGCCGTGCCGTGGTGCGGCGGGTCCGCCGAGGAACCGCGGCCACCTTCGCCGTGCTCCTCGGGGGCGTGTGCTGGCTGGTGACGCTGGCCGGCCCGGCCTCGGCGCACACGGTCGGTGGGGTCGGCCCGACCAACTACCGCACCACCGTCACCGTGGACCCGGGCGTGCCGGGCGTGGGACTGAGCGTCGTCGAGAACGGCAGTCGGGTACGTCTGGTCGTCACGGCGGGCGTCCCGGTCGTCGTCGAGGGTTATGAGAACGAACCCTACCTACGTCTCGACGGCCACGGTGTGTGGGAGAACCGGCGCTCGTCCGCGACCTATCTGAACGCGAGCCGGGAGGGCGACGACGCCGGGCCGGCCGGCGTCGTCGACGCGGCCGCCGAGCCGGAGTGGGTGCAGGTCTCGGGCGTGGCGGGCGGCCGGGTGACGGCGTTCTGGCACGACCACCGGGTCCACTGGATGGGCTCCGTCGACCCGCCGGTCGTCCGCGCGGACCGGGGCAGCCGGCACCTGGTGGCGGAGTGGACCCTGCCGCTGACGGTGGACGGCCGGGACGTCCGGTACGGCGGCCGGCTTGAGTGGGTTCCCGGGCCGTCGCCGTGGCCCTGGGTCGGGCTCTCGCTGGCCGTCCTGGTCGGCACGGTCGCACTGGGCTTCGTCCGGCGGGCCGGCTGGCCGCTCGCGTTGGCGCTCGCCGGCCTGGTCGCGGTGGACGTCACGCACTCCGCCCTGATCGCCCTGGCGAACGCCGACGGTCGGCTCGACGCCTTCTTCTGGGGCAACGCCGTCCAGATGGTGGTGTGGCTGTGCGGTCTGGCCGGGGCGGTGCTCCTCGCCCGCCGCTCGGAGATCGGCTGCTATCTGGCGGTGAGCGTGGGGCTGCTGCTCGCGGTGCTCGGCGGTGTCCCGGACCTGGGAGTGTTCGTCCGCTCAGGGGCGCCGATGGTCGGCCCGATCATGCTGGCCCGTGTCCTGACCGCGGTGACGCTGGGGGCCGGCCTGGGGCTCGGCGCCGCCGGGTGGCTGGCGCTGCGCCGGCAGGCACGAGTGCCCGCGGTGTCCGTCCCGTGACAGTCGATGTGGTCGCGGCCTCCCGATCCGTGGGTTCATGGCAGGCTTACCCCTCGTGAGGGGCGTACGTGACACGGGCCGCTTCGCACGGGCGGCCGTGTTCGGCGTGGCCTCGGTGTGCCTCGCGGTCGCGGCGCACGTCGTCGCCAGCGGCATCAGCCCGTCCCTTCCCCTGGTGCTGGTCTCCACCGTGCTGCTCGTCCGGATGGCCTTCGGCGGCCTCTCCGGCCGGGAGCGCCCGCTGGGCGCGGTGGCCGCGGCCGTCGTCGCCGCCCAGGTGCTGTTGCACACGGTGTTCGTTCTGGCGACCCACCACGGGCCGGCCACCGACCCGGGGCACCGGGTGTCACGGGGCGTCCCCGGCGCGGGCGCGCACCTGCTCACCGCGCTCCTCCCCGGCCCCGCGATGGCTGGCGGCCACGCTCTCGCCGCGCTGGGCGTGGCGGTCGCGCTGCACCGCGGCGAGCGGCGACTCTGGGCGACGGCCGCGTTGCGCGAGGCCGTGGATCGCTTCGTCACGGTGGTGGCAGCCCTGCTCGTGGCCATGATCGACCGGCTGCGGGCCGCGCGGCCGGTGGCCTGCGGAGCAGCCCTGGCGGCATCCTCCCTGGGACGGGTCGGCGGGGGCCGCGGCGCCCGTGGCGGTCCTGACGGCCGCTGGATCCCGCATCTCCTGCTGCTGGGAAGTGATGCCGGCTGGCGCGGCCCGCCCGGGCGGCGACCGGGGTCGAGTCCCCAGCCGGTCTGCTGAGACCAGGCCGGCTGGTGGGGATGTCCGCGTGCACACGTGTCATGTGCGGGCGTCGGTGAACAGCGTGGGTCCACCCGTGACCGGAGCCGCTCCGGAACGGACGGGTCACCCTGCCGCGGCGAGCGGCGCCTGATCGCTGCCGCACGTCCGCTCGTTGCGACCTGCGCGGATGACGTCTTGCCCGGCCAGGCCGGGAACGACGACCCCGGTGCTCGGGTCACCAGTCCGATCGCCAGCAAGGAAGGCCTGACGGGCCTTCGAGGAGGTCACCCATGCCCCGCACCATCCGCGCAGCAGCCCGCCTCCGTCGCGGTGCGCTGTGCACGCTCGCCGCCGCGGCGGGCACCGTCGCGCTCGCGCTGCCCGCGTCCGCGCATGTCACCGTGTCACCCCAGGAGGCCACGGCGGGCGGCTACGCCACCCTGATGTTCAAGGTCCCGACCGAGAGCGACTCGGCGTCGACCACCGGCCTGGACGTGCAGTTCCCGGCGGACACCCCGATCGCCTCGGTCACCGTCCAGCCCAAGCCCGGCTGGACGTACCAGGTGACCAGGGGAGCGCCGTCCAGGCCGCTGACCGCCCACGGCACGCAGATCAACGAGGTCGTCACACAGATCACCTGGACCGCGCAGGACGGCGGCGGTATCAGGCCCGGCGAGTTCGACACGTTCGGCATCTCGGCCGGTCCGCTGCCCGAGGATGCCGACCAGGTCGTCTTCAAGGCGCTCCAGACCTACTCCGACGGTGAGATCGTCCGGTGGATCGACGTGGCCGGCCCCGGCGGCGACGAGCCGGAGCACCCCGCCCCGGCGATCACGCTGACCGCGGCGGACGAGGAGGGGGCCGGCGCCGGTGGCGACAACGCCGCTGACGAGGCGTCCACGTCCGCGGGAGCGGGCACCGGCTCGGGTCAGCCTGCCGCTGTCGGGTCCGAGTCGGACGGCACGGCCCGTGCGCTCGGGATCACCGGTCTGGTCCTGGGTCTGCTCGGGCTGGGCGCAGGTGCCTTCGCGCTGATCAGCACCCGCCGCCGCGCCTGACCTTCCCGGGGGTGCCCTCCGCCGCGGCGCAGGGCACCCCATCTCCCTGAACGGACGCATCATGACCGGACCCCGCAGGACCGCCCACGACACCGGGACCATTCGTGACCGTGGTGCCCCGGGGCGCGCCGGTGGTGTCCGGCGGGTGCTGGCGGTGCTCGGCCTGGCCGTCGCGGCGTTGCTGGTGACGGCTCTCCCGGCCTCCGCGCACGCCACGCTGACCAGCAGCAGTCCGGTCGGCGGGGCGGCGCTCGACACCGCGCCGGACCGGGTGACGCTGTCGTTCAGCGAATCCGTCTCGATCAAGTCGGACGCGATCCGCGTCCTGGGCACCGACGGCACCCGGGTCGACGAGGGCGACACCCGGGGTGGCGGATCCGCCTCCGAGGTGACGGTCGCGCTGCGCCGCGGGCTTGGCCCGGGGACGTATGTCGTGAGCTGGCGGGTCGTCTCCGCGGACAGCCATCCGGTCGGCGGCGCGTTCGCGTTCGGGGTCGGTGGCCCGCCGGACGCCGGCGCGGCGGCGGCCGTTCCCTCCGGCGGCGGCGGATCCCGTGCGGTCGGGGTGTCCCTGGGGGTGGCCCGCCTGGTGGCCTTCGCCGGAGCCGCGCTGCTGATCGGTGCGACCTTCTTCGTCGGCGTCCTCTGGCCGGCCGGGGCACGCCGCTCCGGCCCGACCCGGCTGATCGCGGCCGGCTGGCTGCTCAGCCTCGCCGGCGCGCTCGGCATGCTGCTGTTCCAGGGGCCGTACAGCGCCGGATCCGGGATGTCCGACGTCCTGAGCCTGGATCCGCTGGCTGTGACTCTGGACAGCCGGTACGGCCAGCTTCTGGCGATCCGCGTTCTCGCGCTGCTGCTGGCGGTGCCGCTGCTCCGCCGGCTGTCCGCGTCCGGGGCCGCGTCCGGGGCCGCGTCCGGGGCCGGAGCGGGGGCCGGAGCCGTGTCCGGGGAAAGGACTGGCCGCCGCGGCCTGGTGGAGCTTGCCGGGCTCGGCCTCGTCCTCGCGACGACCATGGCGATGATCGGTCACGCCAGCGCGGGTGACCGGGTCTGGCTGGCCACGGCTGTCATGACCGTGCACACCGTGGCCATGGCGATCTGGCTGGGTGGGCTGTGTGTCCTGGGTCTGACCCTGCTTGACGCGTCCGGCCGCGGTGCCCGCCAGCCGGCCGAGGCCAAAGAGGCAACCGTCGTTCCACCTGCCGGTGTCGGGGCGGAGGTCGACCCGCCGGTCGAGGCGAGCTGGGCCGGCGAGCTGGCCCGGGTGCTGCCGCGCTGGTCCAGGACGGCCACGATCGCGATCACCCTGATCGTTCTGACCGGGACCGTCCAGGCGTGGCGGGAGGTCGGTGCCTTCGGGGCGCTGTTCGACACGACCTACGGACGTCTGCTGCTGTACAAGCTCTGGTTCGTCCTCGGCGTGCTGGGCCTGGGCCTGTTGGCGCGGCGGTGGGTCCGCCGGCACTTCCAGTCCGCGTCAGCCGCGCCGGTCACCTCGCTGGCCGTCCTCGGCCTGCGCCGCGGGGTGGTTTTCGAGATCGTGGTCGGTGTCGCCGTGCTGGCAGTCACCTCGGTGCTGGTCAACACCGTCCCCGGTCGGGACTCCTACGCCCCGCCCTTCTCCAGGACGGCGATCGCCGGCCCGTTGACCGTCGACGTGGAGATCGCGCCGACCAGAACCGGGCTGCAGACCATCCACGTCTACACGTACGGCCCGCAGGGGCGACCGCAGCGGCTCGTCGAGGCCAGCGGCGAACTCACCCTTCCCTCGGCCGGGGTCGGGCCGTTGGAGGTCCCGCTGGCGGAGGTCACGGACGGGCACGCTGTCGCCGAGGGGGTCGGCGTGCCGTTGCCCGGCGAGTGGCAGCTGCGGTTCACCCTGCGTGTCAACGACTTTGACCAGTACGTGACGACTGTCTTCTACACGGTGCGCTGATTCGGCTGCGCGGTGCGCCGATCGGGTCAGACCGCGACGGCGGGGTCAGACCGCGACGGGCTGCGCCGTGGACGGCCAGGGGAAGGGAAACCGAGGGAAGTTGGGGAACGGGTTCGGCAGTGTGCTCTCCACGGGCACCGGTGCGGTCGACTCCGGCGGAGCCGAGGTCGGAGGCTCCGGGAGCGGTGCCGTCGTCGGCGGTGAGGTCACCGGGGGAGTGGGAGCCTCGCCATCCGGCGGGGGGCTCACCGGGCCGTCGGTGGGAGTCGGCGCCGGGCCGGTCGACGGCGGCGGGGTGGTCGGCGCGGGGGGCGGGCTGGATGGCGGCACCGGAGCGGTGGTGGGCGCCGGGGCGTCGGCGCTCGTCGGCGGGGCCGCCGGTGCCGGTGCCGGCCTGGTTGGCCGAGGGGTGCGGCGGGTCTCCGAGTCGACCTCGCGGACGACCTGGGTCGTCCGGGGGCCGGCGGGTCGGCTGGTGTAAACGCCCGCGACGGTCGGAGGCGGCGGGACGGGCGCCAGCGGCGGCTGGGTCATCGTCGGCAGCGGGCCGGGTGGCAGCGACGGCGTGATCGCGACGATGCTGGGACCGGTGTCGGCGACCAGCTCGGACTGCCCGGTGGGCCAGGAGATGACCGCGGTGAGCCCGGCCACGGCCACCGCCAGCGCGGCGGCCACCGCGACGGCCGGGCGCGCGCGGAACTCGGCCGCGCCGCCCCCGCGGGGCTCCTGGACCGGGATGGCCCGGTCTACGGCGAGGAGCGGGAGGGCGCCGTGGCTGCCTGCATCGCTGTCACCGGTCGGCGTGGGCTGTTCGTGGCCGTCTCCAGGACCCGCGTGCAGGCCGGTGGACGGGGAGACGATCGTGACCGCGTCGTCGTGCGGGTAGCCGGTCCTCCCGGCTCCGGGGCCACCGGGACCGCGACGTGCGCCGGCTGCCCCGCCGGACGCGGTGAAGGCCGCTCGCGCCGCCGGTGTCGGTATCTGGCCGGCCGAGCCGCCCGGGAAGGCTGGTGCGCCGCCGGTCGCTGTTCCGCGGGGGGGCCGCGCAGCCATGCCCTGAGCCGCCGAGCTGCCGGTCGAGCCCACGGGCTCCGGCCCGGTGCGCTCGGCCGCTCGCTTGCTTGCTGCGGCGGCCGCTGCACCGGCGGCGACCGCCGCGCGGTCGAAGGTGCGCTGCAACCCGGCCCGCAGGCTCGCCGGAGCGGGGACGACCGCGCCGTCCAGCAGCTCCTCCGGCGAGACCCCGTGCGGCACCGGGACACTGCGCGCCTGCGGCGACCCGGACCACGCCAGCGCGCTGCCGCGGGCGAGCTCCAGCAGCCACGGCCGCAGTCTGGTGGGATCGGACAGGGGATTGAGCCTCGTTCGAGCCACCAGGGCGAACGCGGTGCCGGCCGCGGCCCGCGCCACGGTGGGATCGCCGAGGATCAGTAGGCACATCGAGAACACGTCGTCGGCGTAGCGGTTGTAGAGATCGTTGAAAGCCTGACGATCGCCACGCCGAACACGGGCCACGAGGTCCGCGTCGTCGTTCATCAGTCTGCTTCTCCCCGGGACGACGTTCCTGGCCTCGGCGCCGGGACCAGGTTCCCGACCATTGTGGCGCGGTCCTGGTCACCGGTCAGGCAGGCTCAATAGTAGGAGGTGCCTGATCTGGCCGGGGTGAAGGTTGTGAAGATTTTTTGTCGCCACCTCGACACCATGGTCAGCTTGACGCTGAACATGGTGTCGTATCCCTCTTCGTCGGGCGCCGGATCCAGCTTATCCGATGGCATCTTCGCCGTATCCACGCCGGCATCGCCGGCCTGGACCGGTCCTGCCGGCTGATGTCGAATCAGCCTGGTGTTCCCAAAAGCGAACGTCCGTACGATGATCAGGAATTGGGTGGCTGCTCGAGCAGCGTTACGGTCACTGTGGCGGTCTGCCCGTCGCGCTGGTACGTGACCTCCACCTCGTTGCCTATGTCGTGGGACCTGACGGCTGCGATCAGTGAATCTACGTCCGTGACCGCCCGATCCCCCACCTTGGTGATGACGTCGCCCGGCCGGAGGCCGGCCTTCTCCGCCGGGCCTCCGCTGACCAGGGAGCGGATCTGGGCGCCGGTCCCGCTCGCTGCGGTCGACCGGGTGTTCTCGCCCGCGGTCGCGGCGCTCACCCCCAGATAGGGGTGTAGGGCGGTGCCGTTGTTGATGAGCTGGCCGGCGACCTTCTCCGCATAGCTGCCCGGAATCGCGAAACCGACCCCGATGTTGCCGGACTGCTGTGCACCACCAAAGGGTGAGGAACTACCGCCGACCGTCGCGATCGCTGTGTTCACTCCGACGATCTCGCCCCGGCTGTTCACCAGCGGGCCGCCCGAGTTACCCGGATTGATGGGGGCATCCGTCTGGATTGCGTCCAGCACGGTGTTCTGCTGGTCCCGCACGGTCTGGTCACCGGTGCGCACCGGTCGGTGCAGGGCGCTGACGATGCCCGAGGTGACCGTGCCGTTGAGGCCCAGCGGACTGCCCACCGCCACCACGAGCTCGCCCACCTGTAGCGCCGTCGAGTCCCCGAAGGTGGCGGCCGGGAGATCGGTCCCCTCGATCTTGATCACGGCTAGGTCGGCGCTCGGGTCGGTCGCCTTGATCTCCGCGTCGAAGGTCCGGCCGTCCTGCATCGTGACCGTCAGGGTCCCGCCGCTCGCGGCCGCGGACACGACATGGTTGTTCGTGAGGATGTAGCCGTCCGGACGGATGATCGTGCCGGACCCGGTCCCGGCCTCCTGGCCGGACTCCTCGGCGATGGTGACGACGCTCGGAAGGATCGCCTGCGCCGCTGCCGACACGGTGTTGTCGGCGGCCGGCGAGACTCCGCCGCCGACGGTCGACTGACGCAGGCCCGAATCGGTCGACACGACGGACACCGGTGAGTCGTCACCCGCCACCAGGGCACCGACACCGCCGCCGATCCCGGCGGAGACGAGCGCGATCGCCAGGGCACCCGCGACCAGGCGGCGGCGCCGCATCGGGGGCGGTGTGGGCGTGGCGGGCGCGAACCGCCCGAAGGGGTCCTGGCCACCGGGGACCCCGGAGCCGGGCCCTGGGCCGCCGGCCGCCGGCCCAGGAGATCCAGGAGGCACTGGAGCACCCCAGGACGGGCTTCCCCAGAGGCTGCGCTGCTGCGAGTCACGGGTGCCGGGATGCCCACCGCCAGGGCCCTGGTGCGCGGCCGCCTGCGGCGATGCCCAGGGCGCCGGCGGGCCGTAGGGCGTGGTCGGGCGGCCCTGCGGGGGTTGGGCGCCGGCCGGCTGCGAACCGGGCTGGGGCGAACCAGGCGGCTGGGAGCCGGCCTGGAACTGGCCCGGCTGGAACTGGCCCGGCTGGTGCTCGCCCGCCGGGCGGTAGTCCCCGGGCGGACCCGCACCGGGGTAGGGGTTGTTCGGCAGCGGAGCCGGCGCCGGAGTGTCCGGCGAGGCGAACGCGCCGGATGGCGGAGTGGCTCCGGCAGGGCCGGAAATCGGCGCCGGGGCGCCGGGAGGTGGCGCCTCCGGCTGCCGCGGATGCTCGTGCGGCTGCGACCGCGGGTCCACCGGCCCCTCCGAACTGGCCGTCTCGGCCCTGGTCCGCTCCGGCGCATCAGCGGGCGGAGCCCAGGGGGACCGAGCGTCGTGCGTGGCTGTCATGGTAGGCACTTTCCCCCGGCACCCTGAGCGATTCCTGAATTCCGACCAACGTTCCGCTTAGCCGGCACCGCAACGGGTGTCGGATCCAGGACATACTGCCGGATCCGGGGCCCCGGCGGCCTCGCGACAGGCGCCACAGGCCGTGCGGTGGCCGTCTGTTGCCGGGGGCGGGCCCGGCATGTTGACGCATCGTTCGCAGCCACCCGGCCGGCTGCGCCGTCGCGCACACTGTCGGATGCCGCCGCCGGGCCGCCTTCCCGTCCTGAGATCCCGCCCGAGATCCCGCACTGGGATCCCGCACCGGGATCCCGCACCGGGCGGCAGCGGATGTCGTCCGTGAGCTTCTCATCGCCGCCGCGGTGATGTCGCGCTGTGCCCGACCCGGCTATTGCGCCAGCTTCCGGAAGCACGGCCCACAAAGCGGATCACCGCCCGGGCCGGATGAACGCGGCGCGACGCCCGGAATCGCCGAACCGGAACACCCCGAAGGTCCCGCGGCCCCGGTGGCCGGTGGCCGGGCCGAGGATCTCGGTCGGGCGCGGCACGTTTGTGTCAGTCGGCGATGGTTCACGCCGGTCCATGATGGATTCGTCGGACGGGCGGATGTCGCGCCACGGCGGCGTTCGGGCGCCCGTCCGTGACGGTGTGCGCCAGGAGTGATGTCTGCGGTCGGTGATGGCAGGAGCACGGGGGCGGTCCGACCGCCGCGCGCAGTAGGTGATCCTTCGCGCCGTGACGGGGCCGTGTGGTGGGAAGGCCGGCCGAGGTCTCGGGTGGATTTGCGCGACAACCGGCCCGAATGTCAAGGGGGCTCGCGCAACGCTTCCGCAACGGCGTGGTACACCGGTATATCGCGCGGGGTATTTCCTGCATGTCCCGGAATCGGAGGTTGTCTGGTGACGGACGGTGCATGGAGGGGAGGCCCGGGCGATCAGGGTCGGCCGACCCATCGAGAGCACTCGCAGGGCGCCTCGGACCCCGACGGTTACTGGAACGAACCGGGCTCCCGCGACCGGTATCCGGACGATTTCGGACCTGGTGGCCAGCACGGAAGCGCCCCGCCTCATGCCGGCGTTCCGGGCCCCGGGTCTCATCGGGACGGCGCTTACGCGCCACAGCCGGGATACCCCCAGGCCCCGCAGCCCGGCCCCGGCCTGAGCGGGGGGCCGTACCCCCCGGGTGGGCAGTACTCGCCCCCGCAGAACTACCCGCCTGCTCCCGGCTACCCGCCTGGCGGTCCCAGCCGTCCCGGCGGTCCTGGTTACGCGCCCGTTCCGGACTATGGACCCGGTCCCGCCATCGGTGGCTATCCGCCGCCGGGTCCCGCGCCGACAGGGCCCGCCGCGAACCAGCCCCCGTCCGCCGGCCCGCCGCGGGAGGGAGGCTGGGAGGAGCCGACGACCCATCGCTCGGGCGGTACGTCCGTGCGGAGGGCACTGGTACCGCGGGCGGGGGCGGCCCGCACACCCACCCGTCCGCCGGGTGCCACGGGCCTTCGGCCACCAGCCGGTGGTGCCGCGGGCCCAGGCGCGGGCCCAGGCGCGGGCCCGAGTGCAGGCGCGGGGGCCGGCCCGGACGCGGGCACGGGGCCTGGCGTGCCCGCCGGCCAGTGGGCCGCGCCGGAGAACGTGGCCGGTGCCGACCCGCGGTCGCGGGGACCTCGCGGGGACCTGTATCGGCCGGAACCGCCTCGAGCGGGCGTGCCGCCCCGCGGTGAGCCGGTGGACGACCCCGCCCGGGAGTACGGCGCGCCCCCCGGCGGGGCCGCTCGTGGCAGGGCGGCCCGCGAGCCCGCCGGCCGTGACGGTGCCGGCCGTAACCTCCGCGAGGAGGAGCTTCCCGGCCGCGAGGCGACTGACCGTGATGACGCCTACAACGCCTACGACAACGCCTACGACAACGCCTACGACGACGACGGCGACGACTACGACCGCGATGGCCTGGACCGCGATGGCCTGGACGGCCGTGGCAGCGGCAGGGAGCGCGGTGGTCGCGCGCCGCGCCGCGGATCGCCGGCCCGCCGGGAGGGCCTCGGTGCCGCGGAGCGCTTTGACGAGCCGGACTTCCCGGCGGACGTCCACGACCTGGACGACGTGGACGATCTGCCCGGTGGCGAGGACGCCGGGCTCGGGCCCTTCCTGCGCCGTCTGGTGATCGCGCTGGTCGTGCTCGGGGTGGCACTCGGCGTCGGGGTGGGGGCGGGTGTCGTGTGGGAGAAGGTGCGGCCCAGCGGCGACAGCGCGTCCTCGGCACCGGGCTCCGAGCCGTCCGCCACTCCCACCGGGCCCGCCGGTGCGCCGCCGCCCTCCGCGGGTGCCCCGGCGGGGGGCCAGGCCCCGGCGGCGGTTCCCGCCGACTGGGTGGCGCACACGGACCCGGACCAGCGAGCCACGTTCTCCCACCCGCCGACGTGGAAGCAGCGTCGGGACAACACGGGTGTCTTCTTCGGCGAGCCGGGCGCCGGCGCTGTCGGCACCCCCGCGGAGTACGGCCCACAGATGATCGGGGTCGCGCGGGTCGCCGGAGTGGACGCCCCCACGGCGCTGAGCCAGGTACAGACCGGCGAGTTCGGCAGCGTCTCCGGTCTCACCCAGGACCGTTCGGGCGCTGCCACCGACGCGAACGGGGCGCCGACCCAGGAGTTCGCCGGTTCCTACGACCGGGAGGGGCAGCGGGTGTCCTACCTGATGCGCACGGTGGAGGCTCCCGGATCGGTCTACGTGCTCATCGCCCGGGTGCCGGCTGACGCGGCGGGCACCCTCAACACCCTGATGGCCGCACTCCGGACGTCCTTCCAGCCCGCGGGCTGACGACCGGACGTCCACCTGGCCGACCGGCCGGCTCACTCACATCCGGGGGCCGGCGGTGGCTGACCGGGCGTCCCGCAGGAGGCTCCACAGCACGGTGGCGGTGTCGAAGGCGGTGGGCCCGGTCAGGGCCGGCCAGCCGTGACCGAGGCCGGGCAGCAGGTACTGGACGAGCCGGGCGGATGACGCACAGACCGTCTCGTGCCGGATGGCGACCGGCTGCGTCGCCGGCGCGGGTGCCGTGGGTGCCGCGGGCGCCGCCTGAGGTGACGGCGACGCCGGCATCCCGGGGACTGCCTGGCCGTCCGGACCGGCGGCGGCGATGATCGCGGCAGCTCCCCCGTCCGGGCCGGCGGTCGGGGTGGCTCCCGCCGGATCGGGGGTGGTGCCGATCGGCCGGCCGTCCGAGCCGGTGTAGCTGGTGTCACCCGGCTGGGTGGGCGGTGGGCAGCCGTCCACCGACCGGAACGGGCCGAGGCTGACGTCGGTGGGCGTGATCCCCGTCTGGAGCGCCTCGGACCACAGCGCCCCGGCGTAGGGGACGTGCCCGTCCAGGCCGCCGTGGATCGACACGGTGGTCAGTGGGGCCGGCGGGATGCAGTTCAGGGTCTGCAGGCTGGCGGCGACGGCCGCGAAGCCGGCCAGTTCGTCGCCGTGTTCGCACGCGTAGCGGTAGGCGAGCATGCCGCCGTTGGACAGGCCGATGATGCTGACCCGCCGCGGGTCGATGGGATAGCGGCTCTCCAGATGCGCGATGAGCGAGCGCAGCCAGGTGATGTCGTCCACCCCGCCGGCGGAGGCCGGCCCGCAGCAGGTCCCCGCGTTCCACGACAGGTCCAGGCCGTCCGGGTAGACGACGGCGAATCCCGCCGACCGCGCGAGTTCGTCCAGCCCCCAGCCCCGTTGTGGCTCGCTTCCGTCGTGGTACAGGCTGTGCAGCGCCACGACCAGCGGGTACGGCCGGGCCGTCTGATCCGCGGGCAGGGTCAGCCGGATCTGACCACCGCGTCCACTTCGCTCGAAGGCATCGGGACCGGCTGTCGGCGGTGCCTGGGTCAGTGCCCCGCGGCCCGTGGGCGTCCCTGCCTGGCCGCTGCGCCCACTGCCGCCCATGAGGCCACAGCCCGTCGCGAGTATCACGGCGACGAGGAGTGAGGTGAGAAGCCGGACCGCGGCGACGCGGCGGCGGTGGGCGGCCGACACGACGGGTATTCTGACGCGCCGCTGACCTAGCCGTGCATCAACGGTGTCGCTGATTACTTTTCGTATTAGGACTGCTACGGGCAAGGTCGCTTTCCCGGACGACATTCAGCCGGGGTCGTTCGCGCGGCGCCCAGCGATCGCTCGCCCCCGGATCGGGACCGGCCTGCTCCCGGCCGGCCGGAGTCATGCTGCGTGGGTTCACGTGCAGCGGCATGACGTTCCTCCTGTCGGCCTCGAACGGGCGGGGATCTCCGCCCGGGGCCGCGGTGACTCCTCTGTCCGCGGTGGTGCCGCGGTCGTTCCTCGCCGGGTCGCCGGGCGTCCGGCCGCTCTGGCCGTCATCGGGCCCGTCCGGGCCGGGGTTGGACGGGTCTGTGGCCCATCTGTGGGCTCGTCCGGCGCTGGGCCCCGCCGCCCCGGCGGACCCGGCCGCGCTGCGATAGCGGTCGAACGCGACCTGCGCGCGTGTCTCCAGGTCGTCGACCCTCGCGAGCGATTCGCGGACCCTTCGTTCACCGGCGGGGCCGGCGGCCAGCAGGTCGGACAGGCAGTGATCCACCGCCCGACGGGCCGCCAGCCATCCGAGGAGCAGCCGTGAACGTTCCATGTCAGATGGCTCGTTCACCGAGATGTCCCTTCGCTCGCACTCTCGTGACGCCGACGAGGCGTCGCCCTCCGCGAGGTCCTGCTCGTCCGCTTGTCGTCGTGGCGTGGAGGTCTCCCACCGTCGTGCGGTGCGGCGCGGGCGCCGTACCGCGACCCGAAGTGCTTCTCTTCCCAGAGTGCCCCACCCGGCGTCGTGGCGCGTCGTAGTTTGCCGAACGCGCCCCTCCAGGTCGGCCGGGAGCACGGTCAGGGAGCAGGCCGTTCCCCCCGAACAGGGGGGGTGGGCTTTGGGTCGGCTGGCACGGGCCGGGGCACCGTTCCCGGCGCCGGGGGTGGGATGGCCTGATTCGAGGACGCTACCGGCCCCCGCGGACCGGCCGCCGGCGGGGTTGCCGAGGACCGCTGGTCCGGGGCTCCGGGAGCCGTTCGGGGCGCTGCGGGGACACCCGGCCGGGCCGGCCGAGGCCGCTCGCCCGGCGGTGGGAAGGACGGGCGTTGCACGGCCGGCGGGGGAGCCGGCGGGCCGCGGCGTTCGTCGTCCGCCGCCGTTCCGTACGGGTCGTGCGCCGAATCCGGCCGAGGCGCCACCAAGGGGCCTGCGGGGTCCGCCGAGCCGGTACCAGGTGCGGCAGCACCGGGCGCGGGGCCGGTGGGCCCTGGCGGGCCCTCCGGCACGGTCAGGAATCCGCCCGCCTGCGGGCTGCCGCCCCATGGCGGTGCTGTCGGCAGCATCGAGGCGGTGAACGGTGGCGATGCCGACCGCGCAGGTCGCGCCTGTGAAGCCGGTGGTCGCGACGGCAACGGCGACGGCAGCGACGGCGGAGGTACCGATACCGGCGGCAGCGGCGGCTGGGCTGGCGGTGCCGCGTGTGGAGGCGGTGCCGTGGGCGTCAGCGGTGCTGCGTGTGCCGGCCCGGCGGGGGCTGACGTGGCTGACGGGGCCGCGTGGGTCGGCGCGTGGTTGGTGCGCCAGGCGGCGCGAGCCTCCTGCGCGGTGTCCTCGGCGTGGTCGAGAATCTCCTCCCAACGGCTCTGCATCGGCCGGATGAGCCCGCCGCCCACGCCGACCACGACCACGCCGGTGCAGGAGGCGAGCACCGCATAGAGCAGTGGCGTCGTGACCGAGGTGCCGAGGCCGAGTTCGTCCAGGGCCGCCTTGCCGAACGCCAGGACAGCGATCCCGGCGACGACCCTGCCCACCGTGCGCCCGTGCCGGAGCCCGGCGAGCGAGTCGGTGAGGAACTGGCGTGCGGCGGCGGCGAGGGCCAGCCCGACGAGCACGATCGCGAACGCGAGCAGCACCTTCGCCAGCACATCGAGTGCCGTACCGGCCATCCGGTCGGCCGGGCTGGGGCCGAACACCCCGAGCGCGGCCCGCAGGACGGCGAGGAAGCAGGCTGCCGCCGCGAGGCGGAGCAGCCCGGTCTGGAGGGTGGCCTCGTCGCTGTGTAGCAGCCGGGCGGCGCCGGACCGCGCGAGCAGGCGATCGAAACCGGTGTGTTCCAGGGCCCGGTCGGCGGCGCGGAGCAGGGCCCGGACGATCATCGCGCCGGCTGCGAGGACCAGCACGAACACGAGGATCCTGGGGCCCGTCTGCGCGATGCGCGACCAGGCGTCGGAAATGCCCTGATCCCACTGCACGGCCTGTGTCACCCGGACAGCACAACAGCCACGGGGCGTGGTCGGGCGATGCCACGCCGTGGACTCGAGTGGCATGGTGTGGCACCAATGTGACCCTCTCGGGTGACCTTCCGTGTCTGGGTAGTGTCTGTGGGATGAGGTCGTCCACGTCACGTCGGGCGGTGTGGTGGCTGCGCCGCGACCTCCGTCTCGATGACAACCCAGCGCTGCTCGCGGCCGCCGACGAGGGGCCGGTCCTGGCCCTGTTCGTCCTGGACGACGCGTTGCGCGGTCCGTCCGGGCCGGTGCGCCTCGCCTTCCTCTACCGCTGCCTGCGGGACCTCGACGAGCGGCTGTCCGGTCGGCTGTGCGTCCGCGCCGGCCGCCCGGACGAGGTCGTCCCGGCGGTCGCGTGGGAGGTCGGCGCCGCCGTGGTCCACATCGCGGCCGACCACGGCCCCTACGGCCGTGACCGGGACGACAAGGTCGCCCGGGCGTTGGCTGCCGACGGCCGGGAACTGCGGCGCACCGGCTCCGCCTACGCGGTTGCTCCGGGCCGGGTGACCAGCTCGGAGGGCACGTCCTACCGGGTGTTCACGCCGTTCTACCGGGCCTGGAAGGAGCACGGCTGGCGGGCGCCCGCGGCCGGGGCGGCCGATCCGGACTGGCTTGATCCCCGCTCGCTGCCCGGCAGCGCTGCGGCCATCCCGGCCGACCCGGATCTGGACGGCACCCGGCTGCCCGCGGCGGGTGAGGCGGCCGCCCGAGAACGCCTGCGTGCCTTCCTGCGTGACAGCCTCGCCGGATACGCGCGGCATCGCGACGAGCCGGCCGCCGAGGTCACCTCCCGGCTCTCGCCCTACCTGAAGTGGGGCTGCGTGCACCCGAGGACCGTCCTGCACGAGCTGCACCAGGCGGTCACCGCCACGTCGGTCGGCAGCCGCAGCCGCAGCCGCAGCGGCCGGGGCAGTGGCAGCGGGAGCGGGGACGGGGACGCGAGCGGGGACGGGGCCGCGGGTGGCCTGCCCGACGCGGCGGAGAAGTTTCGCTCAGAGCTCGCCTGGCGGGAGTTCTACGCGGACGTTCTCGCAGCCCATCCCTCCTCGGCCCGCAGCGATTTCTCGGACACCCTGGCGACGATGGCGCACGAGCCGCCGGGCGATGCCTTCGAAGCCTGGAAATGGGGCCGCACCGGCTATCCCGTCGTCGACGCCGGCATGCGCCAGCTGCTCGCCGAGGGCTGGGTGCACAACCGGATCCGGATGATCGAGGCGTCGTTCGTCTGCAAGGACCTGCACGTCCACTGGACCCACGGCGCCCGCTGGTACCTGGAGCGCCTGGTCGACGGCGACCTCGCCTCGAACAACCACGGCTGGCAGTGGACGGCCGGCACGGGCACCGACGCGGCACCGTACTTCCGGGTCTTCAATCCCGTCTCGCAGGGACGCCGGTTCGACCCCGACGGGGAGTACATCCGGCGCTGGGTCCCCGAGCTGCGGGGACTTCCTGCCGGCGAGGTGCACGAGCCGTGGAAGCGCCCCGGCGGTCCGCCGGACGGCT
This sequence comes from Parafrankia elaeagni, assembly GCF_000374165.1. Lineage (GTDB taxonomy): Bacteria > Actinomycetota > Actinomycetes > Frankiales > Frankiaceae > Parafrankia > Parafrankia elaeagni. The sequence goes on from NZ_KB893717.1 coordinate 279,849, forward strand.
ATCCGCTCCCGGTCGTGGACCACGCCGCGGAACGCAGGGAGGCCCTCGATCGCTACGAGCAGGCCCGGAAGGGCGGAGGGCGCCGCGGCGACTGACGTCCGGAGCGGGCGGATGCGCCTCCCACCCAGCGGATGGTTCTCCCATCCATCCATCCATCGACCCACCCACCTGCCTGCCTGGTTGGCGCACCCGCAAGCGATGGGCGTGTCAGATACCCGACACGTTCCGATTCTGTCGTCCGCCGGTTCGGCCGGTCGGGATTGGCCACCCTTAAGGCGGGCAGGGAGACGGCGGGCTCGGCTCCTCGCCCCGCCGGTGGGGAAGTGACGGGCTCCACCGGACGTGGTCGCGCCGGCGCGGGATGTGGAGGGCAGCTCGCGCTGGCGCGCCACGGTCCTTCGCTGTGTGCCGCCGGTCCTTCTCTGCGTGCCGCCGCCGCCGCCGCGGCCCGGCCCCGGCGGTACACCGCCTGACCGGGCCGCCCGTGATCAGGCGACGGGCTCGATCTAGGCGACGATCTCGACGGGGGTCCCCAGCGGGACCGTCTGGGCCAGCCGGGTGATCGAGTCGTTACTCAGCCTGATGCAGCCGTGGCTGACATCGCGGCCGATCGAGCCGGGTTCGTTCGTCCCGTGAATGCCGATCACCGGGTCCCGGCCGCCGAAGGATTCCATGCTGGTGGAGAAGCCGCTCAGGCCGAACGCGTACGGGCCGTAGGCGCCGTTCGGGTTGCTCGGCCGCAGCAGCTCCATCAGGAAGAACCGGCCGCCGGGGGTCGGGGTGTCGGTGGTGCCGATCGCGACCGGCTCCTCCGCGATCATCTGGTCGTTGTTGTAGAGGCGCAGCTTGTGCGCGCCGCGCGCGACCACGATCCGGTACGGCGTCTGGCTGGCGGTGACCTGCTCCGCCTTCACCCAGCCGGTACTGCCGTTGGGCTCGACGGGCAGCAGCACCTGCCACCAGCCCGGCATCCTCGCCTGGACGAGGAAGACCCGGGGGGCGCCGTTCTCGTTCGGGTTCGACAGCGTGGACGTCGGCCGCGGCGCGTTCGGTGCCTGGTAGATGTCGACGCCGGCCCCGGTCGCGGTCAGAACGGTGCTCGCTCCCTGCCCGAGACCGGCGACGGCGGCGAGCTGACTGCGGACGGTCTCGGGCACCTGGCCGGCGGCCGAGCCGGAGTCGTCTCCGCCGCCGCAGCCGGTGAGAATCGCACCGCCCAGTACAACGGCCGCAGCCGCCGCTCCTGTCCGGGACAGGGCGCGACGGCCGGGCCAGCGCCGGGCTGGCGCTTCGTGGTTGCTGCTCATCCGGTGTAGTACGGCTCGGCGTGGACGACGCTGCTGCTCGCCGGCACGGCGATGGGCAGCGCGACGGGGGCCGCCGCCGGCGGCGCCGTGTCCTCGCAGTCGGAGACGCCCACGGTGGGCACGGTCACGAGCAGGTAGCCGGACTCCGCGTCCCACGGGGACGCGATCACGGCCATCGCATGGGTGGTGAGGTTGAGGGTGGCGCCCGGGCCGATCTCACTGACGCCGGCGCCGAGGCTGGTGTCGAACCAGCCGAAGCCGAGGGCCTTGTCGCCGCTGTTGCGCAGCACCCAGTCAGGCCCGGAGTCGCCGCAGGTGAAGGTGAGCAGGAGTGGGTTGACGTCGAAGTCCTCGATGCCGTCGATCTCCTTGTCCAGCGGCACCTTGAAGGGCAGCAGGGACAGGAAGCCGTCGAGGACCGGGTCGCCGGTGCCCTCGGTGGGGGTCGGCGAGGCGCTCTCGGGCACGGTGTCGGTCGGCGTCGCCGACGGGTCCGCGCTGGCACTCGGGCTCGCCGACGGGTCGACGCTGGGCGTCGCCGAGGGGTCCGTGCTGGCCGACGGGTCGGCCGTGGGTGTCCCGGAGGGTGTCGTCGAGGTCTCGACGAGGATGCCTTCGCCGGGGGTGGTGGTCGGCGACACCGAGGTGGTCGTCGTCGGCACGTCGGGCGAAGGCGTGGTGGCCGCCGAGGCCGGGGCGGCGACCGCGATCAGGGCCGCGCCGAGAACACCGGCCGTCGCAGCCAGCATTCTGGTGATCCGCATTAATCCGTCTCCCTCGATGTGTGACGGGTCGCCGTTGACCGCTGCCGGCGGCCCGTCAACGTGCCCGACGGGCCGGAGAGCGGCATGTCGGCGCGGGACGCGGATCGGCGTTTGCCGATCAGGTACGGCTGCAGGCAGAAAGGTACCAATGCCCGCATCGTCAGGGAGTGGGCGGGTCTGGTGTAGCGAGAACGTTGGGTGTTCATCTGTGTTAAACGCGTCGCAGCGGCGACGCGGGAGGCCCCCCGCGAAGCTGCGTAGACGCCGGTTGATCGCTTGTCAGGGCTGCGGTTCGGCCACCGTTCGGCTGTGGTTCTGCCGGTGTTCGGTTGCGGTGCGGAATGACCGTCGTGCGGGCGTCGTGGCGGGGTCGTGTGGGCATCAGGCCGAGCATCACCGCGGACTGGAGGGCGGCCCCACGCGGCGGGCCGCCCGGCGGACGCGGATTGCGCCGCCTGGATTCCGGGCCGGTCAGGGCGCGAGCCGTTCGACGACCCAGCAGGTGTCTCCCGCACCCTGCGCGATCAGGCGATAGCGCAGACGGTCGTGGAGGCGGTTCGGGCGGCCCTGCCAGAACTCGACCGACGTCGGCACCAGGCGTAGCCCCCCCCAGAAAGGGGGGACCGGTACCGGCACGCCTGCGGGCCAACGGCGCTCGAGTTCGGTGAGCCGTTCGGTGAGCACCGTTCGGGAGGGGATCACGGCCGACTGGTGGCTCGCCCACGCCCCGAGCTGCGATCCCCGGGGCCGGGAACGGAAATAGGCGTCGCTCTCCGCCTGCGGCACCCGCTCGACCGAACCGGCCACGATCACCTGACGCTCCAGCTGATACCAGGGGAACAGCAGTGACCCGAATGGATTCTCGGCCGCCTGACGGGCCTTGGTCGAACCGTAGTTCGTGAAGAGGGTGAAACCGTACTGATCGAACCCTTTCATCAGCACCGTGCGGGAACTCGGCCGGCCGGCCGAGTCCGCCGTACCAAAGATCATGGCGTTCGGCTCGCTGATTCCCGAATCCGGGCCGGACGCGTCCGCGAACCATTTGCGGAACTGCTCGACCCAGGTCGCGGCGAGCATCGACTCGTCGAACCGGCCGGGGTGGTAGCCGCGGCGCAGCCCGGACGGATCGGGCACCGCCGGGAGATCGGGCACCGCCGGGAGATCGGGCACGGCTGGGGAGGGCGTCACGCCCCGGATCCTGACAGCCCCTCGGTGGTGTGACGGCGCTCACCTGGCCGGGTGTCATTCCGGCCGGCCACCGGACCTGACCGGACCTGACCGGGCACGGTCCGGGGTCGCGTGGGCCGCCCCGTGCGGAACGCGACTCATCACGCCCTGTCCAGTGGCGTAACCGTCCCTCACAGGGCAGGATGCAGACGGACGATTGCGTCGTTAGACAGATCCGATGCGACGACGACGGCCGTGTCGGCGTGCATCCGGCCGGTGACGCGGCACACCGCGGCCGGCCGGTTCCGGCAGGGCCCGTCCCGTGGTCGGCCGAGACAGAAGCGGAGATCCGGACTCGATGGCCGAGAAGACAAGCGATTTCAAGCCGGGCCTGGAAGGCGTCATCGCCTTTGAGACCGAGATCGCCGAGCCGGACAAGGAAGGCAGCGCGCTGCGCTACCGCGGCGTCGACATCGAGGACCTCGTCGGCAAGGTCGACTACGGCCACGTCTGGGGCCTCCTCGTCGACGGGGCGTTCGAGCCGGGCCTGCCGCCCGCCGAACCGTTCCCGGTGCCGGTGCACTCCGGGGACATAAGAGTCGACGTCCAGAGCGCGCTGGCGATGCTCGCGCCGTTCTGGGGCTTCGGCCAGCTGATCGACATCACCGCGCAGCAGGCGCGGGACGACCTGGCCCGGGCGTCCGTCATGGCCCTGTCCTTCGTCGCGCAGTCCGCCCGCGGTCTCGGGCAGCCCGCCGTCCCGCAGAAGGAGGTGGACCGCGCCCGCACCATCACCGAGCGGTTCATGATCCGTTGGCGCGGCGAGCCCGACCCCAAGCACGTGCAGGCCGTCGACGCCTACTGGGTGTCCGCCGCCGAGCACGGCATGAACGCCTCCACCTTCACCTCCCGGGTGGTCGCCTCCACCGGCGCGGACGCCGCCGCGGCGCTTTCGGCCGCCGTGGGCGCCCTGTCCGGCCCGCTGCACGGTGGCGCGCCGTCGCGCGTGCTGGCGATGCTGGACGAGGTGGAGCGCACCGGTGACCCCACCGGGTACGTCCGGGCGGCGCTGGACCGCAAGGAGCGCCTGATGGGCTTCGGGCACCGGGTCTACCGCGCCGAGGACCCGCGCGCCCGCGTGCTCCGCCGCACCGCCCGCGACCTGGGCTCGCATCGCTACGAGGTGGCCGAGGCGCTGGAGGCGGCGGCCATCGAGGAGCTGACGAACCGGTACCCGGACCGCCCGCTGCGGACGAACGTCGAGTTCTGGTCGGCCGTGGTGCTGGACTTCGCCGAGGTGCCGGCCCATATGTTCACGTCCATGTTCACGTGTGCCCGCACCGCGGGCTGGAGCGCTCACGTCCTGGAGCAGAAGCGCACCGGCCGGCTCATCCGTCCGTCCGCCCGCTACATCGGCCCCGCACCGCGGCCGCTGGGGGATGTCAATGCCTGACGCTCCGACGATCGTCCTGCCCGAGTCGCTGCGGCCGGTCGACGGTCGTTTCGGCTGCGGCCCGTCCAAGGTCCGCGTCGAGGCGTTGGAGTCGCTCGCCGCCAGCGGGGCGTCGCTGCTCGGCACGTCACACCGGCAGAAGCCGGTGAAGAACCTCGTCGGACGGGTCCGCTCGGGGCTCGCCGACCTGTTCTCGCTGCCCGAGGGCTACGAGGTGGTCCTCGGCATCGGTGGCGCCACCGCGTTCTGGGACGCCGCCGCCTTCAACCTGGTGCGGGAACGCTCACAGCACCTCGTCTTCGGCGAGTTCGGCGGAAAGTTCGCCGACACGACGAAGGGCGCCCCGTTCCTGGCCGACCCGTCGGTCGTGAAGTCCGAGCCGGGCACCCACCCCGACTGGGCCCCCGAGGCCGGCGTCGACGTCTACGCCACCCCGCACAACGAGACCTCGACCGGTGTCGCCCGCCCGGTGCGCCGTCCCGTGGGTGCCGACGCGGGCGCGCTGCACCTGGTGGACGCCACCTCCGGCGCCGGCGGCCTGCCCGTCGACCTGACCGAGGCGGACGTCTACTACTTCGCGCCGCAGAAGTGCTTCGCCTCCGACGGTGGCCTCTGGGCGGCCCTCATGTCGCCGGCCGCGCTGGCCCGGCTCGGTGAGATCGCGGCCACCGACCGGTGGATCCCGCCGTTCCTGGACCTGACGACGGCGCTGGACAACAGCACCAAGGACCAGACGTACAACACCCCGGCCGTGTCCACCCTGTTCCTCTTCGCCGACCAGCTCGACTGGATGCTCGGCCAGGGCGGCCTGGACTGGGCCGTGCGCCGCACCGCCGAGTCCTCCTCGATCCTCTACAACTGGGCCGAGAAGACCACCTACACGACACCGTTCGTCGCCGACCCGGCGCAGCGCTCGCAGGTCGTCGTCACCATCGACTTCGAGGGTGTGGACGCCGCCGCCGTCGCCAAGGTGCTGCGCGCCAACGGCGTCGTCGACGTCGAGCCCTACCGCAAGCTCGGCCGCAACCAGCTCCGCGTGGCCTGCTTCCCGGCGATCGAGCCCTCCGACGTCGAGACCCTTACCAGCGCCATCGACCACGTCGTCGAGCGCCTCTGACCGGGGCTCTTCCTGACCACCCGATGGCTGTGCCGTGGCCATCGGGGCGTTGCGGCCGGCACGTAGGTGCGTTCGGGTCGGGAGGACACCGCTCTCCCGACCCGAACGCCTGTTCGGTCGAAGGTGGCACCATCTGTCAGGATCGGTAGTAGCGGCGTTTCGGGTCTCGCGGGCCGGCGCCCACCTCGCGGACCAGTCCGCGTTCGACCAACTTGATGAGCCGGGTCCGCGTCGCCCTGGCGGACAGGTCGATGGCCCTGGCGATGGAGCTGGTGAGTGCGCCGTCGGCGGGGATGGCGGCGAGAATCTCCCGGTCCCTGGTGTCAAGGGGTGGCAGCCGGACCCGCTGGGTCCAGAGCGTGACGCGGAAGCGGCCGCCGATCTCCTCGAGATCTGGCGGGGGAAGACCGGCGTCCAGGCAGGCGGTGGTCATGCGCTGGATGCCACTGCCCCACTGCTCGATCAGCCCCAGTGAGTGGAAGACCCGGCCGATGACCCTGTTCCGCAGCTTGGAGACGCCGCGGCGGAGGTCGTCGACCGTCAGGCCGAACTGCAGCAGACCGGGATTCTCCACTTCGAGACGGTCGTCGAAGACCGCGATGCGGATGGGCGCTCCGCGTTGCCGGTAGTCGGCATGAGCCACCGCGTTGACGACTGCCTCCCGTACGGCGACGGGCGGCAGGTTCCACCGATCGGTGCGTCGGACCGGGCCGATGTCGGCGCTGTACAGACTGTGCCTGCGCACGAAATCGAGGGCCTCCTCCACCCCGCGCACCAGGTTGGAACGGATCTCGCGCTGATCGACGATCTCGGCCTTGTCTGCGCCGAGAAACCGTCCGGCCTGTATCCAGGCATCCGGCAGGAGGCGGCTGCGCTCCTGGTCGCGGCCGAACAGCAGAAGGCCTCCGACGGTGGGCACAAGCCGCCCCTGGTGCGGCGTCACCAACCGGAGGGTCTCCAGATCGGTGGGACGGAGCTCCCGGACCTGGCTGAACGCCTCGGTCGCGGCACCCAGATCGATCGCCTCGGCACCGATTTCAGGCATCGCCTGTTCGTCGTACGCTTCACCTCGCGCGTAGCGGCGCAGTTCTTCGACGAGATCGGGGTCGGCCCTCCGGTTGGTCGAGCCGACCCGGACGTAGACCCCGTTCTCCGGACCTTCCTGGCCGAGGTGGTGCGGTCGGGACGGACTCGGATAGATCTGGACCGCGACGACCTGGGTGTTGCGCCATGACACGATCTCGATGTCGGGAACCAGGCGGGGCGCGATCGAGTCACTGATCAGGTTGGCCAGCCGTTCCTCGAGGTCCAGTGGTTCCGTCACCCCGCGGACGTGGCTTGTTCCGTCCTCGACTCCGATCAGCAGTACGCCTCCGGAGGTGTTGGCGAAGGCGACCAGACTCCGCAGCACACCGCGAGGTGACGACACGTCGCGCTTGAACTCGAGTGTCTTGCCCTCGGGCCGGGTCAGGAGATCCGCCAGATCCACAGCTCTGAAGTCTACTCTGAAGTTTGATCTTTCTAGGGCGTCGGCAGGCGTCTGCCGTGCGCCTGTGGACGTCCGAGCTCTGAAGTGCTCTGAAGCCGAGCGCTTCAGAGTTCACTTCAGAGCTTGCGCGGGCTGGAGCCGGCGCTTGTCCGGCTTTCCGCTGGGTGCCAGGGGGACCTCGTCGATCCTGGTGATCGTGGCGGGTGCGCAGTCGGCGCCGAGGTGGGCGGTGACCAGCGCCCGCAGTGCCGCGGGGTCGGGATCGCGGCCGGCCCCCGGCACGACGAAGGCGTGCACCGCCTCGCCGGTGTTCTCGTCGGGGGTGCCGACGACGTAGGCCTCGGCGACGTCGGGGTGGGTGGCGAGGACCCGTTCGATCGGCCCGGCGTAGTGCAGGCCGGCGTTGACGATGATGACGTCCCTCGTCCGCCCGGAGAGGTACAGGCGGCCGTCGGGGTCGAGGTGGCCGAGGTCGCGGGTGCGCACCCAGCCGTCCGTGAAGACCTCCGCGGTCTGCGCGGGGTCCGCCCAGTAGCCCACCGCCTGCGCCGGGGTGCGGACGAACAGCTCACCGGACTCCCCGGCGGGCAGCGGTGTGCCGTCGGAACCCCGCACCTGGACATCCACCGCCGTCGGCGGGAACCCGACCGAGCCGGGGACGTCGAACGGGGTGGCCATCGAGATCGTGCCGGCCTCGGTCTGGCCGTAGCCGTGGAAGACCACCGGGCCGAGCACGTCGAGCGCCTCGCGCAGCCGGGCGGGCTCCAGCGGCGAGCCGGAGACCATCAGGGCACGCAGCGTGCTCAGGTCGGCCGGCGCGCGCCGTTGGTCGGCGACGAGGCGGTACAGGCGGGCCACGGTCATCACGCTCACGGTCGCGCGGTGCCGCACGATCGCCTCGGGCATCGCCGGCTGGTCGGCGACGACCAGCGTGCCGCCCGCGGCGAGGGTCAGCACGCCGTACTCCATCATCACCTGGCTGCCCAGCGACCCGAAGACGAGGAAGCGCTGGAGCCGGGAGGCCAGTTCGCGGATCGCGGGCGGCCACGCCGCCGGCCGCGCCGTCCAGGCGGCACCCAGCGCGGCGTAGGTCTGCGCGCACGCCTTCGGAACGCCGGTACTGCCGCTCGTGTGGATGAGCCTCGCAATGTCGCCGGGCCGCCCGGAGAGCTGTACCGAGGCGGCGTTCTCGCCCCCGTCCGTGCCGGTGGACAGCAGTTCGGCAACGGTGAGCTGGGCGACCGTGCTGGTGGTCGGGCTGCTGGTGGCCGGGCTGTCGGCGACCGGTCTGTCGGAGACGACGGCTGCGATGTCCTGGCCGAGGATGTGCCGCAGCTGGCCGTCCGGCAGCCCGGCGCGTACGCCGACGACCCGGGCACCGACGACATGACCGGCGAGGATCGTCGCGAACGCCTCGGGATTCACCCAGAGCAGCAGCGCCAGGCCGTCGCCGGGGCGCACTCCCGCGCGCCGCAGCCCGGAGGAGATCCGCCGGATGAGGCCGAGCATCTCCGCTCCGGTGACGACACGGGCGCCGTGCTCGAAGACGGGACGCTCCCCGGCCTCCTCCAGCAGTTCCAGGACCGGTCGCGGATAGGCGTCCGGTGCGGTGCGGGTGAACGGGTCAGCCGGCGTCGGCAAGGCATTCCTTGAGGAAGGCGGCGAGAGGCTGCTGGTGCACCGCCGGCAGGTTCCACTCGTTCTCGAGGTTCTCGGCGAGGTGGTGGACGCCCGCCGCCTCACCGTCGACGTACCAGCGCACCACCGGGTGCAGGTAGCTGGCGTCGTGCGCGTTGGCCGCGTCGTTCTCGGCGACACGCGGCACGGAGATGTCGAACGGGTCGACGCTGTCGTGGTCGGGCCCGTATTCGAGCGTGACGACGAACATGTGCCGGGCGCCGCTCCCGCCCCCATGCCCGGAGCCCCCGGTGAGCCCGTCTCCGGCGAGCCTGTCTCCGGCGAGCCCGCCGCCGGTGGCGTACGGGACCGGGACCTCCTCGTGGTACAGCGCACGGGAGCCGTCCACCGTGACGACGTCGCCGATCACCCCGAACTGCTGCCACAGCGCGGACGAGCGGTTCACCCGGGCGATGATGGCGTCGCTGACGGTGTCCGCGGACGGATCGAGCGGCTCGGCCGGCCAGGGCGTGCCGTGATGGCGGGCGGCGAGAATCCGGTACAGCGCCCGGGTGCCGTAACGGAAACCGTGGATGAAGCCGCTGGTGGACCTTTTGAAGTCACGCTGCTGGGTGAGCGTGCCGGCGAAGTACAGGCCGGGAACGTTGGTCGACTCGTACGCCGCCGTCTGCTCGGGGAAGCGGTCGTTGATGACCAGGGTGGGGCGGCAGTCCTCGGCGAACACGGAGGAGTCGAAACGGAAGCCGGTGCAGGCGATCACCCGGTCGTAGAGGATCTCCCGCAGCGCCTCCACCGACCGGGCGTACCGGAACATCACCCGGTAGCGGCCGTCGGGAAGCCGCTCGATGCTCTCGACCGTGCCGTCGAGGACGGCGTTCTGGGACTTGAGCTGGTAGGTGTCGAGGAAGTTGTTGTTCACCGCGCGCAGGTGCCCCACATAGTGGGACTGCCAGGCGAGTCTGATCGAGTGCGGCCCGGCGACGTGGATGACGGCCGCCGTCTCCACCAGCGCGTCCGCGGTCTCGAAACCCGAGTTCCCCTTGCCGATGATGAGCACCCGCTGGTCGACGAACGACTCCGGGTCGGTGTCGAAGGTGTCGTAGCGCTGGGCGGTCTCGATACCGGGAATGGGCGGGACGTGCAGCTGGGAGACGCCGGTGGCGACGACGAGCCGGCGGCACCGCCATTCCTGGCCGGTCTGGTCCACCGCGACGAAACCGTCGTCGTCCCGGGAGATCCGCACGATCTCGGTGTCGTAACGCACCCGCGCCCCGGTCGCCGCGGCGAAGTCGGCCAGATAACGGATGAGATCCGCCGCCTGAGGGAAGTACCGTTTGCTGTACCGGGTGAACAGCAGCCCCGGGTCGTCGCTGAGCAGCGAGTTCCAGTCCATCCGCAGGCGCATTTCCGGGTCGTCGAGCCCGGTGTGCACCTTGTTGATGGAGATGAGTTGGCGGTGCCGGGGGTAGGTCTCGAAGAACGTGCCCGGGCCGGCTCCGCGTTCCAGAACGACATAGTCGTGACCACCGCGCTCCAACAAGGCGGCGAGCTGCAGCCCGGCTGGCCCCGAACCGATGATCAGGTAGTCGTGCCTCATGGTGAGGGAAGGTACCGGGGCGAGTTCAGAACACTCTGAGAAACCGACCCTAGGGTCTTCAGGCGTGCTCGCCACCGAGAAGGTTGTTGATCTTTCCGTGCCGCTGTCAGGCCCGGACCTGGTCCGGGCCTGTGGGCCGCTGACGGTGCAGGTCGGCCCAGCGGTGCGCAGCGGGGTCGAGCGTGGCCGGCGCTTCCTGCACGAGGTGCTGCGGGAGGAGGACCGCCCCGTCTACGGAGCGACGACCGGCTTCGGGGCGCTGGTCGGGTTCGCCGGCCGGGCCGATGAGGCGGACCAGTGCGACAACACCCTGGCCCACCTCGGCGCCGGCCAGGGCCCGGACCTGCCCCCCGACATCGTGCGGGCGGCGCTGCTGGTCCGGGCCTGGTCGCTGGCCCAGGGCGCGTCCGGGGTGTCGGCGCACGTCGTCGACGGCCTCGCGGCGATGTTCGCGACGACCTTCGTGCCCGCCGTGCCGCGGTACGGCTCGGTCGGCGCGAGTGGGGACCTGATACCGCTCGCCTACGCGGCGCAGGCGCTGCGCGGCCGCGGCACGGCCTACCTCGACGGTCGGCGGATGCCGGCGGCGCAGGCCCTGGCGGACGCCGGGCTCGTCCCGCTCGCGCTCGACGGCCGGGACGCGCTGGCGCTGGTCAACGGGACGTCCCTGACCACGGCCGCGCTCGCGCTGGCGCTGGCCGGCGTCCGCGCGTCGCTGCGGGCGAGCGCGGCGCTCACCTGCCTGCTGGTCGACCTGCTCGGCGCCGACCCGCAGTTCCTCGACCCGCGCCTGATCGCCGCCTACGCCCATCCCGGCGCGGCGGCGGTCGCCGCGGACATGCGCCGGACGCTCGCGGGCGCCAGCCCCTCCGGCCAGCGGGCGCTGCAGGAGCCCTACAGCATCCGCTGCTCACCGCAGCTGCTGGGCGCCGCCGAGGACGCGCTGCGCTACGTCGACGGTGTCGTCGCGGCGGACCTGCGCAGCGTCAGCGACAACCCGCTGTTCTTCCCGGCGGACGACGCGGTCGTGCACGGCGGGAACTTCTTCGGGCAGCCGGCCGCGTTCGCCGCCGACGTCCTGGCGATGGTCACCGCCCAGCTCGGCAACCTGGTCGAGCGGCAGCTGGACCTGCTCGTCGACCCGACCCGCAACGGCGGCCTGCCGCCGATGCTCGCCGCGGGCCCCGGCCGCCAGCACGGTCTGCAGGGGGTGCAGCTGGCCACGACCGCGCTCGTCGCCGAGATCCGCCGGGCGGCGGTGCCTGCTGGCATGCAGAGCCTGCCGACCAACCTGCACAACCAGGACGTCGTGCCGTTCGGCACCCAGGCCGCGCTGCGGGCCCACGAGATGGCCGGGCTGCTGCGGCTGCTGTGCGGCTCGCTCGCCCTGGGGCTGCGGCAGGCGCCGCACGTGGGAGCCCGCCGTCCCACCGCCCCCGGGTGCGCCGCCGTCCTCGACGCGCTGACGGAGGCGGTGCCGCCCGTCGATCCGGACCGCCCGCTGGACGGCGACGTCCGCACCGCCGCCGAGGTGATCGCTGCCATGACGTCCTGACGGGCCGGTCGGGACGGGCCGGTCGGGATGGGCCGGTCGGTCGGGATGGGTCAGTCGGGACGGGCCGGTCGGGGCGGTGGCGCTATCTCGCGTTTCGCGGGCCCGCGACCGCGTCGGCCGGCTCCGGTAGCCGGTCGGTCGACTCCGGCAGCCGGAGGGTGAACGTGGCGCCCTGCCCGGGCCGCCCGACAGCCTCGATGGTGCCGCGGTGGCCCGCCACCACCTCGCGCATCAACGCCAGGCCGAGGCCCAGGCCGGCACGACGCTCCCGACCGCCGGGGCCTCGGTAGAAACGGTCGAAGAGCCGCTCGGCGGCGGCGGAGTCGAACCCGTCCCCGTTGTCGGCGACGGTCAGCTCGATCCATCTGCCCCGATGGGAGCGGCCGAGGGCCAGCACGATGCGCCCACCGGCCGGGGTGTGGTTGACCGCGTTGGTCAGCAGCTCGTCGACCGCGCGGCGCAGCGCCGAGGCGACGCCGTCGACGAACAGGGGCTCGGCGGGGCGTTGGAAGTCCAGCGTCACCTGCTGCTCGGCCAGCCGGTCGGCCTCTGCCGCCACGGCCGCGTCGACGACTCCGGCCAGGTCGACCGGCTCCCGGCGGGGTTCGGCCGCGCTGCCCACGAGGCGGGCTGACAGCAGCAGGTCGTCGACGACCTCGCCGAGCCTGCGCACGGTCGCCGCGAGCTGTTCCAGCCCGCGCAGATGGTCGGCCGGAAGCCCGCTGGCCGCCCCCCGCCGGATGAGGACCTGCACCCGGGTGTAGGCCACGGTGATGGGGGTGCGCAGCTCGTGGCTGGCATCGGTCACGAAGCGGCGTTGGGTGGCCAGTGCCTCGGCGAGCGGAGCGACCGCGTGGCGGCTCACGGCCACCCCCGCCGCGATCGCGACGACCACCGAGCCGGACGAGACGACCAGCAGCGCGATCAGCAGGTGCCGGCGGTCGGAGAGCTGGTAGCGGGTGTCGAAGACAGCCTGGACGGCGCCGTCGCCGCGGGCCTGGGTGCGGACGACGTACCTGGTCCCGTTGCGGCTCACGGCGCGTTCCGAGGGCGTGCCGGAGACGGCGGTGGCGTCCAGGTCGGCACGCAGCGGGAACCCGGGCGGGGCCGGCACCGGGCCGGCCGTGACCCGCGCGTCGTCGAGGGCGAACAGCCATGCGCAGACCGGAGGTGCCGTGGGCGTCCCGTAGCTGAGGGTGTAGCGCAGCTCCCGCTCGATCTGGTCGTTCTGCGCGTGCACCAGCACCGAGTACGCGACCCAGCTCACGAGCGCGACGAGCAGGGTGATCAGCACGCCGACCACGACCCCGATGCGGAGTCTGGCCCGCCGCAGCACCGTCCGCTCGGCGGTGGCCCACGAGCCGCTCGGCTCGATCCACGAACCGCCGCCGCCTGGTCCGCTCACAGCGCTCCGAGGCGGTAGCCGAGGCCGTGGATGGTGCGCACGACGGACCGGCCGAGCTTGCGGCGCAGGTAGTAGACGTAGGTGTCCACGATCGACGCCGCGGGGGCGTCCCGGAAGACGCGGCGGCGCAGCTCGGAGCGGGAGTGCACGGTGTTGGGCTGTTCGGCGAGCAGCCGCAGGAGCTCGAACTCGCGGGCCGAGAGCGCGACCCGGTCCCCGTCGGGGAGCGCGACGTCGCGCAGGCCGAGATCAAGGTGGGCCGAGCCGATGGGCAGCACCTCGGTCATGTCGAGGGTGCGCCGGCACAGGGCCCTGATCCGGGCGCTCAGCTCGTCGAGGTCGAACGGCTTCACCAGGTAGTCGTCGGCTCCGGCGTCGAGGCCGTCGATCCGGTCGTGGACGGTGCCCAGCGCGGTCAGCAGGAGGGCGCGGGCGCGGACCGCGCGGGCGCGCAGCCGGACGAGCAGGTCGAGGCCGTCCAGGGCGGGCAGCCGGCGGTCGATGACGACGACGTCGTACTCCCTGGTCAGCCCGAGGTGCAGGCCGCGCTGCCCGTCGTGGGCGACATCGACGTCGTAGCCCTCGACCCGCAGGGTGTCGGTGAGGAGGGCGACGAGTTCGTGGTCGTCCTCGACCAGAAGCAGTCGATAGGGGCCGGACGACCGCGACCTGACTGGGGCCCGCACCCGCCAACCATCCCACGCGGGTGGCTGCCAGAAAAGTGACTGATTACCCTTATGCCCGCCCTTCCGGGACTATCCGGGCTGGTTGGGGGGCGGTGGCCCAGGCCCTCTCCCGGCGTTCGACCAGTGTCAGCAGCGGCGTCGTCATCAACGTCGTCACCAGGGCGACGAGCACCAGTGCGGTGAACAGGGAGGGCGTCACGATGCCCTCCTCCAGACCGACGTTCAGGGCGATGAGCTGCATCAGCCCGCGGGCGTTCATCAGTGCGCCGACCCGCAGCGCGACACCGTTCGGCTCGCCGCGCAGCCGGGCCGCGGCCCAGCACGCGCCGAACTTTCCGACGACAGCGACCACGACACATCCCACGGCGAAGAGCAGCACGGATCCGTCGCCGAGCAGGCCGAACTCGGTGCGCAGCCCGGAGTAGGTGAAGAACAACGGAAGAAAGATGTTCTGGGAGATCGGCGTCAGGGTGCCCGTGACCGCTTCCGCGCGCTCGTTGTGCGGCATGACCACGCCGACCGCGAAGGCACCGAAAACCGCGTACAGACCAATCTCGTCCGTGTACCACGCGATGGCGAAGAGCAGCGCGACCGTGCCGAGCAGCTGCTCCTGGGGGCTGATCCGCGGATGCGTCAGCAGCAGGCGGGACAACGGCCGGGCGCCGAACCAGACGAGCACCACGAAGAACGCCGCTCCGACGAGCGTGACCAGCGCCGGGCCGAGCTCGCCGGACGCCACCGCAATGACGAACGCCAGCATGATCCAGGCCACCACGTCGTCGATCGCGCCGCTGGCCAGCGCGAGGGCGCCGTGCCGGGTACCGGCCTGCCCGCGCTCGGTGATGATCCGCGCCAGCATGGGGAAGGCGGTGATGGCCAGCGCCACCCCCACGAAGGCGGCCGTCACACCGGTCGGCACGCCGTCCGCCCGGATCGGCACGTGCCCGCTCGTGGCGAGCACCAGCAGGGCGCCGAGCGCCAGCGGCGCGGTGACCCCGGCGAGCGAGACCGCGCCGGCGGTACCGAGGAGATTCGGCACCCGGTGGCGGGCGAACGCGTGGCCGGCCTGGAACATGAAGATCACCAGGCCGACCTGGCCGAGGATGTAGAGCACCGGGTAGAGCTCCCGGGGGAACAGCGCATCCTGCGCGTCGGGAAACAGCAGCCCGAACAGCGACGGCCCGAGCAGCACGCCGGCGAGCATCTCGCTCACCACCGCCGGCTGCCCGACCCTGCCCAGCGTCCACGCGACCAGCTTGCAGAACAGCAGGATCACGACCACGGCAATGAAGAACCGCGGCGCGAGCTCACTGGGAGTCACTGTCGGTTACCTCCGGGTGGTAGGAGATCCGAAATAGTTCGCGCACAGGCGCAGGCGGCGGGCATCGAGCACCATCACCGCACCGAAGAGGAGCTGGAGCACGCTGCGACCGGCGTCGGCCCAGCCGTCCCGCCGCCGCATCGCGCGCAGCCGGGCGGCTCCCGGCCCGGCCGCGGCTGGCGGCACCAGATAGCACGGTCCCCGGCTCGGCAGTGAGCGGGTGTGGTGCACGGTGGACGTCAGCGCGAAACGGCGCAGGACCTCCCGGGTGACCGCGCGCATCATCACCGGCGCGGCCCCCCGGGCCGGGCACGCTCGGTTGGCGGTCACCCCGAAGGGGATGAAGTGCGCCGCGCGCCGTTCGAGGGTGAACCAGCGGTCCGGGTCGAACGTGCCGTCGGCCGCCGGCCCGGTCCGCTGGTAGGCCAGGTAGTTGAACAGCAGCACCGATCCTGCCGGCAGCGTGACCTGGTCGTCGACCACGATCGGCGCGGTGGTGACGCGGTGGGCGACACCGAACAGCGGGTGGACCCGCAGCGTCTCGTCGATGACCCGGTCGAGCGCGTCGTCGTCGTCCAGGGCCTCGTGCAGGCGGCGCTGGACGTCCGGATGCTGCGCGAGGGCGAGGAGCAGATGGGCCATCGCCTCTGACATCTGCACGACCGCCGTGTTGAAGAAGGCGCCCTGCAGGTACCAGGCCGTCTCCTGGACGGTGAACGGCGCGGGCAGTGTCACCGGCACGGTGCCCGCCTCGATCCGGCCCGTCAGGTACCGGGTGAGCCGGTCGCGCCGGCGCATGTGCCGCAGCGAGCAGCACTTCAGCGCCGTGACGACGTCGTCGGCGTTCGCGACGATCAGATCACGGACCTGCGGCGGGCATGGCTCGGCGAAGACCAGCTCGTAGTAGACCTCGGCCCAGACGGGCATCATCAGGTCACGTAGCCGGACCAGGCTGAGCCGGTCGACCGGCAGCGCGTCGAGCCGGCGGGCGGCCGCGTCCCGGGCCAGCTCGTAGGAGCGCTGCTGCGGCACGGCGAGGACCTGGCGGGTGACGCGCGCGACCGCCCGGTACCGCCCGCCTGGTTCGAGGTGTTCCTGGTGCATCTGCGGCCCGGGCGCCAACCAGTACCAGAACAGGTCGGACAGGCCCGCACCCTGGCTGCGGCCGTTCGCGGCCGGGTCGGCGTAGACGCGGTGGAAGTGCTCCGGCCCGACGAGCGGCCCCGGCACCGGGACGCCCTCCCCACCGTTCATGCGGGTGAACATCCACTCTCGGGCCCGCACCAGCAGCGCCGGCAGCGCGGCGGTGTGGGCGGGCAGGGTCACGGGTGGCACCAGTGGGCAGGTGCGACGAGATCAGGGGTCAGCGCGGACGGCCGGTCGGCACCGCACAGCGCCATCGCCCGGTCGACGTCCTCGCGGAGCAGCTCCAGCACGGCCCGCGCGCCGTCCGTGCCGCCGGCGGCGAGTCCCCACACGACCGGTCGCCCGACCGCGACAGCGCTCGCCCCGAGCGCGAGTGCGGTCACCACGTCGGTGCCACGCCGCACCCCACCGTCGAGCAGGACGGGCAGCCGCCCCGCCACCGCGTCGACCACGGCGGGCAGCGCATCGAGGGTCGCCACGGCCCCGTCGAGCTGCCGTCCGCCGTGGTTCGAGACGACGATCCCGTCCACGCCGTGCTCGACGGCGAGCCTGGCGTCTGCCGGGTGGAGCACGCCTTTCAGGACGATCGGCAGCGGGGTCAGCGCACGCAGCCAGGCGACCGTGTCCCAGCCCAGCCCCGGGTCCCAGGCGATCTCCCGAGGGTGGCCGGCCCCGGGCTCACGCATGTTCTCGCAGGCCAGCCCGTCCGGGAGGTCGAGAAAACCGTTACGCAGGTCCCGCTCGCGCCGGCCGAACACCGGGGAGTCGACGGTGACGACGAGCGTGCCGCAGCCGGCCGCCTCCACCCGCCGGACAAGCCGTTCGGTGAAGCTTCGGTCCGGCTGCGGGTAGAGCTGGAACCACAGCGGTGCGCCGGCCGCGGCGACCTCCTCGACCGGCTGGGTCGCCGCCATGCTCAGAATCATGATCGTTCCAGTGGCGGCGGCAGCCCTCGCGGTGCCGACCTCCCCGTCGGGATGAGCGAGCCGGTGGAACGCCGTCGGCGCGACCAGGACCGGGAAGGCCAGCCGCTGGCCGAGGAGTGTCACGCTCAGGTCGCGTTGCCCGGTGCCGTGCTGCCCGGTGCCGTGCTGCCCGGTGCCGCGCAGCACCCGGGGCCGCAGCCGGTGCCGGTCGAAGGCCGCGACGTTGGCCCGCAGGGTCCGCTCGTCGCCCGCGCCGCCGGCGAAGAAGTCGTAGTGCGCCGGGTCGAGCCGGGCTGCGGCCTTGTGCTCGATCTCCGTCAGGGTGAGCACCGGGTGCTCAGCGGGCCAGGCAGCGGTCGATGAACGCGACCAGCGGTGCGCCGTGGACGTCCGGCCGGTCCCACTGGTTCTCCAGGTTCTCCGCCAGGTGGTGGACGGCGACGACCGCGCCGTCGCGGTGGTGGCGGACGACCGGGTGCAGGTACGCGGCGTCGTGCGCCTGCCCGGCCGCGTTCTGGGCGATGCGGCCCACGTTGATGTCGAACGGGTCGACCTTGTCGTGGTCCGGGCCGTACTCCAGCGTGACGACGAAGGCGTCCGTCACCTGATGGTCGTCGGTCGACAGCCCGACCCGGGCGAAGTAGTCGACCGGGACCTCCTCGTGGTAGCGGGCGTCCACCCCGCCGACGGTGACGACATCGGCGAGCACGCCGAACTGCTGCCACAGCGCGGAGGTCCGGTTGACCCGCGCGATGATGGCGTCGGCGACGGCCGTCGCGTCCACACTGATCTTCTCCACCGGCCACGGCACGTCGTGGTACCGCCGCTCGAGAATCCGGTGCAGCGCCCGGACGCTGTAGCGGAAGCCGTGGATGAAGCCGCCCGTCGACTTCTTGAAGTCCCGCACCTGGGACAGCGTGCCCGCGAAGTGGAGACCGGGGACGTTCACCGACTCCCACTCGTCGGTCTGCGCCGGGAACCTGTCCCGGATGACCAGCTCCGGTCGGCAGGTGTCGTCGAAGATGTCCGGGTCGAACCGGAAACCGGTGCACAGGATGATCCGGTCGTACCGGATGTCCTTCAGTACCTCGTTCACCCGGCTGAAGCTGAACGTGACCGTGAAGCCGTCGCCGTCCGGCTCGCGGCGGATCTCACGCACGTTGCCGTCGAGGATCGCGTTGGCGGACTTCAGCTGGTAGGTGTCGAGGAAGTTGTTGTTCACCGCCCGCAGGTGGCCGACGTAGTGGCTCTGCCAGGCCAGGCGGATCGAGCTCGGACCCGCCACGTGGATGAGTGTGGTCGTCTCCATCAGGTTGTCGGCCGTCTCGAAGGCCGAGTTCCCCTTGCCGATGATGAGGACCCGCTGGTCGGTGAAGTCGCGCGGATCCACCGAGACCTCGTCGTAGCTCTCGGCCGCCTCGATCCCCGGGATCGGCGGCAGGTACGGCCTGGAGACACCGGTCGCCACCACGAGCCGCCGGGCCCGGTAGGTCTCCCCGTTCGTGTCGGTGACCTCGAAGAACTCGCCGCGGTGCACGCGGGCGACCCGGGCGTTGTAGCGCACCCGCACTCCGGCGGCGGCGGCGAAGTCGGCCAGGTACCGGACCATGACGTCGGCGTCCGGAAAGTAGCGCTCGGTGTACGAGGTGAAAAGCGGGGTCCGGTCACCGAGGAGCGAGTTCCAGTCCAGGCGCAGGTTCAGCTCGGGGTCGGTGGACCCGGTGTGCGGCTTGTTGATCGAGATGAGCGTCCGGTGCCGTGGGAAGCGGGCGAAGAAGGAGCCGGGGGCGGGGGCGCCGTCGAGGACGAGATAGTCCCGTGTGCCGTCCTGCTCCAGAAAGGCGGCGAGTTGCAGCCCGGCCGGTCCCGCACCGATGATCAGCAAGTCCAGCGGTGTCCCAGTCACGACACGACGGTAGATCGGTCAACTCAGAGAAATTTCAGTCCGTGCCCGGGGCCGGCCGACGACCTCCTCGGGCGGGGGAAAAGCAGAACGACCGCCTGCCGGCCAGATGGCCGGAGGCGGTCGTCCGAGTCGGGGGGCCGCCCCGAGGATGGAGGGGGACCCCCCGGTAGGTCAGCGCAGCGGGCGGCTGGGGGCGGCCTGAGCGGCCTGGGCGGCGATGGGGTCGCTCTCGGAGTCCGTCGCCGTCGACCGGGCGTTCATCGGCACATACGGGCGCTCGTCGTAGCCGACGTACAGCTGCCGCGGGCGGGCGATCTTCTGCTCGGGGTCGAGCAGGCCCTCCTCCCACTGGGCCAGCCAGCCCGGCATCCGCCCGATCGCGAACAGCACCGGGAACATCTCGACCGGGAAGCCCATGGCCTGGTAGATGATGCCGGTGTAGAAGTCCACGTTCGGGTAGAGCTTCCGGGCGATGAAGTACTCGTCCTCGAGCGCGATCCGCTCCAGCTCCATCGCCAGGTCGAGCAGCGGGTTGGTGCCGGTGACCTTGAAGACCTCGTCGGCGACCTGGCGGATCACCCGGGCCCGCGGGTCGTAGTTCTTGTAGATCCGGTGGCCGAAGCCCATGAGCTTCTTCTTGCCGTCCTTGACCTGCGCGATGAAGGCCGGGATGTTCTCCACCGAGCCGATCTCGGAGAGCATGCGCAGGACCTGCTCGTTGGCGCCGCCGTGCAGCGGCCCGTAGAGCGCGGAGATCGCCGCGGCGGCGGCCGAGAACGGGTCGGCCTGCGAGCTGCCCACGGCGCGCATCGCGTTCGCGGAGCAGTTCTGCTCATGGTCGGCGTGCAGGATGAACAGAACGTCGAGGGCGTGCTCGAGGTTCGGGTCCGGCTCGTACTTGAGCTCGGTGGCCTTCCACATCATGTTGAGGAAGTTGCCGGCGTACGAGAGATCGTTGTCCGGGTAGACGTACGGGAAGCCGACGGAGTGGCGGTAGGAGAACGCCGCCAGCGTCGTGATCTTCGCGATCAGCCGGACGATCTGCAGCCGCCTCAGGCCCGGGTCGTCGATCGTCTTGGCGTCCGGGTAGAAGGTCGACAGCGCGCCGACGGTCGACACGAGCATGCCCATCGGGTGGGCGTCGTGGTGGAAGCCGTCGATGAACTTCTTGATCGACTCATGCACCAGGGTGTGGTGCGTGATCTCGTCTTCCCAGGTGGAGAGCTCGTCCGAGGTCGGGAGCTCGCCAGCCAGCAACAGGTAGGCGACCTCCAGGAAGCTGCTCTTCTCCGCCAGCTCCTGGATCGGGTAGCCGCGGTAGCGCAGGATGCCCGCGTCGCCGTCGATGTAGGTGATGGCGCTGCGACAGCTCGCCGTGTTGGTGAAGGCGGGGTCGTACGCCATGAGGCCGAAGTCGTCGTCGTCGACCTTGATGGCACGGAACGCACTCGAGCGGATCGTGCCGTCGGTGACCGGCACCTCGTACGTCCGACCGGTGCGGTTGTCTGTGACGGTCAGGGTACTGACCTGCTCGGACACGCCGGGCTCCTCTCGCCATGGCACTGCCGGGTGACGGCGTCGGCCACCTCCGGGCGCGCGCCCGGGTTCGGAGCGCTCTCGCCGGTTCACTGGTCTGGTTCGGTTGTCCCCAAGTCTCGCGGTTCGAGCCACGACATGCGCGTGATCGGTGGCGTCTGTCCCACGTGTGCTGTGCCACCCTGTATGTCGACGGGCTCAGAGTGGCGCGCGGGCTGATGCGCCTGGTAAGGGTCTGCCCGATTTGGGTGTCCTGGGGCGGTTGGGCCACCGGCCCGTGCTCCTGTGTGGGGCTGCCGTCGTCCGGCCCGGTCGCCGCCCAGGCGGTGGTTTGGCGAGATTGGTCACACCGGCGAGGGGTCGGTTCCCGCGCGTCGCGACCGCCTGATCGCGCCGCGCGGGGGACCTGCCTCTGCCGCGGTCCCGGGGCTCCTGGCCCCGACGCCGGTCAGCTGCCGGTGCCGTCGGCGCAGAGTCGCTTGCGGACGACGTCGAACGCGGTGCCAGCAGGATTGATCTTGACGAAGGCGTGGCAGTTGAGCGGCTCGGTCGCGTTGTTGGCCAGGTTCACGGGCTCGATGAGGCCGCCGGCGTCGTAGTCGCTCACCTTGCGCAGGGCATCGATGAACCCCTCGCGGGTCGGGCATTCTCCGGCCAGGTCGAGGCCGCGCAGGAACATGTCCGCGTAGATGTAGGAGTTGAGTGCGTACCGCTGGTCGGTCTGGACGGTTTCGGGCGCGAAGCGGGTCATTCCGTCCCGGTAGCGGTCGATCGCGGGCCCACCGGCCTCGAAGGGGAGGAAGTAGACGGGGAAGGAGACGCCCGAGAGCTGTGGGCCGAGGGCGGAGAGGACGCTGCGGTCGTATCCGGTGAACGAGACCGCGGAGGTCAGGCTCAGGTCCGACTGACGGGCGGCCTGCATGATGCGCGCGAGATCCTCGGGGACGGTGAAGGCGACCAGCGCGTTGACATCGTCCGAGGCCAGCTGCTGGACGACCCTGGCCGGGTTGTCGGTCGCGCTGGAGAACTGGATGGTCTCGGTGGTGGTGAGCCCGATGGACCGGAAGGCCTCGTTGTACCGGTCGATGACCGGGATCGTGGAGGCCGACGCCCCGGTCATCACGACACCGACCTTGGTTCCGCCGTTCGCCTGGATGTAGCGCCCGAGGGTCGTGGGGGCGGCTGAGGACAGGTTCGAGAACATGTTCGTGTGGGACGCCCAGGTCGGCAGGCCGTAGCCGACCACGGGTACGCGCAGCGCGGACATGGTGTCGATCGACTCGCCGAGGGCGAGGGTGACGGCCATGAGGCCGAACACGGAGTTGTCGCGGAGGAACTCCTCGACGACGCGGTCGCTCTGGGCGGGTGAGTTCGCGTCGTCATGCCACTCGTAGGCGATCTGCCGGCCGTGCACCCCGCCCTCCTCGTTGGCCTGGCCGATCCTCGCGTCGATGCCCGAGCGGGCCGAGGCGAAAGCGGTACTGCCCACGCCGGAGTCGGTGACGACCAGCCCGAGATTAACCATGTCGGGAGTGATGCCGGGGGATTCGCAGGTGGCTGAGCTGCCGCTGCTTCCCGCGCCGCCGGAGCAGCTGGTCACCCCGGCGGCGGCGAGAACCGCAGCCACCGCCAGGCCCAGGCTTCTTTTCCTCCTGGATAAGAGCACGCATTCCTCCGTGAGCATGAAAGGATGAAGATGGAGTGCCTGTGGCGATATGTAGCCTGCTGGTTCCACCCGTCAACCCGACCAACTGTTAGATCATCTCGTTAATGTTGTGGTTCAGGATGCTAGCGACCTGTTCAAGGGGGCGGTCCGAGGGGCTGGCCGCGGCGGGCCCAGGTGATTCGTTGTGGGTGAAGACGAATGTCTTTCGGTGTTCGGGTTGACGGCGTCGCTTCCAGGGCAGTCGTCTTTGGTCGGAGGTGCAATCTGCATATAGCAGGATGAATCGGGCGGATAGGTGCTGCCTGTCGACCGGGGCCCGGGCCCGGACCCCGGTCGCGTTGCGCGGGATGTCGGCCCTTCCGGTCGCGTCAGCTGCCGGTGCCGTCGGCGCAGAGTCGCTTGCGGACGACGTCGAACGCGGTGCCAGCAGGATTGATCTTGACGAATGCGTAGCAGTCGAGTGGTTCGGTCGCCGTGTTGGCCAGGTTCACGGGCTCGATGAGGCCGCCGGCGTCGTAGTCGCTCACCTTGCGCAGGGCACTGATGAACCCCTCGCGGGTCGGGCATTCTCCGGCCAGGTCGAGCCCACGCAGGAACATGTCCGCGTAGATGTAGGAGTTGAGTGCGTACCGCTGGTCGGTCTGAACGGTTTCGGGCGCGAAGCGGGTCATTCCGTCCCGGTAGCGGTCGATCGCGGGCCCACCGGCCTCGAAGGGGAGGAAGTAGACGGGGAAGGTGGCCCCCGCGAGCTGTGGGCCGAGGGCGGAGAGCACAGTGCGGTCGTACCCGGTGAACGAGATCGTCGCGGCCAGGTTCAGGCGCACCTGACGGGCTGCCTGCATGACGGCGGCCAGGTCCTGGGGCTGGGTGAAGCCGATCAGTGTGTCGACGCCGTTAGCGGCCAGGTGCTGGGCCACCCGGACCGGGTTGTCGGTGGCACTCGCGAACTGGACCGTGTCCGTTGTGGTGAGCCCGATGGACCGGAACGCCTCGTTGTACCGCTCGATGCTCTGGATCGTGCTCGGCAACGACCCGGTCATCACGACGCCGACCCGGGTGCCGCCGCTGGCCTGGATGTAGCGCCCCAGCGTCGCCGGAGCTGGCAACGAGAGGTTCGTGAACATGTTCGTGTGCGGGGCCCAGCTCGGCTGGCCGTAGCCGACGACGGGGATACGCAGTGCGGACATGGTGTCGATCGAGGCGTCGAGAGTCAGGGTGACCGCCATGAGACCGAACACGGAGTCGTCGCGGAGAAAATCCTCGACGACGCGGTCGCCCTGGGCGGGTGAGCTCGCGTCGTCACGCCACTCGTAGGCGATCTGCCGGCCGTGCACCCCGCCCTCCTCGTTGGCCTGGCCGATCCTCGCGTCGATGCCCGAGCGGGCCGAGGCGAAGGCGGCGCTGCCTACGCCGGAGTCGCTGACAACCAGGCCGATATTCACTGTGTCGGGGGTGACGCCCGGAGAGGTGCAGGCCACCGAGCTTCCGCTGCTTTCCGTGCCTGGGGAGCAGCTGGTCACCCCGGCGGCGAGAAGGGAAGCCACAGCCAGGCCGAGGCTCCTTGTTCTCCTGGGTAAGGGCACGATTTCCTCCGTGAACGAAAAGAGGGCGGTGGAGCGCTGGCGGCGCTGTACACCCGGCTGGCTCCTCCCCGCCGACCTTTCCCGACTTGACCGGCAGCCGTGACCAGGAAAGGGTTCGCGAGGTTAGATATTTGGCTGATGATGCAGGTCAGGATGCTAGCGACCTGGTCAGGGGTGCTGTTCGACGGGTGGTTGTCGAGGTCGAGCGTGCGATTCGGTGTTGGCGCGCCGACCGCTCCGGTGACGAAGTCATTGGTGGCTGACGGCCCGTCGAACCGGTAAAGACGGCTGCTGTCGATGACGTTGTCGAAGGGGGTTGACAGCACCATTTCAAAGACAGTTGACTTCTCTAAAAATGGTGCAATCTTCGCGTATCGCGGAACGAAACGGCCAAATCGGAAAAGTCGTGCACGAAGGGGAACCGTCTGGAGACGTCGTGAAGTGGTCAGGCTGTTACCCAGAGGGTGTGGTGCGCGTCTTCGGGTAGCGCCGCCGAGTACTCCAGCCGGTGGGCCCACCGCCTCGCGGAGCGACCGAGGGTTCTTGTCGGTGAGCAGCCGGTGATGGCTGACCTGCGCAGATGCGCGTGGACGTGGTGCCGAGCTCTCGTGCCGGGCGGCTGTCGCATGTCCCGTCGGACCGACGTCCGTGTGTCTGGTCCAGGTGCCCGGACTGCCGGATCAGCCGGGCTGTGCGCCGGGTGCACCTGCCGGGGGGGATGCCACCTCACCGGCGGAACGGAGCCAGGCGACAACGGCCAGCACCCGTCGGTTGTTGTCGCCCGAAATCGGCATCGCGAGTTTCGCGAACACGCTCGCCACATGGTTCTCGACGGTTTTTGGCGCCAGATGGAGTTTCGCCGCGATTCCCGCGTTCGAACGACCCTCGGCCATCTCGCGCAGGACGGCACGTTCCCGTTCGGTGAGCCGGTCGAGGGCCTCGGCGCGGCGGCGGTGCGTCAGCAGACCGGCGATGATGTCCTCATCCACGACGAGGCGGCCGGCGGCGATGCGGTGCAGCCCGTCGAGCAGGCTGTTGAGATCCGTGACCCGGTCCTTGAGCAGGTAGCCCACGCCGCCCCGGCCGTCGCCGAGCAGTCGGACGGCGTAGTGGACGTCCGCGTAGGTGGAGAGGACCAGGACCCCCACCGCCGGGTACTGCAGACGGATCCGCTCGGCGGAGACGAGGCCCTCGTCGGTGAACGTCGGCGGCATCCGCATGTCCAGGATGACGACATCCGGCGGATCGTCGGCGAGCCGGGCGAGGATGGGCTCCGGCTCGGCGGTCTGCGCCGTCACCTGCACCCCGGCCGCGGTCAGCAGCAGCGCGAGACCCTCGCGGAAGAGCGCCGAGTCGTCGGCGATGGCTACCCGCACCGCTCACCGCTCACCTGTCGAGCCCCGCCGTCATCTCGAGCCCCGCCGTCATCGCCTGCCCCTGTTCTGCCGCCGAAGTCCGGCCCGTCACCGGTGCCCTGGCTGTTACCGACGTCCTGGCTGTCGCCGGTGTCCTGGCTGTCGCGGGTGTCCTGCCACGCGCGTTCCGGGGGCCCGCTGGGGATCGTGGCAGTCAGCCGCGTGCCGGACTGCCACGGGCTGGACAGGGTGACCTCCCCTCCGAGCGCGCGGACGCGCTCCACCAGCCCGGCGATGCCGCCGTCCTCCCGGACGACCGCACCGCCCCTCCCGTTGTCGGCGATCTGGATCAGGAACTGCGCGCCCGCCCTGCGCACTGTCACCTGGACATGGGTGGCATCGGCATGTTTCACCGTATTCGCGAGGGCCTCGCTGACGGTGTAATACGCAGTGGTCTCCAGCGCGGTCTCGTAGCGCTCGTCCGGGACCCGCAGGTTCACCGTCAGCGGGAGCGGCCCGGCGACGTCCTCGAGCGCCGCGCGCAGCCCGCGTTCGGTCAGCACCGGCGGGTGGATCCCGCGGGCAAGCCCGCGCAGCTCCTCCAGCGCGACCCGCAGGTCGGCGGAGGCGGCGGCGAACGCGGCGGCCGTCGCCTCGTCGGCCGCCTGCGCCTGCGCGAGCCCGAGCCTGGCCGCGAGCGCCAGCAGGCGCTGCTGGGCGCCGTCGTGCAGGTTCCGCTCGATGCGGCGGCGCTCGGCGAGGCCCACCTCGACGAGCCGCGTCCGGGCGGCCCGCACCGCGTCCAGCTGGGCGGTGACCATGACGTGCAGCCGGGCGTTCTCCAACGCGATCGCGCTGGCGCTCAGGGCGACGTCCACCAGGTCACGGTCCCGCTCGAGGGACGACCGGGCGGACAGGACGGCCAGCGGCGCGCCGGAGGTGCTGCGGACCGGCAGCGAGAGCAGCGTGTCGTCCGCCGGGGGCGGGGCGGCGGGCTGCCCGTCGCTGTTGATGTGAACGCCCCGGTCGGGCACCCACAGGTAGATCTGCGCGTTCTCGTCACCCAGCGCGGCCCGCAGGACCTGCCGGATCGCGACCGGTGACGGCGGCATGCTCAGACCGCTCAGCAACTGGGCGATACGCGCCCGGGCCAGGTGCCGGCGCACCGCCGCGGCCGCGAAGGCCGCCGGGATCGCGAACAGCATCACCGCCATCGGTGTGAAGAGCAGGCTGATGTCGTGGCCGTTGGGGTAGTAGACGAACAGGTTGACCACCGCGGCCATCGCGAACGCGGCCATCATGCCCACGGCGACCGGGCCGAGGGTGCGCTGCTCCAGCGCCGACGCCCGCCGGTACCGCCGCGTGACGACGATCCCGAAGGAGACTACGACCCCGAGGGTCAGGGCGTCGAGGATGTTCACGACGACCTCGAACACGCCCGGGTCCACCGCGGAGCCGTACCACCAGACGTCCGCCTGGTAGCCGAGCTCCTCCGGCCGGCACAGCGCCAGCAGGACGAGGTTGCCCACCGGGATGGCCGCGATCGCGGTGACGACCAGGGCACGTTCGGTGGCGTTGGTGAGACGCCCCTCCGGGTACCGGAGCACGCCCCACCCCAGACAGACCCAGAAGTGGGTGTACGCGAACGAGGAGATCACGGCGCTCGGCCCGTGCTCCCAGGTCGCGGTCCAGGTCACCGCCCACATCAGTCCACCCAGCACGAACGCCCAGCTCACGCTGCCGAGGGCGTCCTCGTCGAGGAGCAGCAGGCCGGTGAGGACGAAGGTGACGGCGACCAGCACGTTCAGCGAGGCGGGAAACGGGGTGACCGACCAGGCCGGCCACTGCGCACCGATCGTCAGCAGCGACGTGATGATGCCGGCGGTGACCAGGGAGACGAGGCGATGCCGGGCGATCGCGTGCACCAGCGCCCGCGGTACGCGCGGCTCCCGTGGTACGCGCGGCTCCCGCGGGGGCCGTGGCTGTCGCGGCTGTCGTGGCTGTCGCGGCACATCAGTGTGCCGCCGCATCACCGTCCCACCAGGTGTGACGATCTCACCGCACAAGGGTGACACACCGGTCGGTCGCGTCTGAGGGTTACCCCCGGGTGGGCAGGGTGGTAAGTACCCCGAAACGGTGGAGGTGGCCCGGAAGCGGCGAACCGTCGCCGCGGGAAACTATGAGACCGGCCCTCCCGCCGGCTTCGCCGCGCACGGGCAGGTGCCCGCGAACGTCGGGAGCCGGACGCTACCGGGGGGCGGCCGGCCCCCGACACCCGTTGTGTCGCCGTCAGATCGGCCTTGAGTACGGATGAGGCCAACCAGTAGCTTCGACGGATGGAGAGCGTGGGTGTCGCGGAGCTTGCGTCGACCCTGCGTCTGTCCGTGATGCGGTTGTCCCGGCGGATGCGCCAGGAGCGTTCCAGCACGTTGACGCCCACCCAGGTCGCGACCCTGGCCACGCTGGCCCGGCACGGGCCGATGACCCTTGGTGAGATCGCCGCCCACGAGCGTGTGCAGCCGCCGTCGATGACGAGGGTGATCGCCATGCTGGCCGAGGCTGGCCTGGTCCGCCGCGGCCAGCATCCCTCCGACGGGCGTCAGGTGATCGCCGAGGTGACGGAGGAGGGCCGCGACCTGCTCACCGCCGACCGCCGCCGCCGGGACGAGTGGCTGGCCGAGCGCCTCGCCGACCTGCCCCCGCAGGACGCCGACGCGCTGCGCGCGGCGGCCCCCATCCTCGACCGGCTCGCCGGCCTCTGACTCGCGGCGCCGCCGGCCCGCGGCGCCGCGAGTCAGAGGCGGCGCCAGCCCAGTGCTAGAGCTCGACCCAGCCGCCGCGCTGCCGGGACGCTGTGGCCGCCACCTGCAGACGGGTGGCGGTGAGCAGGTCGTGGAAGGTGGCGCCACGGACCAGCGCGGGATCGTTCAGCTCCGCGGCGCGCACGACGTCATAGGTCGCCTCGACCAGGCCGGGCCGTTCGGCGGGGACCGTCGGCATCCACAGGTCGCGGACGCCTGTCCGGTCCTGGCGGCGTACCCGCCGGCCCTGGACGACCATGCGCCCCGCGTCGCCGCAGACGGTGACGACCGCGGTGGCGAGCTCGCCGCTCATCCGCTCGTTGATGAGGATCGTCGTGCCGTTGGCGGCGAGCAGGGCCAGCGTCACCGGCGCCTCCGGGGTGAGCGCGGCCGCCGGCATGCTGCCCGGATCCGCGCACACGGCAAGGATCTCGCCGCACCAGCGCAGCGCCAGGTCGATGGTCTCCGCCCGGCCCAGCGGGCCGGCCGGCGCACCGACGACGGTGATCTGGCTGAGCCGCCCCAGTGAGTGGACGGACGCCTGCACATGCCACGCCGCCGGCCAGGCCCGCCCGTCGAGGGCGACGACGTGGGCCAGGTCCGCGTCCTCGGCGACGTCGGCGACGGCGCGCAGCGACTCCGCTTCGGCGGTCGCCGGCCTGGCCAGCAGCACGTGCAGGCCCGCCTCGGCCGCCCGGCGGGCCACGAAGTCGGACGCCGGTGGGGCCATCTCGACGCAGATCGCCTCGATGTCGTCCGACAGCAGCGCGATCAGGTCGCTGTAGGCCCGCGGCGCATGCGCCTCCGCCGCCCAGGCCAGCGACTCCAGCGGCTCCGGGGCGAGCAGACCCACGACATCGACACCGGCGTCGCGCAGGACGTCCGCCGTGGTGAGCTCCGAACCGTCGGTGGCCAGGGCCATCGCGACCGGAAGATCGGGCTCGTCGCGCCGCGCGGCGCGACGGTCGGAGCGCCACGCCCGGGAAAGGCCGGGATCGCGGGGCGCCACCAGTTCGGGGACCGTCGTCACAGCTCCGATAGTGCTCCTGAAGGCCACCCGCGGGTGGGCGGTCGGGCCGATACCGTCGTCAGACCACCCACTCGAACCAGCCCGCTGTGACCAGACCGCCTCACGCCGAACGGGGGTGCCGTTCCGGGTGTGCCGGGCCAGGTGTGCCCACGCAGCCAGGGCGCGGTATGAGTGTTCGTGATGAGGTTCTTCGTCGCGCTGCTGCCGCCCGCGGGCGTCGTCCGCGACCTGGCCGCCGCGATCGCCGCACTCCCGGGAGACAGCCGTCCGGAAGAGGTCGTCGCGGCGCTGCGCTGGACGAGCCCGGACCGCTGGCATGTGACCCTGGCGTTCCTGGGGACCGTCGACCCCGGGGTGCGGGCGGGGCTGGCCGAGCGGCTGGGGCGCGTCGCACACCGGCACCCGCCGGTCGAGCTGCGGATCGACGGTGCCGGGCAGTTCGGTCAGCGGGTGCTGTGGGCGCGGGTCGCCGGTGATCTCGGGCCGCTGGCCACGGGCGTGCGGCGGGCCGCCGTCCGGGCGGGTGCGGCCGACGGAGACGACCGCCCGCTGCGGGCGCACCTGACGTTGGCCCGGGTGCGGCCCGGCGCGGAGGTCGGGCTGCGTGAGCTGGCCGGTGCGGTCGACCAGACCCTCGCCCGGGCGGCCGGGCCGCTGTCATGGACCGCCCGGTCGATGACACTGATGAGCAGTTCCGGTGGTCCGGCGCCGGTCTACGGCATCGAGGGCGAATGGGACCTGCGGGGCTCGTCCGCCGGCCGGTAGCGGTAACCGACCCGGCGGACCGTCTCGATGCTGTCCCGGTGCTGCCGGCCGAGTTTGCGCCGCAGCCGGGTGATCATGACATCGACCGTGCGGGGCGCGGAGGCGCCCATGGAGCCGGGGTCCTGCCCCCACACCTCCCTGAGCAGCTGCTCGCGACTGTGGACTCGTCCCGGGTGGCGCACGAGGTAGTCGAGGACCTCGAACTCCAGGTAGGTCAGGTCGATCGGCTGGCCGTCGACGAGGACCTGCCAGGCCAGCCGGTCGACGTCCAGGGTGCTGTCTGCAGGTGTTCTCTCGACGAAGCCGGCGTGGGCTGCCACGGTCGCCTCCAGGCGGATCAGGGCGGGCACTGCGGATGCGGATGTCGGGGCACTCGGCTGTCGAGGGCGCGGTGGCTGTCGAGGGCGCGGTGGTTGTCGAGGGCGCGGTGGTTGTCGAGGGCGCTGTCGGGGTCGCGGCGGCGGTCTACGGGCAGCCGGTGACGTCGTCGCTGGTCGTCCGGACGGATCCGGTCCAGCGCAGGTCCGGCAGGTTGACGACGATCGCGTCCTGGGTGCTCCGGGCGATCACCACGAGCGCCTCGTTGTCGGGGTCCGGGTTCTCCTCGCGGTGCGGCACCCACGGCGGGACGAAGATGTAGTCACCCGGAGTGGTCCGGATGCGGATCTCCCGCGGCGGGCCGCCGTCCGCACCGTCGGCGATGTCCTCCGGGAAGACGAACTCGGGACTGCCGCTCACCACGTAGATCGCGGTCTCGGACTCGCCGTGGTGATGGTTGGCCGAGGCGGTCGCCGGCGCCACGTGTGTCTGCCCCATCCAGAGCTTCGAGGACCCGACCGTCCGTGCGCTGACCGCCGCCAGCCGGCGCATGCCCGAGGTCTGGGCGGTCTCGGCGTCGAGAGCCCAGGGCGCCACGTGGTGCAGGCGCCGGTGGAAGGCGTCGATGTCGGCCGGGGAGGGGACGAGGTCCTCCGCTGTGCTGACGTGCAGTTCGCTCACGGGTCGGCTCCGCGCTCGGGTCGGTCGGGAACGTTCCGCGGCGGTGGTGCCGCAGCCGGAGTGTGGCGTGGATCCGGGCCGGGACCGCCGCGCCCGCTGTCGCCCTGGCCCACTCCTGCCCGAGGCTTCTGCCGCCGAAGGGCGGGGACCCGCGGTGGCGGGAGCCGGTGCCGCAGGCGCTGGGATGCTGCAGGCGCTGGGATGCTGCGGTGCTGCGGCTGCACGGGGCCGGGCTGAGCGGGGCCGGTGAGCCGGGCGGGTAGCGCGCCGCCGGCGCGGTCAGAAGGCCGGACAGGCCGCGGAGGCAACCCTCAGCAGGTCGATATGGCCCCGCGTGACGAGGTATGCCGGCTTCAACACGGGACCAACGGAAACACGCCTGACGATCCCGTGCCAACCAAACCGTTGTGTGATCTGACTCACTTTATCACCTCTTGACTGAACAAAGGCCCGCTCCGCACAGTTCTGGACGTGGCCGCTCACCTACTTCCCAGCAGTCGGGAGCTGCCGTCTCCTCGCTCGTTGTTCGCCTCCCGCCCGCTGCTCACGCGTCGGCGGTGCGTCGACTACGGCCGTGCCACCCGCAGTCGCTGTAGTCGCTGCAGCCGCTGACGGAGCTTTCTGAAGCGGGCCGGGTCGAGAGTCCGGGCCGCGGGTCCCGTCACGCGTTCCTGTCTGTTCCGCGTTTCCCCGCCTGTTCCGTCCGCCCGTGCCGCCACCGCCCACTGCCCGCACGTCCCGCGCGCCCACCGTCCGCGCCTCCGCTGAGTCGCGCCTCCGTCTGCTCCGTCCGTCCCGCCGTTCCTGACAGTGGCCTGCCGGCCTGCGCCGGCCTGCCGTCGGGCCATGTCCCGGGACGTCGGATGCGGCGGGGCCGGTGGGTGTGCGGCGGCCCGGCGCGGTCGGTCGGTGGCACGCCGCGGCCCGGAACGGGACACCCGCCATGGCTCGTGGCCGCATCCGCGGCCAGACCAGGTCGGACGCCGTGACGCGACGTCCGACCAGACTGGAAGGCCATCCATGACCCAGTCATCACCGCTCGCGCTGATCTCGTCCGCGTCCGTGCCCGTGCCCGTGCCCGTGTCCCGCGTGCCCTCGCCCGGCGCCCTGCCAGAGCCGGGCGAGCTGCCACGCCTGGTGGTGATCAGCGGCAACCCGAGGCCGGGGTCGCGGACCCTGGGCGTCGCGCGGGACCTCGCCGAGCGCATCGCGGACGATCTCCCCGTGGTCGGCATCGAGATCATCGACCTCGCGCCGCTGGCCCGCCGGCTGTTCGACAACGACAGCCAGGTCGCCGCGGCGGCCCGCACCACGGCCGCCGCAGACCTGCTGATCGTCGCCTCCCCGGTCTACAAGGGCAGCTACACCGGCCTGCTCAAGGTCTTCCTCGACCTGTTGCCGGGCGGGGCGCTGCGCGGCGTCACCGCTGTGCCGCTGGTGGTGTCGGCGGCGCCGGACCACTCCTTCGCCGGCGATCTCTACCTGCGCCCCGTGCTCGTCGAGCTCGGCGCCACAGTGCCCGCGCGATCCTTCGCGGTGGTCGAGGACCAGCTCCTCGACCTGGACATCGTCGTCGACTCCTGGGTGGTCTCCCACGGCGACGTCCTGCGGGCCGGCGTCCTCGGGAACGCGGGTGCCCGCCAGCGCGCAGGCGCCGCTCCCCGCGGCCTCGGCGCGGTGGGCCCGACGGACCACTTCCCGTGCGTCGCGACTGAGCACATCACTCACGCGGTGGCGGACGCCGTCGTGCCAGCCGGGCAGCGGTCCGCCGCGCCCGGCGGGCCGCGGACCATCCTGCGTACGGACCTGGCGGAGGCGGCACTGTGACTCTCGACACCCTCGGGGTGGAGGCCTTCGACGCGTGCGGTGCGGCAGTGGCCGACCGGCGCGGTGCGGCAGTGGTCGTTGACCGGCGAGAAACGGCGGCGGCGGACATCCGGAGCGCGGCGGTGGTCGAGCCGGCCGCCCTGCGGCGAGCGTTCCGCCGGCATGCCGCGGGGGTCACCGTCGTGACGATGGCCGGACCGCGGGGACCGGTCGGCTTCACCGCGACGTCCGTCGCCTCGCTGTCGGCGGATCCGCCGCTGCTGTCGCTGTCCCTGTCGGTGACCTCGTCGTGCGCGCCGGCTCTGCTGGCGGCGCCGGGCCTGGTGGTCCACCTGTTGTCCGATGGTCAGGAGGGGCTGGCTGCCCGCTTCGCCACCTCGGGTATCGACAGGTTCGCCGAGCCGACCCGCTGGCGACCGCTGCCCACCGGCGAGCCGCTGCTTGTCGACGCGTCGGTGTGGCTTCGGACGCGGATCCTCTCCCGGCTGAGTGCCGGAGACCACCACCTGGTGATCGCCGAGGTCGTCGAGACGCGGGTCGAGCCGGACGCGGATGTTCCCTCGGCGCCTCTCGTCTACCACAACGGCAGTTACGGGACGGTGACGCCTCGCGTTCCCGGCTGACAGCCGTCGCCCGCCGGATCCCGCCTTCGAGCCGCCCGGGCCCGGCTGAACACTGCCATGGTCCGCGGTATTTTCGACTTAACCCGTCGAGAAGTGCGGGTATATTCTTGGCTTCTGTATGACCGTTGGTCGGGAGGAGGGGCCGGCAGTGGCGCTGCCCGACTTCGTCGTGGTCGGAGCTCCCGATGCCGGCACGCGGATACTCCACACGGCTCTCGCCCGTCATCCCGGGCTGGCGATGTCGGAGCCGGCCGAACCCGGCTTCTTCCTCGCCCCCGGAGAACGGCCGCCGCATCCGGGCGGTGCGGAACCCGATGTGCCGGTCTGGTGCCGGGCGGACTACGAGGCGCTCTTCCCCAACAGCGGCCTGCGGCCCCGGGGCGAGAGCACCCCGTACTACCTGGCGGACTTCCCAGCCCAGCGGCGCATGCACGAGCTGCTGCCCTACCTGCGCATGGTCGTCGTCCTCCGTGACCCGGTCGAGCGCGCCTACGCGAACTGGCTGGCGCAGCGCAGCGCCGGCCTCGAACAGCTGCCGACCCTGGCGGCGGCGCTGGAGGCCGAGGAGGCGCGCCGCGCCGCGGGGTGGAAGCGCCGGTGGCGGTACGCCGAGCACGGCCGGTACGGCAGCCAGCTACGGCGCCTCCACACCCTGTTCCCGCCCGGTCAGGTGCTGCTTGTGCGCTACCGGGACCTTGTCGCCAGGCCGGCGGTCGCGCTGCGTGACATCTGCGCCTTCGTCCGCGCGGCCGACCCGGCGTCCACCGGCGCGAGCCTGGCCGCTCCGGGCTGCACGTTCGTCCCGGCGGTGCTCGGGCCCGACGGCGTCCGGGCGCGCGAGGTGCGCTCGGAGGACGCCGACCCCCTGGCGCCGGCGCTGGCCGTGCTGCACCGGCGCCTGGACCCGGGGCCGCCGCTCCCACCCGGTCTGCGCGAGCAGGTCCTCGACCGCTTTGCCGACGACATCATGCTGCTCGCCGAGGTCACGAGGCAGTCGTACGACGAGTGGCTCGACCGCGGGGACCTTCCGCTCGGCACCAGCAGCTGACCGGCCGCCGAACCCGCCCGCCGAACCCACTCGTTGATCCCGCCCGTCGGGACCGCGGGCGCGGTAGCGTCGCCGGTGATGAGCACACCCCTGCCGGACGCGGCCGGCCCGCGCCTCGAGGAGCTGCGCCCACTGCCGTATGACGGCGTCCGCTCGGTCGCCGTCGGCACCGTGGTGTGGCTGGTCGCCCTGCTGGTGATGCTGCCCTTCACCGACGACCTGCGCGCGGACGGCCGGCTCTGGTGGATCGCGACGGCAGCGGTCGGCTTCGGGCTCGGGCTGCTGGGTCTGTGGGTGGTGGTGCGCCGCCGCCGGCGCCTGCGCGCGGCCGGCGAGCCGCCCGGCGCCGCCTGATCCCCTGATCCCCGGCTGATCCCGGGCTGCTGCCGTTGCCGACCACCGCTGCCGTTGCCGACTACCGCTGCCGTTGCCGACTACCGATGTCTCGTCAACGGTCGTCGAGGTCGTCCTCGGCCTGGCGCAGCTGGGCGCCGTCGGGGTCGCGCAGGGCCGCGGCGAGGCCGTGCCGCCGTTCCCACTGGCCCGCCTGCCAGGCCAGCGCCCGGGCGAGCGCGTCCGTGCCGGCCTGGGCATCGACATGGATCTCGCCACCGATGCCGCCGACCACCCGCCAGGACACCCGGGTTCGTTGCCCGCCAGGGCTGCTGATCCACAGCTGCGGGTGCACGCGGTAGGTCGCCGTCAGCGGCCTGGCGGCGCCGGGGACGGCTGCCAGATCCGTGTCGATGTCGATGTCGGTGTCGGACGCGCCGGCGGAGCCGTCCGCGGCGGTCTGGTCGAGCACGGCCTGCTGGTCGAGCACGACCCGGCTCGCGGCGACCATCACCGTCCGGGTCACCGGGGCGCCGTCGAGCACGCGGAACCCGTCCAGCTCGGACGCCAGCCGCAGCCCGAGCACATGCGCGGCCTCGGCGGCCCGGTCCAGCGGGATCCGCAGGATCGGGTGGTCCGCGCCGAACGCGGCCAGCAGGTCGGGGGCATCGATCACCGCGACCTCGCCGGAACGGAACACCCCGATGGGAGTGCGCACGGTCAGCGGCGGGTCCAGCAGCGGGCCCGACCCCCCCGGTTCGGCCCCCAGCAGCCCGGCGGCGCTGACCGCCGCGATGTAGAGGGTCCGCGCCGCGGGCCAGCCGATCTCGCGGTCGGCATCGCCCAGCCGGTCGAGGAGGTCGACCACGGCCTCCGGGTCGGTGAGGACGTCATCCAGGGCCAGGCGACAGCCGAGCCGGCGCAGGAACTCCTCGTCCACTCCGGGCAACGGCGCAGCCGGCGCGAACAGCCCGGTGAGGAGAGGGTCCGCGCCAGGCAGGACCAGTTCCCCCGGCGGGAGCCAGGTATCCGAACCGTCGCCTGTCGGGAGCAGGACGTGCCGTGCCAGCCACCAGCGGGTGTAGGACGGCTCGGGGCCGAGCACGACCCTCCGCAGCGGCGGGCGCGCCAGTTCGGCGAGTGCGTCGGGCCAGGCATCGGGGTCGACGAGCTCGAGGTCACG
Organism: Parafrankia elaeagni; assembly: GCF_000374165.1. GTDB lineage: Bacteria > Actinomycetota > Actinomycetes > Frankiales > Frankiaceae > Parafrankia > Parafrankia elaeagni. The sequence goes on from NZ_KB893717.1 coordinate 316,075, forward strand.
GACGGCCGCGAACCGCCCGAGAACCAGCGGCGCGCCCGGAACGACTGGCACACCCTGGAGCGTCGGAGCCCCTGGGCCGCCCGTGGCCCGTTCGGAGGACTCGTAGACCTCCTCCACCCAGGTGTCGCTGTCATCCAGCTCGAGCAGGACAGGCTCGTCGGGGTCGAGGGTGACATCCTTCGCGCGGAGCACGCCGAACGTACGCAGGACGCCGACGGCTTCCAGGACCTCGCCCGGCCAGGCCTCGCCGTAGCGGGGGGCGAGCGTCCCGAACGGGGCGTCGTCGGCCAGCAGCAGGTCGAGCTGCCCGTCCGCGACGACCAGCTCGGCGGCCGGAGCGAAACCACCACCCAGTTCGGGGAGCAGCAGTCCGGACAGCCACGACGGGACACGCACCCGCCCGGGCCCGAAGCCTTCCGTCTCCACGCCGGGGCCGCCCGGCTCCTCCCCGTCCCCGTCGCCAGCGCCAGCGCCAGCGCCAGCGCCGTCGCCGTCGCCGTCATGGCCGCCCGCCGCGAGAGCGCCGCGGACCAGCGCCAGCACGCCGTCGGCCAGCGCGTGGAGCTCGTCGGGATCGTCGTCGGGATCCGAACGGGTGACGGCCTCCCGCACCGCGGGGTCCCGCAGGACCCCGGCCGGGGTGCCGTCCGCCGAACCCAGGGTGCGTAGCGCGTCGCGCGCTGCATCCGTGCAGGCATCGGGATGGACGACGCGCAACGGCAGGCCCGAGCGGGCGAGGGCGACGACGTCCAGCTCGGGGGTGGGAAGCAGCGCGCCGCGTGGCCCGGTCACCATCCGGCTGGGGGGTGTCGTCGTCGCGTCCGGCGAGGCCTCCCCGCTCCCCGGTCCCGGGGTGACCCGGCCGGGGCCGGTGCCGGCCGGGCCGGGCTCCCCGAAGGCCGAGGCACGCCTGAGATCGTCGAGGTCGGGCACGTCCACCACCGGGATGGGCAGTGCGCCGAGCGCGTCCCGATCCGGTGCGGTGAGCAGCAGCGGGTACAGGCCCGCCCACCATGACGGCGCCCGGTGCACGCCGCGGAGCACCTCCACGACCCCGCTGGTGTCCAGGCGCCGGACGCCGAGCAGGTCGAGCGCCGGTCGCCGCCGGCGGACCGCGAACTCGGCCGGCAGCAGGCCGTCGACGACGATCCCCTCGTCATCGCCGGCTCCGTCCTCGTGGCCCGCTCCGTCGTCATCGCCGGCGCTGTCGTCCCGGGCGCTGTCGTCCCGGGCGGCGGCGGCCCCGGCGGCGGCCGGGACGTCGGCGCCGGTGCGCAGCAGGGCGGTGACGGTGTCGGTGGCGGGTCCCAGATCCAGGACGACGCAGTCCCGGCCCATCCGGCCACCGGGCAGGAACGGGGCCTCCGGCAGGAGCGCGAGCAGGCGGTCACGGAGCCGGCCGTCCACCTCGCCGCGCGGCAGACCGGTGGGGACGAGATCCAGAACCGCGAGCGGGTCCGGGCCGGGGTGGTCCGAACCGGCGGTGCCGAGATGGACCGCGAGCGCGGCCACGGCCGCGGCGAGGCGGTCCGTGAGCCAGTCCCGCAGCGGGCCGGGGACGGTGTGCCGGCGAGAGGGGTCCAGCGGCAGATCGACGCTGATCAGCGCGGGGATGCCGACCGCCTCGTCGGTGGGCTGGGGGGCGCGGACGACCTGTGGGGCGCCGGCGGGCCAGCCGCCGTCCGGAACCATCGCCCGGGCCGTGTACCCCGTGCGCCCCCGCTCCTCGACAGGGCGGTCCGCGAGCAGCTCGGCGGGGATGCCACCGCGGAGCACGCACCCACGCCACCGCGTGCCGTCCACGGTGGCTACCTCGAGGTCGGATCCGTCCGGGCCCGGACGGGTTGGTTCCCAGGCGCAGCGGTGGACGCGGGTGGCGCCGTCCATCTCGATGACGATCTCCTCGAGGCCACGCAGGACCAGTGGGAGAGTGGGATCGAAGGCGGCGATCAGGGCGCGGGCTGTCGCGCGCGCGGCCTCGTCCCGCAGCGGCAGCCGGACCACGGTGTCGTACCCGGCGGGTCCGTCCGGTACGTCGATGAGATCGGCGGCCTCGGCGACTTCGGTGAGGTCGAAGGGCAGACGCAGCACGGGCACCGCCCCCGCCCGCCGGTCGAGCTCCCCGTGCAGCGCGGTCGCGTCCGTTCCGCGGACCAGATCGGCGGTGCGGCTTCGTGACCAGCCGACGCCCCGCCAGACGTCCGGGCCACCGTCGATCCGGGTGGATCTGGACAGGATCGACGGAGTGTCCGTCACCGCGAGCACGGCGGCGAAGCCGGCACCGAACCGCCCGACGGCCTCGACGTCGCGCTTGGCCGAGGCGCGCAGAGTCGACAGCGCCTCCACCCCGGCCGCGGTCAGCGGCGCGCCGGTGTTCGCCACCTCCAGCAGCCCGGAGCTCAGCCTGACGCGGACCCTGGCGGGCATCCCGGCGGCGGTGGCCGCGTCGACCGCGTTCTGGATGAGCTCGACCAGCAGGCGGTCCCGGTAGGCGCCGAGGGCGGCGTCCTCCTCGGCGTTCGCATCCTCCCGGAAGCGGCTGGGGGACGCGGTCCATGCCTCGAGGACGCGTGCGCGCAGCGTCGCGGTGCCGAACGGGATCACAACCACGGGCCCATCCTGGTCTGTGGCCGGCGGGCCGCGCCGGGAGGGGTGCCTACCATCGGCGCCGGGCAGGCGAGCGCCGGCAGGCGGCATGAACGCGGGGAGGGGTGGTCCGATGGCCGGCGGTGGTCGGGGAACGGGGCGAGGTGGCGGGGACCGGCGGGGCCCGGCCGGGCGGAGCCGCTCCACGGGGCGGGGCGGGGCGGGCGGACGACGGCTGACAGACGGCCGGGTGCGGTCGGCGGGCGCCGATCCGGATCTCGCCCGCACGCTCGCCGAGCAGTGGACGGCCGTCGCAGACCATGTGGACCTGCTGTCCGACGAACAGGTCGTCGGGCCGGCGGCAACTCCCGGGCTGACCATGACCGACCTGATCATCCAGGCCACCAGCCGCGTGCTCGCGCTCGACCGGGCGGTACGCGGACTACCGGCGTCTCCTCCCCGGGACGGCGATCCCGAAGCCGGGCGGCAGCCCGCGGATCCGCCCGGCGGGCGGCCCGCCGAGATCCGGGCCGAGTTCCGGAACGCGGTCGCAGCCGCGACCGCCGGCCTGACCGACACCGCCGGCCTGGCTGGTACCGCCGGCCTGGCTGGTACCGCCGGCCTGGCTGGTACCGCCGGCCCGACCGACTCGCCGCTGCCGCCGGAGCCGGAGCCGGGGGACGTCAGGGCCGGCGCGGTCGCGGAGGCGGTGGTGCTCGGCCTGGGGCTGGGAGCGACGCCGGTCCGCGCCGCGTTGCGTACGACAGTCCGCCTGATCACGGCGCTGCTCGCGCAGCGCGCCCCGGGGCACGCGGTCGAGCTGCGGGTGCCGCCCTTCGCGGCGGTGCAGATCGTCGAGGGCCCGCGGCACACGCGGGGCACCCCGCCGAACGTGGTCGAGGTCGAGCCGTCGGCTTTCGTCCTGGTCGCGACAGGCTGTCTCGGCTGGGAGGAGGCGGTGGCCGACGGCCGCATCCGGGCCAGCGGGGAACGGGCCGATCTTCGCTCGCTGCTGCCGCTGAGCCCACCGCTGCCGCGGCTGCCTGAGTAATCAGCGGAGCCACCGTGTAACCAGCGGAGCCACCGTGTAACCAGCGGAGCCACCGCCGGAGCCGTGTCCGGAGCGGCGGCCAGGCCCGTGGGCGCGCGGCGGCCCGGCCCGCACCTTGTCATCGGGCGTCGGCGGGTTTCTTCGACCGGCGGGACCGCGTTGGCTTTTGTCGTGCTTTCGCTGTGATTTCCTCGTGGGTCGGCGTCGGAGATCGTGCTCGACCGGCTGATCGGCGTCACCGCTGCTAGCGTTGGTTATGTGGGGAGTCGAGGGCGGGCGTGAACGTCGGGTGGTCCGAGAAACTTCTCGTGGCTGCCTGTTGATGTGAGCGTTGTCATGTGCGCCCGGGGTAGTACGACATCCGCCGTGAACCCGACCCGTTCCTCCCGACATCTCGGTCACCCTGACCTCATCTAGGAGACCTGGTGCCACACGTCGCAGACAGCGACGACTCCGCAGCCTGCCCGGAGTCGACCTCGGCCCACCCGCCCGAGTTGCGCGGCGGCTCCCGCCGCGGCGGTCCGGGGCGTGTCGGCCCGCTGCCGCCCGAGCTTCTCGACGACGATCCGGGCCCGCGCGACGCCTGTGGCGTGTTCGGTGTGTGGGCTCCGGGCGAGGACGTGGCAAACCTCACCTACTACGGCCTTTACGCACTTCAGCACCGCGGCCAGGAAGCCGCCGGCATCGCCGTCGGCGACGGGCGCACGGTTGTCGTCTTCAAGGAGCTGGGTCTGGTCGCCCAGGTCTTCGACGAGATCACGCTGTCGAGTCTTTCGGGGCACGTCGCCGTCGGCCACACCCGGTATTCGACGACCGGCTCGTCCACCTGGGAGAACGCGCAGCCGTCGTACCGGACGGCCGGGTTCGGTGGGCCGATCGCCCTCGGCCACAACGGGAACCTGACGAACATCGTCGAGCTTGCCAGCTCGCTCCACGAGCGCGCGGGCGGTCTCGGGGCGACCACCGACTCGGACCTGATCACGGCGATGCTGGCGGAGCATCCGGGGCCCACTCTCGTCGACGCCGCGCTCGCGGTCCTGCCCCGGCTGCAGGGGGCGTTCTCGCTGGCCTTCGCCGACGCGTCGACGCTGTACGCGGCGCGCGACCCGCACGGCATCCACCCGCTGGTCCTGGGGCAGCTCGAGGACCGGCCGGCGGGTGCCTGGATCGTCGCCAGCGAGACGGCCGCGCTGGACATCGTGGGCGCCCGGTTCGTCCGCGAGATCGAGCCCGGTGAACTGGTGATCATCGACGCCGCGGGCCCGCGCTCACTGCGGTTCGCCGAGGCGGACCGGCATGTCTGCCTGTTCGAGTACGTCTACCTCGCCCGGCCCGACACGACGATCGGCGGCCGGTCGGTGCACGCGACCAGGGTCGAGGTGGGGCGGCGGCTGGCGCGCGAGGCGCCCGCCGAGGCCGATCTGGTGATCCCGGTGCCGCAGTCCGGGGTGCCGGCGGCGGTCGGGTTCGCCGAGGCGTCCGGCATCCCCTTCGGGGAGGGGCTGGTCAAGAACTCCTACGTGGGACGGACGTTCATCCAACCGTCGCAGACGATCCGCCAGCGGGGGATCCGGCTCAAGCTCAACCCGCTGCGGGATGTGATCGAAGGCCGGCGTCTTGTCGTCGTGGACGACTCGATCGTGCGCGGCAACACCCAACGAGCGCTGATCCGGATGCTGCGCGAGGCAGGGGCGACCGAGGTGCACGTGCGCATCTCCTCGCCGCCGGTGCGGTGGCCCTGTTTCTACGGCATCGACTTCGCCACCCGGTCCGAGCTGATCGCCAGTGGCAGCGGCGTGGAGGAGATCCGCGAGTCGCTCGGCGCGGACTCGCTGGCCTATGTCTCGCTCGAGGAGCTGGTCGAGGCCTCCGAGCAGCCCGCGGACGCGCTGTGCCGGGCCTGCTTCGACGGCATCTACCCTGTTCCGCTGGCCGATGCGGACAAGCTGGGCAAGCACCGGCTTGAGTCGTTCGGCCCGGCGACCACGGAAGAGGTCATCGCCCAGGCGGTGCGGGCACGGGTGACACTCGGCATGAACGGGGCCGACCCGTCACCGGACAGCCACGACGCCGACATCGAGCCGGTGCCGCTCGTGCCGACCCGGACAACCGGAGGTTCCCTGTGACCGGCGCCGTCACCGATGGCGCCGGAGGTTCGGCGCGCTCGGTCTCCTACCGGGACGCCGGGGTCGACGTCGAGGCCGGTGACCGGGCCGTGCAGCTGATGCGTCAGCACGTCGCGCGGGCGACCCGCCCTGAGGTGGTCGGCTCGCTCGGCGGTTTCGCGGGCCTGTTCGCGCTGGACGTCGCCCGGTACCGCCGCCCGCTGCTGGCTTCGTCCACGGACGGTGTCGGCACGAAGATCGCTGTTGCCAGGGCGATGGACACCCACGACACGGTGGGCATCGACCTGGTCGCCATGGTGGTCGACGACCTTGTGGTGTGCGGTGCGGAGCCGCTGTTCCTGCTCGACTACATCGCCTGCGGCTCCCTCGAACCCGGCCGGATCGCCTCGATCGTCTCCGGGATCGCCTCCGGCTGCGAACAGGCGGGCTGCGCGCTGGTGGGCGGTGAGACCGCCGAGCACCCCGGCCTCATGGGAAACGACGACTACGACCTGGCCGCGACGGGGGTCGGGGTCGTCGAGGCCGACGCCGTGCTCGGGCCGGAGCTGGTCCGGCCGGGGGACGTGGTGGTCGCGATGGCGTCATCCGGTCTCCACTCCAACGGCTTCTCGCTGGTACGGCACATCCTGTTCGGTCCGGTTGAGCCTGACCAGCCCGGAGGCGTCTCCGCTGCGGGCCGGGAGCTTCTGGCCGGGTACGAGGAGGCCCTGGGCGGCACTGTCGGGCAGGCGCTGCTCGCGCCGACCCGGATCTACGCCCGGGACTGTCTTGCCGTGAACGCGGCCGCCCAGGTGCATGCCTTCGCCCACATCACCGGTGGCGGGCTCGCGGCGAACCTGGCCCGGGTGATCCCACCCGGCGCGGTCGCCACGGTGGAACGCTCCACCTGGCGCCCGCCCGCGGTGTTCGGCTTCCTCGCCGAGCGCGGCGGTGTCAGTGAAGCCGACATGGAGGCCACGTTCAACCAGGGCGTTGGAATGGTCGCAGTGGTCGCCGCCGACGACGCGGCGGCTGTGGTGCGTCTGTTGACGGACCGGGGGGTGGTCGCCTGGATCGCGGGCGGCATCGAGGCCCAGCCCGATGGTGGGGAGCCGCAGAGCGGTTCGGCGCGTCTCGTCGGCGCCTACCGCTGACAGGGAGCACCGCGCGCGGCCCGGGAGATCGGCCTGTCGGGATCGGCGGGACACGGTCTCTCGCGCCACGTGCCGCCCCGCCGTTGTGCGGGCGCCGCGCGCGCGCGGATCCGGACCGCCCCCCGCAACCGATGGTGAATGGTCGCAGGTCATTGCCGTGGGAGCCTCCTCGGCCGGAAAGATCCTGACCTTCGGAACTCTAGACCGCGACACCGACAGTTCCGCCCAGATCAGTTTCGAGGCCCGGTGTGCCCGTACAAGACGGGCGTACCGGACTCGACCTCCGACACCCATGGCCACCTGAGGCCAGGCGGCCATGGCCTGCCCACCCGGTGTCACCCGGAAGGGCGGCATCGGCCGGGGCGGCCCCGGACTCAGCGGGATGAGCGGTGCTCGTCCTCATCGTCCAGGTATGAGTCGTAACCGTATTCGTCATCCGAGTACGGTTCGTCGCTCTCGGTCTCCCGCGATGGAGTACCCGCGCCCAGATCCGCCTTCAACCGGTCGAGATCCATACTGGGCGAGTTGTACTTGAGCTCGCGGGCGACTTTCGTCTGCTTGGCCTTCGCTCGGCCGCGCCCCATGGCTCGACCCCCTCGAACATGACGACGGGGACCCGCCCCGGTGCTCTCACTGTCTCGTGCTTCCCGAGACTACAGGGATCGCAGCCCACTCGGCACGCCAACCCGACAGTTACCTGTCGTCGGACAACAGAAAGAAGATCCCCGGAGGCTCCAGGGCGCCCCCGGGACCCCCTGACAGCGGGCACGCGGGCCCCCGGAGAGGGCATGGATGTGCTCATCGTCACGCTCTCCTGATCGCGGTGGGGCACCCGGCGCGGCGCCGGTGGCCGTCGGGCGCCCCGCCGGTCACGGGAGTATCGGGCCGGGGACGAGGATGCCCCGCAGACGGCCGATATCGGCCATCCGGCGCCGGGCGAACCGGCCCGCGGCGACCTCCGGCGTGACGCCCTCCGCCTCCGCCAGCCGAAGGACGTCCCCGGTCGTGTCGAAGATCCGGCCGGCGCGTGCCCTGGCCCGTTCCGGGGAGTACCCCTCGATCTCGTCGGCGACCTGGATGAGGCCGCCCGCGTTGACCACGAAGTCCGGCGCGTACAGCACGCCCGCGTCGGCGAGCACCTTGGCGACCCCGGGGTCGGCGAGCTGGTTGTTGGCGCCGCCGCAGACGATCCCCGCCCGCATCCGCGGCACGACGTCGTGGTCCAGCACGCCGCCCAGCGCGCAGGGGGCGTAGATGTCGACGTCCGCCCGGATCAGCTCTCCGGGGTCGGCGACCGCCCGGACCTCGGGATGCCGGGCCAGGACGCGCCGTACGGCGGCCGGATCGGTGTCGCCGACCAGGACTGCCGCCCCGGCGTCCACCAGGTGCTCCACGAGGCGCTGACCGACCTTGCCGACCCCGCTGACGGCAACCCGGCGGCCGGTCAGCTCCGGTGTCCCCCATCGGTGCCGGGCACAGGCGCGCATGCCCTGGAAGACGCCGTAGGCGGTGAGCACACCCGAGTCTCCCGAGCCGCCGTGGGCGGGCGACCGGCCTGTCGCCCAGCGGGTCTCACGGGCCACCACGTCCATGTCCTCGACGTAGGTACCCACGTCGCAGGCGGTGATGTACCGGCCGCCGAGGGAGGCGACGAACCGCCCGTAGGCCCGCAGCAGCGCCTCGCTCTTGTCGCGCGACGGGTCGCCGAGGATCACCGCCTTGCCGCCGCCGAGATCCAGGCCGGCGCAGGCGGCCTTGTAGGCCATCGCGCGGGAGAGTGCGAGGGCGTCGGCCAGTGCGGACGCCTCGTCCGGATAGGCGTGGAACCGGGTGCCGCCGAGCGCCGGCCCGAGCGCGGTCGAGTAGACCGCGATGATGGCGCGCAGGCCACTGGCCTGATCGGAGCAGAACATCACCTGCTCGTGCTCCGCGCCGGCGCCGAACACCGATGAGGCCACCGTGGGCGTGTCGACCTCCGATGACATGGCTGCCTCTCCTCTCCGCGGGCGGTGCGGTGCGGTGCGGTGTGCGGGCCGCGGAGGGGGCGGGGCAGGGCGCGGGGCCGCGGGCTCCGCCAGTCGTTTCCGGCCGAACATACGGGCCTCCCGCTTCGCCTCCCGCCGCGCCGGCGCGCAGCGCGCGCACGCGGCCACCCCCCGTCCGCGCGAGGGCAGTGGCCTTTCGGTGGGTGGGCGGCACCCGCCCGGAAACAGTTCACCGGGCCAGGCCGGCGAGATGCCGGACCTCTCACCGCCGTCCGGCCCGTCCCGCCCCTGGTCCGTGCCAGGATCGGAGGCATGCCAGCATCCAGGGGCATGTCAGCACCCGTACCGGTGCCCTGCCGGCGGGCGACCGGTCCGGTCGCCGCCGTGCCGGCAGCCAGTCCCGCCCATGCCGGGTTCTAGGGTGCCCGTCGTCTCGCCCGCGGCGTACCTGCGGATCTACGAGCCACTGGCGGCCTTCCCGCCCTCCGACCGGGTGCGGTGGCAGCGCTACGCCGCGTCCGGCCCGCCCTCGAGCCGTGCGGGTGCCCGGCGCGAACGGGTGGTGGCGCTGGTGGCCACCGTCCGGCCGTCGCTGGATGTCGCCGACGAGTCCGCGTTCATCCAGTGGGTGGACGGACTGATGTTCGTCTGCCCGTGGTCGACGCAGCTGCGCGTGTGGCAGGCGGCCAGGGAGTTCCGGGGGCAGATGCCGGAGCGGGTCGCGGAGGCGTTCCTGCCGCGCCGGCTGGCGGACCCGGCCGAGGTCGAGCTCGATCGGTGGAAGGCGCGCCGGCCCGAGATCAAGCTGCATGTCCAGACCTGTACCTGGATGGTGCCCCCGACCTGGTTCGTGCTGTTCGACCCGGCCGAGCGCGCACTGATCACCGGCGACAACGCCGACCGTTCCATGATCTATCGGACGACGATGAGCCTCGCCCGCCGCCGGATCGGCCGCGCGGTGGAGGCGATGGAGACCCTCCGGTCGGGGACCGCGAACGTCCCCGCGATCGAAGGCGTCGCCGAGCTGGCCCGTTGGCTGGGGTCCTTCCATCCGCAGAGCAGGGTTGAACTGGACTACGACGGACTAGTTGACCTGCTCGACGACGACATGCTTCGACGGGACACCTCGGTCGAGGACATCGTCGAAGCGGTCAGTGCGTTACGCCGAGGGCGAACAGACCTTGCGGTCGAGGCGTACGAACGCGTGCTGATCAGGTGGAGACCCCTGCAGTCACGGGAATCCGCCAGCTGATCGGCGCCTCCTGTTAGCGCAGCGTTGCACTCCGCTTCGGACGAGCTGTGACTAGTCAGCAGATGGTCCTGACGTGCCATGTCCGAAATGCCCCCGAAGGATGCACGATCTGTATGGGACGGAGCGACGCTCTGTGACGGGAGGCCAACGCAAATGACGACGAGAACGCCGGATGCCGAGCCGCTGCTGACGCCCGCCGAAGTTGCCACGATGTTTCGGGTGGACCCGAAGACCGTGACCAGGTGGGCGAAGGCCGGAAAGCTGACCTCGATCCGGACTCTGGGCGGGCACCGCCGGTACCGCGAGGCCGAGGTGCGGGCCCTGCTGAAGGGGGTTCCGAGCATCGGTAGCGACATCTGAGACCGGCGCCGACTCGGCGCTGATGGAGGCGTCCTGGTAAGTCCAGGCGTTCGGCGGCGGCCCGGCCGGGCTTCGAGCCCCAAGGCCGGAACCGCCACCTGAGCGGACGTCCCATAGCGATATTTTCCACCGCTCCGGGAGGGCGGTGGTGGTTCGCGTGTCGAAACCGACGGGCAGCAGCCACGCTGCCCGTCGGTTTCGTACGTTTTCGGCGCACGTGTAAGGATTAGACGTGTGATCTTGCGTCGCGCCGCGGCGCCGGTGAGGCTGTCCGCCATGGCAGGGGGACCGGGCGCGGCAGGGCAGGGCTCGACGGGGCAGGGCTCGACGGGGCAGAGCTCGACGAGGCTGGCGGGGATGCTCCTGCCGCTGTTCCTGGCGGTGGCGGTTCTCTGCGGCGCCTGCAACGGCGGCCGAGGCGGATCGGCCGAGCCTCCGGGCGGCCTGGGAGCCGTGCCCGCGCCGGTGGTCGCGACCACCGGCGGCGAGGTCCGCGGGGTTGTCACCGGTGATGTCGCCTCCTTCTACGGCATCCCCTACGCGGCGCCCCCGGTCGGGGATCTCCGCTGGCGGGCACCGGCGCCGCCGGTGCCGTGGCAGGGAGTCCGTGACGGGTCGGTGCGGGGCCATCCGTGCCCGCAGACCGATGCGCTGGCGGCCGCCGCCAGCGAGGACTGCCTGTTCGTCAACGTGACCGCCCCGACGGCCACGGTCGTCCCGACGGCCACGGTCGCCGCGGCGGGCACTACGAGCACGGGCGGCAGTACCGGAGCCAGTACCGGAGCCAGCACTGGGGCCAGTGCTGGAGTCAGTGGCGGAGCCAGCGCCGGTGCGAGCGCGACCGCTCGCACCGGGGAGGGCCGGCGGCCGGTGCTGGTGTGGATCCACGGTGGCGGCTTCGCGGCCGGCTCGGCCAACGAGGTCGACATGTCGGCACTCGCGGCCGGCGGGCCCGCGGTGCTCGTCGGGGTGAACTACCGGCTCGGGGCGCTCGGCCAGCTCGCGCTGCCGGCGCTGACCACCGAATCGGGCGGTGACGCCGGCTCCTACGCGGTCGCGGACATCATCGCTGCGCTGCGCTGGGTCCGGGACAACGCCGCCGCCTTCGGCGGTGACCCGGGAAACATCACGATCTTCGGTGAGTCGGCCGGTTCGGTGAACGTCTGTGCGGTGCTGGCCGCGCCGTCCGCACGCGGACTGGTCCAACGGGCGGTCATGCAGAGCGGTCCGTGCCTGTGGCCGTATCCCTCGATGGCGGCGGCCGAGCGCACCGGCGAGGCGTTCGCCGCCCAACTGGGCTGTACCGACCCGGCCACCGTGCTCGGCTGCCTGCGGGCCACCCCGGTGGAGCGGGTGCTCGACATGGGCGGCCAGGCGGATGTCCTGACCTCGCCCAGGTGGGCTCCGGTGACCGGGAGCCTGACCCTGCCCCGGCCCCCGGGGGAGGCGATCGCCGAGGGTGCGGCGGACCGCATACCGGTCATCGTCGGGACCGTGCGGGACGAGGGGCGTGCCTTCACCGCCAACTTCGACCCGGGTCGGGAACTGACCGCCGAACGCTTCACCCAGATCGTCCGGGAACAGATGCCGGACAGGGCGGACGCCGTCCTCGCGGCCTATCCGCCCGGCGCGGTGCCGCCCCGCGAGCGCCTCGCCCAGGTGATCACGGACCGGCTCTTCGCCTGCCCGACCGCCCGCTCGGCTGACCTGTTCACCCGGACCGGCTCGCGGGTGTACGGGTACGAGTTCGACGTCCCCGGCCTGACGCCGGTCATCGCCGGCGTGAACCCGGGGGCCACGCACGCCGCGGAGCTGCCCTACCTGTTCCCGACCGGATCATCCGGATCGTCTGGATCGCCGACGTCGTCCGGTCCCGCGGGGTTCGCCGGGGGACCGTCGGCAGGGCCGTCGCTGACCCCGGACCAGCGTGACCTGTCGGCCGCAATGATCGACTACTGGACCCGGTTCGCGGCAGCCGGTGATCCGAACGCGGCCTCCTCCACCGGCCCGCTGCCGATCTGGCCCACCTGGCCGGTGACGCCTATCCCGCCCTCACCCGACCGGCTGGTGCTCCAGCCGGGCACGATCGAAGCAGATACCGGCTACACCGCGGCACACCACTGCGAGATCTGGGGCTGAGCCCGCCGACGGCCGACCCGCACGGACCGGCCGTTTGCAGCGACCGCCGGCCGCTGGCCGTTCCTGCTGTTGGCCGTTCCTGCTGATGGGACAGCCCTCCTCAGACGCGGCGGGCCGGGCGGTATGCGGAACAATCGGCCGGTGTCGGCAGACAACCAGGGCGCGGCCACTACTGGCATCGGAAGGAGAGATCGCCAGCAGCTCCCGCGGCGGCTGACAGACGCGGACGTCATCACCGATCGTGATGGTGAACGGCGCGAGCGGACCAGGGTGCCAGAGCGCACGGTCGGTGCCCTGGCGAACAACGTGGCCTGGTTGGTGGGGGAGGCGGTTGTCGCAGCATTCGTCCTCGTCCTCGTGCTCGCGCACGCGCACGCGGTGCGTGAGGGCAGCCTGGTGTCGCTGATCCTGGCCGCGGCGTTCGTCGTCGTGGTGCGGGCTGGGGCGGAGTTCCGCGAACAGGTGCGGGTGGCGCGTCATGGGCTGGTCGTCGACGGTGTCGTCGTGCGCCTGTCCAGGCTCGGATTCCTGGATCCTGGCTGGAAGCGAGTCAAGGTGCGCTTCACCACCGCACAGGGTGCAACCCGGTCCTGCTGGATGACCGTGCGACCTGCGGGGGTGGGGGAGCGGGTGACAGTGCGCCATGACCCGTGGTGGCCACGGCGGACGGCCTGGGGACCGGCTGGAGGGGCACTGCTTTTCCTGGCCGTCGCCCGGCTTGTCCTGTGCTGTCTCGTCTATTTCCTGATCATCCTGGGTGAGATCGTCGCGATCGACGCGATGGGCTGAGACGCGCCGCGCACCCTGCGCACTCTGCGCGCCGGGCACGTCGGCGCCGTCCGGCATCGGGGGCGCCGTGCGCCGTGTCAGGTGGCCGCCGCCGCGGCGGCAGGCGGCGGCCGACGCCGGCCGTCAGTCCTTGCGGGGCGCGCCCGGGTAGGTGCCGAAGGACCACAGGTTGCCCTCGGGGTCCCGGGCGGCGAAGTCGCGTGACCCGTAGTCGGTGTCGTGGAGCTCGACGGTGATCCGGGCGCCCGCGGCGCGGGCCCGGGCACACAGCCCGTCCGGATCGGCGGTGACGACATAGGCGCCGAAGGTTCCCGGGCCCAACGCGAACGGGTCATCAGCACCGCCGCGGACAGTGCCCAGCATGATCCCCCCGCCCTCCGGCCAGGCGAGCTCGGCATGGTCAACACGGGCGGGGGATTCCGGCGACGCGGCGGTCTCGCCGTAGCAGACGATCTCTTCGAAGCCGAAGGCCGCGGCGAGGAAGTCGATCAGCGCCCGGGCGTCGCGGGCCCGCAGACAGGGCCAGACCTGGGGCGGGGGTGCGGAGTCGCTCATGATTGCTTCGGGTCCCCTCGTGTCGGTCAGGGCGATCGCAGTCCGATCGGCTGTGATCGGCTGTGATCAGCGGGGCCTGGCCGACCCCGGCCCGTCCAATACTTCGTCGTAGCCGTAGCTGCCGGCTTGGACGTTTCGGAACTCCTCGGCGAGCCAGCCACTCGGGGTGCAGCCGGCGAGCGCGCGGAACTCGCGGGCGAGATGCGCCTGGTCGAAGTACCCGCACGCGGCCGCCAGATCGGCCAGGGTCAGCGACGGTCGCGGCCCGCACCCGGGGCTGCTCCGCGTGCCCCGTTCAGCCGCCTGTCGGGCCGCCTGTCCGGCGGCCCAACCGGCCAGCACCCGCCTGGCCCGGTCGAACCGGATCACCCGTCCGGCGGCCTTCGGGGAGAGCCCGATCTCGGCCTGGAAACGGGAGCCCAGATGGCGGGTGCTCCAGCCGACCTCGGCGGCCAGCGTGGACACGGCGACGCCGCCGCCGTGGTGGCGCAGCAGGCTCCAGGCGTGCCGGATCTCGGGCCGCACCTCCCGGTCGATCCGGCGGTCGGACCAGGCGAGGCGGGCGAGTTCCGCGTCGAGAACAGCGAACCGCTCGGGCCAGCCCGGCGCCTCCCGCAGCCGATCCGAAAGGCGGCGGCCGGCGGTGCCCAGAACCTCCTCGGCGTGGAGGTCGTGTGCGGCCAGCGCTCCGGCGGGCAGCCCGAGCAGCGCGCGGACGCCGAGCGGACGCAGCGCCAGCTGGACGCCGGACTGGGCCCCCTGGTGGCTGATCAGCGCGGGTGTCATGTGCAGGCCGGCCACCAGGGAGTCGAAGCTCCGGGCAGACGGCGCCGGCACCGCTGGTGCCGGGGGTACCGCTCGTGCCGCTGGTGTGGGCGGTGTGAGCAGGACCAGTGGTTCGTCCAGAGTGAAGATCAGAGTCAGGGCGGGCGAGGGCAGGCCGCGGTGGGCCGCGGGGGGCAGGCCCCGCTGGCGGTACCCGCTGTACCAGGCCACGTAGGGGCGCAGCGCCGCCGCCGGCGCGATCCGGACGTGCTCGTCCACCTGCTCCACCGTCTCAGTGTCGACATCCGGCGCGGAGTTTGTCCGGTGCGCCACGCGACGGGGACGGCCCGGCCGGGGGGTGCGCCAGACTGGTCGGATGGAGCTGTCCGCCGAGGAGCAGGCGATCGTTGCCACCGTCCGCGACTTCGTCGACCGAGAGGTGCGGCCGGTCGTCCGGGAGCTGGAGCATGCGAACACCTATCCCGAGCGGCTCATCGGGCAGATGAAGGAGCTCGGCGTGTTCGGGCTGGCGGTGCCCGAGCCGTACGGGTTCGGGAAGGTCTCCACCCCCTGCTACGCCATGGTCACCGAGGAGCTGGCGCGTGGCTGGATGAGCCTGGCCGGGGCGATGGGCGGCCACAGCGTCGTCGCGAAGCTGATCTCGGCCTTCGGCACCGAGGATCAGCGGCGGCGCTATCTGCCGCGGATGGCCACCGGGGAGCTGCGGGCCACCATGGCCCTGACCGAACCGGGCGGTGGATCGGATCTGCAGGCCATGCGGACGGTGGCTCGTCCTGACGCCGGCGGCTATCTGATCAACGGCACCAAGACCTGGATCACGAACGCGCGCCGGTCCGGTCTGGTGGCGCTGCTGTGCCGCACCGACCCGGACGCGACACCCCCGCACCGGGGGATGAGCATCCTGCTGGTCGAGAAGGTCGAGGGCTTCACCGTCTCCCGGGACCTCCCCAAACTGGGCTACAAGGGTGTGGAGAGCTGCGAGCTCGTCTTCGACGACGCCCGGGTGCCCGCCGACGCCCTGCTCGGCGGGGCGGAGGGCCACGGGTTCCCGCAGATGATGACCGGGCTGGAGATCGGGCGAATCCAGGTCGCCGCCCGGGCGACCGGCGTCGCGCGGGCGGCGTTCGACGATGCGCTGCGCTACGCCCAGGAGCGGGAGAGCTTCGGCCAGCCGATCTGGCGGCACCAGTCCATCGGCAACTATCTGGCGGACATGGGCACCCGGATCACCGCCGCCCGGCAGTTGCTGCTGTACGCCGCCCGCCGCCATGACAGCGGCGAGCGCTGCGATCTGGAGGCGGGCATGGCGAAGCTGTTCGCGTCCGAGACCGCGATGGAGGTCGCGCTGAACGCCGTCCGCATCCACGGCGGCTACGGCTACTCGACCGAGTTCGACGTCGAGCGCTACTTCCGGGACGCGCCCCTGATGATTGTCGGTGAGGGCACCAACGAGATCCAGCGCAACGTCATCGTCAGCCAGCTCGTCCGCCGCGGTGGCCTCGACGGCTGATCCCGGGGTGCGCCTTCCGGGCACGCACCCCGGGCACGCACCCCGGGCACGGGCTCAGGCCTCGCCGACTGCCAGGGTCAGCTCCGGGTTCTCACTGCTGAACAGCCCCCAGGGGCTCTCCCAGCCCGGGACGACCCAGGCGTGCATCATCCAGGCCTGGTTGGCGCTGACGCCCGCGCGGGACCGGCCGCCGACGGTGGCGCAGTCGTCCGGGTTCACCAGCGGGACGACCATGCCCTTCACCGAGCACAGCGAATCGTGGTAATGCCAGTCGTCGTTCGGCCCGGCGAAGCCGGACGGCTCGGCGTCCGGGGTGGACTGCTGCAGGTAGCTCACCCCGACCACGGGCGCGTCCCGGCGGTTCGAGCCGTACAGCAGGATCTCGGGCTTCGCCGCGTCGAGGCGGCCGTCCCGCACGTTCGCGATGCTCAGGTAGTGCGCGCCGATGCCCGGCAGGTACTGCGTCACCTGGATGTAGCCGGCTGCCAGGGCGTCGGCGGCCGTCGGCAGCGCGAGCGCCGCCGCGCGGGACTGCTCCAGCTGGGTGGTGAGGGTGGCCCTCGTGGCGGGGTCGGTGACCGGTTCCCAGGCCGCGGGACCGGAGTGTCCGTGCCCGCCGTTGCCCTCACCCGATCGCACCATGGCCTCGACGCCCTCGTCGACCAGTGGGGCGATCTGATCCCGGCCCGGCCCGTCGGGGTTGCGCCGGAGGACCTCGGTGACGAGCCATTCCTTGCTGTTGCGCATCGCCATGTCGATCTGCGCCTGCGTCATGTCCGCCGTGAACGCCTGATAGCGATCCATGACCAGGGCTGAGCCGCCGTGGTCGTGCCCGCCGTCGGCGTGGGAGTGCGAGTGGCCGCCGCCGGTCGCTCCGGCCGGGGCGGCCACGGCCAGCACGGCCACCGCGGTCACCGGGGCGACCCACAACCGGGCCCGGTCCGGCCCGGTCACCGCGGCGAGCAGCAGCAGGCCGGCGAGGACGGCGACCGCCTCCAGGCCGAGCACCGCGACCCCCTGGGCGTCGAACGCCTCCGGCTCCGCCAGGCCGGGCAGCGGCGCGCCGGTGGTGTGCGCCAGGGCCAGCACCACCGCGGCGCCCAGGTTCACCGCGGTGACGGCGGCGGCGATCAGCCGTCCGGGCTGCGCCCACAGCGCCAGCGCGAGCGTGACCTGCACGGCTCCGGTCAGGGCCATGCCGCCGCCGACCAGGGTGTCGGCACCGTGCGCGAAGGCGATCGGCAGGTGCACGATTCCCGCCGCGATGGTGGTGAGGGTGACGATGTCCACCACCAGCCGACTCGACCGGCCCCGGGCCCGGGCCTGATCCTGGCGCTCGTTCTGGCTGACGCTCTGGTCACCGCCTGAGGTGCCGTCCGGGGGCGGCTGGTACGGCGGGGCGGTGGGTGGATCAGCCGGGCTGATGCCCGTGCCGGACGGGGCGGTCATAGTGGGCCACTCTCCCGATGGTCGCTCGAAACTCGGGTGTCACGGGCCTCCGGGGAACCGTGGGAATCAGCGGTCGGATGCTCTCTCACGTAACCGGAACGCCCGCTCGGCACAGTAGGTGGCGGCGCGTATGGCCCGCGTCTGGTCACCTTCCGTCCGGCCGCCGCGCCGGCGCGGCGAAGGGAGAGGCACCATGCGGGTGCTCGTGGTCGAGGACGACGAACCGCTGGCGGACGTCATCCGCCGGGGCCTGCGGGCGGCGGGGCTGACGGTGGACAGCGCCGACGACGGTGTCGTCGCCCTGGAGAAGGCGACGCTGGTTGACTACCCGGTCATCGTGCTCGACCGGGATCTGCCCCGGCTGCACGGCGACGAGGTGTGCCGCCGGCTCAGGCGGGACTCCCATCCCGCGCGGGTGCTGATGCTGACCGCGTCGGCCGCGGTGGCGGAGCGGGTGGACGGCCTGGAGCTGGGCGCCGAGGACTATCTGACGAAGCCCTTCGCGATGGCCGAGCTCGTCGCGCGGGTCCGGGTGCTCGGCCGACGCCCGCCGCCCACCCTGCCGGAGCCGCTGCGCTGGGCGGACGTCGAGCTGGACCCGGCCCGCCGCGTGGTCCGCCGCGGTGGCCGGGTGCTGAGCCTGACCCGCAAGGAGTTCGGGCTGCTCGAGACGCTCCTGGCCGCCCGCGGTGCGGTCGTCAGCGCCGAGGAACTCCTGGAGTCGGTGTGGGACGACAACGCCGACCCGTTCACCAACGCCGTGCGGATCACCGTGATGACGCTGCGCCGCAAGCTCGGCAGTCCGCCGCTCGTCGAGACGGTGACCGGGGTCGGCTACCGGATGGCACCGTGACCGCGTCGGCCGCGGTCGGCGGCGTGCGGCGGCGTCGGTGGCCGCGGCCGACGATCGGGCTGCGGCTGACTCTGCTGATCACCGCGCCCGCCGTGGTGATCACCGGTGCTCTGCTGCTCCTCGGCTACCTGCTGGTCAGAGACTTCTTCTACACCCCGCTGGACAGCACCGACCGGACCCGGCTGCTGGCGGCGGCCGGAACCGAGCGGCGGGACCGGGCGACCAACCGCCGTTTCCGGGACAACTACGGAATGTCGGTGTCCGACTTCCTGGACGGGATCCGCCGAGAGATCGGGGACGAACTGCTGCGGGCCCTGCTGACCCGGTCGGCCGTCGTCCTCGTGGTCACAGCTGTCGTCGCGGGTGTCTGCGCGTGGGTCGTCGCACGCCGGGCACTGCGCCCGATGCGGGAGGTCACCGCCGCCGCCACGACCCTCTCCGAGGGTGACCTGCGGGCGCGGATCCCGACACCGGGTGTGGACGACGAGGTGCGCGACCTGGTGCGGGCGTTCAACGGCATGCTGGCCCGGCTCGAGGCGGCGTTCGCCGCGCAGCGGGCGTTCGCGGCGCTCGTCTCGCACGAGCTGCGGACGCCGCTCGCCAGCCTGCGCGGGGAGGCGGACCTGATGTTGGCCCAGCCGGACTGCTCGGAGCGGGAACGGCTGGTCGCCGGCGCCGCGGTGGCCGCGGTCGAGCGGTCCGAGGCGCTGGTGTCAAGCCTGCTGGCGCTGGCCCGCGCGGAGTCCGGTCAGTTCGACGCGCGTCCGGTCGACCTGGCCGACGTCGTCGGCGAGGTGGTCGGCGAGCATGCGGAGGCGGCCGGGCGCGCTGGTATCCGCCTCGACCTGCGGCTGACCGAGGCGCGGCTGCCGGTCCACGGCGAGCGGGCCCTGCTGACCGCGATGGTGACCAACCTGGTCGGCAACGCCGTGCGGCACAACCGGCCGCGGGGCACGGTCGTGGTGGCCGTCGACCGCGCCGGCCCCGAGGCGACGCTGGAGATCACAAACACCGGCGCTCCGCTGTCCGACGAGGACGTCGCCGCGCTGCTGCGGCCGTTCAGCAGGCTCACCGGTGACCCGGGCCCGGCCGACTGCCGCCCGGCCGGCCACGGGCTGGGCACCGCGGTCGTCGCCGCCGTCGTGGCGGCGCACGCGGGCACCTTCACCGCGCGCCCGGCCCGCCCGGACGGCCTGCACGTCCAGGTGCGCCTGCCGACCGGCGGGACCGAGCCGGCGCCCTGACGCGCGGGGTTGTGCGTCTCGTCACGGCTGGCCCCGGGACGGGCCGGGCAACGGGGACGTCCGCCTGCGAACTGTGGCACCGTTGGGCAGGCCGCCTGGAACCGGGACGAGAGATGAGGGACTGCCGTGCGGGAAGCAGTGATCGTGGAGGCGGTGCGCACGCCGATCGGCAAGCGCAACGGGTCCCTGGCGGGTTTGCACCCCGTGGACCTCGCCGCGATGGCGCTCAACGAGCTGATCAGCCGGACCGGGATCGACCCCGTGCTCGTCGACGACGTCCAGTGGGGGTGTGTCGGCCAGGTCGGTGACCAGTCCAGCAACGTCGGCCGGTACGCGGTGCTCGCCGCCGGCTGGCCCGAGTCCGTGCCCGCGGTCACGGTCAACCGGGCCTGCGGCTCCAGCCAGCAGGCGCTCGACCAGGCCGTGTTCGCGGTCATGGCCGGTGCGCAGGATCTGGTCGTGGCCGGCGGGGTCGAGTCGATGAGCCGGGTGCCGCTCGGCGCGACCCGCCAGTCGGGTGAGCCGTACGGGCCGGCGGCCAAGGCCCGCTACGACGGCTTCGAGTTCAACCAGATCGTCGGCGCGGAACTGATCGCCGAGCGCTGGGGCTTCACCCGCCGGCAGCTGGACGAGTACGCCTCGCTCAGCCACGAGCGGGCCGCGGCGGCGATCGACGGCGGGGCCTTCGAACAGCAGACGTTCGCGGTGCCGACCGAGTCCGGGCCGTTCACCGCCGACGAGGGCCTGCGCCGCGGCACCACACCGGAGAAGCTCGCCGGGCTCAAGCCGGTCGCGAAGGAGAACGGCCTGATCCACGCCGGCAACTCCTCCCAGATCTCCGACGGTGCCTCCGCGGTGCTGGTCACCACCCCCGAGCGGGCCCGTGAGCTGGGCCTGCGCCCGATCGTGCGTTACCACAGCGCCGCCGTCGTCGGCTCGGACCCGGTGCTGATGCTCACCGGGCCCATTCCGGCGACGCAGAAGGTGCTCGCCCGTGCCGGCCTGTCCATCGGCGACATCGGTGCCTTCGAGGTCAACGAGGCGTTCTCCTCGGTCACCCTGGCCTGGCTTGCCGAGCTGGGCGCGGACATCAAGACGGTCAACCCCCTCGGCGGCGCGATCGCGGTCGGGCACCCGCTCGGCGCCTCCGGCACGATTCTGATGACCCGGCTCATCCACCACATGCGCGACAATGGCATTCGCTACGGCCTGCAGACCATGTGCGAGGGCGGTGGCACCGCGAACGCGGCGATCGTCGAGCTCGTCGCCGAGTGACCCCCCGCCCCGCGGATCCCTGACCCGATTCGCCGGAGCGGAGCTGAACCCCGTGACCTCACTGCCCGATTCGCCCGTCCCGCCTTCTTCTGACGTCCCGCCTTCCGCGGACGTCCCGCATGTCCCGTCCGCCGCCGCCGGCCTTTACGAGGTCGTCGGGCGGCGGCGGGACGTCCGCGGGCAGTTCACCGGAGAGCCGATCACGGCGGGCGCACTGCGCCGGGTGCTGGGCGCGGCGCACGCCGCGCCCAGCGTCGGGCTGACCCAGCCGTGGGACTTCGTCCTGGTCGAAAGCCGGGAGACGAAGGCGGCCATGTACGCGCACGTCAGCCGCGAGCGGGAGATCTTCGCCGGCACGCTCACCGGTGAGCGGGCGGCGCGGTTCGCCGGCATAAAGATTGACGGAATACTCGAGTCCACTCTCTCCCTCGTGGTCACCTACGACCCGGCGCGCGGGGCTCCGGCCGTCCTCGGCCGGAACACGATCGCGGACGCCGGCCTGTACTCGGTGTGCCTGGCCATCGAGAACCTGTGGCTGGCCGCCACCGCCGAGGATCTCGGCGTCGGTTGGGTGTCCTTCTACCGCGAGGAATTCGTCCGGGGTCTGCTCGGGATACCCGACAGTGTGCGTCCGGTCGCCTGGCTGTGCCTCGGGCCGGTGAGCCACCTGGAGATCACACCGGATCTGGAGCGCCACGGCTGGGCGGCCCGGCGGCCGCTGGACGCCGCCGTCCACCACGAGCACTGGTAGCGCCACCGGAGCGTGGGACGTCCCGGCGGAACCGGAAAGGGCCGGCCGGGAACCGGCGGCCGGGCGGATGGTCCCGGGGGGCCGCCAGGCCAGCCCGCCGCCGCCGGTGTCGGCAGGAAAAACTTTTCCGGGCAGAGTTCCAAAGAATTATCCCGAAGACGGGTCCGTGGAATTCATGTGGACAGGCTGCCCGCTTTTCTTCGTTACCTCGCGTTTACCGCCGGAAGCGTCGGCGTGACAAACGCCCGCCAATAATCTATGCGGGTTCGCCGGAGCTCGATCCCATTTTGGTCGGCGCGCGGCTGAAGTGCGCCGGCCGCCGGTCACGGATCCGCCGTGGCCGGCGAGCCGGAGCAGTTTTCGGCTGATTGGAGACGATTCTGCCATGCCATTCGTGATCACCTCCGCGTGCATCGACGTGAAGGACGGCGGCTGCCTCAGCGGCGGTTGCCCCGCCGACTGCATTTACACCGGCGGGCGCAAGATGTACATCAACCCCGACGAGTGCACCGAGTGCGGGGCATGCGCGGTGGCATGTCCGGTCGGAGCGGCGATGCTCGACGAGATGGTGCCCGCGGCGGAGAAGGAGTTCATCAAGAACGAGGAGCTCTTCTTCACGGAGGTCCTCCCCGGGCGGGACGAGCCGTTGGGTGAGGAACCGGGCGGCGCGGCGAAGACCGGAAAGATCAACGCCGACACGGAGTTCATCGCCAACTTCAAGAAGTAGGTCCCGCCCGCGTGACGACCCGTCCGACCCGTCCGACCCGTGCGGCTCAGCGGAGCAGCTCGTCCGCCGCGCGGGCGACGCCGGCCATGCCCCGGCGGGTGGCCCGTTCGGCGATGTCGCGCAGTTCGGCCGGGTCGACGGGATCGCCGCTCTGCCTGGCGAGCTGGGCGGCGACCAGCCGGGTGCGCAGGAGCGCGCCGATCCCGTGCGAGCGGGCAGCGGCGTCCGTCGCTGTCCGCAGGTGCGCCTGGGCGGCTGGGAGGTCGCCCTCCAGCGCCGCGAGCCGGGCCAGGCCCAGCGCGACCGGACCGGCCATCCCGCACTGGCCCAGGTTGGCGATGCTGCCCGCGATCGGTGCGAGCCGTGCGGTCAGCGACCCGACGTGCTCCCGCAGGCCCCGGTCGGCGACCGCGTGGGCCAGCATCGTCAGGGCCGCATGGGTGGTCCAGACCACCGGTTCGACCTGCCGGACCGCTGCGGCGATCAGCTCGTCGGCATCCGCGTCGTTCCTGGCGGCGGCGAGCACCGCCACCACCCAGGGCGCGTTGACGGCATTGGGGGCCTTGTCGTCCGGCTCGTGCAGCCGGCCCTGCTCCCAGCGCAGCGTCAGCCGGGCGAAGTCGTAGACGCCGCTCTGGTACAGCTCGGTCTCACGGTGCAGGGCGAAGGCCTGGTCGTAGATCCGTTCGGCGCCGTCCAGGTCGTCGTCCCGCCACAGGGCCAGCGAGCCCTGCGCCCAGCGGAACTGCACCCGGCTGGCCGGCAGCCGGAGCAGGTCGCTGCCGAGCGCGCCGAGACGCGCGTGCTCGGCGGCCGCCGGGTCGCCCAGAGCGGACTTCGCCAGGTGGAGCAGACCGTGGGTGATCACGCTGTCGATCTGCGCGGCGGCATGCGGGACGTCCGCCAGCCGGGCGAGGAGCTCGATCGATTCGGCGGCCCGCTGGGCGATTCCGGAAAAGGTGAGAGCACGGCCGAGCAGGGCGTCCGCCAGGCATTCGTCGTCGCCGAGCCGTTCGGCCAGCTCGATCGCGCGGCGGCTGAGCCGGTCGGGGACGGTGCCGTCCGGGTCGTAGGTGCTGCCGACCGCGAGCGCGGCCAGGATCCGCACGTGCGCGGCCGGGTCGGCGGCGACCAGGGTCTCCAGGCCGGCCAGGCGGGCCAGCAGCGGAGCCGAGTCGTGGCCGTGGGCCGGCCAGGGCCAGCAGCCGGTGGTCCGCAGCAGCGCGGCGGCGAGACGGCCGGCGGAGTCGAGCCGCCCGCGCCGCACCGCGTCCAGCAGGCCCGCGTCGACCACGTCGAGCAGGGTCTGCCCCCGGCCGTCGCGCGCCAGCGCGCTCACCCGGGCCACCAGCAGCTCGTCGCGGTCGACGTCCAGGTCGCGGTGACTCTGGTCGAGAACTGCCAGTGCCTGTCCCCACCAGTGCGCCGCCGCCTCCGACTGCCAGCGCTGCTCGGCGTCGAGCGCCGCCGCTCGGCAGGCGTCGAGGACGTCGGTGGCCTCGGCCAGCGGCCAGGCGGCCACCAGGTGCGCGGCCCGCCTGGCCTGGGTCTCGCCGCCGTCTCCCGACGCCAGTGCCTCGGCGATCCGCAGGTGCAGGCGCTGGCGGCGCAGGCTGGAGATCCCGGCGACCACCTCGTCGCGCAGCAGCGCGTGCGCGAACATGTACCGGCCGGTGCCGGCGGCCTGGACGATCACATGTTCGTCGGAGGCTTCGTCCAGCATGTCGGCGAGCGCGTCGTGGTCGAGCCGGGTCACCGCGCGGAGCAGCCCGATGTCCAGGGTGTCGCCGATCAGCGCGGCGGAGCGCAGGACCTGCAGCACCGCCGGGTCGAGGCCGGCGAGCCGCTGGCCGAGCACCGAGCGCACCGCGACCGGGACCTCCCCACCGGCGCGTTCCTGCTCGGGAAGCCGGGCGTACTCGCAGACGAAGAACGGGTTCCCACCGGTCCGCTCCGCGAGCTCGGCGGCAGCTGCCGCGCCGATGTCCTGCCCGCTGACCCGGCGGACCAGCTCCTCGACCTCCCCCTCGCTCAGCGGGGGGACGGCGAGGCGCCGCGATCCGTGCCCGCGGGCGGTGGCGGCGAGCAGCCGGTCCAGTGCGGGCCGGCCGCTGACGTCCCGCGCGGTGGCGACCACGGCCAGCCCGGGGCGCGGGCCGGCGGCCGCGAGATGGGTGAGCAGCCGCAGCGACGCCTGGTCAGCCCAGTGGACGTCCTCGGCGACCAGCAGCAGCGGGCGGTGCCGGGCCGCGGCGGACAGTGCGGTCAGCACCCGGTCGTAGACCCCGAACCGGGCGGCGTCGGCGTCCAGGCCGGTCGGCGGGGTCAGCACGGCGTCCGGGTCCAGGCCGAGATCGCGCAGCAGCTGGCGGACCGGCCACCACGGCGGGACAGCCTCGTCGTCGGGGCATCCGGTCCGCGCGACGGCTCCGCCCGACCGCGCCCAGAGGACGGCGGCCTCCTGCGCCAGCCGGCTCTTGCCTATCCCCGCCGGGCCGGTCAGGACCACCCAGCGTCCGTCGCCGGTGAGCGCCTCGGCCAGAACGGACTCCAGGACGGCGATCTCATGGACCCGGCCGACCAGGTCACCGCGCTGGCCGCCGGGCCCGGACCGGGCCGGCGACCCGCCGTCGGCCGGCGACCCGCCGTCGGCCGGCGACCCGCCGTCGGCCGGCGACCCGCCGTCGGCCGGCGACCCGCCGTCGGCCGGCGCCACCGGGCCGTCGCCCGGGTCCGGGGTGCTGGCCCGACCGGGCCAGGAATCAAGGCCGGCATCCTGGCGAAGGACGGCGCCCTGCAGGTCGCGCAGGACCGGGCTGACCTCCAGACCCAGCTCCTCGTCCAGGCGGCGGGCGTGTTCGCGGAACACCTCAAGCGCCTCGGCGGGACGTCCCGCCCGGTACAGCGCGATCATGTGCAGCCGGCAGACACCCTCCGCGAGGGGGGCGTCGGCCAGCAGTTGGCGGGAGCGCAGCACCGCGGTGGTGACCCGGTTCAGACCGAGCAGGCCGATGACCGCGTTCTGCTCGCACTGCGCCCACCGCTCGGCCGCCGCCGTCGCGGCGCCCCGTACCCACGGCTCGTCGCTGAACTCGGCGAGCAGCGGGCCCCGGCGCAGCGCGGCCGCGCGGTCGGCGGCGGCCAGCGTGCCCGGCCAGTCGCCGGCGTCCGCGGCGGCCTGGGTCTCGTCACAGGCCCGTTCGAACAGCCGCAGGTCGAGGTCCTCCAGGCTGATGTCCGCCAGGTAGCCGGGGGTACGCCGCACGATCGGCGAGGTGGCCCGATCGCCGTCCCGGAGCAGGCGCCGCAGGTTGGAGATGTGTGCCTGCAGGCTGGACAGCATGCTCGGGGGATGCTCGTCCCCCCAGACCGCGTCGGCTAGGCGGTCCACGGAGACGACCCGGCCGGCGTTCAGCAGCAGGGCGGCCAGGACCGCCCGCTGTTTGGGACCCCCGAACTGGACCGGCCCGCCCTCCCGGATGACCTCGATCGGCCCGAACAGGTGGTAGAACGGCACGCACCTCATGATGCCGTCACCTCGTCTGGCGGGCTGTCCGAGCCGCCGCCGACGTCAGGACTGGACCAGACCGGCTGCGGCGCGCACCGGGTCGGCCGCCACCATGCGGGCGTTCGGGTCGTAACTCGCGGTGAGGGTCGCCAGCCGGGCGAGGGTCGCGGCGTCGTACTTGAGCGCCACGACCGCCGGGTCGGTGCTCGCGCCGAGGTTCGGCGTCGAGATTCCGCCGGACCACGGGTCGAGCGCCGCCATCACCGCCGCCGCGTGCCCCGTCGTCGCCTCGACGACCGGCGGGGCGGCGATGCCGATGGTCAGTGCCGCGTAGGCGGCGTCCCGGTGGCAGACGGCGCTCGGCGCGCGGGGGGCGCGGGCCAGCGCACCACCGAGCAGCCGCAGCTCGACGATCACCTGCGGGCAGTCGGCCTCCGGACCGGCCAGCGCGAGCAGCGTGCCGACCGCGTCCTGCGGCAGCTCCCGCAGCAGCACCGAACGCTCGTGGACGGGCATCGGGTCCACCGGGTCCGCGTGGATCATGCCCAGGGCGTTGAACGGAAGCACTCCCAGCCCGCCGAGGATCGGCGGCGCCAGCGTGCTGATCGGCTCGGCCACCCGCCCGCCGTCCGCCGGGTCACCGACCCAGGCGAACCGGACGGCGACGGTGCACCGCCCGGCCAACGGCGGCGGCACCGCCGGCATCGCCGGCAGCCGCAGCACCGCCAGCGAGGTCGTCGCCTGCTCGGGCAGCGACGCCGACCACACCCGCCACGCCGAGATCACCCGCTCCGCGTCGGCACCGTCGAAGTAGAGGCAGCCACCGTAGATCTCGGCGACGTCCAACAGCTCGAACTCGACCGCGGTGACGATGCCCAGCGCGCCCTTCCCGCCGCGCAGCGCCCAGAACAGCGAGGTGTTCTCCGTCGCGGTGGCCCGGCGCAGCTCGCCGTCACCGGTGACGACCTCGAAGGCGGTCACCAGATCGCTGCCGAAGCCGTAGGTGCGCGCCACCGGCGACAGCCCGCCGCCGGTCAGGTAGCCGACGACGCCGACCTGCGGCGCCGAACCGGCCAGCGCCCCGAACCCGTGCGCCGCGGCGGCGTCGAGGACCTGCTGCCAGCGCACCCCGGCGCCGACCCGGGCCCGCCGCGTCACCGGATCGATCACGAGTTCCTGCAGACGACCGGTGTGCACGAGCAGGCTGCGCCGGTCGTGCGCGAGCGCGCCGTGCCCGGTGGAACGCACCTCGAGGGCGAGATCGTGGGCGTCGGCGAAGCGCACGGCGCTCACCACGTCGGCCGCGGCCGCCGCGACGACGACCGCCACCGGCGCGGAGGGGACCGCCACGTTCCACGGGGTCGCGGCCTGGCCGTAGCCGGGGGTTCCGGGCAGCAGCACCTCGCCGCGGACGCGGCCGGCGAGGTCTGCCAGCGCCGCCTCCAGCACAGCTGCCGAGAGAGCCGAGGGAACCGAGGGAGCTGGTGGAGCCGAGGACGCGGCCACCGGAGCGAGGGAGCTCGGGGCGAGGGGCAGGTCGTGGGACGAGGAATCGGGCACGAGGGTGGACATGGCGCCTCCGTCTGGCGATCGGTGTCGAGCGGGACGGAGATCAGCGTGCGGTGGGCAGCTTGGGCTTTCCTTGCGACGGCGCACTCCGCGCCTGCGCCGCGCGCCCGGCCCGCTTGGGGCGCGGTGGCGACGTGTGTGGGTCAGCGGGCGGTCATCCGCAGCGCGCCGTCCATGCGGATGGTCTCGCCGTTCAGATAGTCGTGATCGGCGATCATGAGAACCAGCCGGGCGTATTCGGTGGGCTCGGCCAGCCGG
Organism: Parafrankia elaeagni; assembly: GCF_000374165.1. Classification (GTDB taxonomy): domain Bacteria; phylum Actinomycetota; class Actinomycetes; order Frankiales; family Frankiaceae; genus Parafrankia; species Parafrankia elaeagni. The sequence goes on from NZ_KB893717.1 coordinate 343,981, forward strand.
CGGGGGAAGGTCACGGTCTCGGCGAGCCCAGCCCGCACCTCGTCCGAGAAACCGGCCATCATCGGTGTGTCGACAATGCCCGGCGCAATGGTCATGACCCGGATTCCGAACTGGGCGAGATCCCGGGCCGCGGTTATGGTCATTCCCGCCACCCCGGCCTTCGAGGCGGCATACGCGATCTGGCCGATCTGCGCCTCGAAGGCGGCGATGGACGCCGTGTTCACCACCAGCCCCCGCTGGCCGTGCTCGTCGGCGTCGAGCTGGCTCATGGCCTCGGCGGCCAGCCGCAGCACGTTGAACGTGCCCAGCAGGTTGACCATCAGCACGGTCCGGAACAGGTCCAGGTCGTGCGGGCCGCGGCGGGACAGGATGCGCGCCGACGGGGCGATGCCCGCGCAGTTCACCGCGAGCCGCAGCGGGCGGCCCTCGCCCGTGATGCGCTCGATCGCTGCGCTGACCTGCGCCTCGTCCGTGACATCGGTCGGGATCAGGTGAACGCCTTCGGTGGGGTTGGCGCCCGCGACCGCCTTGTCGAGGTCCAGTCCGTACACGGTGACACCGCGCCCGGCGAGTGCCGCGGCCGTGGCGGCGCCCAGCCCGGAGGCGGCTCCGGTGACGATTGCCGCGGTGTGATCGAGCTGCATGACAGGGCTCCTCGAAAACGATCGATGACGCATCGGCGGGCGGCCGGATACTACGACACCGCCGCCCGGAACGGCCATGATCGCACCGATGGGCTCAGGCATCGCGTGGAAGAAGTGGGCACGGGCGGAAGAGGCTACAGCCGGCTGGAAACGTGAATGTGATGGCGTGTGGAGCCCGCGAGAGAGCCCCCGCACAACCAGCGGAAGCAGAAATCCTCGGGTGGAATCCCGGGGCTGTTCCGTGGATTACCGCACGACCTGTCGTGACTGGGCCGGCCCCTCTCCGAGGGCCGTCCGGCTGACGTCCGCCCTGCGACGTCCGCCCTGCGACGTCCGCCCTGCGACGTCCGCCCTGCGACGTCCGCCCTGCGACATCCATCCCCAGGCGTGTGCTGCCGGCCGCTGCCCAGCCGACCCCGCCCGCTGCTCCGAGCCGGCGTGCGGTCGCGGGGCGAGGTTGATCGACAGCTTAATTTTGACGTCGATGTCAATAAGTGCTAGCGTGCGGATGCATCGGAGATGATGTGCGGGGTGGGTGCGTGTCCGCCCCGCGGAGGCCTCACCGCGGGAGTCAGGTGACTACCTCGCGGTGTCGAGCTGGTGGGGTTCCGGCCAGCGTACGGAGGTAGTCATGCCCAGGACAGATGTCGACTTCCCTGTCTTCGACGCGGATAACCACATGTACGAGACAGTGGATGCCTTCACGAAATTCCTGCCGAAGGAACACGAAGGCCTGATCAAGTACGTGCAGGTGAACGGTCGCGACAAGATCGCGGTACGCGGGGTGATCTCCGAGTACATCCCGAACCCGACCTTCAACGTGGTCGCGCGGCCGGGCGCCTGGGAGGACTACTTCAAGAACGGCAACCCGGAGGGCAAGTCCACCCGGGAGCTGATGGGCAAGCCGATCCGCTCGCCCGAGGCGTTCTTCGCCCCGGAGCCCCGGCTCAAGCTGATGAACGAGCTGGGCATCGACCGGGCCCTGATGTGGCCCACGCTGGCGAGCCTGCTCGAGGACCGGCTGCGTGACGACCCGAAGGCCACCCACGTGGTCGTCCACGCGTTGAACCAGTGGATGCACGAGCAGTGGAGCTTCAACTACGAGGACCGGATCTTCGCGACTCCGGTGATCACGCTGCCGATCGTCAGCGAGGCCATCAAGGAGCTGGAGTGGGTGGTCGAGCGCGGAGCGAAGATCATCCTGATCCGGCCGGCGCCGGTACCCGGCTACGAGGGCTTCCGCTCGTTCGCGCTGCCGGAGTTCGACCCCTTCTGGGAGAAGGTCGTCGAGGCTGACATCACCGTCGGCCTGCACTCGTCCGACGACGGTCTGACCCGCTACTACAACATGTGGGAGGGCCGGCCGGACGGTGAGCACCTGCCGTTCGCCTCGCCGACCGCCTTCAAAGACATCATGAACAAGCAGCACCGCGGCATCTTCGACACCGTCACCTCGCTGATCGGGCACGGCCTCCTGAGCCGCTTCCCGACCCTGCGGATCCTGCCGGTGGAGAACGGTTCGGGCTGGGTGCGTCCCTTCGTGGAGGCGGCCGGCGAGTCCTACGCGAAGAGCCCGAAGCTCTACGACGAGGACCCGATCACGGTGCTGAAGCGCAACATCTGGATCCACCCCTTCTTCGAGGAGAACCCGCACGGTCTCATCGAACTGCTGGGCCCGGACCGCATCGTCTTCGGCTCCGACTTCCCGCACGCCGAGGGCATGTCCGACCCCGTCTCCTACGTGGACGAGCTGGTGGGTCTGCCCAAGGAGGACATCGTCAAGGTGATGGGCGGCAACCTCGCCGAGGCGATGAAGCTCCCCGCCACGGTCTGAGTCCTTTCCTGACGGGGTACCGGCGACGCCGGTACCCCGTTCGGTGTTTCCGGGTGCCTGTTGTTCGGTCACCATCCGGGCGACACGCGACGTAGTGCTTCAGGCCGGGCCCGCCCGTGAAGTCGAGCGGACCGCGGGTGCCGTCCAGACCGTAGAAGGCGCTCGCGACGTGCACCGGAGTGCGGGCGTCCCAGTTGGCCTCGTTCGCCCGCATCATCCGACGCGTCTCGGTGTCGAACTCCCGTCCCATGGTCGACAAGGTAGTGCGCGGGTCTCCGCGCCGCTCACCGCCTGGCGCGCCAGGACTGGCTGCGGTGGTGGTCGGGGGTGAAGCCGTGTTCCACCCCCCACAGCACGGCCTGGGTGCGGCTCGCCACGCCGATCTTGCGGTAGAGCGCCCGGATGTAGGACTTCACCGTGTTCGGGCTCAGGCAGCTGATCTGCGCCACCTCGGCGTTGCTGTGGCCCTGGGTGATCAGCGCGAGGACCTCGGCCTCCCGCTCGGTGAGGCCTTCGTTGCGCCCAGGCCAGTCCAGGCCGGACATCACGCGCGAGCGCGGCGGTGGGCTGACGACGACCTCCCCGGCGTGCACGGCCTCCAGCGCGGCGACGAGCTCGCGGGCGGGCAGCGTCTTCGACAGGTAGCCGCTCGCGCCGCGCGCGAGGGCGCCCTCCACCAGGCCGTCGTGGAAGTTCCAGGTGTAGATGACGAGCCGGCCCGCGTGCCGGTTGGCGACGATGTCCGCGATCTCGTCCCCGCCGGCCTCCGGCTGGGCGAACGAGTCGTACAGCACGACGTCGACGTCGGTGACGACAGGCCGGTTCGCGTCGATCTCGACGACGCGCACGCGGTCCTCGTACGGCGCGAGGATGCGGGCGATGCCGGCCAGCACCACCTCGTAGTCGTCCACAAGTGCCACGGTGAGTGGCCTGGGTGCCCCGTCTGCCATGGTTAGCGGCCTACCATCCGCGGCAGGTGCCGGAAACCACCCCCAGGGGTGTGGCGTGCCCCCTTTCCCAAGGGATTAAGTGTTCCTGCGCCGGGCAGGAGGCGTGCCAGCTCCCGTCGTGCCGGCGTGCCTGTCGTTCGACGGAGAGGGGCCGGCCGGAGCGGGACAGGAAGGCATCAGGTATGTCGGGTTTCCCCACTGACCTGCTTTCCGCGGGAGCTCCCGTCACCCTCGAGAACTGCGATCGGGAGCCCATTCACATTCCTGGCAGCATCCAGCCGCACGGTGTTCTGCTGGCACTGGTGGAGCCCGGCCTGACCGTGGCGCACGTCTCGGCGAACTGCGGCGCCCTCCTCGGCGTGGAGCCGGAGCGGGTGGTCGGCGCCCCGCTGGACGCGCTTGTGGGCTCCGGGCCGGCCGAACTGCTGCGCAGGACCGTGGCGAGCTCGTTCGACCTGCGGGAGGCCGGCCCGACCGACCTGGTGCTCACCGTCCGCGGTGTGGACGTCGTCTGCGACGCGGTCCTGCATCGGGTTGACGGGATGGTCGTCGTCGAGCTGATACCGACGGTGAGCCGGCGCCCGCTGACGTTCGCCGACACCTATCAGCGCACCCGCACCGCGGTGCTGCGCCTCGACCGGACGACCTCGCTGGCCGAGCTGTACGAGGTGGCGGCGGAGGAGGTGCGCCGGCTGACCGGTTTCGACCGGGTGATGGTGTACCGGTTCGACCCGGAGTGGAACGGTGAGGTCGTCGCCGAGGCCCGCCGCGAGGACCTGAACAGCTTCCTGGGGCTGCACTACCCGGCGACCGACATCCCGGCCCAGGCCCGGGCGCTCTACGAGCGTTCCTGGCTGCGGCTCATTCCGGACACGTCCTACCGGCCGGTGCCGCTCGTGCCCGTCGTGAGCCCACGCACGGGACGTCCGCTGGACATGGGCGACGCGTGGCTGCGCAGTGTCTCGCCGATCCACCTCGAGTACCTGGGCAACATGGGCGTCACCGCGTCGATGTCGGTCTCGCTCCTGCGCGACGGGCGGCTGTGGGGGATGCTCGCGTGCCACCACTACGCGGGCCCGCACGAGCCGCCCTACGAGGTGTGCGCGGCGGTGGAGTTCCTCGGTCACGTCCTGTCGCTGCGGCTCGTCGCCCGCGAGGACGGTGAGCGGCTCGAGCAGCTGGTCAGCGCGCGGGAGGCGCTGGACCGGCTCACCTCCACCCTGGAACACGACGAGACCGGGGACCGCCTCGCGGCCACGCTGATCGACAACGGCTCCGTCCTTCGGCGGCTGATCCCCGCGGGCGGGGTGGCGGTACAGATCGCCGGGGTGTGGCGCTGGGCGGGGAACGTACCGCCGCGAAACGTCCTGCGCGAGATGGTGGCCGAGCTGGACGACGGCGACGGACTGGTCGTCGAGGACGCCGTCGCACTGCGCCACGAACGGTTCGAGCCCCACCGGGACACCGCATGCGGCATCCTCGGGATCCGGCTCGCGCCCGACGAGATGGTGGTCTGGGTCCGGCCGGAAACCGTCCAGACCGTCGACTGGGGCGGCGACCCGCACAACAAGCAGCTGCAGGCGCTGGAGGGCGCCGACGTCCGGCTCAGCCCGCGGCGCTCCTTCGAGCGGTGGCGCGAGACGGTGCGGCTGCGGTCGCGCCCGTGGACCGAGGCGCAGGTCGGGCTCGCGTCCGACCTGCGCCGTGAGCTGACGCGGATCATGTACGGCCGGGCCCGGCAGGCGGCCCGGCTCACCGAGAACGTCCAGCAGAGCCTGCTGCCACAGGCTCTCCCCGACATCGCCGGCTTCGACCTGGCCGCGCTCTACCGTCCCGCCCCCGGCGGGCGGGTCGGCGGCGACTGGTACGACGCGTTCGCGCTGCCCGGTGGCACGATCGTGTTGGTGGTCGGGGATGTCGCCGGCCACGGCATCGCGGCGGCGGGAACGATGGGGCAGCTGCGCAACGCACTGCGCGCCTATCTCGTCGACTCCGCGCTGGACGGTCCCCTCACCGGCGGGCTGGCTGGGTGCGGTTCCGGCGTGCACGTGGCGTCGGAGGCACTGCGCCGCCTCGACCGGCTGACGGCCGTGCTGCTGCCGGAGGCACTCGCGACATCGGTCGTTGTCCTTCTCGACCCCGCCACCGCCACCATCCAGGTCGCCTCGTCCGGCCACCCGCTGCCGCTGCACGTCCCGGCCGGCGGCGAACCGCGGCTGCTGGACGTGCCGGTCGCACCGCCGCTGGGAGCGTGGGCGTTCGCCACCCGTCCCACCCCCGGCGAGTCCGCCAGCGCCGTCGCTGTCGACGTCGACGTCACCCTGGGCGCCGGTGACACGCTGATTCTCTTCTCCGACGGCCTCGTCGAGCGCCGCGGCGAGGCACCGGACACCGGTCTGGACCGGCTGCAGCGGCTTGCGGCCTGCCACGCCGCCACGAGCCGCCCCGCCGCGCTCGCCGACATCCTCTTCGAGGCCTGCCGCGACCCGGACGGCTCCGACGACACCACGGTGGTCGTCCTGCGCCGGACAGCCTGAACCCGCCACCAGCCCGTCTGCCGGACGGCGCCGGAAACGGGCCCGTGCCGACCAGCGCCTCGCTAGGCTGAGCGGGTGGACACAGGCCCGGTGACGGACGCGAGCACAGCGGTGGAAGCCCCTGTCGACGCCGACATCGACATGGGCGGTGCGACCTCCTCCCGCGGTGACAGCGACATCATGGCCTGCCTGCGCCGCTCCACGGCCGACGTGCACGAGCGGGTGGAGACGAACCTCGGGCTGGCGGACCCCGACATCCCGGCCGGGCGCTACCGCGAACTGATGATCTCCTTCTACCGTCTCCACGCGGCGCTGGAACCACGCCTCGACGACCTGTTCACCGAGTTCGAGGACCCGCTGCTGGACTGGCCGGGGCGGCGCAAGCTTGCCAGGCTGACCCGTGACCTGGACACCCTCGGGGTCGCCTCCGGAGCGCTGGCCGCGCTCCCCGTCGCGGCGATACCGCCCGGCCGCGACCTGGCCTTCGGCTTCGGCGCGCTGTACGTGACCGAGGGCGCGACCCTCGGCGGCCAGCTCATCGCGCGGGGCCTGAGCACCCGCACCGACCTGACCGGCGCGACGTCCTACCTCACCCCGTACGGCGACCAGGCCGGCCGCCGCTGGCGGGACCTGCGCCTGGTGATGCGCCGCTGGGTGGGTACCGACCGCACCCGGGCCGACGCGGTCGTCGAGGCTGCCGTCGGCACGTTCCTCGCCTTCGAGGCAGCGCTGTACTGAGCCGCGCCGCGCTGTAAAGAATTCCAAGTTCGTGGCCGAGTACGGAAATACTGTGGTGGCTGATGCCAATCCGTTCTTGGGTGACGCTGGGGACGATTCACAGCTGACACATAGATTTCGCACGGGTTGAGCACAGACGTCACCGCGAAGCTCTCGCACGTGCAGAGAGAGAACCCCGCCGAACACGCCCGGTCATGACGGCTCCGGGGCGGCTGGTCGCGCGCCGCCGGCTGTTGGTCGCGCTGGTCGCGGTGGTCGTCATCGCCGCCGGGATCACCGTCTTCGTGGTCACCCGCGATGCATCCACCGGGGCGGCGGCGACCGTCACCTCCCGTGCCGTGACCGCCGAACTGGGCACCATCCGGCAGACGGTCGCCACGAGCGGCACGATCGCTCCGGAGACGCAGTCCGACCTGACCTTCCCCGCGGCGGGCACGGTCACCGGCGTCCTGGTGGGCGAGGGCGACAGGGTGACCGCCGGCCAGAAGCTGGCGACCATGGACTCGGTGTCCCTGACCGCGGACCTCGCCCAGGCCAGGCTGACGTTGGCCAACAACGAGGAGAAACTCGCCTCCGACCAGACCGCCGGGGCGTCGGACGAGCAGCTCGACGCCGACCGGGCGGCGGTCACGACCGCGACGGACGGGGTCACCACTGCGGAGGAGGCGCTCGCCGGGGCGACCATGACCTCCCCGGTCAACGGGGTTGTGGTGAGCACCTCGCTCGTGGTCGGGCAGCAGGTGTCCGGGTCGTCGAGCAGCGGCGGCAGCGCCAGCGGGAGCGGATCCGGCGCGTCCGGCGGCGGGTCCGGTGGCGCGGGTGCATCCGGCGGGACGGCGACCGGGTCAGCCGGCACCTCCGGCACCTCCGGCTCGTCGGGTTCGTCGAGCGGACAGATCACTGTGATCAGCACCGACTCCTGGATCGTCAACGCGACCGTGGACTCGAACAGCGTCGACCTGATCGCCAAGGGCAACCAGGCGACCATCGTCCCGGGCACCAGCACCAGCACCTCGATCTACGGGACGGTCTCGTCGGTGGGCCTGATCGCGTCCAGCTCCGGGCAGACGGCGACCTTCCCGGTTGTGATCAAGGTGACCGGGAGTCCTGAGGGGCTGCACTCCGGTGACACCGCGACCGTGACGATCATCTACAAGCAGCTCGGCAACGTGCTGGTCGTCCCCAGCGCCGCCATCAGCCAGCGGGACGGCGGGTCGGTCGTCCGCCTGGTGTCCGGCACGTCGACGACCACGCGGACGGTGACGACCGGCCTGGCCAGCGGCGGTTCGACCCAGATCGTCTCCGGCCTGTCCGAGGGCGACCAGGTGATGGTCGACGTCACTGTTCCCGGCGGAGCCGGCGGTGGCGGCGGAGCCGGAGGAGGACCTGGCGGCCAGGGCTACGGCCGGCCCGGCGGCCAGTTCGGCAGCGGCGCCGGCGGCGGCCCCGGTGGGTTCGCGGGCGGCGCGGGCGGCGGCCCCGGTGGGTTCGCGGGCGGCGCGGGCGGCGGCGGGTTCCCGGGTGGGGGGAACTGACATGGGCAGCGCACCGCGGGGGCAGGAGCCCGCGACGATGCCGTTGCCGCGGCCGCGGGCCAAGGCAGCCGCTCCGGTCATCGAACTGGAGCGGGTGGGCAAGTCCTACCGGGCCGGAGCGCTGGACGTCACCGCGCTGCGTGACGTCTCCACCAGCATCGCGGCCGGGGAGTACGTGGCCATCGTCGGCCCGTCCGGCTCCGGGAAGTCGACCCTGATGCACATCATCGGCTGCCTGGACGTGCTCACCACCGGGATCTACCGGCTCTCCGGCGAGGACGTCAGCACCATGACCGAGGCGGAGCTGGCCGAGATCCGCAACCGTCGGATCGGGTTCGTGTTCCAGCAGTTCAACCTGCTGCCGTCGCTGTCGGCCCTGCGCAACGTCGAGCTGCCGCTGGTCTACCGCGGTGAGCGACGAGACGTCCGCAGGCAGCGGGCCCGCACGGCGCTTGAGCGGGTCGGCCTCGCCACGCGGGTCGAGCACCGGCCGGGGGAGCTGTCCGGCGGTCAGCAGCAGCGGGTCGCGGTCGCCCGCGCGCTGGTCGGCGACCCGTCGCTGATCCTCGCGGACGAGCCGACCGGCAACCTGGACTCGACAGCGACCAGGGACGTCCTCGACCTCCTCGACGAGCTGCACGACTCCGGCCGCACGATCGTCCTGATCACCCACGAGCGGGAGGTCGCCGACCGGGCCCGCCGGGTGCTGCACATCCGGGACGGGGTCATCGAGTCCGACAGCGGACCGGGAACCTCGGCGGGAACCTCGGCGGCGGGAACGTCCGTATCGGGAACGTCGGAATCGGGAACGTCGGAATCGGCACCGGCGTCGGCCGGGACGGTGGCGCGCCCGTGAGCTGGCTGGAGACGCTGCGCACCGGGCTCGACGCGATCCGCACGCACCGGCTGCGGTCCGGGCTCACCGTGCTGGGCATCCTGATCGGGATCGCCGCCGTGGTCCTCACCGTGGGCCTCGGTGTCGGCGCGCAGGACAAGGTCGGCTCCCAGATCAGCTCGCTCGGCAGCAATCTGCTCATCGTCTCGCCGGGCAGCTCGACCAGCTCCGCCGGCGTGCGTGGCGGGTTCGGCTCCGCGTCGACGCTGACCACCGCTGACGCGGCCGCGCTGGCCTCGAAGGACGCCGCGCCCGACATCGACGGGGTCGCCCCGGTCAAACAGAGCTCGTTGTCGCTGCTGAACGGCTCGACGAACTGGACCACGACCGTGGTCGGCACGACGCCGGACTGGCTGTCCGTCCGCAGCCGTTCCCTCGCCGAGGGCCGCTTCCTCACCACCACGGACGAGGCGCAGGCCGCGGCCGTGACCGTCCTGGCGGCGGACACGGCGTCGGAGCTGTTCGGCCGGCGCAGCCCGCTCGGTCAGAGCGTGACGATCAACAACATCCCGTTCTCGGTCGTCGGCGTGCTCGAGTCGGCTGGTTCGGACAGCTCCAGCAACCTCGACGACCAGGCGATCGTGCCGATGTCCACCGGAGCGAGCCGGCTGTTCGGCGGCACTACACGCACCTCCGTCTCGACGATCTACCTTCGGGCGACGTCGTCGTCCACGCTGTCGGCGGCCTACCAGGAGGCCACGAACCTGCTGCTGAACCAGCACGGTCTCACCGGCGGTGCGGACAGTGCCGACTTCACGATCACCAGCCAGGAATCCCTGCTGACCACGGCGACATCCGTGAGCCGGACGCTGACCGCGCTGCTCGCCGGCATCGCCGCACTGTCGCTGCTGGTCGGCGGGATCGGCGTCATGAACATCATGCTGGTCTCGGTCACCGAGCGCACCCGCGAGATCGGGCTGCGCAAGGCGCTCGGCGCGCCGCCCGCGGCGATCCGGCGGCAGTTCCTCATCGAGGCGTCGCTGCTCAGTCTCGTCGGCGGGGCGGTTGGCGCGCTGCTGGGCATCGGTGGCGCGCTGCTGCTGCCCCGGTTCATCGACAGCCCGGTCGCGGTCGTCTGGTGGGCGGTGCTCGGCTCCCTCGCGGTCGCGGTCGCCATCGGCGTCGCCTTCGGGGTGTATCCGGCCAGCCGGGCGGCCCGGCTGGCTCCCATCGACGCGCTGCGCAGCGACTGACTCCGGCAGCCACCGACTCCGGCTCCGGCGGCGACTGACTCCGGCGGCCACCGACTCCGGCTCCGGCGGCGACTGACTCCGGCGGCCACCGACTCCGGCGGCGACTGGTTCCGGCGGCCGCACCAGACCTCCCCGACGAAAGCCCACCCATGACGAGGACAGAGAACATGACTCGCCTGGCTCCGCTTCCCGCACCCGCACCCGCTCCCACACCCGCTCCCATGCCCGGCGGCCGACCGGTGCGCCGTACCGCGGCCGCGGCTGTGGCGTCCGCCGCCGTGCTGGTCGCCGTGCTGGCCGGCTGTGGAGGCTCCTCCGCCGACCCGTCGCAGGCAGGCGAAGCCCAGGCCGCCGGCCAGGGCGGTGCGGACAACGGGCCCGGAGGCGGGGGTGGGGCCGCCGCCTCCGGGCTCATCGCCGCGATCGACGGCGGCACGCTCCAGGTACAGAACCAGCAGTCCGGCCAGGCCGCGGTGACCTACGACGACAGCACGACGTTCAGCCAGACCGTGGCGGCGACGCTCGCCGACGTCCGGGAAGGCGTGTGCGCGACCGCGGCGAACATACCGGCGAACGGGGGTCAGCCGCCGACGGGTGCGCCGGCGACCGGGAGGCCGTCCGGTGCGCCGAACGGAGGGACGCGCCCCACCGCCGTCCCCACCTCCTTCAGCGCCACGACCGTGACGATCAGCGAGCCGGTGGACGGCACCTGCGCCGGGCCGGCTGCCGGCGGTGCCCGGCCCAGCGGGGAGCCCCGGACCCCACCGAGCGGCGCGCCGAGCAGTGCCCCCGACGGCCAGAACGGATCGGGTGGGCAGGGCGGGAGCGGCGGGGGCGGTTTCGGCGGCCGTGCGACGGGCGAGGTGACCGCGGTGTCCGGCTCCACGATCACCGTCTCCGGTACGACTGTCGGAAGTGACGACCCCGTCACCTACACGGTGCTGGTCGGTGGCGACACCACCTACAGCCGGTCGGCGGACGCGACGGCCGACGCGCTGGCGGTCGGCAGGTGCGCCGTGGTGAACGGGGACACCGACGAGACGGGCACTGTCGCGGCGACGCGTATCGCCCTGCGTGAGGCGACCGACGGCGAGTGCGCCACGGGCTTCGGCAGCGGGGGCGGTGCCGGTGGTGCCGGTGGTGCCGGCCGCGGGAACGGCGGCGACGGTTCCACCGGATCAGGCGGCACCAATGGCTGACGACACCCCAGCGGTGCGGGCGGGCGGGACCGGGGCGGAAGGCGTCGGCCCGCCGCCGGTGCGGCGTCGGCCGCGCCGTCCGCAGCCGACGCGCAGGGTGGTTGCCGGCGTGGCCGCGCTGGCGGTGGCCGGTGCGGGCGTCGGCGCCGGCCTGGTAGCCACTGCCGACGACGGGGTGTCCTACCGCCTCGCCGCCGCGACCACCGGATCGGTCACCCAGACCCTGACCTCGGTGGGCACGCTCGGCACGGTCAACACCTCCACGCTGTCCTTCCCGGTCGGCGGGGTGGTGACAGCCGTGCCCGTGCGGATCGGTGACCGGGTCAGCGCGGGCCAGGCCCTCGCGAACCTCGACCCGGCCCAGCTGCAGAGCGCCCTGAACACGGCGAACGAGAAACTGGCGAACGCCCGTCTCACGCTGGCGAACGACGCCTCGGGGCAGACGTCCGGCGCCGCCTCGCAGAGCGGCGCCACGACCAGCCTGACCTCCACCTCGGGATCCGGCGCTGTGATCAGCCTGCTCGCGAACGCGCCCGCCGCCTCCGCGGGGGACCGCGGCGGCTCGGCTGGGGTGGCACTGACCAGCAGCTCCGGTGGCACCAGCACCGCCGGCGGCGGCTCCGGCGCCGATGTGGTGAGGCCTGGCACCGCCCTCGTCATGGCGGTCACCGCGGCACAGCGGGACGTCATCGCGGCCCAGTCGGCGCTCGACGCCGTGCTGGCCGACCTCGGAGCCGACCTGAGCGCGCTCACGGCCCAGGACGGCGGCTGTGCGGTGACGGAGGGTTCACCATCCACGCCGATCTCCTTCACCGCCACCCCGGTGCCCACAGGTGAGTCCACCGGCACGTCCACAGGCACCGGGACGATCAGCGGCACGGTCGGCGCGAAGGACACGGTCACCCTCAGCCGGGCCGGCGCCGTCATCGCGACCAGGACCGGTCCGTACACCTTCACCGGCCTGGATGCCGGGTCCCCGTACACGGTGACGATCCGGCCGGCCGCCCTCGTCGGCGTCGTGGACGCCACCGCGTGCCAGAACGCGATCGGCGCGCTGGTCACCCGGTTCAGCGCCCCGGCGGACGCGTCCGGGATGTCAGGGGAATCGAACCTGGGCGGGCTGACCTCCCGGCTCGCCTCGGCCAAGGCCGACCTGGACGCGGCGGTGCGCGCGCTGGGCAGCACCGGCACCGGCACCGCGCCGACCGAGCCATCGGCCGCGCCCTCGTCGACGACCCAGCCGTCCACGGCGCCGTCGCCTTCGCCTTCGCCTTCGACCGGTCCCGCATCGTCGCCCGCGCCCTCGCCCGCGGTCCGCGGCGGCAAACCCACACCCACACCGGGAGGCGGCACACCCTCCTCCGGAGGCAGCGGCCGTCCGACTGCCGCACCGACGCCGAGCGCCAGCGCTGGTACGGACGGCGGGACGGGTTCCGCGCGTCCGGGCGCCGCCGTGCCGGGCGGGGACGGGTCCAGCCCGTCCGATGGTGAGCAGCCGGGTAGCGGGCAGCCGGATAGCGGGCAGTCCGGGGGTGGGCAGTCCGGTGGCGGAGCGTCCGGTGGCGCTTCGGGTAGCGGCGCCAGCGGCCGTACGACGCAGCCCGCCTCCGCGGAGAAACTCGCCGCGGATCAGGCCGCCGTCGACGCGGCGGTCGCACAGGTCGCCGTCGCCCAGCAGAACCTGAACGGCGCGACGCTGACCAGCCCGATCAGCGGGACGGTGGCCGCCCTCTCGATTGAGCCCGGCAGCACGGTCGGCGCGTTCTCGAGCAGCGCCACCGTCACTGTGCTCGGCGACGGTGACCGGCAGATCACGACCACGGTCCCGCTGTCCGCCGTCGACCTGGTGAAGGTGTCGAACCCGGCGACCGTCATCGTCGACGGGGTCGCGGAGCCGCTGGCCGGCACCGTGTCGTCGATCGGCGCGCTTGACAGCACCACCGGGTCGACCACGACCTATCCCGTCAGGATCGTGCTGAAGCCGACGGATGCCCGGCTCTTCGACGGTACCGGCGCCACCGTGTCAATCAGGGTCAGGGAGGTCAGGGACGTCCTGACGGTGCCGACGTCCGCAGTGCACCGGTCCGGCCAGCTCTCCACTGTCACCGTGGTGCGGGACGGCAGGGCCACGGCGGTGCGGGTGCAGACCGGCGCGGTCGGCCCGGAGCGCACCGAGGTGACCTCGGGCCTCGAGGCCGGCGACCAGGTCTCCCTCGCGGAGATCAACGCCGGCCTGCCCTCCGGGGACTCCGACGAGTCGTCGGGAAACGGCGGGCTGTTCGGCGGCGGTGGCGACGCCAACAGCCTGCCCGGCGGCGGACCGGCGGGTCCCGGCGGTTTCATGAACGGCGGCTTCGGTGCCGGTGGTGGTGGCGGCGGGGGTCGCTGATCGGCCAGGACGGATGCCCGCTGCTGACCTGGCCGACGCGACCTCCTGTTTCATGGGGTGCCGCCGGCCCTGGGGGGTACTGACAGGCGCTCCCACGACGGCGGACGGCAGCTCTAGCGTGGCGTCACGCCTTCCGCACCGACCTTGAACCTCGGTGCCGGCGTAGTGATCGGGCAGGCCGAGCCGCATGTCGGCCTGCGGCGTCACAGGGCACTACGGGCTGCTGTCCGCGGGAACCGGAGGCCCCCACCGGCTCCGCGACGGCGACGCCCTGGTCGGCCGGAAACATTCCGGCTGCCCTCTGTCCTCCTCGTCAACGTTGTCGAAGGATTCACCATGGACTATGCCAACCTTGGAACCTCCGGGCTGAAGGTCAGCCGCATCGCACTCGGCTGCATGAGTTTCGGCCGGCCGGGTACGGGCCGTGACTGGACACTGGACGCCGATTCCGCCGCATCGATCTTCAAGCAGGCGATCGAGCTCGGTATCAACTTCTGGGATACCGCCAACACCTACGGCAAGGGAAGCTCCGAGGAGATCACGGGCGACGCCGTGAAGCAGTACACAAGCCGCGACCAGGTCGTGATCGCGACCAAGCTGTTCGCGCCGATGGGCACCGGCCCGGGTGGCCGGGGCCTCTCGCGCCGTGCTGTCTTCGAGCAGCTCGACGCATCGCTCCGACGGCTCGGCACCGACTGGATCGACCTCTACCAGATCCACCGGTTCGATCGGCTCACCCCCGTCGAGGAGACGATGGAGGCCCTGCACGACGCCGTCAAATCGGGGAAGGTCCGCTATCTGGGCGCTTCTTCGATGTGGGCCTGGCAGTTCTCCAAGATGCAGTACACCGCGCAGCTGCACGGCTGGACGAAGTTCATCTCCATGCAGGACCAGTACAACCTCGTCGCCCGGGAGGAGGAACGAGAGATGTTCCCCCTGCTGGCGGATCAGGGTGTCGGCAGCCTGCCATGGTCGCCGCTCGCCGCCGGCCTGGTGACCAGGCCGTGGGGGAACGTGAGCACGACCCGCGGAACGCTGAACCCGACGGCCGACTCCTCCGGCACCCCGCTGTTCCTCGACAGCGACCGCGGCACGATCGACGCGGTCGAGCGCATCGCCGAGTCGAGGGGAGTCTCGATGGCCCAGGTGGCGATGGCGTGGGTGCTGCGCAACCCTGTCGTGACCGCTCCGATCGTCGGTGCGACCAGGCCGCACCATCTCTCCGACGCCGTCGCGGCGCTCGACCTCGTTCTCAGTGATGACGAGGTCACCGCTCTGGAGGAGCATTACACCCCGCGCAAGCCGACCTACTACGGCTCCGAGTCGGGGTACTGAGCCTGTGGCAGGAACCCGCCCTCGAGACAAGGAGCTCATGCCATGTCGACCTGGTTGATCACAGGGTGTTCCTCGGGCCTGGGGCGCGCGCTCGCGCAGGCCCTTCTCGACCACGGCCACAACGTCGCCGCCACCGCCCGGGACGTCACCCGCGTGGCCGATCTCGCCGAGGCCCATCCTGAGCGCGCGCTCGCCCTGGCGCTCGACGTCACCGACGGCGCGGCGGTCGCGCGTGCCGTCCAGCAGACCGAGCAGCGGTTCGGTGGTCTCGACGTTCTCGTCAACAACGCCGGCTACGGATACCGGGCCGCGGTGGAGGAGGGCGACGACGACGACGTCCAGCAGCTGTTCGCCACCAACTTCTTCGGCGCGGTGTCGATGACCAGGGCGGTCCTTCCGGGCATGCGCGCACGCCGGCGCGGCGCGATCGTCAACATCTCGTCGATCGGCGCGCGTATCTGCCCGGCGGGATCGGGTTACTACTCGGCGACCAAGGGAGCGCTCGAGGGCCTGACCGGCTCGCTGCGCAGGGAACTCGAGCCGCTCGGCCTCCACGCGATGATCGTCGAGCCCGGCGCTTTCCGTACCGATTTCTCGGGGCGTTCGCTCCGGCAGGCCGAGACACCGATCGGTGACTACGCCGACACGGCCGGGCGCCGCCGTAAGGAGAACGACACGACGCACGGCACCGAGCCGGGTGACCCGGCGAAGGCGGCCGAGGCGATCATCGTGGCCGTCGGGTCTGCGTCGCCGCCCGCCCTGCTCGTACTCGGTCAGGACGCCGTGACTCTCTTCCGTGACACGCTGGAGGCACAGCTCGCGGACTTGGCGGAGTGGGAGAAGACCAGCGTCGCGACCGCTGTCGACGCTTAGCCGAACCGGCTGCACATCCGGGGGCAAGCACATCCGAGGGCGACGCAGCGTGGGCCAGGTCGCGAGGGCCAGGTCGCGAGGACCCGCTCACCGTCACCCCCCTGCCGCCCGACCTCCGCCCCGCCCGACCTCCGCCCCGCCCGGGTGTCCCGGCCGGGGCGGAGGTGCCCGGCCGATTCGATCAGGCTCGGCCGGTTGCGCGTTGTGTGCTGGCAGTTCGCTGGCCATGATGCGTTGACCCCTCCGCGGTCTCTCGCTAAAGTACTTACATACGCTAAATAGTTCGCATATAAGAACAGGCGACGTCGCAGTGACGGACCGGCAGTGATCCGGACGCGCCCGCGCAGGCCGTCGAACGATGGACTCGCCTCCTGGGCTCCTGTGTCAGGGTCCCGTGCCAGTGCACGCGGTCGGGCACGAATGGCCGATCACGATTTCCGTGCCGCTGCTGATCCCCCGGCTGGCGCCGCGGGCGAGCTGATGACCGCCGCACCTCCGCTCGCTTTGCATTCCCGAATGTTCTGTCATGTCTGCGGCCCGTGTCACCTCCGGTGCGGTTCCGCGAAGGAGAGAAGGACGTGCCCAGAAATGTGTCCGCCGAACCGTCGACGATAATCCCGGTGTCTGATCCCGCCCGAGGCGGCGGGTCCGGTCGCCCCTTTCCGCTGTCGCTCTCACCCGCGACAACGCGGCTTCGTCCGCCGGCGCAGGCAGTGTGATGTAGTGCAGAGAGAGGTCATCGCGAGGGAGGGCAGGAGAGGCTTATGCGGCGTGGCCCTCCTCGTCGCCGCAACGATACTGATGCATCTTGTCCACTCGCCGGCACCGTACCTTCTCGGTGGTCTGATCGGCGGGGCCGCGTTCACACTCACGTTCCGAGCACCATGGCGGTTTCCTCAGCCGGCACGGCATTTCGGTATGGCGCTGATCGGGGTCAGCGCGGGCGCTCTGATCGACTCCGCCGTGATCCGGCAGTTGGTGAGTCAGCCCGTCGAGGTGCTCGGGGGCGTCGCCGTCACCCTCGTCTTCAGCATGCTGACGGGTCTGGTTCTCGTGGTGTCACCGAAGGTGAACCTGGCTACGGCGATCTTCGCCTCGATGGCGGGCGCTGCCTCCGGAGTCTCGGCCATGGCCAAGGAGCTGGATGCCGACGACGCGATTGTCTCGGCCGTCCAGTACGCGCGTGTGGTGCTCGTCGTGGTTTCGCTGTCGCTGGTCGCGCCGATCCTCGACCGGTCCGGAAGTCTTGCTCCGGCGAGCCTCGGACCTGCCGCCGACCCTGTCCTGTGGCAGAGCCTGCTGTTCACGGCTCTGTGTCTGGGGGTTGGTCTGCTTCTCGCGCAGGTCCTCACCTTCAGCGGCTCGCGCCTGGTCATCCCGATGCTGATCGCCATGGCGATCGCGCTGATGACCTCCGCTCCGCTTGAGGTTCCGGAGCCGCTGCTCAATCTCGGTTACACCATCACAGGACTTGCTGTCGGGTTCTCCTTCACCGCCGCCACGATTCGCCTGTTGGTACGGCTCTTCCCGTTGGTGACGGTGCAGTTGATTGCGAGTGTCGGGGGCTGCGCCCTGATCGGGATCGTGTTTGCCCGAATGTTCGGAATCCCGGATCTCGCCGGATACCTGGCGATGACCCCGGGCGGTCTCCCGGCGGTGACCGCTGTCGCGGTCCAGTCCGGTTCGGAGGTCGGGCTGGTCATCACGATGCAGCTCGTACGGGTGTTCGCCGCCATTCTGAGCGCGTCGCTCATCGGCACCCTGATCCGACGTCACAGCAGGCTGGCGGATACCTGACCATCCGGCGATCGCAGTCCACCCCACCACCCAGTCTGATCCCCTATGCGTACCATGTTCCTTATATGCGAACGTCGGGCTAGGCTGCACGAGACCCGGCCAGGGTTGTCGTCGCGGCCTCCAGGAGGATGTCATGATCTTTCCTACCGTCAGACACGTGACATCCTCCGTCCGTGTCTTCGCCGGCGAGGACGCGCTGGCTGCCCTGCCGCGTGAGTTCGACCGTGCGGGGCTCCAGCGGGCGGTCGTGTTCTGCGGGGGCTCGATGCGCCGCCACGCCGAAGCGATGGCGAGGGTCGAGTCAGTGCTCGGTGACCGGCTCGCCGGATGGTTCGACGAGGTCCGTGAACACAGTCCGCTGCCCGCGGTCGAACGCGCGCGCGAGGTCCTGGAAACGACCGCGGCGGACGCCGTGGTGGCGCTGGGCGGCGGATCCGCCATCGTGACTGCCCGCGCCGCGAGCATCCTGCTGGCGGAGAAGGCCGACGCGCGCGATCTCTGCACCCGGCGTGTCGACGGCCGTCTGGTCAGCCCGAAGCTGAACGCACCGAAGCTGCCGCAGTGGATCATTGCCAGCACCCCGACCACGGCCTACGCCAAGGCGGGCAGCGCGGTGCGCGACCCGGAAACCGGGGAGCGACTGGCCCTCTTCGACCCCAAGACCCGTGCCACGGGCCTGTTCATGGATCCGGTGATCGCGGGTACCGCGCCGGTGTCGCTGGTGCGCTCGTCCGCGTTGAACGCCTTCGCCATGGCTGTCGAAGGGCTGCAGTCGCACACGGACGATCCACTCGCCGACGCCGAGCTGGCGCATGCTCTCCGCCTGTCACGGGAGTGGCTGCCACGCCTCGGCACCGCCGCGGACAGCGAGCCACGCCTGCGCCTCATGCTCGCCGCGTTCCTTGCGGGCAGTGGCAGCGACCACACCGGTGCCGGCCTGGCCCAGGCTCTCTCACACGCGGTCGGCCCGCGCTCCACAGTGGCGAACGGAACGGTCGAGGCGATGCTCCTGCCGCTCACGATGCGCTTCAACGCCGAGGTGACGAAGCAGCGCCTCCCCCAGATCGTGGACGTCCTCGGCGGCGGGAGCCGGCCCCGCGATGATGCGACGGAGGCGATCGGTGCCGTCGAGCAACTGCTCGTGGCCGCCGGTGTGCCTCGCCGCCTCCGCGACGTCGGAATCGGCCGCGAGATCCTGCCGGAGATCGTCGGCCATGCGATGGACGACTGGGCCATCACCCGTGTCCCGCGCCCGGCGACCAGGGATGATCTCGTGTCGCTTCTCGAGAGCGCCTGGTGAGGGTGGTTGCCCACATGCCGATGTCGCTCCGGAAGAGACTGCGCGGGCCGTCTGACACCTCTGTTGACGCTCGGGTCGAGGTAGACTAGTTTCGTAAGTACGAACGAAAGTTCGTAAATATGCATAAGTCTAGATATGTATGAGCAGGCTCGTACACAGCTGAATGGTCGTGCACAGCTGAGCAGGCTCGTGTACAGCGAGGCTGTGTGCAGAAGGGCTGTGTAAACGCGGCCCGTGCACGCAGGGAGGTCGTCGCGGCGGCATTGCCGCGGCGGCATGGATGAGGGTGCCTGGCGACGACTCGGTGCTCCGGTGACCGGGGTCGTCCTCAGCGCGACCTGACGAGGTCCGTAACCGCGCGGGCACAGGCGTGACGCGGCCGGCGGCGATGGTCGAGCGCACCCCACCCCACACGACACGATCGTCGTCGTCCTGCGGCGGCGAACCAGAGGAGGCACGCGGGATGTCACGAGACCATCGGGCGCCGTTCGCGGTCCCGGGCCACCGGCGGATTCGTGCGGGGCTGCCGCGGCTCGGCGAGGTGGGCGAGGTCGACCGCCCCGCGCGCACGGTCGAGGCCCACGAGTCGCTCCCGGCCCCGGTAGCCCCATGACGGACCTGGTCACCATCGACTGCCAGGAGAACGTGGCGGTGGTGGAGATGCACCGGCCGCCGAACAACTTCTTCGACGAGGCCAGCCTCCGTGGGGTGGCGCAGGCCCTGCTTCACGTCGACGCCATGCCCGAGGTCCGTTGCGTGGTGCTCTGCTCCCAGGGGCGTCACTTCTGCGCGGGTGCCGATCTCCGCGACGTCGACGCGGACGGGCTGCGCCGGGTCTACCGCGAGGCGTTCACCATCTTCACCGCACGCAAGCCCGTCATCGCCGCCGTGCAGGGCGCCGCGATCGGCGGCGGTCTCGGGCTGGCGCTGGCTGCCGATTTCCGGGTCGCCGGCGAGAACGCGCGGTTCAGCGCGAACTTCGCCCGGCTGGGCTTCCACCACGGTTTCGGCCTTTCGGTCACCCTGCCGACGGTCGTGGGGAACCAGAAGGCGCGTGATCTGCTGTACACGGGGCGTTCGGTGCGGGCACCCGAGGCGCTCGCGATCGGGTTGTGCGACCGTGTCACGGCAGGCGAGCCGCGGGACGAGGCACTGGCGTGGGCTCGCGAGATCGCCCAGTCCGCGCCGCTGTCCCTGCTGTCGATCCGGTCGACCCTCCGGCGTGACCTCGTCTCGCAGGTCTCGGCGGCTCTCGACCTGGAGGCCGCCGCACAGGCGGTCCTACTCGGGACGGCCGACTTCCAGGAGGGAATCCAGGCGTCAATCGGCAAGCGTGCGCCGATCTTCGTCGGGGCCTGAGCGGGTGGTCCGTCGAGGGTGGGGTTAAATACTGGCCATGACCGATGTTCCGGCCCCGAAGCCCGAGGGTGCCCCGCAGAACCACCGGACGATCGACCGGGTTACTCGCATCCTTGAAGAAGTCGTCTACAACCCCGGTATGACTTTTGTCGAGCTGGTGCGGGCACTGGACGCTCCGAAGAGTTCTGTTCACGGATTCGTCCGAGGGCTTCTCGCGGCAGGGTGGGTCTATGAGGAAGGCCATCGGTTCTATCTCGGCCCGGCACTCTACGGTCTGACCCTGGCCAGCGGCGGATTTCGCGCCGGAATGGTGACAGACGCCGATATCGCATCACTCTACGAGGCGGCGGGTGTCACGGTTTTTGTCGGCGTCCAGGCCGGTGACCACCTGATCTACGTGTCGGAGTTCGGTGCGGACAGGCTGGCGGGCTTCGCGGCACGTAACAACATCCGCCGCACCATGCTGGGGACGGCTGGTGGCAAGGCGATTCTCGCGGCGCTGCCCGCCGCGCAGCGAGATGCGTACCTGCGTCGACGGAAGCCGGAGGAAGCCGCACTCGTGGACCAGTTCCTCGTCGAGTACGAGGACATCAGGAGGACGCGGATCGCCCAGAACACCCAGCATGCTGGTACGCGCTCCGCCATCGCGACGGTCGTGTCGGGCCAGTCAGGCGAACCGGTCGCCGAGGTCACCCTGGTGGGGCCCAGCACGGAAGTTCTGCCTCGTAGGGAACAACTGGCGGAGATGCTGCTCGAGCACGTCGACTCGTGGCGGCGCCGAGCTCCCCTTTCGCGTTAGCAGGACAGGGCAGACCGGCCCGTTTCTTTTCTCGACGAAAATTTCAGCGTTGAATTTCTGAAGAAGACGACCGGTTTCCGATGGCGACCCGGGGGTCGCACCGGTGCGTTACCGGAGTCGCCTCCGCGACCGGTCGACAGACGAATCGGGAGTATCTGTGTCTGCCCAAGCCCGCTCCGCTCGTGCTCGCCGGTCGTGTCTGGCAGTTCCGGCTTCCAACCTGAAGATGCTGGGTAAGGCGCAGGGCCTTCCCGCTGACCAGATCTTCTGTGATCTTGAGGACTCGGTGGCGCCGGGGGCGAAGGAGTCGGCGCGGGGGAACGTGGTGTCGGTGTTGAACGAGGGTGACTGGGCGGGTAAGACGCGGGTGGTGCGGGTGAATGACCTGACGACGAAGTGGACGTATCGGGATGTTGTGACGGTGGTGGAGGGTGCGGGGGCGAATCTGGACTGTGTGATGTTGCCGAAGGTGCAGACGGCGGCGCAGGTGCAGTGGCTGGATCTGTTGTTGACGCAGATCGAGGAGGTGATGGGTCTCGAGGTGGGGCGGATCGGTATCGAGGCGCAGATCGAGAACGCGTTGGGGTTGTCGAACGTGAAGGAGATCGCGTTCGCGAGCCCGCGGATCGAGACGATCATCTTTGGTCCGGCGGATTTCATGGCGTCGATGAACATGCCGTCGCTGGTGGTGGGTGCGTTGAGCCCGGACTATCCGGGGGATCCGTTCCACTACGTGCTGTTCAAGATTCTGGAGGCGGCGCGGGCGCGGGGTGTGCAGGCGATTGACGGTCCGTTCCTGCAGATTCGTGATGTGGAGGCGTTCCGGGGGGTGGCGAAGAAGTCCGCGGCGTTGGGGTACGACGGTAAGTGGGTGTTGCATCCGGGGCAGATCGAGGCGGCGAACGAGATCTACGCGCCTCGGCAGGAG
>NZ_KB893718.1 GCF_000374165.1 Parafrankia elaeagni
GCGAACGCGCAGGCGGCCGGCGGCATCGCGGCCTTCATCGACGCGGAGCACGCCCTTGATCCCGAGTACGCGGGGAAGCTGGGTGTCGACACCGACGCGCTGCTCGTTTCCCAGCCCGACACGGGTGAGCAGGCGCTGGAGATCGCCGACATGCTGATCCGTTCCGGCGCGCTGGACATCATCGTCGTCGACTCGGTGGCGGCCCTGGTGCCGCGTGCCGAGATCGAGGGGGAGATGGGCGACAGCCACGTGGGCCTGCAGGCCCGGCTGATGTCCCAGGCGCTGCGGAAGCTGACCGGAGCGCTCGCGAACTCGGGCACCACCGCGATCTTCATCAACCAGCTCCGCGAGAAGGTCGGCGTGATGTTCGGCTCCCCGGAGACGACCACCGGTGGAAAGGCGCTGAAGTTCTACGCCTCCGTCCGCCTTGATGTCCGTCGCATCGAGACGCTGAAGGACGGCGCCGAGGCGGTCGGTAACCGGACCAGGGTGAAGGTGGTCAAGAACAAGATGGCGCCGCCTTTCCGGACGGCCGAGTTCGACATCGTCTACGGCGGCGGTATCAGTCGTGAGGGCTCGCTCATTGATATGGGCGTCGAGCACGGGATCATCCGCAAGTCCGGTGCCTGGTACACCTACGACGGAGACCAGCTCGGCCAGGGCAAGGAGAACGCGCGCTCGTTTCTGCGCGACAACCCTGATCTGGCCAACGAGGTCGAGAAAAGGATCAAGGAGAAGCTGGGCATGGTCCCGACGCTCGACGCGGACGCCCCTGTCCCTGTCCCGGTTGATCTCTGACCGGGCGCGCTGTGCCCGGCCCCGAGTCGAGTCGGCCGTCACACCTCCGCGGAGCGTCCGCAGACCGCGGCGAGTCGGATGAGGGGCGCCTGCCGATCCTGCGTGCCGCCGCTGTGGATCCGGCGAGATCCACAGCGGCCAGTGCGGTACCCGCACGGGAGGATCGCTCGGCGCGGCGCCGAGTAGCCGGCGACGCCGACCCGCTGGAGACGGCGCGGGAGATCTGTCTGCATCAGCTGGCGGCCCGACAGCGCAGTCGGGCCGAGCTTGAAGCCGTGCTTCGACGCCGCGGTGTCGCCGAGGAGATCGCCGAACAGGTGCTCGATCGCCTGACGGAAGTCGGGCTGATCGACGACGAGGCTTTCGCTGCCGCTTTCGTCTCGTCGGCCCGGGCCGGGCGGGGCCTGGGGCGTCGGGCGCTCGCCGGCGAGCTGCGGCGGCGAGGGGTGGGTCCCGAGGCGTCGGAGATCGCGCTGGCTGCCGTCGGCGCGGAGGACGAGGAGGCCACCGCGCGGTCGCTGGTGGCGCGGCGGCTGCGTGCGATGGAGGGACTGCCCGCACCGGTGCGGGTCCGTCGGCTGGTCGCCCTGCTCACCCGAAAGGGCTACTCGCTCGACCTCGCGATGCGGGTGGTGGCCGAGTCCGTGCCGACCGAGGACGAGGAGGCCGATGCTGGCCTGGGTGACGACGCGTACGACCTGCGCTAGGCCGGGCTGTGCCCGATCCGGGTCCGGCAGCGTCGACGAAAGCGCGAGTGCCGGCTGGTCGTCCGGTGTCTGTGGTTCGCCCACGTTTTTCTTGACCGAATGAAAGCGGCAGACCTACCCTTTCCCCAAAGGTGCGAGGACTCCTGCTCGTAAGCGGTCCAGATAGCTGGCACAACTTCACATCAGGGCGAGCGTTCCTTCGGGAGCCGGTGGTCGCGCGTCCTTCCTGCCTCGTTTTTCGGCCGGGTGGGTGCTGCTGGCGACCCTGGTTTTGGGCGCCGTCGGCGCGTGTAGTTCGTCCAGTGGTTGGTCCGGTCCCGCGCCCCACGCCTGTCCTGGCAGGCACAGACGGAAGCGGGAGGAGCAACCGTGGGTGCCGCCCTCGTAACGCTTCTCGTGCTGCTCATTCTTGCTGTCGGCGGCCTCACGCTGGTTCTGCTACGCCTGGTGCGGGCCGGTGGTCTCGGCGTGACCAGCGGGGATGCGGGGGAAACCGCCCGCCAGGCGCACATACCGGATACCCGGACCGCGACCACGGAGGTGGGCGCCGAGGCAGTGCTCGATCCACCTCGGCCTCCGGTCGCGGCGGTCGGCGCCCTGCCAGGCAGCCTGCAGGCGGCGGTCCCGCCGCCGGACAGCGAGCGGTCGGATCCCGCTGCCGCAGCTCAGCTCGTGGAAGGGTCCCCGGCAGGGCAGGGCGGGCCGCCGGGCACCATCACCGAGCTGGCAGACAGCATCACCCCGGCTCCCGGCGTACCGGCGGATGAGGTGGCCGGCGATGCGGTCGCTGGCGATGCGGTCGCTGGCGGAGCAGGCCCGGTCACCGCGACAGCCGCAGATCCGGGCGCAGCTGCCGGCGCGGAGGCGGAACCGTCGCCGGAGAGCGCAGCGGTGGTACCGGTCGCCGAGGTGGACGAGTCGTCCGGCGGTGTGCCGGCGGCGGGCGCAGCCGACCCGGCCACACAGCCGCCCGACCCGCCCGTGGCGGGTGCGGGCACTGCTGTGGTCGTGGATGACCGCGCAGCGCAGGCGAGCCGGTCCGAGCTTGCCGAGATCTCCGCTCGGCTCGCCGAGCTGCGGCGACAGGCGCGTGAGGCCGAGGAGGACACCGAACGGGCCCGCCGCCGGGCTGACCAGGACGCGGCCGAACAGGCCGCCCGGGTCGACCGGGAGGCCGCGCAGATCCGTCGGCACGCGGAGGAGGCCGCCGAGGCCATCCGCGCCCGGGCGGTCGCGGACGCCGAGCTGCGGGCCTCGAAGGCGGAGGCCCAGGCCCGTGAGGCGGTGCGGGTCGAAAGGGAGCAGGTCCGTGCCGAGCTCGCCGAGAACCTGCGGACCGAGCGGGCGGAGCTGCGGAGCTGGGACAGCCGTCTCGCCCAGCGCGAGCAGCGACTCGCTGACCAGACCACGTCCGTCGAGGAGCGGATCCACCGGCTGGAGAGCCGTGAGGGGGAGCTCGCCGCTCGCGAGGCGGGGCTCGACGCACGGGACACCGATCTGGCCGGGTTGGAGACGCACTGGCGGCGGGAGCTGGAGCGGGCCGCCGGCATGACAGCGACGGAGGCACGGAGCGAGCTGGTCAAGGTGGTCGAGGACCAGGCCAGGCTCGACGCCGCGGTCCGGGTGCGGGACATCGAGAACCGCGCCGAGGAGGAGGCGGAGGAGCGGGCCCGCCGGATCGTCACCCTCGCCATCCAACGGGTCGCGTCCGAGCAGACCGCCGAGTCGGTCGTGTCGGTGCTGCACCTGCCGAGCGACGAGATGAAGGGCCGGATCATCGGGCGCGAAGGGCGCAACATCCGGGCCTTCGAGTCCGTCACGGGTGTCAACGTGCTCATCGACGACACCCCGGAGGCCGTGCTGCTGAGCTGTTTCGATCCGGTGCGCCGGGAGACGGCGCGCATCACGCTGGCGGCGCTGGTGTCGGACGGGCGCATCCATCCGCACCGGATCGAGGAGGAGTACGCGCGGGCCGAACGCGAGGTTCTCGCGAAGTGCGTGCGGGCCGGCGAGGACGCCCTCATCGACGTCGGCATCGCCGAGATGCACCCCGAGCTGATCACGCTGCTCGGGCGGCTGCGCTATCGCACGAGCTACGGGCAGAACGTTCTCGCGCACCTGGTGGAGAGCGCGCATCTGGCCGGCATCATGGCCGCCGAGCTGCGGCTGCCGCCGGCGATCGCGAAACGCGGCACGCTCCTGCACGATCTCGGCAAAGCGCTGACCCACGAGGTCGAGGGCTCCCACGCGATCGTCGGCGCGGAGATCGCCCGCCGGTACGGCGAGCATGAGGACGTCGTCCATGCCATCGAGGCGCATCACAACGAGGTCGAGCCACGCTCCATCGGCGCGGTGCTGACCCAGGCCGCGGACCAGATCTCCGGGGGGCGGCCCGGGGCGCGCCGCGACAGCCTGGAGTCGTACGTCAAGCGCCTGGAACGTATCGAGCAGATCGCGGGGGAGCGCCCCGGTGTCGAGAAGGTCTTCGCGATGCAGGCCGGTCGCGAGGTGCGGGTGATGGTGGTGCCGGAGCAGGTCGACGATGTGGCGGCCCACATGCTCGCCCGCGACGTGGCCCGGCAGATCGAGGACGAGCTCACCTATCCGGGTCAGATCAGAGTGACCGTCGTCCGCGAGACCCGCGCCATCGGTCTGGCCCGCTGACGGCGGCCCCACCCGCGGCGGCCCCACCCGGGGCAGCTCCCCACCTGGAACCGCCCCTGCTCTCGGAGCTTGTTCCCGCCTTCTTCGGAGCTGCCTCCGGCCTGTGTCGACCGCTCGGACCGGGCTGGTGGTGTCAGGGCACCAGCTCGGCGGGTGTGTCTCCCATGGAGGTGTCCCCCGGAGCACGCGCGGGACCGTCCGCCCGGGCGGACTGCCGCCGTTCCAGCCAGCGCGCGAGGAGCGACAGCGTCCCGTTGACGATGATGTAGATGACAGCCAGGGTGGTGTAGATCGGGAGCGCGTACCGGCCGCCCAGGAACTCGACGGCGGAGCGGCCCTGCCGGAGCAGCTCGGTGTAGCCGATGACGAAGCCGAGCGACGTGTCCTTCAGCAGGGTGACGAGCTGGCTGACCAGGGTGGGGCTCATCCGCCGCACGGCCTGCGGGAACTGGATCAGGGTGAAGATCTGGGTTCCGCGCAGGCCGAGCGCCTCCGCCGCCTCGGTCTGGCCCCGGTCGATGGAGAGGATCCCGGCGCGGAAGATCTCGCTGAGCACAGCCCCGTTGTAGGCCGTGAGCCCGATGACGAGGGCCCAGAACGCGGTCAGGTTCACGCCGAGCTCGGGCAGGCCGAGGTAGGCGAAGAAGATCAGCATCAGCAGTGGCAGACCGCGCAGTACCTCGACCACCGCGGTGGCCGGGCCGCGGACGAACCGCCGGCGGGACAGCCGGGCGAACGCGAGCGCCGTTCCCACCGCGACCGCGAGCACCATTCCGGTGGCGGCCGCCCGCAGGGTGTCGAGCAGGCCCTCCCACAGCAGCGTCCGAAGCTCGGGCTCGTCGGAAAAGACCTGCCACAGCTCGGGGTCGAGCTGGCCCTTGTCCGCGAGGCGCAGCATCGCGAGCACGACGAGTGCGATCAGCAGGGCCGCTGCCACCAGGCTGGCGACCAGGATGCGCCGCCGGCCGCGCGGGCCCGGCGGGTCAGCCAGGACGAGGCTCATCGGGGTACCGCCGCCAGCCGCCGCTCGGCGACGCCGACCCCGGCCGCCAGGGAGAGCGTCAGGATCAGGTAGCAGACGATGCCGGCCAGCAGGAGGGCGATGACGTGGCTCGGGTTGGCCGTGGTCAGGCCCTGGCTCACACCGGTCAGCTCCTGTACGCCGAAGGCCGCCGCGATCGAGGTGTTGCGGATCAGGGCGCTTCCCACACTGCCCAGCGGCTGGATCACGTTGCGGAACGCCTGCGGCAGGATGACCAGCCGGAGCGTCTGCGGGAAGGTCAGGCCCAGGGCGCGGGCGGCCTCGGCCTGGCCGGCGTCCACCCCGTTCACGCCGGCCCGCACGGCTTCGCAGACGAAGGCCGTGTGGTAGACGGTCAACGCCACCACCGCGAAGGTGAAATAGCTGAAGACAACGTCGATCTGCGGCAGCACGAAGACGACAAAGAAGAACACAACGGTCAGCGGAGTGTTGCGCACAATCTCGACGTAGGTCGCCCCTGCCCAGCGCAGCGGTGGGACCGGGCTCACCCGCATGGTCGCGAGGAGGCTGCCGAGCACCAGCGCCGCGGCGGCGGAGAACAGGCTCAGCAGGAGGGTCCGCACGAAACCCTCACGGAACACGTCGAGATTGTCGAGGACGGCGTCGATGAGGGACCACCCACCGGTCGGGGACGGCACCCGGCCCGCCGCCCGGGCGGGTCAGGCACGGGCGGCGGGCCTACGGTGCGTCAGGACTGCCTGCTGGAGATCGCCGAGGCGCGGCTGCGGATCAGGATGTGTAGTTGTCGACCGCCGGCGGCGTGGGCATCTCCGGCTCGACCGAGCCGATCGTGGACTCGTACGCGGCCTCGTAGCGACCGTCGCCGTAGGCGGCGGTGAGGGTCTCGTTGATGAAGGTGCGGAACTCGTCGTCGCCCTTGGCGATGCCGATGCCGTAGGGCTCCGTGCTGAAGGGCTCGCCGACGAGCTTGAAGGTGTCCGGGTCGGAGTCCATCAGACCGAGCAGGATCGCGTTGTCCGTCGTGACCGCGTCCACCTGGCCGTTCTTCAGGGCCTCGGCGCACTTGCTGTAGACGTCGAACAGGGTGAGCTCGGCCTGCGGCGCCTCGGTGCGGATCCGCTCCGCCGGCGTCGAGCCGCTCACCGAGCAGACGCGCTTGCCGGCGAGCGTGTCCTTGCCGGTGATCGCGGTCTCGTCCGCCCGCACCATCAGCGTCTGACCGGCCACGTAGTACGGCCCGGCGAAGTCGATGACCTCCTTGCGCTTGTCGTTGATGGTGTACGTCGCGACCACCATGTCGACCCTGCCCTGCTGGATGAAGGGCTCCCGGTTGGCCGAGACCGTCTCGACGAACTCCACCTTGTCCTCGGGGATGCCGAGCGCGTCGGTGATGATTTTCGCGACCTCGACGTCGAAGCCCTCGGGCTCACCACGCAGGTTGCGCAGGCCGAACAGGGGCTGGTCGAACTTGGTGCCGACGGTGATCGACCCGGCCGACTGGAGCTCGGCCATGGTGCTGCCCGCGGGGAACGTCGTCGCGGCGGTGCCGGCAGGTGCTGCCTCGGCGTCGCTGTCGTCGTCACCGCAGGCCGCGAGGGCCAGGGACGCGACCAGCGCCGCGGTGAGGGCGAGAGCCACCCGGCTCTGCGACCGACGGGAGGCCGCGGCCGCGGCCGGGGCGGTGGGTGCCGTTCGTTGTCTGGTGCGGGTGAACGGCATGCGCATGAGGAATCCCCTCCAGAAGGTGGACTGACGTCAGAATTCAGGTATCTGATTGCGTGGTCTCGGTGCGCCCCGGACGGCCCCCGCCCGACAACCCTAATGCCCGACCGCTACTGGCCAGGAGCAGACCGGGACCGCCCTTGTCCGGGCTTTCGCGGGTGCCGTGACACGGTGCGCGCCGATCCGGCACGGGCTCTCACCAGGGTGCCCTCCGATGGCCGTCCCAACGGGGTTCCCTCAATGCGTCAGAACCTTCGCCAGAAACTCGGCCGCGCGTTCACTTTTCGGTGCCGCGAAAAAGGCGTCGGGAGGCGCCACCTCCACCAGCCGCCCGTCCGCCATGAAGACGACGCGGTCGGCCGCCGAGCGGGCGAATCCCATCTCGTGGGTGACGACGATCATCGTCATGCCGGACGCGGCGAGCGACCGCATGACGTCGAGCACCTCCTGGATCATCTCCGGATCCAGCGCGGAGGTCGGCTCGTCGAAGAGCATCAGCTTCGGCTCCATCGCGAGCGCCCGGGCGATGGCCGCCCGCTGCTGCTGACCGCCGGAGAGCTGGCGCGGCAGCCGGTCGGCCTTGTCCGCGATCCCGACCCGCTCCAGCAGCGCCCGAGCGCGGGTCTCGGCCTCGGCGCGGCGAACGCCGAGGACCTTGCGCGGGCCGAGAGTCACATTGTCCAACACGGTTCGATGCGCGAAAAGGTTGAACGACTGGAACACCATGCCGACCTGGGCTCGCATGCGGGCCAGCTCCCGGCCCTCGGCCGGCAGCGGACGGCCGTCGAAGGTGATGCGGCCCTCGTCGACGGTCTCGAGGCGGTTGACGCATCTGCACAGCGTCGACTTGCCGGAACCGGACGGGCCGATGACGCACACCACCTCGCCCGGCGCCACGGCGAGGTTGATGTCATGCAGGACGCGGTTCTTCCCGAAGGATTTTCCGACCCCCTCCAGGGTCACGAGCGCCATCGTGCACTCCCGGCGCACCGGTCCGGTGCGAAGAGTGCGGAGGGATGGCTGTCGCGCAGCAGGTGGTGCACGGCCCCGAGGGGTTCATGCGATCGCAGCGTGGTCGCGAGCATTTGAGAACTTTACGTCCGGTCATCCGCATTGGCTATGTTCTGTGGCACTACTGCCAGTCAGGCAACAGTGCATACCACGCCCCGACCGGGGTAGGGACTTGCCTTCGCGTCGACCCGGGCGGTCTTCGGCCTGCTCACCCTGCGCCAGCGGCCGGCCGCCGTCGGCCGCCGTCGGCCGCCGTCGGCCGCGGTCGGCCGCGGTCGGCATCGGGCGTCGGTCCGCTGGTCAACGGCTCCGCGGCCATCGTCGCGCACTCGGCGGCGTACGGGCCCGACCGGACGCTCCGGCGCGTCGAACGGCAGCCGGGCGCGGGCCGTAGGCTGGACCGGTGAGTGGCCGTAGCTATCAGGTCCGGACGTTCGGCTGTCAGATGAACGTCCATGACTCCGAACGACTTGCCGGCCTCCTCGAGTCCGCCGGGTACGTTCCGGTCGCGGAGGGGTCCGACGCCGACATCGTCGTGTTCAACACCTGCGCGGTCCGTGAGAACGCAGACAACCGGCTGTACGGAAACCTGGGGCACCTGTACCCGGCGAAGAAGAAGAATCCCGCGATGCAGATCGCGGTCGGCGGGTGCCTCGCGCAGAAGGACCGCTCGGTCATCCGGGACCGCGCCCCCTGGGTCGACGTCGTGTTCGGCACGCACAACCTGCACCGGCTGCCGGTCCTGCTGGAGCGGGCCCGGCACAACGCCGCCGCCCAGGTGGAGATCGCCGAGGCGCTCGAGGTCTTCCCGAGCAGCCTGCCGGCCCGCCGGTCGAGCCAGCATTCGGCCTGGGTCAGCATCAGCGTCGGCTGCGACAACACCTGCACCTTCTGCATCGTGCCGAGCCTGCGCGGCGGCGAGCGCGACCGTCGCCCGGGCGATGTGCTTGCCGAGGTCGAGGCCCTGGTGGCCGAGGGTGCGCTGGAGATCACGCTGCTTGGCCAGAACGTGAACTCCTACGGCCGCTCGCTCGGCGATCCCGGGGCGTTCGCCCGGCTGCTGCGCGCCTGCGGCCGTGTCGAGGGGCTGGAGCGGGTGCGTTTCACCTCTCCGCATCCGCGTGACTTCACCGACGATGTCATCGAGGCGATGGCGCTGACGCCGAACGTGTGCCCACAGCTGCACATGCCGCTGCAGTCGGGGTCGGATGCCGTGCTGCGCCGGATGCGGCGCAGCTATCGCCGCGACCGTTTCCTCGGCATCGTCGAACGGGTCCGGGCGGCGATGCCCGATGCGGCGATCACCACCGACATCATCGTGGGTTTCCCGGGTGAGACGGAGGCGGACTTCGCCGACACCCTCGATCTCGTCCGCACCGCGCGCTTCGCCGGTGCCTTCACCTTCAAGTACTCCCCGCGGCCCGGAACGCCGGCCGCCGAGATGGACGGCGAGGTCGACCCCGCCGTCGTCTCGGAGCGCTACGAGCGTCTCGCCAGCCTGCAGGACGAGATGTCGTGGGCGGGTAACCGCGCGCAGGTCGGGCGGCGGGTCGAGATCCTCGTCTCCGAGGGGGAGGGGCGGAAGGACTCCGAGACCGGCCGACTGTCCGGCCGTGCGCGGGACGGGCGGCTCGTGCACCTGCTGGTGACCGGTCCGCACGCCGAGGACGGCGTCGTTCGCCCCGGGGACGTCATCGAGACCGTGGTGACCAGAGGCGCACCGCATCATCTCACCGCCGACGGCCCGCTGCTCTCCCACCGGAGGACGAGGGCCGGTGACGCCTGGGAGGCCGGCCGGTCCCGTGGCGCTGCGGGTGGCCGAACCACGGGCGACGGCGCTGCGGGTGACGGCGCTGCGGGCGTGGCGGCCGGCGCGGGGCGCCCGGCGGTGGCCCTCGGCATGCCGACGATGCGGCCGAGCAGCCCAGCCTCCCGGTGACTCTGATCGCCGCGGCTGTCTGCCCGCACCCACCACTGCTGGTGCCCGAGGTCGCCGGCGTCGACCCGATCGAAGTCCGCGATCACGCTGTGTCGGCGGTGAGCCGGTTGTGCGCTCTCGGCCCGGACCGGATCGTGCTCGTCGGTGACGACGTCCGCGACGCCTTCTACGACGAGACGTCCACCGGGTCGCTCGCCGGCTTCGGCGTCGATCTCACCGTCCCGCTCGGCGGGCCCACGTCGCCGGCCCGGGGCGCCGGGGCGGACGGGGCGGACGGGGTGGGCGGCGGGTGCCGGATGCTGCCGCTCTCGCTGACCATCGGGGCCTGGCTGCTGCACGAAGTGGGATGGGCCGGCGCCCGAGCGGCCCGCGGTGTGCCCGCGACGACCACCCCGCAGGCCGCTGCCGCGCTCGGTGCCCACCTCGTCGCGGCCGCGGAGGCGGACGGGTCCCGGCTGGCGCTCCTGGTCATGGGCGATGCCAGCGCCCGGCGGACGATCCGGGCGCCGGGGAGCCTCGACCCGCGGGCCGCGGCCCACGACGCGGCGGTCGCCGCCGCACTCGCCGCGGTGGACGTCGACGCGCTGCTGGCGCTCGATCCGGAGCTGGCGCGGGACCTGCTCGCGCCCGGGCGGGCGTCCTGGCAGGTCCTGGCCGGCGCGGTCCACCGCGCGACCGCCGCCGCTCTGTCCGCCGCTCCGGCCGGGGGGGCGGCCCGCCCCGCAGCTGCGGCTCCGGTGGACGTGGCCCCGGCGGGCCCAGCCGCCGGGTGGGTGAGCCGGGTCCACTACGACGATGCTCCGTTCGGAGTCGGCTACCTGGTGGTCGGCTGGGAACGTGCGGGCGGCGCGGGCGGCGCGGGCTCGGCCGGGCAGGGAGGACGACCTCCCGCGGGAAGTGCGCGGTGACCGCGCGCCGCGGGCCCGTCGTCGCCGTCGTGGGGCCGACGGGGGCCGGCAAGAGCGACTGGGCGGTCGAGATCGCACTGGACCTCGGCGGCGAGATCGTCAATGCCGACTCGATGCAGCTCTACCGGGGGATGGACATCGGAACGGCCAAGATCCCCGAAGGGGAGCGTCGCGGCGTCCCGCACCATCTTCTCGACATCTGGGACGTCACCCGCCCGGCCGACGTCGCCAGCTACCAGACTGATGCGCGCGCCACCGTCGACCGGCTGCTCGCGAGCGGCCGGATCCCGGTCATCGTCGGTGGCTCCGGTCTGTACGTGCGGGCCGTCCTGGACGATCTGTCGTTCCCCGGCACGGACCCGGTGGTGCGGGCGAGGCTGGAGCAGGAGCTGGCCGAGGTGGGGCCGGGCCCGCTGCACGACCGGCTGGCCACGCTGGCGCCGGCCGCGGCGGCGGCGATCCTGCCGAGCAACGGGCGGCGCGTCGTGCGTGCCCTGGAAGTGGTGGAGCTGACCGGCACCTTCGTGGCGACCCTGCCGGAGCACCGGTCGGTGTACGACGTCGTCCAGGTCGCCCTGGACCGCCCGGATCTCGACGAGCGGATCGCCCACCGGGTCGAGGTCATGTGGCAGGCGGGGCTCGTGGAGGAGGTCGAGGGGCTGGTCTCGCGCGGCCTGCGGGACGGTCGGACGGCATCGCGGGCCCTCGGGTATGCGCAGGTCCTGGCCGTGCTGGACGGCGCAATGGATTCCATGGTCGAGGCCAAACAGGCCACAACAAGCGCTACCAGGCGTTTCGCCCGTCGGCAAAGGTCCTGGTTCCGGCGTGATCCGCGGATATCCTGGTTCGCGTCTCCGGACCTCGCCGCAGTGCGACGTCTGGTGAGTTCACTCTGACGTGTGGCCGGCCTCGTGCCGCGGGAGCTTCGCTGATCGGTCCCCGGGTCCCCCCGGGTCTCCCGGCTCGGCGCCCGGCCCGTCCCGGCGTCTGGGGAGTCCGCTGTGACCGCGCTCGACCTTGCGATGGTTCCCGCGCTGTACGCCTCGTTCGACGACGGCACGCTGCGGCTGCACTACCAGCCCGACGTGGACCTGCGTAACGGCTCGGTTCCCGGTATGCGTGCGCATCCCCGCTGGGCGCATCCCGATCTCGGCCTGCTCGGCCCCGCGGACTTCATGTCCGTCGCCAGCGCCGCGGGGCTCGTCGGCCAGGTCCACCAGTGGGTGCTGCGGATGGCGGTGATCGAGGCGCGTACCTGGCACCGGATGGCCGCGGGCACCGCGGTGCGGCCGCCGAGGCTGTGGGTGCGGGTCGAGAGCGGCCAGCTGGACCGGCCCGACTTCGTCAGCGAGATCGAGCGGTTGGTGATCGGGCGCTCGCTTCCACCCGGCGCGGTCGGCCTGCAGTTCACCGAGGACACCCTGGCCTTCGCTCCACCCGGCCTGCCCCGGTTGCTCGGCCAGCTGCGGGCGCTGGGGGTCGCGGTGGGCGTCGACTCCTTCGGCACCTGGTACGGATCGCTGTCGACCCTCGACCAGCTCCCGCTGGACCTGGTCCGGATCGACGGGCGGTTTCTGCGGGCGACGATCCGCGACCTGGAGGGCCAGTCCGCCTTCGCGGCCATGGTGGGGATCGCGCACCGGCGGCGCATGGTCGTGGTCGCCGAGGGCGTGGACACGGCGGGGCTGGCGGCTGCCGTCGGCCGGATGGACTGCGACCGGGTCTCCGGGCCGCTGTTCTGCCCGCCGGTGCCGGTTGAGGAAGCCCGGCTGATCGCGCTCGGCCGAGGGCGGCCGGACCGCTGGTACAAACCGTCCACCGAGTCCTGGGGGCACGGCGGCCCGCGCCCGGCCGACGGACCGGGCGGATCGCCGCACGACCCGCTGAACGGACGTCCGGCCGGTTACGGGCAGGGCGACCGCCCGCGGGCAGCGGCTGCCGGCGCGGGCGTCTGACGCCGTACGATCGCCGCGTGCGGTACGTCAAGGGACACGGAACGGGCAACGACTTCGTCATTCTGCCGGACCCCGACGGTGATCTCGAGCTGCCCGCCGCGCTGGTGCGGGCACTGTGCCACCGGGGCACTGGAATCGGCGCGGACGGTGTGCTGCGTGTGGTCCTCTCCGCGGCCGAGCCCGCAGCGGAGCAGTTCCGGGGCGAGGCCCGCTGGTTCATGGACTACCGCAACGCCGACGGCTCCGTCGCCGAGATGTGCGGCAACGGGATCCGGGTGTTCGCCCGCTATCTCGTGGACGCCGGCTACGAGGCTCCCGGCACCCTGCCCATCGCCACCCGGGCGGGTCTGCGCACCGTGGAGGTGCCGCCGGCCGGGGATGTCAGCGTCGACATGGGGCCGCCCGAGTTCGCCCCCGGCCCGGTGCCGGTCACCGTCGTGGGCCGGGAGTTCGCCGCTGTGCCGGTCTCGATGGGCAACCCGCACGCGGTCTGCTTCGCCGACGACCTCGGGCCCGCCCAGCTGGCCGGTCTGGACCTGCGGGCGCCTGTCTACCCCGCCGAGATCTTCGCCGACGGTGTGAACGTCGAGGTCGTCGTGCCGACGCCGGGCGGGGTCGCGATGCGGGTGTTCGAGCGGGGCGTCGGCGAGACGGCCTCGTGTGGCACCGGTGCGTGCGCGGTCGCGGTCGCCTGGGCCGCCCGTGAGGGCGGCGGGCCGCCCGCCGAGGTCCAGGTGGACCTGCCCGGCGGGCGGCTGACCGTCGGCTGGGACGAGCGGACGGTGGTCCTGCGCGGCCCGGCCGTGCTGGTGTCCGATGGTGTCCTGCGCCCCGAATGGCTGCGGCTGGTGGCCGGGCCACCGGGCGCCGATGCCGCCGCCACTGATCCCGCCGGCACCGACGCTGCTGGCCGGGAGGCCGCCGGCACGGAGGCGGCCCCATCGGCCGCCGGGCGGGCCGCAGCGGGGGTGTAGTCCGTCCCGGGACCCGTCCGGCAAACGGTTCGCGGTCGCGGGCGCATCGTGTCACTCTGGGCCTGTGGATGTTCCGCCGGCGGTCCGACGGGCCGCGGCGGGACCGGCTGCTCCGTCCCATCCGGGACGGGCTGGAATGACACGGTCACCGGACCGCGTTGAGAACGGATGGTATGAGTCTTCCCGCTGACGCCGTGAGGGCGTCCACCCGGTACCTGCACCAGAGCTCCGACCGCGCCGGCGACGGTGTGGTGGTGCTCGACGACACCGATGGTTTCTCGTTCTTCGACGAGCAGGGCGACGGCTTCGACCTGGAGGAGCGCGGGGCGCTTCGCCGGGTCCCGGGCCTCACCACCGAGCTCGAGGACGTCTCCGAGGTCGAGTACCGCCAGCTCCGCCTGGAGCAGGTCGTGCTGATCGGCGTGTGGACCTCCGGTTCGCCCACCGAGGCCGAGGCGTCGATGACCGAGCTGGCCGCGCTGGCCACCACCGCTGGCTCGGTGGTGCTCGACGCGCTGGTCCAGCGCCGCGACCGGCCCGACCCGGCGACGTTCGTCGGCTCCGGCAAGGCCCGTGAGCTGGCGGAGATCGTCCAGGCGACCGGCGCGGACACGGTGATCTGCGACGGTGAGCTGACCCCGGGTCAGCTCCGCCAGCTCGAAGAGGTCGTCAAGGTCAAGGTGATCGACCGGACGGCGCTCATCCTGGACATCTTCGCCCAGCACGCGACCTCCCGCGAGGGCAAGGCCCAGGTCGAGCTCGCGCAGCTCCAGTACATGCTTCCGCGGCTGCGTGGCTGGGGTGAGTCGATGTCCCGGGCCGCCGCCAGCAGCGGTGGCCGTGCGCCGATCGGAACCCGCGGGCCCGGTGAGACGAAGATCGAGACCGACCGTCGGCGGCTGCGCGCGCGCATCGCGAAACTGCGCCGCGAGCTGACCGGGATGGCCACCGTGCGGGCGACGAAGCGGTCGGCGCGCAGGCGGGGCGCGGTCCCGTCGGTCGCGATCGCCGGGTACACGAACGCGGGGAAGTCCTCGCTGCTCAACCGGTTGACCGGAGCCGGTGTGCTGGTCGAGGACGCCCTGTTCGCCACCCTCGACCCGACCGTGCGACGGGCGACCCTGCCCGACGGCCGGGTGTTCACCCTGGCCGACACGGTCGGCTTCGTCCGGCACCTGCCGCACCAGATCGTCGAGGCCTTCCGCTCGACACTGGAGGAGGTCGTGGACGCCGAGCTCGTCCTGCACGTGGTGGACGGTGCGGCACCGGATCCGATGGGCCAGATCAACGCGGTCCGCGAGGTCCTCGCCGAGATCGATGCGGCCGGGGTGCCGGAGCTCATCGTGGTCAACAAGGTCGACGCGGTCGATCCGACTACGCTCGCGGTGCTGCGCCAGGCGGTGCCGGACGCCGTCTTCGTGTCGGCGCGCTCCGGCGCGGGCCTGACGGACCTGGTCGAGGCGCTCTCGGCGCGGATCCCGCACCCGGAGGTCGAGATGTCGTTGCTGGTGCCCTACACCCGCGGTGATCTCGTCTCCCGCATCCACCGGGACGGCGAGGTGCTGAGTATCGAGCACACCGGCACGGGCACGTCGGTGGCCGCGCGAGTGCCGGTGGACCTGGCTGCCGAGCTGGAGCCTTTCCGCGCCGAGGTACATGCCGTGGCCGGCTGACCGACCCCGGCTGACCGACCCCGGCAGCCCGGGCTGGCTGAGTGACCTCGGCTGACTGAGTGGCCCGGCTGACTGAGTGGCCTCAGTCGCGGTGGCCTCAGTCGCGGACCCTGCGCCGCCCCGGGCATCCTCGCTCTCGCGAAGGTGCCCGGGCTGCGACCCGGGGAGCCGTGCCGAACCGGACGTGGCGGCCCCGGCTCGGCCCCCGCTCCCGAACGGCTCAGACCCGGCGCATCACGGCGACGATCCGGCCCAGAATCGTCGCATCCTCGGCCGGAATATCGGAGAAGGCCGGGTTCTCCGGTGCCAGCCACACGCGGCCGTCGCGCTGCCGGAAGCGCTTGACGGTCGCCTCGCCGTCGATCATCGCGGCGACGATCTCGCCGTTGTCCGCCACCGGCTGCTGCCGCACGACGACGTAGTCGCCGTCGCAGATCGCGGCGTTGATCATTGACTGGCCCACCACCCTGAGCAGGAACAGCGTGCCCTCCCCGACGATCTCCTTCGGGAGCGGGAAGACGTCCTCGATGGCCTGCTCGGCAAGGATGGGCCCGCCGGCGGCGATCCGCCCCACCAGGGGGACGTAGGTCGGCGTGCCCCCCGCCACGGCCTCGGCCTCCTCGACGGGCCGGCCGGCGAGGGCGGCGCGGGCTCGGGCGCCCGTCTTCTGCCCGCCGATCGGCAGCACCTCCATGGCCCGCGGGCGGTTCGGGTCGCGCCGCAGATAGCCCTTCTCCTGGAGCACCTTGAGCTGGTGCGCGACGCTGCTGGTGCTGGTCAGACCGACAGCCTCACCGATCTCCCGGACGCTCGGGGGGTAACCGCGCCGCTCCACCGCGGTGCGGATAACCTCGAGAACCTTCTTCTGTCGCTGTGTGAGGCCCGAGGCGTCCGCGGGGCCGTCGGGAAGATCCCGGACGTTGCCGCGGGCTTCGCCTCGGCGGGTACCCCGTCCCTGGCTGGTCATCGCCTACCGCTCTCCCTGTCGATGCTTCCCCGCCGCGGGCCACCCCGACGGCGGTTTCTCCCTGACCGGGCGGTCGGTGCCCCCCGGCTCCTGTGAGCCACCCGGTCGATCTCTCGTTTTGTCCTATTAGTAACTTCTGACCGGTTCGGCGTGGTTCTTTCGTGCTCGTTTCTTCTCGCACGATCGTCCACAACTGATCGTCCTTGACGGTAGTCGGACGGTCGCCGAATCTCAAACGTCTGTTCGAGCGTGTCGGGGGAAGTGTGCGTGGCGGCCGTGCAAGAATCGCTCAGGCGTTCGATCGAACGGATGTTCGGGCCTGGGAGGTTGGTGTGGCCGACGGCAAGCGTGTGACCAGTGGCAGGGTGCCGGTCGGGTCGGGGTTTCGGGGGCCCCGTGATCGCATGGCACGTCAGACCGCAGGTACGGGCGGCGCCGTCGTGACGGGGCGGGGAGTGCGTGGGTGCCGGGGTGCCGCGGTCGGCGGTGTCGCCGTCCGGGGCCGTGCGGTGCGGGGGATGGCGGCTCGTGGTGCCGACCGACGGCGCGCCGGTGGTGCGCGTCGCCAGCAGTGTTCCGGTCGCGGTCTCTCCGGTGCGGCGGCAGTGACCGGCGGCGGGTCGGCGGGCGCTGCCGCCGCGGCCCGGGAGCCGCTGGTGCTGCCCGGGCAGCGGGAGGTCGCGGGGGCGCGGGTCATCGAGATGCCCGGGCTGGCCTGGCGGGCCCTGGCCGTCGGGCATCCGGTGCGCGGGGTTGGCGGGCGTCCTGCGCCGGGCGCGCCGGAGCGCGTCCCGGAGTTCCCGGAACAGCCCGGCCCGCCGGCGGGTCGGGAGTACGCGAGCCGCCGGGGGTACGCGAGCCGCCGGGAGGCCGAGGGCTGCGGCGAGTACCTCGAAGGATCGGCCCGGTGGCAGCACGAGGAGTGGGCGGGCCGGGAGGCGTCGGCCGAGGAGGCGGGGCTGTTCGTTCCCCCGCGTCCGGCGCGGCGCGGCGGGCAGCGATCCGCATCTGGGTCGGGCGGGCGACTGTCGGGCCACGCTGGTCCCCGTCCCCGTCCCCGTCCGCGGGCGGGGACGGGGACGGGGCGTCGGCCGCAGCCGCCCCTGCGGCTGACCAGGCGGGGGCGGATCGTCCTCGGGCTCCTGGCGAGCATGGTCCTCGGCGTGGTCTTCTCCGCGGTGCTGGTCACCTCGTCGCAGGCGTTCACCGGCACGCCGGTGGCCTATGAGACCCACCGGGTCCTGCCCGGGGAGACGCTCTGGGAGATCGCGCGCGGGATCGACCCCGATGCCGACACTCGCGAAATCGTGGGTCAGCTCATGGCGCTGAACGGCCTTCCGACCGCGGCACTTCTGCCGGGCCAGCGGCTTCGGCTGCCCTGAGCGCGCGCCTCGCCGCTGGCTGTGTCCACCTGTGTTCTGGCCCGTGGGTTCTGGACACGCCGATGGGGGCGGTGTCGGAACTGTCGGGGGTGTGCGCTACGGTTGACCACAACATCTTGTAGTTACAAAGCGGTAAGTCATCCACAGGTTGTGCACCGGTATCCACAGGTCCCGGGCGGGCCCCCGTTGTCGGGCGGCTCGCCAAGGGCGGCGGCGACCAACCGGAGGTGCTCCGCGCGCGGCTGTGCAGGCCCGCCGGAGCAGGAGAGGAACGAGCTGTGCGGTGTCCCTTCTGCAGGCATTCCGACAGCCGCGTTGTGGACAGCAGGGAGGCCGAGGAGGGCGCCGCCATCCGGCGGCGGAGATCATGCTCGGCGTGTGGCCGCCGGTTCACCACGATGGAGGAGGCCTCATTGCGGGTGCGCAAGCGTAGCGGCGCCACCGAGCCGTTCAGTCGGGCGAAGGTGATCGTCGGTGTGCGTAAGGCCTGCCAGGGGCGGCCCGTCCGGTCGGACGACCTCGCTCTGCTCGCCGAACGGGTCGAGGAGACAGTGCGTGCCTCCGGCTCCGCCGAGGTGGCCGCGGAGGATGTCGGTCGGGCGATCCTGGGCCCGCTCCGGGAGCTCGACGAGGTCGCCTACCTGCGGTTCGCCTCCGTCTACCTGGCCTTCGAGTCGCTTGGCGACTTCGAGGAGGCCATCGCGGCGCTGCGCGCCGACGCGAGCCAGGCGCCAGGCGCCCGCGGAGGCCGCCCTGCGACGGCCGCCCTGAGTACCGCCGCGGCGGCCGACCAGAACACCGCGACGCCCGTCGGCCGGCCGCGCCTGCCGACGGTGTCCGCCCTCCAGGCGGCCTCCGGCCCCTGAACGTCACCGCCAGCTGTCGCCGACATCGACCCGGCGCCGGTGCCGGCGACAGCTGGCGGTGACAACCCGGCTGCCCCGGGAGCCCAGGCCCAGGCCTGGGCTCGGTGGCGGCGCGCGGTGGCTCGCAGGTGAGGGCGGCTCGCCGCGAGCATCGGTTCCGCGGACCCGAGCCGATGACTGACCGAAGCCTGCGCGGGCTGGTTGCCGTGAACAACGCGTAATTAGCCCGTCGACGCGTTCCTGCCAGGTGGTCGGGGTCCCTGGCCCCTCCGGCGGCGAGGTGGACCCGCGACGCTCCACCGGCCAGGGAGCAAACCACGGCGGGCGTATCACTGACGTCATTCCCGTCCCGCCGTGTCCCCGCGTCACCACGACCACGTCCGCCAGTCACTGCCACAGATCCCACGAGTGCATCCAGCCGATCGGCGACCAGGCTGATCCGGCTGTTCCGTCGTGCCTTCCTACCCGTTCGGAGCGGATCCGACCGCGCCCGGACGGGGCAG
This sequence comes from Parafrankia elaeagni, assembly GCF_000374165.1. GTDB lineage: Bacteria > Actinomycetota > Actinomycetes > Frankiales > Frankiaceae > Parafrankia > Parafrankia elaeagni. The sequence continues at coordinate 19,073 of NZ_KB893718.1, forward strand.
GTAGGCACTGCGGCCACTGTTGAACCTGTTCGAGAACGAAGACGAGGAGTGCCATGACCGAGACCCGCGGCAAGGGGAGCAGGTCGGCCGCGAAGGTGGCCGGACTGAAGATCCGGCGGGTTCGCACCACGCCGGGCGTCCACCCCTACGACGAGGTCGAGTGGGAGTCCCGGGACGTCGTCATGACGAACTGGCGGGACGGTTCGGTCAACTTCGAGCAGCGCGGGGTCGAGTTCCCGGTCGCCTGGTCGGTCAACGCGTCCAACATCGTGGCCAGCAAGTACTTCCGCGGGGCGGTCGGCACACCCGAGCGGGAGTCGTCGCTGCGCCAGCTCATCGACCGGGTCGTGCACCGCTACGGCATGGCGGGCCGCGAGCACGGGTACTTCGTGTCGGAGAACGACGCGGAGATCTTCGAGCACGAGCTGACCTGGATGCTGCTGCACCAGGTCTTCAGCTTCAACTCCCCGGTCTGGTTCAACGTGGGGACCCCGGCGCCGCAGCAGGTCTCGGCCTGTTTCATCCTGGCGGTCGACGACACGATGGAGTCGATTCTCAACTGGTACCGCGAAGAGGGGCTGATCTTCAAGGGTGGGTCCGGCGCGGGTCTCAACCTGTCCCGCATCCGCTCGTCGAAGGAGCTGCTCTCCTCCGGCGGGACGGCGTCCGGCCCGGTCAGCTTCATGCGCGGCGCCGACGCGTCGGCAGGGACGATCAAGTCCGGTGGCGCGACCCGCCGGGCCGCGAAGATGGTCGTCCTCGACATCGACCACCCCGACGTCGTCGAGTTCGTCGAGACGAAGGCGCGGGAGGAGGACAAGATCCGCGCGCTGCGTGACGCCGGTTTCGACATGGACCTCGGCGGGCGTGACATCGCCTCGGTGCAGTACCAGAACGCCAACAACTCGGTGCGGGTCAACGACGAGTTCATGCGCGCCGTCGTCGACGGGACGTCCTTCGACCTGCGGGCCCGCCTCGACAACCGGGTGATCGAGTCGGTGGACGCCCGTGGGCTGTTCACCACGATCGCCAAGGCGGCCTGGGAGTGCGCCGACCCGGGTATCCAGTACGACGGCACGATCAACGACTGGCACACCTGCCCGGAGTCCGGCCGGATCTCGGCGTCGAACCCGTGCTCGGAGTACGTCCACCTCGACAACTCCAGCTGCAACCTGGCCTCGCTGAACCTGATGAAGTTCCTGCGGCCGGACCGCACCTTCGACGCGGAGGGGTTCGTCTCCGCGGTCGAGCTGATCATCACCGCGATGGACATCTCCATCTGCTTCGCGGACTTCCCGACGCCCGAGATCACCGCGGTGACCCGGGCCTACCGCCAGCTCGGCATCGGCTACGCCAACCTGGGCGCGCTGCTCATGGCGAGCGCCCGGGCCTACGACTCCGAGGGCGGGCGCGCCCTCGCCGCGGCGATCACCTCGTTGATGACGGCGACCGCCTACCGCCGCTCGGCCGAGCTCGCCGGCACCGTCGGCGCCTACGAGGGCTTCGCCCGCAACGCCGACGCGCACCGCCGCGTCGTGCGAAAGCACAGCGCGGCGAACGACTCCGTGCGGGCCGTTCACTCCGAGGACGCCCGGCTGATCACCGCCGCCTCGCGGGAGTGGGAGCGGGCGCTGGCGGTGGGGGAGAAGAACGGCTGGCGCAACGCCCAGGTCAGCCTGCTGGCCCCGACCGGGACGATCGGGCTGGCGATGGACTGCGACACCACCGGCATCGAACCGGACCTCGCCCTGGTCAAGATGAAGAAGCTGGTCGGCGGTGCCAGCATGAAGATCGTGAACCAGACCGTACCGGCGGCGCTGCGGGCGCTGGGCTACCCGGAGGAGACGATCGAGGCGATCGTCGAGTACATCGCCGAGCACGGGCACGTCATCGACGCGCCCGGCCTGCGCCCGGAGCACTACGAGGTCTTCGACTGCGCGATCGGTGACCGTGCGATCAGCCCGATGGGGCACGTCCGGATGATGGCGGCGGTCCAGCCGTTCCTCTCGGGCGCGATCTCGAAGACGGTGAACATGCCGGCCACCGCCACGATCGCCGATGTCGAGGAGATCTACCTGGAGGGCTGGCGCCTCGGCCTGAAGGCGCTGGCGATCTACCGGGACAACTGCAAGGTCGGCCAGCCGCTGACCGATGTCAGGGGCGCGAAGCGGGACGCCGACGCGGCCGAGGCCCTCGCCGCGGCCAGCACCGCGGCGGCGGCCACCGTCGGCACCGCAGCACCAGGCACCGCAGCACCAGGCACCGCGCTCGGTGTCGGCGCCGGTGCCGCCCCCGGCCTGGCGCCCGGGGCTCCACACTGGCCGGCCGGGCCGGGTGAGCACCGTCCGGTGCGGCGCAGGCTGCCCAAGAAGCGCCCGTCGCAGACCGTCTCGTTCAGCGTCGGCGGCGCCGAGGGCTACATGACCGCGGGCTCCTACCCGGACGACGGCCTCGGCGAGGTCTTCATCAAGATGTCGAAGCAGGGATCGACGCTCGCCGGGGTTATGGACGCCTTCTCCATCGCGATCTCCATCGCGCTGCAGTACGGGGTCCCGCTGGAGGCCTACGTCAGCAAGTTCATCAACATGCGGTTCGACCCCGCGGGCATGACCGACGACCCGGACGTCCGGATCGCCCAGTCGATCATGGATTATCTGTTCCGCCGGCTGGCTCTGGACTACCTCAGCGAGGAGCAGCGCGCGGAGCTGGGCATCCTGTCCGCCTCCGAGCGGACGAGGCGGCTGTCCGACCAGTCTGGCGAGCTGGCCGCCGCCCCGGTCGAGCCGGTCGAGCCGGAGATCGACATCGAGGCGCTGCGGACGTCCGCGCCGGTGGAGGGCGCTCCCGTGGCCGCGGGCACTCCGGGCGCCGGCGCCGCCGGCAGTGCCGGCACCGGTGGTGCAACCGCCGCTCCGGCCAACCCGGCCCCGCCGGCCGGCCTGAACGGCCTCGCCGGGCCGGCCGCAGGCGGCGGGCCGGAACTGGTGGTGCGCGAGCTGCGGGCCGCCATGCCCGGCGGCTCGCTCACCGCGCAGACGGTGGTCGACGCGCCACTGTGCTTCACCTGCGGCGTGAACATGCGGCCGGCGGGGAGCTGCTACGTCTGCGAGCAGTGCGGCTCCACCAGCGGCTGCAGCTGACACCGAGCGGAATCGCGACGGAGGTGACCTTCACGGGTGGGTACGGACGCCCACCCGTGAAGGTCGCACCCGACGGTCATCGGTCGCCGGTCGCGCGTCCCGCGAGCAGGTTGCCGGTGAAGCGGGTGATGTCGTCGGCCAGTCCCGGGTGGGCCCCGGGGTACGGGGTCTGTGACCTCGCGATGTCGCGCACCGTGGTCAGGTCCCTCTCGGCACGACCTGCCGCATCGGGGAGACCCCACGCACGGCCCTCTGCCACGAGGTGTTCGAGGGTGAGGGCCGAGTGACGGTACTCGCCGGCGATGGCCAGTGCGATCTCGCCATCGGTGGGCAGGTGTGCCTGCGGGACGACGTCGTAGGCGGGGCTGAGCGTCATCGACCCGTCGGGGCGGTGCACGAGCGAGATGTTCTTCGCGTGCAGGTCGAGATTTCCGACGGCGACCGAGACCACGACGAGGCCGAACAGACGTCGGAGTGATTCCTCGTCGCCCACTGCTGAGAAGACCCGGGAGACGCGTTCGAGGCTCACCCGTCCGCCGTACTTCTGGTACTTCTGGTTGCCCGCCGCGCCGAGCGCCTGGTTGAAGTCCTCCTGATGGATGCGCCCCTGCGGTGCGTCCGGAGATCGGTCGTAGCGTTCGATGACGACCGCCGGCACGCCCTCGAATTCCTCGATCCACGTCGCGGTCGAGGTGAGACCTGCGGCCCGTGCGATCCGTGCCCCGAACTCCTCGTCGTAGATCATCGTCGGATGGTCCCGCGACCGCGGTTTGAGGATGTGGGTGGACGGCCAGCCGTCGATCACCCTGTTCCAGCTTTCGTTTGTGCGCGCCAGCACGATCTTGTCCTGGACGCCGGCCAGCGACGTCTTGCCGGTGGCAGCCCTGTTCCCGAGCGGGTCGCGTTGGACATGAGTGAGCATGTCGGCCACCCCGGCGGCGGTCAGCGGTTCGAGCGCTGGCTGCTTTGGCTCGCCGGGGACGGCCGGGTCCCAGATCTGGAGGGCACCGGCGACATCGCGACCGTAGCTGCGCAGCATGCCGATGACGTCAAGTTCGTTGACGCCGGCCTGCTGCGCGAGCAGAGAAAGCATCCGTGCCTCGGGGAGCAGTTCACGGAAGAAGTTCTGCCGTCGGTCCTTGCGCGCCCGGGTGGGCACCGCCGTGAGCGGGATCGACGCCGACAGGATGGTGCTGTCGAGGCCGAAGATGTCGACGGCGGCCGGATCCGGGACGAAGTCGAAGCTGCGCCACGGGCCCGAAAGCACGCCGACCTGGGTCCCGTACAGCTCCACGACCAGGTCAGCCATGGCCGTCGCCGGGGGGCGTGATGGTGGCCGTCAGCTCCATGCCGGTCGCGCGCATGGCCGCGAAGAGACGATCCATCAGGATCGACGGCTTGCCGGCCTCCAGCTCCCAGATGTACTTCTGCGTGGTCCCCAGCTGGCGGGCGAGCTCGCGCTGGCTCAGACCGGAGAGCAGCCGGGCCTGCTGGAGGATGCGTCCCAACGACTCGGCGCTCGTGATCTTTCCGGTGTAGGCCATTCTCGCCCCCGCTGACTTCGATAAGGCCGTCATGTGCGATGACTACCATATCGAAGTCGAGGTGCTTGACGTCGTTATCGACGTCAGTGATGGTCGCGTGGGCCGGTCGGGCCGGTCGGGCCGGTCGGGCCGGTCGGGTCAGCGTGGCGGGTGGGTGGCGAGGATGTCGACGAGCAGGGCCGCCGTCCAGGAGAAGCGGTTGCTGCCGGCGCCGGAGCCGTCCAGCGGGGAGTAGTACTCGAACATCGAGCCGGACGAGCGGATCACGTCGACGGTGTTCCGGCGGATGGCGTCGGCGGCCTCGCGGCGGCCGTAGCGGTCCAGCCCGTCGGCGATCAGCCAGTTCATGTTGACCCAGACCGGGCCCTGCCAGTAGCAGCGGGGCAGGAACGCGGGGTCGTCGGTCGGCACGCTGGCGATGCCGTACTTCGCCCAGTACCGCGGCGACATGAGCTGCTCGACCATGCCGTCGACCTCGCTGTCCGGCACGACGCCGGCGTACAGCGGAAGGAAGCTGGCGATCGTGGGGTGAGGCAGCAGGCCGCCGGTGCGGAAGTCGCGACTGAGGTAGAGACCGTCCGACCACAGATCGTTCATCGCGGCCCGGGTCCGCCGCATCGACCGGGCCAGCCAGCGCGGCACCGGGAAGCCGGCCTCCTCGGCGATCGCCACGAGGTGCTCGTTCGCGCGGACGAGGATCGCGTTGAAGGCGACGTCCTGCACCAGCGGGACGAAGGTGTTCCGGATGGTCCGGAACTCGTACCGGCTTCGCCGCAGCTCGCGGACGATCCGGTAGAGGGTGAACAGGTCCGCGGAGGTCAGCCGCTCGTCCGGCGGAACCTCCTTGGAGTCACGCCGCAGCGCGTCGAGCGCGTCGTCGCCGTTGATCCGACGCAGCGCCCGCACCGTGCGCGGCGCCACCGGCTTGGTCATCTCCATCCAGGTTGGCGTGTTGTCCATCCCGGACTCCCACGAGTGGACCAGTGTGACCAGCCCGGTGTCGTCCGGGTCGCGCTCGCGGTAGAGCCACTCGTGGAACCGCATCAGCCCCGGCACGAGCCGCCGGTAGAAGGTGACCCGCTCGTCGCGGCTCATGGCCTCACCGACCCGGACCGCCGCCTCCGCGATCATCGGCGGCTGGGTGACGCCGGTCGACTGGACCCCGCCGGCGGTGGTGCACACCCGGTCGCACCGCCAGCGCTGCGGGCCCGCGTGGTAGTAGTCGGACGTCTCCGCGAAGATGACGTGCGGGATCATGCCGCCCGGCCACTGCCCCCGCAGCAGGGAGAGCAGTTCGGCCGCGGCCCGTGCCGGGTCGAGGTGGCGCAGTCCGATCGCGATGAAGCAGCTGTCCCACAGCCACTGGTGTGGATAGAGCGTGGGCGACGGACGAGTGATGTCCCCGAGGTCGTTCGCACGCAGGACCCCGATGGCCGTCTCGCGCAGCGCGGCCAGGTCGGCGGGCAGCGCGACCTCCCCGGCGGGCGGCGCCACCGTGGTGCCAGCACCGGCCCCGGTCGCACCCGGCGTGGCGGGTGTCACATCGGGCGGGTCGGCGGGGGCAGGTATGCCGGTGGGCACGGCGGCGCCGATGCCGGCGGCGGCCCCGCGTGACCGGTTGGTGCCCGTCGTCGGCACTGGCGGGGGGCCGGGGGTCGAGCCGGTCGGCGTCCCCGGCGGCGCCGCGGCAGGGGTGGCGTCACGCGCGACGGGCGGCATGACCGGGCTGGACGAGGACGGCGCGGGCATCGGGGAAACCGACATCGTGAGAGAGTAGCGGTTACACGCCGTGCTCGCCTGGCGGGGGCCGCCGGTGTGGTCCGCCTAACGGAAGATGATTGCGCCCGAGCTGCGGGTGCGTTGCGACACGTGCGTCGTCCCCCTGCCACGCAGGGAAAAGTCCGGTTCGGTAGTCGTGCGTGATGTCGCGGCGCGGCCCGCGGAGCCCGTCGGAGGCGGGGGCGGCGGGTGGGGCCAAGGCGCCGCAAGCCGGCAGATCAATTACCTGGAGTGACGAGTGGGTGGTTGGTGTGGAGGTCTCCTCCGGAGTCGGCTCCTGGGTGGCGTCCGGTGTGCGACCGGAGTCGACTCCCCGGCGGGATCCCGACGGGACGGCCCGGGCGCGATGCCGCGACCGCCTTTCCGTGGGCCTGGCGTGGCTTCGTGGCGCGGGAGTGTGAGGGGCGCCCCGGCCGGTGCGCGTCGCGCCGGTACCGCTTTCCGGAGTCGCGCGGTGGTGGCGAGGCGGCTGGCTGTGGGCCCGCTCACGCGTCCGGAGTCCCTGCTGGGCCCACAGTGGTCTCCAGGTGAGCTCTTCGTGGTGCGCGTCACAGAGCTGAACCCGTTTCGTGCGGGCATGCGGGCCCGCACGGCGGGTATCAGCTCGGTGGGAACGCCGTTGCGGCCCTCCCGGCCTGCTCGGGGCGCATCCGAATCGAGGCGGGCGTGCGACGGCCTTCGGTTGCGCACCCTCGCCGAAGAGCCGGGAAGGTGACGCCGATCTCTGGATCGAACTCCCTAAAGTGTCATGGTGGCGACTCTCCGCTGTGAAATGTCACTGATAGTCGAGGGGTCACCGTGGGAGCCGCCGAGATAGTTGCTCGTTCCCGCCACAGCACGCGATCTGCCAGGTAGTCTTCGCGACAGCGGGTTCAGCGTCCCGAAGGCAGGGGTCTACACTTCTCAGTAGGCCCGGCGATCGCTGACGTCCGGCTGTGCCTGCACGGGAATGGTTGCGCCTCTTCGGTCGTTGCCTCCATGTGCAAGGAAGTAGACGACCCACCCGCACCGACCATCGGATCTGCCACTGATGACGCTGCCTGCCCTTGAACTAGCCGAGCGCACCGACGAGTCACGCCCGCGTCCGCGGCGTACCCGTCGCTCCGCTTCTCCTGCCCGTAACACTCCGAGCCGCACGCTGGCCGCGGTTCCCGACGAGCTTGACGAGCTCGACGTCTCCGCGGTCGCGGAGCTCATCGCCCGCGGTCGCGAGACCGGTGAGCTCAGCCGCGCCGAGCTCCGTGAGGCCCTTGAGGCCGCGGACATCGGCGTGGAGCTGCTGCCCGCGCTGATCAGTCGGCTGAGCGCCGCCGGCATCGACCTCGTCGAGGAAGAGGACGTCGAGCGCCCCGGGGCCGGTGCCGCACCGACCCGCACCGTCGCCGACCACGCCGGTACGGCGGACCTCGTCCGCATGTACCTGCGCGAGATCGGCAAGGTGCCGCTGCTCAACGCCGCCCAGGAGGTCGAGCTCTCCAAGCGGGTCGAGGCTGGTCTGTTCGCCGAGCACAAGCTCGACACGGACCAGAACCTGCCCGAGGAGCTCCGCCGTGACCTGGGCCGGCTGGTCGCCGACGGCCAGGCTGCCAAGCAGCAGCTGGTCTCCGCCAACCTGCGCCTCGTGGTGTCGGTGGCGAAGAAGTACAGCGGCCGCGGCATGACCCTGCTGGACCTCGTCCAGGAGGGGAACCTGGGCCTCATCCGCGCGGTCGAGAAGTTCGACTACGCGAAGGGCTACAAGTTCTCGACCTACGCCACCTGGTGGATCCGCCAGGCCATCGGCCGCGCGCTGGCCGACCAGGCTCGGACGATCCGCATCCCGGTGCACGTGGTCGAGCAGATCAACAAGATCACCCGGCTGCAGCGCCAGCTCGTCTCGACCCTCGGCCGCGAGCCGACGGACGAGGAGCTCGCGTTCGAGCTGGACATGCCGATCGAGCAGGTCGTCGAGCTGCGCCGTTACGCGCAGGACACGGTGAGCCTGGAGACGTCCGTCGGCGACGACGGTGACTCCGTGCTCGGCGACTTCATCGAGGACTCCGACGCGACCTCCCCGGCCGACGCCGCCTCCTACGGCGCGATGCAGGACGAGATCGACAACGTTCTCGGCGCGCTGAACCCGCGTGAGCGCGAGGTGATGCGGCTGCGCTTCGGGCTCGCCGACGGCAAGCAGCACACGCTTGCCGAGGTGGGTAACCGACTCGGCCTGACCCGTGAGCGCATCCGTCAGATCGAGCGCGACACGCTGAGGGAGCTGCGTAAGCCCGCCGTTGCCGGCAGGCTGCGCGAGTTCCTCGACTGAGGATCGGTCGTCTGGGACGAGGTCGTCTGGTGGGCGGCGGCAACGCGGGCCGGCGCCCACAGCAGGCCGGAGCAGCGGCAGCCGCACTGCTCCGGTAAAGGGTGGTGGGAAGCCGGATCCTCGCTGAGGCGAGGATCCGGCTCTTCCATTTCCCGCGGCCTCCCGTCAGAGCCCGGGGCGCAACCCGGACGGAACGAGCGCCGGAAAGACGACGTCCCCGACGGCGAAAGCGCCGGCAGCGGTCGCCCGGGCCCGTTCGCGCTGCCACCACCAGCCGGGAAAGCGGCCCAGTCGGGTCTGGTAGAGCCACGCCCCTGTCGGGTCTCCCCAGACGAACACCGGCATCGACGGCAGCGGTGCCGTCACGACCAGCTCGCCGCCGGTGTCCGCCCGGTCGGTGACCCGCACCGCGCAACCCAGCGCCGGCCCGGCCTCGCCGGCCCGCACCGGTTCCGTCGGCAGCGCCAGGATCAGCGCCGTACCGAGCTCGGCGCTGCCACTCATGGCTGTGAAGGCAACCGACGGGCTCACCGCCTCGTACACCCACGCTGCCGCATCGGGGGCGAACGGGGCTCCGAACGCCCCGACCGTCCGCAGCCGGGAGAGGTCCGCAAGGGCTGCCGGCACGAGCCCGCTGTCCCGGCAGGCTTCCACGAACGCCGCGGCCAGCCCCAGGCAGGTCACCTCGATCGCCTCGGTGAGCCGCCACAGGATCGACAGGTCCGGATGGGCCGGGCTGCCGTCGTACAGGACGATCGTCGTGCCCGTGAGCAGCCCGGAGACCAGGTAGTGCCACATCACCTCACCGGTGGTGGCCTGCCAGCAGAGGCGGTCGTCCGGCCCCAGGTCCAGGTGCATGGCCAGCGATTTCAGGTGCTCCAGCAGGATGCCGCCGTGCCCGTGGACAACCGGTCGCGGCTGGCTGCCGGCCTCGGCGGTGAAGAGGATCCACAGTGGCGCGTCGAACGGCAGCCGGGCGAAGACCAGCTCCTCCTCGACGGCGAGCAGATCGTCCCAGGACCGCAGCGCGGGCACCCCGGCCTCGGCCGCCCGGCCGAGTGCCTCGGAGGTCAGATAGGGGATCACGACCGTTGCCGCCAGGTTGGGCAGCCGTCGGGCGAGGTGCGCCAGCGGCTCCAGGGAGTCGAAGACCTGGCCACCGCGGGTGTACCCGTCGACGCCGATCAGCACCCGCGGGGTGATCGGGGCGAAGCGGTCGGCGAGCCCCTCGGGCGCCGCGTCAGGCGGGCAGGAGGCCCAGACCGCTCCGAGACTGGCCGTGGCCAGCATCGCGATCACCGCGTGCGCCGTGTTCGGCACCACCGCGGCGACCCGGTCGCCGGGTCCGACGCCGAGCCGGCGCAGTCCGGCGGCGGCGCGGGCGACCTGCCGGCGCAGGTCGTCCCAGCTGACCACGGCGGTCGCCCCGTCCTCGCGGACGGCGATGATTCCCGGTGCGGCGCCGTGGCGGGTGAGCGCGTTCTCCGCGTAGTTGACGCGCGCGGTGGGGAACCAGTGGGTGCCGGTCATCCCCGCGCCGGTCAGCGGCGGACCGTCACCGCGGTCACCCTCGACGGCGCAGAACTCCCAGAGCAGGTCCCAGAACCGGCCGGGTTCGGTGACCGACCAGTCCTGGAGCGCCGCCGATCCGGAGAGGGACAGCCCGTGCTCCTCGGCCAGCCATCCGCGGAACCGGGTCACGGACGCCTCGGCGACCCGCCGCGCCGGCGGCTCCCACAGCACGGTGCCGACCGGGGTCCTCGACGCCGTGCCGGGAACCGGCCGGCGACCGCGTGGTTCGTCGTGTTCTGGTCCTTCGTCTCCCGCCACGTGATCTGACCCTAATGTGTCGCGTTTCGCCATCCGTCCGCCGCGTCGTCGCTCCGGACAGCGATGGGAGTTACCGTCTTGTCGTGTGAGCGGGTCCGTGAACGCAGAGCCGGCGCAACCGCGAGACACCGGATCCCGGCCGCGGCCGCCGGTCGGCGGTGCGGACGACCGTACGCTGCTGGTCTGGGACCCGGCGATGCTCGACTACGACTTCGGGCCGAGCCACCCGCTGCATCCGGTCCGGCTCGCCCTGACCATGGATCTCGCCGGCGCGGCCGGCCTGCTCGACCGCCCCGGGCTCACGGTGTCGTCCGCGGCGCTGGCGTCCGACGACCTGATCGAGCTCGTCCACGACCCCGCCTACCTGCGGGCCGTCCGGGAGGCGTCGCCGGGCTCGGCGACCGGCGCCCGGCTGGCCGCCAGGTTCGGCCTCGGCTCCTCGGACAACCCCGTCTTCGACCGGATGCACGCCGCCGCCGCGCTCGTCACCGGTGGCACGCTGGCCGCCGCGCGGGCCGTGTGGGAGGGCACCCACCGGCACGCGGTGGCGCTCGCCGGCGGCCTGCACCACGCCATGCGCGGCACGGCGAGCGGGTTCTGCGTCTACAACGACCCGGCGGTCGCCATAGCCTGGCTGCTGTCGGCGGGCGCCAGTCGCGTCGCCTACGTCGATGTGGACGTCCACCACGGCGACGGCGTCCAGGCGGCCTTCTACGACGATCCGCGGGTTCTGACGATCTCGTTGCACCAGAGCGGGCGCACCCTGTTCCCCGGCACCGGCTTCCCCGACGAGGTCGGGGTGGGTGACGCCGAGGGCACGGCGGTCAACGTGGCGCTCCCGCCGCGGACGGACGACGCCGGCTGGCTGCGGGCGTTCTCCGGCGTGGTGCCGGTGCTGCTGCGCTCGTTCCGGCCGCAGGTCCTCGTCACCCAGCACGGGTGCGACACGCATGCCCTCGACCCGCTGGGGGATCTGCGGCTGTCGCTGGAGGGGCAGACCGCCTCGTACGCGGCGCTGCACGCGCTGGCGCACGAGGTGTGCGGCGGCCGGTGGCTGGCCTGCGGGGGAGGCGGGTACGCGCTCGATGTCGTCGTCCCGCGGGCCTGGACCCAGCTGCTGGCGATCGCCACCCACGCCCCGCTGGACCCGGCCCGGCCGCTGCCGGCGGACTGGGCCGCCGGCGCGCCGGCGAAGGTGCGGGCCGCGACCGGCCACGACTCGGTCGGCGCGGCCGGGATGCCGGCCGCCTTCGGAGACGGCGCCTCGGCGCGCCACCACCCGTGGGACGCGGGTGAGGGCGACGTCGACGACCCCGTGGACCGGGCGGTCGCCGCCACCCGCCGCGCGGTGCTCCCCCTGCACGGCCTCGACCCCCTCCAGGACCGGTGAGCCGCCCCGGTCCCGACGCCGCGCCGGTACCGGTGGCGGCACGGGCGTCGGCGGCGGCACGGGCGTCGGTGGCAGAACGGGCGCCGGCGGAGGTGCCGGTGCCGGACGACTACCCGGAGCACTGGGAGGCCGACGTCGTCCTGCTGGACGGTGGGACGGCGCACATCCGGCCGATCCGCCCGGCGGACGGAGCTCTGCTACGCCCGTTCTGGTCCCGCCTGTCCACCCGGACGATCTACTTCCGCTACTTCAACGTCCGGCGCGGCCTCAGCGACGAGGACATCGCCCGCACGACCCAGGTCGACCAGCGGGCCCGCGGCGCACTGGTCGCCCTGATCGGCGGTGAGATCGTCGCGCTCGCGCACTGGGAACGCGGCCTCGCGGCCGACGTGGCACCGCCCGCGCTGGCCACGGCGGCCGAGGTCGCCTTCCTGGTGGAGGACGCCCAGCAGGGCCGCGGGATCGGCTCGGTGCTGCTGGAACATCTCGCCGCGGCAGCGGCCGAGCGCGGGGTGCGCCGCTTCGACGCCGAGGTTCTCGGCGAGAACCAGCAGATGATCCGGGTGTTCCTGGACGCCGGCTACACGGTGGCGCGGGCCTGGGAGCCCGGCGCTGTCCGGCTGTCGTTCGACATCGCGCCGACCGCCCGCTCCGTCGACGTGATGCGGGCCCGGGAGCACCGGGCGGAGGCGGCGTCCGTGTACCGGCTCCTGCACCCCCGGGCCGTGGCCGTCATCGGGGCGGGCCGGGACCGGGGGTCGCTCGGCAACATCGTGCTGCGCAACCTGCTGGCCGGCGGCTTCGACGGGCCGGTGTACCCGGTGAACCCGCTCGCGGCGGCAGCCGACGGCGCTGTCGCCTCGGTCCGGGCGTACGCCTCGGTCGAGGAGACACCGCGCCCGGTCGACCTGGCGGTGCTGTGTGTGCCGGCCGCCCGGATCCCGGCCGTGGTGGCCGCCTGCGGGCGGCACGGGGTGCGCGGGCTGGTCGTCATGACCGACCAGCGTGACGACACCGCGGACGCCCGGCTCGCCGCCGGCGCCCGCGCGTACGGCATGCGGGTCGTCGGGCCGGCCAGCCTCGGGCTGCAGAACCCCGCCGCGGGGCTGAACGCGTCGCTGGTCGGCGAGATGCCGGCCGCGGGGCGGATCGGCTGCTACTCCCAGTCCGGCCCGCTCGGCGGCGCGCTGCTGGAGGCTGCCGCCGGCCGCGGGCTGGGACTGTCGGTCTTCGTCTCGGCCGGCGACCGCGCCGACGTCAGCGGCAACGACCTGCTCCAGTACTGGAAGGCCGACCCGTCCACCGGGGTGGCCCTCATGCACCTGGAGACCTTCGGCAATCCGCGCAAGTTCGCCCGGCTCGCCCGCTGGCTGGGGCGGGACACTCCGGTCGTCGTCGTGCTCTCCGAACGGACGCCGCTGGACGAGGCGCTGCTGCGCCAGGCCGGGGTGATCGGCGTCGACCGGGTCTCCCAGGGCCTGGACGTCGCCCTGCTGCTCGCCAGCTGCCCGCTGCCGGCGGGGAACCGGGTGGCGGTCGTCGGCGACTCCCGCGCCCTGGTCCGGTTCACGGCGCGGGCCGCGGACGCCGCCGGCCTCGTCGTCGAGGAGGTGCTGCTGCCCGTGGACAGCACCCCGGAGGCGTTCCGGAACGCTCTCGTCGACGCGTCCACCAGGGCGGACGCCCTGATCACGGCCGCCGTGCAACCGCCGTCAGCGGCACCCCGGCCCCGATCCGGTCCGGCCGGTCGGACCGGTCCCGTCGAGTCGGCCGGTCCCGTCGAGTCGACCGGTCCCGTCGAGTCGGCCGCGGTCGGCGCGGCCGCCGCGGCGGCGAGCGTGAACGTGCCGTTGCTGGCGACCGCGAGCGGCGGTCGGATCGGGCCCGAACTGGACGGGATCCCCACCTACTTCTCGCCGGAGGCGGCGGTCGGCGCGCTGCGCCGGGCTGTCGCCTACGCCCGCTGGCGGGCGCTGCCAGCGGGCGCCGTCCCCCCGCTCCCGGTCCGGGTCGACGAGGCCCGGCGGCTCACGGCGGGCGTGACCGGCACTCTCACCGCCGGCGCCGCGCGTGCGCTGCTCGCCTGCTACGGCATCGAGCTCACCCCCGGGCCGGACGTCCACAGCCCGCGGCAGGATGTCCACCTCCCGGGCGCGGCGGGGCCGCCGGGCGTAGCGGTGGTTCTCGGCGCCGAGGAGAATCCCCGCTTCGGCCCACTGGTGTCCTTCGGGCTGGCGGGCCCGGCGACGGAGCTGCTCGGCGACCGGGCGCACCACATCCTGCCGCTGACCGACGCCGACGCGGCCCGGCTGGTGCGGTCGGTGCGCGCGGCGCCCCTGCTCTTCGGCTACCGCGGAGCCGCGCCGGTCGACGTCGCGGCGCTGGAGGACCTGCTGCTGCGGCTGGCCCGGCTCGTGGACGAGATCGGCACGGTGCGCCGCCTGGCTCTGGACCCCGTCGTCGTCGCGGCGGACGGGGTCAGCGTGCGCGCGGCGGAGATCCTCCTGGCGCCCCCGACGCCACGGGCGGATGCCGGTCCGCGCCGGTTCTGGAGACCGGTGACGGAACGCCCGGCCGCGGCCGACCCGCAGCCCGGTTCGGCACAACGTGTCCCCACCGTCCACAATCGTCTGCCATGACCACGCCGTACCCCGCTCAGCCAGCTGGCCGGCCGTCCGTCGGCCCCGACGCGGACGGCCGCGACGCCGCCGGCGACGAACCGGCCGGGTCGGGTGGTCCTGACTCCAGGGGCATGGGCTACCCCGGTCTGCCGATGCCCGGCTGGGACGGCACGGACCATGCGGCGGGGGGCTGGAACGGGTTGGCCGGCCAGCCCAGCTGGCCCGCCTACGCGGAGGTGAGTGGCGCGGGCGCCGGTCCGGCCGGCTCCGCGGCGCACACGCCGTCCGGCTGGGAACCGCTGGCGGGCGAGGGCGGGGGCGGCGAACCGCGGCCCCTGGCCACGGCCGGCCCGGCGCCGGCGCCACCGCTGCTACCGCCGTCCGAGTCCGGACCGTCCGCGGTGCCGCCGGTGACTGCGCCGGACCAGCTGCAACCGGACCAGCTGCAGCCCGCCCCGCAGCAGTCCGGGGCAGGGACCTCCGGGCCCGTGACGTCCGGGGCGCTGCGTCCGCCGCCGCCGCCGTCGGAGGTACCGCCGGGGTTCGTGCCCTCCCTCGGCCAGGTGGCCGACGAGCGGACCGCGGGCGGGGCCGCCGGGGCGGGCGGGGCCGCCGGGCCGGATTTCGCCGGTCTGCCCGGTTTCCCGCTCACCGCCCCGCCGGACGGGGCCGGTGCGATCCCCGCTGACTTTGGTACGCCCTGGCACACACCGTCCCTCGATCCGACCTCCATACCCGCCTCTGCGTCCATACCCGCCTCTGCGTCCGCGGCGGGCGGGACGGGAGCCGGAGCGGTCGGCGGAGTCGGGTCGGACGGACTGCTGCCGCCGGGCTCCGCCCATCCCGGTGCGGGATCCGACCTCGGCACGTCCCTGCCGCCGCCGCTGCTCCCCCCCGCCGTGGATCCCACCGGGCAGACCCTGCGGGACGCCCTGTTCGACCGGGCGCCGGTCGGCCTCGCCCTCTACGACACCGCCGGCCGCTACGTCCGGGTCAACGAGGTGCTCGCCCGGCTCAACGGACGTCCGGCTGTCGAGCATCTCGGCCGCACGATGTCGGAGCTGCTCGGCGACATCGGGCAGGAGATGGACGTCCTGCTGGGCCGGGTGCTGCGAACCGGAGAGCCGGTGACGGACCTGGAGATCGGGGTCGCCACGGGCGGCACCGGCCCGGACCAGACCTGGCTGGCGAGCTGGTACCCGGCGACGGACCGGCTGGGCACGCCCGCCGGTGCCGTCCTGGTCGCGGTCGACGCGACGCGGGCGAAGACAGCGCAGGCAGATCTCACCCGCGCGCAGGCCCGCGAGCGCCTGCTGGTCGACGCCGCCGCCGCCGACGTCTTCCACGCCGCCGCCGACGGCGCTCTCGACATCGACCTGCCCCGCTGGCGTGCGGCGACCGGGCAGACCGGCCCGCAGACAGCCGGTTTCGGCTGGCTGGACGCCGTTCATCCGGACGAGCGGGAGCGGGTCCGGCGGTCCTGGCACGGCGCGGTGGAGCGCGGCGAGCCGTTCGACGCCGAGTTCACCCTCCCGGACGTCACCGGGGGGTTCCGGACGATGACCGCGCGGCTGGTGCCGGCGATGGACGGGCAGCACGCCGAATGGGTCGGCGTGCTCGCGGACGTCACCGAAGCCCGTTCGGCCGCCGCGGCGCGGGTGTCGTTCACCGCCGCCGCGGACGAGGCCGCGTGGCGCCGGGACCAGTCGCGGCGCCTCACCTCCGCGCTGGGGCGGGCGGTGACCGTCGACGACGTGGTCGCCGCCGTGGTCGAGCACGCCGGCCGTGCCGCGCGCGCTGTCAGCCGCGGCGTGGCGCTGATCGACGAGTCCGGTGACCGGCTGCGTTTCCACAAGCTGGTCGGCACCTCGTCCGAGTACGCCGGGCGATGGTCGGAGGTGTCGCTCGGCGCCATCCACCCGCTCGCCGAGGTCGTTCGCGGGCAGCGGCCGGTCCTGCTGCGCAGCCGGGACGAGCTCGGCGCCCGCTGGCCGGTCGCGGACCTGCTCGGCACCGTCGAGACAGGCCCCGAGCATGCCTGGGCGCTGGTGCCGCTGGCGACGACGGATGCGCCGTTCGGCGTCCTGCACCTCGGTTTCCCCGCGGCACGGGATTTCGACGGCGAGGACCAGGAGTTCCTGCTGGCCCTCGCCGAGCAGTGCGCACAGGCGCTGGAACGGGCCACGCTGTTCGAGCGGGTCGCCGCCGACGCGACCGAGCGCCGACTGGCCCGGGACGAGTCCGACGCGGACCTGGCGAGCGCCCGGGCCGTGGCCCAGACCCAGCAGGCGTCGGCTGCCACGGCCCGGCGCCGGTTGGAGCAGCTCGCCCAGGCCGGAGCCGCGGTCACGGCCGCGGCTGATCCCGACCGGGCGCTGGCCGCGCTGGCGGCGGTCGTCGTCGCGGAGATCGCCGACGTCTGTCTCGTCCATCTGGCATCTGCCGCGGACGGATCGGATCCCGCCGACGGACCCGCGGTGCGCCCGGCCGTGTTCGCCGTCCGCGACGGCCTTGCCGCCGGCCCGCCGCCGGGCGGCCCGGCGCTGCTCCTGCCCATCCCGAGCCCGCTCACCGCCGTCGCCGTCGCCGATGGTCCGGGCGGGCGTCCCGGCCCCATCCTGCTGAACGCGGGGGAGGGGAACGCGGCGCCTGGCGGTGTTCCGTACTCCGGCGCCCTGCCCTCATCCGGAGGGCTTCCCCTGCCGGGCCTGCCGCTGTTCCTGGACGGGGTCCTCGCCCCGGAGCTGGCCCGGTGGGTCCGCGACGCGGAGGGCCACAGCGCCGCCGCGGTCCCGATCCTGTTCCGCGGCCGGCCTGTCGGCGTCCTGACGGTGATCGCCACCGGTGAGCGGGCCGCGTTCACCGGGGATGACCTGCCCTTCCTGACCGAGGTCGCGGCCCGCACCGCGCCGGCCCTCGAACGCGCCGGGCGGGGCGGGCCGGCCGGCGGCGAGGCCCGGGAACTGCAGCAGGCGCTGCTGCCGCGGCTGCCCGTCCTGGCCGGCCTGGACCTGGCGGCGCGGTACCTGCCCGCCGGTGAGGCCGACGAGGTCGGCGGCGACTGGTTCGACGCCATCGACCTGGGTGCCGGGCGGGCCGCGCTGGTCATCGGCGACGTGATGGGGCGCGGCCTGCGCGCGGCGGCGCTGATGGGGCAGCTGCGCAGTGCCGTCCGTACCTGCGCCCGCCTCGACCTGCCGCCCGCGGAGGTGCTCACCCAGCTCGACCTGCTTGTCGCCGACCTGGCCGAGGACCTGATCGCCACCTGCATCTACGCGGTCCTCGAGACCGAGACGGGCCAGCTCACCCTGGCCAGCGCGGGACATCCGCCGCCCCTGGTGGTTGCCCCGGACGGCCTGGTGTCGCGGCTGTACATGGCGGTGGCGACACCGCTGGGGCTCGCCCGCGACGCGATGACCGAGTACACCGTGCAGCTTGGGCCCGGTTCCCTGCTCGCGCTGTTCACCGACGGGCTTGTCCGCGGGCCCGGGACGGACATCGACGCGGGCGTGTCGAACCTCGCCGCGGTGCTCGCGCGCCCGGCGGAGGACTGGGACGACCGGCTCGACGTGCTGGCCCGGGCGGCCTGCGCCGCCCGGCCGCCGGCGGGCTCGGGTTCCGGTGATGACGTGGCCCTGTTGTTGGCCCGGCTGCCGGAGCGCGACAGCCGGGCGGAGCCACTGGACGTCTCGGCGGACCCGGGCGCCGGCCTGAGTCAGGTGCGGGCCCAGGTCCGGGTCGCGCTGGAGAACGCCCTGCTCCCACCCGCGCTGATCGACACAGTGGTACTCGTGCTCTCCGAGCTCGTCGGCAACGCGCTCGTGCACGGCCGCGAGCCGCTGTCGGCGCGTGTCCGCCGGATGGCGGCCGCCGGAACCGGCACGGGCGGGGCGCCGCATCTGCTGATCGAGGTCACCGATGCCGGCGGCCGGATGCCCCGCCGGCGCCGCGCCGGGCCCGAGGACGAGACCGGGCGCGGGCTCGACCTGGTGGGCAGGCTGGCGTCCCGGTGGGGCACGCGCCCGGTCGGTGACGGCAAGCTGGTGTGGGCGGAGATCGATCCCGACCGGACCTGAGAGGGCCCGCGCGAGGCCGGGCCGGTGCCCGGCCGGGGGCTGGAAAGCGGCTGTCCCGTTCCGGCCTCCTCCGGCCGCGCAGGGGCGCGGGTACGTCCTGCTTTCCCCTGACCGGTACGCCGGAACGCCGGCCGGCTCGCGTAACGTGAGCGTCATGCCGGACGCCGTGCTGCGCCTAGATCAGGTCACGGTCAGACGTGACGGGCAGGACCTCCTGCGCGACGTGAACTGGGTGGTGAACCAGGGCGAGCGCTGGGTGCTCCTCGGGCCGAACGGCGCGGGTAAGACCACCCTGCTGCAGATCGCGTCCTCACGGCTGTTCCCCACCTCCGGCACGGTGCATCTGCTCGGCGAGCGGCTGGGCCGGGTGAACCTGCAGGAGCTGCGATACCGCGTCGGTGCGGTCAGCCCGGTGCTCACCGACCGGCCGCCGGCCGACGAGCGTGTCCTCGACGCGGTGGTCACCGCGGCCTGGTCGGTGCTGGGCCGCGGCGACGAGCAGTACGACGACGTCGACCTGAAGCGGGCCACCGAGCTGCTGAGCCAGTTCGGCTGCCGGAACCTCGCGGCACGGACCTTCGGCACCCTTTCCGAGGGCGAGCGCAAGCGGGTCCTGATCGCCCGTGCACTGATGACCGATCCCGAACTGCTTCTGCTGGACGAGCCGGCGAGCGGCCTCGACCTCGGCGCCCGGGAGGCGCTGCTCCGGCGGCTCACCCGGTTCGCCGCCGACCCGGCCGCGCCCGTCACCGTGCTGGTGAGCCATCACGTCGAAGAGATACCGGTCGGGGTCACGCACGCCCTGCTGCTGCGCCGTGGCCAGGTTCTCGCCGCCGGGCCGGCCGGCGAGGTGCTGGTTTCCGAGCGCCTGTCATCCTGCTTCGGTCTGCCGCTGGAGGTGTCGGCCACCGCGGGCCGGTACGCGGCCCGGCTCGCCGCGCCTGGACCGCGTACCCGGCCACCGGCCTCCGCACCTGTGCCGGCTCCGGCTCGAGCCTGACGGGGCAGCCCCGCGCCATCGCGGCTGAGCCGTCATTCCATCGAGGTAGGTCCACCTGGATCCGGCTGGAGAACCCCGGCCGCCGGTGTCCCGCGTTCCGAACCAGCTCGGATCCACCTGGCAGGCCGGAGCAGCCCGTCGCCGAGCAGCCCGCGTCATGGCGGGTGGATGTGATCCCGGCGTCCGGCCCGCGTTCTGCCTTTGCGTCCGGCGGGTACTCCGCCGCCCTCCGTTGCGTGCGGCCGTGCCGGACGCGGGCGCAGCCGCGGTGGGCCTGAGCGGCTGTGGCTGCCTGCGAAAGCCGCCCGCGAAGCCGCTCAACCCGCTCAAGCCGCTCAGGCCGCCTGTGCTGGCCGGTATCGAGAATCGAGGGTTTCATTACCCCCCCGGCGTTCGAGGGCCTTCCCGGCGCGGTGAGGCGGCCGGGGAGCGGTCCCGGCCGCGGGTCGACTCCCGGCCGGCGCAGGGTGTGGGGGCGTCCGACCCGGGCTGGACCCGTCGTATCCGTGGTGGCGAACCGGGCATCGTGGCCGGCGAAGGTGGGACGGGCGCAGGCCGGTGCCTTGGGCGTCCTTATCTGCCAGCGGCCTGAACGTGTCGCGGCGCCGGGGTTCGGCCTTCGAAAAATGTGATTCCGGACATAGTGATTTCCGGCATATCGGTACTCAGGTCTCGTCGAGGAGATCCCGTAGCCAGCGGGCGCTCGCGACCTGTGCGCCGAGTGCGCGAACGCGATCCCGCAGCGCCCGATCGGATGTCACCACCAGAGTCGGCGATGTCGTGCCGCGTACCGCATCCACGATGGCGTCGTCCCCACTGGCTGGTGCGTGGATCACCAGGAGGTGTGGGGGTTCCGTCCCCTTTCCGAGTAACGGGGCGTTCGGTTCGGATGCTGGCGGCGGGAGCTGGTCTTCCCGCTGTCCGGCGGAGATATCGCCCGAACCGTGCCGGCATGGTGCGAACTTCGACGAGCCGGGCCCGGCCGGTACACCCGCCCGGGCGGCGCCTTCGAGAACAAGAAGCACCTGTGCCGGCCGGTCGGCTTGAGCGCGGGGTCCATCCGCCCGGTGGAGCAGGGTGAAAATGTCCCTGTGTAGTCGCCTGGCGGCACCTGCGCGGTCGCGCCACCAGCCGTCGGGTCGGGCGCCAATCACGTTCGCCGCGTCCACGACCCAGGTGAGACCGTAGTCCGCGCCAGTCGGGTGCATAGCGTCAGGAGCGGAATCCGGCGTACTCATCCGGCGCGGTGGGTCGGCTTTGGCAAACACGGCGGTGGGTTCCCGCCCGGCAGGTTGACCAAAGACCCTGCCCCGTCGGGGGCCTCGTTTGCCGGGCAATCGAACGGTCCGGACGCGTACCAAGCCTGTCTCGTGCCCGGGTAGCGGCGTCTCCGGGATGGTGCCGGCTGCTGGTGGGTTGCCGTGAGCGACGGTGGCGCCGTTCGTGGGTCGACGTTTCGAACCGGAAGGTGTGATTCGAAGAACATGATCATCTCTCTATCATGTCGATGTCGATCCGCTCCTTTGGGCTGCGTCGACACCCCACCTCGAGCCCGCACTTGCGCCATCGACGCGGTTGGCACGCGAGTCTGTCGAACCAGGCGTGACAGTTCACGGTGTTCTCGTGGTAATACTAGACCCGTAAGTTCTGCGGTCCGCTGACCTGAAGGAGAGTGGCATGGCCCAGAAGACCATCGTCTCGTTGATTGACGATCTCAGCGGAGAAGAGGCCGACGAGACGGTCCGGTTCGGACTGGACGGCGCACAGTATGAGATCGACCTGTCGGAGAAGAACGCCACGAAGTTGCGGGAGTCGCTGGCGCCGTTCGTCACCGCCGCCCGTCGTTCCGGTGGGCGTGCCGCCAGTGGCCGGCGCGGCGCGCGCGCTGCTTCGCGGCGCACCGGCGGAACCGACCGCACGGCCGACATTCGCGAGTGGGCGCGCAGCAACGGCTACACGGTGAGTGACCGTGGCCGTATCGCGTCGAACATCGTGGAGGCGTACGACAAGGCTCACTGAGCCTGGTCCCACTGCTTTCGGGTCGACGCGCCGAGCGGGTCGATCCTGGTACTACCCGAGCGCCACCCTGATAGCTGGTGTGGGTCTCCTCGGGCCGGCGGCCGAAGAAGGCGTGATCATCTTTTCGCGTCGTGGTTCCTGCCCATCGCACGATGGGCAGGAACCAGACCACGTTGTGGCGATTGCCGGCCGACTGCCGTACTACGGCCGGGGGCGGTCAAATGGGCGGCCGGCTGGCTGGATCCCGCGCGGTTTCAGCACCTGCCGGCTTCGCCGGCCATCCATCTTTCGACCTCGTCGGCCGAACGTACGAGCCCGGCTGACATGTTGCGACTTCCGTCTGACGTGACCAGGATGTCATCCTCTATGCGGACGCCGATCCCGCGAAGCTCCGGCGGAACGGTGAGGTCGTCCGGCTGGAAGTAGAGGCCGGGCTCGACCGTCAGTACCATCCCCGCCTCCAGCGCGGCATCCCGGTATGTCTCATCGCGCGCCTGCGCGCAGTCGTGCACATCCAGGCCGAGCATGTGTGACGTCGAGTGCAGCGTGTAGCGCCGGTGCAGCCCCGCCCCCGGGGCCTTCGGATCCTCGCTGAGAGACTCCTCCGGGGTGACCGGCAGCAGCCCCCAGTCATGCAGCGCCTGCGCGATCACGCGCATTGCCGCGCGGTGTGGGTCGAGGAAGGTCGCGCCCGGCCGCACGGCGGCAATTCCCGCCTGTTGTGCCTGGTAGACGACGTCGTGGACCTGGCGCTGGAGCGGGCTGAAGCGTCCGCCGACGGGCAGCGTGCGCGTCAGGTCGGCCGTGTACAGCGAGCGCCCCTCGACACCCATGTCGAGGAGAGCCAGGTCACCGGGCCGGACAGGGCCGTCATCCCGCACCCAGTGCAGGGTCGTGGAGTGCGGCCCGCAGGCGACGATGGAGCCGTAGCCGACGTCGTTGCCGTCGACCCGGGCCCGCCGCCAGAACGTTCCTTCCAGCCACCGCTCGCCGTTGGGTAGAGCCGCCGCGCGCTCGAACTCGGTCATGCACTCGGTGAAACCGACAATGGTCGCGGCCACCGCCTCGTCGAGACGGGCGATCTCGAAATCGTCCTTGACCAGTCGGAGCTCCGACAGCGTCTGGGCGAACACGGCATCCCGGTCGTCGGACGAGGAGGTCGGAGCCCAGCGGCTCACCGCCCGGTCCACCCGGGCGTCCAGCCCGCGCAGCACTCTTGTCCGGGCCGGGGCGAGACGGGCGAGAGCTTCGGGTAGTTCCGGCAACGGCCGGCATTCGACGTCAAGCGCTGCTGTGGTCTCCCGCACCCCGGGACGCGGGCCGACCCACAGTTCGCCGTAACGGCGGTCCGTGTAGAACGCGGAGCTGGACCGGTCGGAACGATCGGCGAGATACAGGACGGCGTCGTGATCGCCGGCGGCGTTGGGATGCAGGATCAGGACAGCGTCCGGTTCGTGACATCCAGTGAGCCAGAAGAAGTCACTGCCCGGGCGAAACGGGTAATCGGTGTCGTTCGCCCGGACGTGGATCCCGCCGCTGGGCACAACGAGTGTGTCCGCGGGGAATCTGGTGGCGAGAAGCGAGCGCCGTTTGGTGGTGTAGGGAGCGCACTCGTCACGCGGCGCGACCGTCTCATCCACCGGAGCCCAGCCGCTCGCCATGAAACGCCGGAAGGCGGCGTGTGGCTGCTCGTCGTGATTGGCCTGGCGGACCCTGTCCGGTTCGTCCGTTCCTTGTTCGGCTGTCGTCGGTCGGTTTTCCGGTGGAGCCCCGGCCTGCCCGGCGACCGCGGAGGCCTCCGCCGGCGGCGTTGCCTGTTCCGCTTCCGTGCCGGGCGAAGTGAGAGAGCTCCGGTGTGCGGTGTCCTCGCTCCCGCCGCCCGGGGATGAGGCCGGGGCGGGGTGTGAAGGTGGTGTTTGGTGGGACTGGGCGCTCATACCGTTAACGGTAGGCCGCCCACGCCCTGGTCGGGTAGCGTCGTTCGTCGTGGCGAGCGCTCGGGCCGATGCCGGGCCTTCTCGCGGTTGATCTCGCCCGGGTTTTGGCCGGCCCGTTCGCGATGATGATGTGTGCCGATCTCGGGGCCCGGGTCATCAAGGTCGAACGTCCGGGGCGCGGTGACGACTCGCGTACCTGCGGTCCGTTCATCGACGGGCGATCGATGTACTTCGCTCGGGTCAACCGGGGCAGGCAATCCATCGTTCGTTGATCTCCGAGACGCGACGGAACGTGACCTTCTGTTGCGGATCGTCGATCGGGTGGATGTTCTGGTGGAGAACTATCGGCCGGGGGTGATGGAGCGGGCCTGTGCTCGGCACGGATCCGCTCGCGGCGCGCAATCCCCGTCTCATTTTCGTGAGCATCTCCGGCTCCGGGCAAACCGGGCCGTGGCGGGAGTGCCCGGCATACGACACCGTTGCGCAAGTCGCGTCGGGTATGGTGTCCATCACGGGTCGTCCGGGTGAGGACCCCTTCAAACCGGTGTTACGATCGCGGATCTCGCCGCCGGCTCCACGTTTTCGGGGCCACCGGTGCGGCGCTCCACACGGCCGGGGAACCATGGGCCGCGGAACTCATCTTGATATTGCCATGTTCGGCGCTGCGGTCTCCCTGCTCGAAGGGGCCGCGGTGGCATATCCGGCGATCGGCGCCACCCCGCCCCGGACCGGAAACGCACACTACTCCATCGCGCCGTTTGAGATGTTCGCCTGCGCTGCCGGCAGCATCGTGATCCGCGCCGCCAACGACGACCTGTTCGCCCGCCTCTGTACGGTGATCGACCGGCTGGATCCGGTGGTGGATCCGCGCCTGCGCGCCAACAGCGGTCGGCCGAAGGGCGGGCGGAGTTGAAAACCGAGATCGAGCCGGAGCCGCGCCGCCGGGGCTGGCGACTGGCTCAAGATACTCCAGGAGACGGGGCTGCCCAGCGGGCCATCAATGAGGTCGCCGGGCGATCGGCTCACCCGACGAGCGCCCGCCGGATGGCGATCGAGGTCGGCGGCCTTCCTCTTCCCCGGTAATCCCGTCAAGGCTTCGGGGTATTCGGATCCGGTTGAACGCCCCGCCGTACCGGCCCTCGCTGCGGACGGCTCGGTGATCCGGACGGACTTCGCGGCACCCGCGACCGGCAGTGCCCCGCCCCGCGGGGACAGGCCGGGACAGCCGGGGCGTCGTGAGGGCGGGGAGAGCCGTGATGGCTGGGACGGTCGTGTCAGCCTGGGCAGGTGCCGGGCAGATCGCGCGTAGCGGGGGCTGTCGGATACCGAGCAGCGTCGGTAACGCGTGACCGGGATACCGGTACAACGGAGGATGCCGACAGAACACAGGTAGAACAGTCATGTGCGGTCAGTGCGGTCCGCGGAGCCGGGCAGGTGCCGGTTCGCGGTCTGCACGGCGGCAACAGTGGGTATCGGGTGACCATAGTGGGTATCGAGCGACACCGGCACCGGTCAGCCTGGTGCGGAGGTCGGACGAACCCGGCGGTACACCGGCTGCCTGCGGGCGGTACGGGAGCTCGTCGGGTCCGGGCGGGGCGACGATCTTCGCTCCGGCAGGTGAATGAGGGGACGTGGCCGTGAGCTGGCCTCCGAACGATGGCAATCCGGACGGTGGGGATGCGCGTGACCGCCGCCGGAGGCCACCCGGCGCGGGCGCGGGCCGGTCGGCTTCCCCCGACCCCCGGGCGCCCCGGGCCGGTTCTCCGAGACCTCCCGCCGGCGGTGAGAACTGGCCGGCCGGCGGGTGGCCCCGCCGTGAGCCCCGACCGGTTCCGCCGGCGGTTCCGCCGACCAGACGACTGCCACCGGCCACCCCGCCCGCCGGCCCCGGGTCACGCCAGCCTGGGTCACGCCAGCCCGGTTCGCAGCAGCCGGGAGCAGGGTGGCCGCCGCCTCCCGGACCGGGCGGTGGCCGGCCCGAGCGTTCGCACCCCCGCCCGGGTGACCGTGGCGGCGCGGCGCCGGCCGGGCCGTACGGCCGGTACGACCCGAACAGCCCCCGCGACCCGTATGACCCGTACGGCCCGTCTGCGGACGAGCCTGTCGACGAACCGCGGCGGCCGGTCAGCGGCGCACGCCGTGCCATCCTGGTGTGCGCGGCTCTGGTCTCCGTCGCGGTGCTGGCGGTCGCGACGAGCGGTTGGGCCGTTCTGCGCCACTATGACGGCAAGGTCGGCCATGTGAACCTGTCGTTCTCGGATGCCGCTGCCCGACCCGACTCGGCCGGGGGTGGGACCCAGAACATCCTGCTCGTCGGGTCCGACACCCGGGCGGGCACCGAGGGGGAGTTCGGGCAGACCGAGGGCCAGCGCTCGGACACGACGATCCTGGCGCATCTCGACTCCGACGGCTCCACGACGCTGGTGTCGTTCCCGCGGGACCTGTGGGTCGAGATCCCGGCCTACGCCGACTCCGACGGCACGGAGCACGGCCCGCAGAAGTCCAAGCTCAACGCGGCGTTCGCGTACGGTGGCCCGTCACTGCTGATCCGGACGATCGAGACGCTCACCAACATCAGGATCGACCACTACCTGCAGATCGACTTCGTGGGCTTCCAGGCGATGACCGATGCGCTCGGTGGCGTGACGGTCTGCGTCAAGGAGCTTCCGCCCGAACTGAAGTCGCGCGGCCTCGACAACCTCAACGACAGGTACTCCGGCTGGCACGGCCAGGTCGGCGACAACACCCTCGACGGCACCCAGGCGCTGGCCTTCGTCCGCCAGCGCTACGGTCTGCCGGAGGGGGACATCGACCGCATCCGCCGGCAGCAGCAGTTCCTCGGTGTGGTCTTCCGCTCCATCGCCTCGACCGGCACCCTGCTCAACCCCGGGAAACTGATCGACGTCGTCGACGCGGCCACCTCGGCGCTGACACTCGACGAGAACACATCCCTGGCCGACCTGCGCCTGCTGGCCGTGCGGATGCAGGGCATCAGCAGCGGCGGGGTCGCCTTCGAGACGATCCCCGCGACGCCGTCGACGGTCGGCGAGCAGTCGGTGCTGCTCGCCAGTCCAGAAGAGCTGGGAGCGCTGCTGAACCGGCTCGGTGGGTCCGTTCCACAGAGTGCCGGCGCGACCGCCCTCGTTCCGGCGGGCTCGGTGGCGCCCGCGCACCTCGCCGTTCCGGCGGGCTCTGCTCCGGCGGGCGCTGTTCCGGCGGGCGCTGTGGTGCCGGCGAACCAGACGTCGCGGGAGCGGGCGGTGTCCGCTCGGTCGGTGCAGACCCAGGGCCAGCCGGTGCAGGCCCAGGATGCGCCGGCCCAGGGCGCGCCGGCCGAGGGCGTTGGCTGCACGTACTGAGCGGCGCGGTGGCCGGCGCCCGCGCCGCGAGGTCCGTCCAGCACACCCGCCGGGGATCAGCGGGTGTGCTGCCGGTGCTCGCCGCGGTGGCGTCGGCGCGGCGGGCGCTCGTCCAGCGCGGCGTTGAGCTCGGCGCCCAGCAGGACCGCCAGCGCGGTGATGTAGAAGAAGAGCAGGGCGGCGACCGGCGCGGCGAGCGATCCGTAGACGAGCTCGTTGCTGAAGACCAGCTCCAGGTACATGCGGAGCAGATAGCTGCCGACGAGCCACAGACACAGGGCCAGCCCTGCGCCGGGCAGTGCCCGCCGCCACGGGCGGCGCTGTGGCAGCGCCAGGTTGTACAGCGCCGTCAGCATCGCCAGCGAGACCACGCCGACCACCGGCCAGAAGAGGTCCTTCAGCAGCTCGTCCACGATCGGGTGGCGGCCGGAGTCGAGCAGGTCGGAGAGAATGCCCGGCCCGAGCACCAGCGCGGGCAGCAGGATGACACCGGTCGCGACCTGGGCGAGGAACAGAGCGAGGGCGAGGAGTCGGCTGCGCACCGCGGAACGCAGCTCCCGCTGGCCGTACGCGATCGTGATCGTGTTGACGAACGTCGCCATCGCGGCGGATCCCGTCCACAGTGACAGCAGGAAGCCGATGGAGATGACATCCGGCCGGCCGCGGGAGAGGATCTCGTCAATCGTCGGCCGCACCGTGTCGTCGACCACCGACTCCGTGAGCAGGTTGTCGGCGGCGCCGAGGATGGTCTGGCGGACGTTGTCCAGGGCGTCACCGCCCAGGGCGTCACCGACGTAGCCGATGGTGCCGAGCAGCGCGAGCAGCAGCGGCGGCATCGACAGCAGCTGCCAGAAGCCGGCTTCGGCGGCGAGCCCGAGCACCCGGTGCCGCCAGGCGTTGGAGACGGTCGCCCGGGCCAGGCGCAGAGCGCTCCAGGGGATCCAGGAACGGGGCCGCAGCAGCCGGCGGGCGAGATCTCGCGGGGCCTCACCGCGAAGGGGGCCGCCGGGGCCGAAGAAGACGCGGAACCCGACAAGGGCCCGCCCCGCGCGCCGGGCTGCCCCGCGTGCGGGGCCTGGGCCACTCCCGGGGGGTGCCAGGGCAGGCGCCGGCTCGTTCCCCGTGGTGGACACGTGCCCACCGTATGACTACCCACCCAGGTGGGCGGTCAGCGCACCCTTCGGTCAGATCCGTGTGGTCGATGTGGGTATCGGCCCGGCCTGGCGGCCACGACGCCAGGCCGGACACGAGTCGAGGGCATGCCATGCGTCCATGGCATGCCCTCGGTAGCAGGATGTGTCAGGAGACACTCAGCTTTTCGGTCTCGTCGTGGTACTCGACTGCCACCGAACGGAGCTTGGAGTCGTACGACTTCGCGTGGTGGCGGCAGAACAGCAGGTCTCCGCCGCCAGGCAGAACGACTCGGACGTACGCCTGTGCGCCGCACCTGTCGCAACGGTCGAGGTTGGTCAGCGTCGGCTTCGTGGTAGTCCCTGTCACACCTTCTCCAACTGTGTTGAGCGGCCAGACGTTCCGCCTGACCATGTGACGGTTTACTCACAGCCGGCTCTCTCGGCGTCGTTGCATCCAGAGCGGCCCCCGCCCCCCGGTTCCACCCGGGGGTGGAGCGGTGACGGGTCTCGTGCTCAGGTCCGCCGGTCAGGGCCGGCGAGCGCCGAACACGATGTCATCCCATGCTGGCACCGACTTGCGCCCGCGTCGACCGCCTGTGGGACGTTCGCCTCCACGAGCTGTCCCGTTCTGGCGCCCACGATTACCCGTTGTCGCCGCCTGGTTGCCCCGCGTTGACTTTGTGGCCGTTTCCGTTGCCTCGTCCGCCGGATCTGTGGCAGTGCTCTCATCTGCGGCGTCCGAGGTGGGAGCCGTCGCCGGGGCTGGGCCACCGGTCGCGGCACCGTGGACTGCGGGGCCGTCGGCCACGGCGGCGGCGGTGCCGGCGGTGCCGGCGGCGTTCTCGCCCGGGGTGGTCCCTGCCAGGTGCTCGGTGCCGCTCGGATCCGCTCCCGCGGCAGCCGGCGCGGACCCGGCGGCGCCGGGTGGCGCGGGCGAGTCGGTGGCGCGGGCGACCGCGGCGCCGCCGCCAGCCGCCCCCGCTCCGCCCGGTACCCGTGCGGCGCCGGTACCGGGGCGCCCCGGCGCCGACGCCGCCGTGCGCGCGGGGGTGCTACGGCTCCCAGCGGCACGGCGTGGCCCGCCGGCCGCGGTGGCTGACCGGCGTGGCGCGGTCTGCAGCGGTGCGGTCTGCAGCGGTGTTACGGACGTCTCCGCCGCTGTCGTCCCCTCTTCGGTGCCCGTCGGCCCGGCGGCCGTGACAGGGCCCGGAGAGTCGGTCGGGGTCTCGTCCCAGCCGTCCTCGGCGGGTGACATCCCGGTCAGATCCTCGGTGGCCTCCGTGCCCGTGCCCGTGCCGTTGATGCCGGCCGTCTCCGGCGCGACGTCCGAGAGCGAGGCCGGGCTGGGGCCGGCGCCGAGGAGATTCACCTCGTCGATCGGCTTCGACCCGGTGTAGGGGACCTGAGCCGCAGTGGGCACTGCCTCGTCGCGGGCGGCGGCGAAGTCGGGGGCGAGGGCACGGCGGCCGGCCGGCACCGAGGCGGAGGGGTGGCCCTCGCCGCCGTGGTCGGCCGTGCCGTGGTCGGGCGTGCCGTGGTCCGGCGGAGGCACCGCCCGGTCGCGGGTGGCGAACCTGCCAGCGGGCGGTGCGGCGCGCCGGCCGCCCGCGGGCCGGGCCGGCGTTCCCGGCGCCGTTCCCTGCCATGGGGTCGGGGCCGCCCGGCGGGCCGCGGACACCGGACGGGACGGGGCGGCCGGGTAGGCATCCTGGGACGACGCGATCCGGGTGGGCCCGGTGTGCTCCGATGAGTGGGACCGGCCCGCCCCGTGGAGACCCGTACCCCGACCGGCGGCGTCGTACCCGGCCGGCTCGTACCCCTCGGCGTTGTCGTGGCCGGCGTTGTCGTGGCCGGAAGCTTCGTACCCGGCGGTTTCGGTGGCTCCGGCGTCGCCGTACCCGCCCGCCCCATGCGCAGCGGCCTCGTAGCCGGTGGGCTCGTACCCGGTGCCGCCGTAGGCCACGCCGCCGTGGCCGGCGGACTGGTGCCCGGCGGACTGGTGCCCGGCGTCATTACCCGCGCTGTCGACTCCAGCCGGCTTGTGGGCGGCGGCGGCGGTGGTGGTGGCCTGCGGGCCAGCCACGGGGGCCGGCCCGGCGGCGTCCGCCTGGCCGTACCCGGCCGGATCCGGCGCGCCGTGGCCGGCCGGCAGGTAGCCGGCAGCGTTCACCGCGGCCGCGGTGGGAAACGCGGTGGGCACGGCGGTCGGAGCAGCCGGCTCCTGCGGCTGGAAGGATCCACCGGCCCCGTGGGTGCTGCTCGGGTAGGCCGGGGGGGCGCCCTGGTCGTGCACGAGGGTGAGCGCCGGTGCGGAGGCACGGCCGGGACCCTGCGGCTGTGCCGGTGGCAGCTCGACGGACTCGGGGGCGACCAGCGCCCGAGCGGCGTCGTCGTGAGGGCGCACGCGGCGGACCACCGGGTCCCACGTCCAGCGGGCGCAGCGGCTGTCCGAGGTGAGCTGGACCAGCCAGATCCCGTCCACCCGCCGCCAGGCGTCCCACTGGGCGGCGATCGGATCGTCCTGGACACTGAGCAGGCGCGCGTCGACGACCTCGCCGAGGGGCCGGCCCGGTATGCCGCCGGGGTCCTTCGGGAGCAGCGCGGCGCGGGCCTCCTGGACCACCCTGGCGCGCTCGGCGAGGACGGGCCCCTCGTAGCGCTCGACCCGCTCCACGGGGATGCCCGCGGCTCGCGCGACGTCCGCGGCGGTCTCGCCGGCCCGAAGCCGGGCCTGGATCTCGCGGGGGGTCAGCGCGCTTTCCGCGCGTACTTCACTACGTCGGGCCCCGCGCAGAGCGGCCCTCAGCCGATCGTCAACGGCGACCCGGAACTGTTCCGCATCGGCACGCCCGGCTGCGTCGGCGAGTACGAGATAGCCGCCGTCCTCGCTGAGTGCGACCGCCCGCAGCTCGCGCATGGCGCCTTCTCCTCCCGTCGATCTCCTGCCGTGGGGCCCGGCGCGGTGACACACCGTGCCGACACCCATACGGGGCCGGGCATCCGGCCTGCCCCGCGGGACACCCTGAGGGCACGCCGACGTGCGGCGTGCACGCCAAACCGCCTCGCCGCCATGCCCGGTAGGTGACAGCCTGCCATCGATGGCGCCAGACGGTCGCATTGCGGCCGACGACACGCACAGTCTGACTCGCGTCGAAGGTTCTGGACACGTCGGGGGCTGGTCCCGGACGTCGATGTGACGTATCACCACCGGACGGACCACCCATGTGGATGGCCCGTCCGGGGGATGCCCGCAGGACGGGCGGACGATTCGCCAGCCCGTCGTGCTCAGGGACGCCGGCCCCCCGGCGGCCGGGTGGCCGGGCCTCGCCGGCGGGCCGGTCGCGGGGCAGGCCGCGGGCGGATCTGCTCACCGGCGGCGAACATGGCCGCCCCGACGATGCCCGCCTCGTTCTGCAGCTGCGCCGGGACGACCTTCGTCCGGAGCTCCAGATGGTCGAAGAAGCGGTCCGCCTTCTTGCTCGCCCCACCGCCGACGATGATCAGGTCAGGCCACAGCAGCGCCTCCAGCGCGCCCAGGTAGCGGTTGACCCGTTTGGCCCACTTCTCCCAGGAGAGGTCCTCGCGCTCCCGAGCGGCGTCGGACGTCTTCGTCTCCGCGTCGTGGCCGTGAATCTCCAGGTGCCCCAGCTCCGTGTTCGGGATCAGCTGGCCGTGCAGGAACAACGCGGTGCCGATACCGGTGCCGAAGGTGGTCATCACGACAAGGCCGGCGGTGTCGCGGCCGGCACCGAAGGCCATCTCGGCGATCCCCGCGGCGTCCGCGTCGTTGACGACCGCGACCTCCGTGCCGCCGAGCGCCGGGCCGAGTGCCCCGCCGAGCACCGCGGACACGTCGCTGCCGACCCAGCTCTCGTCGACGTTCGCGGCGGTGTGTGCCACCCCTGCCCTGATCACCGCGGGGAAGGTGGCGCCGACCGGGCCGGTCCACCCGAAGTGCTCGGCCACCTGCGCGACGGTCCGTGCGACGGCCTCGGGCTCCGCCGGCTGCGGCGTGGGGATGCGGAACCGGGGGGCGACCAGCGTTCCGTCCTCAGTGTCGACCGGGGCGCCCTTGATACCCGTCCCACCGATGTCGACCCCGAAGACCCGCATGTACCCCGTCCTCTCCCCAGTGTCTCGCTGTGCGCCGTGCCACGAGCGCCGTGCCACGGAGCGCCGTGTTCCGAAACGCCGGCGCCGGGCGGCCTCGCCGGGCCACGCCGACCTTGCCTTACCTGCTGTAGTTTCGCAGGCCGCCGGGACGTCGTGGCGATCGCGGGCGCTTTCGACGGTGCCGGACGTTCATAGCCACTGCGGACGATCGGGCCACCCGGGGCACGACCCCCGGCGTCGGGCGTGCCCGTCCAAACGCGTGTGCCCCGTCCGGGCGGCACCTAGTCTGGCCATATGCGGCTGACCGATTCCCACGGGCGAGTCGCGACCGACCTGAGGGTGTCGCTGACCGACCGGTGCAACCTCCGTTGCACCTACTGCATGCCCGCCCAGGGGCTCGACTGGCTGCCCACCGCGCGGATCCTCACCGACGACGAGGTCCTGCGCCTGGTCACGCTCGCGGTGACCAGGCTCGGGGTGACCGAGATCCGCCTCACCGGGGGTGAGCCGACCCTGCGGCCCAGCCTCGTCCACCTGGTGGAACGGATGGCGGCGCTGTCGCCGCGGCCCGAGATCTCGCTCACCACGAACGGCCTGCGGCTGAGTGACCTGGCGCCCCGGCTGGCCGCCGTGGGCCTGGACCGCGTCAACGTCTCGCTGGACACACTGCGCGCCGACCGCTTCGCCCGGATCACCCGCCGGGACCGGATCGAGGACGTCCTCGCCGGCATGGCCGCCGCGGTCGACGCCGGGCTCACCCCGGTGAAGGTCAACGCTGTCCTCGTCCGTGGCCTGAACGATGACGAGGCGGCGCCGCTGCTGCGCTTCTGCCTGGAGCACGGCTACGAGCTGAGGTTCATCGAGCAGATGCCGCTCGACGCCCAGCACGGCTGGCGCCGGGCCGAGATGGTCACGGCAGCTGAGATCATGGAGCTGCTGCGGGCCGAGTTCGGTCTGGAACCGGCTCGGGCCCAGTCGCGGGGGAGCGCACCGGCCGAGTTGTTCATGGTTGACGGCGGCCCGGGCACCGTCGGGGTGATCGGCTCGGTGTCCGCGCCGTTCTGCGCCGCCTGCGACCGGGTGCGGCTCACCGCGGACGGGCAGGTCCGCAACTGCCTGTTCGCGCGGGAGGAGTCGGATCTGCGGGGCCCGATGCGCGCCGGCGCCGACGACGACGAACTGGCCGTCCTGTGGGCCCGGGCCGTTGCGGGCAAGCGTGCCGGCCACGGCATCGACACACCCGGCTTCCGCCAGCCGGACCGCCCGATGTCGGCGATCGGCGGTTGAATCCACCGGGAGTGTCCGCGCGGCCCGGGGCCACCCGCACGGGCGGCGGTGGCGTTCCGTGGGACGCGATCGTGCTGGCTGGCGGCCTGGCCCGGAGGATGGGCGGCGCGGACAAGGCCACCCTCGAGGTGGACGGCGCCCGCCTGCTCGACCGCGTGCTCGGCGCGGTCGGCGCGGTCGGTTCGGTCGGTTCGGTCGGTTCGACCATCGTCGTCGGACCACCCCGGCCGCGGCCAGCTGGTTCCCGGCGGGTCAGGTGGGCCCGTGAGTACCCACCCGGCGGGGGCCCCGTCGCCGCCATTGCCGCGGGGCTGCGCCTGGTGGAGGCTCCGGTTGTCGTGGTCCTCGCCGTCGACCTGCCCTTTCTCGGCGCGGCCGAGATCCACCGCCTGCTCGACCGGCTCGACGTGCGCTCCGCTGCCGTCCCTGCCGTCCCTGCCGTCCCTGCGGTTCCTGCCCCTGCCGACGTCGCGGTGCTGAGTGATCCGTCCGGGCGGACGCAGTACCTGGCCGCTGCCTGGCGCACGATGGTGCTCCGGGCCGCGCTGCCGGCCCGTCCTGCCGGCTGTTCGGTGCGGTCGCTGCTGGCCGGCCGGCAGGTGCGCACGGTGCCGGCGGACGCCCGTGCCTGCCTGGACTGCGACGATCCCGAGGCGTTGGCCGCTGCCAGGGCCTGGCCGCGATGACGCCGCCCGCGTCGGGCGGCGACCGGCCGCGGACGGCGTCGATCAGCAGCCGAAGAACGGGCTCGGCAGGCACACAGCGGATGGAGGCAGGCTGGTGACAGGTGGCGACGAAGTCTCGCGGGCCCTCGACGGGTGGGTCGCCCGGGTGAGCGCCGCGCTCGGCCTGGAGCCCGGAAGCGTGGACGCCGCGCTCGTCCTCGACCTCACCCGGGATGTGGCGCACGGCGTCGCCAGGCCGGCGGCGCCGTTGACCGCGTTCCTGGTCGGGCTGGCGGCGGGCCGCGCCGGCGGGAGCGGGCCGGACGTGCACGCCGCGGTCGAGACGGTCCTGTCACTGCTCCCCGGCCCCGACGGCGGCACGGACACCGGGACGGGTAACGCCGCTCGGGCCTGACGGACAACGCAACCCGTGCTGTCCGCCTGTCCGCCTGTCGGCCTGTCTGTCCGCCCGCCTGTCGGCGACGACCGGGGGCGGCAGGCGGGCGTCAGTCGGGCGTCAGCGCATGCGGGCGGTGCCGGTCTCGTCCAGATAGCCACGCATGTCGATGGCCATCGTGTGGACGTCATCCGCCGCGGGCTCGTCCTCGTCGTCCTCGGCGTCGCGGCTGTAGCGGAACGCCAGTCGCGGAAGCATCTGCGTCGGCGCGTCGACGAGGCCCGGCGCTGCCTCGATCAGCCCGGACTCCCAGTCGAGCTCCTTGCCGCTCAGCGGACCGGACGGCAGGCTTTCCGCGGCCGGTGACTTCGTGACGATCACGAAGTCCAGCACGCCGAGAACGACGATCACTGCCAGGGCGGGGATGGCCGCGATCGGCCGCCACACGGTCAGGCCCACCATGACGAACACGGCGACGACGGTGAGGCCGCCGACGATATGCCTGCGCACCGGGGGCAGCGCGGGCACCTTCCGTCCACGCCGGTAATGCGCCATACCCGACAGTGTGCCCCCTCCGGGGTACCTGTCCAGAGCCGGGCACTTCTGTGCCCTGTTCCAGGCCTTGGACAGATCGGTATTCGCAGTCCTCGCCGGGCTCGGACGGAGACCGGGTGGTGACCGACTGGCGCCCTCACCCGGGGGCCCGCAGGGTGGAGACCGGTGCCGCACCCGCCAGGGAGGGGGCGGTCATGGCAGCGGAGGGTAATCGGCGGTCGCTCTTTCCGGTAAATCTTCTCCGACCTCACACCGGAATGAGCGACACTTGCAATGGGAAACACGAGATCCATCGCCGGTGTAGATCCATGGACCGGAGTCGCGTCATGGGCTCGACCTCGCGAGGCTGGAGGATCGCCGTGGAGGTTGGAAGTCGTGGCCTGCCACGACCACTGCCACGAGCCTGGCCATGTTCGCGGCCGAGATCCGGCCTCGTTCTGGTCGTCGTCGCGGTGGTCGCGCTACTGGCCGCTGTGGTCGGGTGCGGCTCGCCCAGTTACCAGTATGTAACGAACAAGAAAGACGGCGCGTTCCTCAAGGTGCCGGCCGGCTGGACGCATCAGGAGATGCCCGGGCCCGCGCTGTTCGGTATCGACGCCCGCACCGTGAGCCCGGAGATGCTTCGCGGCCTGATGTCGCGGGAGTGGGTCGTCGGCCTGGACGCGGCCGAGAAGTTCGACGAGACGAGCCTGTTCGTTCCCGACGCCCCCTTGCCGAAGGGCTTCGTCCAGGTGCGGCATCTCCTTCCGGAGGAGGCCCGGGCGGTCTCCACGAATGACCTGCGCAACTTCGTCGTCTCCGTCGACGACGCGGTCGCGGCGCAGGAGGAGGCGGTCCGCAAGGATCCCTACGGCGCGCGGATGGCGCCGAACTTCCTGCTGCTCGCCGACGAGTCGGTCGCGCAGGACGAGGGCGTCCACGGAGTGCACCTGGTGTACCAGGTGGCCACGGCGGCAGGCCTGGTGACCATTGATCAGACGAGCCTGCTGGACCAGAACCAGACCGTGCTCTACCAGCTCGTCCTGGCCTGTTCGGCGCTGTGCTACGCCCAGCACGGCGGGCAGATCGGCGAGGTCACGGGCTCCTTCACGATCAAGCCGACGGACCGAGGGCAGCAGGCATGAGCACACGCGACCGGGCGGGACGTCCGGGATCCTCCACCGTGACGGGGCCCGTGGACGAGGACGGCGACGCGAGGCCGGGCGAGTCGCAGCGCCGCCGCCCCGCGGCGCTCTGGGACAGGGTGAAGTTCCTGCTTCTGCTCGGGGCGCTCTTCGCCTTCGTGGTGGCCGCGGACGTCTCGGGCAACCCACTGATGACGTGGGGCGACGCGATCCGCATCCAGGCGGAGTCGAGCTGGTGGATCCTGGCGCTGTTCGGCCTGGAGGTCGTCCACCAGATCCACATCTTTCTCGGCGAGCGGTCGGCGGGTTACTACCGCTTCTGGACGGAGAAGGTCTTCGGCCGCGCCGAACGCCGTCTGCAGCGCCTGAACGACTGGAACCGGTACCGGGTCAGCCGCGCGCTTAAGATCGTCGTCGCGCTGGCGCTGTTCCTGTTCATCTACGCGCGGATCGTCGACGAGTCCCTCTTCGAGGCGACGGTCGGGTTGCCCGGCGCGGCCTGGGGCGCGATTCCCTATGTGCTGCAGATAGTTATGCTGATGCTGGTCGTCGTCGGCCAGTTCGTCGCGATCTTCTGGTTCCTGTCCAAGGGCGGCGTCGAGGTCTACTTCCCGGAGGACATCAAGACACGGTTCGCCGACGTGTGGGGCCAGGACCACGTCGTCGGGCGGGTCCGGGAGAACGTGTTCTACCTTGAACGCCCGGAGGAGATCGAGGACCGCGGCGGTTACGTTCCGGGCGGCATCCTGTTGTGGGGCCCGCCGGGAACCGGTAAGACGCTGATCGCGGAGGCGGTCGCCGGCGAGACCGGCAAACCCTATGTCTTCGTCGACCCGGGCGCCTTCTCGGCGATGTTCGTCGGCGTCGGCATTCTGAAGGTCAAGTCGCTGTTCCGCAGACTGCGGAAACTGTCGCTGCGGTACGGCGGCGTGATCGTGTTCTTCGACGAGGCCGATACCCTGGGCAACCGTGGCCAGCTCGCCACCGGCTTCGGGGGGAAGCTCGGCGGCGCGACCCCGTTTGCCGCCAGTGCCGCCCGCCCGGGCGGGTTCGCCGGCGGCCGCGACGTCTTCTCCGCCGGGCACGGCGCCTTCGGGGTGCCGGCGGGCGTGGCGTCGGTGGACACCTGTAACGGTTTCTCCTACCTCGACACCTTCGCCCAGGCGCAGATTGCCCGCGATCATGCGCAGCGGGACAACTTCGTCATGGGTGGAATGGGCGGCGGCGGAAAGGTCGACGGGACCCTGCAGGCGCTGCTTACCGAGATGTCGGGCCTGAAGAAGCCGCGCGGCTTCCTGAACCGGGTCGTGCGGCGCACCCTCGGCATGCGCCCGAAGCCGCCGCCGAAGTACCGCATCCTGGTCATGATGGCGACGAACATGCCCCAGTCGCTGGACGAGGCCCTGCTGCGTCCCGGCCGCATCGACCGGATCTACAAGGTCGGCTACCCCAGCAAGGAAGGCCGGATCCGCACCTTCGAGGGCTATCTGGCCAAGGTGAACCACGAGCTGACGGCCGAGCAGATCGAGCGGCTCGCGATCATGAGCCCCGAGGCGACCGGCGCCACCATCAAGGACACGGTCAACGAGGCTCTCGTCCAGGCGATCAAGGACGGCCGCGAGGTCATCACCTGGCAGGACATCCTCCGCGCCCGGGTGATCAAGGAGTACGGCCTCGCCGACGACCACGAGCACATCGCCCGCGAGCGGCACAGCATCGCGCTGCACGAGGCCTGCCACGCCGTCGTCGCCTACCGCACCCAGCGTGGCCGGGTCATCGACCTGGCGACCATCGAGCGCCGCGGGGGAGTCGGCGGCTTCGTCGCGCATGTCGCCGTCGAGGACCGCATGTTCATGTGGAAGTCGGAGATCGAGATCCAGGTCATGGTGTCGCTCGCCTCGCTGGCCGGCGAACGGATGTTCTTCGACGGCGACAACACCGTCGGTGTCGGCGGCGACCTGCGCAGCGCCACCCTGCTGGTCTCGGGCAACATCTCCTCGGCGGCGATGGGGGAGACGCTCGCCTCTCGGCTCAGCATGATCGAGCACCAGATGGGCCAGGCGTCCATCGACGCGGACCGGCCGTTCGGCGAGCAGGTCGAGGCCAAACTGCGGGAGCTCTACGAGCGCACCGAGGGCGTCCTGGCCGCGAACCGGCGTGAGGTGCTGTCGCTGACCCACGCGCTGGAGACCCACAAGACGCTCACCGGCGAGGACGTCGAAGCCATCATGGAGGGGACCGTCGGCCCGACCATCGACGGCCGCCGCTACCTGGAACCCGGCTTCCTGGACGTCGCCGAGGCCTACCACCGCTCGGAGGTACTCGCCCACCGGGGGATGTACGAGAACGACGGCCTGCGCGAACTGCCCGAGCTCGGCAAGGCGGCGGCCCAGGAGGCACCGACCACCCCGCGCGCGCTGCCCGAGGGCCCGTCCACCACGAAGTGAGGCTCAGGCTCAGGATGGCGCTCAGGCTCAGGATGGTGCTCGGGCCCAGGGCGGCGCTCAGATCCTGGACGGTGTGACCGCCGGCTCCAGCGTGGCGGTGGGCTCGATCCCGTCGGTGGGCACCAGTGCGGCCGCGGGCACCAGTGCGGCCGCGGGCGCGAGCTCGGCCATGGGCGTGTGGCGGGCGACGGGCTGGTCAGCGCCAGCGCTCTCCTGCACCGCACGAGCACCGCGGCGCAGCGACGACAACGCGTAGAAGGAGCCGGCGAGGGCGGCCGCGCCGGCCAGCAGCAGGCCGGCGCGGGCACCGAATGTCTCCGCCACCCAGCCCGCGATCGGCCCGCCCACCGGCGTCGAGCCGAGGAACGCCACCGACCAGAGGGCCATCACCCGGCCGCGCATCTCCGGCGCCGCGGCCAGCTGCACGGTCGCATTGCCGGTGGAGATGAAGGCGACGCTCGCCGCGCCGACGACGACCAGCGCGGCGACCTCGAGCGCCAGCGTCGGGGCGGCCGCCGCGAGCAGGAGAACCGCTCCGAACAGGCCCGATGCCAGAGCGAGGGCACCGACACCGATGCGGCGACGCCGGGCCACGAACAGGCCACCGGCGACGGCCCCGGCCCCCATCGCGCCGGTGAACAGGCTGTAGGTGGCTGCCGAACCGTCGAAGGTCTCGCGGGCCACCAGGGGCAGCACCACCTGGAACTCGTACGACAGGGCGCCGATCACGGCCATCATCAGCAGCGGGATCCGCAGCTCCGGGGTCCGCACCACATAGGCGAGACCGGAACGCACCTGGCCGGGTGCCCGAGGCACCGGGCGGTAGGGGATCAGGGCACCGACGTCCATGCGCCGCAGGGCGAGAACGACGGCCACGAACGAAGCCCCGTTGAGCAGGAAGCAGCCGCTCGTCCCGACCAGGCTGATCAGGATGCCGGCGATGCCCGGCCCGACGACGCGGGCGGCGTTCATCGTCACCGAGTTCAGGGTGACGGCATTCGGGAGATGGTCGGCGCTGACCATCTCCTGGACGAAGCTCTGACGGGTCGGGTTGTCGACCGCGCTGATCAGACCGATCACCGCCGCCACGGCCGCGACCATCCACAGCTCGGCGGTGCCGGTGGCGTCCAGGACGCCGAGCAGGACCGCGAGCGTGGCGAGCATGATCTGGGTGGTGATCAGCAGTCGCCGCGAGTCCGAGCGGTCGGCGATCAGGCCGCCGTAGGCGCCGAATAGCAGGACCGGCAGGAACTGGGCCGCCGTCACCAGGCCGAGCTCGGTACCGGAGGCGCCGAGGGAGAGCACCAGCCAGCCAAGGGCGATGGTCTGCATCCAGGTCCCGCACAGGGAGACCACCTGACCGCCCAGAAAGAGGCGGAAGTTCGGCACCTGCAGCGCGGCGAACGTCCCGGTTCGTGACTCCGCGGTGCCGGGGGTGACAGATCCGTGCGCCAGTGACGTGACCATGCGTCTCATGCGGTGTACCTCCGCCCTCGACAACCCACGCCCAGCGAAATTTATTTCGCAATGCTAAGTAATTTTCCGCCGGTCGCCGGTCGCCGGTCCGCAACGGTGGCGGTGGATGACATCGACGCGCAGGTGGCCAGGCTTGCCACTGTCGATCCGGGCGTGCTGCCGGACAGTGAGCTGGCGCTGCTCGTGATCGACATGCGCCGGCTCGTCGACGCGACGGAGGCCAGCTGGATCCGGCTGACGGACTCCGGGCGTCCCGATCCGCCCGAACGGCGAGGCGGGCGNGGGCCGTGAGCCGCCCGCCGGAAACGAGGCGGCCGGGTGGGCCCCACATGGGACCCACCCGGCCGCCCGGTACCGCTCTGGGGCTACAGCGGGATGTTGCCGTGCACGTTCTTGTCCGGGCGGGCGGCCGCCAGCGCCTCCGCGAGCGCGGTGGCCACGGCCCCGCGGGTCTCGGCGGGAGCGACGATCGCGTCCACCACGCCGAGCTCGACCGCGCGCTCCACACCGCCGACAGCGCGGACATGCTCCTCGGCCAGCTCGGCCATCACGTCCGGGCGGCGCTGTGCGGGCACCTCGGCGAGCTGGCGGCGGTGAAGAATGCCGACCGCGGCCTCGGCGCCCATGACCGCGAGCTGGGCGGTCGGCCAGGCGTAGACGGCGGTCGCGCCCAGGCAGCGGGCGTTCATCGCGATGTACGCGCCGCCGTAGGCCTTGCGTGTCACCACGGTGACCCGGGGGACGGTGCACTCGGAGAAGGCGTAGAGCAGCTTCGCCCCCCGGCGGACCACACCCTCCCACTCCTGGCCGACACCCGGCAGGTAGCCGGGCACGTCGACCAGCACCACCAGCGGAATCCCGAAGGAGTCACACATGCGCACGAAGCGGGACGCCTTCTCCGCCGAGAGGGCGTCGAGGCAGCCGCCGCGGCGCAGCGGGTTGTTGGCGACCACGCCCACCGTCCGGCCGCCGAGACGGCCGAGAGCGGTCACGATGTTGCGTGCCCACTTGGGGTGCAGCTCCACGACCTCGTCGTCGAGCAGGCCGGCGACCAGCGGGCGCACGTCGTACGCGCGGCGCGGGTTCTCCGGCAGCAGCTGGCCGAGGTCCCGCTCGGGGACGGGGCCGATCGAGCCCTGGTCGGCGAGCAGCGCGGTGATCGCGCGGGTCTGCTCGAAGGCGGTGTCGTCGGTGTCGCAGGCGAGGTGGACGACACCGCTGCGGGTCGAGTGCACCTCGGGCCCGCCGAGGCTGTCCCCGGTGCACTCCTCACCGGTCACCGAGCGGACCACGTCGGGGCCGGTGACGAACACCTTCGCGTCCGGGCC
This sequence comes from Parafrankia elaeagni, assembly GCF_000374165.1. Classification (GTDB taxonomy): domain Bacteria; phylum Actinomycetota; class Actinomycetes; order Frankiales; family Frankiaceae; genus Parafrankia; species Parafrankia elaeagni. The sequence continues at coordinate 60,595 of NZ_KB893718.1, forward strand.
GGTGATGACCAGGTCGGTCAGCGCCGGGCCGTACGCGGCGCCGCCGGCGGCAGCACCCAGGACCAGGGAGAGCTGGGGCACCTGCCCGGAGGCGCGGACCGTCGCGGCGAACACGCGGCCGACCCCGTCGAGCGAGGCCACGCCCTCCCGCAGCCGTGCGCCGCCGGAGTGCCAGATGCCGATGACCGGACAGCCCATCCGGACCGCCGACTCGATCGCGTGCACGATGCGTGCGCAGCCGTCCCGGCCCATCGCGCCGCCCTGGACCGTCGGGTCCGTGGCGAAGGCGACGACCTCGTTGCCGGCGACAAGCCCCTGCCCGGCGACCACGCCGGAGCCGTCGGCCGCGGCGAACAGGGACAGGGAGTCCGGGTCGAAGAAGCGGCTCAGCCGCGCCACGGGCGTGCGTGGGTCGGTGCGATCGATGGTGGACAGACTCACCGTAGGTCTCCTCGGTTGAGCGGTAACAGTCTGCTCCTGCGCAAATGGCGGTAACGCAGATGCCCGCCGTGAGCTCTTGAGAGCATGAACGTCGATTACTGCCCGGGCCGAACATGTCGTGCCGCGTTCCCAGGTGTGCCGCCGCCGTCGCGGCGGCACAGTGCCCTGGGAAGCGTCTGTCTCCCAGCCCGTGAAGGCTAGACCGTGAAGGCGAGGCAGACGTCGTGCCCGCCGAACCCGAACGAGTTCGAGAGGCCCGCGCCTTCGCCCAGCTTCCGGTTGTCGATACGCACGACGTCGAGAGCGATCTCGTCGTCGAGCGCGTCGAGGTTGCGCGTCGCCGGAACGACACGCTCGCGCAGCGAGAGGAGCGTGACCACTGCCTCCAGCGCGCCGGCCGCGCCGAGCAGATGGCCTGTCATCGACTTGGTCGAGGTGACCGCGATCGAATCGAGCGCGTCACCCAGTGCCAGCCGCAGACCCACCGACTCGGCGACGTCGCCGGTCGGTGTCGACGTCGCGTGCGCGTTGATGTGGATCACATCATCGGCCTCCAGCGAGGCCGAGCGCAACGCGGCGCGCACCGCGCGGGCCGCGCCCGCACCGGTCGGGTCGGTCGCTGCCACGTGGTAGGCGTCCGAGCTGATGCCGGCACCGGCAAGGACGCCGTGCACCCGGGCCCCCCGAGCCTGCGCGTGCTCCGCCGACTCCAGCACCACGATGGCGGCGCCCTCGCCGAGGACGAAGCCGTCCCGCCCCTTGTCGAACGGCCGCGACGCGGTCTCCGGCGCGTCGTTGCGCCGGGAGAGTGCCTGCATCTGGGCGAAACCGGCGATCGGCAGGGCGGCGATCGCCGCCTCCGTACCACCGGCGATGACGATGTCCGCCCGGCCGGCGCGGATGATGTCCAGCGCCAGCGCGATCGCCTCCGAGCCGGAGGCGCAGGCGCTGACCGGCGCGTGCACCCCGGCCTTGGCGCCGAACGCCAGACCGACGGTGCTCGCCGGGCCGTTCGGCATCAGCATCGGGACCACATGCGGCGAGACCCGCCGCGGCCCGCGCTCCCGCAGCACGTCGTGCTGGTGCAGCAGGGTCTGCACTCCGCCGATCCCCGAGGCGACGCAGACCGCGAGCCGCTCGGTGTCGACGTCCGGGGTTCCCGCGTCAGCCCACGCCTCCCGTGCGGCGACCAGAGCCATCTGCTGGCTGCGGTCGAGGGTTCTCGCCTCGACCCGGCCCAGCGGAGGCTCGACCGCCAGCGGGGCGGCGATGTGGACGGGGAGCTGCTCGACCCAGTCCTCGGTCAGGCGACGTGCGCCGGAGCGGCCGGAGAGCAGCCCCTCCCACGTGGACGGCACGTCGCCGCCGAGGGGAGTGGTAGCCCCGAGGCCGGTGACGACGACCTGCCTGGGGGAGGCCGTCACGCGGCGACACCCGCCCGCTGGATGTAGGAGACGGCGTCGCCGACGGTCTTGAGGGTCTTGACGTCCTCGTCCGGGATCTTCACACCGAACTTCTCCTCGGCGGCCACCACGACCTCGACCATGGACAGCGAGTCGACGTCCAGGTCATCGATGAAGGTCTTGTCCGCGGTGACGTCGGCCGGGTCTACACCGGCAACCTCCTCGAGGATGGCGGCGAGGCCGGCGAGGATATCGGCTTGCGACATGGGGGTTCCTCCTGTGCAGGATGCGGGGTCAGCGTCCCGGCCGGGGCCGGTAGCTGGGGCGGGGCGGATGGCCCGCTGGGGGCCGGTCCGGACTGTCGTGGTGCGGGAGCATGGCATCGTCCGGCCGCCATGCTGATGCGGGTGCCGGGGATCCCGGTACCAGGGATCCAGGCGGGGTCCGGGTGCTCAGGGGCAACGGACCACCTGCCCGCAGTAGGTGAGGCCGGCGCCGAACCCGAAGAGCAGCACCGGGTCACCCGACACCACCTCACCGGCTTCCATCATCCGGTCGAGTGCGAGCGGAATGCTGGCGGCGGACGTGTTGCCGGAGTCCACCACATCGCGGGCGATGGGAACGCCGGGCACGCCGAGGCCCCCGGCGAGCGCCTCGACAATACGCAGGTTCGCCTGGTGCGGCACGATCGCGGCGAGTTCGGTCGGCTCGACACCGGCCCGTTCACAGACCGTCCGCAGGGTGGGGACGAGGGAGATCGCCCAGCGGAACACCGCCGGGCCCTCCATCCGGAAGGCGTTGTCGCCCCGCCCGGGTACCTGGATGGCCTCCGGGCGGGAGCCGTCGTGACCCCAGACCGCGGGGCCGATTCCGCTCTCCGCCGGGCCGACGACCACCGCGCCCGCGCCGTCGGCGAGCAGGACGCAGGTGGAGCGGTCGCTCCAGTCGGTGTAGTCGGAGAGCCGCTCGGTCGCGACGACCAGCGCGTGCCGCACGCTGCCGGCGCGGACCATGTCGGCCGCGGTGGCCACGGCGTAGCAGAAGCCGGCGCAGCCGCCGTTGATGTCGAAGGTGCCGGCGGTGGACGCCCCCAGCCGCGCGGCGATCTGCGGGGCGGTGCCCGGGATCTGCGACGGCGCGGTACAGGTGGCGCCGATGACCACGTCGACGTCGGCGGCGGTGAGCCCGGCGGAGGCCAGGGCCTTCTCGGCCGCGCTGGTCCCCATCGCGACGGTGGACTCCTCCTCGTCGGCGATGCGCCGCGTCGCGATGCCGGTCCGGGTGCGGATCCAGGAGTCGGACGTGTCGACCACGCCGATGAGCTCCTCGTTGGTGACCAACCGGGCCGGGCGGTAGGTGCCGAGGCCGAGCAGGCCGGCGCCAGCAGGGCTCATGAGGCCGCCCCGACGAGCGTGGCCGCCTGGGCCGGCACGGCCGGCGGCGGCAGGTACTCGGCGACGAGGGCGCGCGCCGCGTCGAGGTCGGCCGGGGTCTTCACGGCGACGATCTTCGTGCCGCGCAGCTCGCGGCGGGCGATGCCGGCCAGCGTGCCCGCCGGCGGAAGCTCGATGACCGCGGTCACGCCGGCCTCCCGCATGGCGGCGAGGCACAGGTCCCACCGGACCGGGGCGGCGACCTGGGTGACGAGCCGGGCGACGAGGTCCGCGCCGTCGTGGACGAGCGCGCCGTCGGCGTTGGAGAGCTGGCCCAGAGCCGGGGTACCCGGCACGATCCCGCCGGCGACGGCGCGCAGCGCGTCACCGGCCGGGGCCATGTGACGGGTGTGGAAGGCGCCGGCGACCGACAGCGGGCGCAGCTTCGCGCCGGCGGGCGGCGCGTCGGCCAGCTTCGCGAGGTCGTCGAGGGTGCCGGCGGCGACGATCTGGCCGGCGCCGTTGCGGTTCGCCGCGGTCAGCCCCAGCGCCTCCAGCGCGGCGGTGACCTCCTCCGGGTCGCCGCCGAGCAGGGCGGTCATGCCGGTGGGGGTGACGGCCGCCGCCTGGGCCATCGCCCGACCGCGCAGGCCGACGAACAGCAGCGCCGCCTCCGGAGTGAGCGAGCCGGTGATCGCCGCGGCCGTGATCTCACCGACGCTGTGGCCGGCGAGCACCGCGCGCGCACCGGAACCGGCGGCGGGGGTGATCGGCAGCAGGCCGAGCTGCTCGGCGGCCAGCAGGCCGGTCGCGACGATCAGCGGCTGGGCGACGGCGGTGTCCCGGATCGTCTCCGCGGGTGCCTCGCAGCCGAGGTCGACGAGGTCCAGGCCGACGGCGGTCGACCACCACCGCAGCCGGGACTCGACGCCGTCGAGTTCCAGCCACGGACGTAGCTGTCCGGGCGTCTGGGCACCCTGTCCCGGTGCGAGGATCGCGAGCACGTCTCCACCTAACCCCGTGCGGCTGGTTGTTGTCGCTGGCGCTGAGTCACCGATGTCTCGACGGCTCGTTGTCGATGCCCTACAAAGGACCGGCGCCGACGGTACGTTAGTCCCTCGGCGGGTCACCTGGCTGAAATGTGGTGACTGGACGGTAAATCTGCTTGGTGTGACCGTTCTCGCACTGCGGGCGAGGGTCTGCCGCGTGACCTACGGACGGGGTTCGGGTCCGGATCGATCTGTAGGTTGCGCACCGTCCAAACGGCCGAGTACCAGGGCGATGTGCAGGATGAATCGCTCCCGGTGATCGGCGGGGTCGAGCCCGCAGACGTCGGCGGCCTTGCGCAGCCGGTAACGCACCGTGTTGGGATGAAGGTAGAGCGCCCGGGCGGTCGCCTCCAGCGACGCGCCGAAGTCGAGGTAGGCGCCCGCGGTCTCCAGCAGCGGGCTCCCCGCGTTGCGCAGTGGCAGGTAGACCTTGTTGATCAGGCTCTGTCGCGCGTCCGCGTCACCGGCGAGGGCCAGCTCCGGCAGCAGCGCGTTGGCCGGCACCGGCCGAGGTGCGGCCGGCCAGGCACCCACCACGTCGGCGGCGGCGAGGGCGGCGCGGGCGCTGCGCGGCGCGCCGGTGAGATCCGCCGCGATCGGCCCGACGACGACCGGGCCGGGCCCGCAGGACGGCAGCAGGGCGCGGGCGGCGTCCAGGGCCGTCTCGGCGCTGCCCGCGGGAGATGCGCCGCCCGCGGCCGGCCCGGTGCCCGCGGCGCCGGCCGCCGGCGAGGCACCCGCGGCCCCGGTCACCGGCGGGTCGCTGTCCGCCGGGCCGAAGGCTCCGCCGACGACCATCACGAGCCGGTCGTGGTGGACGCCGGCCAGGACCTCCAGCCCGGCGGCGCGGGCGCAGCGGTGCACCTCGTCGACGGCGGCCTCCGGTGAGGTCGGCGGCGCCGACCCGACGACGACGGTGACCGCCGGCGGGTTGCGCCAGCCCACCGCCGCCGCGCGTGACGGCAGCCCGCGGTCGACCTCGCCGCGTACCACGTGGTCGACGACCAGGGCCTCCAGCCGGGCGTCCCAGGCGCCCCGCTCCTCGGCGGCCCGCGCGTACACGACCGCCCCGGCGAACGCGATGTCCCGGGAGTAGCGCAGGACGTCCGCGAGCAGGCGCTGCTCGTGCTCCGGGCCGGCGAGGGTGGGCACCTCGTCCTCGATGGCCTCGACGGCGACCCGTACGAGGTCGACGAGACGGCGGAAGGTGACCGCGCGGACAAGTTCGCGCGGGGCCACCCGGAACACGTCACCGGACAGCTCGCGGGCGTGCTGGGGGCGCCGGCACCACTCGACGAAGGAGGAGATGCCGGCCTGGACGACGAGCTGGATGTCGGCCCGGTGCCGGGCCGACATCCCCGGATACCAGGGGAGGACCTCGGTCATCCGGGTGGCGGCCCGCGTGGCGAGCCGGCCGCTGGCCAGCTCGACCCGACGCATCACCTCGTCGGTCGTGCCGAGAGCTGGTCCGGCTCCCGCGCCGGCGGCGGGCTCGGTGCCGGTCGGACCGGTCGGACCGGCGTCCCCAGCGCTCCCGGCGCTCCCCCGGTGGTCGCCGCTGCCGTCGTCGTCGGCCGGTCCGGCCGGCGCGGTTCCCCTGCCGCGTGACGTCGAGGACGGGACCGGAGTGGAGGAGGAGAAGGAGGCCGCGGTGGCCGGGGAGAGCGACGGCGGCAGCGGTGGGTGGTCGGGTGGCGCTCCGCTGGCCCGACTGACCGCCGCTACCTCGTCATCTGCCACGGGAGCCAGGATGTCATGGCCTCAGAGCTGGTTCCGGTAGGTGGCTGCCCAGTCATGGACCCGGGCCACGTAGGCCCGGGTCTCGTGGAAGTCCGGGATGCCGCCGGCGGTGCGGACGGCCTGCGGCCCGGCGTTGTAGGCGGCGAGAATCAGGGAGGTGCGGTCGCCGGGCAGGTCGGCCAGCGAGCTGGCAAGGTGTGCCTCGTAGTGCGCGGCGGACGGGATGGCGTCGCGCGGCTCCAGCGGGTCGGCCCGGCCGTCACCGTTGCCGTCGACGCCGAACTGCGCCCAGGTGGTGGGAAGGAACTGCATCAGCCCGCGGGCGCCCGCGGGGGAGACAGCGGACGGGTCGAAGCTGCTCTCGACCCGGGCCTGGGCGGCGAGCTGTGCCGCGCTGAGCCCGCCGTAGGTCGCGGCCGCCGCCTGGAACAGCGGTACGAGCTCGTCCGGGACGTCCGCGAACGCCCGGTCGAAGATGTGCGAGCACCCGGAGATCAGGCCGAGGACGCAGACCAGGGCCAGGATCGCCGGGGCGGGCGCACGCCGGGTCACGTGAGCAGCCGTGCCCGCAGGGAGCGCAGGTCGTCGGCGGAGACGCCCGCGGACCGCGCCCAGGCCGCCGGACCCCCCCAGAGCCGGTCCACGCCGTCCAGGAACCCGTGCATGACCTCCCGGCGGCAGAGCATCCTGTCCACCGTGAGCGGGTTGTTCGGCCGGTTGTAGGAGGGGAGGCGGACCAGCCGGGCGTCGACCCGGGCGATGCGTTCGTTGGTGAGGGCGTAGTCGTCGACGATCTCCTCCCGGCCGACCCCGACGATGCCCAGGACGAGAGCGGCGAGCACTCCGGTGCGATCCTTGCCGGCGGCGCAGTGGAACAGCGCCGGCCCGGTCTCCGGCCGGGCGAGCAGGTGGACGGCCCGGCCGGCCGCGTCACTGGCGAGCCGGAGGTAGTCCAGGTAGTGCTCGACGCGGTCGCGCGACTCCAGGTCCGTCACGATCGTCGGGTAGCGCGGGTCGTCCGGCATGACCCACTGCGCCGCGGGGAGAAACGAAAGGTTGTGGTAGTCGACCGTCTGCTGCTCCAGCGGCCCGCGGCCCTCCCGCCCCGCCTCCTCCTCGGCCCGCAGGTCGAGGACGGTGCGCAGCCCGAAGGTCTCGCACAGCCGGGTGACATCCGCCGCGGTGAGCTCCTGCAGCGTGTCGCTGCGCAGCAGCACGCCGTGCCGCGTCAGCCTGCCGTCGGCCGTGGGGATGCCGCCCAGGTCACGGGTGTTGTCGGTGCCTGCGAGGTCGAACCAGCGGTGCACCTGCCGATCATAGGTCCGGGCGCTGGGGCCTCGGCTCGGGTTCGCGCATTCTGGGTGTGACGAGCGGCGGGCGGGGGGCGTCGGCCCCCGCCCGGTCGATCGGGCGGGCCGGCACACCGGCCACGACGAGCCCGGGGGCGACGTCGCCGGTGACGACCGCGCCGGCGCCCACCACCGCGCCGGCGCCGATCCGGGTGCTGCGGACGACGCTCGCCTGCATGCCCACCCAGGCCCCCGGCCCGACCTCGACGGCGCCGCCGATCCGGGCTCCGGGGGCGACAGTCGTGTAGTCGCCGAGACGGCAGTCGTGGGCGACCCCCGCACCGATGTTCACCAGCACGTGCCGGCCCGTCTCGATGTTGGTGGTGAGGCTCGCGAGCGCGCAGACGACGGTGCCCGGCCCGAGTTTGACATCCCCGCCGAGGTAGGCGCGGGGATGCACGAGTGTCGCCGGGCGGCGCCCGTACGCGCTGGCGTAACGGTCGATCCGTTCCCGGGAGGCGGCGGCGCCGACCCCGATCAGGTAGTCGGCCTCCAGGCCGGCGAGCAGATCGAGGCCGCCGAGCACGGCGGATCCGCGCCGGGCCAGGGGTTCGGGATCGACCTGCCCGTCGTCGAGGAAACCCAGGAAGCGGTAGGCGTCTCCGCCGGCGGCGGCATTGATCGCCTCCACGAGGTCCAGAAGCTCGCGGCCATGGCCGCCGGCTCCCACGATGACGAGCTGGCGTCGGTCGGCGGGCACCGGGCGACCGTAGAGCGACGACCCTCCCCGTTCAATCAGACACTCTGAGTAGTTGAGATGGGTGACCGGTGAGGCGGGCCGGGCCGTCGACGCGCGCCGCTGACTCCCACTGGTCATCCGGCACGCACGTCGTCCGCCACCGGGCCGCCCTGGCTCGGCACGACGGGCACGACCGGCACCGGCGGGGTGGACCGGGTCAGCCGGTGCAGCGCCGTGCGGATCACCGTCGGTTCGGCGTACGGGTCGAGGGCGCGGGCGGCCACCGGATCCAGCGGGGGCACCGGGACCTGGGAGATCAGCGGGTGCCGCGGCCGGGTGTCGAGCTCGTCCGGGCCGAGGAGCACCTCGTGCAGCTTCTCGCCGGCGCCGAGCCCGGTGTAGACGATGTCGACCGGTGTGGGCGCCCGTGCCGCGAGACGCCGGGCGACATCCGCGATGCGCACCGGTTCGCCCATGTCGAGGACGAGTGCCTCACCGGCGGAGCCGAGCGCCCCGGCCTGCAGGACGAGCTGCACCGCCTCCTGGATGGTCATGAAGTACCGGGTGACCCGCGGGTCGGTGACAGTGAGCGGCCCGCCGCCGGCCAGCTGGCCGGCGAAGACCGTCAGCACCGAGCCGTTGCTGCCGAGCACGTTGCCGAAGCGGACACTGACCAGCACACCGGGTGCGGTGGCGGCGACGTGGGCGGTGAGCCGCTCGGTGATCCGCTTCGAGTAGCCGAGCACACTGCCCGGGTCGGCGGCCTTGTCGGTGGAGATGTTGACGAGCCGCTCCACCCCGCAGGCGACCGCGGCCTCCAGGACGTTCAGCGTTCCCCACAGGTTCGTCTTCACGGACTCGCCGGGGAAGCGCTCCAACAGCGGCAGGTGCTTGAGCGCGGCGGCGTGGAACACGACCTCCGGCCGGCGCCGCGCGAACAGCTCGGCCATCGCCCGGGCGTCGCGGATGTCGGCGAGCACGATCGTGTCGTCGTCGAGCATCGCCCGGCCGTGCAGGGAGAGCTGGACGGCCCGCAGCGCGGACTCGTCCCGGTCGAGCATGATCAGCTCTGCCGGGCCGAAGGAGTGGATCTGCCGGCACAGCTCGGAGCCGATCGAGCCACCCGCGCCGGTCACCAGGATCCGGCGGCCGGCCAGGTAGACCCGGGCGGCTGTCATGTCGGTCCGTACCTGGCGGCGTCCGAGCAGGTCGGCGAGGTCGAGGTCGCGGATGTCGGCGACCCCGACCGTCCCGTCGACGAGATCCACGACCCGGGGGAGCACCTTCACGGCGAGCCCGGCGGGTTCGGCGAGCGCGCTGATCTCGCGGAGCAGTGCGCCGTCCGCGCTGGGGATGGCGACCAGCAGTGTGCGTGCGCCGGTCGACGCGGCGACGGTCGCGATGGCATCCCGGCCGCCGCGGACCCGGACCCCGGACAGCTGCAGATTCCAGCTGTCCGGGTCGTCGTCGAGCAGCGCGACCGGCAGGTAGGGGCTGTCGGGGGTGCGCAGCATCGCGCTGATCACCCGCTGCCCGCCGTCGCCGGCCCCGAACACGATCAGTGGCTCGGCGCCCTCCAGGGTCGGGCGGCGCAGCCGCTCCTCCAGCAGCCGCCACAGGTAGCGGACGCCGAACATCAGGACCAGGGTCACCGCACCGCCCAGCGGCGGCACGGTGAGCGGCGTCGGCCGCGGCGTTCCGAAGGCCAGGATGACGAGCAGCACGCCGGCGACGGTGACGACAACCGAGATGAGAATGCCCAGAACCTCGTCGAAGCCGCCGAACCGGTAACGCCCCAGATAAAGATGCAGCGCCGTGCCCGAGAAGTGCAGCAGGCATACGGCGAGAAACAGAATGACCCAGAATCCCGGGTCGGCGAGTGCGCCCGGATCGAAGTCGAACCGCCCGACCTGCGCCGCGATGAGCCCGAATGCCAGCGCGCAGACGTCCAGGGTGATCTGCAGTCCGACCCGCTGGCGGAGATTGAGCCGCGACACGCGCTGTGCGACCGCTGTGGTCCACAGACCGTGCCGCGGTCCGTCTACTCTACGTCTCCACATGAGTCCACAGAGTAATTGCCACTGCGAGTAAATGGCCGACTACGAATACAGTACGTTGCGTATGTCGAGTGTCACGGTGAGTGGTCGGGAGAAGGTCCCGGGAGGGTGGTCAGCGAGTGGAACTGCGCGACTACGTGCGCGTCCTGCGCCGAAGCTGGTTGCTGGTGCTGACCTGTGCGCTGCTGGGTGGTCTCCTCGCGGCGACGGCAAGCTGGCGGCAGACGAAGATCTACGCGGCGTCCGTCACGATGCTCGTTTCCGCCTCGGACGCCGAAGCCGCTGGGGCGGCCTCGGCGTATCAGGGCGGCCTGCTGTCCCAGCAGAGGGTGAAGTCCTACGCCAGTCTCATCGCCAGTGAGCGGGTGGCGGCTGCCGTGATCGACCAGCTGCGGCTGGACGAGAGCCCGACGGTGCTGCGCAGCCGGATCGAGGCGCAGGCGGTGCCGGACACGGTCCTGCTGCGCGCGGTCGTGCGCGACTCCGACCCGAGGCGCGCCCAGGAGATCGCCGACGGGATCGGCGAGGTCTTCTCTGACGCCGTCGACCAGATCGAACAGCCCGCCGAGGACGAGCCGCCGTCGGTGCGCGTGCGGGTCTGGGAGAACGCCAAGCTGCCGACCGAGCCGATCTCACCGCAGCCCGTCCGCAACATCGCGCTCGGCGTCCTGCTCGGCCTGCTGATGAGCATCGCCGCCGCCTTCGTCCGGTACCGGCTCGACACCAGTGTCGGAGGAGACGCCGACGCGAACAGCGTCACCGGTCTCGCGACCATCGGCATGATCGCCTACGATTCCGACGCCGGGCGGCGTCCGCTGATCGTCCACCTCAGCCCGCACTCGCGGCGCGCCGAGGCGTTCCGGCAGCTGCGCACCAACCTGCAGTTCGTCGATGTCGACGGCGGCCCGGGCTCGATCCTCGTCACCAGCGCGGTGTCCGAGGAGGGCAAGACCACCACCGTCTGCAACCTTGCCATCACCCTCGCCCAGGGCGGTGCCCGGGTCTGCCTGGTCGAGGGCGATCTGCGGCGGCCCTCCTTCGGCGACTACCTGGGGATCGAGTCCGCGGCCGGGCTGACCTCGGTGCTCATCGGTGCCGCCGCCCTGGACGACGTCCTCCAGCACTGGGGGGAGGGCCGGGTCGGCGACGGGCGGATCGAGATCCTGCCGAGCGGCCCCGTCCCGCCGAATCCCAGCGAGCTGCTCGGGTCGCGCCACATGGCCGAGCTGCTCCAGGTACTCGACAGCCGGTTCGACATCGTCCTCGTCGACGCACCGCCGCTGCTGCCGGTGACCGACGCCGCCGTCCTGGCGACCCGGGTGGATGGAGTGCTGCTCGTCGCGCGTTCCGGGCGGACCCGGCGTGAGCAGCTGCGCCGTGCCGCCGAGAACCTGCGAGCCGTGGACGCCAACCTGCTCGGAACCGTCCTCACCATGATGCCGACGAGGGGTGCGAACGCCCACTACTACGGCAGATACGGCACCTACGCCCCGCACCCGCGGCACACGCGGTCAGAGCGCGGCGGCTCAGCGCAGCCAGCGGCGGGCGACCGGGGCCTGCGCCCCGTCGCCGACCGCAGTGCGGCCGGGTCCGGGCCCGGGAAGGGGAAGTCCGGCGGCACTCGAACCGCCACGGCCGGCACGCCGGCCGGCGCCAGGGACAGTTCCCCCCCGGACAGCGGAGCGCTGGTCACCACCCGGCCGGTCGCCACGGCCGCCACCGGCCCGGCGGCGGGCTCGGGCGCCGGTACCGCATCCGGCGGGGGCTCGACATCCGACGAGCGGGCCGCCTCGAAGCCGACGGCCGCCTCGCGCAAGGCGGCGACCCGGGGCGCTGCGGAGGCGGGCGGCGCGGGCAGCGCCAGCAGCGCGGGCAGGGCGGGCAGTGCGGGCGGCAAGGACCCGGAACGCACCGGGGACCTGCCGGTCATCGCGATCGCCTCCCAACGGCAGCCGGATGATCCCACGGCCCCGCTGAGCTACGGCGGGACCGATCATCCGGACCGCTCCGTGGGCCGGTGACGGAGCGGACCACGGGGGGAACGGACGTTGATCGCGGTGCTCCGGCGCAGCCGGCCGGGGAGCAGGAGGCGGGCAGGGAGTCACAAGCCGGCCGCAACGGCCGGGATGGGGATGGCCGGATCCGGCTGCCCGGGCGTATTCGCGGCCGGCGTCTCGTCGCGGTCGGTGGGGCGGTGGTCGTCATCCTGGTGGCGGCCGCTGCATGGATCGTCGTACGCGGGCTGCTCGCCCGGTCCGAACTGGAGGGGGCCCGGGCGCAGATCGCGGCTCTGCAGGCAGCGGTCGCGCGCGGGGACGTGCCCGAGCCGTCGGACCTGCGCCGGACCATGGACGACATCGCCGCCGCGACGAGCTCGGCCCGGGCGCTGACATCCGATCCGATCTGGTCGGTGGCGGGCCACCTGCCGTTCGCGGGCTGTCCGCTGCGCACCAGCGCGGAGCTGGCCACGGCGCTGGACGGGGTGGCGACCGGCGCACTGCCGTCGGTCGCCGAGCTCAGCGACCAGCTCTCCCCGGCAACTCTGCGGGCGGGGACCGCGGTCAACGTGGCTGCGCTGGCCGCCGCCCGCGGGCCGGCCGAGCAGGCGCGCGCGGCGGTCGCCGCGTTCGAGGCGTCGGCCCGGCGGGCGTCGCCATGCGGTGCGCTCGGCCGCCGCCTGGGGGTCGGCGCGGCGCAGCAGGAGGCCGTCACCACCGGCGAGCGCCTGCACGGCGTCCTGGACACCCTGGTCCTCGCCACCCGTCTCGGGCCGGACATGCTCGGTGCGGGCGGGCCCCGCCGCTACCTCCTGGTGGTGCAGAACCCGTCGGAGTCGCGCGCGAACGGCGGCATCATCGGCGGGTTCGGTGTGCTGACGGCGGATGACGGCCAGCTGGAACTCGACGACATCTCCGGCAACGGCGCGCTGCCCGGCCGCGCGACGCAGATCCGGCCGGCGGCGAACCTGTCCCCGGAGTTCGCCGCGCGCTACGGCTCGTTCTGGCCGTCACGGGTGTGGGCGAACGCCAATCTGACGCCGGACTACCCGACGGCGGGCCGCCTCTACTCCGCGCTCTATCGGGCCGGGGCGGGGCGTGCCGTCGACGGGACGATCAGCCTGGACCCGACGACGCTGTCCTACCTGCTGGCCGCGACCGGCCCGGCGGTTCTGCCGGACGGCCGTTCCGTCGACGCCGGGGAGCTGGTCGAGCTGGTCGAGTCCCGGGTGTATGCGGAGATCGCCGACGTCGGCGTGCGGGACGCCTTCTTCGCCTCGATCGGCGAAGCCGTGTACCAGTCCGTGGTCACCGGGGGCGGTTCCGCGGGGGATACCGCGGACCTGCTGCGGGCGCTGGCGCGCGCGGCAAGGGAAGGGCGGCTTCAGGTGTCAAGCAACCACGCCGATGAGCAGCGGGTTCTTTCGTCGACCGCGCTCGGCGGCGCGCTGCTGGACGTCCCCGGCCCGTTCCTGGGCGTGGTGACGCAGAACGCGACGGCGAGCAAGCTCGACTACTGGATGCGGCGCGGCACCGACTACCGGATGCAGCGCCGGCCGGACGGATCCGGGACGGCGACGATCACCGTCACGCTGCTGAACGCGGCGCCGGAGGGTCTCAGCGACTACGTCCGTAACCGCGGAGACGTCGACATCCCCGGCTGGCGGAACGAACAGGCCCAGAACCGTCTGTGGCTGTCGGTCTACACGGGCCGCGGGAGCGCGCTGATGGACGCCGAACTCGATGGCGAGCCGGTCTCCATGTCGGTGGGGACGGAGCTGGGACGTCCTGTCCTGTCGACGTATCTGACGGTGGACCGCGGGCAGACGCGGACCCTGCGGCTCCGGGTTCGGGAGCCGTCGTCCGGCCCTGGCCTGACTCTCCGTAGTCAGCCTCTGACGTTTCCCGAGCGCTTCGTGGTAACGGGTCTGGCTGTCCAACGTCCATGGTTGCAGAGAGTTGGGTGATGATGACCGAAGGTCGTGGACACTTAGAGTGACCCTCTGTACTCTCCCCGTAGTAATCATCCGACTGTTTATACGGATCACCCGCAGGGAGAGTGTCTGAATGAAGTTCCGAACTCTCGGCGTCGCGCTGGTAGCGGGCGGCGGGCTGGCGCTCGCGGCGCTGCCGGCTTCCCCGGCGGCGGCCTTTGATGACAATTTTGTGGCCTACCCTCCGGTTGGCTGCTCCGGGATGAGCGGGGAAGGAAGCGTCAGCAAATCACTGCTGCTCGTGGGGGAAGCCACCATCTTCGGAGGGTGCGGTTTTTACCCCGGATCCACGGTGGAGATCCAGATCGGCGGTGTCGTGCAGGAGATCGCCAGCGTGGACGACGCCGGCCGGTTCAGCGTTCCGGTCATCCCGACCGCCGTGGGCACCCAGACGCTGGCCGCCGTAGGCGAGGCCGGTGCCCCGGACACGACGGGCACCGCGCAGGACACGAGTCTGTTCGAGGGCGGCGACTGGTTCGCCGACGGGACTGGTGAGGAGGGCGACTGGTTCGCCGACGAGGCCGGTGAGGAAGGCGGGCTCGTCGACGAGGCCATCGACGAGGCCGTGCCGGTCATGCCGGAGGCCCCGGTAGTCCCGGTAGCCCCGGAGGTGCCGGACAGCGACGCCACCCTCGTTGACCCGCCGCTCCCGGTCGTGGGCGGTCCCGCGGTCGACGTGCCAGCCACCGGTGTTCTGCCGGCTGATGGTGCGACCGACCCGGCTCCGGAGGTCCCGGGCCGGCTCGCCGGCGTCATCACGCAGGCCCAGGGGCCCTTCGGGCCGCGGGTCGTCACCGCCACCATCACCGTCATCGGGATCGGCCAGGGCGGAATCACCGGCCTGCCGATCGACCCGGGCCTGATCGCCAGCTGGATCGGCGACTGGGGCAACTGGGACGACAAGCACGACAAGGACCGGGACGGACGGGACGGGTCCTGCTTCGGTGACGGCTTGGACAAGGACAAGGACAACTTCGACGAGGACAAGGACGGCGTCGACAAGGACGGCGTCGACACCGTGAAGGACGACGAGTTCGGCGAGCAGCAGGGTCTGGCCGCGCCAGTCCCCACCGCGCTGGCTGACGGTGACGACAGGTTCGACGACAAGGACGACAAGGACGACTGGTTCGGAGACAAGGACAGCGACAAGGACCGCGACCGCGACGGTGACTGCATCATCGCCGGTGGCGTGGTCGGCGTCGGCGTCGGCGGTGCCGGTGTCGGCGGTGCCGGCGCGGGTACCGGTGCCGGGGCGCTGCCCTTCACCGGTGTGGAGACCGGTGCCATGGCCTCCATCGCCATCGCCCTGCTCGGTGGCGGTGTCCTGCTCCGCGTCGCCGCCCGTCGCCGCCGGCTCGCCGGCCGGGCGCAGGGCTGACCTCGCTGGTCAGCGGTAGCCACTGGTCCGGACATCCGTGCGGACCACACCCGGGGTGGGCGTCCGACCCGGCGGACGACGAGAGCGTCCGGCGTCGTGGCTGAGGTACACACCTCGCCGCGAACCGTGGTCAGGAGAACCGGAGCCGTGATGACACGGTGATCCGGCGCCACCCATGAAAGGCACGGGCCGCCCGCGTACCAACGCGGGCGGCCCGTCGCCATGCCGGGAGCCGGGAGCCGGGAGCTGGGAGCCGGTCAGCCGGTCGAGCGGCGCAGCGGGTCGAACGGCGCGAGCTCCGCCGGTGTGCGCCCACTGACCAGAGCGGAGGCGACCAGTCGACCGGTGACGGGACCGAGCGTGATACCCCACATCCCGTGGCCGCCCGCGACGTGCACCCGCGGGGAGGCGGTCGGCCCGATGAGGGGCAGCCCGTCCGGCGTGCACGGCCGCGGGCCCACCCACTCCAGGGTGCGGGCGTGCAGGTCGACGCCGCGCAGCAGCTCGCGGGCCGCGGCGGCGATCGCGTCGATCCGCCGTGGGTCGGGCGGCGCGTCGGGGCGGCGGAACTCCATCATCCCGGCGATCCGCAGACCGGTGCCGATCGGTGTGCAGGCCACCCGGGACGCCGGGAAGTAGAGCGGGCCGGTGGGCGGCTCCTTCACCGGGACGCTGAAGCTGTAACCGCGGCCGGCCTGCACGGCCGTGCGCACCCCGAACCGGGCGGCCAGGCGGGGCAGCCAGGCCCCGGTCGCCAGTACCACGGCGTCGAACGGCGCGGGCGGTCTGGTGTGGTCGGCCATCGTGATCACCACTCGTGAACCCAGGTCGATCACCTTGTCGACGGCGGCTCCCTCGCGGATGACGCCGCCGCGCTCGCGGACCGCGTCGGCGACCGCGGCGACGAACCGGCCGGGGTCGCAGTACCGCTGGCCGTGCACCTGGATGACATGGGTGATCTGTTCGGAGAGCAGCGGGGCGCGGTCCCGGGCCTCCAGCGGGTCCAGGATCTCGGCCTCGACCGGCTGCCCGCAGGCACGCACCTCGTCGAGTTCGGCGAGCAGCGCGTCGGCGCCGCGCCGGTCGCGGTAGCAGGCCAGGAACGGAGCGGCGGCCCGGGTGGGGGCGGCGACCCCGCCGTCCGCGAGCTCGTCGAAGGCGTCCAGGCTGCGGCGGGTGAGGGGGGCGAGCGCCCGCATCGCCTCGCGCCACCGCCGGTGGGTGCTGTGCCGGACGAAGCCGGCGAGAAACCGGGCGAGCCGTGGATCGGCGGCGGGCGGCAGGTAGACCGGGGAGTCCGGGCGCAGCACCATGCGCAGGCCGTAGCCCAGCACCGCCGGTTCGGGCAGCGGGGTGGCCAGCCCCGGCGTGAGCCAGCCGGCGCTGCCCCAGGAGGCACCGGCCCCGGCCCCGACCGGGCCAGGGGTCACCTGGTCCCGTTCGTAGACGGTGACGCCCACTCCGTGTTCCTGGAGGTGCCAGGCGGTGCACAGGCCGACCATGCCGCCGCCGATGACGGCCACGTGGTCGGGGCCGGGCTGCCCCGATGGCCGGCCGGGCCGCGCCCAGGGCTGGTCGGACGGGCGAGCGGACGAGCCGGTTGCGGGACGAGGGTCCACGGAGTCCACGCCCGACATGTTCCCCCGCCTGGGCGGTTTCAGTACCCGCAGCCGCGAACCGGCCGTCCACTGGGCACCTCGGGACCCGCCCGGGCGGGGAGGCCCGGGCGGGGAGGCGGCTACCGCCGGGTGAGGGACCGCAGGTACTCGCGGTTGAGGTTGCCGATGCTCGTCAGCGGGATGCCCTTCGGGCAGGCCACCGTGCACTCGCCGGTGTTGGTGCAGCCGCCGAAGCCCTCGTCGTCCATCGTCGCGACCATGTCGCGCACCCGGGTCTCGCGCTCCGGGGCACCCTGCGGCAGCAGGTTGAGGTGGGTGACCTTGGCCGAGGTGAACAGCATCGCCGAGCCGTTCGGGCAGGCGGCGACGCAGGCCCCGCAGCCGATGCAGGTCGCGTTGTCGAACGCGGCGTCGGCGATGTCCTTGGGGACGGGGGTGGCGTGCGCCTCCGGCGCGCTGCCGGTGACGACCGAGATGTAGCCGCCGGAGCCGATGATCCGGTCGAAGCCGGAGCGGTCGACGACCAGGTCGCGCACGACCGGGAAGGCCGCCGCGCGCCACGGCTCGATGTCGATCGTCTCGCCGTCGGTGAACTCGCGCATGTGCAGCTGACAGGTGGTGGTCCGGTCGCGGGGGCCGTGTGCCTGGCCGTTGATGACCACACCGCACATGCCGCAGATGCCCTCGCGGCAGTCGTGGTCGAACGCCACCGGGTCCTCGCCCTCGAGGATCAGCCGCTCGTTGAGCACGTCGAGCATCTCGAGGAAGGACATGTCCGGGCTGACGTCCGCCAGCTCGTAGGTGACCATGGCACCGCGGTCCTCCGGGCCGCGCTGCCGCCAGATCCGAAGGGTGAGGTTCACGGTCGGGGCTCCTTCGAGTGCTGTGGGCTCGTCGCGCGGCGCGCGGACGTCCGTGCTCGCGCCGCCGCATGCGGCGCTGGGAAAGCGGAGGGCGGAGGTGCGGGAGCGGGGCGGCCGGGATCGCCGGGGAGACCGGGGTGGTTGCCGGCTCCCCGGCGGGCGGCGGAGGGTGCCCCCGGTGCCGGCCGCCGCCGCGGGGCCCCCGGGGTGGGGGCGAGCGGGCGGCGGCCGGCCATCGGGGTCACGAGTAGTTGCGCTGGGCCAGGTGGACGTAGTCGAACTTGAGCGGCTCCCGGTGCAGCACCGGGGCCCCGCCGGTGTACTCCCACGCCGCCGCGTACGCGAAGTTGTCGTCGTCGCGCAGTGCCTCGCCGTCCGGGGTCTGGCTCTCCTCGCGGAAGTGACCGCCGCAGGACTCGGCGCGGTGCAGGGCGTCGATGCACAGCAGCTCGCCGAACTCGAGGAAGTCCGCGATCCGGTTCGCCTTCTCCAGCGACTGGTTCAGCTCGCCGGAGTCGCCCGGCACCTTCACCCGCCGCCAGAACTCCTCGCGCAGCTCCGGGATGCGGGCGAGCGCCTTGCGCAGGCCCGCGTCGGTGCGGCCCATGCCGCACTCGTCCCAGATGAGCTCGCCGAGTTCGCGGTGGAACGAGTCGGGCGTACGGTCGCCGTTGACCTCCAGCAGGCGGCCGAGCCGGCCGGTGACCTCGCCGACCACCGACGTCACCGCGGGGTCGTCCAGGCTGACCGAGCCCAGCTTGGTGCTGGCGATGTAGTTGCCGAGCATGGGCGGCAGGACGAAGTAGCCGTCGGCCAGACCCTGCATGAGGGCGCTGGCGCCGAGGCGGTTCGCGCCGTGGTCGGAGAAGTTGGCCTCACCGATCACGAACATGCCGGGGATGGTGCTCTGCAGGTCGTAGTCGACCCACAGCCCGCCCATCGTGTAATGGACGGCCGGGTAGATCCGCATCGGGACCTTGTACGGGTCCTCACCGGTGATCCGGTCGTACATCTCGAACAGGTTGCCGTACTTCTCGCGGACCTTGTCCTCGCCCATGCGCTTGATCGCGTCGGCGAAGTCGAGGTACACACCGAGACCACCCGGGCCGACGCCGCGGCCGTCGTCACACTGGTACTTCGCCGCGCGCGACGCGATGTCACGCGGGACGAGGTTGCCGAAGGCCGGGTAGATGCGCTCCAGGTAGTAGTCGCGCTCGGCCTCGGGGATCTGGTCCGGCGAGCGGGTGTCGCCCTTCTTCTTGGGAACCCAGATGCGGCCGTCGTTGCGCAGCGACTCGCTCATCAGGGTGAGCTTGCCCTGGTACTCCCCGGAGCGGGGGATGCAGGTCGGGTGGATCTGCGTGTAGCAGGGGTTCGCGAAGTGCGCCCCGCGCCGGTGGGCCCGCCACGTCGCCGTGGTGTTGGAGCCCTTGGCGTTGGTGGAGAGGAAGAAGACGTTGCCGTAGCCGCCGGTGGCGAGCACGACCGCGTCCGCCAGGTACGGGGTGATCTTGCCGGTGACCAGGTCACGGGCGACGATGCCGCGGGCCCGCCCGTCGATGACGATCAGGTCGAGCATCTCGGTCCGGGGGTGGATCTCCACGTTGCCGGCGTCGATCTGGCGCGACAGCGCCTGGTAGGCGCCGATCAGCAGCTGCTGCCCTGTCTGGCCCCGCGCGTAGAACGTCCGCTGGACCTGCACACCGCCGAAGGAGCGGGTGTCGAGCAGGCCGGAGTACTCGCGGGCGAACGGCACACCCTGCGCGACGCACTGGTCGATGATCTGCGTCGAGATCTGGGCGAGCCGGTAGACGTTCGACTCCCGGGCGCGGAAGTCGCCGCCCTTGACCGTGTCGTAGAACAGCCGGTAGACGGAGTCACCGTCGTTGCGGTAGTTCTTCGCCGCGTTGATGCCGCCCTGCGCGGCGATCGAGTGCGCGCGCCGGGGCGAGTCCTGGAAGCAGAACTGGATGACGTTGTAGCCCTGCTCGGCCAGTGTCGCGCCGGCGGCACCGCCGGCGAGGCCGGTGCCGACCACGATGACGGTGTGCTTGCGGCGGTTGGCGGGGTTGACCAGCTTGGCGGAGAACTTGCGGCGGTCCCAGCGGGTCTCGATGGGACCATCCGGCGCCGCGGTGTCGGCGATGTCGTCGCCGACCGTCCAGTAGGCGCTTCCGCCAGAGCCGAGGGAGGTCGTCTCGGGCATCTCAGTCCACCAATCCGGCCAGCACGGCGATGGGAACGGTCACGAAGCCCGCCGAGATGAGGACCGCCAGAACGGTCGCGGCGATCTTCAGATTCTTCTCCCGAGCCGCGCTGTGCACGCCGAGGGTGCGAGCAGCGCTCCAGAAGCCATGGTGAATGTGCAAACCGAGCGCCAGCATCGCGATGATGTAGAAAACTGTGACCCACCACACGGAGAAGCTGGACACGATGTTGTCGTAGGCGGCGCCTTCGACTCCGTGCCGGTTCACCGTCAGGGTGGTGAAGTCGAGGAGGTGGTAGATGACGAAAAGGGCGATGATGATGCCGCCGTAACGCATCGTGTTGACGGCGTAGCTCGCCTCGAGTCGCTGCCGGTGAGCGTACTTCTGCGGCCGGGCCTTCAGATCCCGTCGGCTGAGCTGGTACGCCGTCGTGGCGTGCAGCACGATCGCGACGAGCAGCAGGGCCCGCATGATCCACAGGAACCAGGCTCCGTGGAGCGCGGGGACCCCGATCGTGCGCAGCCAGTGCGCGTACTCGTCGAAGCTCTCGCGGCCGTAGAAGATCTTCAGGTTGCCGAGCATATGGACGAGGAGATAAAGCAGCATCACCCCCCCGGTGACGGCCATCACAGCCTTCTTGCCGATGGTGGACCGCCAGAAGATGCCTACGGGGGACGTAGGCCGCGCGTCGTTCGTTACAGCCACGCTGCGAACCCTAGGGACAACTTCCTCATCGGTCCAAGACATGCTTGACCTCAGCTCGATAGGCTGGGCCTATCGTCAGTTACCCTAAGGTGTGCAGCTTCATCAGCTTGCGTACTTTGTCGCCGTCGCCGAGACCAGGCACTTCACTCATGCGGCCGAGCGTGAGCACGTAGCGCAGCCCTCCCTCTCGCAACAGATCCGTGCACTGGAACAGGAGCTGGGTAGTCCCCTTTTCAACCGAATGAGGGGCAACATCACACTCACTCCGGCAGGGGAGACTCTGCTTCCACTGGCACGTCGGATCCTCGCCGACACCGAGACGGCCCGCCGTCAGGTGCAGGAGCTGCTCGACCTGCGCCGGGGAACGGTGCGGCTGGGGGCGACGCCGAGCCTGTGCACCGGCTTCCTCCCCGAGGTGCTGTACGCCTTCCACCGGGAGTACCCGGGCATCCGCCTCGTCGTCGAGGAGGGCGGCTCCCGCGACCTCGTCCGCGACCTCGCGCAGGGACACCTCGACCTGGCGCTCATCATCCTTCCCCTGCACAGCACCGATCCGGCGCTGGCGACCATGCCGCTGCTGCGGGAGGACCTCGTCCTCGTCACCTCGGAGAACTCCCCGCCGCCGGCGCGGGATGGTCAGCTGCGGGTGACGGACCTGCGCAACCGCCCCATGGTGATGTTCAGGCGGGGCTACGACCTGCGCGAGTTCACCGTCGGCGCCTGTCGGATGGCCGGCTTCGAGCCGACCTTCGCCATCGAGGGCGGCGAGATGGACGCGGTGGTCGGGTTCGTCGAGGCGGGTCTGGGCGCGGCGGTGATCCCGAGCATGGTCGCCCGGCGCCAGCGCCTGCGGAGCACCGGCTTCGTGCCGCCCGGCCTGCACCGGACGATCGGTCTCGCGCACCGGCGTGACGTCGAGCCGCCGCAGGCCGCCAAGGAACTCCGCCGCAGTCTCCGCGCCTATTTGAAGAGCACCGCCGCCGCCGGCACCCTCCCACCCGGAACCGATCTCGTCCCCGAGTGACTCCGCGCTGTTCGGAGGATCACTTCAAGTGCGACAAAAAGGGCATGTGACTTACATCACACTGACGAGGGGTAATTTCCTGGTTAGCGTGACCCGAGCGACCTTCTTGTTCGTGGCCGGTGCTCAGTAGTGCTGGCAGCGGTGAAATGGGGCTGAGGCAAGGATTTCTGTCCGGTGGCTGCGGGGGAGCAGTGCCGCGCGTGTTGCGATGCGGTTTTTCCCGGCGGATGCCGGCGCCGAAACGGGGGTAGGCGCGGTGACGTTCGTGCTGTGCTGTGCTGGATGGCACATCATTTCGCGATCTCCTCGTCCGGCGGAGCGCGGACAGCCGGCGACCGGCCGGACACCGGTGGCCTGCCACCCGGGGGCTGCGGCTCACCGTGGCCGGCGGCGCGGCCGGCGGTTGGAGCCGCCTGTCCCCCACCTGTGCCACCGGCACACCGGGAGCATCGCTGACCAGCGGTTTTCCGGTGGTCTTCACAGTGCCCCGCGGGGAGCGGGTGGATGGTTGTGACCGTCCTCGGTGACCGTGCGGACCGCATGGGACTCTGGTCCGAGATGCGTAGGCGTACCGAGAGCTCCTGGTTCGAGCGATCAGAAGATGTCACGCCCGCGCGGCCGAAAAATCTGCCGGAGCCATCGGAGCGCGCTGCTCCGAACGCTCCGCACATTCGTGCAGGAGGAACTGTGAACAGCGTCGACCTTGCTCTCAAGGAAGCGATGGAGATCGACGGCGCGACTGCTGTCGCGCTGGTGGACTTCACCAGTGGAATGACCCTGGGAACCCTGGGCGGCAACCACACTTTCGATCTGGAGGTGGCTGCGGCCGGTAACACCGAAGTCATCCGGGCGAAGATCCGCACGATGGAAAGCCTGGGGCTGGCCGACACCATCGAGGACATCCTGATCACCCTGGGGCGGCAGTACCACCTGATTCGCCTGCTGCAGAGCCACACCGGGCGGGGCCTGTTCCTCTACCTGGTCCTGGACAAGGGCCGCGCCAACCTCGCCATGGCGCGTCACCGCCTGCGCTCCATCGAATCGCAGCTCGACATCTGAGGCGCCGCTCCTGCCGGCAGCCATGACAGCCACGGCGCCGCCGGTGGTGGTGGTGCGCGGCCGGCGCTGGCGGCGGCGCCGACCGACGTGCGTGTCCGGGACGCGGCACGGGTGAATGATGGACGTCGTGACGAGCACGCCGACGACGCGACGACGAACCCGCGCATGACGGACACATCCAGGACGGGCACATCCACGACGGACCCATCGGCGGCGGGTACGCCGACGCTGCGGATCACCGGGCAGGTCCTGGTCGGGCCGGACGACGTCCGGGGCGAGGTCTGGGTGGTCGGCGGGCGGGTGACCTTCACCGCCCCGACCGGCGCCGCCGCCCGCGACGTCCGGACAGTCACGGGCTGCGTGATCCCCGGTCTCGTCGACGCGCACTGCCACGTCGGTCTCGTCTCCACCGGCGCGACCGACGCGCGGACGGCCGAGGAGCAGATCCTGGCCGACCGCGGCACCGGTGCCCTGCTGCTGCGTGACGCCGGATCGCCGTCCGACACCCGGTGGATCGACGAGCGGGCCGACCTGCCCCGCCTGATCCGCGCCGGCCGGCACATCGCCCGCCCGAAGCGGTACCTGCGCGGGTACGCGGCCGAGGTGGAGCCCGGCGAGCTGACCGCCGAGGTCGCCGAGCAGGCCCGCCGCGGCGACGGCTGGGTCAAGCTCGTCGGCGACTGGATCGACCGGGCCACCGGCGACCTCGCCCCGTGCTGGCCGGCCGACGCGGCGCGTGCGGCCATCGACGCCGCCCACGCCCTCGGTGCCCGGGTCACCGCCCACTGCTTTGCGGAGAGCTCGCTGGCCGACCTCGCCCACGCCGGCATCGACTGCGTCGAGCACGCCACCGGCCTCACCGACGACACCCTCGGGCTCTTCGCGCAGCGGGGGATCGCCATCGTTCCCACCCTGGTGAACATCGCGACCTTCGAGGAGATCGCCGCCGGGGCGGAGGCGAAGTTCCCCACCTACGCCCGCCACATGCGCGACCTGCACGCGCGCCGGTACGACACCGTCGCCACCGCCTTCGAGGCCGGCATCCCGATCTATGTCGGTACGGATGCCGGCGGCTCGCTGCCGCACGGGCTGGTGGCCGACGAGGTCGCCGAGCTGGTCGCGGCCGGGATGCCGCCGCAGGCCGCCCTCGGCGCCGCCTGCTGGGACGCCCGCCGCTGGCTCGGCCGGCCGGGACTGGCGGAGGGCGAGTCGGCCGACCTCGTCGTGTACCCGGCCGACCCGCGGCTCGACGTGCGGGTGCTGCGGGCCCCCGAGCTGATCGTCCTGCGCGGTGAGGTCTACTAGTGCCGCTCGCCGGGCCGGCTGGTCCGGCTCGCGCTGGAGGTTCTCGCGGAACCTCTGTGCGTGCTGCTCGTTGTCAGCTGGAGAAGCCCCGGCGCAGCGGCCCGCCGGTGGCGGGGTGGTGACGCGGTGCCGCGTGAGCGCGGAGGCCGCGATGGTGGAGCTGGTGTCCGGGGCCAACACCGATCTGGCCGGCAGCGAGCTCTCGTTGTCGCTGCCCGGGCCGTTCGATCTGTCCGCCCTGGTGCTCGGGGCCGATGGCCGCGTCTCCGGCGACCGTGACATGGTCTTCTACAACCAGCCGAACGCCGCCGGCGTCACCCTGCGGGACACTCCCGAGGCCCGTGTCATCGACCTGAACCTGGCCCGGCTGCGCCCGGGTGCCGAGCGGGTCGTCCTCGTGGCCAGCCCGGCGGACGGCACCAGCTCCTTCGGGCGGCTGCCACCGCCGCTCGCGACCGTGCGCGCCGCCGGCCGCCCGGTGGCGACCCTGCGCCCGCCCCGTCTGGACGCGCAGACCGCCCTGCAGATCGCCGAGTGCTACCGCCGCGGTGGGCGCTGGAAGATCCGGGCGCTGGGCCAGGGCTATGCCGACGGCCTGGCCGGGCTGGCCCGTGACTTCGGCATCGAGGTCGAGGAACCGCCGGCGCCGGCACGGGCGTCAGCCCCAGCCCCAGCTTCAGCCCGAGGCCCGGTTCCGGGTCCGGGTCGGAGGTTGCCTGCGCCTGGGCCCGCCGGCGACGTCCTCCTGGAGGTTCTGGAGCTCACCAACGCCGAGCGGGCCCGCTTCGGACTGGCGCCGTTGTCCGCCGAGCCGCGCCTGGCCGCGGCCGCCGCGCGGCACAGTGCCGACATGGCTGCCCGTGGCTTCTTCGCCCACGAGACTCCGGAAGGCGTCGGCGTGGCCGGTCGTGTCGTCTCCTGTGGCTACGTCTACGCGGTGGTCGCCGAGAACATCGCCGCCGGCCAGCGGACCGCCCGCGAGGTCGTCGCGGGCTGGATGGACAGCCCCGGCCACCGGGCGAACATCCTGCGGCCCGAGGTGCGCCAGCTGGGCGTCGGCCGGGCGGAGGGCGGGGAGTACGGCGTCTACTGGACGCAGGTTTTCGGGACTCCGCGCTGACCCCGCAGCTGACCGCAGATCCGATGACCCGTTCGACCAATTGACTCGTTTTACCTGGTAGCCAGTGTCGACGTTGTGGATGGTTTGCTTGCTCCACCCGTGTTCGTGACCGTACGTTCCCACAGATCACCGTGATCAGCTCTCGGCGGTGAGCAGATGGGTCCGCGTTGCGCCGCGGGCCGCCGGGGAGACGTCCGCCGTCCTTCCCGAGCAAGCACAGCCAGGCACCGGCCACGGTGCGACGTGAGGTGGGCGCCGTGGACGAAATCATGGGCTACGCCCTGCTGAGCCTGGGCACCGGTGCTCTCTACGCGCTCGTCGCCACCGGCGTGGTGGCGGTGCAGCGCGGGGCCGGCGTCCTGAACATGGCACAGGGTGCGCTGCTGGCCTGGTCGGCCTACGCCTTCCACGGCGCGCACATCACCTGGGGCCTGCCGGTGGCCCTGGCGGGCGTGCTCGCCGTCGGGTCGACGATGGCGATCGGCCTGGGCTTCCACCACCTGGTCCTGCGCCCGATGCGGCAGGCGACGGCGGTGCTGCGGCTGATGGCCACCCTGGGCCTGCTCATCGTCATCCAGTCCTCGCTCACTTTGATGTACGGCGGGGAGGTCCGGAACTCGCCGACGGTTCTGCCGACGTCCAAGGTGACGCTGTTCGACACCGCGGTCGGTCTGGACGTCTTCGTCCGCCTCGCGGTGGTGGCGGCGGTCGTGGCCGGGCTGTGGGCGGTGTTCCGGTTCACCACGCTCGGGCTCGCGGCCACGGCGGTGACGGAGAACGCGCGTGCCGCGGCCACCCTCGGCTGGTCGCCGGACACCGTGGCGAGCTGGGCCTGGCTGGCCGGTTCGGCGCTCGCGGGGCTCGGCGGGGTCCTGCTGGCGCCGCTGCAGAACCCGCTGTCGGCCGGTGGGCTGATGCTGCTGATCGTCCCGGGGCTGGCAGTCGCGCTGGTCGCCCGGTTCCGGTCGCTGCCGGTGGTGCTCGGCGCCGCCCTGGCCCTCGCCGCGGTCGAGCTGGAGATCCAGGTCAACCTGATCGCCGACCACCCCGCCTGGCGGGGCCTGGACCGCGCGGTGCCGCTGGCGGTGATCGTGTTCTACCTGGCGGTGCGCGGGCGGGGCATCCCGGACCGCGGCCATGTCGCCGACCGGCACCCGTCGCTGGGCAGCGGGCGGGTGCACTGGCGGGCGCTCGGCATCACCGTCGCCGCCGCCCTGGCGGCGCTCTGGTGGCTGCTGCCGGCGGCGTGGGTGAACGCGCTGAACGCGAACGCGATCTGGGCGACGATCATCATCTCGGTGGTGGTGCTGGTCGGTTTCACCGGCCAGCTCTCGCTGGCGCAGCTCGCCTTCTCCGGCACGGCCGCGCTCATCGCCGGGCGGCTCGTCGCCATCCAGGGCTGGCCGCTCGAGGCGGCGCTCGTGGTGGGGGTCGCCGGCACCGCCGTCGTCGGGGTGCTGTTCGCGCTGCCCGCGCTGCGCACCCGCGGGCTGCAGCTCGCGGTGGTCACACTCGGCCTGGGGGCCGCGGTGGACGCCCTGCTGTTCCAGCGCGGCTACCACTCGCCGGCCCCGCCGAGCCCGTTCGGTGACCTGTTCGGTGATCTCGCCCGGCTGGAGGGGACGGAGGTCGGCGACACCACCCTCTTCGGCATCAGCCTGGACAAGGTGGCGCACCCCCGCGGTTTCGCGACCCTGTCGCTGCTCTCGTTCGTCCTGCTCGGCCTGATCGTGGCCAACCTGCGGCGCGGGCGGGCGGGGCGGCGGCTGATCGCGGTCCGCACCAACGAGCGGGCCGCGGCGGCACTCGGCATCAGCGTGGTCGGGGCCAAGATCTACGCCTTCGCGCTGTCCGCGGCGATCGCGGGCTTCGGGGGAGTGCTCTACGCGTTCTACGCGTTCGGCGAGCGCGGCAACATCGACTACGGTGCCGGTCTGTTCTCCCCGTTCGCCTCGATCCTGCTGATCGCCTACGCGGTCGTCGGGGGCGTCGGCTGGATCAGCGGTGCCTTCGCCGGCGCGACGATGGCCGCCGAGGCGCTGGCGACCAGGTTCGGGGCCTGGGCGGGCAGCCTGCTGGAGCGGGTGGGCGCCGTGCTGCGGGTGCTCCTCGCCGCGGTGGCCGCGCTGGCGGGGCTGGTGGTCGGCCGGGCGGCCGCGCCGCGGGAGCAGCCGCACCTCGCGAGCGCCGCAGCGGCGGGCGGGGCCGCGCGGCGGGGCGCGGCCCACCGGATCAGCCGGCTGCTGCCCTGGGCGTGCGCCGCCGTCTTCGCGGGCGTCGCCCTCGCACTGGGCGGGCGGGTCATCGACTGGCTCGCCGACCTCGATCGGTACGTGCCGCTGATCGGCGGCCTGGTCCTCGTCGTGGTCCTGTCCCGGTCGGGCGGCGGCATGGCGCCGGAGAACGCCCGCAACGCCCGGCGGGTCCTCGATCGCCATTTCCCCAGGGCCGTCGAGCGGCGGCTGGCCGCCGACGGCGCGAGGGTCTCTCGCCTGCTCGGTCCGGCCGCACCGGCTGTGCCGGCCGCACCGGCTGTGCCGGCCGCACCGGCTGTGCCGGCGCGGGGCGCCGACCTGCCGGCCGGGCCGGCTACCGGTCCACTGCGCCAGGTGGGCGCGGTCGCGTATCCGGCGCGCCCGGCGACCCTGTCCGCCTGGGGGCTTTCGGTGCGGTTCGGTGCCGTGGAGGCGATCCGCTCGGTGGACCTGCGGGTGGAGCCCGGCCAGATCGTCGGCGTCATCGGGCCGAACGGTGCCGGGAAGACCACGGTCATTGACGCGATCACCGGCTACACGTCGTCCGTGTCGAGCTCCCTGATGCTCGGCGGGACCCGCCTCGACCGGCTGCCGCCGCACCTGCGCGCCCGCGCCGGCATCAGCAGGTCGTTCCAGAACCTCGAGCTCTTCGAGGACCTGACCGTCCTGGAGAACATCCAGGCCGCCTGCGACCCGCGCGACGCCCGTGCCTACCTCGGCGACCTGGTGTTCCCGCGGTCCCGGCCGCTGCCGGCCGCGGCGGCCGCCGCGGTGGAGGCGTTCGGGTTGCGGGAGGACCTGCTGCGCACCGTCTCGGAGCTGTCGTACGGCCGCCGCCGGCTGCTGGCGATCGCCCGCGCCGTCGCGACCTGCCCGTCCGTCCTCCTCCTGGACGAGCCGTGCGCGGGACTCGACGAGACGGAGAGTGCCGGGGTCGCGGCCCTGCTGCGCCGGCTCGCGGACCACTGGAACCTGGGGATCCTGCTCAACGAACACGACATGGAGGTGGTGATGCGGATCTGTGACCAGATCGTGGTTCTCGACGGTGGCGAGGTGATCGCGCGCGGCACCCCCGGCCAGATCCGGGTCGACCCGCGGGTGCGCAGCGCCTACCTGGGGACGTCCGCACCTGTCGCCGCCGCGGTGGGCAGGGCACGACGGTGAGCTCCGTCCCATGGCGGCGGCAGGGCCGCGCCGCGACCGTACCGACGCCGGAGGTGGCCATACCGGCCTCCCGCCAGGCCATGCCCAGGCAGGCCGGGGCGACGCCTGGAACGGGGGCGGCGACGGCTGGCTCCGGGGCCGAGGCCGAGGCCGGGGCGTCGGTGTCGGTGCCGGTGCCGGTGCTGACAGCGCGCGGGCTGTCAGCCGGTTACGGCGAGGGCGGGCCGGCAGTGCGTGACCTCGACCTGGACCTGTGCCCGGGCGAGATCGTGACGCTGCTCGGGCCGAACGGAGCCGGCAAGACGACGACGCTGCTCGCGCTGAGCGGGGCGCTGCGGCCGCGCACCGGGGTCGTCCGCTGGGCCGGCCGGGTGACGACCGCGCCGCTGCACCAGCGGGCTCGCGCCGGCCTGGCCCTCGTTCCCGAGGACCGGTCCGTGATCATGGAACTCACCGTCCGCGAGAACCTGCGGCTGGGGGCGGCGGATGCCGACCTGGCCCTGGAGACCTTCCCCGAGCTGGCCGGGCATCTGGACCGGCGGGCCGGGCTGCTGTCCGGCGGTCAGCAGCAGATGGTCGCCCTGGCCCGGGCCCTGGGCCGCCGGCCCGCCGCGCTGCTGGCCGACGAGCTGTCGCTCGGCCTCGCGCCCCGGACCGCCGAACGGCTGCTGGGCGTCGTCCGGGCAGCGGCCGACGGCGGTCTGGCCGTGCTCCTCGTGGAGCAGCATGTCCGCAGTGCGCTCGCCGTCGCCGACCGGGTCATCGTCCTGCGGCACGGGCAGGTCGCCTGGTCCGGCCCGGCGGAGCAGGCACGGGCCGATCCGGACGTGCTCGTCGGCGCCTACCTGCCCCTCGCCTGACCGACGGGCCGACCGGCGTCACAGCAGCCCGTCGGTCAGCCCCGTCGGTCAGCCCCGTCGGTCAGGACGCGCCGCGGGTCAGCAGCGAGAGCGCCTCGTAGGTCTCCGGCCCGAGCGGCAACCAGCCGTGGGTGGCGCTGTCCCAGCGGGCGCCGCGCATCGTCGTGTTGAACACCCGGGAGACACCGGGAAACGTGCTCGGCTTCGTGAAGTCCAGCGGCGGGATCAGGCCGAGGTCGAGCCCGCTGGTTCCGCGCAGCTGGTCGAGCAGGGCGCGGGACGTCAGCTCGCCCGGCACGGCGTTGCCCACCTTCTCCGCGATCTGGACGGACAGCCAGGCCGCGGTGGAGGACGTCGACGAGCGGATCTCGGCGCGCGCGTCGGTGTTTCCGGCGGCCTCCTCGGCGTCCAGCTCGGACAGCATCCGGGCGAGCTCGGGGAACTCGCCGCGCTGGCTGAACTCGGGGAACACGCTGGCCACGACCAGGTTGTCGGCGGCCGGGCCGAGCCGGTCGAGGTACTCCTCCGACAGGGTGCCCGCGGCGTGGCAGGTGCGCAGGCCCGCCCCGCCGCCCGCGCCGCCGCCGCCGATCACGGCATAGGCGGCCTGGTCGAACACGACGAGCACGGCGCCGTCGGCGTTCGCCCGGGTGAGCTGGGCGATTGTCGGGGTCAGGTCGCTGGAGGTGATCGGGACGCGGAGCTCGGGAGACAGCGGTGTGCCCGCCGCCCGCCCGCCGGCCTGTGCCATCGTGATCAGCCGGTCGCTGGCCGCCAGGTCGTAACCCACCAGGCCGATCTTCGACGCGCCGGCCTTGCGCAGCAGCGACGGGCAGACGGTCGGGTAGAACGTCAGTGGACTGATCATGAAGCTGACGTCCGAGCTGAGCTCGGACTGGTCCACGGCGATGCCGGCCGACCCGATGGCGGGAATGCCCGCCTGCTCGAGGATCGGCATGATCCCGCCCGAGGTGGACACCGCGGAGACCACGGCCAGGACGTTCTCGTCGACCGCCCGCTGGGCGCACTCCTTCGCCGCCGTCGGGTCGTTCCGCTCGTTGCAGTGCACGATCTCGACCGGGTGGCCCTTGATGCCGCCCCGCTCGTTGACCGCGCGGGCGGCGGCCCGGACCGCGGCGACCATCTCGGGGTGGCCGACGCCGACGCCGCCCTCGGCAGCGATGATCATCAACTTGGTCGGGTCGCCCGAGCCCGTGGCGGAACCACCGGACGGCTCGTCGCTTCCCCCGCCGCACGCGGCGAGCGCCGTGACGGCGCCGATGCAGGCGGCTCCGAGCCGCAGACCCAGACGTCGTCTCACCGGTTCGTCCCTCCTGATGCGCCTCAAGCCCCTGGCGGGGCGACGGGGCGGTGCGACGGCGACTGCCCGCCATCGAGGCCCTGCGGCCCCGTCACGGTAGACCGTCGGTGCCGAGCCCTGATGGCAGGGTGATCCGGTACTCCTCCGGTGTGATGCGAACATGACTCTCCGCCGCGCAACTGCGGCGCCGGTCCGTCGGCCGGCGACGGCGCCGGCCGACGGCGCCGTACGCACCGTCGTGCGCACGGGGTCGACCGCGCGCACTGGGCGACGGAGTCGGCCGCGACTGGTCAGATCACCTGCGACCAGGCGTAGGTGAAGCCCATGACCTGATCGGTGAGCGTCTCCAGGTGGCTCGCCGCCCGCCGGTCGAGCACTTCGCCGTTCGGGCCGAAGGGGGCGCTGGACGTGTCGATCGAGACGCCGAGGGGAGTCGGCCAGCCGCGCAGGGCGTGGATCGAGGACCGCAGGGCTGTGAGGGTGGTGCCGGCGGTCTGCGGCCCGTCCGCGCAGACGATCAGGCCGACCACGCGGCCGTCCAGGTAGGGGCGGGGCGCTCCCCGAAGGTCCTCCAGGTAGTCCAGGGCGTTCTTCACCAGACCGGACATACCGCCGTGGTAGCCCGGAGTGGCGATGACGACACCGTCCGCCCGGCCCACCTCGCTGAGGAGCCTGCGGGCCGCGGGAGTGCGCTCCCGCTGCTCCGGGACGTACATCGGCAGGTCGATGTCGGCGGAGCCGAGCAGGACGGTCTCCGCGCCCGCGGCCGCCATCGAGCCCAGGACGGTCTCCAGCGCCCGCAGGGTGGTCGACTCCGGCCGGGTGGCCCCGCCGATGCCGACGATGGTGGGGCGGCGGCGTCGCTCCACCCGCGGGGCCGGCGGGCCGATGACGCCCAGCGCGGCCAGATCCGCGATGCCGCCCGCGCCGGTGTCCGTGGGCCTGGTGAGCGGTGGGCCGGTGCGTCCGCGGCGTTGCGCCAGCGGTTCCCCCGAGCCGGGGTGCGGACGGCTGTCACCGTTCCCCGGATACGCACCGTGCGCGTCGACCATCGACTCCTCCTCCTGCATCGCTGTGCGATGTCTGCGGAACTGTGACTACCGCACGGCGTGGGTGAGATGCGACGGAAAGCGTAGGCCCCCGCGTCAGGAGCGTTCCGGGGTGCGTCGCAGTGTGGCCGGCAGAACGACGGCGCCGGGACCGTACGAGGCGGCCCGGTCGCCCGGATTCGAGATGTGGCAGCGCCGCAGGGACAGACAGCCGCACCCGATGCAGGAGTCGAGCCCGTCACGCAGCTTCTCCAGCGCCTCGATCTGCTCGTCCAGCCGGGTCCGCCAGGCGCGGGAGATCGACGTCCAGTCGGCCCGGGTGGGGGTCCGCTCGGCGGGCAGGCTGCGCAGCGCCTCACGGATCTCCTCCAGGCTCAGCCCGATGTTGCGGGCTGCCCGGATGAAGGCCAGCCGGCGAAGTACATGACGGGCGTACCGGCGCTGGCCGCCGCTCGTGCGGCTTGCGCTCAGCAGCCCCTCCCGTTCGTAGAAGCGCAGGGCCGAGGCGCTGAACCCGCTGCGGCGCACCACATCTCCGAGGGACAGGACGTCCGTGGCGTTCATCGTTCGACGGTAGCGAACCTGAATCTCACGTCAACTACAGGTGCCGGCCCGCGGCCCGCGGGCTGGGGGGCTGGGCCGCGGCCCGCCGGCCGGATCGACGGCGCCTACCCCCGGAACGGGCCGGTGATCTCGAAGGTGATCCCCGCCCGGCTGCGCCCCTGGGCGCCGCGCTGCGAGCTGACGTAGAGGCGGCGGCCGTCCGGGCTGAACGCCGGGCCGGTGATCTCGGATTCCTGGTGGCCCGGCAGCTGGAGGAAGCGGGAGAACGTCCCGCCCGGAGTGATCAGGTTCAGCGCGGGACCCGGGCGGTCCTCGGCCACGAACAGGTCACCCCGGGCCGAGCCGGTGATGTTGTCGACTCCCGTCATGGTCATGCCGCCGCGCGGGACCGCCTCGGGATCATGAAGCAGTGCGATCTGCTCGCCGACGGCGTCGTAGGCCCAGATCCGGTTGTCGCCCTTCGTCGTGAACAGGCAGCGCCCCGCCGCGTAGTAGCAGCCCTCACCGCCGTCGAAGGCGCGGGCGCCGTCGACCTGGCGCCGTGTCGCGCGGGGAAACCCGCCCGGGTCCGGCACCGGGGCCCAGGTCACCGGCCCGGAGACGGCGTCCGCGGGGGCCCGCAGCACCTCCAGCGTGCCGTCGGACAGGTCGCCCCACCGGGTCGGGCGGAACCGGTAGAAGCAGCCGTCACGCCGATCCTCGGTGAGATAGACGACCTGCCGGTCGGGGTCGCAGGCCGCCGCCTCGTGGGTGAACCGGCCCATCGCGGGACGAGCCACCGCCGGCCGGCTGCCGTCCGGCCAGGTCTCGTGCACCCGCCCGAAGGCGTACTCCTCGCAGGACAGCCAGGTGCCCCACGGCGTCGCCCCGCCCGCGCAGTTCGCGTTCGTGCGCCGCAGGATCCGGCTGGCGGAGATGATCGTGCCGGCGGGGTCGAAGCGCAGCGCCGAGGCGCCGCCGTTCAGCGCGGTCTCGGAGTTGGAGACGTAGATCCAGCCGTTGCCGGCGGGGAAGCAGGCTCCACCGTCCGGCGCGTCATGCCAGGACAGGCCGGTGCCGGGCACGATCTCACGGGATCGCGCGACCACCCGGCTGGTGAAACCCGGCGGCAGCGCGACCCCGTTGGAGTCGGGGGCCCGCAGCGGGCCGTACGGGCCCTGGCCCGGCTGGGTGGTGCTCGCCACCGCAGACTGCCAGCTCGTACCGCACAGGACGGTGGTTCCGACACCGGCGGCGGCCAGGCGCAGCAGCGCCCGTCGATCCATGCTCGGCACCTCCTCGCAGCCGGCGTGCCCACCTGTCGCGCGGCTGCCGCAACGAGTGATAGCACAGACACGGTGAGACGTCCTGACAGTTGTGCTGCGGGCCGGTGGCCATCCCCGGCGAAACGGGGAAATCCGTCCCGCTACGATCTGACGGTGGCGGCCTCGTTCTTCGGACCAGCTGACGGCCCGGCTGCGGACGATTTCTCTGACCGGTATTCACGTCAGGTGACGGACCAGGCGGCGGACCGGTCCGGCGAGGTCGCGGCGCCCGGGGCCTTCGTCCTTCCGGCCGAGGAAGGCGCCCACCGGCGTTTTGACCCGCTGACCGGCCGCTGGGTCCTGGTGTCGGCGGGGCGGGTCGCGCGCCCGTGGCGCGGCGGTGAGGAAAAGGTAACCACCACGCACGGTGCATACGACCGGGAATGTCATCTCTGCCCGGGAAACGTGCGTGCTTCCGGAATAGCTAATCCGGACTATGCCGGTGTTTATGTCTTCGACAACGACTTTCCGGCGCTGCGCCCCGGTGCCCCGGCGGCGGTGGACGGTGTCGGCTGGGCGGGTGACGAGCCGGACACGCGGGCCGCGGCCCTGCTGCGGGCCCTGCCGGGGACGGGGACGTGCCGCGTCATCTGCTTCGATCCCCGCCACGACGACACACTGGCCAGCCTGCCGCTCGACCGGGTCCGGGCGGTGGTCGACACCTGGGCCGACCAGGAACGTGAGCTGGCCCGGACCTGGACCTGGGTACAGATCTTCGAGAACCGCGGGGCGGCGATGGGCGCCTCCAACCCGCACCCCCACGGCCAGATCTGGGCCTCCTCCTTCCTGCCCGACCTGCCGGCCGCGGAGGACCGGTCCCAGCGCGACTACCGACGCTCACACGGGACGTCGCTGCTGGTCGACTACGCGGCCCTGGAATCCGACCTCGACACCGCCGCCGGGGCGGCTGGGGCGGCTGGGGCCGGCCGGGTGGTCGTGGCGAACGAACACTGGGTCGTCGTCGTCCCGTACTGGGCGCTCTGGCCGTTCGAGACGCTGGTGCTGCCGCGCCGCCCGGTGCCGCTGCTGCACCAGCTGACCGACCCCGAACGCGACGCGCTGGCAGTGGTGCTCCGCACCCTGCTCCGCACCTACGACGCCCTGTTCGACACGCCCTTCCCCTACTCGATGGGCTGGCACGCCGCGCCCGGCCCGCACCCCGGCGCCGACGGCGCCGACGGCGCTGAGCCGGAGTGGGAGCACTGGCAGGTGCACGCGCACTTCCATCCGCCGTTGCTGCGGTCGTCCACCGTGCGCAAGCACGTGGTCGGGTACGACATGTTCGCCGGCATGCAGCGGGACATCACCCCGGAGGACGCCGCCGAGCGGCTGCGAGCCGCCCGACGGCGCGCGGAGGGGGCGGAGTAGTACCGGCGAGCGGCTGTGACGCGGGATTTCCGCGGGGCTGTGGCGCGGGATCCTCGCGGGGCCGTGGCAGCGGGCTGACCGGGACCCGGCGCGGCGTCCCGCCCGCGGCCCCGCGTCCCGCCCGCGGCCCCGCGTCCCGCCCGCGGCCCCGCGTCCCGCGGTGGTCCGTTCGGGTGGTGGGTCGGGGCCGGTCAGGGGGTGCCGGCGAGCGCGTGCCTGCCGGCCCGCTGCCCGGCGGAGAACTCCCAGAGTCGGCCGACGGCCCACCAGGGCCATTCGTGGCCCCCCTGCCAGGGCACACCGACCACTACCGAAGAGCTGGTCACCCGCGAGGACTCGGTGCGCGCGTCGGGGAATGAGACGTCGACGTAGTCCGACCAGCCGCCGCGCCAGGGCACCGTCGTGTCCTCGGTTCCGTGGATGTGCATCATCCGGATGGGGGACTGGTCGCAGGGCACGAGCAGGTGGCCCGCGACGACCCCGGCTGCGGCGAAGACGTCCGGTGCCTCGCAGACGGCGCGCGCCGCCATCATCCCGCCGTTCGAGTAACCCCAGACGTAGACCCGGGCGGGGTCGACCGAGGTCCGCCGGCTCGCGTCCGCCACCAGGTCGCGCAGGTAGGCGACGTCGTCCACGCCAGACGTCCCGGCGCAGCAGGTGCCGGCGTTCCAGGCCCCGTCCACGGCATGGCCGTAGGCCAGCGCGAACCCGTGCCCGTCGGCGAACGGGGTGGCGCCGCTGATGTCGCGCATGACGGCCGCGTCGTGAAGATAGGCATGCAGGAGGACCACAAGGGGCCGTGGCTGGCCCGGTCGGACGGTGGTGTGCAGGTCGTAGCTTCGACCTGACCGCAGCGTGATCTCCGTGGTGTGGCTGACCGCCGGCCCGGCCGCGCCGATCCCGCCGGAATCCGCCGCGCCACCGCCTGCCGCGCCACCGCCTGCCGCGCCACCGCCCGGCGGGGGAGTACTCGCCTGTGGGAAGCCGGGCTCGGAGGTGAGGGTGCTCTCGTCCGTGGCGCCGGGCACCGATCCGGAGGCGGCGGGCGGGTCCGCGGTCGTCGCATCGGCCGCCCCCGGGGCGGCTGTGGCCTGCTGGCTGCTCGTGGCCGCGCCCGGGGGCGCCGTCGCCGCGGCGACCAGGTGTGCGGCGGAGCGTGCGGCCGGGTGGGGGTCCGCGGACGGGCCCAGTGCCATCTGTACCGCGGCGAGTGCCGCGAGTGGCAGACCCAGGGCGGCCAGGAGGATGATCACATACCTGCCGCCAGGCGCCACCGCACCCCCCACCCGGGCCCCGCGCGAACCTGGGTCCCACCGACGTCAACACAGCTGAGCGCAGCCCGAGCGGGCCACAATCAGTTAGATCTGGCAGACACTCATACGTCGTTGATTCCGCCGTAGGTTCTTGCCGAGGTCATCGTAATGCGCCTGGCCGGAGACGCCGGTAGCCCCACCAGGGACTGGCCGCGCCAGCCGGGCGTCTCACCGCCGGGCGGGTGCCCCAGCTGCGCCTCGGACGTGTCTCAGCTGCGCCGCAGGCCGTCGATCGCCCGGTAGATCCGCTCCTCGGAGATCGGGTAGGGCGTACGCAGGGCCTGCGCGAACAGGCTCACCCGCAGCTCCTCGATCATCCACCGGACCGCCTGCACCGGCTCGGCCGTCGAACCCTCCGGGCCCAGCTCGTCGGTCAGCTCACGGAACGCCGCCAGCACATGGCCCACCCGGGTGGTGAGCTGCCGGTCGCGGGCGGCGTCGCCGGGAAGCCGCTCGACCCGCCGCTGCGCCGCGGTCAGGTAGCGCTCCAGGTCGGGCAGCCGCTCGACCCCGGTGCGGGTCACGAAACCGCGGTGGATCAGCTCGCCGAGCTGCCCGCGCAGGTCGGCGGCGGTGGCCAGCAGGGCCGGGCT
Source organism: Parafrankia elaeagni (assembly GCF_000374165.1). Lineage (GTDB taxonomy): Bacteria > Actinomycetota > Actinomycetes > Frankiales > Frankiaceae > Parafrankia > Parafrankia elaeagni. Next base: position 97,748 of record NZ_KB893718.1, read on the forward strand.
GGTCAGCGTGCGCAGGCCGCGGTCGATCTGGTGGGCGAGCGCGAGCACCCGCTCGGTGGCGCGGACCACCGTCAGCGCGGTCTCCGGCAGCTCCGCCCGGACCGTGTCGAGCAGTGCCCGGAACCCCGCCTCGTCCCGTACGGGACCGCCCGCGCCGCGGAGCAGAACGTCCATGGCGGCGGAGACACAGTCGTCGAGCAGATCGCTGATGTCGCGGTGCGGGTTGTTGCTCAAGGCCAGCTTCGCCGCGTTCGGCAGCCGCCCGATGATCCCCCGGACGGGGGAGGGGACGTTGAGCAGCAGTAGCCGGCGGGTACCCGCCCACATGGCCCGGTCGGCCTCGTCCCGGTCGTCGAAGACCCGGACGGCCACCGAGCCGCCCTCGTCCACCAGCGCCGGGTGGGCCCGCACGACATGCCCACCCCGGCTCCGCTCGATCACCGCCGGCAGCGTTCCGACATCCCAGCCGAGCAGGCCGGAGCGCTCCACCCCGGCCGCCGCCGCGGAGACCACGGCCCGCGTCTTCGGTCGCAGCCGGTTCCGCAGCTCCGCGAGGTCCTTGCCCTCACCCAGCGTCGCGCCACGATCGTCGACGATGCGGAAGGTGATCCGCAGGTGTGGTGGCAGCACCTCGGCGAGGCGCGCCGGCGACCACACCCCCGTCGGCAGCGCGGAGCCGCTCATCCGGTGCAGCTCGGCGGCGACGGCGTCCGCCAGCGGCCGTTCGTCGGGGGTGATGCGGTCGAGCACCGCCCGGGCGTAGTTCGGCGCCGGGACGAACCCGCGCCGCACCACCTTCGGCAGCCCGCGGATCATGGCGGTGATCAGTTCCTCGCGCAGCCCGGGCACCAGCCAGGTGAACGGCTCGGCGCGCAGCCCGCCGAGCGCCGGCAGCGGCACCCGCACGGTCACGCCGTCGGCGGCGTCCCCGGGCGTGAACTGGTAGGTGAGCGGCAGCTCCACCCCGTCGGCCACCCAGGCGTCCGGGTAGTCCTGCTGGCGCACCGTGCCGGCGCGGTCGTTGACCAGCATCGAGGCGGAGAAGTCGAGCAGGTCGGGCTCGGTCCGCCGCGTCGCCTTCCACCAGGAGTCGAAATGGCGGCCGGAGACGACGTCCGCCGGCACCCGCTCGTCATAGAACTCGTACAGCGTCTGGTCGTCGACGAGGATGTCGCGCCGCCGGGCCCGGTGCTCCAGCTCCTCAACGTCGGCGAGCAGCTCGCGGTTCGTCCGGAAGAACGCGTGCCGGGTGTTCCAGTCGCCCTCCACCAGCGCGTGCCGGACGAACAGCTCCCGGCTCACCACCGGGTCGATCCGGCCGTACTGCACCAGCCGTGCCGTCACCAGCGGGACCCCGTACAGCGTGACCTTCTCGTAGGCCAGTGCGGCGCCCTGCCGGCGGGACCAGTGCGGCTCGCTGTAGGTGCGCCGCAGCAGGTGCTCGGCCAGCGGCTCCACCCAGTCGGGCTCGATGCGCGCCACCGTGCGGGCCCACAGCCGGGACGTCTCGACCAGCTCGGCGGCGACCACCCAGGTCGGGATGCCCGGCCCGCGCCGGCCGCCCTGCTCCCCGTCGGCCCCGGTGCCCGTGCCGGCGCCGGCCTCCGCCGCGCCGGTGCCGTCCGCCGTCTCGGGCCGGGCCGCCCGCCGTCGCGCCAGCCCGGAACCCGGGAAGATCGCGAACCGGGCGCCCCGTGCCCCCAGGTAGTCCTTCTTCTCCGGCTCGTACCGGCCGATGTGTGACAGCAGCCCGGTGAGCAGCGCCTGGTGCACCGACCGGACGTCCGCCGGGCTTTCGTTCGGCTCCAGCCCCAGCCCGCGGGCGATCGAGCGGAGCTGGCCGTGGACGTCCTGCCACTCCCGGATCCGCAGGTAGTTCAGGAACTCGGTGCGGCACATCCGCCGGAACTGGTTGGACGACCGTTCCTCCCGCGCGCTGCGCAGATGCCGCCACAGGTTCAGGATCGACAGAAAGTCGGACGTCGGGTCGGTGAACCGGGCGTGCGCCTGGTCGGCCGCCGGGCGCTGCTCCACCGGCCGTTCCCGCGGGTCCTGGATGGCGAGCGCCGAAGCGATCACCAGGACCTCGGACAGGCAGCCCAGCTCCCCGGCGGCGAGCACCATCCGGCCCAGCCGCGGGTCGACCGGCAGCTGGGCGAGGCTGCGACCGGTCGGGGTGAGCCGCTTTCCCGGCTCGGCATCCTCGACCAGGGCTCCCAGCTCGACCAGCAGCCGCACACCGTCGGCGATCTGCCGCGACTCCGGCGGGTCGAGGAACGGGAAGTCCGCCATCTCGCCCAGGCCGAGCGCCTCCATCTGCAGGATCACCGACGCGAGGTTCGTCCGCAGGATCTCCGGGTCGGTGAACGCGGGCCGGGCGTCGAAGTCCTCCTGGGCGTACAGCCGGATGCAGATGCCGTCGGACGTCCGCCCGCACCGGCCGGCGCGCTGGTTCGCCGAGGCCTGCGAGACGGGCTCGATCGGGAGCCGCTGGACCTTCGTCCGGTGGCTGTACCGGGAGATGCGGGCCAGGCCCGGGTCGATCACGTACCGGATGCCCGGGACGGTCAGCGAGGTCTCGGCGACGTTCGTCGCCAGCACGATCCGGCGCCCGGTGTGCGGGGTGAACACCCGGTGCTGCTCCGCGGACGACAGCCGGGCGTACAGCGGGACCACCTCGGTGGCCGGCCGGTCCTGCCGGGCCAGCGCGTCGGCGGTGTCGCGGATCTCCCGCTCGCCGCTGAGGAACACCAGGATGTCACCCGGGCCTTCGGCGCACAGTTCGTCCACCGCGGTACAGATCGCCGAGACCTGGTCCCGCTCGCTGTCGCGGTCGCCGCCCCGGTCTCCGCCGCCCCGGTCGCTGCCGCGGTCGCCGCCCCGGTCTCCGCCGCCCCGGTCTCCGCCGCGCCGCTGGTCACCACGCTGGTCAGCACGCCGGTCGTCGTTCGCGGGGCCACCCGGTGAGTCGGGCCCGGTCAGCGGCCGATAGCGCATCTCGACCGGGTAGGTACGGCCCGACACCTCGATCACCGGTGCGTCGTGGAAGTGCCGGGCGAACCGGTGCGGGTCGATGGTCGCCGAGGTGATGATCACCTTGAGGTCCGGGCGGCGGGGTAGCAGCCCGTGCAGGTAGCCCAGGATGAAGTCGATGTTGAGGCTGCGTTCGTGCGCCTCGTCGATGATGAGCGTGTCGTACTGGCGCAGCAGCCGGTCGGCGGCCAGCTCGTTGAGCAGGATGCCGTCCGTCATCAGCTTGACGAGCGTGGTCGGGCCGACCCGGTCGGTGAACCGCATCTGGTAGCCGACCAGCCCGCCGGCCGGACCGGACGGCTCCTGGCCGCCACCCGCGATCGGGCTGCCGAGCTCTTCCGCTATGCGTTCGGCGACTGTCCGCGCGGCGATGCGGCGCGGCTGGGTGTGCCCGATCATGCCGAGCACGCCCCGGCCCAGTTCCAGGCACAGCTTCGGCAGCTGCGTCGTCTTGCCCGAGCCGGTCTCACCGGCGATGATCACGACCTGGTGGTCGCGGATGGCGGCCAGGATCTCGTCCCGGCGCTGGCTGACCGGCAGCTCCTCCGGGTACCTGATGGCCGGCACGCTGGCGTGGCGCGTCGCGACACGCGCCTGGGCGGCCTCGACCTCCGCCGCGAGCCGGGCGATCGAGGAGGTGCGGACCGCGTGGTCGCGCATCGCCCTGGCCTGGTCGAGGCGCCTGGCCAGGCGGTGCGCGTCGCGTGCCATGAGCTGCGGCAGGCGTGCGCGCAGCTCGGACAGCCGCGGTGGCGGCGATTCTGCTGGAGAGATCACAGACGGCGTGTTTTCCCGGGCGGTCGTCGAGTTCCTGGGTGCTCCGGCGGGCTGGGTGACAACCGGAGGTGCATGACCGGTCGTATCCTGCCCGGGCCGTGGCGGCGGGTGCCGTCACGGTGCGGCTGGACTCCCGGGGGAGCCTCCGAGGGAGCATTCTGCCCCGGACGCCGCGCGATGGCACCTGCTTTTCGCAGCGTCCGGCTGCCGTCACACATTCCCGTCCGGCCTGTCCGGTCTGTCCGGCCTCGCGCCGCTTCCGCCGGGCGCTGGCTGCGGCTGGGCGCCCGCCGGAGCCTCGCCGCCCGCCGGAGTCTCGCGCCTGCCGGCCCCGGCAACCCACGGGACCGCCCTGGTCAGGCCGTGGTTGCCGCGAGCGCGAGCAGCACCAGCGCGATGACGGCGGCGGACGTCCGGATGGTGTTGAAGAAGTCCCAGCGGGCCCGCTGGGACTGCCAGTCGCTGGGCGGGGCTTCCGGCTGCCAGGTCGCCATCGCGTTGTTGATGGGGAGATCCCCGCGCACCGTGACGATGATGTTGGTGAGCACCGCGACGGTGGCGACCGCGGCGAGGACGGCGCAGGTGGTCTCTCCGTCGACGCCCGCGGCGATGGCCAGCGCCGCGGTGACCACCAGGCTGACGATCTGCAGGGGCTTCATCAACTTCGGGTAGCTGACGTCGAAGGCCTGCTTCACCTGCACGTACGAGGTGGTGGGCAGAGAGTGCAGGGCGGGCCGAACGGCAACCAGGCCGACGGTCATCGTTCCCGCGACGAGTCCGGTCAGAACGAGGGAGACCACGACGAGTGCCGAGACCATGATTCTACGGCTCTCCATCCTGCACGCGGCTGAGTGGGATGCATTCATACCAAGAGCCGCATCGCGCCGCACCGTAATGCCCATTTCATGTGGACAATTCGGTCAAGCAGGGCGCGTTTTGCAGGGCATTGCATTTGCATTTGCAATTGCAGAAGCGGGGTAAGGTGCACCTGATCGAGCGGGCCGTTCGGATGGACGCTCACTGCGGGACGTGGCGGTGGGGACACACGGCGGCCGATCGGACCCGGCGGGATCCCGCGGGTCGCCGGACCAGGCACGGGCGGGCGGGCCTGGGTGGAGGCGCCGGCCGGTCCGGCGGAAATGGCCTGCGGATCTGCTGCAAAGAAAGCGCGAAGAGTTTTCCGTGCCACCGGCGTGCTGCTGCCACCCGGCAACCACGGGGTGGCCGGTGTCGGGACCGGGGCCGGGGCCGGGGGACCGGGACCGGCTGTGCCGGCGGAGTCGGTCAGAGCTGGGCGACGATGCGGTTCAGGAGGTCGGGAGTGGAAGCCGGCTGCGGGCTGTCAACCGTGAGTCGATTCATCGCCTGCGCGTAAATGTCCACGTCTTCCCGTTTGTCCATATAGACCGCGCCGGTGAGCTGCTCCAGATAGACGACGTCCGGCAGATCCTGCTCCGGGAACCGCAGAATGGTGAAGGCGCCGCCCTCGGCGGCGTGCCCGCCGAATGCGAACGGCATGATCTGCAGTGTCAGGTTCGGGAGCGCGCAGAGCGCGATCAGGTGCTCGAGCTGCGCCCGCATGACCTTGGGGCCGCCGATGGGCCGGCACAGCGCGGCCTCGTCGATCACCACCCAGAGTCGCAGTGGTGTCTCGCGGTGCAGGACCTTCTGCCGGTTCATCCGGACGTTCACGCGCCGCTCGAGGACGTCGGGGGGCGTCCCGCCGCTGTCGAGGTTGATGACCGACCGGGCGTAGTCCTCGGTCTGCAGCAGGCCAGGGATGAACTGAAGCTCATAGGTCCGGATGAGCGCCGCCGCCTCCTCGAGCCCGATGTAGGGCTGGAACCAGTTCGGCAGTACATCCCCGTAGCCGTGCCACCAGCCCGGGCGGTTGGCCTCCCGGACGAGGGAGAGGAGGGGCTCGCGCTCGTCGCTGTCCGTCACGCCGTAGAGGGTGAGGAGGTCCTCGACGTCCCGCCCCTTGAAGCTCACCCGGCCGAGCTCCATCCGGCTGATCTTCGATTCGGAGGCCCGGATGTGGTAACCGGCATCTTCGCGGCTTATGCCCTTTTCCTCCCGAAGCCGACGGAGCTGCGAACCGAGCAGGATCCGACGGACTGTCGGACCGCCACCCGGTTGAGTGGTCATCACTGTCGGCCCCCTCGTCATTGGTCTATAGGAGAGTATGTCATTCGATCTTTGGTCCAGGTTCACCCCATCCCTTCCCCGCCCCCTTCAACGGGATCGGCTCCGGCCTGGTGAACCAGATACGTATACACGGTTGACGCAGTGTGTTCGTTGTCGACTGTCATTGGCTGCGATCCGCCTGCGATCAGGCCGCTCCGGATACCGGCCGGCCAATGCGCCCCGCGCACAGTGCTGATTGCGCCTCGCGACGGGCCGGCGACAGGAGAGGGCCTCCGCTGCGGGCGCCGGTGCCGGGGGTGGAGCCCGCACGGCTCCCGCTTCCGCCGATCCGGGGGCCGCCCGGCGAACAGTTTCGTCGCCAACGGCCTGCGCAGCCAGGTGCTTGTCCGCCCGGACCCCCTCGCCCCGATCAGTGTTACCGGGACGTCACTGTGGCAGAAGGGGCCGTCATGGTCGAGTGGTTGCCCACCGCCGCAGTGCGGCCCTGGGCCGCGCGTCGGTGATCTCGTCAACGGACCGGAAACATGCCCGGGCCGCCTGCGGCACACCCTCCCTCATCGACGTTCCCTGTTGTTCACCCGGTGTGCTGTTCATTCGCGTCACTGCCATCGTCGAGGTCCTTCGGCAGTGGCACCGCAGGAGCGGCGCCACTGTTTGCCCGGCCCGTCGGCCGCCGCGTACGCGGGCCGGAATCGGACAGCGTGTCGACCGTACCGCTTCGCCGGGCGCGCGTTGCCGGGTCACGGGACCTTCGTCGCCGCCCGGAAGGCGGGTTCGCGGGCGGGCGCGGCCCACCGCCGTACTGCCCCTGAATCCCGTGAGAACGCAGCTCGGAGCGCACGTCAACCGGTTTCCGGGGCCCCCGTGGACGGCCGCGGAGCGGCGCCGCCGGGGAGCCGTTCGTCCCCGGCGCCCGATCCGGTGAACCGGCACGATCAGGTGATCATGGTTGCCGGCCCGCCACGCGGGCTACCCCGAGGCAACGCTTCCGGCGCCGCCCGTGTCTGGGCCGTGCCGTCTCGTCCTGCCCATGGCCGGCGCGGGGCTGGCCGGTGTGGAGCCGGGCGGTGTGGAGCCGGGTGCGGCGCCGCACCGCCCGGCCCGGGCCTCTGCCGGTCGACAGGCAGGGTCACCACGAGCACAACCAATGAGCTATCGGTTCGGGAGGCCTGCTCGCCGGGGGAGCGGGTCTGGTGACGGGGTGCGCGTGAAGGCCGTTCGCCGGTGGTGGCCGGATGCTGTGCGGACGCACGGTGCGACGGGCAGGTAGTGGCCATGTTTTTGTTTCACGTGTGAATAGTGTGCATGCGGAGTTCTTTGGTGGGTCGCGTGCGGACCGGCGGATGGCGTTCGGGGGTGGCGGTCGAATGTCGTTTGCACATGACCTCCGGTCGGATGCACGTGCACACGCGCGTGCTGTATCGTGAGCCGAAGTCCGTGCAAGCGCACGAGCCCACCCCTGGGAGGGAGGTAGGACGAGGTCTCTCGTCGGCCGAGCCCCAGTGCGGCGGGTGGTTTCGTAGCTGCGGACGAGCCGTGAGCGGCCAGGGTGGAAGGGGTCCAGCCCGCGGCAGCGAACGCCTGGCTCCGGACGTAAAGAAACTTCAGGAGACCAACCTTGTCCAAGATCTACAGTGGTATGCCGGCCGCGGCCCTGCAATGGGTCACGTGGCAGAAGAGTCGGCGGAGCAACTCACAGGGCAACTGCGTCGAGATGGCGCGACTGCCGGGTGATGCGGTGGCCGTCCGGAACTCCAGGCATCCCGACGGGCCCGCCCTCGTCTACACGCGGGCCGAGATTGAGGCGCTGATCCTGGGCGCGAAGGACGGGGATTTCGACAACCTGCTCATCTGACAGGGAACGGTCTGACCGCCCCGCCCGCAGATGGCGCGGTCCCCGTGGGGGCCGCCTGCAGTCACAGCTCGGCGCTTTCGCCCGGGCACATCGCACCAACGCCGACGAGCGGGTTTCCGGATCGCACCGGGCCAGCCGACTGTTCGGCGCTACGACGAGGTCCCGCTGACGTCCAGCTGGGCTCGATGTAGTCCGACCCGCTTCGGGTCGTGGCCGGACAGCGGCGTCCGGTCCCGACCTTTGCCTGGGGAGCCCGGCGCAGTGCCAGGCGCCTTGTCCGCCTGTACCCGGCACGGCTCTCCGGAGCCGGTGGGCCCTGTCTGGAGGTTGATGGTGTGAACCGGCACTCCGGCATGCTGGCAGATTCCTGCCAGAGTGCGCCGCCCCGCTCGTGGAAGGTGAGCCCGGCGCCCGTACCGCACCGAACCGACCTCGACCGCCCGGGGCTGACGCGAGCGCTGCCACGCCCCGCACGCGCACCGGAGAGCCGCATGACGACGCCGATCGAGACCCCTGATCGGATCTTCACCTCCGGTGATCTCCCGCTTCTGTCGCTGCCGAGGGCCGACGGTCTGATCATCTGCCGGTGGCTTCCCGACTCCGCGGTGGTGGGCGCGTGGTCCGCCGGCGGCGTCGACACCGTCCTCGAACGCCGCCGGGCGCAGGTGGGCTTCGAGCTGGTGGAGCCGAGCTGGCTGGCCCGTGCCGCCGCGGACCGGGTGCGCGGCCCCGGCGTGGACGCCGTCGTCATGCACGCGCAGAGCGGCCTGCCCGGACGTAGCGCCCTCGCGCTCGCGTTCGCGTCCCATCTGCGCGCTGTTCTGCTGCGGGCCGAGCAGCCCGGCCATGTCATCACCGCCGGGACCCGCCCCGACCTGACCGGCCTGTCCGGGCTCGTGCGCGTCCCGCATCTGGTCACGGTCACGGACGCCACCGGCGCGATCGCGGACACGGTCGTCTGGGAGGTCATGACCGAGGCGCGGTTCGACGCCTGGCTGGACGGCGCGCCCCGGCCGGACCAGCCTGCGATCGAAGCCCACCTGCCGGGCCTGCTCCGCCTGCGCGGCCTGCACCGCGCCGGTCGCCTCGACCCGCGATACGCCGCGGCGCTGCTGGACGTGATCGGCGGGGGCGGGATCGCGCAGGGGACGGTCTCCACCAGCCTCATCCATCGCTTTCCGGGGGTGGCCCTGCCGCTGGCCGCGGCTACCGCGGCCGCGTGAGCTCTACCGGGCCCGCCCGGTCCCGGTAGCCGGTTCGGACCATGTGTGACGATCCCGCGGGCGCATCCCATTGCGTCCGGCGGTTCAAGGGTGCAAACATGGAACAGCTGCCCGGGGATCCCCCCGTACCCCGGGCGGCCTTTTCGTGTCGGCCTCGTGTTCACTGTCGGCCTCGTGTTCACGCCGGTGTCAGACCGGCCCGCCTGTTCTCCTGACCGGCCCGGCAGGCCACCAGGGCTGGCAGGCCGGGGACAAGGCGGTCGGGGATGCGGACGAACGCCGGGGTACCCGGCTCCGACCCGTCTGCCCGGATCTGCCCGACGGCCCGCGCCAGCGCCTCCTCGACGAGGTCCGCCAAACCACCACTCATCCCCGGAACGGCGTAGATCGCCCGCGGGAACCGCCGCAGCAGATCGGTGGCCGCAGTGGTCATCGACGCGGCCCCCTGATAGACCCGTTCGACCCGCACGGCGGCGCATGAGCCGTCCGCCAGCTGCGCGACGCCGTCCGGGACGCACGCACCGGCGCTGACCGCGGCCCGGTTCTCCGCGCGCCACCGGTGAGCGCTGATCCAGCCGACCACCGCTGAACCAGCGGCCTGCGGCTGGTGTTCCAGCAGCAGGCGGGTGCGGGCCGTCTCAGCCGCGTGCACCGCGGCGGTCACCGGCGCCACGGCGGCGTGGTCGACCTCGCCGACCAGGCGTGTGCCGTCCTCCGTGAGCCGCACGATGCGGCCCCGGTTGGCGAACAGGCCGTCAGCCTGGACGAGATCGGCCTGCCGCCAGCGCCGCACGACGGCCCGAGCCGCGTCACGGGATGTCCGCATGGCCGGGTCGAGCACGACAGCCAGGTCGTCCTCGTAGGCGGAGCCCATCTCCAACAGCCAGCTCAGACACCGGAAGTCCCGTGCGTTGATCCGGATGCACCCTTTGTCTGATCGTTCCTTCCGGCTCTGCTGTTCCATCCGTGTGCCTTTCCTCGGCGCCGTGCCGGCGCCGCCGCGATGTCGTTGTCCGAGGCACCGGCGAACACGCCCGATGCGTCGGACATTGTGCGGCCGCTCGGGGCTCGCTGAACGCCCCGGTGACCGCGATCGGGACCGGCCGGACAATGCGGGGGTCCTTCCGCAGGCCGAGAGCCGAAATATTTACGGATATTGAGGATTGTCGGGGCGTGACCCGGTCGCCGCCGGGCATCATGCGGACCGGGCGCGGGGGACCCCGGTAGCACCGCGGGGGTGCGTGACACCTCGACCGAACTCCCGCAAATCCGGTTCCGGCCGGCCGCGGTGCGGATGAGCTCAGCGCGGAGATGTTCTCGAGGTGCCCGATTGTGCCAAAGGAACGATCGCTGTCAAGTGGCCGAAGCGGCGCGGGACCTTCCGGGCCTACCGGTCAGTGGCCGGGACGCGGAGGCCGGCCACCACTACGGTTCCGCCCATGCCGTCAGTCGTGACACTGCCCACGTGGACCGAAACGTCGAAATACCTCTCCCTGACCACCTTCCGCAAGGACGGACGCCCCGTCTCGACGCCGGTGTGGTTCGTGGTGAACGAAGCGGAACTTCTGGTACTTACTGACGAGAGGAGCGGGAAGGTCCGCCGGCTGCGGGACTCGCCGCGCGCGACAGTCGCCCCCTGCGACGCCAGGGGACGGTCATCGGAAAGCCCCGTCGAGGTGATGGCGGAGGTGCTGCCGGAACGTACCGGTGCCGCCCGGGCCATGGTGAACCGCCGGTACCGGGTCGCCGCGCCGCTGGTCGCCGCCGCGTCCCGGGTGATGCGTGCGGTGCGCCGGCGACCGGAGGAGAGCCGGACCGCGATCAGGATCACGATGCCCGGCTGGTAGCCGCGGTCAGAATCCTCCGCCGAAGATCGCCTCTGTCCGCAGCCGCTGGCCGACCGTCCCGTCCACGATCTTGCGACGGACGGCGGGCCTGGGGTCGCGGCTTCCGACGCCGGTGACGCCCAGCCCGGCTGCCAGCTCACGCAGGGCCACCACGGTGAACGGACCCAGACCGTCGAGGATCTGCTCGGCGGCCTCGCGGCTCGGCGCCGCGCGCAGCGAACGGCGCAGTTCCTCCAGCGCAGGCCCGGCCGGCAGTTCGGGTCTGCTCCGGCTCCGGCTCCGGTCCGGCGCCGCCCGCGAGCGGCGGCGCGCCCCGGTGGCATGCCCGCCGGTGGAGGCCGCCGGCGGCTGGGTTCGGGCTGTGTGGGTGGGGGAGGCCGGCGCTGGGCGGACCGGGTCCACCGGCGCCGAGGCATGTCCCGGCTGGGCGGGTGCTGCTGGTTCGACGGGCGTCACGGGTACCACCGCGAGGCGGGCCCGGCCCGCCAGGAGGTCGGAGACCTGCTGGGCGTCGAGTCCGGTGAGCAGCTCGGCGAGGGCACCCAGCAGGAGGGACGCGACGGCCGCCGCGCTGGCCACGTCCTCGGCCACGTCCTCGGTCGGGGCCTGGGCCGGCGGCGCCCCGTCCGACTCCCCGCCGGCGTGGACGGCGTGCGCGGAGGCGTCAGTACCCACGGTTCGCCGCCCCGATCCGGCGGAGGAACTCGTCCACGAGCGCGCGCAGCTCCAGCGCGAGGGATCGCGGAATGCGCTCGGAAAGGGCCACCGGAAGGCGGGTGCCGGCCGCGCCGGCGAAGTAGGTGTTGCTCTCCCGGACCATTGCCTCGAAAACCGGTACGTCGAGGTTGCGGACCAGGTCTATGTGTGGCTGCATGGCCGCGATCGGCCGGCCGCCGTAGTACTGGACCATGGTGAACACGATGCCCAGGATCCGTGGGTCGAGTCGTTTGATCTCGGGGTGCCGGTCCGACTGCAGCCCGGCGATCCGGTTGTACTCCCAGGTGAAGCGGTGCAGGCGGCTGAGCAGATGCTCGATGCCCAGTGTCGACAACTCGTCCGGCCGGGCCGGGATCAGCAGATGGTCGCAGGCCGCGATCGCAGTGCGGGTGATGACGCCGAAGTTGGGCGGGCAGTCGATGAGAACCAGGTCGTAGTCCTGCGGGTGCAGCGTCGCGAGGCCGGCGGCGATCCGCTGGTAGACGTCGAAGTAGTACCTGGTCGACCGTTGGACCTGGGCTCCGCCCAGGCGCGCCGCCAGGTTCATCTCCAGGTCCCCGAGCGAGAGGTGCGACGCGACCAGCCCGAGCGCGCCGCCGTTGTACGAAATGGAGGAGTTGACCACCGGGGGAGAGGTGATGAACGGCGACAGGTGCGGCACATAGGACTCTCCGCGCCAGGCCTCGAACCACTCCTTGACGGTCCGGTCGTCGGCGAGATTCGCGCGCCACTCGTCCGGCCGGTAGAACGAGAAGGTCAGGCTCGCCTGTGGATCCAGATCGATCATCAGGACGCGTTTTCCCAGGCGGGCGATGTCCGCGCCGATGTTCGCGGTGAGTGTCGTCTTTCCTACCCCACCCTTGTAATTGACGACTGCCACCACTTTCACGGCACCCTCGCTCCTGTACCCCGGCCGGCGCTGGTAAGAGGTAACCACATGCCGGTTCGCGGGGATTCGCTCGGCATGCTGCGAGGCCGCGCCGTGGGGCGGGCCGGGCAGGCCGGGCAGACCGGGCGGGCCGGGCGGGGCCGACCGGGGGTACGAGACGGGTGAACGAGATCCGACCCGGACATCCCGCTCCCTTCCGCTCCGTGACGACGCCCGAGGATCGGGTCATATCGTGCATATCGTTCCGAACAGGAGAAATTATGACGCAGCCTGCGGGTCTGCGTGCCGGTAGCCCGACCGGGCGGCGGGCACCGGGAGCCCTCCGTCACGGAGCGCAGCAATGATCCGGTCGGTGTGATCCGAGGTTCTCCGAGGTTGCCCGGGGTCTCGGGCGGGCGGTCCGAGGGGCGCGACATTATGGGACGTACCGGCATCCGCCGGCGACCCGCATCGGCGCGGCACCAGGGAGCACCCATGTCCGACCTGTCCGTTGATCTGAACGCCGACCCGGCCACGCTGGTCGACCAGCTGGGCTCGCTGTCGGAGCCCCAGACAGAGGAGTTGCTGCGCGGCCCCGGCGGGGACGCCGTCCTCGACGCGCTGTTCGCCCGGATGCGGGACAGTTATGAGCCCGCGAAGGCCAAGGGCCTCGACGGCGGGGCGCAGGCTCTGGTCCAGTTCGTTCTCGGCGGCGGCCCGGGCGGGTCGACCCGTACTTATGTGCTGACCGTGCAGGACGCGGAGTGCGGCCTGGGTATCGATCCGCCTGGTGAGCTGGCCCCGGCAGGCGGGCACACCGTCACCATCCGGACGGACCGCGTCCGCCTGGTCCGGATCGTCACCGGGCAGGCCAACCCCGCCAAGGCCTACCTCACCCGCAAGATCAAAATTGACGGTGACCTGAAGTTCGGCGGGCAGGTCGTGTCGTGGTTCGGGGTCTCCACCGACAACTGAGCGGTACCCGGGCGCACACCGGGGCAGAGAATCCGCGCACCCTGGGTTGCATTTGTGTACTGACTGTAGATGGAGCGAACATGCTTCGCCGCGTGCGCTGTTGCGTGGGAATCACTGTTGCCCGAGGTGTTGCCAAGACTTCCCGCGCGCGCAACCATCTATCACCGTGACCTGTGACGATGTATTGCAAGTGGCCGACCCGGTCGAACGGGCGGCACTCGCCGACGACCTGATGTGGACGGCGAGCCGGCAGCGTTCCGCGTTTCGCGGTATCAGGGCGGCCGCGATCAGACAGGCGCTCGACGGCGGTTCCACCACCGACGAGCTGGCCCGCCGGATGCGGGTCACCGAGGCGGATGTGGCCTGGATGGCGGATCATCCGGTAGCGACCCTGCGGGTCGCGTCGACGACGTCCCGGCGGGCAGTGCGCATCGCCTGACCGGGGCAGGCTTCTCGGCGTGAGGGAAGTCCGTCCGGTCAACGGCGACCGGGCACACCTCCGCCCGCGGGCCGCGTCACGGCGCATGGATCCGCTGCCGGGCTCCCCTGCCCCGTTCTCCCCTCCTCGTTCCCCACCTGTATCCGGGCCTGTGCCCGCTGTTGGATCTCCGGTCGTCGTGGTGTCGTTTCCCCCGCCGGTGTCCAGCCTCCGCCGAATCTCGCCGCATTTGGTTGCTCCGACCTCCGCAGGCCTTCTCTTCCGTGCCCGCGGCTGTGGTCGACGGTCGTTTCCGGCGAGTTCGAAGGTCGCATTACATCCGCATTACGCCCGTTTTGTGTGGTCGGCCCCGGTGCTCTCCCTCGTCCGCCCGCGCCGGCGCGGACCCGATGTTTGACCTCAAGTGAGGTTCAGGTCCTACGGTCGTGCCGTGCCCGGCCACGCAGACCGGAGGGAACGGCCACCGCGGCGCAGCGGTGGCCGCGACCACACGGGCGCCGCGACCACACGGGCGCCGCGACCACACGGGCGCCCCGGAACTGTCGCAGGGGCGTGCTTCCATGCGTGCGACGGCGAGGACCTCAGCCCGGACAAGGTGGTGGAGCGATGAGCACGGTGGTGGCGCCATGAGCATGGAGTTCGCGGCCTGGAACTCGTTGTACTCGGTGATGCACTCCAGGCAGGAACGGCGCCCTTTCTCACGCGCCACCGTCCGCCGGATCGCCGGGTTCGCCCGGCCGCACCGCCGCTGGCTGTTCCTGTTCCTCGGCACCAGCGTCGCGGGCGCCGTCCTGGCGGTCGCCACGCCGGTCCTCGCCGGCCGGGTGGTGACGGCGATCGTCGACGGAGACCGGCCGCGCACCGTCGTGGTCCTCGCCGTCCTCATCGCCGCGATCGCGGTGGTCGAGGGCGCGCTGGGCATCCTGAACCGGTGGCTGTCCGCCTCCATCGGCGAGGGCCTCATCCTCGATCTGCGCCGCTCGGTCTTCGACCACGTCCAGCGCATGCCGGTCGCCTTCTTCACCCGCACGCGCACCGGGGCGCTGGTGAGCCGGCTGAACAACGACGTCATCGGGGCGCAGCGGGCCTTCAGCGACACCCTGTCCGGGGTCGTCGGCAACCTGGTGTCGCTCCTGCTCACCGTCGTGGTGATGGTCAGCCTGTCGTGGCAGATCACACTGCTCGCGCTGCTCCTGCTGCCGGTCTTCGTCCTGCCCGCGCGGCGGATGGGCTCCCGGCTCGCGCAGCTCGAACTGGAGGCTGCCAACCACAACGCTGCGATGGGCTCGCGGATGACGGAGCGCTTCTCGGCCCCGGGCGCCACGCTGGTCAAGCTGTTCGGCCGGCCAGCTGAGGAGTCCGCCCAGTTCGCCCGCCGGGCGCGCCGGGTGCGTGACATCGGCGTGCGCACCGCCATGCTGCAGTGGATCTTCGTGACGGCGCTGACGCTCGTCTCGTCCCTGGCGCTGGCGCTCGTCTACGGGCTCGGCGGCTACCGCGCGCTGCACGGCGACCTGGAGCCGGGCGCGGTCGTCGCCCTCGCCCTGCTGCTCACCCGGCTCTACGCACCACTCACCGCGCTCGCCAACGCCCGGGTCGAGGTCATGAGCGCCCTCGTCAGCTTCGAGCGGGTCTTCGAGATCCTCGACCTGAAACCACTCATCGTCGAGCGGCCGGGCGCCCGGCCGGTGCCCGACGGCCCCGTCTCGGTGGAGTTCGACCGGGTCACCTTCGCCTACCCGGCGGCCGACGCCGTCTCCCTGGCCTCGCTGGAGGAGGTCGCGGTCCTCGACGAGCGCGGCGGCGACGAGGTGCTCCACGAGGTGTCGCTGCGCGCCGAGCCCGGCCAGATGGTCGCGCTCGTCGGCTCGTCCGGCGCCGGGAAGTCGACGATCGCGCAGCTCATCCCACGGCTGTACGACGTCGGAGCGGGCGCGGTGCGGCTGGCCGGCGTCGACGTGCGCGACCTCACCGCCGACTCGCTGCGCGGCACCGTCGGCATGGTCACCCAGGACGACCATCTCTTCCACGACACCGTACGGGCGAACCTCGCGCTCGCCCGGCCCGACGCCGCCGACGACGAGCTGTGGGCGGCCCTGCGCGGCGCGCGGCTGGCGGACCTGGTCGAGCAGCTGCCGGACGGTCTGGACACGGTGGTCGGGGAGCGCGGCTACCGCCTCTCCGGCGGGGAGCGCCAGCGTCTGACGATCGCCCGCCTGTTGCTCGCCCGGCCGCGGGTGGTGATCCTCGACGAGGCCACCGCCCATCTGGACTCGACCTCCGAGGCCGTGGTGCAGGAGGCGCTCGGTGCGGCGCTGGCCGGCCGCACCTCGGTGGTGATCGCGCACCGGCTCTCCACCGTGCGGTCCGCCGACGTGATCCTCGTGATCGAGGGCGGCCGGATCGTCGAGCGGGGCAGCCACACCGAACTGCTGGCCGCCGGCGGGCGGTACGCCGAGCTCTACCGCACCCAGTTCGAGCAGCGGGACCAGGAAGCCCCGGCAGCCCACCGGCTGCCCGAACAGCCGGGGAACGGCCGGCCCGGCCCGGATGCCACCCTGGTCGGCGCCGGCTGACCGGCGGCCGCCGGTCAGCCGGCACCCCGTGAAGCCGGGGCTGACCGGCGCCTGAGCGCCGGTCAGCACCCGGACCGCGGTGGTCAGCGGGCGGGCAGTGCCTTCGACCAGAGGATCCCGCCGGTCGCGTCACGCAGCTCCACCGTGAGCGCCCGCGACCCGCCGTCGATCGCCAGCCGGCCGAAGAACTGCAGCCCGGCCGACGGCGGCAGGTTCGACTGGCCGGCCGGAGGCGTCCGGGCGTAGACCTGCTCGGGCCCGAAGGTCGGGTCGAGTGCGTTCGGGCCGAAGGTGCCGGCGTTCAGCGGCCCGGCGACGAACTCCCAGAACGGGTCGAAGTCGCGGATCGCGGCCCGGTCCGGGTGATAGCTCAGCGCCGCCGTGTAGTGGACGTCCGCCGTCACCCAGACGGTGTTGCGGACCCGGTGCCGCCGGATCGCCGACAGCACCTGCGCGATCTCCACCTCGCGGCCCAGCGGTGCGCCCGGCGCCCCCTGCGCGACGCCCTCGATCGCGGTCCCGTCCGGGACGACGATGCCGATCGGCAGGTCGTTCGCGATCACCTTCCAGGTGGCCCGGCTGTTGCGCAGCCCGTCGATCAGCCAGTCCCGCTGGCGGGTGCCGAGGATCGCGGCGCCGGCCGGGTCGTTCTGGCCCACCGTGTTGTCGTTCTTGTAGGAGCGCATGTCCAGGACGAAGACGTCCAGCAGTGGACCGTAGGAGATCTTCCGGTAGAGCCGGCCGGCCGGGTCGGGGCGGCCCGGCAGCGTCGGGGTGTACTCGAACAGCGCCTGCCGGGCGCGGGCGGAGAGCACGTCGACACGCTTCTCGGTGTAGCGGGTGTCGGAGGTGAGGACCTCGCCCGGGTACCAGTTGTTCGTGGTCTCGTGGTCGTCCCACTGGAAGACCCAGGGCACCTCGCGGTTGAACGCGCGCAGGTTCGTGTCCATCAGGTTGTAGCGGAAGTTCCCGCGGAACTCGGCCAGCGTCTCAGCGACCTTGCGCTTCTCGTCGATGACGAGGTTGCGCCACACCGTGCCGTCCGGCAGGGTGACCGTCTCGGTCAGCGGGCCGTCGGAGTACACGAAGTCACCCGAGCAGATCGCGAAGTCCGGCGACAGGCGGCGCATCGTCTCGAAGATCTTCATGCCGCCGATGTCCGGGTTGATGCCCCAGCCCTGGCCGCAGACGTCACCGGACCACACCAGAGACACGTCACGGGCCCGCGACGGGGCCGTCCGGAACCGGCCGACCAGCGTCTCGCCGCCGCGGCGCGGATCGTCCGCCGCGCTCAGACGCACCCGATAGAAGACCTCACTCCCCGCCGGCAGCCCGTTCACGGCGACGACACCCGTGCGGTCGGAGGCGTCGGTGAGCCGCGCGACACCGACCGTCCGCGCCGAGCGGAACGACTCGGTGCCCGACACCTCGACGGTCATCAGCGCCGGCCGGTCCGAGCGGGCCCAGATCACACCACCGCGGGTGGTGACGTCACCGGCCTGCACCCCCGAGGTGAACGTCGGCCGCCCACCCAGCACCTGCCCGGGCCGGGCAGACGCCGGGGCGCTCCCGGCCGCGGCCGCCGCGCCGATCCCGCTGCCCAGGCCGACCGTCCCCGCGGCCGCGAGAACGGCGCCGCCCCGAAGCAGCGTGCGCCGCCCGACCGAGGCCGGCCCGCCGGCTCCTCCCGGGTCGGTGCACGAGTCGGTCTGGTGATCAGGTGCGGTCATGGAGAGTCCCCTTCTCGGAGCCGCACCAGCACCGCGGACCGGCACTCCGCCCGCCCCACCAGCGCCACCGCGCCCGCGTGCCCGCGGCCGGACCCGACACGCGTCCGCGCCTGGAGGGACTCCGGCGGCGATCGCGGTGACGGCGGTGCGCTGGCGGTGGCGGGTGGATGGTCACAGTGAGGCGCGGTCGCGATGACGCGCGGTCGCGGTGGCCCCGGCACGGCATCAGCGTCGTTGCCCCCAGCGGGAGCAAGCCTGACCACCAGGGCGAGCCGCCTGTCGACAGCTGGCCGACGCCACGGTGAACGTTCCGGGTCGGTCCGGTCCGGGCACAACCCCAGAACCATGACCATGACCAGGAACAGGACCCAGGTCAGCGGGTCAGCCGGGGTTGACTTCGGGCAACCGGCCAGGAGGAACACCTGGGGGGACCAAGGACCGGGGCCACGCGGACCACCGGGTGGTCTCGTTCGGACACCCATAGCCTATGCTTTCCGCCCCAAGCGCATTTTTCGGTGCGATGCGCCGGGAGGAGGCTCTGGATTGAGCGGGCGACCGGGGGGGCCACGAGATCCGGAGCGGCGTTCCAGAACGCTCCCGTTCGATCTCCGTGCCGGAGGCCGGCCGCAACGCAGCGCCTCATCCCAGCTCTACAGAGTCGCTCTGTCATTCCTGTCGGTTCTGGTCTTCGTCGTCACCGCGGGTGGCTGGGCGGTCTACAGGTACACCGACGGGGGGATCGACCGGGCCACCCTCGACCTCGGCGACGACCGCCCGGACGAGACCGAAGGCGCCACGAACTTCCTGCTCGTCGGCACCGACAGCCGTGCGGGCCTCGAAGGGCAACGTTCGGACACCACGATCCTCGCCCACTTCAGCGAGGACGAGACGGTGACCATGGTGTCCATCCCGCGCGACACCTACGTCACGATCCCGTCCTACACCGACGCCGACGGGCGCGAGCACAAGGCGCACAAGGCGAAGTTCAACTCGGCGATCTCCGACGGTGGCCCGTCCCTGCTGGTCCGGACCATCGAGTCGCTCACCAACATGCGTATCGACCACTACGTGTCGATGGACCTCGCGGGCTTCAAAGAGATCACCGACGCCATCGGTGGCGTGGACGTCTGTGTCCTTCCGTCGGACTTCAAGGAGTACGTCGCCGAAAACGGGCGGAACAGCCGCAACACCAACGACCCGATGAGCGGCTTCGTCGGCGGCCCCGGCCAGGTACACGTCAACGGCGAACAGGCCCTCGCCTTCGTCCGGCAGCGCCACGGCCTGCCCGCCGGCGACATCGACCGCATCCACCGCCAGCAGCAGTTCATGGGCGCGGTCTTCCACAAGGTCGTCGGCGGCGGTGTGCTGACCAACCCGACGCAGCTCAAAAGCCTGCTGAGCACGGCGACGTCCGCGCTCACCCTCGACGACAACACCGACATCCTCGACCTGCGCAAGCTCGCGACCCGGCTGCAGGGCATCGCCTCCGGCGGCGTCAGCATGCAGGCCCTGCCGACCCACTCACCGGACCGCTCCGAAGGCGGCAACGACCGCGGCGAGATCCTGATCGGCGGCCAGCGGGTGTCCGTGCAGCTCTACAATCCCGCCGACCTGGAACGCATCATCGCCCCGCTCGGTGGCTCCACCGGTGAGCCCGCCCGGGCCGGCGGAGGCGCGGATGCCACCGAGGTCGCGGTGCAGGTCTTCAACGGCAGCGGAATCTCCGGGCTGGCCGCCGACGCGGTCGGTGAGCTCAGCGCCAAGGGCTTCCGCGCCACCAACGCGGGCAACGCCTCCACCAGCAACTACGTGACCTCCCGGGTCCGCTACGGCACCGGCCTGGAGGCCGCGGCGGCGAGCCTGCAGGCCCTCGTGCCCGGCGCCCGGCTCGAAAGCGACCCCGGCATCGACGGGCTCCAGCTCATTCTCGGGACGTCCTTCGACGGCCTCGCCGACGTCGCCGTCAGCGCCCCCACGGAGGCGGCCCCCGCCACGACCGGTGGCGACCCCGCCCCCGGCGGCCCCGAGACCGCGGGTGCCGGGCCGGGCTCCGCCCCGCCCGAGACACCGCCCACCGCCCCGAACTGCACCTACTGACCCGGCGGGCTGCCGCCGGGCCAACTGCCGCCACTGCCGCCACTGCCGCCACTGCCGGCTCAGGGCGGCTCAGCGGCTCTGCCGGGCCTCAGGGCTGGTCGTCGGCAAGGTGGCGTTGCAGGCTCACGTGGCGGAACTCCCACACCGCGCCGGCCTGGCGCAGTACGCCGCGGTCGTGGGCCTCCGTGAGGAAGGCGACGAGACACAGCGGCTGCTGACGGCGTGCGGCCAGCCACAGCCGGGTGACGACCAGCTGCGACCAGGCCCACCCCCACGACTCTCCCGCGCCGCCCGCGAGACAGACACCGAGCCCGGCCGCGAAGCCTCCCGCGAGCGCGAGTGCGCTCCCGGACCCGAAGCCGAAGCACAGCGTGGTCATGATCCCGCACGCCAACCCGACTGTCGACCCGAGCAGCAGTCCGCCGACGAGCCCGCTGTTCCGATCGTCGGCCAGCAGCCCGCGGGGACCAGAGACAGCGTGAACATCTGCGTCGGTGTCAAAGACGGGCCTGATCGCGAGCACGAAACCCAGCCCTCCCACGAGCCCGATCGCAGACCCTCCCAGAAGCCCGACGACGGGACCTTTCACGAGCCCGAGCAGGATTCCGTTCATCACCCCGCTCAGGAGCCCGAGCAACAGCGCGAGCACAAGGTCCTCCCGCCGAGGACGCCGCAGGGTGAGCTGGCCTGGCCGGGAGTTTCCCGACCGGCACGAGAGCCCGGCCGCGAGTCCGGCGACGGGCCCGGTCGCAAGCCCGACCACGAGTCCGGCGACAGGCCCGACCACGACCCCGGCGGCGAGCCCGGTCACCAGCCCGATCACCAGCCCGTTCATGAGCCCGAGCGCAGTAAGCAGGCAGGAGCGGGGGACGGCTGCGGGCATCTCCCACCAGGCGAGTCCGGTGGTCTGCAGCCGGTGCTCCAGGTGCCGGGCCAGGAAGGCCAGGTAGCGGACGGCCTGCTCGGCGTTCCAGCGAGTGGGATGGTCGTGGTACGGCCGGTAGGCGCCGGCGACGAACCCGGCGAACAGATGCTGTTCGACGGCTTCCGGGGTGGGCAGGGCGATGAGGTCGGCGGGGTCGGGAAGGCCGCTGGTGGATTCGCGCGGGCGCGGGTTGTAGACGGCGCTGGCGAGACTGGCGGTCAGCGGCGTGGCGAGCGCTCGGGCGAGCGCCGATGTCGGGTCTGCCAGGGCGGCGAGGGCCGGCGCCCACCTGGTGGGACCGTCACGGCCGGCCCCGGCCAGCAGGTAGGCCCCGACCGCGACCGGCGTGAGGGGCCTGAGACGGACGGCGGCGGCGCCGTCAAGGTGGATCGGGTGCCGGTCGGGACCGGGATGCACGGCCGCCCTGAACTCCTCGGCGCGGCAGCTCAGGACAAGCCCGGTGTTGCTGCGCAGGCCGTCGTTGACAGCGGCCAGAGCCTGGTCTCTGCCACCCACCCGGATCTCGTCCAGGCCGTCGAGAACCGGCAGGATCAGCCCGGCGTCAAGGAGCGCGCCGGCACGCCTGCGACCGGTGGCTGTGTCGACGGCGGACAGACGGGGATACGTGCGCAGGATCTGGGCTTCCAGCCAGGCGTGGAGGCTCTGGTCGTCGGGCTTCCACGAAGCCATCGGAACCAGCAGCGGCACCGGCTCACCGGCTCCACGGCGGGCGAGGAGGTCCAGGACGAACCGCATCAACAGGACCGTCTTCCCGGCCCCGGGTTCGCCGAGCACCACCAGCCGCCCGCAGGGGCTGCGCTCGTAGGCCGTCAGCAACGCGCCATGGCCCGCGAGGTCACCCGGCCCGCTACCCGGGGCGGCGCAGGCAGGCCCGCCTCGTCCGCCCGCGGCCTGCGCGAGCAGCTCGGGCCAGGTGCGGACCAGGTCGGAGTCGGCGGCCTCCCAGAACACCTCGAGTGGCGGCCGGCCGACCCCGCGACGGGTCGCCTCGGTGTCCCACTGGTCGCGGACCAGGTCGGCGAGCCGGTCGGCGACCTTCTCCACATCGAGGTCAGACGACCGGGTGGCCGTCCTGTCCGCGAGAAAGGCCGCGACCGCAGTCAGGACCCCGACCGCGACCAGCACCGCCGCCGCGGCTCCCTGGCCTCCCGCCCAGGCCACCGCCCCGGACGCCACAGCCGCACCGCCGGCCACAGGCCAGATCGCCCGCGATGCTCTGCGCCCCCTGCTGACGCTCATGGTGAACAATCATCCACGTTGCGCGAACAGGTACATGCGATGGCGGGCGGAAAACACGGATCGATCTACAGCCCGAGTCAGGCCCGGGTCAGTCCGGGTCAGCCCGGGTCAGTCCGGCTCGTCCGCCGCCTGGCTGGTCGAGCCGCGCGGCATACGCTGACGAGGGCTCAGTGCGGCCCAGCTCTCGGCCCACGCGGCCAACGGCTCCACCACGCCCAGAAGCCGACGGCCGTGGCTCGTCAGCCGGTACTCGCCGACCTCGTCAACCTCCACCAGGCCGGCTTCGCGGAGCTCACGCACCCGCTGCGAGAGCTGCGACTGCGGGGCGCCGACCTTCGCGGCCAGGGCACGGAAGGACGACGACCCGCCGCGAAGACACCAGAAGATCCCCAGCGTGTGCCGCCGACCGAGCAGGTCAACAATCGCGAGCAGGTGTCCCGGCGCCGCCGGGGGGCCTGCCGAGCCTGAGCCCTGCTGGCCGCCTGGAGCGCCGCCCGGACGGGCGGAGGGGCGGGCGGACGGGCGCGCGCCACCCGCCCGGCTCCCGGCGGAGCGGCGCCGCCCCCCGTCAGCGTGCGCCGGCATAGCCCAGCCGGGCGGGAACGCGACCTGCCATGGTGATCAGTACGCCCGTACTCCCACCCCGTTGGACGAGTGCGCACCGTGCGGTGACGAGATCGACACGCCCTCACCGTCGACGTCGGACGAGCCTCCCAGCATCGTGCGCACACGCTGGACCAGCGTCCCGGCCTGCGCTGACACCACGCCGGCGACGGTCTGGACCTCGGGGCGCTCGCGTACCTCCCGCGCCTGGCGCATGATCGCGTCATAGTGCTCGCGACCCGCGCGGGCACCGAGGACGTATCCGATGCCGAGGGCAATGACCACACTGGGCCTGATGCGCATGCTTCCTCCCGGGGGCAGGACCGGGCGGGCGCGGCCTCCACCGCTGGCGCTCCGGCGTCTCACTGGTTTGTTTACTACCCCACCGGCAACCTCCGCTGAACCTCAGGTAGGCTGACGACGTCAGACCGATCCGGGCTGCCGGCCACTGAGGCCTGAGCAGACCTCTAGGTTCTGCGCAGCACCCGAGCGCTGGGTGGGGCCGGATCCGGGCCTGACAGCACAGAACGGTCCCGCGTAGCTCAATTGGCAGAGCAGCCGGCTGTTAACCGGCAGGTTAGAGGTTCGAGTCCTCTCGCGGGAGCATGTTTGCCCAGCTCAGGGGCCATCTCAGCAAGATCCTAAAAATCTTGAAATGAAGATCGACCCAACTTTACCCCCATGATTCTTTGGGTCACCCCACGCGACCTGCTGGCGCCCGCGCGATGGCAAGCTGCGACGGCGAACGCGGCCAAGCCGAGGTCGATGTGATGGATGTACCCCTGCCGGGCGGTCCGGTGAACACTGTCGTCCGCAGCGGCGCCACGGTGCGCAGACCCCTGCCGCACCGCGCCGGCTTCGTGCACGAG
>NZ_KB893719.1 GCF_000374165.1 Parafrankia elaeagni
CTCCTGCCGAGGCGCGTAGATCTCGTTCGCCGCCTCGATCTGCCCCGGATGCAACACCCACTTACCGTCGTACCCCAACGCCGCGGACTTCTTCGCCACCCCCCGGAACGCCTCCACATCACGAATCTGCAGGAACGGACCGTCAATCGCCTGCACACCCCGCGCCCGCGCCGCCTCCAGAATCTTGAACANCACGTAGTGGAACGGATCCCCCGGATAGTCCGGGCTCAACGCACCCACCACCAGCGACGGCATGTTCATCGACGCCATGAAATCCGCCGGACCAAAGATGATCGTCTCGATCCGCGGGCTCGCGAACGCGATCTCCTTCACGTTCGACAACCCCAACGCGTTCTCGATCTGCGCCTCGATACCGATCCGCCCCACCTCGAGACCCATCACCTCCTCGATCTGCGTCAACAACAGATCCAGCCACTGCACCTGCGCCGCCGTCTGCACCTTCGGCAACATCACACAGTCCAGATTCGCCCCCGCACCCTCCACCACCGTCACAACATCCCGATACGTCCACTTCGTCGTCAGGTCATTCACCCGCACCACCCGCGTCTTACCCGCCCAGTCACCCTCGTTCAACACCGACACCACGTTCCCCCGCGCCGACTCCTTCGCCCCCGGCGCCACCGAGTCCTCAAGATCACAGAAGATCTGGTCAGCGGGAAGGCCCTGCGCCTTACCCAGCATCTTCAGGTTGGAAGCCGGAACCGCCAGACACGACCGGCGAGCACGCAGAGGCATTCTTCTCGAAAACTCCTTCATCGAGCCGGACGCCGGGGCGCCGACGGGGCCGGCGAGCGCCCCGGCGGCCGGCGAGGCCGGCAGTCACTGCAGGTCAGAGATGCTGGTCACAGGTGCTGGTCACAGATGCTGGTCAGGTCGGTGTTACAGGTCTGGTCATCGCGCGGTGGCGACGGCCGGGGAGCCGTCAGGCCAGTCGCACGCTCCACACGAAATCAGGACGTTCCCGCGGCGTCCTGCCGGTGTGCCTGTCGTCACACTGGCACCCGTCACACTGGCACACCAGAGCGCTCCCGACGACCCGACGACCACCGGACCGGAGCCGGGAAAGAGCCTGGCCGTGTTGCGCCACCGCTCCGGACAATGCATTCCCGGCTGTCCGGTAGGCGTGATTCCAGGTCGGCGGACATACCGCCCCCGAATCGCCCACCCGGGTCACCGCCAACCGGACCGGCGGTCCGCAAAAGGAAACCGGCGCCGCCTGTCGACAAACGGCGCCGGTTCCCCGAACCGGGTGAGCGGATGCGCGGATGCGCGGTCAGCCGACCGACCGACCGACCGGCAGACCGGTTCGGAGCCGGGTCAGCCGCCGCGGGTCGCGACGAGTGCCCCCCGGTTCACCTTGGTGGCCTCACTGCGCGGGATGGCGTCCACGATCTCGACCGTCTTCGGCACCTTGTACGGGGCGAGCCGGCTCTTGGCGTAGGCGATGACCTCGCCGGCCGTCGGCGGGCGGGACGGATCCGCGGGCTGGATGACAGCGTGCACGCGGCGGCCCCACTCCGGGTCGCGCAGGCCGATGACGACGACGTCGGAGATCTCCGGGTGGTCGATGAGGGCGATCTCGACCTCGGCCGGGAACACGTTCGCCCCACCGGTGACGATCAGGTCCACGCGGCGGTCGACGAGGAACAGATAGCCGTCCGCGTCGAGGTAGCCGAGGTCGCCCACGGTCTCGTAGCCCTCATCGGTCCGGCGCAGCTGCGGTGCCTGGCCCAGGTAGGTGTAACCGCCGTAGCCGGTGCCGGGGGTGCGCAGGAAGATCTCGCCGATCTCGCCGGGCGGCAGCGGCTGGCCGTCGTCGTCCAGGATCAGGACCTCGGTGCCGCGCATGCCACGCCCGACGCTGCCCTGGTGGCGCATCCACTCGTCCCCGCGCAGCGCGGTGATGCCGATCGCCTCGGTCATGCCGTAGGCCATCAGGATGCGCTCCGGGCCGATCAGCTTCGCCCAGCGGTGGACCAGCGACGGCGGCATCGGCGCGGCGCCCTGCAGGATCCACACGAGGCTCGACAGGTCGCGGCCCTCGATGTCGGGCAGGTCGGCGATGCGCCGGAGCATGGTCGGTGTCGCCGTGAAGGTGCTCACCCGGTGCCGCTCGACCACGTCGACGACCCGGGCGGCGTCGAACTTCTCCATCACCACCAGCTGGTCCCCGCCGAGCAGGCTGTAGAGGGTGGAGAACCCGTTCGCGTGGTACATCGGCGCGAGCACCAGGATGACCTGCGGTCGTGGCACCGGTTCGGTGCCCCACAGGTCGATGAACGGCGTGGTGAACCGCGGGTCGTAGACCGCCGGGCGGGTGTTGAGAATGACCTTGGGCGTGCCGGTCGAGCCGCTGCTGCAGATCCCGTTCATCTGCGGGGACGTCGCGTCGGGCAGCTCCGGGACGGCGAGGTCGACGGTCGCGTCGATCCAGCCGAGGTCCGCGGCCCCGAGGTGGACGGGGGCCCCGACCGTCTCGCGTAGCCGGGAGAGCTCCCAGTCCGGCAGGTCCCAGCGCACCGGGACGGGGACGGCCCCGAGCTTCCAGGCGGCGAGCACGCTGAGGACGAACTGCGGCGAGTTGCGCAGGCCGAGGCCGAGCAGGTCCCCGGCGCCCAGCCCGCGGGCGGCGAGTGCCCCGGCGAGCTGCCCGGAGCGGCGGTCCAGCTCCGCGCGGGTCAGGACGGCGGTGGAGCCATCCAGCGCGATATGGCGTAAGGCAGGTTCGTCCGGACGTTCGGTGGCGAGCTGCTGAATGCGGTGAGCGTAGCTGACCTGATCGTCCACGGCGCGTCCCTCCGTCAGTCCCGCCGGCCCCCGCGGAGGGACGAATCGAAACCAGCGTAAAAATTAGCCGTTTTCGGTGTTCGGAGGAAGTGTCCGGATCCGTCGCAGGCCGAAACGCGCGGTACGCGCCAGCACCGCCGGCGTCAGCAGCGTGGACGACGGCTCGACCAGGTTCACCACCCGCAGCAGCGCCCGGGCCAGCACCGGGTCGGCCCGCGTCGCGGCCTGCACGCGCGGGACGTACGCGTTGATCACCCGGGTACGCAGACCGCGCCGCCCGGGGATCTCCCGGTAGCGCAGATCGGAGTCGGTGGCGATCGACCACGCCCGGGACGTCGGCCCCGCCGCCGCGGCGAAGTACCGGCGCGCCAGCCCGTCCAGCCTGGCCGTCCCGGACGCCCCGGCCGGCCCGGCCGGCCCGGCCGGCCCGGTCGTGGCTGACTGCAGGCAGTCGCGCAGCGCGAGGGCCTGCTGGGCCGCCACCGTCATCCCCTGGGCGTAGAGCGGGTTGAACGCGCAGAGGGCGTCGCCGATCGCGAGGAAGCCGTCCGTGCCCGGGCGCAGCCGGTCGTACCGCAGCCAGCGCGACGTCCGGAACCGGTAGCGCACCGGGTCGTCAAGCGGCTGCGCGCCCTGGATGAGCCGGTGGATGTCCCCGGCGGGCAGGGAGGCCGCGAACCGGTCGTAGCCGTCCGGGTCGACCGGCGGGTGGTCGCCCAGCATCCCGGCCAGCGTGACGATCCAGCGGTCGCCCTCCTGCGCCACCGCGCCGCCGCCGCGCCGCCCCGGCAGGGTCGAGATGATGACGCCGAAGTCGCCGCCCAGCTCCCCGGGCCGGCGCCGGTAGGTGCGGGACGCGTACGCGAGGTCCACGTCGACGCTGTCCGCGCGCGGCCGGGCGAGGCCCAGCTCCTCGAGCCACTCGGGCCCGCGGGTGCCCCGCCCGGTCGCGTCGACCACGAGGTCCGCGGCGAGGACACGGGCCGGCGCGTCCCCCGCGAGCGGCCGGATCCGCACGCCGGCGACCCCGGTGGCCCCGGTGGCCCCGGTGGCCCCGGTGGCCCCGGCGGGGGCGAGACCGACAGCCCGCACCCCGGGCAGCAGGCGCACCCCGGGCCGGGCCAGGGTGCGGGCCCGCAGCGCCGCCTCGAGCACCGGGCGGCTGGCCAGCACCGAGGTCAGCCCGGTCGACGCCGGGGCGACCCGGGCGCCGTCGAAGTACCAGCGGGTGCCGACCAGGGTCTCGGCCGCCGGGACCCCGCCGGCGGCGAGCTCGGTGGTCAGGCCGGGGAACAGTTCCTCCAGGATCTGCCGGCCCCGTTCCATCAGGGCGTGCAGGTGCCGGCCCTGCGCCGCCCCGCCGCGGTGCCGGCCGTGGGCCGAACCGGTGACGTCGTCACCCTCGACGATGATCACCTCGTTGACGTGGTCGGCCAGCACGCGGGCGGCGAGCAGGCCCGCGACGCTGGCCCCGAGCACCACCGCGCGTGCCCCGACCGGGCCGCCGTTCACCGGGCCGGCGCCCTTGGCCGGGCCGCTCACCGGGCCGCCGCCGTTCACGCCCGGCTGCGTCATGCCGGTGCCGCGGCGCCGGAGCGGCACTCGGCGATGAAGCGGGTGAGCTCGTCGACCCGGTCCGTCCGGGCGTCCACCGCGCGGTTGACGATGCGGATCAGGTGGTCGTAGGCATCGGTGTGGTCGTAGCGGGCCGTGTCCGCGATCCGCAGCGCCCAGCGCCAGTAGCCGCGCATCGTGTCCGCGAGCGGCATCCGGAACCGGGCGATCACGTCGCGGATCGGCTCCACCACCGCGTCGCCGTGCGTCCGCAGGTAGCGCTCGACGACGTCGGCCATGAAGGTGAAGTGGCGCGCCTCGTCCCGGCTGAGCCGGCCGAGCAGCTCGGCCAGCACCGGGTCGCCGACGACGGCACGCAGCTGCTGGTAGTAGATCTGCGTCGCCTTCTCCTGCACGAGCGCGTAGGCGAACAGCGCCACCGCGTCGTCGTGCGGGAGCTCGAAGGGCTTGCGGCCCTCCACCGCCAGCTCCCGGCGCAGGGTGTCGGCGTCGACGATGCCGGACTCGGTCTGGTAGCGGAACAGCGCCCGGGCGTGGCTGTCCTCCTCCACCGCCCAGCGGACGGTGAAGTGGTACAGCTCCCGGTGGTGGGCGAAGTCGGCCAGGTCGACCTCCGCCGTCAGCGGGAAGCGGCGGGTGTAGACGGCGAAGTAGCCCGGCAGATGGTCCTCGATCAGGGTCACGAACCGCACGGCGGAGCGCTGCCCCTCGGTGAGCCGGCCGGCGTCCGCGGCGGACCAGTCGACGGCGGACTCGACGTCCCAGCGCCGCGCGGGAGAGGTCGCCAGGTGGTACGCGGTGACGGCCTCCTCCATGTCCCGGGGAGGCAGGAACGGCCCCCGCACCGGGCCACGCAGCACCGGGTCCGACGTCCGGGACGGCGCCTGGGACGGCGCGGGCGGCGACAGCGGCGGGGGCGGGGCACTCGTGTTCGTCATGGCGTCGTCTCTCCGGCTCGTCAGCGCGACTTCTGGCAGACCAGCGCGTAGTGCTTGGTGGTGTAGCCCCAGCCGGCGTTGGCGACCTGCAGGTAGTGGCTCAGGGTCTGCGCCGTGCCGGGCCGGATCGCGTCGATCTGGTCCGCGTGCGCCGCGACGTTGCCCAGCCAGTGCTCGATGGTGCGGCGGTAGTCCTCGGTCAGGTCGTCGACGGAGCGGACCGAGAAGCCGGCGTCCTCCGCCGCCCGGACCAGCTCCGACAGCGGGCGCATGTCACCCCAGCCGAAGATCGAGTTCCGGACGAACTCGGTGCCGCCGCGGCGGTCGAACTCGGCGTGCGCGGCCGCGTTGCGGAAGCAGGACTCGGACACGTACAGCCGCCCGCCGCGACGCAGGAGCGCCCGGGCCCGGCGGAACACCAGGTCCAGATCGGGCATGTGGACGATCGAGCCGAGCAACGACACCGCGTCGAAGGACGCCGGCGGCAGGTCGAGGGTCTCGAAGTGGCCCTGGTGGGTCCGGACCAGTTCGGCGACGCCCAGCTCGGCGGCGCGGGCGGCGATGTACGCGTGCTGCCGCCCGGCCGGGCTGACCCCGACCGCGTGGCAGCCCAGCTCCGCGGCCAGGAACAGGACCACCGACCCCCAGCCGCAGCCGACGTCGAGCGTCTGCTCGCCGCCGCGCAGTCCGAGCCGCTCGGCGACGAAGCGCAGCTTGGCGAGCTGCGCGGACTCCAGGGTCGCGTCGTCCGTGCGGTACAGGCCGCTGGAGTACTTGCGGCGCGAGTCGAGGAACAGGCCGAAGATCTCCGGGTCGAGGTCGTAGTGCTGGTTGGTGTCCGCGACGCCGGCGCCGGCAGCGGCGCCGGCTCGCGCCGGGGCCGCGGCGCGGGTGGCCGGTGCGGCCGAGGGGGCGGCGGTCATGCCGCCGCGCCGCCGGCGAGGGCGCGCTCGACGACCGCGGTCACCTCGCGGACCGTCGTCACGGTGAAGACGTCCTCGTCGTCGAGCTCGATGTCGTAGGCCCGCTCGATGCGCGCGATCATGCGCAGCACCTTCACGGAGTCGGCGCCGGCGACGGTGCGCAGGTCGAGATCGGGGTCGACGGTGTCCGGGCTGGTCGCCAGCTCGGTGGCGACAATGCCGGTGACGGTCGTGAGAACCGGCTCCGTGGTGGTGGGCATCAGGACTCCTCGGCTGCGGGAACGGCGGCTGCGGCTGCGGGTACGGGTGCGGGTGCGGTGGCAGGGACGGCGGGGACGGCGGGGGCGGCGAGGGCGTCTGCCAGACGGCCGGCGGCGCGGTCGCTGAGCTGGATGCGGTCGCGGGCCGCGTCCAGGTCCACCGGCCGGTAGGTCGCGCGCGCCGTGGCGACGAGGTCGCCGGCGGCGTTCAGGATCTCCGCCTCGGCGCTGATCAGCCCGTTGGCGGGCAGACCGCTGGTCGGAGGGCCACCGGTCGGAGGACCGCTGGCCACCACGTCGGTGCCGGGCGGGTCGGTGCCGGGCGGGTCGGCCGCGGGCAGCTCGGTGGTGATCCGGGCCCGGCACTCGTGCGGGACGTCCACCGGCATCGGCGCCAGGTAGCGCACCCGCATCGCCGTGGTGAAGGCCGGCCGGCCGGTGCGCAGGACGAGGAGGTTGCCCATCGTCTCGTCGCAGATCACGCCGACGAGCCCGCCGTGGACCACGCCGGGATACGACTCGTGGGCCCGGCCGAGCCGGAAGGAGGCGGCGAGCCCGTCGGGCCGCTCCCGGAAACGCAGCCGCAGGCCATGCGGGTTGTGCGGCGAGCAGCCGAAGCACTGGTAGTCGTCCAGGACGGCCCAGGGCGTCAGCAGCTCACCCCCGTCGGTGGGCAGGTCCTCGTCGGTGGGCAGGTCCTCGCCGGCCGGCCCGGTCACGCGATCGCCTCGGCGAGACTGCGGCGGACCCGCGCGTTCGTGGTCAGGTCGAGGCCCGTCATCCCACCGAAGGCCCGGCGGATCTTGTCCTGGAGGTGGGCCAGCTCCCCCTCGGTCGCGACCTGGGAGAGGAAGAAGTCGAACCCGGTGTCGATGGTGTCGTGGTCGCGCAGTGCGTCCAGCTCGCCCTTGAAGACGCCCACCGGGTGCTTGATGCGCTGCTCGGACGTGTAGAAGAACAGCGTTTCCAGGACCGAGGCCAGCTCGTCGGGATGCGCGGCGAGGCGGCGGCGGGTGTAGTGGATGAACTCGCGGGCGTGCGCGGCCTCGTCCAGGCTCGCGTTGGTCATGATCCGGCGCAGCACCGGCTCCTGCACCCAGGCGGCGACCGCACGGTAGACGTGGTTCACCGTCAGCTCGGAGATGATGTTCGTGGCGAGGGTCGCCGCGGGCGTGGTGCCCGGCGCGTAGGGCTCCCGCATCGCCTCGACCGGGCCGGCCTCCACCGGCTCGCCGACCACCTCCAGCCAGGCGCGGAAGGCGAAGTGGTGCTGCAGCTCCTGGTAGCCCCACAGGGCGACGAACGCGGAGAAGTCGTAGTCGCGGACGAACTCGTCGAAGAACCCGTGCTGGGCCGCGATCGAGTTCGCCTCGCCCATCACCGCGCCGCGCGCGATCCGGATGTACTCGGGGCGGACGGCCTCCGGCCGCACCTCGTCGAACGGGATGTCGGCGAGCCGCCACACCTGGCGCTCGTAGTGACGGAACACGTCGTAGCTGTGCATCTGCCAGCACCTGCCTGATCAGACCGCAGGAGCACGGTCGGTGGACGAGGTCGGGACGGACGGGCGGGCGGGCGCCACGTTCTCCGCCCCGCCGGGGCTCAGCCCGCCGGGGCGGTCTCGCGGGCGGCGAGGCGACGGAACTTCCCGCTCGACGTCCGCGGCAGCGCGTCGGGGCCGACGAGGTGCACGGCCACCTCGCTCAGGCCGAGCGTGGCGCCGACCGCGGACCGGATCCGGGCGGCCAGCGCCGACCGCTCGCCGTCGTCGTCGTCGGCCAGAGCGGTCTCGGCGATCACCGCCATGGTCTCCGTCCCGTCGGGTGCGACGTCGGCGCAGGCGACGCACCGGCGGCGGTGGACGCCGGGCACCTCACGGACGGCGTCCTCGGCGTCGTGCGGGTAGTAGTTCACCCCGCGGACGATCACCATCTCCTTGACCCGGCCGGTGACGTAGAGCTCGCCGTCGCGCAGGAAGCCCAGGTCGCCGGTGCGCAGCCAGCCGTCGGCGGTGAACGCCCCGGCCGGCGCGGCACCGGACTCGGTCAGATACCCGCCGGTGACGGAGTCGCCGCGGATCTGGATCTCCCCGACCATGTCGTCGGGCAGCACCTCCGCCCGCGCGGCGGCGTCCGCTCCCGGCTCGGGGTCGCCGACGGGAGTCGCGATGCGGACCCGCATCGCGCGCACCGGCCGTCCCACGCCGACCAGCCCGCGCGCACTCGGCTCGTCCGCCGGGACGTCCCGTACGACGCCGGCGCGGGCGAGCAGGTCACGGTCCACCCAGCGGAACACCGGCCGCGCCCGTCCGGGCGGCGGGAAGGTGACCGCCAGCGTCGCCTCGGCCATGCCGTAGACGGGCAGCATCGCCGCCGGGGAGAACCCGGCCGGGACGAACGTGGTGAGGAAGCGGTCCAGGGAGACCGGTGACACCGGTTCCGCGCCGTTGAAGGCGACCCGCCAGCCGCTCAGGTCCAGACCGGCCGCCAGCGGGTCGGGCACGGCGTCCACCAGGTAGTCGTAGGCGAAGTTCGGCATCGGCGCGATGCTGGCGCCGCGGCGCAGGAAGTCCGCCAGCCAGCCGGCCGGATCCTTCACGAAGGCGGCCGGTGACCACACCGTCATCGGCATCCCGGCGAAGATGCCGGCGAGCGTGCCGAACAGCCCCATGTCATGGAACAGCGGCAGCCAGATGCCGCCGCCGCCGTCGTTCTCGGTGAGCCCGGCGCCACCGATGATCGCTGCCAGCCCGGCCAGGATGTTGCGGTGGGTCAGGACGACGCCCTTCGGCGCGGCGGTGCTGCCGGAGGTGAACTGGACCAGTGCCTCGTCCTCCGGCGACACCTCGAGCGGTGGGGTGGGGGCCGGCCCCGTGCGGGCTGCCGCGGCACCGCCGGCGAGGAATTCGGCCACCGGGGCGATCCGCACGCCGCGGCCCACGTCGAACGCCCCGGCGAAGCGGCTCGCCAGCCGGGCCGTGCGCCCGCCCACCAGGACGAGGCTGATGTCGGCGACGGCCGCCGCGCGGGCCAGTCGTGCCGAGTAGCCGGCGAGGTCCCGGGTGGAGGCGGGCAGCGGCAGCGGGCACGCGGCGCCACCGGCCCGGTTCACACCGGCCAGTGCCACCAGGAAGTCGGGCCCGTTGTCGCTGAGCACACCGACCCGGGCCCCGGGGTGGACCCCACCCGCGGCGAGGGCGACGGCCAGCGCCTCCACCCGGTCGGTGAGCTCGCGCATCGTCAGCGTCTCCCCGGACGACGGGAAATCGATGCGGACGTCGGGCCGCAGGGCCGCGACGACCGCGAGCGCGGCGGGCACGCTGCCGGCGGCGAGCGCCGCGGCGGCCGTCGCTCCCGCTACCGCGGCCCTCGAGCCGCGTACCGCACCGTCCGTTCCTCCCATTGCACCGGTGTCCTTTCCTCCACACGCAGCCGGAACGCATTTGTGATGCCACCACCGGGAAGAAATGTTTACCTACCGCGCGGTGCGCGTCAAACATTTGTTGGCTCCGACTATGGGCCCATAAGCGTCTCTAATCGGCCTGCGCGGGGCCGCGCGAAGAACGGACGATACGGCCGACACAATCGCGGAGCCGGCCACGCACCGCGGCGACGGGAGACGTTAAGAAATCGACAGGACGGATATCATCTGATGTTCACCACGGAGAACCCGACCTCCCTGCTAGCCGAGCTCTTCGACCCCGCCACCAGGCCTGATCCCTATCCCGTCTACCGGCGGCTGCGCGAGGCGGGAGCGCTGCACTCGACGCCGTTCGGGCTGCCGGTCGCGACCCGGCACGCCGACTGCGTCGCCATCCTCGCGAACCAGGACTGGGGGCACGACCTCGAAGCCCACCAGATGCACCCGACCCTGCCGGCGGAAAGCTTCCCCACCACGTTCCTGTGGATGGAGCCGCCGGACCACACCAGGCTGCGCGGCCTGGTCAGCAGGGGTTTCACCCCGCGCAGCGTCCAGCTGCTGCGGCCCCGTATCGAGGCACTCGTCGACGAGCTGCTCGACAACGCCCTCGCCGCCGGTGACTTCGACCTCATCGAGACGCTCGCCTACCCACTGCCGCTCACCGTCATCTGCGAGATCCTGGGAGTGCCGGCGGCCGACCATCCGGCGGTGCAGGTCTGGTCGCAGGCACTGGCGCGGGCCTTCGACCCCGACGCCCTGATGAGCCCGCAGGCGCTGGCCGAGCGCAACCGGGCGATCCCGGAGTTCCTCGGGTACTTCAGCGAGCTGGTGGAGCACCACCGCAACGAGCCCGGCGACAACCTGATCTCCGTTCTCGCCCAGGTCGAGGACGGCGGCGACCGGCTGACCGCCGACGAGCTCCTCGGCACCTGCGTGACACTGATCATCGCCGGCCACGAGACCACGGTGAACCTGGTCGGCAACGGCATGCTCGCGCTGCTGCGCAATCCGGACCAGCTCGCGCTGCTGCGCGCCGAGCCCGACCTGATCGGCCCGGCCGTGGAGGAGCTGCTCCGCTACGACTCGCCGATCCACCTCAACACCCGCGCCGCGAAGCGTGAGCTGACCGTCGGCGGGCGGGTGTTCGCGCCCGGCGAGGGTGTCGTCGCTCTGATCGCCTGCGCCAACCGGGACCCGGCGGCCTACCCCGACCCGGAACGGCTCGACCTGCGCCGGTTCGCCGGCGGGCCGGGCAGCTCGGGCGGGCCCGTCGGCGGTGCCGGGGCACCCCGGCACCTGTCGTTCAGCCTCGGGCACCACTACTGCCTCGGCGCACCGCTGGCGCTGCTCGAGATGGAGCTGCTGCTGGCCGGGTTCACCCGGCGGGTGGCAGCCGCGGAGCTGCTCGACGACGCACCCGCGTACAAGCCGAACCTGCTCATCCGGGGCCTGGCCGAACTTCCCGTCCGGTTCCGCGCCTGACCCTCCCCGCCGGCGCCGCGCCGACGTGGCCGCTGGTCGCCCTGACAGCCCGCCGACCACCCGCCGACCACCCGCCGACTATCCGCCATTTTCCCGTTCCCCCGTCCACACGTGCGCGTCACCGGCGGTTAGCGCCCACCGGTAGCGTGGTGGCCGCCCAGTGGGAGGATGGCCATGGAACTGCGATACCTCACGTCCTTCCTGGCCATCGCGGAGGAGCTTCACTTCGGCCGGGCGGCGGCCCGGCTCCACCTGGCCCAGCCGTCCCTGAGCCAGCAGCTGCAGCGGCTGGAGCGCGACATCGGCGTCGAGCTGGTCGCCCGCACCTCCCACGAGGTGCGGCTCACCGCCGCCGGCCGCGCCTTCGAGGTGGAGGCGCGGCGGCTGCTGGACGCGACGCAGCGGGCCGTCACGGTCGCCCGCGAGGCGGCGTCCGGACGTACCGGCATGATCAGCATCGGGTTCAACTACCCGGCCGGGCAGCGGGTGCTGCAGCCGACGCTGCTGAGGCTGGCCGCCGACTACCCCGGGGTGTCGACCACGCTGTGGGAGGCGCGCAGCGGCCCGCAGCTGTCCGCCCTCGCCGAGGGCCGCCTCGACGTCGCGCTGGTCTTCGCCGGCCCGCCCTCCGCGCAGCTGCGCTCCCAGCGGGTGGCGACCATCCCGCTGGTCGCGGTGGTCAGCCGCCGCCATCCCTGGTCGGCGCGGGCCGAGGTCCCGTTCCGGGAGCTGGCCGACCAGCCGTGTGTGCTGTTCCGCCGGGAGCAGAGCCCCGCGATGCATGACGCGATCCTCGCGGCGGCCGACCGCTGCGGCATCGCCCTGACGGTCTCCGACGAGGTGGACGACTCCGGGGCGACCGGCATCGTCGTCACCACCAAGCCGGTGGTCGGGTTCGCCTCGGCCGCCCGCGGCGCGCACCCCCCGGGGCACGGGCTGTCCGCCGTGCGCCTGGTCGACCCGGTCCCGACCGTGGGGATGTACGCCGTGTGGCGGCCGGATCCGCAGCCGGTGGTGAGCGCCTTCCTCGACTGTCTGGAGGCCGCCGGCCCCTTCGTCGACCGGCCGCCGGCCGGCGCCGCGCCCCGCCCCGACCCGGCCGGCGCCTGACTCCTTCCGGGTGACGCCCCGGGCTCCTGCCGGGTGACGCCCCGGCGCCTGGCTTGCGCTGGGTCCTGCCCACGGCGCGGGCGATTGGCATCCTGAATTGTCCGTTCGGGATTTCTGCGTTGCCGACGAACTGCGGGGCGCAGAACATCGCTCAAACGGGCGGTGCCGGCTGGTCGCCGTACCGGGCCCTGCTGTTGTCCCAGGTCCGCGGCGCTTATGACGGCGGCACCGGGGTGGCGGCGTTCCTGACGGCGTCGCCGGAGTCCCGACGCTGTCCGACAGAATGGACACGGACATGCAGTTGACGGTCCTCGGGTGCCGGTCGGGGATGCCCGCCGCCGGCCAGTGCAGCTCCAGCTACCTGGTGGAGACCGGTGCGGCCCGCCTGCTGCTGGACTGCGGCCCCGGGGCCGCCACCGCGCTCAGCACGATCATGCACCCGGATCGGCTGGACGCGGTCGTCATCAGCCACCTGCACCTGGACCACTGCTACGACCTGCTGCCCGTCGGCAAGACGCTGCTGGCCGGGCACGGCCAGTTCGCGAAGCTGTTCCCGTCCCTGCCGGAGCTGGCCGCCCGGGTCCAGCGCGCCCCGGTGCCGCTGTACGTGCCGGTGGGGGGCCGGGAGCGGCTGCGGGCACTGGCCGCGCTGTTCCCGGTCACCACGATCCCGCTGCTGGACCGGGCCTTCGAGGTGGCGTTCGACGTCCGCGAGTACACGCCGGGTGACACCTTCGACGTCGGCGACGCCACGGTCAGCCTGCACGAGCTGCGGCACGCCGTCCCGAACTGCGGTACCCGGATCGACAGCGCGTCGGGCAGCCTGGCCTACACCGGCGACACCGGGGTGACCGCCGAGTTGGTGCCGTTCGCGCAGGACGTCGACCTGCTGCTCGCCGAGTCGACCCTGGAGCTGACCGACACCACGGACCACGGCCACCTCAGTGCCACCGACGCCGGGGCCGTCGCCTCGGCTGCCGGGGTGGGGCAGCTCGTCCTCACCCACTTCGTGACCGCCGAGCCGGCGTGGCTGCAGGCGCGCAAGGCCGACGCCGAGCGCGCGTTCGACGGGCCGGTGCACCTGGCCGCCCCCGCCGGCCGTTTCGCCGCCCGCGAGACCGGGCCACTGCCCCGGGTCGCCCCCGAGCTGACCCCACGTGCCTGACAATTCACCCATGACCGATCCGACCGTGGCAGCGAACGAGGCAGCGAACGAGGCACCCCCCGCGGCAGCCGACGAGGCCCCCGGGGAGCCGGTGGTACAGGCGGTGCAGGCGGTCTGGTGTGACTACGGCGGGGTTCTCACCTCGCCGTTGCACGGCCTGTTCGGCCAGGTCGCGGCCGCCGCGGGCATCCCCGCGGACGAGTTCCTCGCCGCGATCCGGCGGGTCGCCGCCCCCTACGGGGGCGCCCTGATCGAGCCGCTCGAGCTGGGCCGGCTCACCCAGCGGGAGTGGGGCCTGCGGGTCACCGCGGAGCTGGCGCCGGGCTGGACGCCGCAGCTCGACCTGACCCGTTTCGGTGACCACTGGTACGCCGGACGGACCGCCAACACCGCGCTGTTCGAGCTGCTCGCCCAGGTGCGCGCCCGGGGCCTGCGGGTGGGGATGCTGACGAACAGCATCCGCGAGTGGGAGCCGCACCGCCGGGCGCTGGCACCGGACGTGCGCCCGTGGCCGTTCGAGGTGACGATCAACTCCTTCGAGGTGGCGCTGCGCAAGCCCGACCCGGAGATCTTCGCGCTGGCCGAGTCGACGTTCGGGGTGCCGCCGGCGGCGTGCCTGCTGATCGACGACGTGGCGGCGAACTGCGCCGCGGCCCGGGCCCGGGGCTGGCAGGTCATCGAGCACGCGGACCCGTCCCGCACCCTGCGGCTCGTCGAGCAGTGGACCGCCGCCGGCCACGGCCCAGGAATTCCCGCTGAAGAATAAATAGTTTCCATCGATCCATCGAAACGGCCAGCGGCAGCGATTGACGCCGTTTACGGATCGTTAGCGACAAAGACATTGCCAACCACACCGTGCCGCACGGAGACTTGGTTCGGAAATTCACCCAGGAATTCCCCGAACCTCGTCACGAATAGGTGGTCGGTGTGTCGCAGTACACCCTGGGCGCGGGTCTCGTCCTGCCTGATGACCGTGGCCTGTACTCCCTTGTTCACGACCGGGCGCGGACCACCCCGGAGCTGGTGGCCCTCAGCCGGCCGGTGGCGGCGGGCTGGGCGGACGTCACCTACCGCGATCTCGACGCCCATGTCCGCCAGGCGGCCGGTGGCCTGCTGCGGGCCGGCGTCGAGGCCGGTGACCGGGTCGGCCTGCTGGGCCGGACCAGCTACGAGTGGGTGGTGGCCGACCTCGCGGTGCTCGCGGTCGGCGCGGTCACCGTCCCGATCTTCCCGACCGCGTCGTCGACGCAGATCGCCCACATCGTCACCGACTCGGGGATGCGGTGGTGCTTCGCCGAGACGCCGGAGCACCTGGAGCTGGTGACCGCCGCCGCGGGCGGCGCCCTGCACACGGCCCCCTGGCCGCTGGCGGATCTCGACGGATGGGGCGCGGCGACCGGCGGCGACCCGGCCGGCACAGCGGAGTTCACCCGGCGGCGCGACGCCGTCCGCGCCGGTTCGCTGGCGACGATCGTCTACACCAGTGGGACGACCGGCATGCCGAAGGGCTGCATGCTCACCCACGGCAACCTGTTCGCCTCCAGCGCCAACACCGTCGAGCACACCGGCGACCTGTTCCGCCTGGCGGGTGACGGCGGCGGGCAGGCGTCGACGCTGCTGTGCCTGCCGCTGGCGCACGTCTTCGGGCGGACGATCCTGGTCGCCTGCCTCTATGCCGGCACGCGGACCGGGCTGCTGCCCGCCGTGACCGAACTGCTGCCCGCCATGGCGACCTTCCGGCCGTCGGCGCTGGCGCTGGTCCCCTACGGCCTGGAGAAGATCCGCAAGGGGCTGCGCCGGGCGATCGACACCGACACCGAGCTGGCGGCGGTGGCCACCGGCCTGGCCGCGGCGACGGCGACGGCCGCGGCGGCCGGTGACGACACCGGCGGCGGCGCCGAGGGGAACGGCGACGGCTCTCCGGGACGCCCCACCAGCCGGCCGGACCCGGCGGCCCTGGCTCGGGCCAGCACGGTCTTCGGCGGGCGGCTCACCCATGTGATCAGCGGCGGCGCGTCGCTGGACACCACCACCGCGGCCTACTACCGCGGGCTCGGCGTGGAGATCCTCAACTGCTACGGGCTGACCGAGGCGGCGACCGCCGTGACGGTCAACCAGCCCGCGACGAACCGCCCGGGCACCGTCGGCCAGCCCATCCCGGGAACGACGGTCGCGATCGCCGACGACGGCGAGGTGCTGGTCGCCGGGCCCAACGTCTCCCCCGGCTACTGGCGTGCCGGCCAGGACCCGTCCGAGGTCGCCGCCGCCGGCGATCCGGGCTGGCTGCACACCGGTGACCTGGGCCGGCTCGACGCCGACGGCTTCCTGGTCATCACCGGCCGGCGCAAGGAGATCCTGGTGACCAGCGGCGGCAAGAACGTCACGCCGACGCTGCTGGAGGACCGGCTGCGGCTGCATCCCCTGGTCGCCGACGCCATGGTCATCGGCGAGGCCCGCCCGTACGTCGCCGCGCTCTTCACCCTCGAGCCGGCCGTGCTGCGCACTCTGGCCGACACCGCTGGCATCGATCTGGACGCCGACGGCTGGTGGGAACACCCCGGCCTGCTGGACCGGCTGCGCGAAGCGGTGGACGACGCCAACGGCCTCGTCTCCCGCGCCGAGTCGATCCGGCGGATCCGGGTGCTGCCCGGCCAGTTCACCATCGACGCCGGCCATCTCACGCCCTCGATGAAGCTGCGCCGCGCGCAGATCGAGGCCGCCTTCGCCGCCGAGATCGAGGAACTCTACGCGGCGGCTCCCCCGGCCCCGCCGGCGGCGGCGTCCGTGCCGGCCACCGTGCCCGCGGCCGCGGCCGCCTCGACACCCGCCTGACCCCCTCACCCGCTCCGCCCGAACTCTCCTCCACCCGCCTGTCCGACGGGAGCTCCCAAAGATGTACGACGTCATCGTGGTCGGTGCGCGCTGCGCCGGATCGCCCCTCGCCATGCTGCTGGCCCGCCAGGGCCACCGGGTCCTGGTCGTGGACCGCGCCACCTTCCCCAGCGACACCGTCTCGACCCACTACATGCACCAGACCGGGCTGGCCCGGCTGCGGGACTGGGGGCTGCTGGACCGCCTGGTCGCCACCGGCGTCCCGCCGATCCGCCACCTGACGTTCTCCTACACCGGCATCTTCCTGGAGGGCTTCGCCGACCCGATCGAGGGTATCGACGCCGTCTACTGCCCGCGGCGGACCGTGCTGGACAACCTGCTCGTCGACGCGGCCCGCGAGGCCGGCGCCGAGGTCGTCGAGGGCTTCACCGTCACCGACCTGCTGTTCGACGACGGCCGGGTGGCCGGGATCCGCGGCCGCGTCGGCGAGGGCCCCGAGCAGGAGTTCCGCGCCGGGTTCGTGGTCGGCGCGGACGGGCGGACGTCCACCGTGGCGGACAAGGTCGGCGCGGACTTCTACAAGGTGGTGCCCGCCGCCGGCTTCATCTACTACTCGTACTACGACGGCCTGGACTGGCCGATGCACCACCGGACGGGCTTCGGCGAGCAGCAGTTCGGCACCTGGCCGACGAACGGCGGGCAGCACATGCTGTCGATCATCCGCCCGCGCTCGGCGTTCAGCGAGTTCCGCGCGGACGTCGAGGGCAGCTTCCACGCCATCTTCGACAACGTCCTGCCCGAGCTGGGCGAGGACCTGCGGGCCCGCGGCCGGCGCGCGGAGGAGTTCCGGCCCATGCGGTACCCGGACAACTACTACCGGCGCTCGAGCGGGCCGGGCTGGGCACTGGTCGGCGACGCCGGCTACCACAAGGACCCCTTCACCGGCTGGGGCATCACCGACGCCTTCAACCAGGCGCAGCTGCTCGCCGACCGGCTGCTCGCGGCACTGGCCGGCGAGCGGACGCTGGACGACGCGGCGGCCGAGTACGTCAAGGTCCGCGACGAGGAGAGCCACGGCACGTTCCAGCTGACCTGCACCCTCGCGCACCTCGTCCTGCCGCCGTTCCTGGACTCGGTCTTCCGGGCCACCGCGGAAAGCCCGCGATACACGAAGAGGTTCTTCGCCATGATCGCCGGCGGCATCCCCGGCCACGACTTCTTCCACCCCGACAACCTCGCCGAGCTCTACGAGGAGGTCGGCACGCCCGCCGAGAAGCGCCTGCTGTCGGCCGGCTGAGCCGACGGACCGAGGACAGAGGGATCGGAGGCAGGCTGATGAGTACCGATGTCGGCGAGCTCGCCCGGCGCACCCGGGCCTTCGTCCAGGAGCAGGTCCTGCCGGTCGAGCGGGAGCTGGTCGTGGCGGGTCGGCACATGGACGACGACGTCCGGGTCGACCTCCAGCGCGCCGCCCGCGAGGCCGGGGTGTTCGGGCCGCTCACCCCGGTCGAGCTCGGCGGGCTCGGCCTGGACAACGCCGGCCTCGCCGAGGTGCTGGAGGCCGCCGGGACGAGCCTCATCGGCCCCACCGCCGTCAACTGCGCGGCGCCCGACGACGGCAACATGCACCTGCTCGCCGCCGCGTGCACCCGGGAGCAGGCCGAGCGCTACCTGCACCCGCTGCTGCGCGGCGAGACCCGCTCGGCCATCGCGCTCACCGAGCCGGCGCCGGGCGCCGGCTCGGACCCGTCGATGGTCCGCACCGCCGCCGCCCGTGTCTCCGGCGGCTGGGTGATCGACG
Source organism: Parafrankia elaeagni (assembly GCF_000374165.1). GTDB lineage: Bacteria > Actinomycetota > Actinomycetes > Frankiales > Frankiaceae > Parafrankia > Parafrankia elaeagni. The sequence continues at coordinate 18,315 of NZ_KB893719.1, forward strand.
GGGCGAAGCACTTCATCACCGGCGCCGAGGGTGCCGCGTTCACGATCTGCATCGCGCGGACCGAGGACGGCGGCATCACGATGTTCCTCGTCGACCAGGACAACCCGGGCCTGCGGGTCGGGCGCCGGATGCCCACCCTGGACCACAGCGCGGCCGGCGGGCACTGCGAGGTGGCCTTCGCCGACTGCTTCGTGCCGGACGAGGCGGTGCTCGGCGACGTCGGCGCCGGTCTGCGGTACGCCCAGGTCCGCCTGGCGCCGTCACGGCTGGCGTTCTGCATGAGCTGGCTCGGCCTGGCCGCCCGGGCGCACGAGATGGCCGCCGCCCACATCACCGGCCGGTCCTCGTTCGGCCAGCCGATCTCCGAGCACGGGATGGCGCAGGCCCACGTCGCCGACAACGAGATCGACATCGCCGCCGCGCGGGCGCTCGTACGGTCGGTCGCGCGGGTGCTCGACACCGACGGCCTGGCGAGCTCCACCGCCCGCCACGGCGCGGCGATCGCGAAGACGTTCGTCGCCGAGGCGGTGTGGCGGGTGCTCGACCGGGTCGTCCAGCTCTACGGCGGGCTCGGGATCTGCGAGGACCACCTGGTCGCCCGCTTCCTCGTCGAGGCCCGCGGGTTCCGCATCTACGAGGGCTCGTCCGAGGTCCTGCGCGCCTCGATCGCGCGCCGGGTGCTGCGGGCGCACACCGCGCCCACCCCCGTGCCTGCCCCCGTGCCTGCCACCCCCGTCGCCGCCGCCCCGGCGCCCGCCGCCCCCACGCCCGTCCTGGAGAGCAGATGACATCGACGTCCGCACCAGCCACGCCGCCGCGCCAGGCCGGCGCCCAGCCGGCCGACCCGGGCGGGACCGGTCGCGGCGCGGCCGGGCCGTTCGCGATCTTCGACCAGGCGACGGCCGACACGTCCGCACCGGACTTCGACCGGATCCGGGAGATCGCCAACGCGATCGTGCCGTTCCGGCGGTTCGTCGGCATCGACATCACCGAGATCGACGCCGAGCGTTCCGTCGTGGAGATACCGGACCGGGCCGACCTGACCAACCAGCTCGGCACCGTCCACGCCGGCGCGCTGTTCCTCGCCGCCGACCTCGCCGGGGCCGCGGCGGTGGCGGGCGCGCTCGCGGCACGGCTGAGCCGGTTCGAGAGCCTCGTCGTCCGCGACGCACGCTCGGCGTTCCGCCGGCCGGCCCGCGGCCGGATCCGCGCGGTGGGCCTGGTGGACGAGCGGGAGACCCGCCGCGTCCTCGCCGGCACCGGGCCGGAGCGGTTCGATCTCGACGTGCGCGCCGTGCTGTACGACGACGCGGACGTCGTGGTGGCCCGGTTCCACTTCGACTACGCCTGCGCGATCGCCGGGGACTGACCATGGCCACGACCGAGTCGACGAAGGCCGCCACGGGCCGTGTGCCCACCGAGAAGGTGCCGGTGCCGGTCGGCGACGGCATCACCCTGATGCTGCGGATCATGGCCCAGGAGGACCGGACGTCCCCCGTCGTCGCGCTGCTGCCGGCGATGGCGCTGAAGGCGAAGTTCTACTTCCCGCTGGCGACGGCGCTGCACGGCGCCGGGCTGTCGGTGGTGCTGTGCGACCAGCGCGGCCACGGCGACAGCACCCCCGGTCTGCGGGAGCAGCCGAACTTCGGCTACCGCGAGCTGATCGAGGTGGACGTCCCGGCCGTGGTCGCCACGATCCGGGCCCGGTTCCCCGACGCGCCGCTGTACCTGTTCGGGCACAGCCTCGGCGGCCAGCTGGCGCTGTTCCACGCGGCGTCCGAGCCGGGGAGCGTCGCCGGCGTCCTGACCATCGGCACCGGTACGCCCTACTGGCGGGCGTTCGCGCGCCGGGACTGGTTCGAGGCGTTCTGGAAGATCCAGACGATCGGTCTGGTCGCCCGGGTGCGCGGCTTCTGGCCCGGCGGCATGCTCATCGGCGGGGCGATGTCCGGCCAGGTCATGGTCGACTGGGCCCGCCAGTCGCGGACGAGTCGGTGCCGGCCGCGCGGCTCCGCCCGCCGGCACGACGACGCGCTGCGCACGCTGGGCCTGCCCGTCCTCGCGATCTCGCTGGACGACGACCGGCTCGGCCCGGCCTCGAATGTCGACTTCCTGTGCTCCCGGATGCCCGCCGCACAGCTCACCCGCTGGCATGTCGTGGAGTCCTCCGGCGTCGAGAACCGGGACCACTTCGCCTGGGTCAAGGACAGCGCGGTGATCGGGCGCGCCGCCGCGACCTGGATCACCAGTGGCCGGCTGCCCGCCGGCACGGACTCCCACGGGGGCGGACGATGACCCGCGCACGGCTGGTCGTCCTCGGCGACAGCTTCGCCGAGGGCCGCGGCGACCCGCGGCCCGACGGCTCGTACGGCGGCTGGGTGCCGCGTTTCGCCGACCTGTTCGCGATCCCGCCCGGCGGCTACCGCAACCTCGGCACCCACCAGGCCACCACCGGGCACATCCTCGACCGGCAGGTGCCGGCCGCCCTGGTCAACAAGGCCACCATGATCGGCTTCATCGGCGGTGTGAACGACCTGATCAGCGACTACGACCCGGGCCGCTTCGCGCACAACCTGCGGGCGATCCTGCGTCGCCTCGCCGGCCCGGACACCGTCCTGTTCACCGCGACCTACCCGGACATCCCCGGGAACCTGGATCTCCCGGCGCCGTTCCGGGCGCTGCTGCGCGACCGTTTCGCCCGCGCGAACGAGGACCTGACCCGGGCCGCCGCGGCGGCCGGCGCGCTGTGCCTCGACATCGGGGCGGCGACCGAGTGGCACGGCCCGACGCTGTGGGACGCCGACGGTCTGCACCCGAACCCGCGGGGCCACCACCACTTCGCCGAGACCATGGCCGACTTCGTGGGCCTGCACACCGGCATGGTTCCGGTCGGCCGCGAGCCCGCGGGCGTCGGCGCCGGGGTCGGGCTCCTGTCCTACTGACGTCCCGTCCTACTGACGTCCTGTCCCACCTGTTGAGGAAAGGGCCATCGTGCGCGAGAGCGAACCGCCCCGGCGACTCGCCGACACACCCATAGCCATCGTCGGCATGGCGGGTCTCTTCCCGCATGCCCGTGACGCCCGCGAGTTCTGGCAGAACATCGTCGACGCCCGCGACTGCATCACCGACGTCCCGGCCAGCCGCTGGAACATCGACGACTACTACGACGCCGACCCGACCAGGCCGGACCACACCTACTCGCGCCGCGGCGGCTTCGTGCCGGACGTCGACTTCGATCCGCTGGAGTTCGGTCTCCCCCCGAACCAACTGGAGGTCACCAGCACCCTGCAGACCCTCAGCCTGGTCGTGGCGCGGGACCTGCTGCGCGACGCCGGCGCACCGAGCTCCGCCTGGTACGACGCGGAGTCGACCGGGGTCGTGCTGGGCGTCACCGGGCCCGTCCCGCTGATGCACCCGCTCGCCGCGCGGCTCACGACGCCGGTGCTGCGCGAGGTGGTGCGCGCCTGCGGGCTGACCGAGGACGACGCGGCGGCGATCGCCACCCGCTACGCGGAGGCGTTCGCGCCCTGGGAGGAGAACTCCTTCCCCGGCCTGCTGGCGAACGTCACCGCCGGGCGGGTCGCGAACCGCCTGGGCCTCGGCGGGATGAACAGCACGGTCGACGCGGCCTGCGCGGCGTCGCTGTCCGCGGTGCGGATGGCGATCGCCGAGCTGGTCGACGGCCGGGCCGACATGATGATCGCCGGTGGCGCCGACACCGAGAACTCGATCTTCGGCTACATGTGCTTCAGCAAGACGCAGGCGCTGTCGAAGTCCGACCGCATCAGCCCGTTCGACGAGGGCGCCGACGGCACCCTCATCGGCGAGGGCATCGGCATGCTCGCCCTGCGCCGCCTGGCCGACGCCGAGCGGGACGGCAACCGGATCTACGCGGTCATCCGCGGGCTCGGCTCGTCCAGCGACGGCCGTTCGAAGAGCATCTACGCGCCGCGGGCGGAGGGTCAGGAACGCGCGCTGCGCCGCGCCTACGCCGACGCCGACTGCTCCCCGTCGTCCGTCGAGCTGTTCGAGGCGCACGCCACCGGCACCGCGGTCGGCGACCGCACCGAGCTCACCGCGCTGGACGGTGTCCTGCGCGCCGCGGCCGGCGGACAGGCGCACTTCGCCGCGATCGGCAGCGTCAAGTCACAGATCGGGCACACCAAGGGCGCGGCGGGCACGGCCAGCCTGATGAAGCTGGCGCTCAGCCTCTACCAGAAGACGCTGCCGCCGACGATCAACGTCGAGCGGCCGGCCGGCCCGCTCGCCGACGACGCGACCCCGCTGTACGTGAACACCCGCACCCGGCCGTGGATCCGGGACCCGCGCCGGCCGGTCCGACGCGCGGCGGCGTCCGCGATGGGCTTCGGCGGCACGAACTTCCACGTCGTCCTGGAGGAGCACAGCGCGCTGCGCCCGGCCGCCGGAATGGTGCACCGCACCGCCCGCGCGTGGCTCTGGCACGCCGAGGACCCGGCCGCGCTGCGCGCCGCCCTCGAGGCCGGCGCCCCGCCAGTGGACGGCGCCGGTCCCGCGGACCCGATCCCCGCGGACCACGCCCGGATCGGTTTCGTCACCGCGCCCGGCGACACCGACGGCGCGGACCTGCGCCGGATCGCGCTCGCGCAGCTCACCGCCGCACCCGACGCCGACGAGTGGACCCACCCGGCCGGGGTGTACTACCGCCGCCGGGCCCTGCCCGACGCGCGGGTCGGGGCGCTGTACGCCGGCCAGGGCAGCCAGTACCTCGAGATGGGCCTGGACGCCGTCCTCGGCGTGCCGACCGTCGCACAGGCCGTCGACGACGCGAACGCCGCGTTCACCGACGACGCGACCCCGCTCGCCGCGGTCATGTACCCGCCGCCCGTATTCGACCCGGAGCTGCGCCAGGAGCAGGAGTCCCGGCTGCGCGCCACCCGGTACGCCCAGCCGGCGATCGGCGCGCTGTCCGCCGGCCAGTACCGGTACCTGACCGAGCTCGGCCTGCGCTGCGCCGGCCACCTCGGCCACAGCTTCGGCGAGCTGACCGCGCTGTGGGCCGCCGGGGCGCTGGACGACACCGCCTTCTTCCGCCTCGCCCGCGCCCGCGGCGCCGCGATGGCACCTCCCGCCGACACGGCCGACACCGGCACCGGCACCGGCACCGGCACCGAGGCTGCCGACCCGGGAACCATGGCGGCCGTCCAGGCCGGCCGGGAGCAGATCGAGGAGATCCTCGGCGCGTTTCCCGACGTGGTCGTGTGCAACCACAACGCGCCCGACCAGGTCGTCGTCGGCGGCGGCACGCCGGCCGTCGCCGAGGTGCTCGAGGAGCTGGCGCGGCGCGGCATGACCGGCCGACTGCTGCCGGTCTCGGCCGCGTTCCACACCCGGCACGTCGGCCACGCGGTCGACCGCTTCGCCCAGGAGCTGGACGCCGTCGGCGTCGGGGTTCCGGCCACGCCGGTGTACGCCAACACCGCCGGCGCTGCCTATGGCGCGGACCCGGCGGCGAACCGCGCCGTGCTCGCCGGCCAGCTGCTGGCGCCTGTCGACTTCGTCGCCGGTGTCGAGGCGATGCGCGCCGACGGCTGCAACGTCTTCGTGGAGTTCGGGCCGAAGCAGGTCCTCGCCCAGCTCGCCCGCCGCATCCTCGACGGCCAGCCGGTGGTGGTCGTCTCCACCGACGGCGGCCCGCTGCGCGACGGTGACGTGGCGCTCAAGCAGGCCGCGGTGCAGCTCGCGGTCCTCGGTCTCCCCCTGGCCGACATCAACCGGTACGACCCCGCGTCCCACTCCGGTGACGCCGACGAGGCGCCCGCCCGCAAGGGCATGACCATCACGCTGACAGGCGCGGAGTACGTCCCCGACTCCCGACGCGCGCTGTATGCGGCCGGCCTGACCGACGGCTTCCGGGTCAGTGCGCTGGCGGCCTCCGCATCCACCGAGATCGCATCCTCCGTCACCACGCCCGCGGTGCCCGCCGTCCCGCCTGCCCTGGCGCCCGCGGCCGCGCTGGCCGCCCCGACAGCGGCAGCCGCCCTGCCGGCCGTCGCCGCGACGCAGGCCGCGGACGGGCCGTGGGCCGGCAACGGGTCCCGCGCCGTCGAGCCGATGGAGACGGCCGGTACGCCGCTGCTCGATCCGGCGGCGGTCACCGAGGCGGTGACCCGGCACCTCGACCTGCACGACCGTTACCTGGACGGACAGCTTCAGATCGCCGGCGAGCTGGTCGCCCTGCTGCGTTCAGATGCGCAGACCGAGCTGCCGGGCTGGGTGCCGACGGCGGTCGAGCATGTGAAGGAGCAGAGCCTCGCCGCCGGACGCACCCACACCCGTGCCAACGAGGTCCTCGCCGCGCTCGCGGGTCTGCGGCTGCCGGCCGGGCCGGACGCCCTCGCCGCCGGCGGCGGTACGCCGCCTGGCCGCACCGAGATCGCGCTGCCAGGGCAGGCCGCCGCTCCGTTCGGGCCGCTGGTGCCGGCGCAGACCAACGCCAACGGCAACGGGTATCGGCCCGAGGCCACCCCGCCGGTGGTCCCGGCCTACGGCGAGGCCGGCAGCGGTCCCGTCGCCAGGTCAACCGATGCCGGTCCCGCGGCACCCACCGACGGTGTCACCGGCACAGCCGCCGCGAACGGCACGGCCCAGGCGAACGGCACTGTGAACACGAACGGCACGGCCGGCGTCAACGGCGCGTCCAGCGTGAACGGGGCGACGGATCCCGCAGGACCTGGGCCGGACGCGGTGCGCACCGCCCTGCTCAGCGTGGTCGCCGACCGGACCGGCTACCCCGCCGAAATGATCGACACCACCATGGACCTCGAAGCCGACCTCGGCGTCGACTCCATCAAACGAGTCCAGATCCTCGGCGCCCTCCAGGAACACTTCCCCACCCTCCCCGCCGTCGGCCCCGAACGCCTCGCCGACATGCGCACCCTCGACCACATCACCAACCACGTCCTCACCTCCCTCACCACCGCCGCTCCCAGTACCAACGGCGCACCCGTCGCCGCCGCGGCAGCGTCCTCGAGCTCTGTCAGCCCGGACGCGGTGCGTGCGGCGCTGCTCGGCGTCGTCGCCGACCGGACCGGCTACCCCGCCGAAATGATCGACACCACCATGGACCTCGAAGCCGACCTCGGCGTCGACTCCATCAAACGAGTCCAGATCCTCGGCGCCCTCCAGGAACACTTCCCCACCCTCCCCGCCGTCGGCCCCGAACGCCTCGCCGACATGCGCACCCTCGACCACATCACCAACCACGTCCTCACCTCCCTCACCACCGCCGCTCCCAGTACCAACGGCGCACCCGTCGCCGCCGCCGCCACACCAGCCGCCGGGACCGATCGGCCGGATGAGACCCCGCTGCCCCGTCAGCACGTCGCGCTGGTCGCGACCGCGGCCGTCGACGTCCTGGACGCGAGCCCCTACGGCCCGGACCCGGTCGCGGTTCTCGTCGACGCCGGGGGCGCGGCTGCCGACAACGAGAGCCTGACAGCCCTGCGTGACGGGCTCACCGAGCGTGGCTTCACCGTCCGCACCCTGCTTCTGCCGGACAGTACGCTCGGTGCCGCCGGCACGGGGCCGGAGGCGACTGACCCGGCCGACCCGTTCGCGGGCTGGGACGCGGCAGCGGTCGAGCAGGCTCTCGACGACACGCTGGGCGGCGACGGGACCGTCGACCTGTGCCTCCTCCTGCTCACCGCGCCGCGGGGAGACGCCAGCGCCGCTGCCGAGCCTGATGCGGATGCCTGGGCGCCGGGGATTCGTCGACTCGCCGAGGCCGTCCTGGTCGCCAAGCACGCCGCCGGCCCGCTCGCCCGCGCCGCGGCCCGCGGTGGCCGGGCCGCGTTCGGCACGATCACCCGGCTCGACGGCGGACTGGGGCTGCGCGGCACGGCATCCGCGGCGCAGGGCCTCCTCGGCGGTGTCGCCGGTGTCGTCAAGACACTGGCCCGAGAGGAGACGGCCCTGTTCTGCCGCGCTCTCGACATCGATCCCGCCCACACGCCGGCAGCGCTGGCGCAGCTGACACTGACCGAGTTGTGGGACGCGGCAACCGACCTGCTCGAGATCGGTGTCGACGCGGACGGAACCCGCTGGACGGTACGACCCGGCCCGTTCGGCGCCGGGGCACACCCCTCGGCCAGCCAGGGCCCGGACGGCACGGACGCCCCGCAGGCTGTGGAGGCAGCCGAGGGCGACGCCGTTCCCGTGCTCAGCCGGGACGAGACCGTGATCGTCACCGGCGGGGGCCGCGGAGTGACCGCGGACTGCGTCAGGGCACTCGCGGCGCGGGTCCCGGCGCACTTCGTGCTGCTCGGGCGGACCGCGGCCGACGCCGACCCGGACTGGGCGGACGGGATCCCCGACGCCGGCCTGCTCGCCGCCGCCGCCGCGGACCTCGCGGCCCGCGCCGGCACGGGCGGCCCGCGGCCGACCCCCCGCCAGGCGGAGGCCGCCCGGCGTGACGTCCTGGCCCGGCGCGAGATCCGCGACACCCTGGCGGCGCTGGAGGCCGCCGGTGCCAGCGCGACCTACCTCAGCGTCGACATCGCCGACCAGGCTGCGGTCACGGCCGCGCTGGCGCCCTACCGGGGCGTGGCCAGCGCGCTGGTGCACGGCGCCGGGGCGCTCGCCGACAGCGCGCTCACGGCGAAGACGCCGGATGCCGTCCGCCGCGTCCTCACGCCGAAGCTGACGGGGCTGCGCAACGTCCTCGACGCACTCGGGGACGGGCTCGGGGACGGGTCCGGCTCGCCGCTGCGCCACCTCGTCCTGTTCACCTCGGTGGCGGGTCTGATGGGCAACCCGGGCCAGGCCGACTACGCGGCGGCGAACGAGGCCCTCGGCCGCCTCGCCGCGGGGTGGAAGCAGGCCGAGCCCTCCCGGCACGTCACCGCGATCGACTGGGGCGCCTGGGACGGCGGCATGGTCGACGCCGACCTGCGGGAGCTGTTCCGCTCCCGGGGCGTCGCCCTGATCGACCGGGCGGCCGGCGCGCAGGCCTTCGCCGACCAGTTCACCCCGCCGCGCGACGGGGACGTCCGCGTTCTCGTCGGCTCGGCCGAGGCGCTGACCGGCACGGCGGGCAGCCGCCCCGCGCCGGCGCTGGTGACCCGCCGGGACCTGACGGAGCTGGCCACCGACCCGGTGATCCTGCATCACCAGGTCGGCGGGTTCCCGGTCCTGCCGGCGACGTTCGCGATCGGCTGGCTCGTCAACGCCGCCGAGCGGACCCACCCGGGACACGTCGTCGTCGAGGTCCGCGACTTCGACGTCCACAAGGGCGTCGTGTTCGACGGGACCGGGGAGCTGACCCTGCGCCTGCACACGGCGGCGGCCGAGCCGGAGCCGGACCCGTCCGGTGATGGTGACGGTGACCGGCTCGTCGTGCGGGCGAGTGTGCGCAGCCCGGGGGCGCGCCCGGTCGGGCTCTCCCGGTACGCGGCCACGCTGGTGCTCGCGCCGAGGCTGCCGGCTCCCGCGCAGGTGGAGGACTGGCCACGGCTCGACGCCGTCTGGTCCGCGCCGGGCGAGGACGGGCTGGAGATCTACACCGGCGGGACGCTCTTCCACGGGCCGCTGCTCCGCGGGATCCGGCGGATCCTCGACCGCGGCACGGACAGCGTGATCCTCGAGTGCCAGCTGCCCGCCGCGCCGGTCGCGCACGGCGCCTTCGCCGGCTCCGCGCACGACCCGGCGCTCGCCGACCTGCTGCTGCACGGCCCGTCCGTGCTCGGCCGCTGGCTGACCGGGCAGGCCTGCCTGCCGCTGGCCGTCGGGCGGATCGACTACCGGGCGCCGCTGCCCGCGGGCGAGCCGTTCGCGGTGGTGGTCGACGAGGCGAAGGTCAGCGACACCGGGGTCGTCAGCCGGGTCACCGCCGTCGGCCGCGACGGGCGGATCCTCGTCCGCCTGCGCGACGTGGCGATGGTCGGCACGCCCGACATGGCCGCGAAGTTCGCCGAGGGCGCCGCCCGCTGGCAGCAGGAGGTGACGGCATGACGCTGGCCGACGACACCCTCCGGTTCGACGAGACCTTCCACGCCGACGAGACCCTCGAGTTCGACGGCGAGCCGTTCGACCCCCTCCGTCTGACGGCGGCGGGCAGCAGCGCGCCGGTGGGCACAGACCTGGTCCCCACCGGCGGGGCGGTGCCGCCGGCGGTCCCGAGCCCTGGCCCGTCCGGCGGAAGCCGGGCCGACGCGCAGATCGCCGCCGTGGTCAGGGAGGTCAGCGCTGCCGTGGCCGCGGCGCACGACTCCGCGCTGGTCGCGCAGCTCGCGCTGAGCCGCCTCACCCTCGCCGGTCCGTCCCGTTCCCTCGGGGCTGGGCTTCCGGCGCCTGACCGGCTCCCGGTGCCTGAGCGACGTCCAACGACATCGCCGGCCCTGGACGCAGGGCCGACGGGGCCCGCGACGGCGGCTCCGCAGGAGACCAGCCCTCGGATCACGGAGGCGTCCTTCAAGCCGCTGGCGCGCACGTCGCGGGACGCGCTGGACGCGGCCGGCCTGGCCGCGCTGAGCCGCGGCGAGGTGGCGGCCGTCTTCGGGGCGCCCTACGAGCAGCACGGCGTCAACCCGGACGTCACGCTGACGGAGCCCGGCGCACCGATGCTCCTCGGCTGGGTCGCGGACCTGCGCCTGCGGGGCGGCGCCCGGAGCGCCGGCTCCCTGCGCGCCGGGCTGCTGCCCCTGGGTGACGGGCTGGCCCGCGGGCTGCTGGCTGCGGCGGGGCAGGCGGTGCGGGTGTTCGCGCTGTACGCCGGGCTGCACCTGTGCCTGGCGGACGCGCGCTTCGCCCCCGAGGCCCCCGCCGAGGATCCGGACGGCCGTCCGCGCACCGGCCCGGCCCACCCCGCCGCGGCGGTGCGCCTCACCGACGCGGGGCGGGGCTGGGACGGCGCGGGCGCCGAGATCCGGCTCGAGGTCGACACGATCGATCTCCTGCCGCGGCCGTGGCTCGCCGCCCGCGTGCTGGTGCACGCGGGCGGGCGGCTCGTCGCCGAGCTCGACGACGTCGCCGTCACCGTCCGGGAGCGGCCCGGCGCGCCGGTCGGGCCCGAGCAGGGCGGGGCGGTACCGGCCGATCTCGGCCGTCGCAACGCCGCCGGGGAGCGGGCCCTGCTCAGCGAGTTCCACATGGCGCACTGCGCCCGCGGCGACCAGGGTGTCGGGCTCGGCCCGGAGTTCGGCGGCTACCGCGGCCGCCGCGCCACCCGGCTGCCCGGCGGCGGGCTGCGGCTCGTCGACCGGATCATGGCGACGGACTCCCGCCGTGGCGACCTGCGCGGCGGGGCCACGCACGTCACCGAGTACGACGCGGCGGCGGACAGCTGGTACTTCGCCGACACGGCGAACGCCTCCATGCCCAACTGCGTGTACATGGAGACGTCCCTGCAGTCGGCGCTGCTGCTCGGCTACTACCTCGGGGCCACCGTGGCCGAGCCGGCCGAGGACTACAGCCTGCGCAACCTCGGCGGCAGCGCCACGGTGCTGCGTGAGGTGGAGCTGCGCGACGCGACCATCCGCCAGCACTCGACACTGCTGTCGACGAACCCGATGCCCGGGACGGCGCTGCAGGACTTCTCCTACGAGATGGCGGTCGACGGCGAGCCGTTCTACCGCGGCGAGTCGATGTTCGGGTACTTCAACGCCCCGGCCCTGGCCCGCCAGACCGGACTGGACGGCGGCCGGCTCGTCCCGACCTGGCTGGACGCCCTCGACGAGCGGGAGCGGCCGGCGATCCGCACGATCGACGTGGCCGCGCGGCGCGCGGACCCGGCCGCGCCGCTGTGCGCGCGGGGCCAGCTGGCGCTGCTCGACGACGTCGAGGTGGTCGACGGTGGCGGCCGGCACGGGCGCGGCTACCTGCGCGCGCAGCGGCCGATCGACCCCGGGGACTGGTTCTTCGCCCGGCACTTCCACCTGGACCCGGTGATCCCCGGCTCGCTCGGGGTGGAGGCCGTGATCCAGGCCCTGCAGGAGTGGGCCGTCGACGCCGGGCACGCGGACGGGATGGCGCGGCCCGGGTTCGTCCTGCCCGTCGGCGTGACCCTGCACTGGAAGTACCGCGGCCAGCTGCTCCCCACGGACGGGACGTTCACCCTGGAGGTGCACATTTCCGATGTCAGCCGCCGGCCCGGCCGGGTCCGTGTCACCGCCGACGCGAGCCTGTGGAAGCCGACGATGCGCATCTACGAGCTGACCGACATCGCCATCGAGCTGCGCGACGAGGGCGCGCCGTCATGGTGAGCGCGACCGCGCTGCCGGCGCAGGTGCCGGCAGCCCCGTCGGCACAGGTGCCGGCTCCGGTGCTCGCACGTGCGCCGCGGGACGTCCACGAGGTGCTCGCCGACCTGGACCGGCCCGTCTACGTCGTGCGTGACGCGGCCGGGATCGCGCTCACCGGCGACGAGCGGGCCGCCGCCGCGGCCGGTCAGGTGCTGGCCGCCGCCGGGCCGCTGCCGCCGCGGCGGCTGGGCTCCCCCGCCTTCCGCCGCGACCACGGGGTGGACCAGGCGTACATGGCCGGGTCGATGGCGAACGGCATCGCCTCGGCCGACCTGGTCGTCAACCTGGCCCGGGCGGGCTACCTCGCCTCCTTCGGCGCGGCCGGGGTCGTCGCCGCGCGGGTGGACGAGGCGCTCGCCGACATCCGGCGGCGGGTCGGCGGACGCCGGTTCGCCTGCAACCTGATCCACAGCCCGAACGAGGCCGCGATGGAGCGGGACGTCGTCGACGCCTGCCTGCGCCACCAGGTGCGCTGCATCGAGGCCTCCGCCTTCCTCGACCTGACCCCGCAGGTGGTGCGCTACCGGCTCGCCGGCCTGCGCCGGGGCCCGGACGGGCGGGTCGTCGCGGACAACCGCGTCGTCGCCAAGGTGTCGCGGACGGAGGTCGCCGACCTGTTCCTGCGGCCGGCGCCGGCCGCGCTGGTCCGTGGGCTGGTCGAGCAGGGGCTGGTCAGCGCCGAGCAGGCCGCGCTCGCCGCCACGGTGCCGCTCGCGGACGATGTGACCGCCGAGGCGGACTCCGGTGGCCACACCGACCGCCGGCCGCTGCCCGTCCTGCTCCCCGAACTGCTCGCGCTGCGGGACGCCCGGCGCGCCGAGACCGGCGGCTGGCCCGTCCGGGTCGGGGCCGCCGGCGGACTGGGCACCCCCCGGGCTGTCGCCGCCGCGTTCGCCCTCGGTGCGGACTACGTCGTGACCGGCTCGGTCAACCAGGCGGCGGTCGAGGCGGCGCAGTCGCCGGCCACCAAGCGCCTGCTGGCCGCCGCCGGCGTCACCGACTGCGCCCAGGCCCCGTCCGCGGACATGTTCGAGATCGGCGCGGAGGTGCAGGTCCTGAGCCGGGGCACCATGTTCGCCTCGAAGGCCCGCCGGCTCTACGACCTCTACCACCGGCACGACAGCCTGGACGCCATCCCCGCCGAGGAGCGCGCCGCACTCGAACGGCGGATCTTCCACCGGCCGCTCGACGACGTCTGGGCGGAGACGGTCGCCTACTTCACGACCCGCGACCCCGACCAGATCGAGCGGGCGCGGGATGACCCGAAGCGGCGGATGGCACTGGTGTTCCGCTGGTACCTCGGCCTGTCGTCGGGGTGGAGCATCACCGGCACGCCGGACCGCGTCGCCGACTACCAGGTCTGGTGCGGGCCGGCGATGGGAGCGTTCAACTCCTGGGTGCGCTCCAGCGCGCTGGAACCGCTGGAGAACCGGCACGCCGCCGCGATCGCCACCGAGCTGATGCACGGCGCCGCGTTCACGTCCCGGGTGGCGGTGCTGGCGCAGGCCGGCGTCCGGCTGCCCGCCACGGCCACCACCTACCTGCCGCGCGCCCACCCCCGCCCGGGCCACGCCCCCGGCAACGGCGCCGGCCCCGCCGACCCCGCCGACCCCGGCCCCGGCCCCGGCCCCGCAGAACAGGGACAACGGACATGACTGCACCCGTACTCCAGCCCCAGCCCGAGGTGGACGTGGCCGGCGGGACACCCGCCTGGCTCGTCTGCGACGGCTGCCGACGGATGATCTACGGGCGGCGCTTCGTCCGCGGCGGCCATGTCTGCCCCGAATGCGGCTGGCACGCCCGGCTGACCGCCGCCCAGCGGGTCGACCTGCTGCTCGACGAGGGCTCCGCCGAGATCGTCGCCACCCCGGTCACCGCGGCCGACCCGCTGGGCTTCGTCGACACCCGGCCCTACGCCGACCGGCTGCGCGCCGCCCGCGCCTCGACCGGCATGCCCGAGGCGGTCCTGGTCGCCCGCGGCACCATCGAGGGTTGCCCCGTCGTGACCGCGGTGATGGACTTCCGCTTCCTCGGCGGCAGCCTCGGCGCCGCCGTCGGCGAGGCCATCACCGGCGCGTGCGAGATCGCCCTGCGGGAGCGCACCCCGCTGCTGCTGGTGACCGCCTCCGGCGGCGCGCGGATGCAGGAGGGGGCGCTGTCCCTGATGCAGATGGCCAAGACCGCGCAGGCCATCGGCCAGCTCGACGAGGCCGGCATCCTCACCGTCTCGCTGATCACCGACCCGACGTTCGGCGGGGTCGCCGCCTCGTTCGCGACGCTGACCGACGTCATCGTCGCCGAGCCCGGTGCCCGGCTCGGCTTCGCCGGCGCCCGGGTGATCGAGCAGACCATCCGCGAGACCCTGCCGCCCGGCTTCCAGACCGCCGAGTTCCTGCTGGAGCACGGTGTCGTCGACCTGATCAGCCCACGGCCGGCGCTGCGCCCGACGCTCGCGCGGCTGCTCGGCGTCGCCACCCGGCGCCCGACGTCCGCACCCGCCAGCACGGTGCACGACGCCGCGCCCGGCCGGGAGGTCGTGCGGGAGCCTGAGCATCTGGTGCAGCGGCACCCCTGGGAGGCCGTGCGGCTCGCCCGCCGACTCGGCCGGCCCAGCGCGCTGGACTACATCGGGGCGCTGGTCGAGGACTGGACCGAGCTGCACGGCGACCGGGCCGCCGCCGACTGCCCGGCCATGGTCGCCGGCCTCGGCCGTCTCGACGGGACGCCGGTCGTCGTCATCGGAACGCAGAAGGGCCACACGGCGGCCGAGCTGTCCGCCCGCGCCTACGGGATGCCCTCCCCCGGCGGCTACCGCAAGGCGGCCCGGGTGATGCGGCTGGCCGCGAAGCTGGGCCTGCCGGTCATCACCCTGATCGACACCGCCGGGGCGCACCCCGGCATCGAGGCCGAGGAGAACGGCCAGGCCGTCGCCATCGCGCAGAACCTGCGCCTGATGGCCGGGCTGCCGGTACCCGTCGTCGCGGTGGTCACCGGCGAGGGCGGCAGCGGCGGCGCGCTCGCCCTCGCGGTCGCCGACCGGGTGCTGATGTGCGCGAACGCGATCTACTCGGTGATCAGCCCCGAGGGCTGCGCCGCCATCCTGTGGAAGGACCCGGCGGCCGGCCCCGACGCGGCCGCCGCGCTGCGGGTCGACGCCCGCGCCCTGCTGACGGCCGGCATCGTCGACGGGGTGATCCCCGAGCCCGACGGCGGCGCGGACGTCGACCCGCTCGGCGCCGCCGACGCGCTGCGGGCCGCGCTCACCAGCACGCTCGCGGAGCTCGTCCCCCTCGACCCGCCGACGCTCGTCTCGGGCCGCCGGGCCCGCTTCCGCCGCTTCGGCACCCCCACCACTCCCACCCCCGCTACCCCAATCACCGCGCCACCAGCCACCGCCCCCAGCGTCCCGGCGGCACGCCCGCCGATGGGTGGACACCGCTCCACCGCCGATCTCGACGAGGCGAGGCGATCCTCTTGACCATCACCACCGCCAACGGCACCTCCACGACACCGGCCCCCACACCCGCCGCACCCACCACCCCCAAGCCCACACCCGCAGGCCAGAACGGCGAGCACGGGCAGAGCGGACTCGGCGAGGTGCTGGCCGTCCTGCGCCTCGCCGCGCAGGAGGCGGGCGCCGGCGGGGCACGACCCGTGAGCCGGGTCCGGGTGTCCGCCGGCGACCTCGCCGTGGAGATCGACTGGACGACGCCGGACGGATCCGCCGGGCCAGGCGGGTCCGCGCCGGCCGCGGCCGACCGCCGGGACGTCTCCCCGCACGGCGCCGCGCGCCCACCCGCCGCGTTCCCGTCGGCACCGGCCTCGCTGCCCGCCGTGCCCGGAGCCACGGGACCGACGACGGCAGTAGCAGCAGGGTCGGCGGCGCACGACGGCTCCGACGACGCGCTCGCGTTCGTCGTCCCGGCGCACACCGTCGGCGTCTTCTACCACGCCCCCGAGCCGGGCGCGGACCCGTTCGTCCGGGCCGGTGACACCGTCGTCCCCGGCCAGCAGGTCGGGATCATCGAGGCGATGAAGCTGATGATCCCGGTCGAGGCGGAGCGCGGCGGCCGGGTCCGCGAGATCCTCGTCGCCGACGCCTCCCCGGTGGAATACGGCCAGCCCCTACTCACCCTGGACGTCGACGTGCCGCACGGCGACAGCCGATGATCAAGAAGGTTCTGATCGCCAACCGCGGCGAGATCGCGCTGCGGATCGCCCGCAGCTGCCGCGAGCTGGGCATCGCCACCGTGGCCGCGTACTCCACGGCCGACCGTGACAGCGCCGTCGTCGCGTTCGCCGACGAGTCCGTCCAGATCGGCCCGGGCCCGTCGCGGGAGAGCTATCTGAACATGCCGGCGGTCGTCGAGGCCGCGCGCATCCGCGGGGCCGACGCCATCCACCCCGGGTACGGGTTCCTGTCCGAGAACCCCGACTTCGCCGAGATCTGCGCGGCCGAGGACCTGACGTTCATCGGCCCGCCACCGGATGTCATGGCCCGCCTCGGCGACAAGGCCGTCGCCCGCCGGATCATGGCCGAGGCCGGGCTGCCGCTGCTGCCCGGCAGCCGCGGCACCGCCGACCAGCCCGAGGCGGCGGCCGTGACCGCGGCCGAGATCGGCTACCCGGTCATCATCAAGGCCGCGGCCGGCGGCGGCGGGCGCGGCATGAGCGTCGTGCACGACCCCGACGCCTTCGACCGCGCCTACCGGCACACCCGCGCGACCGCCCAGGCGGTGTTCGGCGACGGACGTCTCTACGTCGAGCGCTACCTCGCCTCCGCGCGCCACGTGGAGGTCCAGGTGCTGGCCGACGCGCACGGCACCGCCGTCCATCTCGGCGCCCGCGACTGCTCCCTGCAGCGGCGCCACCAGAAGCTGGTCGAGGAGACCCCCGCCCCCGGCCTGCCGCCCGAGATCGTCGAGCCGCTGTGCGCCGCCGCCGTGCGCGGCACCCTCGCCAGCGGGTACGTCGGCGCCGGGACCTTCGAGTTCCTCGTCGACCCGCAGGGCCGTTTCTACTTCATGGAGGTCAACTGCCGGCTGCAGGTGGAGCACCCCGTCACCGAGATGGTGACCGGCCTCGACCTGGTCGCCGAACAGCTCCGGATCGCCGCCGGCGAGCCGCTCGGCTTCACCCAGGCGGACGTCGACGCCCGCGGCGTGTCGATCGAATGCCGCATCAACGCCGAGAACCCGCGCCGCGACTTCGCGCCCGCACCCGGCACCCTCACCGACTTCGCCGTCCCGGCCGGCCCGTTCGTTCGGGTCGACACCCACGCCGCCCCCGGCTACCGCATTCCCGCCTACTACGACTCGCTGCTGGCGAAGGTCGTCGTCTGGGCCCCGGACCGCCCCCGCGCCCTGGCCCGGATGCGCCGTGCCCTCGACGAGCTGCGCGCCGAAGGCCCCGGCGTCGTCACCACCACCGAGTTCCTCCGCGGCCTCCTCGACCACCCCCGCTTCGTCGCCGCCGAACACGACACCGTCCTGATCGAGAACCTCATGTCCTGACTCGTGCCAGACTGACGTCATGCGCCAGGCATTCGTGCACGAGGCTCTCGTCGAGATGGCGTATGACAGTGACATCGGGGCGCCTGGCGCCGCGGTCACCGTGGCGCTGTGCGGGCACTGGGATCATCCCTCGCCGTCCTCGGCCGCCCCCCACCACACCGATGCCGTCCGTACGGAGCAGGGCGTGCGGCTGCGGATCCTCTTCGCCGCCGACCCCGACAACGAACATCCGGTCCGCCGCCGCGTCGAGGCCGCCCTGGCCGCGGGGCAGCTGCGCGGCGCGGACGGCACCCTCACCCACTGGCGGCTGTGTGCCAGCCGTTCCGACGCCCTCACCTTCTCCGAGCTCGACCACGGCGAGCGACTCACCCGCAGCTGACCTCGCGCGCCGGACGCGGCCGGCCGTCATCGAGGAGACCCCCGCCCCCGGCTGTCATCAGCGGGACGGCCGGGGGCGGCGGGATAGCCGGTGACCGGCGAACGCTTACGGCGAAGTTCATGACGGAACGCGCCGACCGTCGTGGTTGCCTGGTCCGCGACCGGCAGGTCCTCGCCTCCCCGCGGCCGGACTTCCGGTTCCAGGCCGAGGACGTCGTGGTCGTCGTCGGGACGCCGGAGAACACCGCCGCCGTCGGCGAACTGCTGCGGTCCGGCTGGAGGGCGCCGCGACCATATGCATGACCTCGGGTCAATCATGGTGGAACTGGGCGGGGTTCTCTTTCTGCTCGGCCTTGTCGGCCACGCCGCCTCCCGGTTCGGTATCTCCCTATCCCCTTCTATCTGATCTGCGGCCTCGCCCTCGGGCTGGAATACACCGCGGGCGAGCTGCTGGTGGGCCTGCGCCGCAACGCACCGGCCGGCGTCCTGGACCTGACTCTCAACGCCGCGCCCGGGGTGGCCCCACGTTCCTGCTCGGCTGGGACTGGCGCGCGGCGGTCGTGCTGGGCGGCGTCACGGCCATCTCGTCCTCCGGCATCATCGCGAAGGTTCTCGCCGACCTGGGCCGGCTCGGCAACCGGGAGACACCGGTCGTCCTGTCGGTGCTCGTCCTCGAGGACCTCGCGATGGCGGTCTACCTGCCCGTTCTGACCGCTCTGTTGGCCGGCCAGACGATCGCCCGCGGCGCGCTGTCGCTCGCCATCGCGCTCGGCGCCATGGTCGGCGTCCTGTTTCTCGCGCTGCGGTACAGCGCGAAGGTGACGAGACTGGTGTTCAATCCGGCGTCCGACCGCAACGACGAGATCCTGCTGCTGCTGCGGGCGCTCGGCCTTGCGCTGCTCGTCGCGGGCGTCGCGCAGCAGGTGCAGGTCTCAGCCGCGGTCGGCGCGTTCCTGGTGGGTATCGCGTTGTCCGGCCCGGTCGCCGAGGGTGCGAGGGAGGTGCTGAGCCCGCTGCGTGACCTGTTCGCCGCGGTCTTCTTCGTGTTCTTCGGCCTGCAGACCGACCCGACGCAGATCCCCTCGGCGCTGCTGGCCGCGGCGCTGCTGGCCATCGCCGGAGTCGTCACGAAGACGATCACCGGCTGGTGGGCGGCGAAGCGCGCCGGAATCGCCACCCTGGGGCGGTTCCGCGCCGGCACCGCCCTGATCGCGCGCGGCGAGTTCTCCATCGTCATCGCCGGCCTCGCGGTCGCCTCCGAGGTCGAACCCCGCCTGGGACCGCTGGCCGCCAGCCATGTCCTGCTGATGGCCGTCATCGGCCCCATCGCGGCTCGCTTCGTCGAGCCGGTCACCCGGGCGGTGATGCGCCGCCGCCGGCCGACCGCCACCGGGCAGGAGAAGCAACCGGCACCACGGCCCGGCACGCAACTGGACGTCGCTGGGGAGTAGCGCGCCGCGGCCCGGCGTCAGCCTCGCTGTCGCCCCAGAAGGGGCATCACCTCGACGAGGGTGCGGACCTCGGCAACGGCTGTGAGCGGGGCCGGCCGAGGTCGTGACGACCGATTGATCCAGACGGCTGGAATGCCCAGGGCGTGCGCGCCGGCGATGTCGGCGGACAGTGAGTCGCCGATGTGAAGAACGGCGTCACCGCGTAGTCCGAGCATGCCCAGGGCTGCTTGGAAGATGGCTGGGTGCGGCTTGTAGCATCTCGCGTCCTCGCTGGTGACCAGCAAGGTCAGCGGAAGCTGATGATGGTCGAGCGCGGCTTCGAGGTCCGGGCGATCAATGTTGGACACAACACACACAGGCAGGTCGAGCCCTTCCAGGAAGGACCTGGTGTCCGTGCAGAGCTCCGGCTGACGCCAGAACTCGAACTGTGGTCCGCACAGGGCGGCGGGATCGGCGGTGGAGCCGAAGTGCCGCAGGGTGCGCGCCAGCGACGACACGGCGATGTCACGCTGGGCGCGGAAGGCATGCTCTCTGCTTCCCGCCGTCTCCTGGAGGAACACACCACGCCAGAAGGCGCCCACCTGGTCGGCGGTGACAGCGTGCGGTGTCGCGCAGGTCTTCCTGGCCTCTTCACAGATACCGACAATGATGTGATCATCTTCGGCGACCACGGTGCCGTAGAAGTCGAGAAGAAGTGCCTCCACCATCTGGGTATCGTGGTACGGCGGCGCTGTGACAGGCCAGCGGTCGCGCAGACCGACCGGGCAGGCATCGCCGCGATGCGCCGGCCTCGCCCCGCGGCATCACACCGAGGCCGTCGGTACGGAGCCCATGTCTGGCTGCGGATCCTGTTCGCCACCGACCCTGGCAACGAACACCCGCCCCGCCGCCGCGTCGAGGCCGCGCTGGCCACGGGGCAGCTGCGCGGCCCGGACGGAACGCCCACCCGCTGGGACTGTGCGACAGCCGCGCTGGCCGACGAGACGCGGCCAGTTCCAGCCCGCCACAACATCGCAGCCTGGGATGTCGTCCCGTTGCTCGACCGCGGCGCCGAGGGAGCTCCGCACCGAGACCCGGCGGCAGGCCGAGAACGCGCGGAGCCAGGCCGGGACCTGGTCGCCGCGCTGGACGGGGCAGGACTCGGGACTCTGGTGGCCGCCGTGGCCGAGCCAACCGCGATCCACGAGCTGGTGGGCGCGGGCCGGCGGCTCCAGATCCCTACGTTTCTCCACCGACACGTCCGAAGGACGTGATACCCGTCGCACGGGCGTCGGCAATATCAACGGATTCACTTCCACCAGCAGACCAGATTGGCATCAGTGGCCTGTTCGGATCAGATCTCACCCGGCCGCCGATGCCCTCAGAGATCCGACCTCACACACCGAATCTCCATCGGATCTGAGCACTCGACGCAGTCCACCGACCGCCTGCCGGCAGCAGGCCTATGAGATAGGGCGCGGGACGCGCGACACGACATCGGGTCGCCGGACTCTACCGCTGCAAGTCAGGGGGCACCATCAGTCACTCGAGAGTCGTCGATCGGCGAGCACAACCCCGTCCTCATCAGCGTACAGCCAGGATCCTGGCCGAAAAACGACGCCACCGAACCTCACGACTTGCCCCTCATCACCCGTGCCACCCCCCCAGGCCCGGGCGGGAAAAACGCGCCGGGCGCGCACTCCGACCGGGAGGAGGTTCAGGAACGGCGTGTCCCGCACGGCGCCGTTAACAACTATCCCGACCCATTTGTTCTCGACAGCCAGTTTTCCGAGGTTATCACCGACGAGTGCCGGACTTTCAATTCCTCTACCAGAGATCACCAGAACCCGCCCGTTCCCCGGCCGTTCGAGAATCTCACGAACCAGGGAGTTGTCCTCCAGCACGGAAACGGTATGGATCTCACCGGAGAAAATCGGCTTCCCAAAACTCATAAAGGCGGGATCGAGAATCTGCAGATCACCTTTGTACTCGTCACACAGGTCGGCCGTGGAGAAACCTGTCACCATTCCCTCAACATTCACAGTTACCCCTAACTTCGACAGGACGAATTATCGTTGCGAAAACGTTACACAGGCTAGCATGCCCGGAAACAGGTAGCACATCCCGCCGGACGCATAGATCTGACTGATAAAATCTACTAGACGACTACCTACAGACTCCGAGACAGGTTCGCACCCCCTCCGTCAAATCACCTGTTGCCAGCAGCACCATGATGGGCCAACGCGCGATACACAAGATCCTGCAGCTCGTCCGGTGTCTGAAACTGGGCAACTGTCAACCCGGTTTCGGATATAAGGCGCGATCGGAAGTCCTCCTGCCGGTGACCGAAGACGCGATCGGTCATCTGACCAACCGGTAGCCCTTCCGCCTGATCACTCAGAATAAAGACAAGACGGGCCAGACCGCTGCGCGTAGCCTCTTCGAATTCCAGCTCCGTGTATGACAGATCGGGCGAGTCGGTCACACAGCTACCGTAACGGAAGCCCACTATCCCGACATAGACCTCGCATTCTGCAACCTTCTCCCGACAAACGTGTGACGGAAGACTGTCGTTGGCTGTAAATCCATCCATATGCACAGCAATATCACCATGGTTGCGAATAGCGCGTTCGGCGGCCGAAACAAACGATCGCGGCCTGACCGGATACTTTGCCATCTCGCTGGTGTAGCTGAGGAAGACTCGGCGGGCCACGCTTCTGGTAGCTGGCGGCAACGCTGCCTTTGGCACACCAAGGCTCGCCGTGAACGCCCTGTCGACGGTGCCGACAAGGCTCTCCAAAGACGTGGCTAGACGGTTCGACGCCTCCTCAAGATGAGTCGCACGGTGCCCGATCATCTGAATAATCTGATTCTGAGTCTCCATCTGCAGCCGCGCTATACTAAGCGTCTGCTCCAAACGAAGTCGTTCCCATTCTTGCCCCGAGAAATCAGCCGGCTGGCGATCCCCACGCAAGACATCACCATACTCCTCCAGAGTACGCTCTATCTCCTCACGGCCAGCTGAGGACTCAATGATAAGTGTGACCTTCAGGCCGTCCTGAACAATCTTCACCGAGACGCCGCTGTCTTTGTATCGCTCCCGCACTAATGAGGCGAAGCCGCTCAGGATGGTCATCCCGGCCTCATAGTACTCGGGGGGAAACTGAATTATCCTGTGTACCGTTTCGGGGCTGAAGCGATCCTGGCGATAGTTGAGGACAGCATCGCCCAACAGGGTAAGTTCATAGGAAAGATTGATCCAAAATATACCTCTGAGACGAGCAGAGGATCGAGAGAGAATCTCTTCGGCCCGATGAACGAACTCGGCATCTGAAGGCTGGTACTCAGCCGCCATGTCTTTGGCTGCGTCGAGCACCCGCGCAACCTCGCCATCGGTGGGTACAGCGCTCATGGCATCATTGAGCGCTCGCGAAAGATTCATTTCTAACAGACTGGCTCGTTCTCTCGCATTGGCCAGATCATCGTAGCGGCGGTTGACCGCGTCAAGCAGGGAAAGCGATCGTTCTAGATCGTCACAGACCGCCACGGCACGTAACAGAAAACCGTGCGCCGCACCGTCGATGGAATCAAGCGCAGAACCGACGATTGCTTTGATGATTGAGACAGTGGACAAGTCGAAACGCGGCGTATCCGTGGATTCCACGTCTACCTACTCTACAGGTTCGAAGTGTTCGTCGAAGGAGAACAGAACCCGGCTGAACCTTCTGCCCATCGAAATGCACTCGCTACGGAGCACCGATGCTGATGTTTTTCCTTTCAGCGCGGTCCTGAAAATTTCCGCGATATGCTCCATATCGGACTCGATCATTCCAAGCCGAGTAACCTCTTGTACCGCCACGCGTAGGACATCGTGCCCGTACAGGCGGCGCGCGTTCACGCTGATCCCACACTGAAGGAGACGCCGGACCCAGCGGATGCTCTCATCCTGACCGTCAGTCCGTACCAGAATCTGGTGAGATTCTGACGGGGTGTCTGCACTTTCGACAAGCGAGAACCCGGCGGCTTTCAAGGATGTTGCCAGACTCCGGGAATTGGAAAGCATTTGAACTGCGTACGCCTGGCCGTACTTTTCCATCTCGAGCAGAGTGACGTATGCAGCAACTGACTGGTGGGTATGCTGGCTGGAGACGAACCCCCGGGACAGATTGTCGACGACGGATTCCCCAATAACGCCTTCGCGGGCACAGATAAGCGCCTTCTGTGGCCCGGGAAAGCTCTTGTGCATATTTCCCTGCAGAATATCACAGCCGTCCGCCAGGGGACGTTGAAATTTTGCACCTGCAATCAGGCCAAGCACGTGAGAGCCGTCGTAGATTAATACGGTCCGCGAAGGGCACGATTCTCGTAGCGCTTGCACTGGCAGGGGATAAAGGGGAGCGCCGTGGTCGAGCAGTACCGCCTTGGGCTGCGTTCGCAGGAATGCTTCGCCGGAACGAGGAACGTCGATGGTCAACGCTTCCAGGTCCCATGGCAGGTACTCAGAAACTCGACCCAGGCGTTGCAAGATATGCCTGGTGGCAAAATGACCACCGCATGCCGGGTCTATGGAGTAGACAGTATCGCCTGGTTCGGTTACAGCAGACAGCGTCGTGATCATCGCGTGGACGCCTGACAAGGGCCGTAGATCCGCGATGGCGGCGTCGAACATACCCTGCGCCGCTCCTACCGCCCTTTGCTCGGTCTCCGCGACAGCTTTCAGATATCCGAGCGTCAGACCGTGAACGTCCACCACGCCGTCCAGCGCTCGGCGGCTGGAAATGGTTCCGAGGTGGTACCTAAAGCCGATCGGGCTCGAGAGAAAGGACCGCGCCAGTCTGGACAGAACGTTTTCGTTAGGCGTCAGGTGAACAGTGCGAGCCAGAGTGCCCTCTTCAGCCCGCAGGTCGTCTACCAGCTCTCGCAGAGCGATCTCGATCATCTACTCGTCGTACCTACCACCTTGGATGACCTCGGCTCACCTCAGACGACCACTGCGGAATGTCGATCACCAGTATCATCCACGAACGCCACTGCATCCATTGCCACAGAGCAGCCGAAATGGAGGCCGGACACTTCCACTACCGACCGAGCCGGCTTGTGGTCGCCAAAGAATTTTTTGTATCTGTCATTTACGACAGGCCAGTGAGCAATGTCATTAACATAGACACAGACCCGTAGTACGTTCTGGCGACAACTCCCTGCGGCCAGCAATATGGAATTGATATTCTGAAGAACCTGCGCTGTCTGCGAGTCGACGTCACTGGATCCCGCCAGCGGCACACCGGAGGGCGTCAACGGAAGCTGGGCCGAAACATAGACCACTGCGCCGTGTTCAACGGCCTGCGAATAGTGCCCAGCGGGCATCGGTGCACCATCGGTGGCTACATGCCGCATGTTGGTCCTTGGTGAAGTAGTGGCTACTAGAAGACTTCAGGCATACCAGACTCAACTACACCTCAAGCCGGATTAACCTATCATCTGATCTGGTGCGAGCATTCCCCTACTTCCTCTCCATATCGCGATCCGCCGGGGCGGTACCCGACGGTACGGCACCAGCATAGCGCTCTACATGCGGTTCGCGAGCCGTCAACCACTCATTCCGATACCGCCATCTGTCCGGGGATGACCGGTGATTGACTGCGACTTATCAAGCGCGAAGCGAGAAAAGCTTCAAATATGCTGGTAGCGGCGTCGCGCTCACGACCAGCACGTGCCGATGGAAGCCTCATCGGCACAGGGCACAACCAGCGAGGCGGCCAAGAGTGCCGCGACCCGGATTCGCAGGCGGATCTTGAGAAACTCCCGCGCGAAAGGCCGAACTGCGCCGAGACTAGCTCGGTCGCCCACGGGGCGATGCTGGAGGCGGGAAGCGCGCGAGCGCGGCTCCGTTCGCTCATGACTGTCACCTCGGCGGTGGGCCGCGGAGAGATCGACCACGGCCCACCGGAGAAGTGCGGCTTCCGCACCGACCAGCATCATCGGCGCTGTCGTCACCGGCTCGACATCGGCACGCTTGGCCGGCTTGCTGCCCCCGGCCGGCAGGCGATCGGCCGCCTCATGACGATCCTGGTCTACGCCGCCGGAGAGCTGGTCGTCAGGAACGCTGTCGACACCGGCTGACCGCTAGCCTGCTGCCGCAGGTGGGTGTGGCTGCTGTCCTGATGCTGATCACAGCTGCGGCTTCCGACCTTTGCGGGAAGTAGCGCATTCGTCACAGGCGCGGCGGTTCACCGTTGCCGAGGTTAACCGCGGCAGCCGGTAGCGTTGCAGGGATGGCGACCGAGACGCAGTCCGATCCAGCTCTGGACACCGCGGCCTGGGACCTTGCACCCCTGCTCGACGGCAAGGGCGAAGCCCGTGTTGACGAGCTGCTTACTGAGGCACGGCAGCGGGCCGAGTCGTTCGCGGGCCGCCATGCCGGTCGGGTCGGGGAGCTGGACGGGCCGGGTTTCGTCGCCGCGACGGGCGAGCTCACGGCCATCTACGAGCTGGTGGGCCGGGCCGGCAGCTACGCGTCGCTGCGCTTCTCCACCGACACGTCCGATCCGGAGCGAGGCGCGCTGCTACAGAAGGTGCGGGAGCGTTCCACCGCGATCCGGACGACGCTGCTGTTCTTCGGCCTGGAGTGGGCGGCGCTGGACGACGCCGTCGCCGAGCGACTGCTGGCGGCGGACGGGCTCGACCAGGCACGCCACTACCTGCGGCTGGAGCGGCGCTACCGGCCGCATCTGCTCAGCGAGCCGGAGGAGAAGCTGCTGACCGAGAAGTCGGTCACCGGGGTGGCGGCGTGGAGCCGGCTGTTCTCCGAGCAGGTCTCGGCCATCGAGGTCCGCCGGCCCGCCGCCACCACCACCGCCACCACCGCCGGCAACGGAGCCGATGGGCAGGCCGGCGGGGAGGCGCTCGACGTCGCGCTGAGCCGGCTGGCCTCCGGCGACCGGGAGGTGCGGCGCGCGACGGCCGAGGCTGTCACCGCGGCGCTCGCGCCGGGCCTGCGCACCCGGGCGTACATCTTCAACACGCTGTTGCACGACAAGGCGGTCACCGATCGTCTGCGTGGCTATCCGACCTGGCTGACCAGCCGCAACCTGGCGAACGAGGTCTCCGACGAGTCGGTGCGTGCGCTCGTCGACGCGGTCCGGGCGCGCTACGACATCCCGCAGCGGTGGTACCGACTCAAGGCGCGGATCCTCGGCCTGCCGAAGCTCGCCGACTACGACCGGATGGCCGCCGTGACCAGCGCCGACGAGCAGTACGGCTGGGAGGAGTCGCGCGATCTGGTGCTGTCCTCCTTCGGCGCGTTCTCGCCGGAGATGGAACGTCACGCGCGCCGTTTCTTCGACGAGAAGTGGATCGACGCGCCGGTGCGTCCGGGCAAGCGGGGCGGTGCGTTCGCCAGCTCCGCCGTCCCGTCGGTGCATCCGTACGTCATGCTCAACTTCACCTCCCAGCGCCGCGACGTGCTGACGCTCGCGCACGAGCTGGGCCACGGCGTCCACTTCGCCCTGGCAGCGAAGCAGGGCATCCTGCAGCAGCACACGCCGCTGACGGTCGCCGAGACGGCCTCGGTGTTCGGCGAGACGATCGTCTTCAACCAGCTGCTGGCGCGGACGTCCGAACCCGACTCGCGCCTCGCGCTGCTGGCCGAGGCGGTCGAGGGGGCGATCGCCACCGTCTTCCGGCAGACCGCGATGAACCAGTTCGAGGACGCCGTCCACACCGCGCGGCGCACCGACGGCGAACTGTCCGTCGAACGCCTCAACGAGGCGTGGGCATCCACCCAGCGCGACCTGCTCGGCGACTCGGTCGAGCTGACCGACGGCTACCGGACGTGGTGGAGCTACGTCCCGCACTTCATCGGCACGCCCGGGTACGTGTACGCCTACGCCTACGGCCAGCTGCTGGCGCTGTCGGTCTACCAGCGCTACGTGGACGAGGGCGACGCGTTCGTCCCGCACTATCTGGAGATGCTCGCCGCCGGCGGCTCCCGGTCCCCGGAGGACCTGGGCCGCATCGTCGGCATCGACCTGACCGACCCGGGTTTCTGGTCGGCAGGCCTCGACCTCGTCGAGGACCAGCTGCGGGCCGCCGAGGCGGCCGCCCGCGACGCCGGCCGCCTCGGATGAAGCCCGCCCCGCCCCGGACAGGCCCGGCTCGCAGAACGACGGAGGGCGGCCATTCCGAGCGGGCCAACTATGTCGATTTCAGCCGAAACTGGCTTCCTTCTGACAGACACGCCATGACCTGGACGCTACAGTCGCTCACCGTGGGTCATCGTAGAATCTCTGGTCTGTCGGTCCGCCTCAGTCCGCTGGCCGTGGCCGCCGGCATGGTCGTGGCCCTCGCGGCCGCCGCGGGGTGCAGCAGCGACCCGGACACCGGCGCCACGCCGGTCGCCCCCCCGATCACCACCACCGCGGTCGCCGTCGGCCCGTCCACGAGCCCGTCCGCGGGTGCCGGTACGAACATTCCACCGCCCACGGCAGCACCGGCGCCGATGCCTTCGGCCGCCTACCCGCCGCTGTCCGGGTTCGGTGAGGTGCACGAGCTCGGCAGCGCGGTCGCGATCTCCGATGCCGCCACCGGCACCGTGCTGAGCCTGGACCGGATCGAGTACATCACCTGCCCGCTGCTGGCCGGCGATCCCGATCCCTGCCTCGACGGCTACCGCACCAGGACCATCGAGGGAGAACGGCGGGACTTCGTCGTGACGCCCGAGGTCAGGTTCACGTACTGGGAGCAGCCCGAGGTCTACCTCACCGGCGGGCTCGCGAAGCTGCGGGAGTTCGTCGCGAGCCGGCCGTCCAACATGGTTCTGCTCCAGCTCGACCCGGCCGGACGGGTGATCGCCGTCGGGCAGCCCTTCCTGCCCTGACGGTCCAGGCGGTCCTGACGACCCGGGCAGCTCTGGCGGCCCGGACCGGGGCCGGCAACGAACCATGGGCCGGCCGGAGCCGTCGGAGGCTGCCGGCCAGCCCATGATCGTGAAGCGGACTAGCCCTTGCGGACGATCCCGTTGTTGGTCCAGGCGGTCACCACGCCGGTGGCGGAGGTGACCAGGTAGTCGAAGCGGCGGTCGCCGTCGATGTCGGCCAGGACGGCCTGGCTGCGGGTCGCGCCGACGCCGGTGGCGATCTCGCCCTGGGCCAGCCAGGTCGAGCCGCCGCCGCCGCGGTTGTTCAGCCAGGCCCAGATCCGGCCGTGCTCGTTGACCGACAGGTAGTCGTCCCGGCCGTCACCGTCGAGATCCGCGAAGGTGATCATCGAACCGGGGAGACCGACGCCCGTGGCGACCTCGCCCGCGGACTGCCAGGAAACACCGCTGCTGCCACCGGCGATGTTGAGCCAGCCCTGCACCTGGCCCTGCGCGCCGACGACGAGATAGTCATCCCGGCCGTCACCGTTGATGTCGGCGAACCGGATCGTGTCCCGCGCCCCCGAGCCCGTGGCGACATCGCCCTTCGCCTGGAAGGAGATACCGGCGCTGCCGCCGGCGACGTTGAGCCAGAGCTTCACCTGGCCCTGCGCGCCGACCAGCAGGTAGTCGTCCCGGCCATCCCCGTTCAGGTCGGCGAACCGCACCTCCTCGCGCGGCCCGGCCCCCGAGGCGACCTGGCCCACGTAGTTCCAGCCACCGGAGACCCGCAGCCAGGCCTTCACCGCGCCCTGTGGGCCGACGGCCAGGTAGTCCTCCTTGCGGTCACCGTTGAGATCGGCGAACCGCAGCTCCTCCGGCGGCACGCCCGTCCCGGAGGCGACCACACCCTGGCGGTCCCACCGGTCGTTCTGGGCGAACTGTTCGTTCAGCCAGGCCGAGACCTGCCCGGTGCTGTTCACCGTCAGGTAGTCGCTGCTGCCCCCGCCGTCGATGTCGGCGAACTCGACGTTCTCCCGGGGCACCCCGACACCGGCGGCGATCTCGCCCTGGACCAGCCACGACTCCGCGCCGGTCGCACCGATGGCGTTGAGCCAGGCCCGCACCTGCCCCTGGGCACCGACCACCAGGTAGTCGTCCCGGCTGTCACCGTCCAGGTCGGTGAACCGCACCTCGTCGCGGGTCGCCCCGACCCCCGAGGCGACGACGCCCTGGTAGCTCCACCCCGTACCGCCGGGGCCGCGGACGTTCATCCAGGCCCGCACCTGGCCCTGGGGGTTGACGGCCAAGTAGTCGTCGCGGCCGTCACCGTCGACGTCGGCGAACCGCACCTCCTCGCGGGTCGTGCCGACACCGCCGGCGATCTCCCCCTGGGACGCCCAGGACACACTGTTGCCGTTGCCGGCGTTGAACCAGGCCCGCACCTGCCCCTGGGCACCGACGGCCAGGTAATCGTCACGGCCGTCACCGTTGACGTCGGCGAACCGCACCTCCTCGCGCGGCGCGGAGCCGGCGGCGACTGTCCCCAGAGACGTCCAGGACGTGCTGCCCGAGCTGCGGTTGTTCACCCACGCACGCACCTGGCCCTGCGGGCTGACCACCAGGTAGTCGTCGCGGCCGTCACCATTGAGGTCGGCGAACCGCACCTCCTCGCGGGTCGCGCCCACCCCGGAGGCGATCGTGCCCTCCCACTTCCAGCCGTCCTGGCCGGTGCCCGAGGGGTCGACCGCTCCCGTGGTGCCGCCGCCGCCCCCCGTCGGCAGGTCACCGCAGGCGCCGGCGATACCGTTGCGGGCCCGCAGGAAGACGTCGCGCCTGACGACGCCGTCGATCGTCCGGTGGAAGGCCTCGGCCATCTTCCGGAACCCGTTCGCGTTCGGATGCAGCGAGTCGGTCATGTCCCCCGGCGTCACAGCTCCCATGTCGACCAGGCGCACGGGCCGGCCCGCCTTCTGGAAGTCCGCGACGATGCCCGGAATGGCCGCGTTGTACTGCTGGATGCGGTTCATGGTCGCCGGAGTCGTGGAGGGGATGAGCGTGGAGACCAGCACGGTCGTCTCGGGAGCGGCATTGACGATCTGACGGATGAGGCTGCGCAGCCGCTCGGGGGCGCTCGCGACGGAGATGTTGCGCGCCATGTCGTTGGTACCGATGTGCAGCAGGACGACGTTCGGCCGGTACTCACGCATCGTGCAGGACGCGATGGAGTGGATCTGGCTGATCGTCCAGCCCGGGTGCCCCTCGTTGTCCTGGTCCGCCAGCTGGCCGGTCCGCTGGGAGCCGACGAAGTTCACGGGACCGCCCACGCCGCCCAGCAGCTGCGCCAGTCGTGCCCGGTAGCTGGAGTTGTCCGGCGTCCCCACCCCGTAGGTGATCGAGTCGCCCAGGGGCAGCACGCGCAGCTCCGACGCGGTCGCGCTGGCACCGTCCTCCAGCGCGCTGGCGACGCCCTCGCCGATCGCCTCGGCGTTCTCCTCCAGCGCGATTCCGGTGTCGACGGCGGCGGGAGAGGCCGACGAAGCCCAGCCCGTGAGGCTTCGGCCCCAGTTGGCCAGCGCCTGACCCATCTTTCTCAGGTCGGTGATCAGGCCGCCACGCGCGAATCCAGCCGCCCACCCTTCCCAGACGACTCCGAAGAAGGAGGCGACTGCCGCGATACCCACCGCCCAGCCCCAGGCGCCGCCGTCATGCTGGTGTCCCTCGTCGACGACTCGCACGGCCTGGGGAATGAAGGTGGAGATGAAGTTCCCCAGGGCCGCGCAGAACGCCGCGGCGAGGATGGTGCCCGGCCCTGCCGTGGCGACACCGAAGAAGCCCTCGCAGAGGATGCGCGCCAGCAGGGCCACGGCGAAGGAGCCGATGTATATCAGGAACCACTGCCACCCGGTCAGTTCCGTGATCTGGACGGCGCCGGTCGGATCGACGGTGAGAGACAGCGTGGAGCCCGTCACCGCGAAGGCACCGTCGAAGTCATGCTGCACAGTGAACGTATCGACATCGGGCTCGAGATCGACCGGGGCGAAGCGGTCCTGCTCCTCGTAGAGCGTGTCGCTCAGCAGCGCATGACGGCTGTTGAGCTCCGCCACCACACCCCGCAGCTTGGGCAGGTCGACGTTCTCCGGAATCGCGAAGCTCACCGTGAACTCGGTCGGCGCCTGGTCACCGTCGGCGGCCTCGGCCGGCTTCGCCAGGCTCACCACCAGCGCCACCGCGACCAGGATCGCGACCGCGATGACGCCCCATCCACGGCCTCGCGGCGGCTGCCGGAACCCCACAGCCCCGCCGCCGAAGCCGCCGACCAGCCTGACGCCAGGATCACCCTGAGCGCTGTCGTTCGCCACGCCACCCCCATCGACACGAGCAGGGCCCGTCGACGGACATCGGGGGCGCTACCCATCAAACCGGTCGACGGATACCGGCTCGTGGCCACCACCCGAACGAACAGCGACAATGCGACGACGCTGAGCACCAGGCCTCAGCGGCTCGATCCACCCGCACCAGTGCCACGGAGCACGTGGTGGAGCATGTCGTGAGGCAGGCAGTGAGGCGGCGTCGGGGTTGCGGCAGCACCACGGGCAATCAGGGCGACACAGCCCCTCACCGTGGGTCGGGCGAGGCGCGGGTCAGAGTTCCGGGCAGAGCCGGGCCAGGAACTCGGTGGTGCGGGCGCGGGATTCGGCGCGGGTGGCGATGTCCGGGCCGAGCGGGATCACCCGGGCACCCAGGTCGGTGACGCCGGCGTCCCGGTAGCGGCGCAGCCGGTCGAGGATGGCCTCCTCGTCCCCGGCGGCCATCACGTCGCCGACGCCCCGGGCGTCGCCGTGTTCCAGCAGCCGCAGGTAGTTCGGCGAGAGCTCGGCGTGCCCGAGGGTCTGCTCGGCGTACTCGCGCGCCGCGTCCACCTCGCCCGGTGCGCACAGCGCCACCGGCACTCCGGCGACGATCCGCGGCGCCGGACGCCCGGCGTCGGCCGCCGCCTTCGCCAGCCGGGGCGCCACATGCTCGGCGATCGCACGCTCGTCGGCCATCCACAGGATCGTCCCGGCGCCCTGCCCGCCGGCCAGCCCGAGCATCACCGGCGCGAGCGCGGCCAGCAGGATCGGGGGCGCCCCGATCGCGGCGAGGTCGGTGACGTCAAGGGGGCTGTGCACCTGATAGGTGTCGTTCTCGACGTCGACCCGCCCCTGCCCGGTGAAGGCCGCGTTGAGTACCTGCAGGTAGTCGCGCATCAGGCGGGCCGGGCGCTCGTAGGGCAGGCCGAACTGCTCGGTCACGATCCAGTGGTGGGACGCGCCGAGCCCGAGGGCGAACCGGCCCCCGCAGGCCGCCTGGGTGGAGAGCACCTGCTGCGCCATCGCGAGCGGGTGCCGGGTCTGGACCGGCACGACGGCCGTGCCCAGCTCGATGCGGCTGGTCGCCTGCCCCATCAGCGTGGCGGCGGTGAGCGCGTCGAAGTAGCCGGGCACCTGCGGG
Source organism: Parafrankia elaeagni (assembly GCF_000374165.1). Taxonomy (GTDB): domain Bacteria; phylum Actinomycetota; class Actinomycetes; order Frankiales; family Frankiaceae; genus Parafrankia; species Parafrankia elaeagni. The sequence goes on from NZ_KB893719.1 coordinate 51,262, forward strand.
ACCCACATCGAGGTGAAACCGTGCTCCTCGGCCGCCCGCGCGTCGGCGATCAGGTTGGCCGCCCTGTCCCGGGCGGGCCTGTCCCGGTCCGAGCCGATCATCGTCCCGATGCGCATCGTGTCCGTCCCCTGGGATGTCGGTCCGCCGCCCGCGTTCACCCCGGGCAGACCGCACGATATCGAGACAGGCCCGCACGCACGGGTTCCGCGTCCGCGGGCCCGCCCCTCATCGAGGGTCTCAGCCGGCCGCGCCGCCCAGGAACGGAAGCCGTGCCTGGTGGCCGCCGTCCGGCGGAGCCGGGTAGAGAACGTCGCAGGGGACGTCCAGATGCTCCAGGACCTCCCCGACGAAGCTCATGGTGCCCAGGGCGAGGACATCGCCCTCCACCCGATCGGCCAGGTCGAAGGCCTCGGTGGCGGGCAGCAGCGGGATCGGCCAGCGGTCCCCGGAGAAGTGCAGGTACGACTCGCCGGCTCGCACGGCCACGACCGTGTGACCGTCGAGCGCACGCAGGCTCCCCTCGACGTCCTTGACGTCGGGCATACACAGCAGCACGACCCGCGGCGTTCCCAGGACGCGGCGAAACCACTCCAGCGCGGCCGTGACGCCATGCTCGTTCACCGGGGCGTCGACCACCCACGTCCGCGGCCCGTCGTGGTGAACGGACAGTCGCCCCGGAAGGGAGATCGGTAGCGGTACGACGTCCCGCGGGTCCTGGTCCTGGTTCTGCTCCTGCTCCTGATCCTGATCCGGTCCGGCGGGTGCTCCGCACAGGGTTGCCATGGCGCGGCCCGCGCTGGTTCCCAGCATGGCGTTCATCCGCGAGAGGCCCGGGGGCGTGGGGAAACCCGGCTCCGCGAAGCCGTCGACCAGGCCGACGTCGGCACCATGATCGCCGGCCCGCGCGAGCAGGGCCGCCCAGACCTCGGGCTCCTGCGGCACCGACAGGACTGTTCTCGTCTCCGGAGTGATCACGCCGAGGAGGTCGGCCGCGATCTCCAGCAGGTTCTCGCCGATGACCCCGAGATGCTCCTCGAAGACCGCGGTGACGGCGACCACCTGTGGCGAGAACAGCGAGACCTCGTCGCTGGCTCCCCCGAGCCCCTCCTCCAACACGATCACATCGACCTGGCTGCGCAGAAGATGACGCACACCGCTGATCGTGAACGATCCGGTCGGGGAGAGATATCCACCGTCGGACTGGACCGGCCCCAGCTCACCGAGGGCCTCGGCGAGCTCGTCCGCCATCCGCCGGTAGGCCACGTCGTCCACCGCCACCCCGTCGACGCGCACCCGCTCGCGGTTGGTGCGGAACGGCGGGCTCGTGACCAGCCCGGTGCGCAGGCCCGCCGCGGTCAGGGTCGCCGCCGCGTAGGTGGCGGCCGTGCCCTTCCCCTTGCTTCCGACGACCGTCAGCACGGGCGGCAGCCGGTCGGCCCGTAGATCCCACAGGTCCCGGAGTCTCGCGGCCCGGCCCAGGCTACGACGCCGCTCTCCCGACCATTCCTTGTACTCCCGAAAGAACGGCTCGTCGGCATCAAGCCACCTGGCTACCAAAACGGCCACTTCCCTTTCGGCGGACTCGGATATCGGAAACTGATCAGCGCCACGCGGAGAATACAGCGATCCGTCTGGCCGGTCCGTCCGGGTTCCTCAGCCCGGGCCCACGTGGATCACTTGAGTCCGGAGCGGACGAAGGCGTTGACGACGTGGCGCTGGAGGAGCAGGTAGATCGCGAAGATGGGCAGGCAGGCCAGGCCCGAGCCGGCCATGAGCCCGCCCCAGTCCGGGCCTTCGACGCCGACGAACAGGCCGCGCAGGCCGAGCTGGACGACGGAGTCGGCGCGCTGGAGGACCAGCGCCGGCCAGAAGTAGTCGTTCCAGGCGTTGATGAACAGCACGATCCCGAGCGCGGCGAGCGGGGCGCGCAGGTTCGGGACGACGACCGTCCACAGGATGGACCAGGCGGAGCGGCCGTCGATACGCGCCGCGTCGATCAGGTCGCGGGGGAAGCTGGCCATGTGCTGGCGCAGCAGAAGCACGCCGAGCGCGGACACCAGATTCGGGACGATCACCCCGGGCAGCGTGTTCAGCAGGCCGAGGCGGTACAGCAGCGTGTAGTTCGGCAGCATCGTGACCTGGAACGGGACGAGCCAGGTGCCGACGAACGCCAGGTACAGCAGGGTCTGGCCACGGAACCGCCAGGCGGTGAAGGCGTAGGCGGCGAGCAGCCCGACGAGAAGCTGGCCGACGGCGATCACCAGGGCCACGACGAACGTGTTCAGGATCAGCCGGCCGATGGGCAGGACGTCCGCCACATGGGTGTAGTTGCCGACGGAGAGCGGCCAGGGGAACAGGGAGACGCTGTAGACCTCGTCCGGCCGGCGCAGGGACGTCGCGTACATCCAGTAGATCGGGAAGACGCAGAACAGGCTCAGCGCGGCGAGCAGCCCGTGCCCGACCCCGCCGCGAACCCGGTCCCGCCAGCCGGTCTCGCCGACGGCGCCGAGGTCGGTCGCCTGGGCCGTTGTCATGACAGGGGCTCCTTCGGAATCGGATCAGGAGTCGCGGATCGGATCAGGAGTCGCGGATCGGGTCAGGAGTCGCGGATCGGGTCAGGAGTCGCGGATCGGGTCAGGAGTCATGGAAGGTGAGGCGGTCGGAAAGGCGGATCAGGGCGATGGCGACCAGGCCGAAAACGGCGAAGAACAGCAGGCCGGCGGCGGACGCGAAGCCCGTGTCGAAGTTCTGGAAGCCGTACTCCCAGAGCAGGTAGTAGACGTTGGTGGTCTGCGAGTTCGGCCCGCCCTGGGTGAGGGTGTCGATGAGCGGGAAGGTCAGCTGGCCGGACATCAGAATGGTCATCAGGGCCAGGAACACCAGTGTCGGGGAAAGCAGCGGCAGGACGATCCAGCGCGTGATCTGCCAGCGCGACGCCCGGTCGAGCAGCGCCGCGGCCCGGTACTCGTCGTCGATCCCGCTCAGCCCGGCGGCCACGACGAGGACGGCGAAGCCGAGCAGATGCCAGCCGGTGATGACGACGATGGCGATCTGCGCGGGCCGCACCTCGTGGATCCAGTTGATCGGATGGCCGATCACCCGGTCGACGGCGCCGCTGCGCGGGTCGAGCATCCACTGCCACAGCGCCGCGCCCGCCACCGGCGGGACCAGCACCGGGGCGAAGATCAGCGCACTGTAGACCGCCCGGCCACGGCTGCCGATCACGGACGTCCAGAGGGCGACGACAGTGGGCAGCACGACGGTGAACACCAGTAGCGCTCCGGTCATGGCGACGGTGAGCCACAGCGCGTTCCGCAGGTCGGGCAGGTCCAGCAGGCGCTGGTAGTTGTCCAGCCCGACGTACTCCCTGGGGGTGGTGGGCAGCAGGTTCCACGAGAAGAACGACAGGTTCAGGGCCGCGCCGAGCGGCCGGTACGTCCACACCACCAGGGCGCCGACGGCCGGCAGCAGGAACAGGTACGGCGGCAGCGCTCGTGCGGCACGCCGGGCCAGGGACGGCCGTTGCGCCGTGACGACGGCACGCCGCCGTGGCACCGCCGCCACCTCGACGAAGGTTCCGGTCATCGGTCGCTCACCTGCTCAGGACCTCGGCAGCAGCTTGGCCGCCTGCTCCTGGGCCTCGGACAGCGTCCTCTGCGGATCGGCCCCGTTGTAGACGACGTTCTCGACCGCCTCGAGCATCGTCGTGCGGATCTGGACGTAGTCCTTGCCCGGGAACGACACCCATGGCTTCAGCCGGGCGAGCTGGTCCAGGTTGGGCTTGACCAGCGGGTTCTCGGCGGCCCAGGTCTTCAGGCCCTTCGGGTCGTCGAGCAGGCCGGTGCGCAGCGGCAGATAGCCGATGCGGCTGGTGATCTGGGTGTAGGCGGCGTCGCTGGTGAGGTACTCGATGAGTTCCCAGGCGGCGCGCTGCTTGGCGGCGTCACCGGCGAACATGAACAGGGCGGCGCCGGAGTTCGTCGGGACGGCGGGCTTAGCGTCGAAGCTGGGCATCACGGCGGCCCGCAACGTCCACGGCGGCTTGGCTCCGGCCGCGCCCTTGAGGAAGATCTCCTGCGCCGCGCTGCTCTCCACGATCATGCCGATCTCGCCGCGGGCGAAGGCGGGGTAGGCCTGGTCCTGCGAGAGCTTCGGGCTGGCACCGGAGGCGACCAGGTCCTGGGCCATCCTCACGGCGGCGACGGCCGGGGCCTCGGCGAAGGTCAGCCTCGTCCGGTCCTCGGAGATCACCGAGCCGCCGTTGGAGGCGACCAGCGCCTGGTAGCACCAGTCACCGGAGACCTTGGTGAGACAGTCGATGTAGCTGCCGTCCTTGCCGGTCCTCTCCGTGATGGCGAGCGCGGCGGTCCTGAACTCCGCCCAGGTCGTCGGCGGCTTCTCCGGGTCGAGGCCGGCCTGGCGGAACAGGTCGGCGTTGTAGTAGAGCACCGGCGTCGAGAAGACGAACGGCACGCCGTACGTCTTGCCGTCGGCGTCGCCGAGCGTGCGGGCGGGCGGGGCGAACGGGTGTGTCCCCGCGAAGTTCGCCTGGACGGCGTCGCGCCCGACGACGTCGTCGAGCGGCTTCGCGCCGAGCGCGTCCACGGTGTAGTCGAGGTCACCGAAGGTGAGCTGGGCGACGTCGGGGGCGTTGCCGGTCGCGAGCTGCGCCTGGATGCTGGCGGTCGCGGCGCTGCCGTAGCCCTTGAGGGTCGAGGTCTGCGGCTTCTGCGCGGTCACGGTGATGTTCGGGTGGCTCTTCTGGAAGTCGGCGATCAGGCTGTCGAAGGTGTCCGTCCACGGACCGGCCTGGGCGAGGTTGTAGCTCTCGAAGACGATCGAGACCTTCTGGCCCGGGCCGAGTTCGGGCACCACGTTCGCAGTGGTGGTGGATGTCTGGTCGCCGTCACCGTCGTCGGATCCGCAGGCGGCGAGACCGAGGGTGAGGGCGAGTGCGGCAGCGCACGCGGCCGCCGTGCCGCGGGCTGAGCGCCGTCGAAACACAGCGTGCTCCTTCAGGTTCATGCATCTGGGCGTTCTGTCTGTGCTGTCTGTTTCAGACGCGCGGGGTGGCGGGAGCCGTCCGGGCGGGGTGTGGGCGCCAGACCAGGCGCCGTCCGCTGCCCCGGTCGAACAGGTGGATGTGGTCGGGCGCAGTGGTCAGCTGGACGGGCTGGCCGGGGGCGAGGCCGAGCGGGCGGGCGCCGCGGAACTGGACGATCTCGCCGCCGACCACGCACTGCGCGACCTCCTCGGCACCGATGTTCTCCACCGCGCGCACCACACCCCGCAGCGCCGGTGTCCCCGCCGGCCCCGTGCCGTCGGTCAGCCGGAGGTGTTCCGGCCGGACGCCGAACACCACGTCACGGGCCTCGACCCCCTCGACCTCCTCGACCGTCCCGGCTGGTTCACCCGGCCGCAGGTCGACCTCGACGCCGTCGGCGCGCACCCGCATCCGACCGTCGAGGTTCTCGAGCCGGGCGGGCAGCAGGTTCATCGGCGGGGAACCGAGGAAGCCGGCGACGAACACCGAGGCCGGCTGGTCGAAGATCTCGGTGGGGGTGCCGACCTGTTCCAGCCGGCCGTTGTCGAGCATCGCGATCCTGGTTGCCAGGCTGAGCGCCTCCACCTGGTCGTGGGTGACGTAGAGGACGGTCGCGCCGAGCCGTTCGTGCAGGGTGCGGAACTGGGCGCGGGTGGACTGCCGCAGCCGGGCGTCGAGGTTCGACAGCGGCTCGTCCATGAGGAAGGCCCGCGGGTCGCGGATGATGGCGCGGCCGACGGCGACCCGCTGGCGCTGGCCGCCGGACAGCTCCCGGGGCCGGCGGTCCAGCAGTGCGCCGAGTTCGAGCAGGTCGGCGACCTCCGCCACCCGGCGCCGGACCTGCGCGCGGGGCAGCCGGGCCGCGCGCAGCGGGAAGCCGATGTTGCGGGCGACCGTGAGGTGCGGGTACAGGGCGTAGCTCTGGAAGACCATCGCGAGGTCACGGCGGGCGGGGGCGGCGTGGGTGATGTCATCGCCGTCGAGAAGCACCCGGCCGCCCGTCGGCGGGATCAGGCCGGCGACGAGCCGCAGCAGGGTGGACTTGCCGCAGCCGCTGGGGCCGAGGAGCACGAGGAACTCGCCGTCGGCGATGTCGAGGTCGATGCCGTCGACGGCGACGACGTCGCCGTACTTCCTGGTCAGTCCGTCGAGCTCGATCCGGCCCACGGTGCTGGTTCCTCCCCCCGGGACACGGCGCGCGCAACGTTGCGTGCCCCGCGTGCTTCCCCCGACGCTGCTGGTGCGCCACCGGGGCGGCCCGGCAGCCCCGTTGCCCCCGGGCCTTCCCCGGTACGCGCAAACGCAGAATACGGAGCCTGGATATTCACGGGGCAGCCGATTGCGGATCCGGATGAACCGATCGCCAGCCCGGATTACCAACCCACGGTGAATTCACCGGGAATCACACGGATCTACTTTCCGGTGTATTTCAGATGTCCAGTTCCAGACGTTCACCGTGGCTTCGGGAGACGCAGACCATCATCGTCCGGCCGCTGGCCCGCTCGGCCGCGCTCAGGACGGTGTCGCGATGCTCCACCTCACCGGCGACGACGGCGGTCTCGCAGCTGCCGCAGGTGCCGTCCCGGCAGGAGGAGGCGACCGTCGCACCGGCCGCCTCCAGCGCGGCCAGGATGCTCTGCCCGGCCCGCACCGTGAGGATCTGCCCGCTGCGGGCCAACCGCAGCTCGAAGGCCTGGTCGCTGTCTCGGCTGGCGGGCTGCGCCGGGCGGAACCGCTCGACGTGCAGCGCCTCGGCCGGCCAGTCGGCGCAGGCCTGCTCGACGGCGGTGAGCAGGGCCTCCGGCCCGCAGCAGTAGACCGCGGTCTGCTCGCCGAGGCCGGAGTGGCGAAGGTCGTCGAGGACGGCGCCGATCGGGAGCAGCCCGTGGGTGTCCTGCGGGTGCAGGAGGACCCGCTCGCCGTGGCGGTCGGCGAGATCGCCGGCGAACGCCATCGCCTCGCGCCGCCGGCCGCCGTAGAGCAGGCGCCAGTCGGCGCCGCGTGCGGCCAGTTCCCTGGCCATCGGCAGCAGCGGGGTGATCCCGATGCCACCGGCGATGAGCAGGTAGTTCGGTGCGGCGACCAGCGGGAAGGCGTTGCGGGGGCGGCCTGCCGTGAGCAGTGTGCCGGCGGCCACCCGGTCGTGCAGGTGCACCGAGCCGCCCCGGCCGGCGGCCTCGCGCAGCACCGCGACCTGCCAGCTGCCCCGGTCGGCGGGATCTCCGCACAGCGAGTACTGGCGGATCATCCCCGGGCGGACCGTGATGTCCACGTGGGCGCCCGGCGTCCAGGCCGGCAGCGGCTCCCCGGCGGGGTCGGCCAGCTCGAGGCAGACCACGTCGTGTGCCACCCGCCGCCGGGCGCGGACCACCACTGTGAGATCCGGCCCGGCCGGCAGGGCCGGTCCCCCGGCAGAGGGGCCGGGAGACGAGGAGAAGGAGACGGACACGAGCGACCTCCCGCGGAATTCCGCACGGTCACGACATATGCCCTGCCACGGTAACGATGAATTCGCCCGGGCGAACCGTCAGCACGCGGTCATTGAAACATCTGATCGATGTTTTCCGGAAAAACGATCGATCTTCTCGCCGGCGGCCACGGCGGGGTCGTGGCACAGGTCCGCCTCAGCGCTTTCCAGGCTGTCGAGCAGCGTTTCCACCAGTCGGGTGCGGGGCGGCCGCCACACGACGTGCACGGGTACCGACGGGACCGGGTCGACGAGCGGAACGGCACGCGCCCCGGCGATACCGAGCGCGCGTTCCCGGGAGGCGAACCCGACCACCGGCCGGGTGGTGACCAACAATGCGCTGGCGCCGGGGTCGTCGACCTCGGCCACCACCCGCAGCCTGATACCGGCACGGTCGGCGGAGCGGGACATCGTGTCGTAGAAGGCGGGGCACTGCGTGCGGTGAAACAGCAGGCAGGGCTGCCGTTCCAGGTCACCGAACGGCACCTGGGCACGGCCGGCCCATTCGTGGTGCTCCCCCACGACGGCGAGGATGCGCACCCGCAGCACCTCCCGTGACTGCAGACTGGAGGTGGGCGGCAGACCGAAGATGAAGCCGACGTCCAGCTCGCCGCTGAGCAGACTCTTGATCTGGGGTCCGGTCCGCCGTTCCCACAGGCGCGGCTCGACCCCGGGGTGGGAGGCGTGCAGCCGCGCCAGCGTCGGCGGGAGAATGCGGTGCCCGGCCGGCAGGTTGAATCCGATGTTGATCCGCCCGGCCCGGCCGGCGGCGGTGTCACGGGTGATTTCGAGGGTGCGGCGCTTCAGTTCAAGAATTCTCTTCGCCTCGCCCCTGAACGCCTGACCGGCAGGAGTGAGACGTACCTCACGCGAGTTTCTCGCGACCAGCTTGACACCGACCTCACGCTCAAGGCGGGCCAGATGCTGGCTCAGCGAGGGCTGAGTCAGGTTGAGCCGCCGCGCGGCCCGCCCGAAATGGACTTCTTCGGCGATGGCGAGAAAAGAGACCAGATGTCGGAACTCCACGAGTTTCCTCCCTCATTCCCCCGTCCGCCAGTGTAGTCCGGACGCCTAACGGGCGATGAAGTCGGAGTTAGCCCGAGTAATTCTTCGGATGACCGTGTGGAGCGTTGCCCCGGCAATCACGCCGACCGCCGCCAGAAAATGTGTTCCACGCCTCTTCCCGGCGGATTCGGCACGGATCCGCCCGCCACGGCGTACGGATGCCGCCGACCGTGGCACCCAACACGGCAGAGTACCGCCCGAAAAAAAGTAGGCTATCGGACGAAACGGACAGGGAATGGCGGGGTTCGCACCGGGGAATTCCGCCGGCTCCGCCGCACGCCCCGGGAACGGGCGTCGTCAGGACGCCGCGCAGGCGACCGGCCCGGCGGCCCGGAGCCCCGGAGCCCCGGGGCCCCGGGGCCCGCATCGCGATGCCGGTGATGGTCGGGGGCGACGGCTGAGGGGGCGACGGCCGAGGGTCAGCCGGTGACCCGCACCGGAAGCTCCGACATCCCGCGGACCACGATGTTCGGCCGGTAGGGGGGCGGATCCGCCAGCGGGGTGATGCTGCTCAGCCGGGTGGCGATGCCGCGCAGCGCCTCGCCCACCTCGAGACGCACCAGCGGTGCGCCGAGGCAGTAGTGCAGGCCCATCCCCAGCGCGAGATGCCGGTTCACCTTCTCCCCACCCGCGTAGCGGTCAATGCGCAGCCGGTCGGGTTCGGTGAACGCCTGCGGGTCGCGGTTGGCCGAGCCGATCATCACGATGACCGCCTCGCCCGGGGTGAACGTCCGACCCGAGACCGTCACCTCGCCACGGGCCGTGCGGGTCGTGACCTGCGCCGGCGGGTCGAGCCGCAGCATCTCCTCGACCGCGGGCAGTGCCAGGTCGGGGTCCTTGCGCAGCGCGTCCAGCTGCGCGGGATCCCGCATCAGCGCGAGGACACCGTTGCCGATCAGGTTCACGGTGGTCTCGTGCCCGGCGACCACGAGGATGAGCAGCGTGCCGAGGAGCTCGGTGGTGGTGAGCCGGTCGCCCTCGGCGTACACCTGCCCGAGGGCGGAGATCAGGTCGTCGCGCGGGTCGGCCCGGCGGGCCTCGACGAGTCCGCCGAAGAACTCCCGGAACTCGTTCACGGCGGCGGTGCGGGCGGCGAGCTCCGCCGGGGAGAGCAGGGCGTCGGGGTCCAGCCCGCGTGCGATGCCGGCGGACATCCTGCGCACGGCGCCATGCTCGGACGCCGGCACGCCCAGCAGGTCGCAGATCATCGTCAACGGCAGCGGGTAGGCGAAGTCCTCGATCAGGTCGACCTCGCCGGCGGCCAGAGCGGCGTCGAGCAGGCCGTCGACGACGCGGCGCGCGGTCGGGCGGGTCGCCTCGATCGTGCGCGGGGTGAAGGCCCGGCTCACCAGACCACGCAGCCGGGTGTGGTCCGGCGGTTCCATCCACAGGAACGACCCGGGCAGTTCGACGTCGCTGTCCGGGTGCAGCAGGTCGGATTCCTCGGCGTGGCTCCACACCGGGTCGGCGAGGATCGCGGCGCACTCCGCGTAGCCGGGGACGAGCGACGTCCCGAGCGGGCCGTCGACGAACAGGCCGGCCTCGCGCAGCGTGCGGTAGGCCTGGTAGGGGTCGTGCCGCCAGGCCGGGTCAAAGGCGTCGATCACAGCCTGGCCGACCTTCGCGTCACCGACGGCGCTGTGGGCTCCGGTGGAACTGTGGGCTCCGGTGGAACTGTGGGCTCCGGTGGCGGTCACGCCGGGCCACCCGCGGCCTCGAACAGCAGGCAGGTGGACGTCCCGTGTGCCACCAGCGCGCCGGCGTGGTTGGTCACCCGGGCCTCGGCTGTGGCCGTGCGGCGTCCGACGTGGACGGCGGTGGCGACACAGGTCAGCGCCGCGTCGTCGAGGGCGACAGCGCGGATGAAGTTCACCTTCAGTTCGAGCGTGGTGTAGAGCATGCCGTCGGGCAGCCGGGTGTAGACGGCGCTGCCCATCGCGGTGTCCATCAGTGTGCTGATCACTCCGCCGTGCACCGTGTACATCGCGTTGGCGGCGGCCGGGGACGGGGTGAGCGTCCACACCGACAGGCCGTCGCCGAGCTCGCTGAGCAGCACGCCGAGCGAGTGGCCGACGCCGATGCCGGCGGTCAGGCCGTGGGAGACCAGGTCGGTGAGCTCGCGCAGCCGCCGCGCCTGCCCCGTCTCGGCGGCCTCGTCCGCCCGCCCGGGACGTTCCGGGTGTTCGGGTTGCTCAGGTTGCTCGGGTTCCTCGGCGCTGACGACTGGCTCGGCGGCGCGGTCCCGGTCCAGGGTGCGGTCCATGGGCGGCGGTCTCCCGTGCGTCGGTGGCGGCAGGCGATGCGTCGCGCTGCATCGTGACCCCAGCCGCCCGTCCCTGACGACATGCATTCGCATCTCTAATCGATCCATGCACCGTGCTCGCCCACGAGGGTTGGCACCGGCCAATCGCGCGATTGGAGTCTGCCGCGCTCGCTGTCGCACCCGGACGCGGTCCGCCAGAGTGCACCCGAGCCGGGCGGACGGACGCCGTCCGGGCAGCGACCTGACCGGGAGACGCCATGGCCGCCGCAGAGACCGCCGCGCAGATCTCGACCGGACCCGCCGCCGGGCCCGCCCCGGTGGAGTTCACCGCCTTCCACCCGGCGCACAAGGCCAACCCGTACCTCAACTACCAGCAGGTGCGGGAGACCCGGCCGCTGTGCCCGTTCATGCTCGGCGACGTCCCCGTCACCGTGCTCACCCGGTACGCGGACCTCGAGACCGTGCTGCAGAGCGACGACTGGGTGCACGGCTACGACGCGGACATCAGCCCGTTCCGCGAGGGCAACGCCAGCGCGCCCCGTTCCTTCCTGCGGATGGACCCGCCGGATCACACCCGGCTGCGCGGGCTGGTGAACAAGGCCTTCACGCCGCGCATCGTGAACGCGATGGCGCCGCGCATCCAGGCGCACGCCGAGCGGCTGGTCGCCGAGGCCCGCACCACGGGCACGCTGGAGGTGATCAACGGCTACGCGGCCCTGCTCGCCAGCGCTTCGCTCGGCAAACTGCTGGGTGTGCCCGACGACGTCGGTGCGTCGCTGCGCGGCTGGGCACTCGCGATCGCCCGCGGCACCGACCCGGACAACCTGCTGACCGAGGACGAGCTGGTGGCCCGCCGGACGGCAACCCTCGACTTCCAGCGCTACTTCCAGGAGCTCATCGCGCAGCGCCGGGCCCAGCCGACCGACGACCTGGTCAGCATGCTCGCGGCCGCCCGGGACCGGGACGACGCGCTCAGCGAGACCGAGCTGCTCGGTGTCTCGTCGCTGATGGTCGTCGCCGGGATGGAGACGTCCATCAACTACATCGGGTCGTCGGTGCTGACCCTGCTGCGCCACCCCGACCAGCTGGCGCTGCTGCGCGCCCGGCCGGAGCTGCTGCACTCCGCCGTCGAGGAGGTGCTGCGCTACGACCCGCCGACGCAGTTCACGATGCGCACGGCGTGCCGGCGGACGGAGCTGGCCGGGCGGACCTTCGAACGCGGGGACGGTGTGCTGCTGGTCAGCGCGGCGGCCGGCCGGGACCCGGAGGCCTACCCGGATCCGGACCGCTTCGACATCACCCGTTATCACGGCCCGCGGCCGGCCCGCCGCCACCTGGGTTTCAGCGTCGGTATTCATTTCTGCCTCGGCGCCCCGCTGGCACGCATCGAGGCGGCGGCGGCGATCGGCGCGCTGGTCCACGGAACGTCAACGCTTGAGCTCGCGGTGGACGACGCCGAGCTGGTCTACCTTCCGAGCCTGATCCACCGAGCTCTGGCGACACTTCCGATCCGGGTCGGCTGACCTGGGCCGCGCCCGCCCCGCACGGTCGCGGCGCATGCCCTGACCGGCGCCTGCACGCCCTGACCGGCGCGCGGCGAGGACATCCTGCCGCTGTCTGGCCGTTACCCGGCCGGGCGGCCGGCGTCCAGCCGATCGGCAGGGCACGCTCGGTCACGCCCCCTGCAGGGACGCGTCGTTTGTGTCGCCCTGACCCGGATGGGAGACTGGCCGCGAGGCCATGGAAGGAGCAACACAAACTGTGAGTGACCTTGAGGTGCCCGACTACTTCCGGGACGAGAAGCTGGTCGCTGACCCGTACCCGTTCCTCGAGGAGATGCGCGGGCAGTGCCCCGTGCTCCGCGAGAAGCACCACGACGTGGTAATGGTGACAGGTTACGAGGAGGCCGTCGAGGTCTTTCACGACTCGGCCACCTTTTCCTCCTGCATCTCGGTGACCGGTCCTTTCCCGGGCTTTCCCGTCCCGCTCGAGGGCGACGACGTGACCGAGCTGATCGAGCGGCACCGGGACGAGCTGCCGATGAGCGACCAGCTGCCCACGCTGGACCCGCCGACGCACACCGCGCACCGCGCGCTGCTGATGCGCCTGATCACCCCGAAGCGGCTGAAGGAGAACGAGGCCCAGATCTGGAACCTCGTCGACCAGATGCTCGAGCCGTACCTGGCTCAGGGCGCGGGTGAGTTCATCACCGGCTTCGCCGGTCCGTTCACCCTGATGGTGATCGCCGACCTGCTCGGCGTTCCCGAGGAGGACCGCGAGGAGTTCCTCGACAAGCTGCAGCGCCACCCCGAGACGCAGGGCGGCGGGATCGGCAGCACCGACGACGACCACCTGGCGCACAATCCGCTGGAGTTCCTCTACCAGCGGTTCAGCGCCTACATCGAGGACCGCCGCGCCGCGCCGCGCGACGACGTCCTGACCGGTCTGGCCAAGGCCACGTTCCCGGACGGGTCGACGCCGGAGGTCATCGATGTCGTCCGGGTCGCGGCGAACCTGTTCTCCGCCGGCCAGGAGACGACCGTCCGGCTGCTCAGCACGGCGTTGAAGATCCTCGCGGAGGACCAGGAGCTGCAGGCGCTGCTGCGCCGCGAGCCGGACCGGGTCGGCAACTTCATCGAGGAGACGCTGCGGCTGGAGAGCCCGGTCAAGGGCGACTTCCGGCTGTCCCGGGTACCGACGACCGTCGGCGGGGTCGACCTGCCCGCCGGGACGACCGTCATGGTCAGCAACGGCGCGGCGAACCGTGACCCGCGGCGCTTCGAGAACCCGAACGTGTTCGACGTGACCCGCGCGAACGCCCGTCACCACCTGGCCTTCGGGCGTGGCATCCACACGTGCCCAGGGGCGCCGCTCGCCCGCGCGGAGGCCCGCGCGGCCATCGAGCGGATCCTGGAGCGCACCACCGAGATCCGGATCGCCGACAGTGTGCACGGCCCGGCCGGCGACCGCCGGTTCAGCTACCTGCCGACGTTCATCCTGCGGGGTCTGACCCACCTCGCCCTCGAGTTCACCGTCGCACCGAAGGCCATCTGATGAAGGTCGTCGTCGATGAGGACCGGTGCTGCGGGCACTCCACCTGCGCCACCCTGTGCCCCGAGGTGTTCACACTCTCCGACGACGGCTTCGCCGTCGTGACGGTCGACGAGGTGCCCGCCGAGTTCGAGCGGGTCGTGCACGAGGCTGTGGGCAACTGCCCCGAGCACGCCATCTCCGAGCGCTGACCACGGCGCGGCGCTGCCCACACGCCGCGTCGCCCCGCGAGCAGTCCGCACGCGCCCCGTCCCGGGCCTCGCCGGGGCGGGGCGCGGTCGTTCGCGGGGCGACGCGGCGGCAGGCGCCGTCCCCTCCCGGGTGGCCGCCGCGGGCACTACTCCGTGATGTCGCGGAGAGTCAGCGGGCCTCCGGGCAGCAGCGGCCCCCGGCGGGTACGCAGACCGTCGAGCACGATGGCGCACGAACGCTCGTAGACGGCCTCCCCCACCTCGCGCGGCATCTTCTGCATGCCCTGCAGGAGCAGCGAGAACAGGTGCACGACGTCGCCCGTCCCGACATCCGGGCGCAGCGTGCCCTCCTGCTGCGCGGCCTGCACGAGGGTGTCGATCTGGGCCATGAGCTCACCGCGGATGCGGCGGATCTCCGGGTCGGCGCGGATCATCTCGGTGGTCGCGGGCTGGAACAGGTTCGGCAGGCGCAGCGCGAGGCGGAGCTCGGGCGAGCCGCTCATGCTGCGGATCAGCGCCTCCCACGCGCAGGGCTCGTCGACCGCCGCGGCCCGCGCCCGCGCGAGCATGGTCGCGAGACTGTCCTGGACGACCGCCATGATCAGCGCGTCACGGTCGGGGAAGTGCCGGTACAGCGTCCCCACTCCGACCCCGGCGAGCCGGGCGATCTCCTCCATGGGCAGGTAGGGGCCGTCCTCCGTGAACGCGTGCACCGCGGCGGCCAGGATCTTGTCACGGTTGCGCCGGGCGTCGGCCCTGAGGCGGACCGGGGGTAACGCCGTCACGACTTCCCACCCTTCTGTAATCGAACGCTGCTCATCATAAACGGAAGAATACCGTCCACTTCTGTCGCGAGGCCACTTCTCCGCGCACACCGGTTCCCTGCTGCCACCGGACGCACCGCCGGCGCGGAGCCTGCCTGGCGGAGCCTGCCTGGCGGAGTCTGCCTGGCGGAGTCTGCCTGGCGGGTTCTGCCTCGCGGGGCAGCTCAGGTGATCGCCGTCGGCCTCGGCTCGGACCAGTCCCGGTTCTCGTTCGACCAGCAGACGAACGGCTCCGCACTCGTCCCGCCGACGACCTCGAACTTCCCGCCCTTCACCTGGACCAGCGCCTGGCACTCCTCTTTGTACCCGTGCGTGGCCGGATCCTCCTCGGTCGGGTATTCGTGCTGGCGCGACCAGTCGATCGGGTTGACGAGGCCGTCCGCGCTGTAGTCCGTCAGTCTGTTCGTCGCCTCGACGACGCTGGCGCGGGTGAAGTTCGGCCCGGCGGCGAGGATCCCCTGGTAGGCGAGATCGGCGTTGATCCAGCCGGCCATGGCCGCCTCGGTGATCCCGGCGCCGGTCTCCTCCATCCACCTGAAGTAGTCGGCGAGGCCGGTCCCGACCGGGTCCGCCTCGAACGGGCGGAACGACACCCCGACGTAGTCGCCCTCGAACAGGTCACCGGCAGCGGCGACGAAGTCCTGGTCGTAGGTGTTCGGATGGTAGAGCACGACGTCCCGCATGCCCTGGCGCTCCAGCTCCTGGGCCAGGATCCTCATCCCGTTGAGGTC
The DNA here is from genome assembly GCF_000374165.1 of Parafrankia elaeagni. Lineage (GTDB taxonomy): Bacteria > Actinomycetota > Actinomycetes > Frankiales > Frankiaceae > Parafrankia > Parafrankia elaeagni. Next base: position 66,898 of record NZ_KB893719.1, read on the forward strand.
CAGACAGGTAATGATCATCTGCGTGCCGGCACGTCCCATCTCCGAGACCTCGGGGCCGATGCCGTTGGGCAGGCCGAAGCCGAGGCCGTCGTTCTTGTAGACGATCTCCTGCCCGGTGTCACCGTGATAGCGGTCGATCGTCCGGGTGATCGTCGACGTGCATTCCTTGGAGACGTCCGAGACTCCGTAGCCGAGCGCCGCGATCTTCGTCGCCTTCGCCAGCCCGGCCACGTACGGGTAGGTCCGCGACGTGCAGTCGAGGCAGACGGGGGCAGCGTTACCGAAGATCGACTTCTGGTTCACCATGGCGGCGGGCTGAATGGCCCAGACGTACTGGGGAACGCCGGCCCTGGCCAGTTCGGCCCAGCCGAGCGGGAGCTGCGCGGCACCGAACGTCGCGAACGTGTTGTTCCCGCTGATGATCTGCAGGGCGCCTTCCCTGTTCCTGCCGAGCTCGTCGTCGATCTGCTCGGCGACCACCAGCCTGCGGCCGTGCACCCCGCCCTCGCTGTTACGGAAGGCGAAGTAGGCCTCGACACCGTCGCCGAAGCAGTCGAGGATGCAGGTTCCGATGGGATTGTTGCTCCTGGTGGCCAGCAGCGAGAACCGGATCTCCGTGGCGCTGACTCCGGGGTTGCCCCTGTTCGGCATGCCCGCGGGTGGTGCGTTCGTACCGCTCTCCCCACCGGTGGGGCTCGAACAGGCCGCGACCACCAGGCACAGTAAAACCAGGAGACCCGATAAACGAAAGCCGCGGGTGCGACGACGCCTCATCGATGCACGTTCCTTTGACCTCGGGCGCCCGAGAGCGCGCCTGCGATGGCACTCGCCGCCGGGCCGCGACGCGGCTGCTCGACCGGTAAGCAGGATTATGCAGCTCGGTCACTGCACGGGCATGACCTGCGAAAATCACGGTGCAGGAATAGCCGGAACGGCGCCGTCGAGCCCTTTTCCACGGGCGCGAGGAAACCCGGAAGCCTGCCCTTGGTTCGGGCTTCGGTCACCCCGGAGACGCCCTACCTGCCTCCGACGACGTCGGTGTCAGGCCTTTTCCGTGGCCGTCCCGGGCCGCCACGCGACACTCTCGTTCCGTCCGCCGCCGAGGCCCCGTCGCGATTCCCCGCCGCCGCGGACGACTGCCCGGGCGGGGCATCGGGGTGCCGCCGGCCCGGTGCTGCCGCTACTGTCCGTCGGGTGGCATACGCGAACGTCAACGGGCTGCGCATCGGTTACGACATCATCGGCGAGGGCGAACGCACCTGGGTCCTGACCCTCGGCGGCCGGTTCACCAGGGACACCGCGGGGGTCGCGGACCTGGCGCGGGCCATCGCCGGGCCCGGCAACCAGGTGCTGCTGTGGGACAGGCCGAACAGCGGCGAGTCCGACCTGTACTTCTCCGGGCCGAGCGAGCCGAGGATGCAGGCGGACGCTCTCGCCGGCCTGCTCACCACCCTCGGCCTCGGGCCGGCCGTGCTCGCCGGCGGGACCGTCGGTTCCCATGTCTCGCTGCTCACCGCCGCGCACCACCCCGAGGCCGCCGCCGGGCTGGCGCTGTGGTGGGTCAGCGGCGGCGCCCCGGGCCTGATGATCCTGGCCAACGCCTACTACTCCGCCACCGTCACGACCGCCTGGACGCGCGACATGGCGGCGGTGGCGGCGCTGCCGGAATGGGCGCCCTCGCTCGAGCGCAACCCGCAGAACCGCCAGCGGCTGCTGGCCCAGGACCGTGACGAGTTCCTCGCCACCGTGCAGCGGTGGATGGCCGCGTTCAGCCCGCGGCCCGGCGAGGTCGTCCCCGGGCTCTCCGACGAGGGCGCGCGGTCGATCCGGGTGCCGGCCCTGGTGTTCCGCAGCGGGGCGAGTGACCCGTTCCACCCCAGGGCGACGTCCGAGGCGCTGGCCGGGCTGCTGCCGGGCGCCCGACTGGTCGAGCCGCCCTGGGGCGACCGCGAGTACCTGGAACGGCAGGCGGAGATGGCGACAGCTGCGAGCCTGTTCGTCCGCTGGCCGCTGCTGGCTCCCGTGCTTTCGGCCTGGGCCGCCGACGCCCTCACCTGACCGCCACCCGCCGCGCGCCACCCGCCGCGCGGTGCGGGTGGCGGGTGGCGGGTGGCGCGGTGCGGTGCGGTGCGGTGCGCTACAGCAGCGCAGCGGCCAGGCGGCGCCACTGATCACGTGGGAGGGCCCGCTGGTCGGCGAGAAGCACCTGCAGGCACACGTGGTCGGCGCCGGCGGCCTGGTGCTCCTCGACGCGCCGGCCGATCGCGGCCTCGTCCCCCCAGACGATCAGGGCGTCGAACAGCCGGTCACTCACCCCGGTGATGTCGTCCTCGGTGAAGCCGAGCCGGCGCATGCTGCTCTGGTAGTTCGGCAGCTCCAGGTAGCCGGCGAGCCACGGCCGGCCGATCGCATGTGCCTCGTCGGCGTCGGTGGTGAGGATGGCCGTCTGCTCCGGCAGGATCAGCGGGCCCTCACCGAGGCGCTCCCGGGCCTGCCGGGTGTGCTCCGGGGTCACCAGGTAGGGGTGGATGCCGCGGGACCGGTGCGCGGCCAGGTCGAGCATCCTGGGGCCGAGCGCGGCCAGCACCCTGTCCTCCGCCGGGACGGGCGGGTCAGCCTTGTCCAGTTCGTCCAGGAAGGCCGTCATCGCCGCGAGCGGCCGCCGGTAGCGGCCGGCCTCGGCGGCGTCGACGATGGGTGCGTGGCTGACCCCGATGCCCATCAGGAAGCGGTTCGGGTGGGCGGCGGCCAGGTCGGCGGTACGTGCGGCGATCTCGGCCGGGTCATGCATCCAGAGGTTGAGGATGCCGGTGGCGACGGTCACCCGGCTCGTGGCGGCCAGCAGCGCGCCGACCACGTCGAGGACCGGGCCGCCGGTGTCGGGTATCCACACTGCCTGGAAGCCGAGTGTCTCCAGCTCCGCGGCCGCGTCGGCTGCCACGGCCGGATCGCCGTACCGCAGTTGATGGCTCCACACCCCGATGCCTGAAAGATCCATGTCGGCCGTCCTGTCCACGTGTCGGTGACGGACCTCACGCGCCCGCCACCCTGCTTATCAGAAAGCGACAGTGGGACGGGCACCGGCGATCGATGGACCCGTACCCGGTTCGACGGCACTCTTGGTCCTTCATACTCAGCGGGCCGCCCGGGCCCGGGCCCGAGGGGAGATCCCGTGCTCGATGACGAGGTGCGTCAGATCATCGCCGCGACGCGGCGTTTCGTCCGTGAACGAGTCGTGCCGGCGGAACCCACCATCGACGACACCGATGCGATTCCTGCCGACCTGCGCCGGGAGGCCGCCGAGATGGGGCTGTTCGGATTCGCCATTCCGGAGGAATACGGGGGTCTCGGCCTCGACATGAGCGCCGAGGTCCGGCTCGTCTTCGAGCTGGGTTACACCACCCCGGCCTTCCGGTCGATGTTCGGCACCAACAACGGCATCGCCGGCCACGTCCTGCTGGAGGGCGCGACCGAGGAACAGAAGAAGGCCTACCTGCCGCCGATCGCCTCCGGCGAATGGACCGCCTCGTTCGCTCTCACGGAGGAGAACGCCGGTTCCGACCCGTCCGGTCTCACGACCGCCGCCCGCCGTGACGGCGACGGCTGGGTGATCAGCGGCTCGAAGCGGTTCATCACCAACGCCCCGCTGGCCGACGTCTTCATGGTGTTCGCGCGGACGGACCCCGACGCCGCCGGCGCCCGCGGCATCACCGCGTTCATGGTCGAGCGCGGCCTCCCCGGCCTGAGCATCGGCCCGAAGGACCACAAGATGGGCCAGGCCGGCGCCTGGACCGCCGACGTCCACCTGGACGACGTCCGGGTCCCCGCCAGCACGGTGATCGGCGGCGAGGAGGGCGTGGGCCGCGGCTACGCGACCGCGATGCGCTGCCTGGCACACGGCCGGGTCCACATCGCCGCACTCTGCGTCGGCCTGTCCCAGCGCCTCCTCGACGAGTCCGTCTCCTACGCCGCGAGCCGGGTCCAGGGCGGCGGCGTGATCGGCACGCACCAGCTCGTCCAGGGCCTGCTCGCGGACTCCGCCACCGACCTGTACGCCGCACGGGCCCTGGTCACCGACGTCGCCGCCCGCTACGACGACGGCAGCGACACCCGACTCGGCCCGTCCTGCGCGAAGTACTTCGCCTCCGAGGCCGTCGGCCGCATCGCCGACCGGGCGGTGCAGATCCACGGCGGCGCCGGCTACATGCACGGCGTACCCGTCGAACGGTTCTACCGCGACGCCCGCCTCTTCCGGATCTACGAGGGCACCAGCCAGATCCAGCAGATCGTCATCGCCCGCGAGCTCCTGCGCAACGCCGGCGTGCGGTAACCCGCCAGTAACCTCGATGCCTGCGCCGCCGCGCCGCACGGCACCGCTCACTCGGCGGGGAGGCGGCAGACTGGGGAGCGGGCGGGGCAGCACGGCGGCCGGTACCGGGCCGCGGCGGTCGGCCCGACGGGCGGACGAGAGGGCGGCGGATGCGGTTCGTGGGCGTGCGGGACGGTCGGCGTGTCGTGGTCAGCCGGGTGTTCGACCCCGCGGGCCGCGACCCCGCGGGCGACCAGGCCGCGGGCGGCGGGCTTCCGGCGGCCGCGGGCGATCCGAGCAGCCTGCGGGTGGCCCGGATCGCGGAGGTGGACGAGTTCTACGCCGACCTCCCCTGCTGGCTGGAGGCCGCCCGTGTCGCCACCGCCGCCGACGGCGAGCATGACCTCGACGATCTGACGCTCGCGCCGCCCGTTCCGGCTGGTGCCCGGGTACTCGGCATGGGTCTGAACTACCATGCGCACGCTGCGGAGACCGGCCTCGACCTGCCGAAGCGCCCGCCGATCTTCGGGCGTTGGACGGCCTCGCTGGTCGTCGACGGGACGCCGGTCCCCGTGCCGCCCGGGGAGCGCGGGCTGGACTGGGAGGGTGAGCTCGCCGCGGTCGTCGGCACCAGGCTGACCGACGTCGACGAGGACACCGCGCTGCGTGGCGTGTTCGGCTACGCGGCGTTCAACGATCTGAGCGCACGCCGGGCCCAGGGCGCCTCCGCGCAGTGGACGCTGGGCAAGAACGCCGACCGCAGCGGCCCGATGGGCTCCGTGGTCACGGCCGACCAGGTCGGCGACCCGGGCGCGGGGCTGCGGCTGGTCACCCGGGTCAACGGCGAGGTCGTGCAGGACGGCGACACCAGCGACATGATCTTCTCGGTGGGCCGGATCCTGTCCTTCGTGAGCCGCACCGTCACCCTGAACCCGGGCGACGTCCTGATCACCGGCACTCCGGCCGGGGTCGGGTACATCCGCACCCCGCCGCGCTACCTGGGCCCCGGCGACGTCGTCGAGGTCTGGGTCGAGCGGGTCGGCTCTGTCCGCAACCCCGTGGTCGACGCCTCCGCGCGTCCCTGACCACCGCCGGCCACCCCGCCGGGCGCCGCCGGCCACCCGCCAAGGACGCCCGTGTCACTGCCGATCACCCAATGGTTCTAGGATGATCCGCGTCGGGCCGGGGCCCAGCCGGCCGCGGCGGCGACAGTGACGACAGCCCGATGACAGCACCGACGACGGGAGTCCCATGAGCCAGGACGAGCTGGCCGAGCATCCGCTGGCACGCGCGGTGAAGGAGCCGCCGACCGCCTGGGACCCGCAGGGCATCGACATCACCGTGCCCAGCATCGCCCGCGTCTACGACGCGATCCTCGGTGGCAAGGACAACTTCCCGGTCGACCGTGCCGTCGCCGAGCACCTGATGCAGCTCGCCCCCCGGGGCCGGCAGTCAGCCCTGTACAACCGGGCGCTGCTCGGGCGCGGGGTGCGGTTCATGGCGGAGCAGGGTGTCCGCCAGTTCATCGACCTCGGGTCCGGCCTGCCGACGGCCAGCAACACCCATCAGATGGCGCAGGCGGCCGCGCCCGACGCCCGGGTGGTCTACGTCGACAACGACCCGATCGTGCTCGCCCACGGCCGGGCGCTGCTGGCCGAGAACGAGCACACGACCGTGGTGACCGCGGACTTCCGCGAGCCCGGCAGCGTGCTGGATCATCCCGACCTGACGGCTCTGATCAACTTTGACGAGCCCGTCGGGCTGCTGCTCTTCGCCGTCGTCCACCACATCGAGGACGACGAGGACCCGGCGGGGATCCTCGCCGCCTACCGGGAACGCCTGGCGTCCGGCAGCTACCTGTTCCTGAGCCACTTCGTGACCCACGGCGAGGAGACCAGGGAGCTGGAGAAGGTCATGCTGGCCGATCTCGGGCGGGGCCGGTTCCGCACCCTGGACGAGATCACCGCCTTCTTCGACGGATTCGACCTCCAGGAGCCCGGCGTGGTCTACAACCCGCTGTGGCGCCCGGAGGAGCCGCTGCCCGAGACCATGACGCTGACCGAGCGCCTCGTCGCCGGCGGACTGGGGCGCAGGGCCTGACCCAGCCGACCGCGGACCCGGTGCCCGGGACCGGTGGCGGCCGGCGGCGGCGCGGGCCGCCACCGGTCGCCACCGGTCGCCACCGGCCGCCGCCGCTCAGGCCTTCGGGCCGCCGGCCACGTAGACGACCTGGCCGGAGACGAAGCCAGCGCCCTCGCTGACCAGGAACGACACGGTGTGGGCGATGTCGTCGGGAACGCCCACCCGGCCCACCGGGATGTCGGTCGCGCGGGCGGCCGCGTACTCGTCCCACGGCCGGCCGAGGCGCTCGGCGGTCGCCCGCGTCATCTCGGTCTCGATCAGACCGGGCGCCACCGCGTTGCAGGTGACGCCGAACTTCCCGAGCTCGATCGCCACGGTCTTGGTGAAGCCCTGCAGGCCGGCCTTCGCCGCCGAGTAGTTGGCCTGCCCGCGGTTGCCGAGCGCCGAGGTGCTCGACAGGTTCACCACCCGGCCGAAACCGGCGTCCACCATGTACTTCTGCACCGCGCGGGTCATCAGGAAGGTGCCGCGCAGGTGCACCTCCATGACCAGGTCCCACTCGGCCTCGGCCATCTTGAACAGCAGGTTGTCGCGGGTGATGCCGGCGTTGTTCACCAGGACGGTGGGCGGCCCGAGCTCGGCGGCGACCCGGGCGACCGCGGCGTCGACCTGGTCGGAGTCACTGACGTTGACGCCGACGGCGATCGCCTTCCCCCCGGCCGCGACGATCGCGTCGACCGTCTCCTTCGAGGCGCTCTCCTCCAGGTCGAGGGCGGCGACGGCCAGCCCGTCGGCCGCGAGCCTGCGCGCGGTGGCGGCACCGAGACCACGCGCGGCCCCCGTGACGATCGCGACCCGTTCCTGGGCAGCGGACATGATGGGCTCCTCCCACTGTCGGCGTGACGTCCCGGGCCCGCGCCGTGCGGCGCCGCCCGGGTCGGAGCGGATCTCCGGGACAGCAGATCGCCGGGGCATCGGATCGCTGCGCCGGCGGATCACTGGGGCAGCAGTCTTGCAGGCGGCGGCGACAGGTGCATCGCTGCCGACAGACACCCAGGTCGGCGGCGTCGGAGGCGCCGTCGGCGGCGCCGCCGCACCGGCGCCGTCGCACCGGCGCCGTCGCACCGCGCAACAATTCGTTGGCCAACAGCGAAGGATGCGGCCATCGTGGATCAGGCCGGACCCCGGCGGATCGGGCCCGATCCAACCCCGCCACCGCAAGGAGTGACCTCACTGTGTCCCCCGTGGACGAGCTGTCCGGCGCCGCCGCGCCGATCTGGATGTGGACCCGTCCGCACGAGGTCGAGAGCGCCGCCCTCGACCAGCTCCGCACCATCGCCGACCTGCCCTACGTCCACCACCACGTCGCCGTCATGCCGGACGTCCACCTCGGGAAGGGGGCGACGGTCGGCTCGGTCATCGCGCTGCGCGACGCCGTCTCCCCCGCCGCGGTCGGCGTCGACATCGGCTGCGGGATGGCGGCCGTGCGCACCAGCCTGACCGCGGCCGACCTGCCCGACGACCTCGGTCCGCTGCGCGCCGCGGTCGAGGCGGCCATCCCCGTCGGGTACCGCGGGCACGCGGAGATCTCCCGGCGGGTCCGCGGCTACGACGACCTGTGGGCGGGCTTCGGTGACCTGCACCCGTCGGTCAGCGGGCGCAGCGGCGGCCTGGACCGGGTGATGGCGCAGATGGGCAGCCTCGGCTCGGGCAACCACTTCGTCGAGCTGTGCCTGGACACGACGGACGCGGTCTGGCTGATGCTGCACTCCGGCTCGCGCAACGTGGGCAAGACCCTGGCGGAGGCCCACATCGCCGCGGCGAAGAAGCTGCCGCACAACGCCGGCCTGCCCGACCGTGACCTGGCGGTGTTCCTCGCCGGCACGCCGGAGATGGCCGCGTACCGGCGTGACCTCGACTGGGCCCAGACCTACGCCCGGCACAACCGCGAGACCATGCTCGGGCTGTACGTCGAGGCGCTGCGCACGCGGCTGCCCCGGCTGCGGGTCCCCGCCCCGCCGGTGGACGGGCCGCACGCGGGCGACGCGGCGTTCGCCGCTGTCAACTGCCACCACAACTACGTGGCCGAGGAGCATCACTACGGCGCGGACGTCCTCGTCACCCGCAAGGGCGCCATCTCGGCCCGGGCCGGGGAGTACGGCATCATCCCGGGCTCGATGGGCACCCGCTCCTACATCGTGCGCGGCCTGGGCAACCCCGAGTCGTTCCACTCCGCGTCGCACGGCGCGGGACGGCGGATGAGCCGGACCCGCGCCCGCAAGGAGTTCACCACCGACGATCTGGCCGCCCAGACCATCGGTGTCGAGTGCCGCAAGGACCCCGGCGTGCTCGACGAGATCCCGGCCGCCTACAAGGACATCGAGGCCGTCATCGCCTACCAGGACGACCTGGTGGACGTCGCCGCCGAGCTGCACGCCGTCCTCTGTGTGAAGGGCTGAGGCCCACGCCGGAGGCGGCCCACGGCGGGGGTGGCCCACGGCGGGGGGTGGCCCGTAGCCCGGGTCACCCCCGCCCGCAGCGGCCGCGAGCTGGCACGCGGCCACCGCAGCGCCCCCCTGTGGGGGCTCCGTCACGCCCCGGCCACAGCCCCGCCGAAGCCCCGCATCCGCGTCCTGACAGCACTTTTGGGCCCGCCGTCTGCCGGCGGGGGGGCGTTATGCTGCCGCACCATCACATCCCGGGCGTTCTCCGAACGCTCACCCAGGTGGTGGCCAGCAGGTGCGACCCGCGCCGTACCGCCGCCGCGGACGGAGGTACCGACCGGTGGAGTGGCTCGGCACGACGGCACGTCCGCACCCGCTCACACGGTGGCGGCCGGCGGTGGCACTGCTCGTCGGTCGCCGGCTACGTCCAACAGGAGTTCGCCGCGGCCGGAACGGCGACGGCCTATCAGGCCGCCGGCGCGCTCGGGGCCGACGGCCGCTGGGAGTTCACCCGGGCTCACCGGCGCCCTACCGGACCAGGGTGCTCGTCCGCCGCCCGGCGAAGGCCGCGGACTTCAGCGGCACCGTGGTCGTTGAATGGCTCAACGTAAGCGGCGGTGTGGACGCCGACGTCGAATGGGGCGCGTTCCGCGAGGAGATCCTCCGCCAGGGGCATGCCTGGGTCGGTGTGTCCGCCCAGCGGATCGGCGTCGTGGGCGGTCCGGTGCTCGTCCCGGTGACGGAGGGGGCGTCGCTCGCCGGCCGGGGGCTCGTCGCCATCGACCCGGCCCGTTACGGCTCGCTGCGCCATCCCGGGGACGGCTTCTCGTTCGACATCCTCACCCAGGTCGGGCGGGCGGTACGGGCCGGAACGGGGCTGGGCGGGCCACGCCCGCGGGCCTTCGACGGCTTCTTCGTGCACAGCCGGGGTGCGTCCGGGCTTCCGCTGGTGGGCCCGGAGGAACACGCCGACCTGATCAAAGCGCTCGGCGGCACCCCCACGGTGTTCCGCACCGACCAGGACGCGCCGGTCCTCGACGTGCAGACGGAAAGTGATCTCACGGGGCTGCTGAGCTCACACCGGGCCCGCCAGCCGGACAACGCCCGGCTGCGGTTGTGGGAGGTGGCGGGTACCGCGCACGTCGACACCCGCCTCCTCGGCGCCGCCGCCGCGAGGATCGACTGCGGCGTGCCGATCAACAGCGGCCCGCTGCACCTCGTCGCCAAGGCGGGGCTGCGTGCGCTGGCCGCCTGGGCCACGACCGGCACGCCGCCGGCGACCGCGCCCCGCATCGAGGTGACCGCGGACGGGGAGCCGAGCGTCCAGCGGGACGCCGACCGGATCGCGGTCGGCGGGGTCCGCACACCCCCGGTGGAAATACCCGTCACCGTGCTGTCGGGTGAGGCCGGACCGACCCCGTCGGCAATCTGCCAACTGGCCGGTTCGAACCGCCCACTACCGGCCGGCCGGCTGGCCGAACGGTATCCGTCCCGGAACGAGTACCAAAAGCGTTACAACGAGGCAACCGAATCAGCGGTAAGCTCTGGCTTCCTCCTTTCCGAGGACCGGCCGGCGATGCTCGCAATGGCGGATTCCAGCCTGATAGTGGCCTGATCTCGGGCGTTCTCGGCCCCGCCGGGAACGCCCGCGAATAACCACACCACCAGTTACCCAAAGCAGCGAATCAACCACGCCGGGCGATCGGTCCGGCCAGCCACCTGCCCCCCGGGCGGGCAGCACAGGTGACCGGCGAGCGCGACCGTGGGCGCGACCGTGGGCGCGGCGGCAGCCGATACGAGCCGCCCGCACCGCAGCCACCTCCCCCCTTCCTGACAGCAGCCCGAGACGTTTCCGATGGCCCGGCCCGCCTCCGCCGCGACTGCCGCCGGCCCAGCCGGCTGCCGGTCCGGGCGGGCCCGCGGACGCCCGGCCCGCCGGGCATGCGCGGGGCGAGGCGGCCGACGGGCACCGCCGGCACCCGAACCGGGCCAACCCGCATCCCGTTCCTTCCGGACCACCGGTCCGGTTGGGATTTGCACTGCGATCAACTCGAACTCCGACACGGACCCTGTGGTCTCAGTCGGCCGACGACACCAGAGCAGTGGACCGAATCCGTGGCGTGGGCCACACCGAACTGCCATTCCCAGACCCGGACCAGGCGCCCGCCCACGACCCCGCCGAGGTAGCCGCCCGGACACTCGCGGAGACCCTCCCGACCTTTCAGAAAATGCCATTTCCCGTCATCGAAAGAATTGTGGAACGGCATTTATTTTTCGGTGATATGGCAATCTCCAAACCGAGAATGCCATGTCCGATATGTCGCACCCCGAACACAGAGAGTCCATGATCGCCGTCTGGCGGGCCCTAGACGGTACCCGGCTCGCCGCGCGATGGCCAGGTCAGCACCGGTGCGGCCGGAGCGGTCCCTCCGTACGGCACAATGTTGGCAATCGCTCGATCTCCGGCTATAACCTTGCCCACGACATATCGGCGTATTCGCCGTCAGTGATGTAACGCAGGTCGGTTCGGTCGTTGTCCGTGCGACCTTCGAAGGATCAAGGAAGCGAGCTGCATGCTGCTCACTGCTGCGAGACGTGTAGGGCGCGCCCTGCTCGTGGTCTTACTGGTGACCATGGGGGCTGTGGTGCTGCTGAGCCTGGCTCCGGGGTCTGCCGCCTCTGTCATCCTGGGAGAGAACGCGACACCCGAGGCGATCGACGCACTCAACGCCGAGCTCGGACTCGACCGGCCCCTGTGGTCCCAGTACGTGCACTGGCTGGGCGATGCCGTCACCGGTGACCTCGGCGAGTCGCCGATCACCCACCAACCGGTCCTCGACGCGATCTTCGAGCGCCTGCCGGTGACCCTGGAGCTGGCCGCGCTGGGCCTGATCGTGGCGCTCGTCATCGCCATCGGTCTGGCCGTGCTGTCGGCGACCTGGCCCGGCTCCCCGCTCGACCGGGCGATCGCGGCCCTGTCCAGCGTCTTCCTCTCCGTCCCCGCCTTCATCGCCGGCCCCGTCCTCGTCTACCTGTTCGCCCTCCAGACCGGCTGGTTCCCGGTCACGGGCTGGACCCGGATCAGCGAGGACCTCGGCGAGAACCTGCGTGGGGTGGTCCTGCCCGTCATCGCGATCTCGCTGACGGAGATCGCCTCGTTCCACCGTCTGCTGCGCACCGACCTGATCAGCACGCTGCGCGAGGACTTCATCGGGGCCGCCCGCGCCAAGGGCATGAGCCCGGGCTACGTGATGGCCCGGCACGCGCTGCGCCCTTCGTCGTTCTCCCTCGTCACGCTCGTCGGCATCAACCTCGGCCGGCTGATCGGCGGCACCGTGATCGTCGAGTCGTTCTTCGCCCTGCCGGGCCTCGGGCAGCTCGTGATCTATTCGATCACCGCCCGTGACATCATCACCGTCCAGGGTGTGGTCGTGTTCATCGCCGTGGTCTACGTGGTCATCAACATGATCGTGGACCTCAGCTACGGCTGGCTCGACCCGCGCGTCAGGAAGGCGGCCACCGCATGACCAGCCCCGACGTGGTGGAGAGCGCCACCCCCTTACCCCCAGGCTCCGAAAGCGCCGCGACGGCCCTCGGCCCCGCCGGCGCCGCCCCGGTCGCCACCGGCGCAATGCCGGACGTCCCCCGCGTGCACCAGCCCCGCTCGATCCTGGTGTACCTGTCCTACGCCTGGCTGATCGCGACGATCCTGCTGGCCGCGCTGGCGGACGTGCTGCCGCTGGCGTCCTACTCGATCCCGATCGGGCGGCCACGCCAGCCACCGAGCGCCGAGTCCCTCGACATGCTGCTGGGCACCGACCAGCAGGGCCGGTCGCTCCTCTCCCGCTGTGTCTACGGGGCCCGGGTGTCCCTGCTCATCGGCACCGCCGCCGGGCTGATCGGCGCGGCCATCGGAACCCTGCTGGGCATGATCGCCGGCTATCTCGGCCGCGGCACCAAGGCGACCATCAGCCTGGTCACCGACGCGATGCTCGCCTTCCCGCCGCTGATCCTCCTGCTGGCCCTCTCGGCGATCCTCACGCCCAGCGTGAAGACGCTGCTGTTCGGCCTGACGCTGCTGATCATCCCCACGTTCATCCGCCTCGCGATCGCCAACACGCTCGCCTGGTCGTCCCGTGAGTTCGTCACTGCGGCCCGGAACATGGGCGCCAGCCACAGTCGGATCCTGGTCAAGGAGATCCTGCCGAACCTGCTCCCCCCGCTGGGCGCGTTCCTGCCCGTGGTGATGGCGGCCCTGATCGTCGCCGAGGGCTCCCTGAGCTTCCTGGGTGTCGGCATCCCACCGCCCCAGCCCAGCTGGGGCGGGATGATCTCGGACGGCAAGGAGGCCATCGAGACCGCGCCGCACATGGTGTTCGTCCCGGCCGCCGCGATCTTCCTGACGGTGTTCGCGCTGAACCAGGCCGGCGACCACCTGCGCCGCCGTTTCGACCGGACGATGCGCGACTAGCCCGGTCCGTCGCCTCCCCTCGCCGCCGTCGGCGCTGTCGACCTGATCCGGTCCACAGACACGGCGACTGCGTTCCACCTGGTCGCCCATACCGCGCCGGACTCCGCGGAGCACCGGCTTCTGAGCCGCGACAGCGCGACCCGTGGAGCGCTGGATCGAGTTCCATTCCTGACCGGTGCACGGACCTGGGACCCCGTGCCCGCGTCTCCCCGCTCCGACACAGCGAAAGGCACGGAATGTTAAGGAACACCCGGATTGCCATGACGGCGATCCTCTGTAGCGCAGCACTTGCCCTGGGGGCCTGCGGCGGCGGAAGCAGCAGCAGCGACAGCGACAAGGCCGACACCTCGTCCTCCTCAGGAGCCGCGGGTGAGGCGGTGGCCGGCGGCACGGGCCGGATCCTCGCCCTCAGCGACCCGAGCACTCTCGACCCCGCGGTGCTCGGCAACGCCGCGCCGACCTCGGCCGCCATCGGCAACGCGCTCTACGGCACTCTCCTGATCGACGACGCCAGCGGCAAGACCCAGTACAAGATGGCCGAGTCGTTCGAGACCACCGACGAGGGCGCCACCTTCACCCTGAAGCTCCGCTCCGGCCTGGTCTTCTCCGACGGCACTCCGCTCGACGCCGAGGCCGTCAAGTTCAACTGGGACCGCTACAAGGACCCGGCGAACCGCTCGACCCACCTCGCCGAGGCGACGCTCGTCTCCTCCACCGAGGTCGTCGACGCCCAGACCCTCAAGATCACCATGGTCAGCCCGATCCCGTCCTTCGCCGGAGCCGTGGTCAACAGCTGCCTGAACTGGATCGCTTCCCCCGCCGCGCTACAGAAGGGCGCGGCCGCGTTCGACGAGGACCCGATCGGCGCCGGGCCGTTCACCCTGGAGAGCTGGACCCGCCAGGCCGAGCTCAAGCTGGTCAAGAACCCGAAGTACTGGGACGCGCCCAAGCCCTACCTCGACAGCCTCACCGTCCGTGCGGTGCTTGACGCCAACCAGCGCCTGAACACCGTGACCACCGGTGGCGCCGACGTCGCGATCGACTCGAACCCGCAGAACATCGACAAGGCCAACGCCGGCGACCTGTCGGTCAACGTGGAGAGCCTCAACGGCGGCTTCTTCATGGCGCTGAACACCCGCCGCGCGCCCTTCGACGACGTGCGTGCCCGGCAGGCGTTCAACGCCGCGGTCGACCTGGAATCGGCGAACCTGGCCGTCTACGACGGCACCGCCGAGATCCCCGAGACGCTGTTCACCAAGGACTCCCCGCTCTTCGAGGACATCCCGCTGCACAAGACCGACCCGGCGAAGGCGCAGCAGCTCTTCGACGAGCTCGCCGCCGAGGGCAAGCCGGTCACCTTCACGTTCAGCAGCTTCCCGTCCACCGAGAACCGCTCGCTGGCCGAGAACATCCAGGCACAGCTGAGCGCCTTCAACAACGTCAAGGTCGAGGTGAAGGTCGTCGACTACGCGCAGATCCCCGCGCTGCGCGCCACCTACGACTTCGACGTCCTGGTCTCCTCCTCGTTCTTCCGCAGCCCCGACCCGCGGCTGGTGACGGCGTTCTCCGCCGACTCCCCGGCGAACCTGTCCGGCATCAAGGACCAGCAGCTGTCCGACGCGCTGATCGCCGGGCGCACCGCGACCACCGACGCGGAGCGCAAGGCCGCCTACGGCACCGTGCAGAAGCGGCTGGCCGAGCTGTCCCCGGTCCTCTACTACACCCGGGCCACCTTCGCCGCGATCGGGCGGCCGGCGGTCGGCGGGCTCCAGCAGTACGGCAGCGGTTCACTGCTGCCCGAGGAAATCTGGATCAAGAAGTAGTCGGCTGACCGGAGGATGGACGAGAGGTCCCACACGCCCATGAGTACTGAACCTGTCCTGCAGGTACGCAACCTGCGCGCCTACATCGGCACCCCGCGCGGTGTCGTCCGGGCCGTCGACGACGTGTCCCTTGACCTCGACCGTGGGCACGCCCTGGGCGTGGTCGGGGAGTCCGGGTCCGGCAAGTCGGTGATGGCCCGGGCGATCATGGGACTGATGCCCGGGCGGTCAGGATGCTCGGGTCAGGTGCTCTTCGAGGGCCGGGACCTGCTCACCCTCCCCCGCAAGCAACGCGCCGAGATCTGGGGCAAGCACATCGCGATGGTGTTCCAGGATCCCGGCCGGTCGCTCAACCCGGTCGTCCGGGTGGAGCGCCAGCTGACCGAGGGGATGCGCAAGCATCTCGGGGTCAGCCGCACCGAAGCGCACGGCCGGGCCCTCGACCTCCTTCGGGAGGTCGGGGTGCCCGACCCCGAGAAGCGGCTGCGCAACTATCCGCACGAGCTGTCCGGCGGCATGCGCCAGCGGGTCATGATCGCGACCGCGCTGGCCTGCCGGCCGACGCTGCTCATCGCGGACGAACCAACCACCGCGCTGGATGTCACCGTGCAGCGCCAGATCCTCGACCTGCTGCGCCGCGTGCAGCGCAGCCACGGCATGTCGATGATCCTGATCAGCCACGACCTGGCGATCGTCGCGGGCCGGACCGACCGGACCGCGGTCATGTACGCGGGGAAGCTCGCCGAGAGCGGCGCCACCCGTGAGGTCTTCGACGCGCCCCGGCACCGCTACACCCACGCGCTGCTGGAGGCCACCCCCACCATCGACCACGAGCGGCATGCACCGATGCGGCTCATCACCGGCTCCCTGCCCGACCCGACGGCACCGCCGCCGGGCTGCCGCTTCGCGGCCCGGTGCTCGCACGCCGACGCGGCCTGCAGCGACCCCGGACCGCAGATGGTCTCCATCGGCACCGACCACGAGGTCGCGTGTCTGAGCCCGGTGCAGACCAGCACCGAGCAGATCACCGGAGGTGAGCTCGTTGGCCGGTAGCGGCACCGCGCACCTGCGCGGCGAGGAGGCCCTGCTCAGCGTGCGGGATCTCGTCGTCGAGTACCCGACGAAGGGAGGAGTCGTCCAGGCGGTCTCGAAGGTCAGCTTCGACGTCCTGCCCGGCGAGACCCTCGGGATCGTCGGCGAGTCCGGCTGCGGCAAGTCGACCACCGGGCGGGCGGTGCTGCGCCTGGACCGGCTGACCGCGGGTCAGATCGACTTCGCCGGCGAGCGCATCGACGAAGCCAGCGGGAAAAGGATGCGCGAGCTCCGGCGCTCCATTCAGATGATCTTCCAGGACCCGGTGGCGTCTCTGAACCCGCGGCGCAGCGTGAAGGACATCGTCGTCGAGGGCCTGGCGGTGACCGGCGCCCCGGCCGCGGAGCGGGCGTCCACCTCGTCGTCCATCCTGGAGCAGGTCGGCCTGGGCAGCGAGCGCTTCGCCGACATGATGCCCCGCCAGCTCTCCGGTGGGCAGGCCCAGCGGGTGGCGATCGGCCGCGCGCTCGCCCTGCACCCGCAGTTACTGATCTGTGACGAGCCGGTGTCCGCCCTGGACGTCTCCGTTCAGGCGCAGATCCTCAACCTCATCGAGGAACTGAAGGCCCAGTTCAACCTGACCGTCGTCTTCATCGCCCACGACCTCGGGGTCGTGCGCGCGGTCAGCGACGACGTGCTGGTCATGTACCTGGGCAAGGTGTGCGAGTTCGGCGACGCGGACATGGTCTACGACCAGCCCGCCCACCCCTACACCCGCGCGCTGCTCGACTCCGTCCCGTTGACGGATGCCGAGCGCGGGTTCACCGGCCCGGCGCTCGAAGGCGACCTGCCGTCCCCGCTCTCACCGCCGACCGGGTGCCGTTTCCGGACCCGGTGCCCGCGGGCGGAGGAGCGGTGCGCGGCCGAGGAGCCGCAGATCCAGGAGATCCGCCCCGGCCAGTACGCGGCCTGCCACTTCCCGCTGAGCCTCGGCGCCACCGTCACCCTCGCACCGGCCGCGGAGGAGCCCGCGGCGGAGGCGACCCCTGAAGGCACCGCCGAGGCGGCCGCCGTGCCGGCCGCGGTGCCCGCCGAACCGGTGACAGCCGCCGAACCGGTGACAGCCGTCGAGCCGGTGGCAGCCGTCGAGACCAGTGCCGAGCCCCTGGCCAAGCCCGCGGCCGCGGAGAAGCCCAGTCCTGTGGACGAGCCCGCTCCCGTGGAGAAGGCCGTGCCGGTGGAGAAGGCCGTGCCGGTGGAGAAGGCCGTTCCAGCCACGGCGGCAGCGACGGCCGCCGTCGCCGAGAAGTCCGGACCGACGGACGAGGCTGCCGCAACGACGGCCGAGAAGCCGGCCGACACCGGCACCGGGTCACCGGCCGCGGAGAGTGAGGCGGTGACCGCGCCTGTCGTCCCGGTCGCGGCGGAGGTTCCCGCCAAGCCGGCAGCCCCGGCGGAGGAGGCCGTCCCGGCCGAGGACCTCGTCCCCGGAGAGACGGCCGTCGTCCCGACGGAGACGGCGGAAACGGAAACGGCGGCCGTTCCGGCCGAGGCCACGGCTGCGACCATGGCCGCGGAGCCGGCCGCCGCCGCTACCGCCGCCGCGGAGCCCACGAAGAGCGCACCCGCGAAGTAGCCGAGGCCCGAGGCCGGCCTCCCGCTCAGGGGGCGTCTCCCGATCGGGGGACGCCCCTTTCGCATGCCGGGCCGGGAGCAGGCGGCCGGCCCGGCGACCGTCGTTCGCCGGGCCGGACCAGGGGGCAGGCGGGGCGGCCGGGTCAGCGGGCGGCGCGGGCCACCGTGGCGATCGAGCAGGGTTTGCCGCCGGGACCGCGGGCGGTCACCCGGTACACGGCCACCGAACGCCCCCGGTGCTCGGGCCGCACCTCGTAGACGACGGGAACCTCCAGGTCGGCCCGGCGCAGGTAGTGGATCGTGACGGAGGTCGTCGCGAAACGTCCTTCCGGATCGGCCGCGGCGGCCGCCTGTTCGGAGCCGCAGAACAGGATGCCGCCGTGCATGGCGCCGCTGCCGTTGCCGAACTCCGGGCGGTTCGGGGCGACGATCGGGTCACCGCTGCCGGCGCCGCTCCGGCCGGCGGGGCCGAGGGTGTCACGGGCCGAGAGGTCGGCGGCGGTGGTCAGAGTGCTCGCGCGGATCCCCTCCGGCTGCGACCAGCCGGCCGGGACGATGCGCAGGTGCGCACGGCCGGTGGCGACCAGGCGTCCCGCGCCGTCGACGATCTCGCAGCGGGACAGGCCGCGGGCCGCGTCGACGGCGACGACCGTCCCGGTCGCGAGCAGGCTCGGCCCGGTCCACGGCGGCGGCAGGACGACCTCGACCGACAGCTCGAAGGTGACCAGATGCGTGCCGGGCGGGCGGCTGACGAAGACGGGGCGGCCGAGCACGTCGTCGGCCAGGACGCCGAGGGCGCCGACCGCCGGTGTGCCGTCGACGCCGTCCAGCCACGGGCCCACGGCCATCGACAGCTTGGTGCCCTCCGGCCCGGTCCGGTACCCCGACACCCGGAAGAGCGCCTGTGGGCCGCCGATGCCGTCGCTCACGTCGGCCAGCTCCGCCGGCTCGCGCCGGTCGGTCACGCCAGCCGGGGCGGCAGTTCCGCCACCGTCCCGGGGACCCTGCCGCGCGTGCGGGACGGACAGACCTGGTGCCAGACCCGAGCTGCTGGTCACGAACGACGCCCCTCCCCGTGGTCACCGCCGGCAGCGGCAGTCCGTCCAGGTCGGGAGGGAGGACGCCACCGGTCCTCGCATCCTCCGGGTGGCTGGTCGCCCACGACAAGCCACGCCGTGTGCGTGTCAGCAAGGACACATCAGAGGTGCCAGGTCGAGCGGGGGACGTCTCGACGGGATCCGCCAGGCCGCCGAACGGCGCGATCAGGGTGTCAGGAAGGGGTTGTCCCAGGTGTCGAGGGCCGTCACGGTGTGCAGCGGGCGGCGGCGGACCGGACCGTGCCTGCCCACCGGCCAGCCGGCCGCCACCAGCGCGGCGATACGCCAGTCGTCCGGGATGCCGATGATCGAGCGCAGCTTGTCCTCGGCGAACGTGAACCAGGTGCTGGGCACCGTGCCGAGGCCCTCGGCGCGGGCGGCGAGCAGGAAGTTCTGCATCGCCGGGAAGATCGAGCCGCCCTCGATGAACTCCGGGACGAACCCGGTGAGCCGGTAGCAGAACAGGACGTACACCGGCACGTTCTCGAAGTTGTCCACCAGGTGCAGCATCGTGCGGGTGAGCCGGGCCTGCCGCGAGGTGTCGTCGGCCGGCGGCGGTTCGGCCGACTGGCCGTAGATGGTGCGCACCCAGTCCCAGCCCTCGCGGAACGCCGGGCCGAGCACGGCGCGAACCTCCGGGGAGCGCAGCACCAGGAACTTCCACGACTGCGCGTTCGAGCCGGACGGAGCCCAGGTCGCGGCTTCCAGGCACCGGGCCAGCACCTCGTCGGACACCGGGTCGGGCCGGAACCGGCGCAGCGACCGCGCCGTGCGCATGGCCTCCCGCAGGTCGATCGCGGGCGCCGCCCCGGGCTCCAGATCACTCATTCGTCCTGAACTCCTTCGCTGCAGCTGCGCTGCCGGCGACTCCGCCGCTCGGGGTCAGCTCTCCGCCCGGCGCAGGATCTGACGGGCCTGCGCCACCAGCGGGGCGTCGATCATCTGGCCGTCGAGAAGGAACACCGCGCTGTCCGCGCTGCCGGCCACGACCCGCCGCGCCCAGGCGACCTCGTCGGCGGACGGCTGGAAGGCCTGGCGCACCACCGCGGCCTGTGACGGATGGATGCAGGCCTTCGCGACGAAGCCGCAGGCGACCGCCTCGTCCGCCTCGGCGGTCAGGGCGGGGACGTTACCGACGTCCAGGAACACCGTGTCGATGGCGGGCACCCCGGCGACGGCGGCGTTGAGCAGCACCGTCGACTTCGCGAACCGCGCGATGTCGCGGTAGGTACCGTCCGGCAGGCGGCTACCGCTGCCGCCGAGGGAGGCCATCAGGTCCTCGGCGCCCCACATCACGCCGACGACGTTCGGCGCGCGTACCACCTCGGCGGACGCCAGCACACCGCGTGCCGTCTCACACAGCGCGAGGACCTGGTAGGGCGCGGCGTCCTCGACCTGCTGGGCGCTCTCCGTCTTCGCCAGCATGATGACCCGGTACTCGGTCTGCGCCAGGGCGCGCATGTCCTCGTCGTAGTCGGCCGTCGTACGCGGGTTCACCCGCACGATCACCCGGGCGGGATCCACCGGGTTCCCGACGAGGGCCTTGCGGGCCTCGGGCCGGTTCGCCGCGGCGACGGCGTCCTCAAGGTCGATGATGACGGTGTCAGCCGCCGCCAGCGCCTTCCCGTATCGCTCCGGCCGGTCTGCGGGGCAGAACAGAAGGGATGATCCCAGGGTCCACTCGGTCACGTTGTCTCCCAGCTCGACACAGCCCGGCGCATCAGAACCACGGACCGTTCAGCCAGTCGCGGCGGAATCGCCGGAACCAGCCGGGACGCGCAGCATCAGCGCGGTGCGGTCGGCCCGGGCGACAAGAACACCCTTCTGGTTCAGTGCCCGGTGCTGGAACACGACCACGCCGTTGTCGGGCCGCGACCGCGAGTCCCTTTTCGACAGGACCTCCGTCTCGGCGTAGAGCGTGTCACCGATCAGGACCGGCGCCGGAAACGCGATTTCGCCGAACCCGAGGTTGGCGACCGTGGTTGCCTGGGTGAGCTGCGCGACGCTCAGGCCGACCATGATGGACATCGTCATCAGGCTGTTCACGAGCCGCTCGCCGAACTCCGTCGACGCGCTGGCCGCGGCGTCAAGGTGCAGACTCTGCGGATTCATCGTGAGGGTGGAGAACAGCGTGTTGTCCGCCTCGCCGACCGTGCGGCCCGGGCTGTGGACATAGACCACACCGGTCTGAAGTTCCTCGAAATACAGCCCTCGCTGCTGAATGCGCGTCACATCTCCACCTGAATGTTTTCGCCGATTTCACGACGCATGACGTCCTGTACTGTACGGACCTGACAACACAACTGTCAACGCGCTTACCAAACAGCGAGACACCTGTTGCCGCCGGGTGCACATAGCAGCTTTCCGGGTCACGGTCGAGCGATGCGGTGTCCCTGGTGGCAAACATCGCTTTCCGCCGGCGGGCCGCGAACCGCCGCACCGAACTCGGGCAGCAGAGAAGCGGGACACAACGCCGGAAGACCGTCATCGGCGGAACACCCGGGCTCACCACCCCCGACGACGTCCGCGCCGAGCTCGGTACGGCCGTGGACGGCTGGGCGGTGGGGCTTCGGGAGATGTACGAGGCGCCGATGTCCCGCCCGAACGGGCAGGTGGGCTTCCGGGTCGAGAACGCCCTGCTGCTGCGCCGACCCGGAGGACCAGCAGGCACCGGGCCCGCGGCGTAGTCGGGGCAGAGGCCGGTCAGGGTGGCGGTGTGGTGCGGTGCGGTGCGGGTGGGGCCGGCGCACCGGGACGCCCCACCCGCACGGCGGTCAGGTGGTGATGATGGAGACGCCGGCGGTGCCTGGTGCGCCGTAGAGCTGGGCGTAGCCCACGCGGGGGGTGCCGGGGACCTGCCGGTCGCCGGCCTGCCCGCGCAGCTGCAGGACGAGTTCGTGGATCTGGCGCAGGCCGGAGGCGCCGACCGGTTCACCGTTGGCGATGAGCCCGCCGTCGGTGTTGACGGGCAGCCGCCCACCGATCTCGGTCGCGCCTTCGGCGAGGAGTTTCTCCTGGTCGCCGTCCGCGCAGAAACCGTTCTCCGCCATGTGCATGATCTCGGCCCCGGAGTCGGTGTCCTGGACCTGGATGACATCGACATCGCCGGGGCCGATCCCCGCGGTCTCGTACGCGGCCCGGGAGGCGTACACCGTGGGGGCCTCGGCGGGTTCCACCGCAGCCCAGGAGCTGTGGACCTCGTGCGCCCCGTAGCTGCGGGTACGCAGGACGCTCGCGCGCAGGTAAAGAGGCGTGGAGGTGAAACGGCGCGCGATGTCGGCCCGGCACAGGATCACCGCGGCCGCACCCTCGTCGGGGCTGCAGAACATGTACTTCGTCAGCGGGTAGTTCAGCATCGCCGAGGAGAGGATCTCGTCCTCCGTGATGGCCTTGCGGCGGAACGCGTTCGGGTTCAGGACACCGTTGCGGTAGTTCTTCGCGGCGACCCGGGCCAGGGTGCGGTGCGAGATCCCGTGGTCGTGCATGTAACGGTTGATCTTCATACCGAAGAACTTCGTGGTCAGGAAATGACCGATGTCGCCATACCACGGCGGGGCACTGTAGTGCACGGGATCCGCGGTGAACGCACCGAACGCGTGCTTGTCCATCCCGACAGCCAGACCGATGTCGTACTTCCCGTAGCGGATCGCGTCCGCGGTCAGTTCCAGCGCGGTCGCCGCGGTCGCACAGCCGTTGTACACGTCCATGAACGGAATACCGGTCAGGCCGAGCAGGCTGACGACCGCGTCGGGGTTGTCGACCTCGCAGCTGCCCCCGAACGCGAACTGCACCTGCTTCCACTCGATACCCGCGTCGGCGAGAGCGGCCCGGACCGCCTCCGCCCCCATCTGGATCGCGGACTTGTCACCGAAACGCCCGAAGGGATGGATACCCACCCCGATGATCGCGACGTCCTCCATGTCAGTGTCCTCCCTCGGACGGCGCGAACGCGTAGGACATCACCTGGGTGCCGTCCTCGTCGGTACGGAACGGATAGATCACCAGCTCCAGACCCATCCCGAAACTGATCTGCTCCGGATCACTCACGGTGAGCCGGCCCTCGACGCGCACGTCGTCCCCGAGCTGCACCAGACCGACCGCGAACGGTCGGAACGTCTCCGGCGTCTCCCCACTCGCGTACGGCGCCTTCGGCAGGAACTCCTGCGTCGTCCACGTCCACAGCGTCCCCTCCCGGGGCAGCAGATGCCGCGCCATCTCCAGCTTCCCGCACCGCGGACACGCATCCTGCGCGGGGAACGTCACCGCCGCGCAGCTCCCACACCGCGTACCGATGAGCTGTGGACTCTCCGCCGGCCACGTGAACACCTCGGGAGCAAAGGGAACTTGAGCCATCAGAACACTCCTAGCATCACGACCGGCCCACAAACCGTCTCCGGCTTCACCCAGGAAAAGGACAACGGAGCAAACCCGAGGGCGTGCCAGGCGCACCGACGACGGCGTGGTGCCGGTACAGCGCCGGCGCTGGAGGGACGAGCAACGGGTTCCAACCCTCCACGTCATTCGGATCGCCCACCCGGCGGTCTCGCCAGGCCGGGACGATCAGCGGGCAGCCGAGAGCAGCCGACTCTCAGATGCAGCATATGCCCTTCTCGCCCGCACTCGCACGGGAACGATCCCGGCGGCGGGCACCGCGACGGGCACCGCGACGGGCACCTCGACGTACACAGACAGTCACCCCCTACCCTGTCGCCCGGTCGGCACCGGGCGAGGTCGCCGTGCTCATCAAGTCCACCGAGGTCTCGCTGGCCACGGGCAGCGTGGCGGGCCTCAGCATCCGCAACCAGCTCCGCGGCACCGTCACCTCCATCGACACCGGCGGCGCCATGGCCGTCGCGCACCTCGAGCTCGACAACGGAGGGCAGCTCACCGTGGCGATCACCCTCGACGCGGTGAAGGACCTCGGCCTGGCGGCTGGTGCGCAGGTGACCGCGCTGGTCAAGTCGACAGAGGTCGCCCTCGCCGCCACGTGACCGCCGCATGGCCGCCGCATGACCAAGGCCACCTGACCAAAGTCGCGGGAGCGCGCTCCTTGCGGCCTACCAGCGCCAGCAGCTCCATATCACCACGTATCTTCGGCGATATGTCCGCCCAGCACCGGTTGCGGGCGGTTTGTCCCGAGGAGGGCTTGGCGGTGGCGGAACAGGTTGGCCCGGAGTTCGGCCCGTTGGCGGCTCTCGCCGGCGAGTGGGAGGGGGACCAGGGCGTGGACGTCGCCTTCGGCAACTCCGAAGGCTCGATGATCACTACCCCCTATCGCGAGAAGATCACATTCAAGCCGTTCGGGCCCGTGGACAACGGCGCCCAGCAGCTCTATGGGCTGGACTACCACATGGCCGCGTGGCGGCACGGTGAGGACAAGGCGTTCCACACCGAGATCGGCTACTGGCTGTGGGACGCGGTGCTCGGCCACGTCATGCGGTGCTTCATGGTCCCCCGCGGCCAGGTGCTCATCGCGGGAGCTGCCGTCGCCCCGGACGCGACGACCTTCACGCTGCGCTCCGAGCTCGGATCGACGACCTACGGGATCCTGTCGAACCCGTATCTGGCCCGGGCGGCGAACACGACGCTGTACGAGGTGACCGTCGCCGTGTCCGCCGAGGGCGGTCTCTCCTACGACTCGACCACGACGATCACACACGCCCGGGTCGCCGACCCGGTGGCGCACACCGACCGCAACGTCCTACACAGGGTTGCCGGGGCCTGACTCCCCCGGGTCACCCTGGCCACCCTGGCCGCACCGCGACACCGCACCGCGACACCGGGTGCTCTCCGAGGCTCACTCCGCACCCGCTCATCTTCACAGCCCGGTACACAACGTCCCGTCGGTGCCATACACGCACCGGCGGGACGTTCTTTTCTCCGCACACGGATGGGCACCGGCGACACCTGGCGTGACCTGCGCGGCCGTACCCACAGGCGGCCGGAAACCGGTAAACCCGCGACCTTTACCTGGTGCACAAACGACCCAGGGCGCGGGGCAATCTATTGACACACAGCCGGCCCCTCACGATGCTTGGTTACGCGCGGAGGCAAAAGACCGGAGGTGTCCCGGGCACTTACTTCGTTCCCTCCTCGTTCCGTCGAAGACGAAGCCCGGGTGCCGTCGGCACCTGACCGTCGACCGGTTCCAGTAACAGCATTTCCGCTCCGGTGGGCGGCCCGTTGCCCCTGTGTTCTCACCGCGCGAAGCCGGATTCGAGGCGCCACGATTCATGGCGACAGGATTCTGCGACGGTTTTCGTGCGGTGTCCGCGCGTGCCGAAACCCTGCGAACAGCCCAGGAGAAACCTGCCATGCCCGAGAACCCATCCGACACCCCCGTCGAGCGCCCGCTCACCGGAAGTGGTTCCGTCACCCGACGGAAGTTATTCGGCACGGCCGCGCTCGGCGCTGCCGTCGCCGGCGGCCTCGCCGCCGGCTCGGTCGCCTCGCCGGCGCGCGCCGCCGCCCCGGCAGCCGTCCCGACCAGCACCCAGCGGGAGCGGGCAGTCGTCATCGGCAGCGGCTTCGGCGGCGGCGTCACCGCGCTGCGGCTGGCCCAGGCCGGTGTCTCCACGCTGGTCCTCGAACGCGGCATCCGGTGGCCGACCGGCCCGAACGCCAACACCTTCTCCAGGTTCGCGAACATCGACAACCGCTCGTCCTGGCTGACCGACCACGCCGTCGTCGGTGGTGTCGTGAAGAACTGGGACCCGTATGTCGGCGTCATCGAGAGTGTTCCCGGCAACAACATGACGATCAACTGCGGCGCCGCGTACGGCGGCGGCTCGCTGATGTACCACGGCATGACCCTGCAGCCCACCAAACAGCATTTCGCCCAGTCGATTCCGGCGGCGGCGGGCCTCTACGACGAGCTGAACTTCTGGGCCTATCCACTGGTGGCCCGGATGCTCGGGATCTCCACCATTCCCAACGACATCCTGAACACGGACCCGTACAAGTCCTCCCGGCTGTTCCGGGACGTCGCCCCACAGGCCGGGCTGCAGTCCGTCCCGGTGCCGCTGCCGATCGACTGGAACTTCGTCCGCGGCGAGCTGGCGGGCCGTTACACGCCCACCTACACCACCAGTGACATCGCCTTCGGTGTCAACAACGGCGGGAAGCACTCGATCGACGTCACCTACCTGGCGGCCGCCGAGGCCACCAGGCGGGTCCGGGTCTCGACGCTGCACGTCGTCCGCGACATCTCGCTGGACCCGCTGAAGCGCTGGGTGCTCTCCGTGGACCGGATCGACACCGGCGGCGTCGTCCAGGAGCGCAAGACCATCATCGCCAACGCGGTGTTCCTCAACGCCGGCTCGGCGGGCACCACCCGGCTGCTGGTGAAGGCGAAGGCCAAGGGGCTGGTGCCGAACCTGCCCGACTCCATCGGCACCCAGTGGGGCAACAACGGCGACCGGATCTTCGCCTGGGTCGGCATGAACGGTGACCCGGGCACCGCGCAGGGCGGGCCGGCCTGTGTCGGCGGCCGGGACCCGCAGGCCACAATCCCCTACACGGTCATCCACGCGGGATCACCGGTGCCGACCAACGGCCAGAAGGTGATGACGGTCGTCGGTCTCGGCATCGTGAACCCCGTCGGCACCTGGGCGTACGACAGCGCCAAGGACGACGCCGTCCTGACCTGGCCGACCGGTGCCGATGCCGCCCTGCAGCAGCAGATCGCCGGCAAGATGCAGCAGCTCGCCCAGGTCGGCGGCGGCATGATGATCGACACCAACGCCCAGGCGCAGTCCACCTGGCACCCGCTCGGCGGAGTGCCGATGGGGTCGGCCGTCGACCTCTACGGCCGGGTGGCGGACCACCGCGGCCTCTACGTCCTCGACGGCTCACGGATCCCCGGCTCGACCGGCGCCTGCAACCCGTCCATGACGATCGCGGCGCTCGCCGAGCACAGCCTGGCCACCATCGTGCGTCAGGACGTCCTCCGCGTCTTCTGACGCCCGGACCGACACCGCGGCAGCACCGTCCGCCGACCTCGTCAGCGGACACCACTGCCAGCTGACACCGTCACCACCTGACACCGTCAGCTGGCGCTGCCCGCGGTCACCACCTCCTGGCCGCAGCCCCCGCGGTGCCGTACCGGTCGGTGCGGTGGCGGGGCCTCGTGCCGGGCATGGTTTCCCGAGAGGTTCCCGCGGCCAGGAGGTGGACATGACAGACGACTCCAGCGCCGGTTTCCCCGGCAACCCCGCCAGCGCCACCCTGCTCCTCGACGCGTTCGGCCGCATCCGGGACGTCGTCCACGAGGTGGTGGACGGGTTGGATCCGGCCGAGCTCAACCAGCGCCTCGACGGGCGGGCCAACTCGATCACCTGGCTGGTCTGGCATCTGAGCCGGGTCCAGGACGATCATGTCGCCGGCGTCGCCGCGGCCCCGCAGGTCTGGCACGCCGACGGGTGGGAGAGGCGGTTCGGGCTCGCCCTCGACACGGGCCCACAGGACGGGTATCGCTCGATCGGCTATGGGCACAGCTCCGCCGACGTGGACGCCGTCCAGGTCAGCGACCCGGCGCTGCTGCTCGGTTACCACGACGCCGTCCACGCGCAGACCGCCCGTTACGTCACCGGGCTGCGCGACGGGGACCTCGCGCGGGTCGTCGACACCGCCTGGGATCCCCCGGTGACCCTGGGGGTGCGGCTCGTCAGCGTGGTCTCCGACGACCTCCAGCACGCCGGCCAGGCCGCCTTCGCCCGCGGGCTCATCCGCCCCGCCTGACTTCTCGCGCCTGACTTCTCGCGCCTGGAGCCTCGCGCCTGGAGCCGGACATCAGCTCGGCCCGGTGGTGCCGGGTGGGCACTGGCGCGGCTCGTCCGCGGCCTTCGGCAGGACGACGTCGTGGGCCGTGGCGGTCAGCGACAGCCCGTCGGGGCCGCTGGACGCCTGCGCGATGACCAGGTCCAGCGGCAGCTGGCCGACCGGGATCGGCACGGACGGCAACAGCGAGCCCCCGGGAATCGGGATGGCGAAGTTGAGCGCCCCGCGCAGGGTGACCTCGCTCGGCACCATCGTGAGCAGGTTGTTGCGGACCTCGAAGGTGGTCACGCCACCGACCTCCTGCGCGCCGAGCAGCGGGATGTCGATCCGCCCGGAGATCTCGATCCGCCGCCCGCCCTCGACCGGGTTGACCTGGATCTCGCCGGGCAGCGTGGCCAGGTAGGCGTTCAGGTCCGCATAGTCGACGCGCACCCTCGCCCGGATGTCGTCGACCGGCACCGCGCCGATGCTCCCGGAGATCATGTCGCCGAACGGCACGTGGATGCCGGTGAGCCTGGCCTGCACCTCGGAGATCTGCGGCCCCGGGGTGGCGATCCCCTCGATGGTGAGGCTGATGTCGTCCAGCTTGCCGAGCAGGATCTGGGTGAGGAACGGGAAGCCCCCGATGCTGACGTCACGCACCGTCGGCGCGGGCGCGCCGCATTCCAGCGCTTCCAGGACACTCGTGCGGACCTGCCTGGCCATCTGGTCCTCGGCCTCGGCGACGGCGAGCCGGTCGCCGACGACGAGCAGCACCAGCAGAACTACCAGCGCGACCAGGGCGGCGATCCACCGCCTGCGCCGCCGCCGGCCGGCGGGAGGCGCACCCGCGGCGCCGGGAGCACCCGGACCACCGAAACCACCCGGGCCACCCGGGCCGCCGTCCGGGGCGACGCCCGCGCCCGCCGCCGGGACCACTCCCGGCGGCGCCCACCGCGGGTCCCCGGGCGGTGGCCCCCACTGACTGCCCGCAGCCGACCAGGGTGCGCCGCCGTCCCCGTGCGGCCCGTCTCCGGGCGGCCCGTCGTCGTAGCCGTCTGCTCTGCGGGTCGGCGGCACTTCGGCCCACGGCCGGGCACCGGGGACGTCCCCCGCGACCGGGCGGGCCCACTCCGAACGGTAGGTCTCCCCCGGGCCGGCGGCGGGCGGCGGTCCCGCGAAGCCGGGGACCTGCTGATGGCCCGTCTCCGGCTGGGGCTGTGTTTCAGGCTGGGGCTGTGTTTCAGGCTGGGGCACGGCTGCGCGTGGGAGGTACAGCGTCGACTCGTCGCCGGCCGGGCGCTGGCCTTCGCCCGGTTCCGCGGCCGCCGCTCGGCCCCGGTCGGCCGACGCCGGAGACCCTGGAGACCCTGCTTCGCCGCCGCCCTGATCCACCAAGACCATCTCCCGTTCCGTGCCGGTCCTGGTGACCCGGTGCCCGCCCGAGCTTCGTCCGCCCGAGCCTACTGCCGCACCGGCCCGCCCCCGAGGAGCAGGGAACGACGTGTGGTCGCGCAATGCAGACCATTCCGGCATCCTTCGGCCACGGAATCCAGGGAAACGCTGACCGAGACCGGCCCCGGTCCACCCGCCCGGAGCTGGTCACCGAAGGTCCCGGAGGATGCCTCGGCCTCACTTCCTAGATGAATCTCGCCCAGGAGAGCGGGGCCGGTGCGGTGTGGGCGAGCGCGTCGAGGGTCTGCGTGGACACCGCGGCCGTCATGAATCCGGTGATGGCGTCGAGAAGGTCCATCAGGTGCACCTCGAAGGGCA
Organism: Parafrankia elaeagni; assembly: GCF_000374165.1. GTDB lineage: Bacteria > Actinomycetota > Actinomycetes > Frankiales > Frankiaceae > Parafrankia > Parafrankia elaeagni. The sequence continues at coordinate 96,321 of NZ_KB893719.1, forward strand.
GCACCGGCTGGTCGGCCGCATGTGCGCGCTGGCGTTCGGCGGTCGCCTCCACGACGAGGGACATCGCCTGCGCGATCCGGTTCGTGCGCAGCGGCTCGGCGATATGGGAGAGGTACGTCGCGAGCTGTTCCTGGAATTCTCGCGACGAGGTGCGCATCGGCTCCGGCATGCACGCGAAGATGTCGCGACGACCGTACTGCTTCAGCATGGCCACGAAAGTCAGGTAGTAACTGTCCGCTACCTCACTGTGCTCCATCAGGGGGCGCACCTGGCATTCGACCAGGACGCGCAGATCGCTCGTGCCGCGTTCAGCCATCAGGTCCAGCCGGCGCCGATGGAGCCACGGCAGCCGATATTCGAAGATCGCCTGGATCAGCCGGTCCTTGGAGCCGAAGTGATACTGCACCGCCGAGTTGTTCCCGTTGCCGGCGGCGGCACCTATCTGCCGCAGCGAGATCCCCTCGATACCGTGTACCGCGAACAGGCGCTCGGCAGCCAGGAGGATCTGCTTCTTACTCGACGTGGTCGCTACCGGCATGCGCCGGATACAAGCATCATGCCGACATGCCGGTCAAGCGCTCGCGGAGGGCGCCGGCCCCGGTACGGAGCCGGCGCGCACCAATTACCGCTTGCGACCGACGCCGCAGGATTCCAGTGGCGCGAACGGACCGTCCGGCTCCGGGTTGTTGCGCCAGTACGGCGGCGAGACGATTCCGGGCTCGACAAGCTCGAGGCCGTCAAAGAAAACCCTGATCTGGTCGACGGTACGATAGTGGTATCCATTTCCGTCCGTGGTGACCACGTTGAGGTCGTCGACACCGAGATCCTGGTCCTTGCTCGCCGCGGGGCCCGGCGACGGGTCGGACGTCCGGTCGTCCGACCCGTCCTCGAGGACCAGGAAACTGCCGGCGGGCAGTGCGGCCACGAGCCGCCGCGCGATGGAGTAGGCCTCGTCGAGATCGGCGATGAGACCCATGATCGACATCAGCATCAGGCCGATCGGCCGGGTGAAGTCCAGCGTCTCGGCGGCGAACTCCAGGATGCGATCCGGGTCGCGGGCGTCGGCCTCGAGATAGGTGGTGACGCCCTCGGGGGTGCCGGCCAGCAGCGCCCTGGCATGGATGAGCACCATGGGGTCGTTGTCGACGTAGACAACCCGCGACTCCGGCGCTATCCGCTGGGCGACCTGGTGGGTGTTGTTCTCGACCGGCAGGCCGGTGCCGACGTCCAGGAACTGGCGCACGCCCTCCTCGGCCACCAGGTAGGTGATGGCCCGCGCGAGAAACGCCCGCGACGACCGGGCGACGTCCACCATCTGCGGGAAGAGCGCGATGGTCCGGTCGCCGTGCGCGCGGTCGACCGGAAAGTTGTCCTTGCCGCCCAGGTAGTAGTTCCAGACCCGGGCCGAGTGCGGCCGAGTGGTGTCGAAGGTCGGGGGTGGGTACGGCTGGTTGTCGGTCACGGTTGTCTGGGCTCCCCTTCGAGGCCGAATCGCCAGAGATCGCAGAGCGGGGCGGCCGCCGGCGCGGTGCCCGGGCTCCGCGCCCGGGCACCGCGCCGGCGGGCCGGTCAGCTCAGCGAGATGGAGCGGTCGATGAACTCGCTGGTGATGATGTCCTGGGGCTTCAGGCCCGGGGCCGGAGGTGTTCCCGCCTCGGTGAGGCCCGGGGTGAGCCGCCCGATCAGGCTCTCGACCCGCTCGCTGTCGAAGCTGCCGAAGGTGCCGTCGCTGCCGTTCGCGACCAGGCCGAGCTCGCGCTGCCTGGTGTTCCCGTCGGCGAGCAGGCCGGTGGACAGCTCGTAGCCGGCGGTGTCCAGCTTCGAGGTCACCTCGATCATCAGCTCGTTGGCCGGTTCCGGGTCGGCGAGGTAGTCGACCATCGCCTGCTGGAACAGCGGGACGAGCTTCGACAGGCACTCCCGGTTCGTCGCCACCTTGTCCTTGCGGACGGCCAGCACGTTGGCGTAGGCCGGGTACTCGTCCCCGACCAGCACGTACTTCACCGGCTTGGCCCACTCCCGGACGTCGTGCTCGAGCCGGTACGGCTCGTCGGTGACGAAGCCGGCCTGCACGATCCCGCCGTCCTCGGCGACGAACCGGCTGATGTCCCCGGTGTAGGAGTTGTCGATCTGGGACCGCTGGAACAGGCCCTCGCCGACCAGGGCGTTCAGGTAGGACTCGTCCCCGACCAGCACCGTCTTCCCGGACCGGCCGATGTCGGCGAGGGTGGTGAAGTCCAGGGCCGGGTCACCCCAGAAGAACATCAGCGGCGACTTCGCATAGGGGGCGAGCACGCCGACCGACGGGTGCTCGGCGGAGTTGCGGATCACCTCGTCCAGGTCGAGGTAGCCGAGCAGGATGTCGTCGTCCTTCTCGAACAGCGCGGTGACCGGGTCGAAACCGACGGCCGGCCCCCCGGACCGGATCTCCAGGTTGACGCCGGTGGCGCCGAGCGGCCCGGACACCGTGAACGCACCTGCGTCGATCTTCGGGTCGGGCCCGAGCAGCTGGTAGGTCGAGCCGTAGTCGACCTCCGGCCACCAGCTGGTCTGGACGACGACGGTGTCCGGGCACACCCCTTCCAGCGGGGTGGTGTAGTTCGCCCCGGCAGCGGCTCCGGCGGCGGTGGCGGCCGGTTCCGTATCTGACTCGGAGTCACCGCACCCGGTCAGGCCGAGGGCCAGGCCCGCGGCGCAGGCCCAGGCCGCCACCGAACGAAGTCTCGTCACGTGCTCTGCTCTCCTCGGCACAGGGAAGGACAGGAACGACAGGCAGGAACAGCCGGGCGCGAGCCCCGGGGCGGTGGGTCGCCACAGTGACAGGCCCCCCCTTTTTCTGTCACCTGCCAAATCGGGCGCCAGCCTCCCACGCCCGCGGAATTCACCCGCAACCAGGTACCTTCACCGCAGGCGGGTGCGGATAGGGTTCCGGCGTGCCCGACGGCGAAGCCCCCGATCCAGCCACGCCGGGAGCACCTCCCGCTGTCCGCATCAGCGAGCGCTGGGGCCCACCTGGCGCAGGTGGGGCGCGCACCGCCCGTCGGGCGCTCGGAATCCGGGCGCTCGGAATCCGGGCCGGGCGGGCGGTGCTGCCACCCCTGGGCGTGTTCGCGGTGGTGACCGGCGTCTGGTACGCGGTCAGCTACTGGTTCCTCGCCCCCCGGCGCCGGTTCCTGCTCCCACCACCGCACGAGATCGTGGCCGAGGGCTTCCTGGACAGCCGCACCGCCGACGAGATCCTCACGGCGCTGGCGGGGACGGCCAAGGTCGCCCTGGTCGGGCTCGCGATCGCCGCGGCCATCGGCATCGCCGCGGCGATCCTGATGGCGCAGGCACGCTGGATCGAGAACTCCTTCTACCCGTGGGCCATCCTCCTGCAGACCATCCCGGTGCTGGCGATCGTCCCGCTCATCGGTTTCTGGCTTGGCTACGGCTTCTGGTCCCGCACCGTGGTCTGTGTCGTGATCTCGATGTTTCCCATGATCACGAACACCCTGTTCGGCATCCAGTCCGTGGACGCCGGCCACCACGACCTGTTCACGCTGCGCCGGGTCGGCCGATGGCGCCGGCTGGTGCACCTGGAGCTGCCCAGCGCCCTGCCCGCGGTCTTCGCCGGCCTGCGCATCTCGGCCGGGCTCGCGGTCATCGGCGCGATCGTCGGCGACTTCTTCTTCCGCCGTGGGGATGTGGGCATCGGCGCCCTCATCGACAACTACACCCGCGACCTGTCGTCCGCGCCGCTGTTCGCCGCCATCATCTCCTCGGCTCTGTTCGGGCTGGTGGTCTTCTGGCTGTTCGGTCTCGCCGCACGGCTGGTCGTCGGTTCCTGGCACGACTCCGCACGCGGCTGAACCGGCCGCGGCGCCGTAACCGGCACCAACGCCGACAGCACCTCGCGGAGCAGCTCGAAGCCGTTCTCGCTGAGCACCGACTCGGGGTGGAACTGGAGACCGGCGAAGGTCGGCCCGCGCAGCGCGTGCACCGCGCGGACCCTGGGACCGCCCGGCTGCGGCGCCGGATCGTCGGCGACGTCCAGGCAGACCTCGACGGTGCCGAACGGCGTGCTGAGCTCGCGCTGTGCGGAGACGGCGGTGAACGTCGAGTAGAACCCGACCCGGCGCGGGCGGCCGAAGAAGTCGATCTCCCGGGCCAGTCCCTGGGAGGTCTCCTCGCGCCGGTGCAGGCCCAGCCCGAGGAGATCGGCGAGCAGCTGGTGCCCGAGACAGACCGCCAGCAGGGGCCGCCGCCGGCTCAGCGCCCCGGCCATGAGCGACCGCAGGGCCGTCATCCGCGGATCGTCGCGCACGGTCGGGTCGCCGGGGCCCGGGCCGGCGACCAGCAGGTCGAACCCGGCGGTGTCCCGGGCGTCTCCCGCATCCCGCCAGTCCCGCACCGTCACCGCGAGGCCGAGGCCGCGCAACTGGTGGGCGAGCATGCCGCTGAAGGCGTCCTCGCCGTCCACTACCAGTGCGGATCTGCCGCCGAGTGGGGCAGGCGCGGGCACGCCGGCCTGCCTGTCCAGCAGCCAGAACCGGGCCAGCCGCCCGGTGCGCGCGGCGAGCGCGGCCACCACCAGCGGATCGTCTCCGAACGTGGCCGGCGGGACAGCTCCTGCCAGCTCCCCGCCGCCCGAACCACGGCTTGCCGAACCGTCCGACGGCGGCAGCAGGCCCAGCGCCGCGAGGATCCCGGCCGCCTTGGTGTGTGTCTCCGCCGTCTCCCCCGCCGGTGTCGAGTGGCGCACCAGGGTGGCACCGACCGACACGCGCAGCTCGCCGGCTGGGGAGATCTCCGCGGTGCGGATCAGGATCGGCGCGTCCAGCGTCTGCCCGCCGGACTCGTCGGTGCCGAACAGGGCGAGCACTCCGCTGTAGTACCGCCGCCCGCGCCGCTCGTGCCGGGCGATCACCCTGGCCGCGTTCTCCAGCGGGCTGCCCGTGACCGTCGGCGCGAACATCGTCTCCCGCAGGACGTCCCGCACGTCGAGCCGGCCCCGCCCGACCAGCAGGTACTCGGTGTGGACGAGGCTCGACATCTCCTTCAGGTACGGGCCGAGCACCTGGCCGCCCCGGTCGGCGACCCGGGCCATCATCTTCAGCTCCTCGTCGAGCACCATGTGCAGCTCGTCGATCTCCTTGCGGTCGGCCAGGAAGGCGAGCAGCGCCTCGCGGTCCGGGCCGGTGGGCGGCAGCCGGTGGGTGCCCGAGATCGGGTTCATCATGACCAGCCCGCCCTCGACGCTGACGTGGCGTTCGGGGGTCGCCCCGACCAGCAGCCGGGTGCCCGTGTGGACGACGAACGTCCAGTAGGTGCCTCGCTCGCCGGTGAGCAGCCGGCGCAGCACCGCGAGGGCCGCGGTGACCGGTGGGCCGGCGATCGAGGCGGTGTAGGTGCGGTGGATGACGAAGTTCGACCCCTCACCCCGCCCGATCTCGTCGCGCAGCACCGCCTCCACCGTGCGCGCGTACTGCTCGTCACCCGGGTCGAAGGCGCCGCCCGCGCAGACGACGTCCTGGTCGGGAAGGGCCCGCAGCGCGGCGGACAGGCCGACCCGTTCCCAGGCGTCGACGCGCAGGCACTCCAGCGGGGTGCCGTCGTCGACACAGGTGAAGCCACGTTCGGCGAGCTGCCGGTAGGGGACGAGCGCCAGCACGCGGGGTCCGGCGGGCCCCGGCGGCAGGTCGATGTCGGCGATCCGGCCAGCGGTCTCGACCGTCCCGACGAGCACGTCGAGGTGGTCGGCCCCGTCCCGCCGGATCAGCGCGAACGGGCCGGGATCGGTTCCCGCGGCGAGGGCCGCGAGCAGGTCGGGCAGCAGATTCATGATTGTTTCCTCGGGGCCGGGAGCCGCCGGGACCGGACGGCCCGCCCGAGCCGAGGAAACGAGGACGGCCGCCGGAAGGGGCGGCCGCGTGATGGGGCTACGCGCGAAGGAGGTGGGCCGCCACCGGGGCGGGCCACCAGAAGTTCCTCAACGCGTGCATGCGGTCACTGTAGCCGGTCACGATCGACCGTGGCGGCGGGGCCGGCAGCCGGGCCCCGGCCTGCCGGCCCCGCATACGGACGCAGAAAGAGCTCCGGGCCAGCCCACCATGGTGGGCTGGCCCGGAGCTGTGGAGCAGGAGTGGATACCGAAGGGCCCGGCCACCGGGCGCCGAAGCCATGCCGATCGGCGCTGGAGGTCCGGGGCCCGGGCGCGCCGTCAGGTCGAGACGGTTTCCTTCGCCGTGGGATGGGGTGCCGCCGGATCCGGAGTCTCCTCGGTGGCCTCGGTGGCTTCGGCCTCCTCGACCGCCGGCCCGGCCTCCTCGACCGGCAGCGCCGCCGCCCCGACCGCGGTGCCCGCCGCCGGGGTCGCGGCGCTGCCGGGCTCGGCGAAGCGGTCACCGAGCAGGGCCAGGTCATAGGACTGGCGGGCCATCCAGAACCGCAGGAAGCCGGTCAGCGAGTAGCGCAGGAACAGCGCCGCGCCGATGACCGCGGCGGTGATCCCGCCGAGGCCGAGCGCGAGCGCGTCGCGCTGGACGAGCGGGTCGCGGGTGCCGTGCGACGTCGCGTACGCGGTGATGGCGAGCGCGGCGCCCGCCGCCATCAGCACCACGCCGAGGCGCACCCACAGGCGCGGCCGGCCGGCCGCCGGATCGGGGATCTTCAACTCCCCGAGCTCGCGGACGAAGCGGTCCGCGCGCGAGTCAGTCGTCATGTGGAACTCCCCAGGTAGAGGGCGGATAGTTCGGCGCGCAGCTCGCTGTCGGGGGCGCCCTCTCGTTCGACGCGACCGCGCACCATGACCGCCGCGTGGTCGGCGATACCGAGAACGGCGGCCGCGAACTGTTCCACGACCAGGACGCCGACACCCTGGCGGGCGATCTCGGCGACCTGCTCGTAGAGGCGTCCGACGACCAGGGGGGCCAGCCCCATCGAGAGCTCGTCGAGCAGCAGCACGGCCGGATCCGTCGCGAGGCCGCGGGCCAGCGCGAGCATCTGCTGCTCACCGCCGGACATGCTCCCGGCCGCCTGGTTGGCCCGCTTCGCGAGAATCGGGAACCGCTCGAAGGCGACGGCCTCGATCTCGGCGCGGCTGTGACCGGTGAAGGTCATCATCAGCAGGTTGTCGCGGACGGACAGGTTGGGGAACACCCCCCGGCCCTCGGGGATCAGACAGACCCCCGCGCGGGCCAGGTCGCGGGGGTTCGCCCCGGTCATGTCCCGCCCGCCCAGCATCAGCTGGCCGGACTGGACGGGGTGGGTGCCGGCGGCGACGCCCAGCGTCGTCGTCTTGCCGGCGCCGTTCGGCCCGAGCAGCGCCACCACCTGGCCGGCGGAGACGCTGATGCTCACACCGTGCAGGACGGTGATCTTGCCGTAGGCGGCCCGGACGTCACGCAGCTCCAGGAGAGGTGTCACGCCGCATCCCCCAGGTAGGCCGCCAGGACCTGCTCGTTGCGCCGGATCTCCGCCGGCGGCCCGGAGGCGATCACCTTGCCGAGGTCGAGCACGTGCAGGTCGTCGCACACGCTCATGACCAGATCCATGTCGTGCTCGACGATGAGCACGGTGGTCCCCTCGGCGGCGAGCGAGCGGAGCAGGTCCGCGAACCGCTCGGTCTCCTCGGGGTCCTGGCCGGCGGCCGGCTCGTCCAGCAGCAGCAGTTTGGGCTGCGCCGCCAGTGCCCGTGCCACCTCGACGAGCCGGGCCGCGCCGGTCGACAGGGTGTCGGCCGAGGTGTCCGCGAGCCGGGTCAGGCCGAGCCGGTCGAGGATCTGCTCGACCAGCTCGGCCGCGTGCCGGCGGTTCGAACCCAGTTCGGCGGCGACCAGCAGGTTGTCCCGGACGGTCAGCCGGCCGAACAGCTCGAGCCGCTGGAACGTCCGGGCCAGCCCGTGCCGGCTTCGCCGTGTCGGGCCGAGGCGGGTGACCTCCCGGCCCTCGATGAACACCTGCCCGGACGACGGCCGGCGCAGGCCCGTGATGACATCGAACAGGGTGCTCTTGCCCGCCCCGTTGGGTCCGATGAGGCCGGTGATCCTTCCCTGCTCGGCGGAGATGGCGACGTCGCTGAGCGCGCGCACCCCGCCGAAGGCGACGGTCACCTCCCTAACCTCCAGCAATGCCACGAGCCAGCACCTCCTCGTCCTCCCGGCGCCACTCCCGCCGCACGCCCCACCATTCGACGGGGACGTCGGTGTCGGTGGACCTGGCCACCCGGGCCTGCTCCAGGGCGGTCGCCGCGGCCTGCGCGGCGACGATCAGGAACAGGGCCAGGCCGAATGTCAGCCAGCCGTCCAGGACGTCCTGCAACTGCAGGACCCACAGTCCCGCGAGGGCGACGACGAGGCCCCCCAGCACGGGCTTGTTCCGGCCCAGCGGCTCGTACCCGGAACGGATCTCGGGGACGGCGCCGTCCGGGTTCCTGGCCAGCCCCAGCCCGGCGAGCGCCGGCAGCACCGAGGTGATGTTCTGCGCGAACGCCCCCGCGGCGGAGATCACCGGGAAGGACCCGCCGACGGCCACACCGGTGAACAGGCCGTTGCCGACGGCGGTGAGCCCGCCGACGACGGCCACCAGGAACAGCGGCAGCCCGGCGACGAGGCCGAACTGCTCGGCGGTGACCGAGCGCTGCTGCATGCCGTACAGCGCCCCACCCAGGCCCGCGATGCCCGCGGACAGCGCGAAGACCGCGACCTTCGACAGCAGCAGGTTGCCGCCGAGCGTCGCGTAGGCCGCCTCGCTGTCGCGCAGCGCGATGAGCTGACGGCCGAACCGGCCGCGCCGCAGCATCGCGATCGCCAGCGAGCCGAGAGCCAGCCAGACGGCGGCGAACACCATCAGCTCGGAGCCATCGTCGAGGCGCCAGCCGAACAGCGACGGCCCGGCGACGTCGACGGTGCCGCCCTCGAACAGCGAGATCCTCAGGCCCAACACCTCGAAGGAGGGCAGGGTGAAGATCCACCGGTCGAGGATGACAGCGAAGGCGGTGGTGCCCAGCGCGAGGTACACGCCGGACAGCCGCAGCGCGGGCAGCGCGATCAGCGCCCCCGCCGCGCCGGCGATCGCGACCGCGAGCGGCAGCGCCCACAGCTGGCCGTCGGCACCCGCGTGCGCCCACACGGCCGCACCGATGCCGGCCATGCTCAGCTGGCACAGGGAGATCTGCCCCGCGTAGCCCGCGAGCGGGACGTAGGACAGCGCGATCACACCGAACGAGAAGATCTGCCCGTAGGTGATCAGATCTCCCTCGCCGAGCAGCGAGGCGAGCACCAGCCCGAAGAGCACCACGCTGCCGGCGAACAGCAGTGTCCCCTGCAGCGACGGGGTCGGCACGGGACGTGCCTTCGTGTCCCGCCCGCGCAGCCGCCGGTGCGGGAACACCAGCAGCGACAGGAACAGCAGCAGCGCCGGCGCGGCGAGCCGCAGGCCGGGCAGGTAGTCGTTCTGCGGCAGGTACCCGGTCAGGTAGCTCTCCAGGCACCCGACGACCACCGCGCCGAGGAAGGTCAGCGGCAGGCTGCGCAGTCGCCCGAAGATCGCCGCCGTGTAGGCGCTCACGATCAGCAGCGACAGCTGGGAGGCGTCCAGGGAGACGGCCGGCGCGATGAGGATGCCGCCGACCGCCGCCAGCTGGGTGCCGAGGATCCAGGCGACCTGGTTGGACCGCACCGGGTTGGCTCCGGTGAGGCCCACCAGGGCCCGGTCGTCGACGCTGGCCCGCATCTCGGCGCCGATGCGGGTCCCGTACAGCAGGATCCGCAGGCCGATCGCCACGGCCACCGCCACGATCATGGTCAGTGCCTGGTGCCAGGTGATCGTGGCGGGCCCGATGTCGATCGCGTCGGTGTTCTCGAAGAACCTCGGCAGCGACCGGGCCTCGTTCGGGTCCCAGATCCACCGGGCGGCCGCGATGAGACCGCTCAGCATCGCCACGGTCATCACCAGGCGCTCGGCGTCACCCAGGCCCTGGATCGGCCGGAGCACCACGCGTTCGACCAGCAGGCCGAACGCGGGTGCGAGAACGACCAGGACCAGGACCAGCGCGAGCGGTACCGGCAGCCCCCAGCCCTCGGTGAGCTGCCAGTACGCGAACGCCGCCATCATGCCGGCCGCACCGTGCGCGAAGTTGAACACGCCGGTGGTGGTGTAGGTGAGCACCAGGCCACTGCCGATGATGGCGTAGATGGCCGCGGTGCTCAGACCCACGATCCCGAAGGTGAACAGCTGCTCCATGGCTACTGGAGATCGCTCAGGCTCTTGCCGACACTGGCCAGGGTGAGCGGGGAACCGTAGTCACCCGTGTACCGGACCTCGGGGGCGTCGCAGCGGAACGCACCCTCGTCGGGCTCGAAGTCCGCGATCTCCCAGCCGTCCGGCGTCGCCTGCACCACGTTGAAGCACTTCAGCGGCGCGTCGGCCTCGGTGATGTCGACCTCGGCCTGCAGCCCGCCGGCAGTCCAGTCGGTCTGCTCACGCGCGGTCTCGTACAGGCACCTGCGGGTGAGGTCGTCGCCGCACTCGGAGGCCGAGGTGGCGAACAGCAGCCAGGCGGAGAAGGCCCGCAGCGCCGGGAAGGTGATCTCGGCGTCCGGCGCGTACTCCTCGTACAGCTCCTCGACCTGCACCAGCGCGGGGATGTCGCCGGCGGCCTCGAGCGGTGCCACGCCACTGAGATCGGCGTAGTTGGGCTGGAAGTCGACGGCGTCGCCGACCAGCTCACCGAACGCCGTGCCGTAGGCGTTGCTGTTCGCGTCGATCCAGTCGAGCTTGTAGTCGATCGACTTCAGGACCTGCTCCAGCTTCGCCAGGCTGCGGAAGTCACCCTGGAAGGTCAGGCCCTTGACGCCCTTGCTCTTGAGGGCCTGGGCGTAGGGGGTCCAGTCGGACACCCCCGCGGCCGGGTAGAGGTCCTGGTAGACGACCGTGCCGCCGGACTTCTGCACCGCCTCGGCGGTCTGGTCGCCGATCACCTTGGTCACCGGCGAGTCACCGGCGATGATGCCGACCGCGCTCGCGGAGCCCGGGTGGGCCTCCTTGAGCAGCCAGTTGTAGTAGCCCGCGTAGCGGGCGAAGGAGTGCCCGGCGCCGATCGCGTCGATCTGCAGGTCCGAACCGAGGTTCTCGACCTGGCTGGTCTGCGCGGGGATGTCGGGGAGCAGGCACTTGAGCCGCTCCTCGACGCCGGCGGCGTCGAGGGCGGAGCCGCCGCCGACGATGGCGAAGTCCTCACGGCAGGACTCGATCATCCGCTGCCGGGTCTCGAAGATCTTCGAGTCCCGCAGGTTGTACTTGATCTCGCGGCCGTTGATGCCGCCCGCGGCGTTGCACCACTCGGTGAAGACCTTGGCCGCGTCGTCGAACTCCGAGTTCTTGGTGAAGCCGACGTCGCTGAAGGTACCGACGCTGATCTCGCTCGCGGTCACGCCCTGGGCGGGCGATCCCTGCGGGTCACCGGGACCACAGACGTCGCGCAGGGTCCCGAAGTCGCCGGCCGCCGCTTCCGCCGCCGCTGTCGCCGGGGTGTCCTCAGCTCCTAATTCGCCGCCGCCACTCCTGCCGCACCCAGCAGCGAACACGGTCACCGCTGCGACAGCAGCGACGGCCGCGACAGTTCTACGCGGTCTCACGCATTTCCTCCTTGTTGCTGTCCCGACCCTGCCTCCACCGGACACGAGGGACGCGAGGACGTGGTCCGGGCTGCCTGGCACGGCCCCACCGGGGACGCACCGCGCGCCTGGACGAAGGTCTGGTCGGGCTGGGCGTGCTGGAGCAACCGAGCGGCTGCCGGCGACGGACAAGCGGGCACCACGGGCCACGACCCACCACGCCCCGGTGGCCGACGGCACAGCTCGGCCCGGAGACAGGCAGGTTGTGGCGCCCGGCCGGGGAGGTCAGTGCCGGCAGGGGACAGCGATCAGCCGGCTGTGCCGGCGTTTCGGGCGCCCTTGCCCGAGAACGTCAGCCGTGCCATCAGCACCAACTCGGCTCGATCATTTCGCAAGTGCCACTTGCAGTTTCCGGAAGGGATCTTCTCGGCTTGAGGAAACTATCGACTCTTCCCGCGAGAATCAAACGCCATTCAGACCGCCGGAACGCGGGTCGACACACTCCAGCCGCTACCGCACACAAGGAACAGACAACGCAACGTGACCGGCCGGCCGGCCGGTCAGTTCTGCTCGCACGGCCGCCGGAGAACGCCGTACAACCGGGCCACCACGCAAGCCGATCGGCAAGCTACCGGACGCATCCGCAACGCCGCCCCGCGGGGTCCGGGAGCGGCGGTGCACCCGTCGGCCATGATCGCGAGATCTTGGCTCACCACACGGCAGATCCGTCCATCTGCCCAGGTGGGAGGCTGGCCGAGCGCCGGCACGGGCCGGCGGCCGCATCCGGCCCGGGCCGCCGCACCCTTCACGGAGAGTGGCCCCGCCGGCCGCCACGCGCGCACCTGAGGTGATCCACCCCACGCGCCTGGCGCCAGGACCGGCCGGCGCACGCCGATCCGCGGCCCCAGCGAGGCCACCCACCGCAACGTGCCACATTTCACACCCGGTATGGCGGGGAGATCAGCTGCTCGCAGCCGGTCCGGCGGGGCGACCGGCCCGGCCGGACCGGCAGCGCCGTTCTCCACCGGCGGTGAACGGCCGTTGACGAATGCGGCGGAGGAAGATTCTGTGTGATGGGCACCACTGGCCGCCTGGCACCGGCCGCCGCGGGCCCACGACGCCGAGGGAGCAGCACAACCGATGACAGCGAGCGCGCCGGAGAGCAGTGACGTCTACTACGACCCCTACGACTTCGAGATCGACTCCGACCCGTACCCCGTCTGGAAGGCGTTACGGGACACCGCGCCGCTGTACTACAACGCCAGGTACGACTTCTTCGCGGTGAGTCGCTTCGACGATGTCGAGAAGGCCTTCGGCGACTGGGACACCTACCGCTCCGGCCGTGGGTCGGTCCTGGAGCTCATCCGCTCCGGATTCACCTTCCCGCCCGGCAACATCCTCTTCGAGGACCCGCCCGTCCACGACGTCCACCGCGGCATCCTGGCCCGGGTCTTCACCCCGCGGAAGATGCTGGCGCTCGAGGCTGATGTCCGTGTCTTCTGCGCCCGTTCCCTGGACCCGCTGGTCGGCTCCGGCGGCTTCGACTTCATCGCCGACCTGGGCGCCCAGATGCCGATGCGGACGATCGGCATGCTGCTCGGCATCCCCGAGGAGGACCAGGAGGGCATCCGCGACATCATCGACGCGGGCCTCACTCTCGAGGAGGACGCGCCGAAGCCGCTGGACCAGGACGTGCTGGCGCGCACCGAGGCGATGTTCGCCGACTACCTCGACTGGCGGGCCCGCAACCCGTCCGACGACCTGATGACGGAGCTGCTCACCGCCGAGTTCACCGACGAGACCGGTACCACCCGGCGGCTGACCCGCACCGAGGTTCTCGTCTACGTCAACATGCTGGCGGCCGCGGGCAACGAGACGACCACCCGGCTCATCGGGTGGACCGGCAAGGTCCTCGCCGAGCATCCCGACCAGCTGCGCCAGGTCGCGCGGGACCGCTCCCTCGTCCCCGACGTCATCGAGGAGGTGCTCCGCTTCGAGGCCCCCTCCCCCATCCAGGCCCGCCACGTCGCCCGCGATGTCGAGGTGCACGGCCGGACCGTGCCGGCGGGCAGCGTGATGGTGCTGCTGAACGGCTCCGCCAACCGCGACGAACGGCAGTTCCCCGACGGCGGCACCTTCGACATCCACCGGTCCTTCAGCCGGCACCTGAGCTTCGGCCGTGGCCTGCACTTCTGCCTGGGCGCCGCCCTCGCCCGCCTGGAGGCGCGGGTCGCCCTCGACGAGGTGCTGCGCCGGTGGCCGCACTGGGAGATCGACTACGACAACGCCGTGCAGGCCCGGACATCCACCGTCCGCGGCTGGGCGAAGCTCCCGGTGCGCGCCTCCGCCGGCTGACGGCAGGCAGCCGCCCCGGTCGGCCAGCCGGTCAGGTCGCCGGCCGGCCGGCCGGGGCGGGGCGGGGGAAGCACGGGAGGACCTCGCCGGCGAGGAGCTCCAGCGTCTCGGTGCTGGCCCGGTCATGCGTGATGAAGACGAACGAGGTGAAGCCGGCGTCCACGAGCTCGGCGATCCGGTCGGTGACCCGCGCCGGGGTGCCGGTGAAGCCGCCCGCGTCCAGCCCGTAGCCCGGCTGCCCGTACCGGCGCCGGGCCAGCGCGACGGCCTCGTCCACCTGCCCCGCCCCGGCGATCGCGAGAACCCCCTCCACCGAGCGGCGCAGGGACGCCGGATCGCGGCCGATGCGCTCGCACTCGGCGTCCATCGCCCGGTTCAGCTCGTCGAGGCGGTCCAGGGCGTAGGTCGGGACGTTCCAGACGTCGGCGTAACGCGCCACCAGCGGAAGGGTCCGCTTCGGCCCGGCACCGCCGATGTGCACCGGCGGCCGCGGCCGCTGCACCGGCTGCGGGACGTTCGGCAGGTCGTGGACGTCGTAGTACCGGCCGGAATAGGTCGTCACCGGCTGCTCGAACATCTGCGTGATGATGTCGAGTGCCTCCGCGAGCCGGTCGGCACGCTCCCCCGGGGTTCCCCAGGGCAGGCCGGCCTCCCGGTGTTCCTGTTCGTAGGAACCGCTGCCGATACCGAACTCCAGTCGCCCGCCGGAGATGACGTCCAGCGTGGTGGCCATCTTCGCGAGCAGCGCCGGATGGCGGAAGGTGTTGCAGGTGACCAGATGCCCCAGCCGCAGGCGCGATGTGCGGGCGAGCAGGGCCGTCGCCAGCGTCCAGCCCTCGAACGAGGGCGCCGCCGGCGCACCGGGCGTGTACAGATGATCGAACAGCCAGAACGAGTCCAGCCCGAGGCGCTCGCATTCGAGGGCCCGGCCGACCATGGACTCGAACTCCAGCGCGACCTGCGGCAGATAGATCCCGAACTCGACACCGCCCGCGCCCCGGGAGCGCGTCCCCGCTGATCCGCCCACGGAAGCAGTCATGGCCGGGAGCCTAGTTTCCGGGCTGCCCAGGCGAGTCAGGATCAGCCCGGAGCAGGTCGGAATCGGGACAGTGGCGCATGTCCTCCACATCGGGCACAGGTGGCAAAGTGGGTGCTATGTCAACGCCACCAGGCTGGTACGACGATCCATCAGGCGCACCCGGCTCGCGCTGGTGGGACGGCAACCAGTGGACGGACCACACGCAGCCCGGCTCCCCGCCGCCCCCGCCGCAGCACGGGCAGCCGCCGGGCGGCTGGGGCGGCCCGCAGGGTTACCAGCCCCCGCCGATCCAGACCAGCCACACGCCGGACCGGATCCAGCGCCAGGTCCAGGAACGCGCCGGCGTGCACGTGCCGGCGCAGGGCGGCGGCTCGCTGTTCAGCGAGCCGGTTCTGGTGGTGAACCAGAAGACGAAGCTGATCGAGCTGACGAACGAGTACGCGGTCTTCAACCAGCAGGGCACCCAGATCGGCTCGGTCGTCCAGGTCGGCCAGAGCGCGCTGAAGAAGGTCGCCCGGTTCCTCTGGTCACTCGACCAGTTCTTCACCCATCGGCTCGAGGTGCGGGACGCCGCCGGGGTCCCGCAGCTGCTCCTGACCAGGCCGAGGAAGTTCCTCAAGTCCAAGGTGATCGTGGCACTGCCGGACGGTCGGGAGGTCGGCCGCATCGTCCAGCAGAACGTCTTCGGCAAGATCAGCTTCAGCATCGAAGCGGACGGCAACCGCCTCGGCATGCTCAAGGCCGAGAACTGGCGGGCGTGGAACTTCTCGATCGTCGACCACACCGACGCCGAGATCGCCCGGGTGACCAAGACCTGGGAAGGTCTCGCCCGGACCCTGTTCACCACCGCCGACAACTACGTGGTTCAGCTGCACCGGCCACTGCCCCAGCCAATGCTCAGCCTCGTCGTCGCCTCGGCACTCACCATCGACACCGCGCTGAAGCAGGACTCCCGGGGCTTCGGATGAGGATGGTCGGCGGCGGCGGCAGGCCCGCGGCCCCGGGCCCGACACCGACACCGATGGCGATGGCGATGCCAGCCTCGATCGAACATGTGTTTGCTATCGTCGGCTGGTGGGCGTAGCACCGTTCCAGGCCTCGCTGCTCGACACGCTGTCCGAACCGCAGGCCGGCAGGCGCGCGGGCGTCGAGCTCGGGCCACTGCGCGTCGGCCTGCACCGCCGCATGCTGGCCGGCGGTGCCTGGGTCGACGTGCGGCGCGGCTGGGTGGCCGGGGCGGACTCGCTGTTCGAACGGCTGCGCGCGCAGGTTCCCTGGCGCGCCGAACGGCGTCCGATGTACGACCGGACGGTTACCGTGCCCCGGCTGCTGTCCTTCTACGCGCGCGGCGAGCCGTTGCCCGACCCTGCGCTCGACGCCGCCAGGCAGGCGCTCGACGCGCACTACGCCGCCGAGCTGGGCGAGCCGTTCACCACCGTCGGCCTGGCGCTGTACCGGGACGGTCGCGACAGTGTCGCCTGGCACGGAGATCGGATCGGCCGTGGCTCCACCCACGACACGATGGTCGCGATCGTCGTTCTCGGCGCTCCCCGGGCGCTGCTGCTGCGGCCTCGCGCCGGCGGGCCCGCGGAGAGCGGGAGCGGGAGCGCGGTCACGATCCGCCACGAACTCGGTCACGGCGACCTGCTGGTCATGGGCGGCAGCTGCCAGCGCACCTGGGAGCATGCGGTGCCGAAGACCGCCCGCCCGGTCGGCCCCCGCCTCAGTGTCCAGTTCCGGCCCCACAACGTCCTGTGACAGGTTCATCGGCCGTCGCGGCACGCGAGAGTACCGGGGGCTAGCCCGTGGCTCCAACCCCGATTCTCGCCGTCGGCCTGGCGCTCTGGCTCGCGCACGCGGCGCGCCGCGTGTCGGGGCGGCCTCCGGGCTGGCCCGCCTGGGCTTGCATGTTCGGTCCCCCGGCGGCGATAGGGTACTGTATTCTCTGCCTTTTTTCCGCCCCGAGTGACGAGAATGCTCTCCTGTACTCCCGCGAGCAGGACATCTGGCTCACCAACGCGGCATGGTGCCTGGCCGCGTGGATATTCGTCCTGGTGGTCGAACCACTGCTGATCCTCGCGGGCTACCTGGTGCGCCGTCGTCTGGACGGAACCGCTCACCCGCACCGATCGGAATAGGCGGCGGTCCGCACTCGCCCTCCCAGAGTGTTCTCGCCGGGCAAGGCGCCCCACCGCGCCACCGGAGATTCGCCCCGGCTCAGCTGCCCTGGACGCCGTCGAGGAGGCCGGGGCCGAGGCGGCGGAAACGGTCGACGACGTCGCGGTCCAGGTCGTAGCTGACCTGCTCGGCCGCCGCATCGAGCGACACCCAGCGCAGCTCGTCGACCTCGTCGTTCGGGACGAACGCCCCGCCGGTCGCCCGCAGGGCCCAGTAGCGCACGACCTTGGTGCGTACGACGCCGTGCCGCTCCACCTCGTAGGTCACATCGCCGAGCGGCTCGCCGACCTCGACGGCGAGCCCGGTCTCCTCCGCCACCTCGCGGACGGCGGCGTCCAGCCAGGTCTCGCCGTCGTCGAGCTTGCCTTTCGGCAGGGACCAGTCGGCGTGCCGCGGCCGGTGGACCAGCACGATCTCGACCCCGCCGCCGGCGGGACGCCACACCACGCCACCGGCCGCGCGTTCCTGCACCTCGCTGCCGTCGGGCTCACTGGCCACTGTCACCGCCGCGCCTCCGGTCCGGGTCACCGCCGCCGTCCGGCCGCGTCCGATCGTGCCTGCCGCCTGATCCTGCCACGGGCCGGGGCGCACCGGCCGCGAGGGAGCGCCGAGGGGACGGAGTGGCCTCAGCCGGCCCAGACGGTCTTGAGGTTGCAGAACTCGCGGATGCCGACAGCGCTCAGCTCACGCCCGTAGCCGGAGCGGCGGATGCCGCCGAACGGGAGCTCCGGGTGCGAGGTGACCATCCCGTTCAGGAACACCGCTCCGGCCTCGAGCTCGTTGATGAAACGCTCCTGCTCGGCCGGGTCGGCCGTCCAGGCGTTGGAGCCGAGGCCGAACGAGGTGACGTTGGCGAGGCTGATCGCGGCGTCGATGTCCGGCACCCGGTAGAGGGTGGCCAGCGGTCCGAACGCCTCCTCGGTGTGCAGGCGCATCTGGGTGGTGATGTCGCCGATGACGGTGGGCGGGAAGAACCAGCCCGGGCCGTCCGGCGTGGCGCCGCCGCACAGGACGCTGGCGCCCTGCTTCACGGCGTCGGCGAGGAGCTCCTCGATGTCCTGCCGACCGCCCTCGGTGGCGAGCGGCCCGACGTCGGTGCCGGGGTCGAGCGGGTCGCCGACCCGCAGGGCGGCCATGCCGGCGACGAACAGCTCGGCGAACCGGTCGTACACCGCGTCGTGGACGATGAACCGCTTGGCGGCGATGCAGGACTGGCCGTTGTTCTGGCAGCGGGCGGTGACCGCCACCTCGGCGGCGCGCTCCACGTCGGCCGACGGCATGACGACGTAGGCGTCGCTGCCACCCAGCTCCAGCACCGTCTTCTTGATCTCCTGCCCGCAGACGGAGGCGACCGCCTGACCGGCGGGCTCGCTGCCGGTGACCGTCGCGGCGGCCACCCGGGGATCGCGCAGCACCCCTTCCACCTGGCCGGCCCCGATCAGCAGGGTCTGGAAGCACCCGGCCGGGAACCCTGCGCGCAGGAACAGGTCCTCCAGGTACAGCGCGCACTGCGGGACGTTCGACGCATGCTTGAGCAGGCCGACGTTGCCCGCCATCAGCGCCGGGGCGGCGAAGCGGACGACCTGCCAGAGCGGGAAGTTCCACGGCATGACCGCGAGGACGACTCCCAGCGGCAGGTAGCGGCCGAAGGCGCGACTCGCGCCGACGGTGCCCGGGTCGGCCAGCGGCTCGTCGGCGAGGAACGCCGGGGCGTGCTCGGCGTAGAAGCGCATCCCCTTCGCGCACTTCGCCGCCTCCGCCTCCGCCGAGCGCAGCGTCTTGCCCATCTCCGTGGTCATGATCACGGCGATCTCGTGCCGCTCGGCGTCGATCAGATCGGCCGCGCGGCGCAGCCACCCGGCCCGCTCGGCGAACGTCGTCCGGCGGTAGGTGGCGAAGGTGGCGCTGGCGCGGGCCAGCCGCTCCTCGATCTCGGTGTCGCCGAGCGCGTCGAACGCCGCGACAACCGCGCCTGTTGCCGGATTGACCGACCGGATCGCCATGTCACTCCTTCTGGGGGTCTGACCGCCTGGCCTCCAGGCCATTCACCGGACGCACCGAAATGCGGCCGGCGGCCTACTGGTGAACGGGCGGCAACCCGGAAACGTGGGCCGAAACAACGTCGCAGAACAACAACGCCGCAGAACGGCGCCGTGCACCGTCCTGGCACAGGTCGAACACTAGCAGAGTGGGCGTTTACCTGGCTCGTTCCAGGGCCAGGGTGGGGGCATTGCGACCCGGACCTGACCGGGTATCCCGTGCGGCTCGGAATATCTCCCGACGGGGCTGTCGGGGCGGCATCGGGGGATCGCGACCAGCGCGGCCGTCGCCGTCGCCCCGGTGAGGCGGCGCCGGGCGGCCTCGGGTGTCGGCCGGGCAGCGCACCTCACGGTGTCACCGTGCCCACCCCTGGCCCTCGACAATCAGTTCGGTACCGGGGGTGAGGACTGCGGGGCACGCTGGACGGCGAGTGCGGTCAGGCGAGTGCGGTCAGGCGAGTGCGTTACCCGAGGGTGCGCAGGCTGACGTCCCAGAGGCGTTCGGCGGCGGCCGGGTCCAGCGCGTGGGGCGCGACTCCGCTGACGCTGCCGGGCGTGTGCGGGGGTGCCTCGGCACAGTCCTCGAAGTACCGCCCACCGACGCCGTCGAGCAGCGGCGAGGCGGCGAGCAGCACCGAGGTGGCCGCGCCCTGCTCCACCGTCTTCCAGGCCCGCGCCGGGACGCCGCTGCGGGCCCTTGCCCGCTCGGCCTCGCCGGAGTCGATGTGCCGCTGCAGGTTCGTCATGATGGCGCCGGGCATCAGTGCGTTGGCGGTGATGCCGTCCGCCGCCCAGCGGCGGGTCGCCTCGACCGCGAACAGGACGTTGGCGGTCTTGGACTGGCCGTAGGCCGCCCACGGGTGGTAGGGGCGTCGCTCGAAGTGGATGTCGTCGAACTCCACCGCGGACCGCAGGTGCGCCGCCGAGCTCACCGCCACCACCCGGGCCCCGCCCGCCGCGGCCAGCGCGGGCCGCAGTCCGTCGGCCAGGGCGAAGTGGCCGAGATGGTTGGTGCCGAACTGCAGCTCCCAGCCCTGCGGGGTGCGCAGCTCCGGCGTCGCCATGATCCCGGCGTTGTTGACCAGGGCGTGCAGCGGGCCCGACCAGCCGGCCACGAACACAGCGATCGAGGCGAGGTCCGCGAGGTCGAGCCGGGCGACGCGCAGCGCGGCGTTGCCGGTGGTGGCGGTGATGTCCGCGGCCACCCGCCGGCCGACCTCGGCGTCGCGCACCGCGAGGGTCACCTCACTGCCCGCGCCGGCAAGCGCGCGGGCTGTCTCGACACCGATCCCGGACGATGCTCCGGTCACCACCGACCGGTGGCCGCTCAGGTCGACGTCCGCCAGCACCTCCGCCGCCGTCGACTCGGCGGTGAACCTCGTGGTGACCCGTTCCGTCGCACCCATCCCCGCACGCTCCCGTCCGTCGCCTCGGCGCCGCCACCGGCGGCCGACCGCGCCGGCAGCCACCCGCGGCCGGCAGCTGTCCGCGCGACGCCAGCCGCGCGTGCCCCTCACAGTCATATCCGGTGGTGCGCCCACGCCGCGATCCGTCACAGGCCGGCAACCTGTGCTCACGGAGTGAACTAAGGGGGCGGAGGGCCCGGCCGCAGCGGCCGTCCGACTGCCCGGAGCCGACGAT
The DNA here is from genome assembly GCF_000374165.1 of Parafrankia elaeagni. GTDB lineage: Bacteria > Actinomycetota > Actinomycetes > Frankiales > Frankiaceae > Parafrankia > Parafrankia elaeagni. Next base: position 117,170 of record NZ_KB893719.1, read on the forward strand.
GGCCCCTTTCTGTGGGCATTGCCGCCGCGGTTCAGTGAAAGCGTCGGGCACACACCTGTCACGACCCTGCCGGGAAGCGCGCGGTCTCGGCGCGGCCCGGCCGGGTCATTCTGCGAAAGCGAGTCTCTGGTGAGCATCTACGACGCGATCGGCGGCGCGAAGGCCGTGGAGGCAGCGGTCGACGAGTTCTACGTTCGCGTGACCGCGGACCCGACTCTTGCGCCCTTTTTCGCCGGCCGCGACATTCCGAGCCTCAAGGCACACCAGCGGGATTTCATCGCCGCGGCGATCGGCGGACCGGAGATCTACCAGGGCCGGGACCTTCCCCGCGTCCACCGTCCGCTCAACATCTCCGACGCCCACTTCGACGCGGTCATCGACCACCTGGTGGCGTCCCTGCGTGGTCTCGGCGTCCCGGCCGAGACCACCGGTCAGATCGGGGCCGCACTCGCCCCGCTGCGCAAGGACATCGTCTCCGTCTGACCCCTGACGGCCGGGCGCGACCGGGGCCCCGCGCCCGGAACGGACCAGGCCGGACCGGACCGCCTGGCGCGGCCCGGTCCGGCTCGAACGCCGGCTGTGCCCGGCTGTGCCCGGTCCTGGCCGGCGCCCTGTCAGACATCCCATGTTTTTGGATGTCAAGCGGCGGCGTCGAGCGTGACGTTCTGTGGCCAGGCGGTTGCTTCGTTGTAGGCGGTCTGGGTCTTGAGGCAGCCATGGAGGATGCCCACGAGGCGGTTACCGAGCTGGCGGAGCGCGGCGTGGTGACCGGCGCCGCGGGCGCGCAGGGCGTCGTAGTAGGCGCGGGCGCCGGGTGAGGCGCCCAGGGCGCAGAAGGCCTGCTGGTGCAGGGCGTCGGCGAGCCGGTGGTTGCGGGCGTAGCGGGCCAGGGCGACCTTCTTCTTCCCGGACGCGCGGGTGATCGGGCTGGTCCCGGCGTAGTTCTTCCGCGCCTTCGCGTTGGTGTAGCGGTCGGGGTCGTCCCCGAACTCCGCGAGCACCCGGGCGGCGAGGACCGGCCCCAGGCCGGGCTGGGACCGGTAGACCTCAGCGTCCGGGTGCTGGCCAAAATGGGCATCGACCTGCTCGGCGAGCCGGTCGATCTCGGCGTTGAGCGTGCCGATCAGCGCGGCCTGGGCACGGACGACCGCCGCGTAGGCGCCGGCGATCACCGGGGACACGGGCAGCTGCCCGGCCTGGAACGCGGCCCTGATCTTCCGGGACTTCTCGGCGATGTCGCGGCGGCGGGCCCGCTTCAACGCCGCGGAGAGCTGCGCGATGGTCAGCCGCCGGGCCAGCTCCGGTGTCGGTGCCTTGGCGAGCAGTTCCAACGTGTCCGGGGCGGCCAGGTCGTCGAACACGGCCACGGCGGCCGGGAACGACTCCAGCAGCGCCGCGCGCAGCCGCTGGACCTGCCTGGTGCGGTCCCAGATGAGCGTCTGGTGGGCCCGGGCGGTGATCTTTACTGCCTCCGCGAGCTCGCTGTCGCCGGCGACGGCCCGCAGCTGGTGGCGGTCGGTGCGGACCATGTCCGCCAGTGCGTGCGCGTCCCCGGCGTCGCTCTTGGCCCCCGACGTCGAGTACCGCTCCCGGTAGCGGGCGGCCTGCAGCGGGTTCACCGCGATCACCTGGTAGCCGGCCGCGACCAGCGCGGACACCCACGGTCCGCGGTCGGTCTCGATCCCGATCACCACCTGGGCCGGGTCGGCGTCCTCGGGTAGGTGCGCACCGACCAGCTCGTGCAGCCGGGTGATCCCGGCCAGCCCCTCCGGCAGCCGCGCCTTCACCAGCCTGCGGCCCGCCTCGTCCTGCACCTCCACATCATGATGATCCTCAGCCCAGTCATCCCCGACGAACAGCACCGACATCCTCCCGACCCGCACACGGACAGGTTCAGCAGCCGGGGAGAGCCACCAGCGGACTAATGGTCAAGTGCTCACACCGCCACCGGCCGGCACGACATCCCATCAGCGGTCACCTCTCCCGACCACCAGCGGGGACACGGTCTGACACTAGGACTCGACTCGGTCCAGTCGTTGGGAGTGCTCACCCGCTGGCGGCTACCGGCACCGAGCCTGCCCTATGCCGACCCGGTAGCTCCCATTAGT
>NZ_KB893720.1 GCF_000374165.1 Parafrankia elaeagni
GTGGTGGCGGTGGCGGCGGTGGCGGTGGCGGTGGCGGCGGTGGCGGTGGCGGCGGTGGCGGCGGTGGCGGTGGCGGGCTGCCAGCCGCGGCGCCGGCAGTGCTCTCGGCCGTCCCGGGAACGCCTTACTACACCGGATGATCACAGGTGTCCGGCCGGTGGCCCTCCGTCCTGCTCGGCGGAAGGGTCACCGGCCGCGGCCCGGCGTCCAGGGTCAGCTGGTGGCTCGACGACGGCGCCGGCAGGTCGGCGGGGAAGCCGCACTGCCCAACGCGCGACCGAGGACCTCGCTCAGCGCCGCCGAGGTCTCCCGCGCCGGCTTGCCGGCGGACATGCGCAGCATCACCACAAGCTGCAGCGCGTGCAGCAGGAGCAGGGCTGTCGATCCTGCTGTTCATCACCGCCTGGAACGACTACCTGTGGCCGGCACTGGTGCTGCCGCGGGCGAACTCGGTGGTGCAGCTGGGCATCCGGGGGTTCCTCCGCGCGGAGGGTGCTGCCTGGGGCGCGATCATGCGGCCTCCGGGCTCGCCTGCCTGCCCGTCTTCGCGATCTGTCTGGTCATGCAGCGACAGGTCGTCGACGCCTTCATCCGTTCCGGGCTGTGCTGACCGTGGCGGACAGCAGAGACGGCGGAGCGGCGAACAGTGTACCGGCGCCGTTGGGTGACAACACCAGCCGCTTATCCGGCGAAAAACGTCCTATGACCGGCCCTGACCCGCGCGGAAAGTAAACACATTCGCCACGAATGCCCGACACCGACCTTCGTGTTACCGTCGTTTTGACGGCAGCAAACAAGTGATCGGTCCGACAGGACGGCGGGCGCGCGGCGCGATGGCGTATCGGCAGTTATTCGAGCAGCCAGGTCGGGAGCCGGAGGGCATCCGGCTCCGCGGTCTGCTGCCGGTCCTGCCGGAGCACGGTCCCGGGCACGACTGCGCACCGCGCGACATCGTTCGGCAGTCCTGGGCACGCGCCCGCGACTACGCGGTACCTCCCGTGCTCGCAGATGCCCGGTATGTCGAGGTCGAGACGGACTCCCCGTTCGTCCGGGTCGCCCGGCCGGTGCTGAGCGCGGCCGTCGAACGGCTGACCGGGGTCGCGGTCATCGGGATGCTCGCCGACGCGGACGGCCTCCTGCTCTTCCATGCCGGCGGCGATCGCACCTTCGAGCGCAGCGCGATGGAAAGCGGGCCGATCGTCCCCGGATTCGATTTCTCGGAAGCGATCATCGGCACGAACGGGATTGGCACCGCGCTGACCCTCGGCCACCCGGTTCTGATCGATTCCTGGGAGCACTTCGCGGTGGGTGGCAAGTCATATTCGTGCGGTGCCGCTCCCGTCCACGGCCCTGGTTTCGGCTCCATCGTCGGCCTGGTCAACTTCACCTGTGCCGCGCAGGACACGAGCCCGCTCCTGCTGGCCATGGCGTCCACCGTCGCCGCACAGATCGAACGTGAGCTGATGGTCACGGACCTCGCCGACCTGGCGAACACCTGCCGATCCAGCGACCCGACAGCGCTGCGGGCGCTGGTGGTCGCCGAGCGACGCCGGCACGTACTGCGGGGACGCCTCAGCCAGGCCGCGATCCGCGCGGCGACCACCGACGTCCGCTGCCTGCTGAGCCAGGTGATGGGCGCGGTCACCCAGCTGCTGCCGGTAGAGGCGGTGTGGGTGCTGCGCCGCCAGGAGTCGGGAACACTGCGGGTCGTGGCCACCTGGGGCGACGTCGCCGCCGGCGCCCTCGGTGAGCCGTTACCGGCCGACATCGCCGACTCCGTCCTGAGCTCCGCCCACGGCTGCGGCACCTCCGCGCACGCCGGGCGGTCATGGCCACTCCCCGGACACCGGCACCCCTCCGGATCCTGGCTCGCCGCCGCACCGGCCGCCGGCCCGACGCCGCAGCCCGACGCCGTCTTCGGGCCCGGACCACCCATCCAGCCGACCTCCACCTCCGCGCTCCCCCCCGCACCGGTGCGCACCGCCACACCCGGCTCTCCCGGTGCGGTTCCACCTCCCGGCGGGCCGGCGCCCTCCGCGGCAACAGGCAGCTGCCTGATCGTCGCCGCCCTGGCCACCAGACCCGACGAGGCCACCTACGACCTGCTCGCCGAGATCGCCACTGCGTGTGACACCGCTGCCAGTTTCGAGGAGATCAGGCGCCAGGCGACCAGCGACTGCCTCACCGGCCTGCCGAACCGGCGCCGCTTCCTCGAACTGGCGCAGGCCAGGCTCCGGCAGTGCCGGTGGAACGGCCGGCCCTTCGCCGTACTCATGATCGACATCGACCGCTTCAAGCAGGTCAACGACACCTTTGGCCATGCCACCGGCGACGAGGTGCTCGCCGCCGTCGCCGGTGGCATCCGCGCCACCCTGCGGGCCGGCGACATCGTCGGCCGGATCGGCGGCGAGGAGATCGCCGTGATCACCGACTACGACCCCCCCGATCTGGCCGAGCGCCTCCGCCAGACCATCGCCGCACTCGCGTTCCGCACCGCACGCGGTACGCTGGAGGTGACCGTCAGCGTCGGCACCGCTCAGCTCGCCCCCGTCGACACCACCCTCGCGGACGTCCTCGACCGCGCCGACGGCGCTCTCTACGCAGCCAAGAACTCGGGTCGCAACCGCGTGGTCGATGCCCCCCACCCCACCTCCTGCGCCAACCTCCCCCGCGCCCAGACCTCCCTCTCAACGGGGGGTTCGGTACGATGACTCCCAGCAGGGCCGTTAGCTCAATTGGCAGAGCAACCGGCTTTTAACCGGTGAGTTCAGGGTTCGAGTCCCTGACGGCCCACGTCAAGAGGCAGTACCTGCACCTATTTTCATGATTTTCCGGGATTCTTTTCCTGACGTTTTCTGGGCTCTTGACAGCTCGCGGACGCGCACGACGCTGTGAATCTCCGCGAGGTTCCTGCACGAGGTCCCGGCCAGCCGTCCACAGGCTGGCCCGGGTCCTAAACATTGTTATAAGTCACCTCCGGAGGCTCTGCCTCCGGCCGTACACTCTGCACTGCCACGGCCGACCCGACCGCGGCCCCACTCCGAAGGTGAGATCCCCATCGGTACATCCCCGACATCCCTGTTCTCCGCACCGGAGGCGGCACAGACCCGGCCGGGCCAGGCCCCGCCCCCGCTGACGTGCGACCTCTTCCGTGCACCCGACTTCGGGGACTTCGACCCCGACGTCCTCGACGCCACAGACCTCGAACCCCCGACCCACGAGGCACCCGCCCCGCAGCGGTCGACCTCGCAGGCATCCCGCCGTCCACCCCACCCCGGTGGGCGTGGTTCGTCGCCGCGGCCGCAGACCTACAACCGCCGGGCCTACAACCGATAGACCCCGCCACGGAACGCCGAACGTCCGCGCGGGCATCCGCCGCATCCGACCCGACACAGCTCTCGCATCCTGAGCGTGCATCGTCCAGCCCGAAAACCGGGCGGCCTACCAGCACTCCTCGGACAGACCTGGGCGCCCCACTGCGTACCCCGATCGGATGATGACGATCGGCGTGGACCTGGCGGCGGAGCCGAAGAAGACGGCCCTCGCCCGGATCGACTGGTCGTCAGGCTCAGCAACGGTGCGCGATGTCCACCTCGACACCACCGACAGCACGATCGTCGAGGCGGTCACGAAAGCGGACAAGGTCGGTATCGACTGCCCGTTCGGCTGGCCCGAAGCCTTCGTCGCCTTCATCACCGCCCACCAGCGCGGGAACGTGGACGTCCCCCAGGGGCTCACGGGTCTGCAGTGGCGGCGCGCCCTGGCGTACCGGGTCACCGACCAGCGGGTGCGGGCAGAAACAGGGCTACGGCCCCTCAGCGTCGCAGCAGACCGGATCGCGCACACGGCCATGCGCTGCGCGGGACTCCTGGCAGCACTCGCAGGCCAGGGCCTACCCGTGGACCGCGCCGGTGCCGGCGTGGTCGTCGAGGTGTACCCGGCCGCCTCCCTCGCCGGATGGGGGCTGCCGCGCCTCGGCTACAAGACCAGGGACAACACCGCCACCCTCGCAACGCTGGTCGACGCTCTCCTCGACGCGGCGCCGTGGCTTGACCTCGGCGCCCACGCGGATCTCTGCCGCCGATCCGACGACGCGTTCGACGCCACGATCGCCGCACTGACCGCCCGTGCCGCAGCCCTGGGCCACACCGCCCTCCCCGGACCGGACGACACCAGCGCCGCGGAACGGGAAGGGTGGATAGCCCTGCCGACCAGCCCGCTGTCCTCCCTCGTGCTCGACCGCAGCCCGAGACCAGCCGAGCACTCCGGGTACTGAACTTTAATGCGTGGAGTCATGTTGACCACAGCTCCTCCCAGGCCAGGCCGGTTTCGGCGAGGAATCCCAACAGCGGCGCGGGTCGGTACTGCAGCCGTTTCAGTCCGTGCTTGACCGTCTGGTGGACCTCGTCGAGGGTGCGGGCTGCCAGGCCGAACCCCTCGGCATCGGTCACAGTCGGACGCACGGCCATCGCGCATCTCCTCATCGAGTCGCTTTCGCAGGTTTCTCGTGAGGATCACGCGGTGGTCGCTCTGCGTGTCAACGGACCACCACTCCGGCAAGTCACTAGACAATCGCAATCCGTACACCACATCCCTGGACTCCACTTACGGTGGGTCCAGGCTTCACGCCCCTGATGGTCGAGGCAGCGCGGCCATGCCGGCACCGCCCCTGCGACAGGCGGTCCGTCGATCAGACGTGGTGAAGATCGCCGACCGGTGGACCTATCTATACCTGGCCGGCATCAGGGGCGCGGTAGTAGGCTTGAAGGCGCTCGATGGCTGCCGGAGATCCACAGCCGTCCCAGTCATCAGCCGGCCCAGTCACCAGCCGTCCCAGTCATCGGCCGGCCCAAGCATCGGCCCGGTGTGCACATCGTGAACCCGGACGGCGAACCACCACCCGGCAGCCGCCGGCACCCCGCGACACACAGAGTGCCCGTGACCTGCACAGACACACACCTGGCGGCACCATGCGACACTAGCCGACAGGCTGACCTACGGGCTTTTAACCGGTGAGTTCAGGGTTCGAGTCCCCGACGGCCCACGGCGAGAGGCAGTTTCTGCATATTCGCGGCGGCTTTCAGTGGTCTTCTCTGTAGGCCTCGGAGATCGTTGCCAACATCTCCGCAACACCCCGCCCCCGTCCCTGGCGGCTACCATCGATTTCCATCGCGCATTGGTCAGCAGGTCGGATTTTTCTGCAGGAAACGACCTCCAGCCATGACTGCACAAACAAGGGATTGCCTGACAGCGATCCGCACCGACAGGAGAAATCTCATCGCTATTCCCACTACGACCCCCTTCTCCGAACCGGAAGCAGCGCAGCCGCTGCCGCACCGGACAGCGCCGCCCCTCACGAACGCGCTCTTCCAGGCACCGGACTTCGGCCCGTCCCAGCCCGACGCGCCCGACACGCCTGACGCATTCGACGTGACGAGCCCCGAACCCGCGGAACACCGCCCATACCGCCGCACCACCCGGCCCGCCCCCGCGGCTACTCGCCGCCGGCCGCCCCAGCGCCACCCCCGGCAGCCCTAACCGGCTCAGCCCGGCCGCTCCCCCTGGAGCGGAAGCGCGCCGGTGTCCGCTCCCGTCCGCTGGCCGGGCAGTGCGTGGGTGAGGCCTCCCCCAGTGGCACGAACCATGATGCGCAGGCACGGCACCCGACGGCGGAGGGCTCCTCTGCCGGAAGATCCAGCCGGGTTCCGCAGTCGCATACCCATCCGACCACCCTCGCCGGCCCACCGAGGGCGAGGGCGTGGTCAGACACGTCCCGGGTGACACCGGCACCGGCACCGACGAAGGCCGAGCGGCCGACGGTGGTCCCGCAGACGATCGTGCTGTTGACGCCAAGCGCGGTGTTCTCCCTGATCAGGGTCGGGCTGAACGCGCCGCTGCGGTCGATCGTGGCGCGCGGTGTCAGGACGTTCGCGAAGACCGCCGAAGGCCCACAGAAGACCCAGTCCTCCAGCGTCACACCGTCATAGGCGGTCGACGACAGCGCCAGGCCCTGCGCCATGGCGGAGTGCCACCCGGGCTGGACACCGTGACGGGAGACGGCGACCGGGTACTGCCAGCCGCCGACGGCGTCCTGAGTGTCCGCGAGCGGATTCCCATCGTTCACCGTGGACACGGCGCCGCCCAGGCGGCGGACCGGACCAGCGCACCCGCCAGGTAGGCGGCCCATGACGACGCGGAAATGACAGTTATCGCTGCCATCACCCACCGCGACATGACTATTTAAAGTCATATGAATACTTAAAGTGATGCGAACGGGGAGTGGTCCGTCCCGGGGCCGAGGTGCCGTCGCGGTAACCGTTACCGCGACGGCACTCCGGGAGTCCGTTCTCGTACCGAGGTCCATACGGTCAGGTGCAGCGGTCCACCAGCGCCCGGGCGGTGGTTGTCACCTCCGTCCGGAGAGCGGGGTCGTAGGTCCCGGCATCGATGCGCAGGCGGAGGAAGCCGACCGCCGTGGTGACCCGTTCGAGGTCATCGGTGTACTCCCCGGCGGCACCGATCCGGCCGTAGAGCTTCTCCTGGGGCGGGGTGAGGTCACGGGCGAGTGCCTTGATCTCGGCCGGTGCATCGGCGTCAGCTTCGGCCAGCCGCAGGGTCTCGATCAGGTCCGGGGCCAGCGTCTCGCACACGCCGGGAGCGAACGAGCCGGCCTCGGGCAGTGACGGCGGGCCGTCCCCGCCGCAGGCCGCCGCCACACTGACGATGACGGCGGCGGCCAGGGTGGTCGAGGCGGCACGCAGGAGTCTGGTCATGGCGACCCCGCCTGTCAGCTCGAGCCCGAGGTGGGCAGGCCGACATACGGGAACCAGCCGCGGAACCGCACGTCGGGCCCGTCCACACCGTCACCGAGGCCGGTCACGGCCGCGGGCGGGTTGGGTAGCAGGGCGCCTTCGACAGCCTGCAACGAGATGTCGACGACATCGTCGCCGAGTCGCCGCCCGTTCGGGAACCCGCCGGTGTCGCCCCCGAGGACGCCGAGCCGGTGCGGTTCCGCGGTCGGCGGGATCGACAGGTTCAGCCGCAGCTGCTCGGAAGGCGTGATCTTCGTGGCGTCGACGTCGGCGTTGAGCGCGTGGGCGTTCAGGTCGACACCGAGGTTGTTCTTGCTCGCACCGGTCAGGTACACCGCGACCAGGTCCTTGCGCGGTGTCGCCGGCGCGGGGATCTTGTAGATCGTCTCGATCAGCTTCGGTAGCTCGGGGTCGGTGACGAAGTCCAGGAACTGGGCGTCCCGGGCGGGGGTGGAGGCGTTGAACCGGTCCTTCTGGCCGACCGGCACGACCACCTCGTTGACGAGCGGCGAGCCGAGGCGCGAGACCTGCGACCAGTTACCGAAGGACATCCGCAGGCCGGAGCCGTCGGTCGGCCCGTAGATCGAGGCGCTGCGCCGCTGGGTGCTGCTCCACACCCCGATCACCGGGTTGCGTGCCGGGTCGCCCCGCAGCGCCAGCTCGGTCTTCGGGACCTGCAGCACGATCGAGTTGACGTTGAACCCGGCGAGGCTGTCCTGGCCGACCTCCGAGAGGTCACCACCGTAGAGCAGGTCGAACACCCGCAGGTCGAGGAAGAACGGGTCGTCGGCCTGGCCGGCGAACGTCTTGCTGCCGCCGGGCAGCTCCTTCAGGGCCGCGGTGCGCAGCGCCAGATAGTCCGGCATGGACGCGTCGCCCACGAACGAGGGCGCGACCGGCACCTTGTCGGCCAGCATGGTGGTCCGGCCACCGGCTATCCGTTCCAGCCGGTAGGTCTGGCGGAAGTTCAGGTCCGGGTCGTCGAGCGAAGTGACCGGCCCGGTGTTGTACAGGAACGTGTTCGGGTTCTGGTAACTGCTGGCGAACGTCCAGCGGTAGGTGACGTCGGGCTTCGCGTCGCCGTTGCTGTCGACGTTGATGTCGTACTGGGCGTCGTTCGCGAACGGGTAGAAGTTCGGTCCGCCGGCAGGTTCCTGGAAGGGCAGCCAGTTGGCGACGAGCGTCACCGAGTCCGGGTCGTCCGGGCTGACAAAGGCGTAGGTGTCGGTGTTGTCGACCGTCGGGTCGCTGCTGATCAACGGAGCCTCCCGGTGGCTCGACGCGTTGGCGGCCGTCGGTGCCAGGGTCAGTGCGGCACCCGTCACGCCGACGAGCAGGGCGGTCGCGCCCGCCAGGGCACGCCGCCGGGGCGGCCGCCCCCGCCGTCGGCGGCCGGGCAGCCCGCCGCGGGCAGATGTCAGTCGACTCATGGTTCTCCCTCAGGGATCGACGGACCGGACCGATGCGCCCGTCCGGTGAACGCCCCTGGTTCGGCGCCAGATGGTGCACGGATCGTGTCGGCTGCCGGACACGACTGGTGAGCCTCAGGTGCGGTCCGTGACCGCCACGGATCCGAATCGCTGGCGAACGACCAGCGGAACGGATGCGGGGAGGGCACGCATGAAGCGGCGACAGGGCAGCCCGGTGAGCCGGGGGCGGGTGCTCGTCGGCCTGGTCTGCGTGGCAGGCCTGGTGGGCGTGGCCAGTCTGGTCGGCGCTGCCGGTCTGGTCGGCGCTGCCGGTCTGGTGGGCACGGCGGGCTCCGGCCGCGGCACCGCATCGGCGCAGGCACCGCCGGGTGCGGCGGGCGCCGGGGGTACGGCCGCCGTGGACGAGGCGTGGTCCTCGGCGGGCCGGGCGGCGGCCGCGCCCGCCGCGGGTCTGCGGGACCGGCTTGACCGGGTGCCGGGCGACTGGTCGGCCTGGGCCGAGCTCGGCCTCGCCTACGTGGAGCAGGCCAGAGTGACCGGTGATCCGACGTCCTACCCGCGCGCGGACGGGGCGTTCGCCCGCTCGCTGGAACTGCGCCCCGCGGAGAACGACCCCGCTCTCGCCGGGCAGGCGGCTCTGGCCGCCGCACGTCACGACTTTCCCGGTGCGCTGCGCGCCGCGGACACCGCGATCGCCGTCAACCCGTTCAACGCGACCGCACACGGGGTGCGCTTCGACGCGCTCGTCGAACTCGGGCGCTATCCCGAAGCGTGGCAGGCGGCGCAGACCGGGGTCGACCTGCGTCCCGATGTCGCGTCCCTGGCCAGGATCGCCTACGCGTTCGAACTGCGCGGTGAGAGCGACCAGGCCGCCACGATGCTGCGACGGGTGGCCGACGACGCGACGTCGGCGGCCGACGCCGCGTTCGCCTACTTCCATCTCGGTGAACTGGCACGGCACTCGGGCGACCTCGCCGGGGCGGACGAGGCCTACCGGCGCGGGCAGGCACGCGACCCGGCCTCGGTGTCGCTGCTTGTCGGTCGCGCCCGCGTCGCCGCCGCCCGGGGCGAGAGCGAGGCCGCTCTGGCGGACTACGCCGTCGCGGCCACACGGAGCCCACAGCCGTGGATCGTCGCCGAGTACGGAGAGCTGCTCGAGGCCCTGGGCCGGCCCGGAGAGGCGGCGCGGCAGTACTCCCTGGTGCGCTCCACCGCGGCGCTGATGCGCGCGCAGGGTGTCGAGGTCGACGTCGAGCTGGCGCTGTTCGAGGCCGACCACGGCGACCCCGCCGCCGCGCTGGCAGCGCTGGCAGCGCTGTCCCCGGCGCCGGGCGGCGAACCGTACCGGGCCGGGGTCTTCGTGGACGACGCCCGCGGCTGGGTGCTGCACCAGCTCGGCCGGGATGACGAGGCGCTGGCGTCGGCCCGGTCGGCGCTCGGTCTCGGCACCCGCCGGGCGCTGTTCTCCTACCACCGGGGCGTCGTGCACGCCGCGCTCGGCCAGACCGAGGCGGCGGTCGCGGACCTGCGGGCGGCGCTGGGCACCGACCCGCACTTCTCGCCATTGCACGCGCCCCGGGCCCAGGCCCTTCTCGAGTCCCTCACGTCCCCTGAGGCGGGTGCGCGTTGACCACGCCGCGCCGGGCGGCCGTCCTGGCCGTGACGGTGGCCCTGTTCGTCCTGACGGCGGGCGGGTCGGCGTCGGCGCATCCCCTCGGGAGTTTCACCGTCAACAGCGCCAGCGTGCTGCGGGTGGGCGTCGAGGAGGTGCTCGTCGATGTGGTCGCCGACTTCGCCGAGATACCGGCCGCGCAGGTCCGGCCGGACGTCGAGGCACAGGGAGCCGCCCGCTGGCGGGAGGCGGAGTGTGCCCGCACGTCCGGCCAGGCGACGCTGGCGGTCGACGGCCGGATCCACCCGCTCGTCCTGACCGGCAGCTCGCTGTCGCTCCCACCGGGCGACGATGGGCTGCCGACGATGCGGCTGGTCTGCCGTTACTCGGCCGCGACCGCTGGGACCGCCACGGCGGGCACGACGACGATCCGGTACTCACTGGCCGCGTACGCCGACCGGCTCGGCTGGCGCGAGACGGTCGCGGTCGGGAACGGCACGACGGTGGTCTCCTCGGACGTCCCGTCCAGCTCGTCGACGGGCCTGCTGACCCGGTACCCCGAGGATCCCCTGGGCAGCGGTTCCGATGTCACCCGGGCGACGCTGACCGTGCGCCCGGGCGGTCCCGCCGCGGCCGACCCCCTGCCACCGGCGGGCGCTGTCGGCAGCGGAACACCTGGTGACGGTGGATCAGACGGCACCCGGCAGGAGGCTGGCGGCCTCGCCGGTTGGGTGGGCGGACTGGCCGGACGGGACTCGCTCGGTCTGGGGGTGCTCGCCCTGCTCGCCGCGGTCGTGCTGGGGACGGCGCACGCCTTCGCCCCCGGGCATGGCAAGACGGTGATGGCGGCCCGGATCGTCGGCGGCTCGGCGACGGGGCGGCAGCTCGCCGCCACCGCCGGAGCGGTCACGCTCACCCACACCCTCGGCGTTCTGGTCCTCGCGGTCGTGCTGTCGGCGTCGAGCGGCTTCGCCCCGGAGAAGATCTATCCGTGGCTGGGTGTCGCAAGCGGACTGCTGATGATCGGCCTCGGGGCCAGCCTGCTCCGGGCGAGATTGACCGTGTCGCCGTATCGCCACCTGCTGACCGTGGGCCACGTCCCTGAAGAGCACAGCCACGGCCCTTCGCACGACCATGACCACGCGCACGCGCACCAGCACGACCATGCTCACCAGCACGACCATGCTCACCAGAAAGGCCATGCGCACCAGCACAGTCGCACGCACGAGCACGGCCATCTGCGCGAGCACGGTCACACGCACGGCGGGCGCTGGCACGTGCATCCGTCTGCCGGGGACCAGCCGGGACTGCGCAGCCTGCTCGCCACGGGACTCGTCGGCGGAATGGTGCCGACGCCGTCGGCCGTCGTCGTGCTGCTGGGAGCGGCCGCGCTGGGACGGGCGTGGTTCGGAGTCCTGCTCGTTCTCGCCTACGGCGTGGGAATGGCGGCGACGCTCGTCGGCGTCGGGTTCCTGCTCGACCGCACGCTCCTTCCGCTGCTCCGGCGCGCCTCGACGCTCGTGCCGGGGTTCTCCGCGGGCCTGCGCTGGACGCCGGTGGCGACGGCTGCCCTGGTCGTGCTCGTCGGCGCTGTCGTGGCGCTGCGGGCCGGCAGCCAGGTCATGATCTGAAGCGGGTGCCGGCGTCAGTCGAGCAGCTCCTGCAGCAGGCTGGTGGTACGGCGCACCGAGTCGAGGCGGGCCTCGCGGGTGCCGCCGACCGGCACGATGTTCGCCCAGATGTCGGTGGCACCCGCGTCGAGCAGGCCCTGCAGCTGCGCGCGGACGGATCCCTCGGCTCCGACGATCGCCGCTTCGCCGGGGGTGTCGGCACCGCCGAGGGCGAGGATGCGCTGGTAGTTCGCCATCCCCGCGTACCCGGTGGCGGTCGCCGCCGTGGCCGCCCGGGCCTCGGCCTCGTCGTCGTGGACGGCGACCGGCAGCCCGGCGACGATCCGCGGTGCCGGCCGCCCCGCGGCCGAGGCGGCGGCGTGCAGCCGCGGTGCCACGTGGGTCTCGATCGCCCGGGGCGGGGCCATCCACAGGACGACGCCGTCGGCGAGCTGGCCGGCGATGCGCAGCAGGCGCGGTGACAGCGCGGCGAGCAGGACCGGCACCGGGTGGGCGGGCGGCGTCACCCTGCCGGCGCTGCGGGCCGACCAGTCCTGCCCCTGGAAGTCGACGTCCTCGCCGCGCAGGAGCGGCCCGAGGATCGTCAGGTACTCCTCGGTACTGCGCCCGGGGTGGTCGTAGGACATCCCGTACGCGTCACGTACCAGCGACTCGTGGGACGGCCCGATGCCCAGCGTGAAGCCGGGCCGGCCCATGGCCGCCGTGACCGAGGAGACCCGGTTCGCCTGCAGCAGCGGGTGGCAGGGGTAGGTCTGCAGGACGGCCGTCCCGAGCTCGATGCCGGTGGTCTCCCGCCCGGCGAGCGCCATCGCGACCAGCGGGTCCCCGGTGACGAGGCTGGCGTACCAGAGTGCGTGGAAGCCGTCCTCCTCGGCCTGCCTGGCCTGTTTGACGATCTTGTCGGGCGTCGGGGCGCCGCCGGTCAGACCGATGCGCACGGCTGCCTCCCTGAGACCGAGCAGAGCATTTCCCAAGCGCGTGACCGTACGAGAATCATGTTCTCAGAGAGAGCTCGCCGTCTCCATCGTCTCCACCTGGTTACGTCCGCCGTTCTTCGCCCGGTACAACGCGATGTCCGCGTTCCGGACGAAGGCCGCCAGGCCGTCGCCCGTCACCGCGCCCTCGCTGGCGGTGGGGGTCGCCGCGGTGACGCCGATGCTGACGGTGATGATGCGCTCGGCTGTCAGCGGGTGGGGTTCGGCCAGGTCCTCGACGGCACGGCAGAGCCGCCGGGAGATCCGGGCACCGGCGGCCAGGTCGGTGTCGGGCATCACGACGGTGAACTCCTCGCCCCCGTAGCGCGCGGCGAGCAGGGTGTCGCCGACGTTCCCGGCGAGGCAGGTGGCGACCCGTTGCAGGCAACGGTCACCGGCGGCGTGCCCGAAGTGGTCGTTGTAGCGCTTGAAATGGTCGATGTCGATCATCGCCAGGGCGATCGGTGCGGCATGCTGCCGGGCCCGCTCCCACTCGACGGCCAGTACCTCCTCGAGGCGCCGCCGGTTGGCCAGCCGGGTGAGCGGGTCGGTGATCGAGAGCTGTTCGAGCTGCTGGTTCGCCGCGGCGAGCTGCCTGTTCGAGGCGGCCAGCTGCCTGGTGCGCTCGGCGACCTGCCGTTCCAGCGACACGTAGATCAGGGCGTTGTCGAGCGAGACCGCGAGCTGCCCCGCGATGATCAGGACGCCTTCGAGGCGTTCGGTGGAGAACGCGCCGCGGATCATCCGGTTCTCCAGCAGGAGCATCGCCCGCAGGCTGCCCCGGATCATGACGGGGACGGCGAGCACCGAGCAGCGGTCGAGCCCGGCGAAGTAGGGGTCGCGCTGGAAGCGGTCGTCCCGGGTGGCGTTGGCGGCGACGACGGGTTCGCGGGTGCGGGTGGCGTAGCGGATGACCGACAGCGGCAGCAGGCCCTGCTGGCCGGCCGCACGGAGCGTGCGGGTGCCGCCGGCGCCGGTCGGCACCAGCCATCCGTCCCGCTCCCGTTCCCGGAGCAGGAGGTGGACGCTGGTGGCGCCGGTCATCTCGGAGAGGATTCCGGCGACCTTCGCCTGCAGGCCTTCCACGCTGGTCTCCGAGCTGAGTGCCTGGGCCGCCGCGACGACGGCGAGCAGGTCGACGGTGCCGGCCGCCACGGTCGAGCGGTGCCCGGACCGCTCCGTCCGCGGGTGGATGGTCAGTGGCGGCGCGGCGGCGGCTGTCCGCAGCGCCGGGTAGGCCCAGTCGAGCTGGCTGACCTTCGCCGTCGCACCCCAGGCCAGGTACTGGTCGCGGGCGGCGCGCAGCAGGGTGTGGCCGGCCTCCTCCATGGCGTGTGCCAGGTAGAAGCGGGCGGCCCGTTCCAGGGCGAGTGCCCGGTGCCACGGGCGGGTCCGGGCGGGCGTCTCACGCAGCGCCACGTCGAACGTGTAGGCCGCCTCGTGGAAGTCGCCGACGGCCCACGCCCGCTCCGCCTCCACCATGCGCAGCAGATGCAGGAAGTTGTCCGGTGCGTCGGCGGCGCGCGAGGCCAGCCACTCGATCAGCTCGTCCAGCTCGGCCAGCAGGGCGTCGCGCTGGCCCGGCCCCGCGGTGCGCGCCCGCGCCGCCAGCGTCAGCGCGAGCAGCACCCGCGCCACCGCCAAAGAGTAGTTCGACCCGATCGCGGCCACGCAGGGCATCACGGCCGCGGCGTGCCGCGCGGCGTCGGCCGGATGGTCGAGGACCGCGGCCGTGAGCGCCCGGGCGACACGCAGGTTGGCGAGGGAGAACGGGTCGGCAGCCAGCACGTTCAGCTCGGCCGCCTCGTCGCCGGCCGGCTCGACGGGCTCTCCCCGCAGCACCAGCACCATCCGGCGGAAGGACCGGAACGTCGCCTCCGCGTGCCCGTTGCCGGTGCGCGCGGCGAACGCGAGCGCCTCGTCGACCGCCGTGGCGAAGACGTCGAGCGTCGGCGCGCAGTCCAGCAGGTCGCAAACCAGTGCGTAGTGGGCCCAGCACGCGTTCTGCAGGTCACCGCCCAGTAGGAGACCCTCCAGAGCGCGCCGGCACTCGGGGAGGTTGTCCTCCAGCGAGCTGAACCAGTGGCCGCAGGTGATCACGTAGATGAAGAGGGCCTGCCAGACGTCGGGTTCATAGCCGCGAGCCCGGGCAACCGCGAGAATGCGCCGCAGGATGCTCGGCCCAGTGTGGTAGTCCCCTCTGCGGACGATGGTGACGATCGGGATGTGGCTTGCCGGGCCGACCAGCGTGCGATCCGGGCCGTAGTGTTCCCACATCTGCAGAGCCCTGATGGCCAGCCAGGCCATCATCGTGTGGTCGCAGAAGAACGCCGCGACCATGACCCGGTTGACGAGCCGGAGGGTGCGCAGGCGGGACTGGTCGGTGATCTCGGGCTTGCGCAGATCATCCGCCTCGCTGGTGGTGTCGATCCACCGACGGACGCCGTCGAGGCCGTGGTCGATCGCCGCGTCCAGCGCGTGCCCGGCCGGAACGGAGATGCCGAGGCGCCGCAGCTGGCCGAGGCCGAGCCGCATCGCCTCGTCGGCACGCCCCCGGTTGGTGAGACTGATGACCTGCACCGTCGTGGCAGAGGTGCACTGGGCCGCCACGGTGCACAGCCGGCAGATGGTCCGGTAGGTGTCGTCCGCGTCGCTCAGCCGGCCGAGGCAGTACAGAGCGGCGTGCCGGTCGGTGTGGACGGCGATCAGCAGGTCGGTGTCGGTCGGGTCGACGAGCCGAAGCGCCGCGCTCAGTAACCTCTCCATCAGCGAATGGTTGCTCAGCACCCTCGCCTCCTCGGCCGCCCGGCGGAAGAGCGCGACCGCCGTCCGCCGCTCGCCGGTGCTGCGCACGAGGTCCACCACGTGCAGGTACTGCTCGGCGGCGACCGCGAGGAACTCCGGCCGGCCGGCCAGCCGCCGCGCCAGCCGCAGGTACCGTGCGCGCTGCTCCTGCACCGGCCGGCCACCCAGCACCGTCTCACGCGTCCGGTCGTGGTTGAACCGCACGCCGGGCCGCCCGTCGCACTGCAGCACCAGCAGGCCCTCGCCGAACGCGGGGGCGAGCCGCCGCTCGGCCTCGTCCGGCTCCAGGCCCGTCGCGGCCGCCAGAAGATCCAGATCCACCTGGCCCGCCAGGCTGGCCATCACCGCCAGCAGCTCCGCGCTCTCCGGCGGCAGCGCGTCCACCCTGGCTGTCAGCAGCGCGGTGACCTCCCCCCGGTCGAGCCGGTCGAGCCGGCGGCGCAGTACCGCCCGGTCCCATCCCCAGCCGTCCGTGCCCGCGGTCAGGATGCCCTCCCGCCGCAGCGAGTTGAGCAGCTCCACGACGTCGTACGGATTGCCGCCGGTGGACGGCATGATCGCCCGGGCCAGCTGGGCGGCGGGTTCCGGCGCCAGGTGCAGCATGTCGGCGACCATGGCCGCCTGGCCCGCCGACGGCAGGGTCCCCAGCCACAGATGGCGCGGGCCGTCCTGCTGCTCACGCCAGCGGGCGAGCATCGGGGCCAGCGGATGCGCGGCGTCGACGTCGCTCTCGCGGTAGGCGGCGACCAGCAGCAGCCCCGCGATCTGCTCCTCGCCACCGAAGAGCAGATCGACGAAGCCGAGCGGGGTGCGCCCGGCCCACTGCAGATCGTCCACGAAGAAGACCACCGGCCGCATCGGGGAGACCACGGCACGCAGAACCTCGACGGGTGTGCGACAGAGCCGTGCCTGGGCGGTCATCGGATCGCCCGGGTCCGGCGGCACCTTCAGCAGCGCGGCGAACTCCGGCACGGTGGCGGCCAGCAGGCCTGCGTTGAAGCCCAGACCCTGCAGCATCCGCTCCCGCATCTCGGCCAGGCCCTCCTCTGGCTCGGCCAGCAACAGCCGGCCCAGCGCCCGCAGGCACTGTCGGACCGCGTCGAACTCCTGGTCGCGGCGGTACTGGTCGAACTTGCCCGCCACGAACCAGCCGCCGGCGCCGGCCACGATCGGCCGCAGCACATTGACCAGGGATGTCTTGCCCACACCCGGCGCGCCCGCGACGAGGATCCCGCGGGACTTCCCGGTGGCGGCCTCGGTGAACGCCGCGCCAAGCTCGTCGGTCTCCCGCTCCCGCCCGGAGAGCCGGCAGGGAGCCAGCGGCCGGGTCGGATGATCATGTTCGCCGAGGCGGACCAACGGCGCGCCGCGGCGTACGAGCGCGAGGTCGTAGGCCAGCCCGTCGGCAGTCTGGTAGCGGTCGTCAGGCTCCTTCTCCAACAGGCGCATGATGATCGCGGAAAGTGCGGCGGGCACAGCTGGACTGACGGTCCCCGGCTCGTCCGGCACCCGGGTCAGGTGGTCGTGGATGATCCTGATCGGATCCTCCGTGCCGAACGGTGGCACGCCGGTGGCCAGCTCGTACAGGACAGCGCCCAGCGCGTACAGGTCGGCCCGCTGGTCGACCGGGCGCCCGGTCCGCCCGGTCTGTTCCGGGGCCAGGTAGGGCACGGTCCCGACTGCCGCTCCGTGGGGGGCGAACTCGGGCCGGACCACCGAGAAGCTGGTCGCCAGCGCGAAGTCGATCAGGTAGGGCGCCCCGCTGTCCTCGCTCAC
Source organism: Parafrankia elaeagni (assembly GCF_000374165.1). Taxonomy (GTDB): domain Bacteria; phylum Actinomycetota; class Actinomycetes; order Frankiales; family Frankiaceae; genus Parafrankia; species Parafrankia elaeagni. The sequence continues at coordinate 17,041 of NZ_KB893720.1, forward strand.
GACGATGTTCTCCGGGCAGAGGTCCCGGTGCACCACCCCCCGGCGGTGCATCCCCGCCACCGCGTGCGCCAGCGACAGGGCGAGGTCGATCAGCTCGACGGGTTCCAGCGGGGTCTCCCGCCGGGACAGCGCCGCACCGCCGACATCGGCCAGCAGGACTGATCCCACGCCATCCGCCGCCGGGCCCGCGCCCTCGGCCAGTCCGGCGGCGAGGTGCACGACACCCTCGACTCCCGACAGCCGCTCGAGGATCTCGGTCTCGTGGCGCACCCGCCGCTGGGCGTCCGGACCCAGCGGCTCCTTCCGGATCACCCGGATGCCCCGCCCGCCGGCCCGGCCCAGCGTCAGCCGGCTGATCCGGGTCTGATCCGTCGCATGCAGCACTACCGGTGGCTCCGTCGCTGCCAGTGGCTCCGTCGCTGCCGGCGGATCGCGGCCCGGGGTCATCCGCCCGACAGTCATGCCCGCGCCCTCGTGCCGCACTGCCAAAAGTCCACATCGTTAGCCTGCCCGCAATCACGGGGAAGCAACGAGCCTGCCCCGGCGCCTGCGTCAGGGCTCGACGACGACGCGGAAGACCCCCTTCGAGCGGTCGCGGGCGGTCTCGAACGCGGTCAGGGCATCGTCGATCGGGAACCGGTGGGAGATCAGCAGGTCGGGGATCTCCGGCCGGGCCGCGAGCATGTCCGCCACCTCCGCGAACTCGCGTCGGCCGTCGTGCGCGCTGTACCCGAGCGACGGCCGCAGCGCGACCTCCTTCAGGGCCAGTTCGGAGTGCGGCAGCGCGACGCCCTGGAGGATGCCGGCGTAGACCACCGTCCCGCGCCGACGACCGCGACCCGGCTGCCCGGGCCAACCCCACCGAGCCGGACGGCGTGCCATGCCACCGACCCGGGTTCCACCAGGCAGGCATCGCCCAGCGCGAGGCCGCCGCCTGCCGCGCCGCCAGCAGCGCGCGCATGTCCCGCGGCACCGACCGGGGAGCCAGCTCGATGCGATCGACCGACACGGCAAGATAATATATTTGCGACTTGAGAAAGCAATGAGTGTCGGCGTCTCACCTCGAACCTCGAACCTCGAACCTGCGCACGGACCGCACCATGACGTTGTCGGCCGATACCCGACACCGCCCTGAAGATCACCGGCCGCTGGGCGTCGCGTAGAACAGGAGGATGACGCAGGGAGAGACCGGGCCGTTTGTCTTCGTGTCCTACACAGCGCAGGACGAGGCGTGGGCGACCTGGATCGCCTCGGTGCTGGAAGGCGCCGGTCTCGCCGCCCGGGTGCAGGTGTGGGATTCCCTGCCGGGCCAGAACTTCGTGGAGTGGATGACTGCCCAGCTCGCCGGCGCCCAGTGGACGGTCGCGGTCTACTCCCGTGCCTACTTCGACTCCTACTGGTGCACCACCGAGTGGACGGCGGCGCTGGCCCGCAGGACCCTGTTGCCCGTGCGCGTCGAGCCGGTGGACCCACCGGCCGCCCTGGGGACACTCACCTGGGTGGACCTGTTCGATCTGGACGAGGAACAGGCGCGGGAACGGCTGCTGTACGCGGTCGGCGCCCAGGTTCTCCCTCGGCTGGCCACCTTCCCCGGCGCGGCGCCGGCCACGGCTGCCACACCGCCGACGTTCCCCGGGCCGAAGGCGGGAGGCTCGGTGGCGTAAGGCCCGGGCTTCAGTGGTGTGCGGTCCGCACCTTGCGGACGACACCCGCGGCGATCATCAGGACGATGGCGCCGATCACCACCACGTCGAGGACCGTCGAGTACTTCTCGACCTCCCGCCACCGGCTGGACAGAAGCAGGCCGGCGCCGATGAGCAGGCTGTTCCACAGCAGGCTGCCGAGCAGGGTGAACAGGCAGAACGACAGCAGCGGCATGCGGGTGGCGCCGGCCGGCAGCGACACCAGGCTGCGCACCCCCGGGACGAGCCGGCCGGTGAACACGGCGAAGCGGCCGTGCCGCTGGAACCAGTCCGTCGCGCGGTCGGCGTCCTCCGCCCTCATCAGCGGGATGCGGCCGACCGCCCGGCGTGCCCTGTCGGCGCCGAGTTTCGCGGCCAGCCCGTAGAAGACGAGCGCGCCGAGCAGGGAACCGGCGGTGGCCGCGATGACGACGCCCGGCAGGGGGAGCCGGTCCCGGCCGATGAGATAGCCGGCCAGCGGCAGCACGACCTCGCTCGGCACCGGGGGAAACACCGTCTCGAGCAGGGTGATGAGCCCGACGCCGGTGGAACCCAGCGAGACCATCAGATCCGCTGCCCAGCCGGTGAAGCCACCGAGGTTCGACACGTCCTGGGTGCCGCCCCCGCCCGCGTCGCCGCCTCCCCCCGTCTGGGCCATGAGCTGGCCGCTCACCGCGACGCTGTGGCTCACCTGTCACCTCCGGGTCGGGAGCCCGGCCTCACCGCGGCCGGGACAAGCTCCACAGATCCATCTCCCTGGAACGAGGCCGGAAACGCCGCGGAGAAGTGAGGCTGGCCGACCGGCGAAGGCACCGCCCGTCCAGTCCGGCATGCTGGGGAGATGCGCGAAGTGAGCATCGGCGACGAGGTCATCCGACTCGGCCAGTTCCTCAAGCTTGCCGACGTCGTGGAGGCGGGCGCGGCGGTCAAGGCGGTCCTGGCCAGCGGAAGCGTCCGCGTCAACGGCGAGGTCGAAACGCGGCGGGGCCGCCAGCTGCGGGTGGGTGACGAAGTCACACTGCCGGGCGAGAATCTGCGCGTCGGCTGATCCCGCCCGGCGGCCCGTCCGACTGGTGGTGGACTGCCCCGGTGCTCGGGCGCCCGCGGCGTGCTGCTTCTACAGACGATCGTCGACGAAGACGCGCGAGTAGTGGCAGCGCCATTCGACGATTCGGCCGGCCCTGTTGACGCGGATGGAGTCCGCGCCGGTCGCCGGGGGCCGGCCGTCGGAGAAACTGCAGGTGTAGACGAACACAACCGTCTGGGTGCTCACGAAGAACGAGTCGATCGAGTAACGGATGCCGGGAACGCGGCGCATCGAGTCGTCGATGTAGTCGCGGAACGCGTCGAACCCCTCGATGGTCACCTTGTCGGGGTCACCGGTGATTCTCGGCACGAACGGCGAGCTGAACACCACGTCCTGGTCGACGGGCCTCATTACGAGGTCGACGTCGTACTGGTTGAAACCGTCCTCCCAGTGGCGCCATAAATCCGTCACGACCTCGTCCGCAAGCATGATCGTCTCCTGAACGCAGAGGCGCCGGCCATCCGGGCCCGGCACCAGTCGACCGCCTCCCACTGATGAGTAGGCGCTCACTACGCTAGGCGCACCGCCCGACGGGCACAAGGAGTTCGGCGGGCACCGTCACCCCGCGACCGCTTCAGGCCCGGGGCCGACTGGAGCGGCACTGCTGCTCGCAGTACTCCCGCAGACCCTGGGCCTCGGTGTCGACGTACCGACGGACCAGCCGGGCCATGAAGAGTGCCACCACCGGCGCCAGGGGGCCGGACTGGCGCAGGCTCAGCCGCACCGTCACGGTGCGGCCGTCCGGGGCGGGCGTGATGCGATGGTCGGCGACCGTGGTCATGCCGGTCGCCTTCGACGTCCAGGAGAAGCCCGTGCCCGGGGCCAGATCTGTCACGGTCCAGGCGGCTGCCGGGAGCCGGGGCTGCCGGATGCGCACCACGCTCCCCTCCCGCAGCTCACCGTCCGGGGCACCGGTCGCGTTCCCGGCCTCCACGGTGGTCATCGTCGGAGTCCAGGTGGGCCAGCGCTCGACGTCGCGCATCACGGCCCAGACGGCGTCGGCCGGCGCGTCGATGGTCACCGAGGTCTCGTAATACATCGGGTGCCTCCCGTAGCGATCAGCGTCCTGCGGTCCGCGACGGTAACCCGCCGCGTCGTGTACCAATTGGTACATGTACCATCTGGTTCATGACTCGGCAAGGTCCGCCGTCGGACAGTGGGCAGGACGGCGCACAGGACGGCGCGGGGCGGCAGCGCCTTCTCGGCGACGTCCTCGCCCACCTGGTCGAGCACGGGATAGGCGATCTGAGCCTCCGGCAGCTGGCCGCCGCAGTCGGTTCCAGCCATCGCATGATCATTTATCACTTCGGTTCACGGGACGGCCTCCTCGTCGAGATCGTGCGGGCCATGGAGAAGCAGCAACGCGCCGCGTTCGCCGCGATGCAGAGCGAACCGGCGACGTCCGCGGTCGAGCTGGGGCGGCGGATGTGGCGCCGGCTCAGCGACCCGGCGCTGGCCCCGTTCGAACGCCTCTTCTTCGAGATCTACGGTCAGGCACTGCAGGGCCGCGCCTACGCCCAGCCGCTGCTCGACGGGGTGGTGGAGGACTGGCTCGGCCCGGTGGCCGAATACCTGATACGCGAAGGGCGGGAGCCGGCCGAGGCCCGTGCGCAGGCCCGGCTCGGCCTGGCTGCCACCCGGGGACTACTGCTGGACCTGCTGGCCACCGGCGATCGCGCCGGCGTCGACCTCGCGATGGAACAGATGCTCACCGTCTTCGCCGCCCCGTCGCCTCCGGGCTCCACCCCGGGCTGAGAGGAATGGCGCGCGCGAGGGGGGAAGTTGCACAGAGCATGACGACGCTGGGGCTGATAGGCAGTGGAAACATCGGCGGAACTCTGGCGAGGCTTGCCGTGAACGCCGGTTATGACGTGGTGCTGAGCAACTCGCGTGGGCCGGAGACCCTGCAGGATCTGGTGTCCGAGCTCGGGCCGCGCGCCCGGGCGGCGACGTCGGCCGAAGCCGCCGCCGCCGGCGACCTGGTGGTCGTGACGGTACCGTTGCGGGCATACCGTGCCGTTCCGGTCGAGCCGCTCGCCGGCAAGGTGGTCATCGACACGAACAACTACTATCCGGAGCGCGACGGCACCATCGACGCGCTCGAGAACGAGTCGACCACCACGAGTGAGCTGCTCGCGGCACATCTGCCGACCTCCAAAGTGGTCAAGGCGTTCAACAACATCTATTTCAGGCACCTGCTGGCCCTCGCCCGGCCGAGTGGTGCCCCCGACCGCTCGGCACTGGCCATCGCGGGCGACGACGCGGACGCGAAGGCAACGGTGACCGCGTTCCTCGATGCCATCGGCTACGACGCCGTGGACGCCGGGCCGCTGTCCGAGGGATGGCGGTACCAGCGGGACACCGCCGCCTATGCGGGTCTCTACGCCGGTGGCGACGGCATCACCGGCGAACCTCACCCGACCGGCCCCGACACCGTGCGGACCGCGCTGGCCGCGGCGCGCCGTTACGCGGAGACGACCGCCGGCTGACGCCCGGTCTCCACCCGGCCACCGATCGAGCAGCGAGACGTGCCGGGAGAGCCGCGGGCCCGCGGTCGCTACGCTGATCAACGGTGCCCCGCAGCACACGCTGCCGATCAGCGACACACAGGCGGCCGTCACCGGACATCCCAAGGATCTTCTGGTGCAGCCCTAAGGATCCGTTAGGGCTGGCGTTCTGTGATGGTGGCGGCCGGCGGCGCCACGCCGCGACGTCCGCCGCGCCGCTTCCGGAGAAGCCAGGCTGTTCGCGGAAGCCGAGCTGTTCGCGGAGAAGGAGCCCAGCCATGAGCATCAGGGACCGTTGGCTGCTGCGGCGCCACGCCGAGCGGCGGACCGTGCTGGATCGTGAGGCGACCCCCGACGACCTCGGCGACCTGCGCCGCTTCGTCGGCGAGCACCGGGGCGTCGAGTTCTTCGCCGAACCCGAGACGACCGCCACCGACGCGACGGTGGTCGCGGTCGACGGTGACGGCGCCTGGATCAGACGCCGGGTCGGCAGCCCGGCCGTGGCCCGCCGTCTCGCCCGTGACCTCGGGATCCCGGTGTACGACGCGGCCGTGGTCGGCTACCCGCGACGCATGAAGGAGTGGAACCGGGCCAACCGCCCGTCGTGAGCGAGAACCGACGTCCCGGGCTGGTCCCGGGCGGGCGTTATGTGGCGATGGGCAGTTCCTTCGCCGCCGGATCAGGCATCGGCCCCGACATCAGCGACGGCTGCCTGCGCTCGGCGCGCAGCTACCCGCGCCTGCTCGCGGCCCGACTCGGGCTGGCCCTCACCGATGTCACCTGCGGCGGTGCCACCATCGCGAACCTCCTCGCCATCCCGCAGGACGGGCACCCGCCGCAGCTCCAGGCGGTGACAGCCGACACCGGGCTGGTCACCATCACGGTCGGCGGCAACGACCTGGGGTACGCCGCGACCGCGCTGCTCTGCTCCGACGCGGCGGCGACCGGCCGACCGTGGACGGGCCTCCCCCGCCCGGCCGAGACCGCCGCCGCGGCAGCGGCGCTGCGCACGGGCCTCGTCCAGCTGATCACGACGATCGCCACCACCGCCCCGGACGCACGGGTGTACCTGGTCACCTACCCGCGGGTGTTCCCGAACCCGCCGGTCACCTGCGCGGGGAACAACATCAGCGGCCCGGACAGCGAGACGATCGCCGCGATCGGGCTCGCCCTCGACACCGCCTTCCAGCACGCCGCCGCCGACACCGGCACACCGCTCGTGGACGTCTACGCCGCCAGCGCCGGACACGACATCTGCGCCGCGCCGGGCAGCCGCTGGGTGGAGGGCTCCGACGCCACGGGCATCGGCTACCACCCGAACGCCGCCGGCATGGCCGCCATCGCCGCCCTGGTCGCGGACGCGCTCACCAGCAGCTCGACACGCTGACCAGACCACTGGCCTTCTCCCAGCCCGGTATCGACCCGGCCGCGTTGTCGCGTCCACCGGCGCGGATCACCATCCCGCCGAGACGGGCCCTTCCGTGGTCATCACCAGTCGGGAAAGGCACGCGCCGGAGCACCCCCGGCGGCCAGAATGGCGCCTGAGGCCAGGCCGGCGGAGCCGAGATCCGGGCTGGCGGAGTCACCGGCGGCGGAGTTCACCGGCGGGAGAAGTCGGCGCAGGAGAGGCGGCCATGGACGACATCGAGGCGATCAGGCAGCTCAAGGCCCGGTACTGCCGGCTGCTCGACACGAAGGACTGGGACGGTTTCCGCGCGCTGTTCACCGACAAGGCGGTGATGGACACGACGAGCTCCGGCGGCAACGCCCTCACCGGTGGTGACGCGATCGTGGACTTCGTACGCCAGGCCCTCACGGAGGCGGTGACCGTCCACCACTGCCACACCCCTGAGATCACCGCCACCGCACCGGACACGGCGACCGGGATCTGGGCGATGGAGGACCGGGTCCGTTTCCCCGACGGCACCGACCTGACCGGCTACGGCCACTACCACGAGACCTACGCGAAAACCGACGGCACCTGGCAGATCAGCTCCCTGGCCCTGACCCGCCTGCGCGTCGACTTCGCCCGCCCCGACAGCGCCTGACCGCCGGTCGGCATCCGACCGCCAGCAGCACCCGGCCCCGGGCAGCGCCTGCCCGGCGGCCAGCCGATCACGGGTGGGCGATGGTCTCCAGGGTGTCGTCGGTGTCGCGCAGCCGGCGGGCGGCCAGGTCCATCCGCCACCGGGTCAGGCGACGGTGGCCGCGTGGCCGGTGTGGAGGGTCTGCTCGGAGACGTCCCAGAGCTGCGTGGCGGCCTGAGGGTCGAGGGCGTGGGCCGCCACACCGTTGCGGGCGGTGAGGGAGCCGCCGGCCTCCGCCTCGTTGCAGTCCTCGAAGTACCGCCCGCCGACCCCGGCGAGCAGCGGCGACACCGCGACCAGGATGGACGTCGCAGCGCCCTGCTCCGAGGTCTTCCATTTCAGGTCGCTGCCGCCGGCGGCGGCGCGCAGCCGGTCGAGTTCCTCCTCGGAGATGTGGCGCTGCAGGTTCGTGCGGATGCCGCCGGGCATCAGCGCGTTCACGGTGATGTCGTCGCCGGCCCACCGCTGGCTGGCCTCGACGGCGAACAGCACGTTGGCCGTCTTCGACTGGCCGTAGGCCGACCACGGGTCGTAGGGGCGCCGCTCGAAGTGGATGTCGTCGAAGACCACCGGCGAGCGGTGGTGCGCGCTGGAGCTCACCGACACGACGCGTGCGCCCGCGGCGGCGACCAGCGCCCGGTAAAGGCCGGTGGTGAGAGCGAAGTGGCCCAGGTGGTTCGTGGCGAACTGCAGCTCCCAGCCTTCGGGCGTGCGGGTGAGCGGCGAGGCCATGACGCCGGCGTTGTTGACCAGGATGTCGAGCGGCCCGTCCCATCGGGACACGAACGCGGCCACCGACGCCTGGTCGGCCAGATCGAGCGCCTCGACCAGGACCCGGCCGGGCGCCCCGCCGGCGGCGATGTCGGCGGCGGTGCGCTCGCCCGCGCCAGTGTCGCGGACGGCGAGGGTCACCTCCGCTCCGGCGCCGGCCAGCGCCCGCGCCGTCTCGATGCCGATGCCGGAGGCACCGCCGGTGACGATGGTGCGCTGCCCGGCGAGGTCCGCACCGGCGATCACCTCGGCGGCGGTCGACTCGGCGTTGAACGGGGTCGTGATCCGATCAGTCATCTTCTGAGCCCTCTCGGTACGCTTATTCGGAGGATCCTCCGTTCCACTCGAGACTAACCGGAGGAGCCTCCGAATAGTTCCCGACCGAACCCACGGACTTCGATACCCTCGGGAGACCTGGTGTCAGCTGCCCGCCCCCTGCGCGTAGACGCCCGCCGCAACCGGGAGCGACTGCTCGAGACGGCCGTCCGGATGCTGTCCGAGGAGGGCCCGGAGGTCACTCTCGGCGCGATCGCCAAGGAGGCCGGGGTCGGCATCGGCACGCTGTACCGGCACTTCCCCACCCGGGAGGCGCTGATCGACGCCGCCTACCGCAACGAGCTGGACCGGCTGTGCGACTCCGCCGACGACCTCGTCCGCACCATGGCGCCCGACCAGGCCCTTCGCGAGTGGATGACGCGCTTCGTCGACTACATGGCCACCAAGCGGGGCATGGGCGACGCACTGCGCGCACTGATCGCGGCCGGCGGCGACCCGTTCGCGAACAGCCGCCAGCGGCTCACCGGCGCGGTGACGACACTGCTCACCGCCGGAGCATCGGCCGGCGTGCTGCGGGCGGACGTCACCCCGGACGACCTCCTCGTGAGCATCAGCGGCGTGGCGCTCGCGACCGCCGACCGCGGCGACCGCGCCCAGGTCGGACGCCTGCTCGATCTCGCCCTGGACGGACTGCGCCCGCACCGCTGAGGGCGCCGGGCCGCCCACCGGGACGATCCGCTCCATCCGGCCGAAGGGCACAGAGGCGCTCGGGGCGAGCGATAGGGTGCACTCCGCATACAGACGTTGCCTTGAAACGGGGGATTCGTGACCTTGGGTAACGAGCCTGTCGGAGGCCACAGCCTGGTCGCGGCAGACGGAACGACGCTGGACGTCGACCTGCGGACCGACATTCCGCACCCGGCGCGGGTCTACGACTACATCCTCGGCGGGACGGAGAACTTCCCGGCGGACCGGGCCGCGGCCGGAGAATTCAGCAGAAGCCTGCCGAACCTGCCGACGTCCATGCGGGCGAACCGGAACTTCATGGCCCGGATGGCCCGCACCCTGGCCGCCGAGCACGGCATCCGGCAGTTCCTCGACATCGGCTCCGGGCTGCCGACCGCGCCGAACCTGCACGAGGTCGTCCAGCAGGTCGCCCCGGAATCGCGGGTCGTCTACGTCGACAACGATCCCATCGTGCTGGTGCACGCCCGGGCCCTGCTCACCAGCACTCCCGAGGGCCGCACCGCCTATCTGGACGCCGATCTGAGCAGGCCGGACGAGATCCTCGGGTCCGACCAGCTGCAGGAGACGCTCGACCTGAGCCGGCCGGTGGCGGTCAGCCTCCTCGCGGTCGTGCACTTCATTCCCGACGACGGCGTCGTGCAGAAGGTCATCGACCAGCTCATGGCTCCGCTGCCGTCAGGGAGCATTCTCGCCGTGTCCACGACGACGGCCGACTACTCACCGGAGGAGGTGCACGCGGGCGTCGCCGCCTACCGGGCCAACGGCATCCCGCTGACCGCCCGGGACCGGAAGGGTGTCGAGTCCTTCTTCGCGGGGCTGGAACTCCTGGACCCCGGGGTCACGCTCGTCCACCGCTGGCACCCCGACGCCGATGCGGCGACCTACACCGACAGCCAGGTCTACATGTACGGCGGAATCGCCCGCAAGCCGTAGCCACCCGCACCCCGGACGTCGTCGCTCGGGTGAGCCCGACGTCCGGAGCACATCTCCGAGCCCGGTGGGTCCGAGCCCGGCGGGCGACACGGCGGGCGACAGGGCTCGCTCCCGGCACCCCCGAAGATCTTCGATCGCTTTCTTGACTGGTTCAGGAAAAGGGTGCACCGTACTAGCCATGACGTCGCCCGCGGACCTCCAGCAGCTGCTGCGGGGGGTCGCGCTGCGCGTCACCCGTCCTCGGGTCGCGGTCCTCGGTGCGGTGCACGCGCATCCGCACGCCGACACCGAATCGATCATCTCCGCCGTGCGCGAGGAGCTCCCCGAGGCCTCCCACCAGGCCGTCTACGACTCGCTGCGGGTCCTCACGAACGCGGGCCTCGTCCGGCGCATCCAGCCGGCCGGCTCGGTGGCCCGCTACGAGTCGCGGGTCGGCGACAACCACCACCACGTCGTCTGCCGGTCCTGCGGCGCCGTCTCGGACGTCGACTGCGCCGTCGGTGACGCCCCGTGCCTCACCGCGTCCGACGATCACGGGTTCTCGATCGACGAGGCCGAGGTCGTCTACTGGGGCCTCTGCCCCGCCTGTTCCACCGCCGGCAGCCATCCCTGACCAGGTAGCCGTCTCTGACCAGACAGCCGCCCCTGACCAACAGCAGCGAACCAGCACCGCGCAGGCTCCCAGCCGACAGGCCCCGAACACACCGGACGTCTCTGAAACGCCACGATCATTGTTGATCAACGTGCCCGGAGGGTGCAATGTCCGAGAACACCGCCCACGACAAGGCCGAGGTCTTCCCCACCAACACCGCGAGCAACGAGACCGGTCAGGACAACCAGAGCGAGGCGCGCTGCCCGGTCGCGCACGGGCGCGCCCCGCACCCCACCCAGGGAGGTGGTAACCGCGGCTGGTGGCCGAACCAGCTGAACCTGAGGATTCTCGCCAAGGACCCGGCCGTGGCGAACCCCCTCGGCGCGGACTTCGACTACGCGGCGGCGTTCACCACCCTCGACCTCCCGGCCGTGAAGCAGGACATCGCCCAGGTCCTGACCACCTCGCAGGACTGGTGGCCGGCCGACTTCGGGCACTACGGGCCGTTCGTCATCCGGATGGCGTGGCACGCCGCCGGCACCTACCGGATCAGCGACGGCCGCGGTGGCGCCGGTGCCGGCCAGCAGCGTTTCGCGCCGCTCAACAGCTGGCCGGACAACGCGAACCTGGACAAGGCCCGCCGGCTGCTCTGGCCGGTCAAGAAGAAGTACGGCCAGGCACTTTCCTGGGCCGACCTGCTCGTGCTCGCCGGCAATGTCGCGCTGGAGTCGATGGGCTTCACCACCTTCGGTTTCGCCGGCGGCCGGCCAGATGTCTGGGAGCCCGACGATGACGTCTACTGGGGCCCGGAGCAGACCTGGCTCGGCGACGAGCGCTACACCGGTGACCGGGAGCTCGAGGAGCCGCTCGGCGCGGTCCAGATGGGCCTGATCTACGTCAACCCGGAGGGCCCGAACGGCACGCCCGACCCGCTCGCCGCGGCCCGGGACATCCGCGAGACGTTCCGCCGGATGGCGATGGACGACACCGAGACCGTCGCGCTGATCGCCGGCGGCCACACCTTCGGCAAGACCCACGGCGCGGCGAACCCCGACGAGTACGTCGGCGCCGAGCCCGAGGGCGCCCCGCTGGAGGAGCAGGGCCTCGGCTGGAAGAACAGCTTCGGCACCGGCAGGGGTGGCGACACGATCACCAGCGGTCTTGAGGGCATCTGGACGAACACCCCGGTGACCTGGGACAACAGTTTCTTCGAGATCCTTTTCGGCTACGAGTGGGAGCTGACGCGCAGCCCCGCCGGGGCGTACCAGTGGAAGCCGGCGGACGGTGCGGGCGCCGGAACCGTCCCGGACGCGCACGACCCGTCCCGGACCCACGCGCCGACGATGCTGACGACGGACCTGGCGCTGCGCGCCGACCCCGTATACGAGCCGATCTCGCGGCGCTTCCTGGAGCACCCGGAGGAGTTCGCCGACGCTTTCGCCCGCGCCTGGTTCAAGCTGACGCACCGTGACATGGGCCCGATCGCGCGCTACCTCGGCCCGGAGGTCCCCGCCGAGACACTGATCTGGCAGGACCCGGTGCCGGCGGTCGACCACGAGCTCGTCACCGCCGAGGACGTCGCCGACCTCAAGGCTCGCGTTCTCGCCTCGGGCCTGCCGGTGTCGCGGCTGGTCGGCGTGGCGTGGGCGTCCGCCTCGACGTTCCGCGGCGGAGACAAGCGCGGCGGTGCGAACGGGGCCCGTGTCCGGCTGGAGCCGCAGCGCGGGTGGGAGGTGAACGAGCCCGACGAGCTCGCCGCCGTCCTGCGCACGCTGACGGGCATCCAGGAGGGCTTCAACGCAGCCCGGACCGGCGGCCGGCGGATCTCGCTCGCCGACCTGATCGTGCTCGCCGGTGCCGCCGCCGTCGAGCAGGCCGCCCGCAGCGCCGGTGTCGAGATCGAGGTGCCGTTCACACCAGGCCGGACGGACGCCTCGCAGGAGCAGACGGACGTCGAGTCGTTCGTCCCGCTGGAGCCGACCGTGGACGGGTTCCGCAACTACGTCGGCAAGGGCAGCCGGCTGCCGGCCGAGTTCCTCCTCGTCGACCGGGCGAACCTGCTGACCCTGAGTGCGCCGGAGCTGACGGTGCTCGTCGGTGGCCTGCGCGTCCTCGGCGCGAACTACCAGCAGTCACCGCTCGGTGTCCTCACCGCCGCCCCGGGGACCCTGTCGAACGACTTCTTCGTCAACCTCCTCGACCTGGGCACCACCTGGGCGCCCGCGGCGGGCGACGCGGGCGTCTTCGAGGGCCGGGACGCCGCGACCGGCGAACTGCGCTGGACGGCGAGCCGCGTCGACCTCGTCTTCGGGTCGAACTCCGAGCTGCGGGCGCTGGCCGAGGTGTACGCGAGCGACGACGCCCGGGAGAAGTTCGTCCGTGACTTCGTCGCGGCCTGGGCGAAGGTGTCGAACCTCGGCCGGTTCGACCTCGCCCCTGTCGCCACGCCCTGAGCAGGCTCCGAGGGCTCCCCGAGGGGGCAATGGCCCTCGGGGGCCCCTGGCGGAGCCCTCGGACAACCCCTGGTCCGTGCCGCTCGACGGCCACCCGCAGGCAGCGACGCCGGCGGCACGGACCGGCCGAACCTGCACGAGGTCGTCCAGCAGGTCGCCCCGGAATCGCGGGTCGTCTACGTCGACAACGATCCCATCGTGCTGGTGCACGCCCGGGCCCTGCTCACCAGTGCCCCCGAGGGCCGCACCGCCTATCTGGACGCCGACTTCACCGACCCGGGCGCCATCCTGGAATCCGAGCAGCTGCGGGACACCTTCGACCTGCGCCGGCCTGTCGCACTCAGCCTGATCGCGATCGTGCACTTCATTCCCGACGACGGCGTCGTGCAGACCGTCATCGACCAGCTCATGGCTCCGCTCCCACCGGGCAGCATGCTGGCGCTCACCACCACCACGGCGGACTTCACCCCCGACGAGGTGAACGCCGGCGTGGCCTCCTACCGGGCCAACGGCATTCCGCTGACCGCGCGGGACCGGGGCACCGTCGAAGGCTTCTTCAAGGGCCTGGACCTGCTCGACCCGGGTGTCGTGCTCGCCCACCGCTGGCACCCCGACGAGGAGGCGGCCGCGCTGAGCGATCGGCAGGTCTACATGTACAGCGGCGTCGCCCGCAAGCCGTAGCCACCCGCCCCGCGGCGTTCGGCCCGCTCGGCTCGGGCCGTGCCTGTCACCGGACGTCCCGCTAGCGTGCCCTGAGGGACGAATACGGATCGGCGAACGGGAGACGGCTGGATGAGCGAGGTCGCGATCGTCACAGGGGCCGCGGGCGGCATCGGGGAGTCGGTCGCGCGCCAGCTGGCAGCCGGCGGCACGCGCTGTCTCCTCGTCGACCGCAATCCGGCGGTGACGGAGGTCGCCGCCTCCCTCGGCGGCGAGGCGCTCGTCGGTGACCTGACCGACCCCGATCTCTCGCTGCGGATGGTCGCCGCCGCCGGTGACCGGCTGGACCTGCTCGTTCTCAACGCCGGGCACAACTCTGTCGACAAGGATCCGGCGACCATGGACCTCGGCCGCTACCAGGCGGTCGTCGGGGTCAACCAGCACTCCGTGGTGTACGGGCTGCGCGCGGCGCTCCCGGTGATGCGCCGACACGGCAGCGGTTCGATCGTGGTCACCGCCTCGCACGCGGCGCTGCGGGGCGTCGAGCAGGACCCGATCTACACGATGACCAAGCATGCCGTCATCGGCCTGGTCCGGGCGCTGTCCGAGCCGCTCGCGCGGGAGGGGATCAGCCTCTGCGCGGTCTGCCCCGGGCTCGTCGACACCCCGCTGACCGCTCCGGGGCGCGAGCGGTTCCAGGCCGCGGGCATCCCCATGCTGGCCTCGGACGACGTGGGCGCCGCGATCGTCGAGCTGCTGCGCGCCGGCGAGCCGGGTACCGAGCTCGTCCTGACGCCGGGGCGCGCGCCCATGAGGTACGTCCCCACGCCCCTCGACCTGGGCTGATTCCTAAGCTGATCGGTCGAGGCTGCCTCTTCCAGGACGAGACCAACAGGGGAGATCGGGATGAAGGTCGGATTCATCGGTCTGGGCAGTATGGGCCTGCCGATGGCGCAGCGGATCCTGTCCGCGGGCCATGAGCTCACTTTGTACGCCCGCCGGGAAGCCACACTGGCGCCGTTCGCCGGCACGGAGGCCACCGTCGCCTCGACCCCGGCGGCCCTCGGAGCGCAGATCGACGCGGTCGGCGTCTGCGTGTTCGACGCGGCCGGCGTCGAGGAGGTCCTCTTCGGCGCCGACGGCATCGCCACCACCGCCCGCCCCGGCACCGTCGTGCTCGTGCACAGCACCGTCTCGCCCCTGCAGATCCGCGCCATCGCCGCCCGGGCCGGCGAGGCCGGCCTGCGTGTTCTCGACGCCCCGGTGAGCGGCGGCGCTCCGCGCGCCCTCGCCGGTGAGCTGACCGTCATGATCGGAGGCGACGCCGGTGCCCTCGCCGACGTCACCGAGCTGCTGGCGGCGTTCTCGAACCACGTGGTGCACCTCGGCGAGGTCGGCACGGCCTCGGCCGCGAAACTCATCAACAACACGCTGCTCGCCGCCCAGATCGCGCTCGCGGACCAGGCTATGGCGGCCGGGCGCTCCCTCGGTGTCGACCCGGAGGGCCTCGCGTCGGTCCTGCTGACGAGCAGCTCGTCCTGTGTCGGCTCCGGGGTGCGGCTGCGCGCCGGCTCGCTGGCCGCCCTCGCCGGGACGCCCGCCGGGCCCACGCTCGCCAAGGACGTCACCCTGACGGCCGAGATCCTCGCGACAGCCCCGGGCCACGAGATCGTCGATGTCGCACAGCGCCTCGTCACCGCGATCGGGACCGCCGGGAAGAGCTGACCGCGCAGCGGCTCGGCGGCTCCGCCCGACGGCGCCGGGACCAGGGGCAGAGCTCAGGGAACGGCGAGGGCCGACACCGCGTCCGCGACGTCCGGGCCGCTGTTCATGAGGGCGAGCACGGGGGTGGTGATCCCGTGGTCGACGTACCGCTGGAGGCCGGCCCGGCACTGTTCCGCCGTCCCGTGCACGATCAGGTCGTCGACGACCTCGTCCGGGATGGCGGCCAGCGCGCCCCTGCGGTCCCCGGCCTCCCAGGCCGCCCACATGCCCGCCAGGGCCGCCTCGCGGCCGAGCCAGACGTGGAACTGCCGGTACACCGGCACCGTGAGGTAGGCGGCGACCAGCTGCCGCAGCGCCGGGCGGGCCCGCTCCCGGTCACCGTCGTGGACGTACACGAAGATCCGGGCGATCACCTCGGCGTCCGGGCCGTGCTCACGCACGTGCGGGAGGACGGTGTCGCAGTCGTCCGGCGAGAGCCAGTTGAGGATGACGCCGTCGGCCTCGCGGCCGGCGAGCTCCAGCATCCGTGGCCGCAGCGCCGCCACCATGATCTTCGGCGGGGTCGGCGGAGCGATGCCGAGCCGGAAACCGCGCACCGTGAAGGAGGGAAACTCCTCGTTGATCTTCTCACCGGCGAACGCCCGGCGCAGGAAGCGGACGGTGTCCAGCACCCGCTGGTAGGGACGGGTGAACGGGACGGAGTTCCAGTTCGAGACGATCACGTTCGACGAGGTGCCCAGGCCGAGGACGAACCGGCCCGGAGCCGCGGCCGCCAGCGTCGCCGCGGTCTGGGCGAGCAGTGCCGGGCCTCGGGTGTACACCGGGAGGATCGCGCTGCCCAGCCGCAGCCGCGGTTCGGCGGCCGCGAGCGCCAGCGGGATGATCCCGTCCGTCGCGGTCGCCTCGGAGGACCAGACGTCGGTGAACCCGAGGTCCGCGAGGCGCCCGCACCACGCCGGCAGCTCCGGCAGCGGCACGCCCGGCAGCGGGATCGTCATCCCCCAGCGCCCCGCGGCCACCTCCCCGTTCCCGTCTGCCGCCGCGCCGCTCGCCGTCGCCACGGCCTTCGCCGCCGCCGCCGACGCCGCCGCCGCCGACGCCGCCGCTGCGGCCGCTGCGGCCGCCGCCGGTCCGGTCGCCGAGGCGGTCGCGTCCCCGTTCGCGGCCACCGACGCCGTCGCGGCCGGGGTGGCAACCGGGTTGGTGTCCTGTCCGCGGGTAGGTGTGCTGTCCGTCTGCTCGCGCGTCGTCCGAGTCACGGACGCAGTATTGCGGGTACACGCCCGCGCACGCTCGCTCATGGGGACGTCGCCGACACCGAGCGGAGCCGGGTCACCCCGCTTCACCAGGGCGTCTGTCTCTTCTGCCCGAGCCAGGAAAAAGAGCTCCGGGACCACACGGACGGCACGGACGGCACGCGACCGCGTGGAGTCGGCGGGTGGTGGCTCGACCGGACCAGACCGGCTGGCGGCCGCGGATGGCCATGTGTGACCCGTCACTGTTCGGGGCTTGCCCGGGCCGTGCCACGGTCGACTCTCGGGTACACGGTCCAGGTGGACCGCGACCGCCCGTCAGCAGCTCCCACGACGCGACCCACCCACGGCACCATCGGTCACCACCTCGTCACCTGATGTCCGGGTGTCCGGGGCGGACTCCTGGCAAAATATCTCCGTCCGCGGTGTCAGCACCTGGACCAGGCGAGGCAGCCCCGACCACCGGCGTGCCGGCGTTGCCAGGCCCCGCCGAGCGGCAGGCCACAGCCAGGGAGCATTCGTTACCACACGGGTACACAGGTGCACGGACAGCGAGGCCCGCGGGCGTCGCGCAGACAGCAGACCAGGTGAAGGAGGCCCGCGGATGGATGGGCAGGAGCGCGTCGACGCGGCCCGGAACCGCGCGGCGATCCTGGCGGCGGCGGCGACACTGTTCGATCGGGACGGCGCCGAGAGCGTGTCGATGAGCGACATCGCCGAGGCCGCGGGGGTCGGGAAGGGCACCGTCTTCCGGCGGTTCGGTGATCGCACGGCACTGATCGAGGCTGTTCTGATGCCGCGGGTGAACGCGCTGAGCCAGCAGGTCGAGCACGGTGCACCACCGCTGGGCCCCGGCGGCTCCCCCGCGGAGGCCACGCGCGCCTACCTCGACGCGCTGCTCGATTTCGTGGTCGGCAACCGCACGTTGATCCGGGCGCTGGAGAACCGCGGGCCGAACGTCTACTACGCCAACGCGTCGAGCCGGTACTGGATCGCCGAGCTGACCCGGCGCCTCACGGTGGCCCGCCCGGAGGAGGACGCCGACTACCTGGCGCACGTTCTGTTCACCGCACTGCGGGCGGACGTCGTCGACTACCTCATGACCGCGCGGGAGATGCCGCTGCGGCGCATCCGCGCCGGCCTGCACACGCTGGCCGGCGTGGCCTCCCCCGGAACCCCGGCCAGCCGCGAGATCGCCGGTGATCCGGCGCCCGGCAGCCCGACGGCCGGCACCCCGGTGGCCATCGCCCCGGTGGCGGTGGGCGACGGCCAGCCGGCCGGCACCCGGGCAGGCGGATGACGGCTGGCGGGCGGCGGCTGCTCAGGAGCCCTCGCTGACCGGCCCGTTGTCGGAATCCGGGCTGGCGCAGCGGGACGTGTGCGCCGATCAGGCCACGTCGTGGGCGCAGAGCTTCTCCCGCGTGACGGCGAACGCCATGCCGGTCGGGTCGATCTCGACGAACGCGCTGCACTGGAGTGGGGTGGTGGCGTTGGTGCGCAGGTCGATGGGTTCGATCAGGCCGCCCGCGTCGAAGTCGGGCACGTTGCGCAGGGAGCTGATGAAGGACTCCCGGGTGGGGCAGTCGCCGGCAAGCTCGAGACCGCGCAGGAACATGTCGGCGTAGATGTACCCGTACATCGCGAACTGCTGGTCGGGCTGCCCGGTCTCCGGCGCGAACCGGCCCATCGCCTCACGATAGGTCTCGATCGCCGGGCCGCCGCCCTCGAACGGGTGGAAGTACACAGGGAAGGACACGCCGACGAGCTGCTTCCCGAGGCGGCTCAGTGTGCTGCGGTCGTAGCCGCTGAGCGAGACGCTGGCGGCCAGCTCCACCTGGGAGTCATGAACGGCCTGCGAGATCTGCGCGAAGTCGTCCAGAGTGGTGAAACCGACCAGCGAGTCCGCGCCGCTCTCGGTGATCCGCCGCGCGATCTGGCGCGGGCTGTCACTGCCGGACGCGAAGGGAATGATCTCGGCCGTCGGCAGCCCGACCTCCCCGAACGCGGCCGCGTAGCGCCGGGCGAGATCCTGGACGAACTGCGCCGAACCGGTCGTCACGACCGCGACCTTCGACGCGCCGCGGATACCCAGGTAGCGGCCGATGGTCTCGGGTGACACGTCGTAGAGGTGCGAGAACCAGTTCGGGTACTTCGCGAAGTCGGTCTGCGGGAGCCCGACGACCGGTACGCCCTCCCGCGCCAGCCGCTCCGGCGAACCGCCGATGGTGGACGACACCATGAGCAGCCCGAAGACCGACTGCTGCTGGACGAGCTCGGTCGTCATGCGTTCGTTCGCCGTGGGCGAGGAGCCGTCGTCCCGCCAGTCGTAGACGACGGTGCGGCCGTGGATGCCCCCGTTGGCATTGGCCAGACCCAACCGCGCGTCCACCCCGGAGCGGGCGGACGAGAGCGCCGCGCTACCGACGCCCGAGTTGGAGAACACGAATCCCAGGTTCACGTGATCGGCGGTGACGCCCGGCGTGTCGCAGGCGATGTTCGCCTCGGCACCGGCGCCGGGCGTGGAGCAGCTTGTCACGGCAGCCACGGCCAGCGCGACTGCCAGGCCTAACGGTCCGGCGAGGCCGTGTTTACGCATGAAATCCCCTTTGCTGACGCGAACGACATCCATGCCGTCGCAGACCGTAGCGAGCCACGCCCGTCGAGACGCCCATCGCCAACAACAGGTCACGCTTTCCGATGATTCAGTTGATGCCGCAGGATAGTAGCCATCGCGCCCCGAGTGCGCACAAATACTCCTGAGCTGGGAAAACAGGCCACATTCCGGACCAGAACCGCCGCCCGGCCGACCACGACACAACCCAGGACCGACAGCTGGATACTCAAAGGCCCGGTGTGACCAACGACCCACCGGCCGTACACGGACGTCCCCCGATGTGCGTGATACACATAGTTGTACGATACAGCTAACTGTGGGGTGCACATGGTGTCCAGCGAAGTCCCTGGCAGCTCCCGGCCGGTTCCCGACGCAGGCTCCGCGGTCGGGGCGACAGAGGGCGGAGCACGGCGCGTCGAAGTGGTCATCGCCGTCCTGGCCTCGGCGGGCGTCGTCGTCGCGCTGATGCAGACCCTGATGGTCCCGCTGATCCCGGTGCTGCCCCGCCTGCTGGACAGCAGTGCCGCGGACGCCTCCTGGGCCATCACCGCGACCCTGCTGACCGGCGCCGTCGCCAACCCGGTGTTCGGGCGTCTCGGTGATCTCTTCGGCAAGCGGCGGATGCTGCTCGTCGCCGCCTACTGCCTCGCCGCCGGGTCGCTGATCTGCGCGCTGAGCAGCTCGCTGGTGCCGATCGTCGCCGGGCGCGCCCTGCAGGGCCTCGGCCTGCCGATCATCCCGCTGGGCATCAGCATCATGCGGGACCTCCTGCCCCCCAGGCGGCTCATTCCGGCGATGGCCCTGATGAGCTCCTCGCTGGGCATCGGCGGGGCGCTGGGCCTGCCGATCGCGGCGGTCGTGGCGCAGAACTTCGACTGGCACGTGCTGTTCTGGGGGTCCCTGGTCGCGGCCGGCGCCCTCGTCGTCCTGATCACCGTGGTCGTGCCGGAATCCCCCGTCCGGGGGACGGGCACCTTCGATCTGCCCGGCGCGGTGGCGCTCTCCGCCGGCCTGGTGGCCCTGCTGCTCGCGGTGACGAAGGGCGCGGCCTGGGGCTGGGCGAGCGCCACCACCCTGGGGCTGTTCGCGGGCGCCGTCCTGGTCCTGCTGGCCTGGGGCTGGTGGGAGACCCGCACCACAGCCCCCCTGGTCGACCTGCGGACGTCCAGCCGCCGCCCGGTGCTCCTGACCAACATCGCGTCGACGGTGCTGGGCTTCGCGATGTACGCGATGTCGCTGATCAGTCCGCAGCTGCTGCAGCTGCCCCGGGCGACCGGGCACGGCCTCGGCCAGTCGCTGGTCGCCACCGGCCTGTGGATGGCTCCCGGCGGCCTGGTGATGATGGCCATGTCACCGGTCGCCGGCCGGCTGATCGCCGCCCGCGGGCCGAAGGCCGCCCTCATCACCGGCTCCGCGGTGATCACGGCGGGCTACCTGCTGGCACAGGGCCTGCTCGGCACGCCCTGGGGCCTGCTCATCGTCACCGCGGTGATCAGCACCGGCGTCGGTCTCGCGTACGCGGCGATGCCGACCCTGATCATGACGTCGGCGCCGGCGTCCGAGGGCGCGGCCGCCAACGGCCTCAACACCCTGATGCGCTCGATCGGGACGTCCACCGCCAGTGCGGTGATCGGTGTGGTCCTGGCCAACATGACGATCTCCTTCGGCGCGAGCACCGTGCCCTCGCTCACCGGCATGCGGGTCGGGTTCCTGATCGGTGCGGGGGCCGCGCTGGCCGCCTGCCTGCTCGCACTGGCCATTCCCGGACGGGCGGCGCGACCGGTCGGCGCCGTCGTCCCCGACCAGCGTCCGACGTCGACCAGCACGGCCCGCTCGGGAGCGGGTGCGAGCGTCTCCTGACCACCTCGGTTCCGGGGTGCCGGCGGCGGGGCTGCCGGCGCTCGCGGCCGACCGTCGATGCCTTCGAGGCCCCCGACGCCTTCGACGCCTTCGACGCCTTCGACGAGCGGGAAAATAGTTATGCCATCGCCTGAATTCTGATAGGAACAAAGAGGGAAACGAAAATATCACCCTGCGTCGGCAAACAGAAACGCTCAGTGTCGAGTCATGCGGGGCAGCGGATTCCTTCGAGCAGGATGGCGGTGCCCGCATGGACATCGAGGCCGACCGGGGAGCGACCTGGCGCAGCGCGCCCGCCCCGACCGCCGGGCGGGCGTCGTGACGACACCCGAGGTGGCCCGGCCTCTCGCGGGCCTGCGGGTGATCGAGTGTGCGAGCTTCGTCGCCG
The DNA here is from genome assembly GCF_000374165.1 of Parafrankia elaeagni. GTDB lineage: Bacteria > Actinomycetota > Actinomycetes > Frankiales > Frankiaceae > Parafrankia > Parafrankia elaeagni. Next base: position 38,676 of record NZ_KB893720.1, read on the forward strand.
GGCCCACCGGCGGGATGACCCTCGCCCAGCTCGGTGCCGACGTGATCAGGATCGACCCGGTCGGCGGCGGCAGTGACCACCAGCGCTGGCCCGTCGCCCCGACCGGCGAGAGCTACTACTGGACGTCCCTCAACAAGGCGAAACGCTCCGTCGCGATCGACATGCGCTCCCCCGCGGGCAAGGAGCTGGTGGCAGCCCTGATCACCGCGCCGGGCCCGGAGCAGGGCGTGCTCGTCGACAATGTCGTCGGGCGGCGCTGGATGGCGCACGACGCCCTCGCCGAGCGCCGGGCGGACCTGATCCACGTCCGGGTCCAGGGCTATCCGGACGGCCGGCCGGCCGTCGACTACACGGTCAACGCCGAGGTCGGCCTGCCCGGCATCACCGGTCGCGAGGAGGGCGGCGCGCCGGTCAACCACGTGCTGCCGGCCTGGGACTACATCACCGGCATGAGCGTGTCGACGGCTGTCCTGGCCGCGCTGCGCGACCGTGACCGCACCGGCGCCGGCGCGTTCATCGAGCTGGCCCTCTCCGACGTCGCGCTCGCCGGCGTGGCGAACATGGGCTGGCTGTCCGAGGCCGCCGCCCGCGGAGTGGAGCGGCCCCGGCACGGCAACCACGTCTACGGCAGCTTCGGCGTCGACTTCACCTGCAGCGACGGCAACCGGGTGATGGTGGTCGCGCTCACCGAGGGCCAGTGGGCGGCGCTCTGCTCGGTGACCAAGACCGGCGAGGTGTTCGCGGCGCTGGAGACCGCCCTGGACGCCGACCTCACCCAGGAGGCCGACCGGTACCGGCTGCGCGAGACCATCGCCGCGGTGCTGCGCCCCTGGTTCGCCGCCCGCGACTACGCCCAGGTCGCGGGCGAGCTCGACGCCGCCCGCGTGCTGTGGGGCCGGTACCGGGGCATGGTCGACGTCGTCGCCGCGCACGCCGCGAACCCCCTCCCCGTGCTCGCGGACGTCGAGCTGCCCACCAGGGACCACGCGACGGGACCGGTCACGGCGATCACCGCACGCTCGCCGATGAGGTGGAACGGCCGGTACGGTGCCCCCGGTGCCGCTCCTCGCCTCGGCGAGCACACCGTGCCCGTCCTGGCCGAGGTCCTCGGGCTCGGCGACGCCGAGATCGGGCGGCTGGTCGACAGCGGCGTGATCAGCCGGCCCACGACAGGGTCTGGCGAGCCGGGCCGGTCAGACGGGTCGGGCGAGTCAGACGGGTCGGGCGAGTCGGGCGAGTCGGCGGGAGCGCGCGGATGACGATCGGAGCTGTCGCCGAGGGTCCCTACTTCGACGAGCTGGCCGTCGGGCAGACGTTCCGTTCCGCGCCGGGGGTGACACTCACTCCGGGCCTGGTCGACGTCCACCGTTCCATCGTCGGTGGCCGGCTCGCGCTCGCCCTCGACACCGCGCTGTGCGCCGAGGTCACCGGCGGTGCCGCCCTCGCGCCGCCGAACGTCGTCTGGGACGTCGCCATCGGCCAGTCCACCGTCGTCACCCACCACGTCAAGGCCAACCTCTTCTACCGGGGCCTGGTCTTCCGCCGCACCCCGGCGATGGGCGACACACTGCGGACGTCCACCGAGGTCGTCGCACTGCGGCAGAACAGTGTGCGGCCCGGCCGGCGGCCCACCGGCCTCGCGGTGCTCCGGATCACCACCGTCGACCAGCACGGACGTCCGGTCCTGGACTTCTGGCGCTGCGCGATGCTGCCGCTGCGCGACCCGGAGCGTGCGACCGGTCACCGCGACGACGTCGAGTCCGTCGGCGCCCCGCCGGCCCCGGCGGAGCTTGCCGCCGTCGTCGACGGCTGGGACCTCGCCCGCTTCGCCGCCGCCACCGAGGGCTTCCGCTTCGCCGACCTGAAGGCCGGGCAGAGCTGGCTCGTCGGCGGCGGGGACGTCGTGTCGAGCGCGCCGGAACTGGCCAGGCTCACCCTCAACATCGCGCAGGTCCACCACGACAGCGCCGCCGGCGGCGGACGTCGGCTGGTCTACGGCGGTCACACGATCGGGCTGGCGTTCGCGCAGGTCACACGGGCGCTGCCGGCGCTGGTGACGGTCGCGGGGTGGCACGGGTGCGACCACGTCGGCCCGGTGTACGAGGGCGACACGCTGCGCAGCGAGATCACCGTCGAGGAGCTGAGCCCCCTCCCCGCCTGCGGCGGGCTTGTCAGTCTCCGCTCCCGCGTGCGTGCCGACGGGGACCCTGACCGTGACGTGCTCGACTGGAAGTTCGTGGCAGTCCTGCCCTGACAGCAGGCCCGCAGGGCGCCAGCGTCACCGAGGCGCCGGGGCCGGCCCCGCGCCGGGCGGGCCAGGCACTGATCCTCCGGTTCCGCCCGGCACGAGCCGGCACGTGATCAGGCACTTTGCGCCGGGCGTCCTCATCCCGTCGACATTCCGTCGACGTCATTCACCAGTTGCTACCTCGTGGCGCCGCGGAGTTATCCCACGCCGGTGCGCGGCGAACACTGGCGGGAAGCCATCCCCACGCACCGGGGTGCGACCACCTCTCGGTAGCAATACCGGCACCTTTGGGGGGACCGCCGGGGGGCGGTGTTGAACCCCCACAGGGCGGACGATACTTTTTGCCATGCAAGGTCATTCCAATGGGGGGGATGACTGGGGTTGCCGCTGTGCAAGGCCGAGCAACCCCGCAAGGAGACTCACGCACATGAGGCTTGCCCGTTCCTGGAAACAGCGCGCTGTGGCGGTCTTCCTGACTGCTGTCGCCGGCACACTGGGTGCCGGAATCACGGCCAGCCCCGTATCCGCGGCGACCTGTTCCGATGTCGATGTGGTTTTTGCCCGCGGCAGTGGCGAACTCCCGGGCCTTGGAATCACCGGCACCCCGTTCGTCAACTCCGTGAAGCAGGGGCTCACCGGGAAGACGGTCAGCTCCTACGCGGTGAACTACGCGGCTGACATCGCCCAGACGTCCGACGGTGCTGGCGCCACCGACATGACCCGGCACGTCCGCTCGGTGGCCGCCTCCTGCCCGAACACCAAGTTCGTGCTGGGTGGCTACTCGCAGGGCGCCAGCGTCACCGACATCTCGATCGGCATCCGGACCTTCCTCGGTTCGGGCGAGACCATCCCGACCGAGCTCGCGCCGCGGGTCGCCGCGGTCGTCGTCTTCGGTAACCCGCTCGCGCTGTTCGGCCAGAAAATCACCACGGCGAGCCCGCTCTACGGCCCGAAGGCCAAGGAGTTCTGCAACCTGGGTGACCCCGTCTGCGCCGGCGGATTCAACGTCTTCGCACATCTCACTTACGGATTCGACGGCAGCACGGCCAACGGTGCCTCCTTCGCCGTCTCGAAGGTGCGCGCGCTCGGCTGACATCCACGGTAATCAGGTCGGTCAGTTCGGGGCCGGTCCCGAACCGAATCCCTGCACCGGGATTCGGTTCGCGGGCCGGCCCCGCCGTCTGCGATTAGTTTCCGTAGTCAGTTCATTTCGCATATTGGCCGTTTATTGACCTGGACGTGTTGCTTCGGGCTGTGCCACAGGTCACTCGGGGGCGTCCCCCTGACCGGCCGTAATGCGGGCGGTCAGGGCGCTCAGGGGGCGGAGAACCTCGCACCGAGCCGGGCGCGGTGCGCCGCCGGCGCGCCGAACAGCGACCGGTTCAGCAGCGCCCGTTTCAGGTAGACGTGGACCCCGCCCTCCCAGGTGTAGCCGATGCCACCGTGCAGCTGCATCGCCGCGCCCACGATGTCGACGGCGGCGGCGCAGACGTACGACTTCGCCCGCGACACGGCGACACCGGCGTCGGGGTCGTCGGCCGCCACCGACCGCACCGCCTCGCCGAGCAGCTCCCGACCGACCGCTATCTGGACGAACATGTCGGCGCAGGCGTGCTTCACCGCCTGGAACGAGCCGATGGGACGTCCGAACTGCCGACGGGTCCCCGCGTACTCGACAGTGGTCTCGAGCATCGCCTCCGCCAGGCCGAGGCCGTCGCAGGCCATCGCCAGCGCGGCTCGGTCACGCAGCCGCCGGGCGGCCGCCGCCGGGTCGTCACCGCCGAACCGCCACACCGAGGCGGGGTCGACCGGGGCGCCGTCGACGACCACGGTGCCGAGGCCGCGGGTCTCGTCCAGGACGGGCCGGTCGGTGACGGTGACACCCGGGTCGCCCGGACGGACCCGCACCACCACCGGCAGCCCGTCCGGATCGACGGCGAGCAGCAGGACCTGGTCGGCGCCGGCCGCGTCCGGCACGAAGTCGGCCTGGCCGCTCGCCCGGTGCGCGTCGAGCCGGAAGGCGGCCGTGTCGTCATCGCCCGTGGGCAGCGCGACCGCGAGGCGCTGGCTTCCCACGGCGGCCGCGCGCAGCAGCTCGTCCCGCCCCGGCCCGGCCTCGAGCAGGCGCAGTGCGCCGACACCGAGCACAGCCGAGCCCAGGTAGGGGGTGCTCGCCGCGGCCCGGCCCAGCTCGTGCAGGACGACCGCGACCTCGGCGAAGGTCACGCCCGCGCCGTCGAGCTCCTCCGGGGCCTCCAGCCCGAGCCAGCCGGTGTCGGCGAGCAGCGACCAGTCGACCGTGGCGTACGTCTGGTCGGGGCCGGCCTTGGCGGCGTTGCGGCGCAGCAGGTCCCGGGCCACGGCGCGCAGCTCCCGGTGCAGCTCGGCCGTCTCGTCAGGTCCGGCGCTCATGACGACACCACCGGCTCCCGCGGCAGACCGAGGCCGCGCTCACCGATGATGGTCCGCTGGATCTCGCTCGTCCCGCCGGGGATCGTCCACTCCCACGATCCGATGAAGTCCAGCACCCACGCTCCCGACTCCCAGCCGCTGGACGCGGGCTTGCGCAGCTCGGCGTGGGCGGGCAGCCCGGCCACCTCGACGGCGAAGTCCATCGTCCGTTGCAGCAGTTCGCTGTAGTACAGCTTCACCACCGAGGCCTCCACCGGGCCGGCGGTGCCCGCCTCGTGCCGCTCGACCAGGCCGCGGCACAGCGCCCGCAGGCCGGCGATCTCGGTGTCGAGCTCCGCCAGCCGGTCCAGCACCCGCGGGTCGTCGACGGGACGCCCGCCGCCGGGCCCCGGCGTGCGGCAGGTCTCCACCAGCCACCGGAAGCCGGCGTTGCCGAGGCGCTCGGCCAGTTCCAGCATGGTCATCCCACGTTCGGCGCTCAGCGTCGACTGGGCCACCTGCCAGCCCTGGTCGACCGGGCCGACCAGGTTCTCGGCCGGGATCACCACGCCGTTGAGGAAGATCTCGCAGAAGTGCGACTCGCCCGCCGCGTTACGCACCGGCCGGACGTCGATGCCGGGCGTGCGCATGTCCATCAGGAAGTAGGAGATCCCCCGCCGCTTGGGCGCTGCCGGGTCGGTCCGGGCGAGCAGCAGGCACCAGTCGGCGTGCGCGGCACCGCTGGCCCACAGCTTCTGCCCGTCGACGACGAACCCGTCGCCCTCGCGGCGCGCGGTGGTGCGCAGGCTGGCCAGGTCGGAGCCGGCCTCGGGCTCGGAGAAGCCCTGCACCCAGATCTCTCCGTCGAGGATGGCGGGCAGGTGCCGGCGCCGCTGCTCGTCCGTCCCCGCCGCGAGCAGCGTCGACGCCGCGTGGTGGATCGAGACGAAGCCGAGGACGAGCCGGGGTGCGTCGTGCGCCGCCAGCTCCTGGTACAGCACCACCTGCTGGGCGACCGGCATCCCGCCGCCCCACTCGGCGGGCCAGTGCGGGACGGCGAAACCCGCCGTGCGCAGACGCTGGAACCACTCCTGCTGGAAGCGGACGAACTCGTCGTCGGACGCACCGGCCTGCGTGCGCCGCCAGTCGGACGGCACCTCGGCACGGCACCAGCGCCGCACCTCGGCCCGGAACTCCGCCAGGTCCGCAGTGGAGATCACGGGGCTCGTCACAGCGGCTGCACCTCCAGGTCCGGCTCGCGGCGCGGGGCGAAGGGCCCGGCCAGGCCCGCCCGGCCGATCCGACGGGTGAGCTCGTCGCGGGTGGCGGACAGACCCAGCGGCAGGCGCCGGATCGGCTGGCTGTACCGCGAGATCCACGACAGCGTGGTCTCGTCGCAGAAGCCCATCGCGCCGTGAAGCTGATGCGCGACCCGGAACACCTGGTCAGCGGCTTCGAGGATGGCGAGGCGCAGCGCGAGCGCGTCGTCGACGGCCTCGCCGCGCCCGGTGGCGACGGCCCACAGGGCGTACTTCGCCAACTCCTCGACCCCGAGCCGTTCCACCTCGGCGTCGGTCAGCTGGAACTGCACTCCCTGGAACCGCGCGAGGGGCTGGCCGAACTGCTCGCGCGCGAGGACATGGGCGCGGGTCAGGTCGATCGCCCGGTCGAGCATGCCGAGCAGGGTCCAGCACGGCAGCACCAGGCCGAGTGCCAGGTCGGCGAGCCCGTCGCCGCCCCGGGGCTCCTGGTTCGGGACGAGCGCCGGGTCCTCGACCAGCCCGGTGACGAAGGCGCCGTAGCGGGGGGTCGTCGTCGGCGGCGCGGCGGTGGCGACGCCGCGGCCCCCGTCGAAGGTCACCGTCGACCACCGCCGCCCGAGACCGGCGACGGGCGCAGCCGGGCCGTACCCGACGAGGCCCGCATCGCCAGCATCGGCCGCATCGCGGGCGTCGCCCGCGCCGGCAGCGCCGCCCACGCCGCCCGCGCCGCCTTGTCCGGTGCCCGCGATGACGACGAGGCCGTCGGTGGAGCCGTCGGTGGAGCCGTCGGCGGGGCGGGCGAGCCGTTCGGCGACCGGGTAGGGCAGCGCCCACCAGCCGGCGACCCGGCACAGCGCGGCCACCGCCTCGAGTTCGTCGGCGCCCCCGCGCGGGTCGAGATCCCAGGCACCGAGCTCGGCCAGGACCGGCTCCACGAGGTCGGCCCGCCGGGCCGGCTCACGCTCCGCGTCCTGGACGATCTGGTCGCCGCCGGCCGCCTCGAAGGCGCGCAGGGCCGTCCGGCCGTACTCGGCGGCCTCCTCGCTCAGCTCGGTGTTCACGACGCCACCCGAGGAGACGGCGCCAACAGCGAGCGCGACATGAGGATCCGCTGCATCTCGACGCTGCCCGAGGCCACGGTGGCGGACACCGAGTAACGCCGGTGGTCCTCCACGGCACGGCGGAACCGCCGGCCTTCCTCCCCGGGCAGCGACGCGCCGGCGACGATGTCCATGAGCACCTCCGCGCTCTCCTGGTCCAGTCGGGTCACCGCGATCCGGTAGGCCGCGGAGTCGTCCGGTCTGATCCGTCCACCGGCCTGCAGCGAGACCACGCGGTAGGCGAGCAGGCGGGCCCGCCGGGCGTGGACGAGCATCCGGGCCCAGCGGCTGCGCAGCTCCTCCGGCAGCGCGTCCCACTCGGCGCCCAGCGCGGCCGGCGCGGCCTGGAGCAGGCGCTCGACCCGGGCGTAGCGGGCGATGCCCACCCGCTCGAAGGCGAGAACCTCCTGGACGATCGCCCAGCCCTCGCCGACGGTGCCGAGGACGTCCGCCTCGGTCACCCGCAGCTCGTCGAAGAAGACCTCGTTGAGGTGGTGCGGGCCGAGCATGCTGGGGATCGGGCGGACCTCGATCGCCGGGTCGGACATCGGCACCAGGAACACCGTCAGCCCGTGCTGCCGCCGCTTCTCCCGGGAGGTGCGGGCCAGCAGGAAGCACCACTGCGCCATGGTCGCGTAGGACGTCCAGACCTTCTGGCCGCTGACCCGCCAGCCGCCGGACTCCTCGTCCGGATGGGCGGTGGTGCGCAGCGAGGCGAGGTCGGAGCCGGATTCCGGCTCGCTGAAGCCCTGGCACCAGATCACCTCACCGCGCGCGATCGGCGGCAGGTGGCGCTGCTGCTGCTCGGCCGTGCCGTGCCGCATGATCGCCGGGCCGACCCAGTTGACGCCCATGTACTGGGCGCCACGCGGCTCGTGGTGTGCCCACATCTCCTCGCGGACGACCGTCTGTTCCCACAGCGTCGCACCGCGGCCGCCGAACTCGGTGGGCCAGGCCATGCACAGCAGGCCCAGCTCGGCGAGGGTCCGGGAGAAGCTCTGGGCGACCTCGAGGTCAGCCGGATCGTCGGTGAACGCGCCGAGGAAGTCCGGCGGCACATGCTTGTGGACCAGCTCGCGCAGATCGCGCCGGAGTGTCTCCACTCCCTCGCCCATGTCGTACTCCATGGACGGCAGACAGTAGTCCGAAACGCTTCGACCTTCAATACTTATAAAGATAAGAAGGGGTATGCTCACAGGGTGCCCAAGGTGCCGACCCGCCAGGGACGAGTCTCGCAGGTCCGCATCGCCGAGACCGTCGCGTCCACACTGCGCGGGCGCATCCTCTCCGGTGACGGCTCCGACGAGTACCAGCTGCCGACCCAGGACCAGCTCGTCCAGGAGTTCGGCGTCAGCTACCCGTCCATCCGCGAGGCCATCCGGATCCTCGAGACCGAAGGCCTCGTCACCGTGCGCCGCGGCAAGGTCGGCGGCGCCGAGGTGCACCGACCCGACGAGTCGTCCGCCGCGTACCACCTCGGGCTCGCGTTGCAGGCCGGGCGGGTCACCCTCGGCGATCTCGCGGTCGGCCTGCAGACCTTCGAACCGCAGTGCGCCGCCCAGTGCGCCCTCGCCCCCGACCGCCAGGAACGCATCGTCCCGGCGCTGCGGGCGAACATCGATGCCACCGCCCGGCTCGTCGGCACCGGTGGGCCCTTCACCCATGCCGCCCGCGAGTTCCACGAGCTCGTCGTCGCGCTGACGCCCAACGCGACGATCCGCCACATCGTCGGCAGCCTGGTCGCGCTGTGGTCCGCGCAGGAACGGGCCTGGGCCGACACGGCCGCGAGCCGGGGCGAGTACCCCGACCAGGTCGAGGCCGAGCAGGTCGTGCGGACCCACCGCCGCATCCTCACCGAGATCGCCGCCGGGCGCGCCGCCGCCGCCGAGCGGGTCGCCCGCGCCCATCTCGCCGCCTCACAGGCGTATCTCCTGGACCTGTTCGACGACAGCGTGGTCACCATCACCCACGCGCGGACGGGCCACACGGGCGCCATCCCCAACCCGCTGTGGCGGGTCTGAGCCCGCCGCCAGGCGGCTGGGGGCCCGCGACACCAGGGAGGTTCCACGTGCCGAAGGGCATCCTTGTCGTGCAGACACGTCCGGTCTCGCCCGAGCGGGAGGACGAGTACAACCGGTGGTACTCCGAGGAGCACATGCCCGACATCCGGGCGATTCCAGGGATCGTCTCCGCCCGCCGGTACCGGATCCGCGACGCCGGGCAGATCACGGCCAGGCCCTCGGCCCGGGAGTACCTGGCCGTCTATGAGATCGAGGCCGACGATCTCGAGGTGCCCCTGGCGGAGATGGCCGCCCGGTCGGCCGACGGAAGAGTGCGGGAGAGCGACTCCGTCCAGACCGACCCGCCACCGGCACTGGCCTTCTACGAACTGATCGACTGAGGTCCCGGTAAGAGTCCTGGCCAGAGGCCCAAGAGTGGGCGGAAGGCCGGGTGTCCGCCCGGGTACGCCCGTAAGGAGGTTGGAAAGATGGGCCGGTGACCACCGGCGGGTGCTCGATGGGGGACATACGTGCAGCGGCACGAAGCAGGTAGCACGGCGGTGGCAGGAAGCAGCACGGACGAGGCGGATGCGCCCCGTGCCCACGACAGCGCGGCCGATGCCACGGCTCCCGGCGGCCTGGCCTCGGGCTCGGGCTCGGGCTGGGAGGGACCGGCGGCGACGTTGCCACTGCCGATGCCTGCCATGGAGTCCGACGACGCCCCGCCGGAGGCGGACGCGGGCAGCACCGGCGGCGGGGCAGCGACCGGGACGGGCGACGAGCCGGAGCCCGGCACCGGGCCGCAGGACGGCGCGAAGCCCGGTGCGGAGACCGGCGAGGGCTCCGGGAGCGGCCGGCGGAAGGGGCGCCGGCGCGGGACCCACCGCGGAGCGACCAGGCCGACCCGTCCGCGCCGGCGCCGCCGCCGGTCCATCATCGGCGCGGCGGCCGCCGGGATGGTCGTCCTCCTCGGGGTGCTCGGTCTGGTCGCCCTGGCCAGCGACGACGGCCCGCCGCAGGCGCCGAAGCCGTCGACGGCAGGCCCGCGTCCGGACACCGGGCCGGTGCCGGGCCCGGCCGGGCAGCCCGCCGCGCCCGAGCCGACCCCACCGGGCCCGGCGGCACCGGGCGTCCGGTGGCCGACGGGAACAAACGCGAACCCGCCGCTGGACATCCGGGCGTGGGAGGCGTGGACGGGGCGGCCGACCGACGTCGCGACGGTCTTCACCGTCCGGAACAGCTGGGAGCACATCGCCTACTCCGACTGGCCCTTCGCGGACTACCGGCCGGAGGTGTACGCGGGCCAGCTCTCCGTCGCCCAGCCGCTGTTCCCGAAGTCAGGCGACGAGCGCACCTGCGCCCGGGGCCACTACGACCAGCACTGGGCCGCGTTCGGACAGACCCTGACCCGCAACGGGCGGCCCGGCGCGATCGTGCGCCTGGGCTGGGAGTACAACGGCAACTGGTTCTGGTGGTACCCCCGCGACACCGCCACCTGGAAGACCTGCTTCCAGCACGCGGCGACCGCGATCCGCTCGACAGCCCCCGGGGTTCGCATCGAGTTCAACGTGAGCGCACACCGGGACCGGATGCCCAACGGCGACGACGTGTGGGCGGCCTACCCCGGCGACGAGTTCGTCGACATCGTGAGCAGCGACACCTACGACTCGTACCCTCCCTCACTGACACCGGAGCTCTTCGAGCAGCAGTGCGTCGTCCCGTCGGGCACGTGCACGGTGGCCGCGTTCGCGCGGGCGCACGGCAAGCAGTTCGCCGTGCCCGAATGGGGCCTGGTCCGGGCGGACCGGCACGGCGGCGGCGACAACCCGCTCTACATCGAGAAGATGCACGACCTGTTCGAGCGCAACCGCGACATCCTCGCCTACGAGGCCTACTTCAACGCGGCCGAGGCGACGAACGTCCGCTCCTCGCTCATCAACCCGCCCCTGCACCCCAACGCCGCTCAGCGCTACCTCGAACTGTTCGGCGCCACCGCCACCGCCACGACCACCGCCGCTGGCGCCTGATCCGCAGAGGAGCCCCACCCCCGGCCTCGCCGGGCGACAACCACGACAAATGTCCGGACGGCAGGACCTTGCGCGAGCTTGCCCTGGCTTCCACCGACGTCGTATCGGAGGAACGATGACGGGGTTTCTGCGAGTGTAGGAATGGTGAGCAACAGTCAGCCGACCATCCTTGTCCTCAGCCAGGACGACTGGAAGCTGCTCCGCGAGGTGCGACTGAAGGCCCTGCGCGAGGCGCCCCACGCCTTCGCATCGTCGTTGGAGCTCGAAACCGCCTTCGCAGAGGCGGACTGGCGCCACCAGATACAGCGGAGCACATGGTTCCTCGCCCGGTCGGAAACCGTCGACGTAGGGGTTGTAGCCGGCACCGAACAGGGCCCACGTGAGCGACACCTCTCGGGGCTCTGGGTCGCACCGAACTGGCGTGGAAAGGGAATCTCGCGCATGCTGTTCGACGCCGTCGAAGCATGGGCACGCAAGGAGGGAACCCCCCTGATATCCCTTTGGGTTTCTCTTGACAACCTCAAGGCTCGCGCCATCTACCAACACCTTGGCTTCACACCTACGGGCCTGGTCGCTCCCTTTCCGGGAGACGCTCAGAGGAAGGAAGAAAGAATGGTCAGGAGAGTCCCGTCCGCGTAGGAGGCCCCGGCCTCGCCCCGTCGCGGTGTACGGTGCGCCTTCAGCTGTGAGGAGTATGGCGGGCCATGTCAGCAGATGCCCACCTGCTCCTGTTCGACGGGAGGCAGCACGGTCTCGTTCACCGACCCGGGCTCGATGCTGGTCGAGAAGGCGAACAGTCCCAGTGCGGCAGCGACGTCCTCCAACGATCCGCCGGCGATCGTCGATCGATATTGCGACCAGGCGTCGAGATCCGATCTCCAGAGCCGGATGAAGCGGTCCAGCTGTACGGGGCTGAGGCAGGCCCGCGCCTCCTCGGCTCGGCCGAGGGAGTGCAGCATAGCGGTTCGCTGCGGATGGGACGAAGAATCAGCGCGTTCCGCGGCCGATGCGATGAACTCCTTGCGTAGCAGGAGAAAATCGGCCCAGAAACTGGCGTTGGCGGCGGCGATGCCTTCACCGGCCTGAAGGAGCGCCATGAGGCCTTCGGCGAGGAGGTCACCGAACTCCTCCGCGGCCGCGCGCTCCGGCCTGGCGAACGGATCGTAACGCAACTGTCGGACGCATCCGGTGGCGGCCAGCCGGCCCCGCGCCAAGACGTCGAACATGAACAGCCAGTCCTCGTTGTAGACCTGGGGAAAGAAGCCGAGGTCCCGCTGTGGGTTGACGACCAGGGCGGAGCCGCTGACGAAGACGTCCTGCGGGCCACCGGTCACGCGATTGGCGTGGCAGACCACGGAGTTGTCCGGGAAGTCTCGGGTGAACATCCCCACCGCGTCGTACCGATCAAGACCGGCGGCTGCCCGCAGGGCGAGCCGCGGCCGGACATCCCGCATGTCGTCGTCGAGGAACAGCAGCGAATGCCAGCCGGCGCCACGACCCAGCAGAAGGCCCAGGTTGCGCTTGAGGCTGAGATCTCCGAGGTGACCAGTCTGGGCTTCGGTGAACCGCGAGGTCCCGAGCCTGAGGGAAGCCAGGCCCGGCTCGCGTGCATTGCGGTCCGAAAGATCGACCACCAACGCACGTAGCCCAGGCACCTCGCGGGCAAGCCCGGAGACCTCGTCCGCGTGCGCCCGGCCGCTGCACAGCAGCACGAGGTATGCGTCGACAGACGCGGCCAGCTCCATCGCAGTGATGAGGTTGTAGGCCGGACGCGCGGCGGAGACGACTATGGCATCCAGCGGGGCGCCCGTGCCTGGACCGCACCACGCAAGCAGCCCGCGGTGCGACGAATGGTGCACCATCGCGGGACAACTGCTGTCGGACCGGCCCTTCGCTGGCGCGGGGCCGATGTCTTCGGACACAGGATCAGGTCCTCTCAAGACCATTCAAAAAGGGTTGTTCTGGCATTGGTCAGGTCGGGGGTGAGCGCCCGACCCTTGAAGATCGGAACGCGTAACAGGAGCCCGAACCCCGGAGCGTTACCGAAACGCCTGGCAAGGTACTGCTCGTTCCGCTCACGCAGGGCCGAGTCAGTGAGGCACCGCACCGCGCCGAGCACACCCTTGGCATAGACGCCGTTACAAATGGTCAGCGTTCGGTTCCCGTTGTAGGGATTACGAGCCCTGATCAGCAGCCCCACGTCCTCGACCAGGCCCAGGGCCGGGTCGTCGGACCAGCGCGGAAAGTACTTGCAGCAGTTCTCCCCCTCCTTGGTCTGGAATATCTCACCGTCCGGAAACTCCGGATCCTCGACCTGTTCGACCGGGAATCCGGCCTCCTGGATGAACCAGTCGGTTGCCTGGTTCCAGCCAAGACCGCCGAGCAGCACAAGATGGGCAGACAGGTCGTCCGGCACGATGTTCGCGGACTTCAGGAAGCGGACATCCGCGGACGGGTTCTCCGCGCGAATATGACCGAACAGCTCGACCAACGCGTCCACGTCCGCGTAGGAAAGTAGTTCGGTGTGGTTCAGGTGAAGAGACCCGGCGAGCTCTGACTGCTGCTCTCTCGGAATTTCTCCGCAGACGAGCCGGACCGGCTCGTTCCGGCCGAACAGCCAGGTTCGCCTTGCTGGCCGTATTTCGGGCACGCCGGGGTCCTCCTCCGGCGGGGAGGTCGACCGGAACTCGGACAGCTCGCCAAACAGCGCGTCACGCGCTTCCAGCTCCGCCGGCAGGAGCTCGCTCTCGTCGAACAGGCACGGTACCGGCCCAGCGATGGATCGCTCGACTGCGTAGAAGGCGGCGTATGCCGTCAGGCGTTCGAGGGGAACCGAGGTGGCCAGGTTCTCGTCCGAGGAGATCGTCGCGGTTGAGACACCCAGCGCCTGGGCGACTGCGGCCTGCGTGAGGCGCGCCCTGGGCCATGTCTCCTGCCGCAACCGGCGAAGTCTCCGAGCCAGTGCCCTGTTGGGCTGCGCCGCCACCCACCCCACCCTCTTCACCAGCGTTCAGCAAACTTCACTGAAATAGCGAGACTTCCCTGAAGCTAGCAGAAGCCTAGCAGCTGCGACCAGAAGCGAGGGAGAGGGTGGGCGCGTCGGCGAGTGGGCGTGGTTTGAAGTCACGGAAACCGTTGGTATGCAGTCGTTAGAGTCTTAGACTGAAGTCAGGTCTCCCCTAGAGAAGGGATTGAAACTTTAAAATTTACACTGAACTCTTGCGAAGGGGATCGAAGATGGTCGGATGATCACCCGAGAGTGCTTCGGCGGTGACCGCATCAGCCCGGCTGCAGCCGAGGCCCGGCCACCGCCCCGGGAGCCGGACCAAAGACAGACACCCCCGGAGATCGTTTGGCGGCGATCCGGGAGTGTCTGCTCGCTGGAAACCCAGAATCCGTCCTCATGTGTGCATGAAGGAGGAAGCCCCAGCTATGCCAAGTCTAACCGCGTCGTACGTCGCGGCAAACAACGCGGGCACTGGTCACACGGCCAGATCCAGTCTGCTCGCCGGCCTCGTCGTGGCCGCCGTCGTCATCTGGATGGTGCGGCGGGCCCTGTCGAGGCTGCAGGGTCAGTCATACCCGCGGGCTCGGTCGGACCTGCAGGCCCCACTGAGAATGTTCGCGGGCCTCATGCGCCTCAAGTGGATTCTCACCGGGTGCCTCGTGGCGATCGTGGTGCTCGTGGTCGGGCTCGTGCGCTCGTCGGATGACGGCGTCCCACAGGTTCCCCCGAAGCGGGGCACCATGTTGGAGGCGGGGTCAGCCGCGTCTGGCGCGTGGCCAGATGTCGGCCGCGTGGTCCACTGACGATCAGCAACCGTCGGTGACCGGGCACGTCCTACGGGGCGGGCCACCGGTGATCACCGGGAGTCTGCGTGGCTCTCGATCATCAGCCGGTGGCCCGTGCGGCCTCGAAAGTGCCACGCGGCTCAGGCCGGCGCGGCGACGCCACCCCGGATCCGGACCTGCGCGGTTGCAGAAGGTCTGGCCGGCGGGGCTGCTCAGGAGGCTTCGTACTCCGCGACGAACGGGGTGTCGACGCCGACCTTGCCGACGGTCTTGGCGCCGCCGGGGTCGCCGAGCGGCTCGTCGCGGCCCGGCAGCACCTTGGAGAAGAACTCCTTCTCGCTCTTCACGAAGGGCCGCTCGGCCTTGGGAACCTCGAGGTCGAGCATGATGGCGCCGATCGGGCAGGCCGAGGCGCAGGCGCCGCACTCGGTGCACTCGTTGGGGTTGATGTAGAGCTTCCGGCCACCTTCGTAGATGGCGTCGACCGGGCACTCGTCGAGGCAGCCGGTGTCTTTGACGTCAATGCAGGGTGACGTGACGACGTAGGGCATCGGAGTTCTTCTTCCCGTCTGAGGTCCGGGTCCGACGCTGCGGACCCGGGAGGATCTCGTTTGCCTGCGGTTCGTGCAACTGCCCTGGCCCGGGTTGACAGCCCTGGCCTGACTGCCTGACCGCTGGCCGCTCCGGCCGGCGCGACGGTGCACCGGCCGGAGCGCTGGTCAGCCTGGTCAGCCTTGCGCGGGTCCGGGTCAGGCCCGGGCCGGCACCGTCCAGGAGTCATTGCCGGAGAGCAGTTCCTGCAGGTCGCCGCGCCCGCCCGCGCGGGCGTCGGCGAGCCGGTCCTGGTACTGGTCGTCGAAGCTCGGCCGCTCCACCGCGCGGTACACGCCGATCGGCGCGAGCTCCGGGTCGG
Organism: Parafrankia elaeagni; assembly: GCF_000374165.1. Classification (GTDB taxonomy): domain Bacteria; phylum Actinomycetota; class Actinomycetes; order Frankiales; family Frankiaceae; genus Parafrankia; species Parafrankia elaeagni. The sequence continues at coordinate 54,409 of NZ_KB893720.1, forward strand.
TGTCGGCGATCCGGGCCAGCGCGTAGGCGTAGGTCGGGCTGGTCGAGCGCGGGTTGTGCACGACGATGCCCTTCTCCGTCGAGCGGCCGAACTTCAGGTCGCCGCTCTCGGCGTCGCGCAGGATCGCCCACTGGCTGTCGGCGCCGAACAGGATCGGCGCGCCCGCCTCCAGGCGGATCGGGCCGTCGGCCGGCGACGGCACCGACGTGTCGCCCGCCGCGGGCTTCTCCGTGTGGCTGAAGGTCGGGCAGTTCTGCCGGATCTCCACCAGCGCGGAGCCGTTGTGGGCGGCGGCCGCGGCGAGGATCTCCATCATGTGCTTGCGGTCGGTGTCGACGGTGCGGGCGACGAAGCTCGCCTCGGCGCCGAGGGCCAGCGCGAGCGGGTTGAAGGAGTGGTCGAGCGAGCCGAACGGGCTGGACGGGGTGACCGTGCCGGGCTTGGTCGCCGGCGAGAACTGGCCCTTGGTCAGACCGTAGATCTGGTTGTTGAACAGCAGGATCTTGAGGTTCACGTTGCGGCGCAGCGCGTGGATCAGGTGGTTTCCACCGATCGACAGCGCGTCACCGTCACCGGTGACCACCCAGACGGACAGGTCGGGGCGGTTGATCGACACACCGGTCGCGATGGACGGCGCCCGGCCGTGGATCGAGTGCATGCCGTAGGTGTCCAGGTAGTACGGCAGCCGGGAGGAGCAGCCGATACCGGAGATCACCACGAAGTTCTCGCGCGGGATGCCGAGGGTCGGCATCAGGTTGCGCATGTTGTTGAGGATCGCGTGGTCGCCGCATCCGGGGCACCAGCGGGCCTCGCCCGCCGAGAACTCCTTGGCGGTGAGCTGCTTTCCTGTCGCGTCGGGGCTGGTCACTTGTCGCCCTCCGATCCGAGCTCGCTGCGGCCGACTTCGCCGGAGCCGCCGATGGCCTTGATGTCTTCCGTGGTGAGCTCGGTGCCGACGCCGGTGCCGTCGACGAGCCGGGTGAACACCGCCGCCAGCTCGACCGCCCGGAAGGGCAGGCCGCGGGTCTGGGTGTAGCCGACCGGCTCGACCTGGCAGTGCATCCGCAGCAGGCCGCCGAGCTGCCCGAGGTTCATCTCCGGGACGAGCACGGTGTCGTAGGCGGCCAGGACCGACGCGAGGTTGGCCGGCAGCGGGTTGAGGTAGCGCAGGTGCGCCTGGGCGATGGCCAGCCCCTGGTCGCGGACGAGCCGGCAGGCCGCGCCGATCGGCCCGTAGGTGGAGCCCCAGCCGATGACGAGCAGCTTCGCGCCGGATCCGGGCGGCCCGCTCGGGTCGTCGACCTCCAGCAGCGGGACGTCGATGCCGTCCACCTTGTTCTGGCGGGTGCGGACCATCAGGTCGTGGTTGTCGGCGTCGTGCGAGATCTCGCCGCTGCCGTCGGCCTTCTCCAGACCACCGATGCGGTGTTCCAGACCGGGGGTGCCGGGGATGGCCAGCGGACGAGCGAGGGTGCGCGGGTCACGCTTGTACGGGTGGAACGCGGGCTTGCCGTCCTTGCCGACCGCGTTCGGCGCGGTCGCGAACTCGATGCCGATCTCGGGCAGCTCGGCGACGTTCGGCACCTGCCACGGCTCGCTGCCGTTGGCGATGTAGGAGTCGGAGAGCAGCACGACCGGGGTCCGCCGCTCCAGCGCGATCTTCGCGGCCTCGAAGGCCGCGTTGAAGCAGTCCGCCGGGCTCTGCGCGGCGAGTACCGGCAGCGGGGCCTCGCCGTGCCGCCCGTAGAGGGCCTGCAGCAGGTCGGACTGCTCGGTCTTGGTCGGCAGACCGGTGGACGGGCCACCGCGCTGCACGTTGACGATGACCAGCGGCAGCTCCAGCGAGATCGCCAGGCCGATCGCCTCGCCCTTGAGCGCCATGCCCGGGCCGGAGGTGACGGTGACGCCGAGCATGCCGGCGAACGAGCCGCCGATCGCCGCGCCGATCGCCGCGATCTCGTCCTCCGCCTGGTAGGAGCGGACGTCGTGCGAGATGAGCTTGCTCAGCTCGTGCAGGACGTCGGTGGCGGGGGTGATCGGGTAGGCGCCGAGGAACAGCGGCATCCCGGCCTGGTGCGCGGCGGCGACGAGGCCGAACGCGATGGCCCGGTTGCCACGCATGTGCCGGTAGTTGCCCGGGGGCAGCGCGGCGGGCTTCACCTCGTAGGAGACGGCGAACGCCTCGGTGGTGTCGCCGTAGTCCACGCCCGCGCGCAGCGCCGCGAGGTTGCCGGCGAGGATCTCCGGCGGCTTCTTCGCGAAACGCTTCTCCAGGTAGGCGATCGTGCTCTCGACCGGCTGGTTGAACATCCAGGACACCAGGCCGAGCGCGAACATGTTCTTCGTGCGGGCGGCGTCCTTGCGCTTCAGGCCCAGACCGTCGGTGGCACCGACGGCGAGCCCGGTGAGGTCGACCGCGTGCACGATGTAGTTGGTCAGCGAGCCGTCGGTCAGCGGGTCGGAGTCGTAGCCGGCCTTCTCCAGCGAGCGCACGTTGAACGCGCCGGAGTCGACGAGCAGCACGCCGCCGGGCCGCAGGTCCTTCAGCGTCGCCTTCAGCGCCGCCGGGTTCATGGCGACGAGGACGTCGGGCTGGTCACCGGGGGTGGTGATGTCGTGGTCGGCGACGTGCAGCTGGTAGCTGGACACACCGCCGACGGTGCCTGCTGGCGCCCGGATCTCGGCGGGGAAGTCGGGCAGGGTCGCCACGTCGTTGCCGGCCTCGGCGGCCTGCGCACCGAAACGGTCACCGGTGAGCTGCATGCCGTCGCCGGAGTCACCGGCGAACCGGATGACGACTCCCTTAAGCCGGCGTACCCGCGGGTCGGGCTGTTCGAGCTCGGTTGTCATCGCGAACCTCGTCTTGGATGGGGGTGCTCTGGGTAAGGGAGCGGACGCGCTGGACAGCGCGGGCCACCTGGTCCGCGGCGGTGCGGATCTCCTCGGGTGTCGTGGCGCGGCCCAGGCTGAAGCGCAGGCTCTCCCTGGCCTCGGCCGCGGTTCGGCCCATGGCCAGCAGGACGTGGGACGGAACATCCCCGCCGCCGCTGCAGGCCGAGCCGGCCGAGACCGCGACCTGCGGAAGGCAGGCCTGGACGTCGTCGGCACCCGCGCCGACGAAGCGGAGGTTGACGGTGTTCGGCAGCCTGGCCCGCACCGGGCCGTTCAGTTCGACGGCGCCGCGGCCGAGCCGCTCGACGAGCAGCTCGGTCAGCTGCGCCACCAGCGTGCGCTGGCGCCTGCCGTCGTCCGTCATCGATGCGGCCGCGATGCGGGCGGCCGCGCCGAAGCCGGCGATCCCGGCGGTGTTGAGGGTGCCGGCCCGTCGGCCGCGTTCCTGCCCTCCCCCGTGCGCCCGCGGCGCGATGCGCGCCCAGGCGTCCCCCGACGCGACCAGCGCGCCGACGCCCTTGGGGCCGTACAGCTTGTGGGCGGACGCGACGGCCACATCGACGCCTGTCCGCTCGAGGCTGACCGGGATCCGCCCCAGGGCCTGGGTGACGTCGCTGAACAGCAGCGCGCCGGCGGAGTGCACGGGTTCGACCAGGGGCCGCAGGTCGTTCACGGCCCCGGTCTCGTTGTTGGCCGCCATCACCGCCACGAGCGCGACGTCGGGACCGAGCAGGCGGCGCAGGTCGTCGACGTCGATGGTGCCGTCGGAGTGGACGGCGATCCGCTCGGCGCGGGTGCCGGGCCCGGCCGCGGCCGCCGCGGCGGCGTCGGCGGCGCCGAGCACCGCGGGGTGCTCGGTCGCGCCGACGAGCACGCGGTGCCGGTCGGGTCCGGCGGCGGCGAGCGCCCCGCCGATCGCCAGGTTCGCCGCCTCAGTGGCTCCGGAGGTGAACACGACGTCGCGGGCACGCGCACCGGCGAGGGTGGCGACCTCCCGCCGGGCGCGCTCGACGATCCGGGTGACCTCCTGGCCCGGCCCGTGCCTGCTGGCCGGGTTGGCGAACTGGTCGGTGAACAGCGGAAGCATGACCTCGACCACGCGCGGGTCTACCGGGGTGGTCGCGTTGTGGTCGAGGTAGATCATGTGGACTCCTCGGCACCGGCACCGGCACCGGCACCGGTGTGCTCGGCGCAGGTCGGGCAGGCGGGGTCGCGCCGCACCCGCAGCGACTGGAAGTCCATGTCCCAGAGGTCGTACTGCAGCAGCCGGCCGCTGGCCGGCTCGCCGAACCGAGCGATGATTTTGATCGCCTCGGTCGCGGCGAGGCAGCCCGCCAGGCCGGAGACGGCTCCGAGAACCGTGAACCCCAGGGGCTCCCAGGACGGGTCGCCCTCGGTGAACACACAGCGCAGGCAGGGTGTCCCCGGCTCGACGACGAGCAGGTTGCCCTCGGTGGCGTTCATCGCGGCGATGACCGCCGGGGTCCGCGTCGCCACGCAGAGGTCGTTGAGCCGGTAGCGGTCGGGGAAGTTGTGGCGGGCGTCCACCACGACGTCCGCCTCGCCGACGAGCTGGCCGAGCTCGGGGAGCTCGGCCAGCTCGCGGTCGAAGGTGACGATCTCGACGCCCGGGTGGTGCGCGCGCAGAGTCTGCTCCGCGCAGGCCACCCGGGAGCCGCCGATCCACTCGGGCCGCATGAGGGTCTGCCGGTTGAGGTCGGGCTCCTCCAGCGGGCCCGGATGGACCAGGACCAGCCGACCGACCCCGGCGGCGGCGAGGTAGGTCGCCGCCGCCCCGCCGACACCACCGATCCCCGCCACCAGCACGGTCGCGCGGCGCAACCGCTCCTGGGCGGCCGGGCCGAAGCCCGGTATCCCGAGCTGGCGGTTGTAGCGGCCCAGCCGCGCCGCGGGGGCGGGCGCGGGCCGGACATCGCACGGGGTGACGATCATGCCGCTTTCCATGAAGGCTCCCTGTGCTGGCGTGGTGTGGTCGGTCAGTCGGTCAGTCGGGGCGATCTGGTCGCGGGAGGTCAGGAGACGAGGGCGACGCGCCCGATCTCCGGCAGGTTCTCCTTGATCCGCTTCTCGATCACCGCGGTGACGGTGGCCGAGGCGCTGGAGCACCCGTTGCAGGCGCCGGTGAGGCGGATGTGCACCTCGGCGGTGCCGGGCTGCCCGTTGCCGGCGAGCACGGTGACGACCTGCACGTCGCCGCCGTCGCCCTGCAGGAACGGCCGGATCTCGGTGATGACGTCCTCGACCTGCGCGCGCAGCTGCGCGTCGGCCTCGGCCCGCTCGGGCTCGTCCGGCGTCCCGAAGCTGTTGCCGCAGCCACAGGAGCTGGAGGCGTTCGGGTTGGTGAAGGTGAAGCCGGAGGAGGTCAGCGACTCCACGTAGTCGATCCGCAGGCCACGGAGGTGACCGATCATCGAGTTGTGGATGAAGACGTCGAAGCCGTCCTCGTTGATGACGATGTCGTCGCTCTCCGCGCTCGGCGTCAGCGCCAGGGCGTAGGTGAAGCCGGAGCACCCGCCCGGGTTCACCCCGACCCGCAGGCCGAAGCCGGCCGTCTCGGAGCTGCCGCCGATCAGGGAGCGCACCTGCTGGCGGGCCCGCTCGGTCAGTTCGATGGTGCTCGGGGCGAGGGTCATGACCGGGCTACCTCCAGGTCGGCGCCGTCGGTGTGGGCGCTGTCGGTGCGAGAGCTGTCGGTGCGGCAGCCGTCGGTACGGGAGCCGCTGGCGTGCTCGGCACCATGGCCGGAGCAGCCACCGTCCCGGCCTCCCTTCCCGGCGCCAGCTCCGGAGCAGGAGCCGGCGCCGGGCCGGACGTGGACCGCGAACGCGAACGGGTCCTCGTCCATCAGGTCCGGGTCGAGCAGGTCGACGTCGACCAGCTCGCCACCGCGAACCTCAAGGTCCAGCTCAGCGGCGACGTCGGTCGGGGAAGTACCGGCGTCGCCGGAGCCGTCTGTGGGGGCGGCCGCGGTACGCGCCGCCGTGATGCGGGCGCCGGCCGCGGCAACAGCCGTCTCGATCAGTTCGTAGACCTCGATCGGTTCGATGCCGGCGTCCGCCAGCGCGTCGTACGGACCCGGGCCGATCTTGCTGCACAGGACTGCGGCACAGTCGGAGAGCATCGCGATGGTCTTGTCGAGCACCGAGGCGCCGTCACCGCATTCGGACGGGCCCTCGCAGTAGCGCTGGACGTCGCGGGTCTGGACGAGGCTGGCCCAGTTGCGCCCGGCCTCGTAGATCCAGAACTCGCTGGCGTGCCCGAAGTGCTGGTTCACCACGCCGCTGCCCTTGGTGGCGACGGCGACCAGGACGGTGTCGTCCGGCTTCGGGCCGCTGTCGGTGATGCGCAGCGTCTCGCGCTCGGTGCGGTTCTCCGCGCGCGACCGCTCGATCTCGGCGTGCACGGCCTGCCGGCCGGCGAGGTCGTAGGCGATCTCGCGGCCCTGGTAGGTGTCCGGGGTGAACTCGTCGCCGCGGTCCTCGCCCAGCATGCCGACCGCGTCGGCCCGGCACTGCCGGCAGTGCCGCATCATGTTCATGTCGGCGCCGTCGACACCCGCGCAGCTGTCCTGCAGGGCCTTGAGCTCCTGGGCGGTGGGGCCGCGCTGGCCGGCCAGACCGAAGACGGTGCCGTGCTCCGGCGCCGAGACCAGCGGCATCACGTTGTGCAGGAAGGCGCCGAGCCCGCGGACGGTCTGCGAGACCTCGACGAGGTGCTCGTCGTTGACCCCGGGGATCAGCACCGAGTTGACCTTGGCGAGGATCTTGCGCTCGGCGAGCATCGCGAGCCCCTCGAGCTGGCGCTCGGAGAGGATCTTCGACGCCTCCCGCCCGGTGTACTTCTTGCCCTTGTAGGCGACCCAGGGGTAGATCCGCTCGCCGACCTCGGGGTCGATCATGTTGATCGTGATCGTGACGTGGTCGACGTTCAGGTCGGCGATGCGGTCGACGTGGTCAGGCAGGGTGAGCCCGTTCGTCGACAGGCACAGCTTGATGTCCGGGCAGTCCCGCGCGACCAGTTCCAGGGTGCGGAAGGTGCGCTTCGGGTTGGCCAGCGGGTCGCCCGGGCCGGCGATGCCGAGCACGCTCATCTGCTTGATCTCGCTGGCGACCAGCTTGACCTTGGCGAGAGCGTCCTCGGGGGTCAGCAGGTCGCTGGTGACGCCGGGCCGGCTCTCGTTCGCGCAGTCGTACTTGCGGTTGCAGTAGTTGCACTGGATGTTGCAGCCGGGCGCCACCGCGACGTGCATCCGGGCGTAGAACTGGTGTGCCTCGGCGCTGTAACAGGGGTGGTTGGCGATCTTCTCGGCGATCTCCGGGTCGGTCGCCGGAGCGCTGCTGCCGCAGCTCGTCTTCGACGCGCAGCCGCCTCCCAGTGCCGCCGGGGCGGCGGACGCGGCGGACTGGCTGGGCACAGGCGCCGCCGGCGCGGTGGACAGCACCGGGAGCGCGACGGGCTCGCTGGTCACGACAGCCCCTCCTCCTCATCGGTGGTCCCGCTGGTCACGGCGGCGCTGCTGTCAGCCGCGGAACTCGTGGCGTGGACGGCTTCCCCGTGGCGGGGCTCACCGTCCCGGTCATGGGCGTCAGCGCCGCCGGACGAGGATGCGCGGGGGTCCCGGGGCGCGGCCTCGAGCTCGCGCTCGAGGGCGCCGACGACCCTCCCGTTCTCGAACGCGACGGCGTAGACGACGTGCTCCTGCAGGTAGAGACCGACGTTGATGACCTCGCCGCGGGTCCCCGGCTCGACCAGGATCTGGCCGGTGGCGATGTCCGGGTCCGGGAAGGTCCCGTCCTGGCGCAGCGCCTTGGTGGTCGCGACAACATCTCCGACATCGAAGGCGGACCTCATCAGCTCTGCTCCTTCCCATCTGGTCCCGCGGCTGCGGAGTGCTCGATCGTGATCGCGGACATCGGGACGAAGGCGGTGGGCTCCGGCGCGCGGTCCTTGAGGACCTTGAACAGCCGGTGGTCCAGGGCCGTCGCCGTCGTGAAGGCGTCGTAGGCGCGGATGAGCGCCGCCCGGTAGTCGCGCAGCAGCTCCTCCGGCTCCGGCGACCCGGCCGCATCGCCGTGCAGGGTGGCGATCTCGTCGGCGAAGTAGCGCAGGATGTGCAGCCGGTTCACGGCCACCACCCGCGGGTCGTAGTCGACGTCGAGCAGTTCGAAGTACTGCTCGGCGGTCGAGCAGCGGCGGAACTCGGCGAGCTGGCTGGCTGAGGTGGTCACTGCCCCGCCCCCTTCGTCGCGCCGTTCGGCGACCCGTTCCCGGTGCTGGCGCGCAGTTCGCCTTCCAGCAGCGCGATCTCGGCGTAGGCGTCGTAGGTCCGGCGGGCGAGGTCGAGGATGTTCTCCCAGCCGAGCGGCAGTTCCTCGGAAAGGTCGTGCAGGTCGAGCTTGAGCTGGGATGCCTTGCTGTTCAGCTTGCGCAGCCGGGTCCGCACGGCGGCCGCGTCGGTTCCGGTGCTCGTCTCAGGAGTCATCGCGGGCGACCTCCTTCCACTGGTCGACGTGCTTGACGGCGGCGGTGACGAAGGCCTCGCCGCGGGCGCCGAGGTCCTCCAGGGTGTTGAACCCGAAGCGCTGGACGTCCCGTAGGACGTCGGAGAGCACCACGAGCCGGCCGGCGAAGATGACCACCCGCCCGAAGCCCTCGTGGTTGAGGTCGAGAACGGTCGTCGTGACGGCGCCGGTCGCCTTCTCGATCGAGGCGGCGACCGCCTGGTAGAAGGACCGCACCCGCCCCTCGACCAGCGCGTCGATGTCGCAGGCGATGGCGATCTGGCGCCGCTGCTCCCTGGTCAGGACGAACGGGCTGAGCAGGGCCTCGTCGGGGAGCCGGTCGAGGTTGCCGTAGGTGTCGCCGGCGCGGAGCTGGTCGACGAGGTCCCGCAGGAACCCCTCGGCCTTTGCGCCTGCCGCGTCTGCCGGTGCGGTCATGCCGTTCCTCCCATGGTCGTCGAGGTCGACGTGGCCGAATCCGACGGGGACGGCCCGGAGGAGACCGGGGTCCAGACGGGAACTTCCTGCGGGACGTGCGCCCGCAGGATCTTGCGCAGCCACGGTGGCGGGCTGCCGGCGAGCACGTCGACGAACTTGGTGAGCAGGCCGTCGATCGGGGTGCCCTTGGGGACCTTCATCGGGTGGATGCGGGCCTTGATGACCTTCGCCGCCGCGGTCCCGCCGATGTCGGAGACGTTGAGGATCGCGCAGTCGGTGACGGCCGCGAGCCGCGAGGCGATCTTGTCCTCCTCGTCGTCCTCCGCGGGGCCGAGCTCCCTGGTCTCGAACAGGCGGTAGCCCTCGGGGCCGACCTCGTACACGTCGAACCGGCGGCACCAGCCGAAGTGCTGGTCGACGGCGCTGCCGTCACCGGTCGCGAAGGCGATCTTCAACATGAGGGCTCCTGGCACAGAACGTCGAGCTCGTCGAACGGGTCGATCCGGTGCTGGCTGACGTCTCGGCGCCCAGCGTGGTGGTCCCGGTGCGGGTCCATGCGGTGGTCCGCGTCGTGGTGGTGGTCGAGCAGCCGGTTCGCGGCGTCCACGAGGAGCCGCAGGCTGCCGGCGTACCCGGCGGTCGTGCGCAGGGTGGCGCCCAGCCGGTCGTAGATCGGGAAACCGACGGGCAGGTGCGGGGCGCCGATGCGGTCGGCGACGGCCCGCACGTGGCTGGACCCGATGAGCAGCTCCGCGCCGCCGTCCACGGCACGTTCCTCGAGGTCGGTCAGATCGCCGATGACGATCTCGTCCCAGGGTGCCGTGGCCAGGACGGGGGCGTCCGTCGGGGAGACGGCCGCGACGATCTCGGCACCCACGTCGTGCAGCAGGGAGCCGACGGCGACCAGGGCCTCCGGCTCCATCGCCAGCGCGATCCGGGCCCCGCCGAGGCCGAAGTGGCTGTCGAGCAGCCCGTCGGCGAGCCGGGCGCGGGCCCGGCGCACCTCGTGGCTGGGCCCGCGCCCCGACCGGGCCATCAGCTCGGTGACGAGGGCGTCCACCGCCCGCAGCCCGCTGAGGTGGTCGAAGTGCACGAGATCGGCGTCGGTGCGGGCAGCCAGGTCGACGCCGGCCTCGGCCGCGGTGGCCCCGACGGTGATCACCAGCCCGGCACGGTCGAGGCGGCGCAGCGCTGCCAGGCCCGTGCCGCCGGTCGTCGTCGGCTGCCAGGACGGCGCGAGGTGCCCGTCGAGCGAGCCGGACAGATCCGGCACGAGTACCGGGGCCAGCCCGAACCCGCGGATCAGGGCGCCGAGCTCGTCGAGGTCCGCCGCCGTCAGCGACGGGCCGACGAGCACCGCGACCGTGTCCTCACCGCGGCCGCTACCGCTACCGCGGCCGCTGCCGCTGCCGTGCCTGGCGTCGTCCGCGTCGGGCCCGTCGAACGGGACCGCGCTGACCAGCGCCCGCAGGGCCGCCGACCAGCCGTCGGACAGGCCGCCGATGAAGTCGGGGGTCGACACCCGCACGATCAGCGGCGCGCCCTCGGGGGTGGTGTGCTCCATCATCGCGATGTACTGGCGCATCTGGCCGGCGACGTCCTCGCCGCTGACCTCGGTGACCCCGGTGGTCAGCAGCCCGATGATCTCGGGGCGCTGCTTGGCGCGGATCGCGTCGAGGTGCACGACGAGCTCCTCGCCGCTGCCCAGGACCGCGGTGACCTCGGTGATGCCGGTGGTCTGCAGCGGGATGGGCTCGTTGAAGTGCCGGGTCAGCAACGCCTTCGCGAACGAGGCGCAGCCCTTGGAGCCGTGCATCACCGGCATCGCGCCGGCCAGGCCGAGGAAGACGAGCGCGCCGCCGAGGGGCTGGCTGAACTTCAGCGGGTCCAGGCCGGCCCGCCGGGTGGTCGTGACGACCCGGGCCATCACGCCACCCCCGCCGGGTCCCAGGGCGCGGGCGCGCGGACCTGCTCCCACACCGGGTTGGTGATGGCCAGGTCGAGGCGCCGGGCCAGCTCCACCGCACCGCGGTAGCCCGCGTAGGGGATGTGGCGCTCCTGGTTGATGTCGAGGAAGGGCAGCCGGCCCTTGAGCGCCGTGTACTGGTTGCGGCCCCCGGCGACGAGGATGTCCGCGCGGGTCTCCTCGGCGATGCGCAGCAGCTCGCGCGGGCTGCCCTCGGTGACGATCTTCGCCTCCGGGCCGAGCAGCTCCTGGATCTTCTCGACGTCGCCGTCGGAGCTCTTGGTGATGCCGTTCGCGACGACCTCGACGCCCAGGTCCTGCAGCGCGGAGACGATCGACCAGCTCTTGACCCCGCCGGTGTAGAGGACGGCGCGCTTGCCGGCGAGCCGCTCCCGGTAGGGCTCCAGGGCCAGGTCGACGGCGGTCTGCTCCAGCTCGATGAGCTCCTCGGCTCGCTCGGCGAGCTCGCCGCCGCCGAGCGCCTGCGCGAACTGGCGCAGGGTGTCGTTCATCGCCCGGACGCCGTAGAAGCTCCCCTCGAACCAGGGGATGCCGTACTGCTCCTCCAGCCCGCGGGCGAGCCCGAGCAGGGCCCGGGAGCAGACGACCATCGTCGCGCGGGCCCGGTGGGCGGCGGCGACGTCGGCGTACCGCGCGTCCCCGCTGATGCAGGCCCGGACCCGCAGGCCCAGCTTCGACAGCGTGGGCAGGACGTCCCACAGCTCGCCGGCGATGTTGTACTCACCGACGAGGTTGATGTCCAGGTCGGTCACGTCGGGCGGTTCGACCGTCCCGATGACGTGCTCGAGCAGGGCCTCCCCGGCGAGCTTGTTGCCGAGGTTCTTGTTGCCGACGAATCCCGGCGCGTGCACCGGGATGACCGGCACGCCGGTGTGGGTGGCGGCCGCGGCGCACACCGCGTCGAGATCGTCGCCGATCATCGCGGTGACGCAGGTCGAGTAGACGAAGACGGCCTGCGGCCGGTGCCGGCGGGCGGCCTCGATGATGGTGTCGAACAGGCGCTGCTCGCCGCCGAAGATGACGTCCTGCTCGCCGACGTCGCTGGTGAAACCGCGCCGGTAGAGGTCGGGTCCTGACGACAGGCTTCCCCGCCCGTCCCAGGAGTTTCCGGCGCAGGCGATCGGGCCGTGCACGACGTGGGCGCTGTCCACGATCGGAACCAGGGTGATCAGCGCGCCGTCGAAGGTGCAGCCTCCGCTGGTACCGCCAGGCGTCGGCTTGGGGCAGCCTGCCTTGCGCTCCTTGGCGGACTTGTCGCGGTTGTGGTCACAGGCCGGTTCGGTGAAAAGTGTTGCGCGGTCAGTGGCGGCCATGGCGATCTCTCCGCTTGGGGAGGGGCGTTCCCTCGGTGAGCTGGGTGAGTGGCCGTTCGCCGGAGGTTGTGGCCGGCCGGCTGGGGCCCCGGCCCGGCAACGGGCGGGGCGTCGGCCGCATGCGACGCGGGGGGCGCGGTCCCAGCGCGCGGGCCGGGGCCCCGGCCGAGCGGGGGGTGTGGGGCCACAGCCGACCGACCACCGGGAAGGCCGTGCGTTCCGTCCGGGGGATGCCGGATGCTCAGGAGGCATCCCCCGGGCGGGACTCAGCGCACGGCGTCGAAGCTATGGTCAGGACTGGTGCGGTCCAGCTCGTCCAGCACGGTGTTGACCAGCTGGGTGAGCAGGTGCAGCCCGCCCTCGTATCCCACGATCGGGAAGCGGTGCAGGTGGTGCCGGTCGAAGATCGGGAACCCGACCCGCACCAGCGGGACGTTCGCCTCCCTGGAGATGTACTTCAGGTAGGTGCTGCCGATGAGCAGGTCGACCGGCTCGGTGAAGACCAGCGACCGCAGGTGCCACAGGTCCTTCTCCGGCCAGACGGTGGCCGCGTCGCCGAACTTGCTCGCCGCCAGCACCTTCTCCATGCGGGGCTTGAAGTCCTTGTCGGCGTTCGTGCTGAGCAGGTGCACCGGGACCATGCCGAGCTCGAGCACGAACCGGGTCAGGGCGATGACCAGGTCGGGGTCGCCCGCGATGGCGACCCGCTTGCCGTGAAGGTAGGCGTGCGAGTCGGTCAGGGCGTCGACCAGCCGGCCGCGCTCGACGGTGAGCTCGGCCGGGATCTCCAGGCCGGTGAGCCGGGCGATCTCGGTCAGGAACTGGTCGGTGCCGCGGACCCCGATCGGGGTCTCCAGCACGACCGTGTCCTGCTTCCACACTTCCCTGATCAGTTCGACCGTCTTGCGGGTGGTCGTCGTCTGCAGGGCCACCGTGGCACGGCTGAACTTGGCCGTGGCGGCGTCCGCGAGGCGCGTGCCACCCGGGTAGAGGTCGTACTCGCCGGTGGCCGGCGAGTCGAGCGCGGCGGAGTGGTCGCCGAGGATCAGGGGGTCGACCCCCATCAGCTCGAGGATCCGCCGGTACTCGCGCAGGTTGCCGATGTAGGTCTCGAAACCGGGGATGATGCTCAGCCGAGGCTTCCCACCGGTCTCCGGCTCCTTGGCGTCCGGAGTCTTCGTCAGGTTCTCCAGAATGCCCTTGAGCATGCTGTCGTACCCGGTCAGGTGCGATCCCACGAAACTCGGCGTGTGGGCGTACGGCACCGGGTAGTCCTGCGGGATCACCTCCTGCTCCTTCGCCGCGCCGATGTAGGCGAAGAGGTCCTCGCCGATGACCTCGGCCATGCAGGTGGTGCTGAGCGCGACCATCTTCGGCTTGTAGAGCGCGTTGGCGTTACCCAGCGCCTCGACCAGGTTGCTGAGACCGCCGAAGACCGCGGCGTCCTCGGTCATGGACGTGGAGGCCGCCGGGACGGGCTCCTTGAAGTGCCGGGCGAAGTGGCTGCGGAAGTAAGCAACGCAGCCCTGCGACCCGTGCACGATGGGCAGCGTGCCCTCGAACCCGAGGCCCGCGAGCACCGCGCCGAGCGGCTGGCAGGCCTTGGCCGGGTTGACGGTCAGCGCCTCCCGGGCGAAGTTCTTCTCCCGGTACTCCCAGCCGCGGGTCCACTCCAGAACCCGGGTGACCTCGGCGGCGTCGCTGCCGTTCTCGAACTCGCCCTTGCCCTCGAACTGCTTCTGGTAGACCTCGTCCTTGAACAGCTCGCTGTGGTCGAGGACCTTCAGCGGTATGTGACTACCTGTCTCGGGAGTTGTCGTCACCGGACATCCTCCTTTCTACCGTGACTGATGACCACCGGCGGTCGCCGGCGGAGCCGATCTTCGGGTCAGAAGACCTCTCCAGCCTTGGACCAGGGGGTCTCCATGAGGTCCCAGGTCGGGCTGTTGATCGCGATGTCCATGTCGCGGGCGAAGACCGCGAAGCCGTCCACGCCGTGGTACGGCCCGGAGTAGTCCCAGGAGTGCATCTGGCGGAAGGGAATGCCCATCTTGTGGAAGACGTACTTCTCCTTGACGCCCGCACCCATGAGGTCCGGCTTCATCCGCTTGGCGAACTCCTCCAGCTCGAACGCCGTCGGGTCGTCGTAGAGAACGACGCCTTCCTTGAGCTCGGCGTACGTGCGGGTGTAGTCGTCCTTGTGCGCGAACTCGTAACCGGTGCCGACGACCTCCATGCCGAGGTCCTCGTAGGCGCCGATCGTGTGGCGGGGGCGCAGGCCGCCGACGGCGAGCATGACGCGCTTGCCGTCGAGGCGCGGCTTGAACGCCGCCGTGATCTCGTCGAAGCGCTTCTGGTAACGCGCGATCGCAGCCTCGGTCTTCGCCTGGATCGTCTCGTCGAACTTGGCCGCGATGGCCCGCATCGAGGTGATGATCTTCGTCGGGCCGAAGAAGTTGAACTCGATCCACGGAGTGCCGTAACGCTCCTCCATGGTGGTGCAGATGTAGTTCATGGAGCGGTAGCAGTGGATCAGGTTCAGCTTCGACAGGTGCGTCGAGGCCATCTCGTTCAGCGTGCCGTCACCGGACCACTGGGCGATGACCCGCAGGCCCATGTCCTCGAGAATCCGCCGCGAGGCCCAGGCGTCGCCGCCGATGTTGTAGTCGCCGATGAGCGCGACGTCGTACGGGGTCTCCTTGAACGACTCGCCACCGGTGCCGAGCACGTGGTCACGGACGGCGTCGTTGGCGATGTGGTGCCCCAGGGACTGGGAGACACCGCGGAAGCCCTCGCAGCGGACCGGGATGACCGGCTTCTCGAGCTTCTTCGTCGCGGTGCGGGCCACGGCCTCGATGTCGTCGCCGATCAGACCGATCGGGCACTCGGACTGAATCGACATGCCCTTGGCCAGCGGGAACAGCTCGTTGATCTCGTCGCAGACCTTCTCCAGCTTGGGGTCACCGCCGAAGACGATGTCCTTCTCCTGGAAGTCCGTGGTGATCTGCATCGCGGCGAAGTTGGTGACGCCCCAGGGGCCGCGGGCGTAGTTACGCCGGGTGGCCCAGGAGTACTGGCCGCAGCCGACGGGGCCGTGGCTGATGGTGACCAGGTCCTTCACCGGACCCCACACCACGCCCTTGGAGCCGGCGTAGGCGCACCCGCGGATCGTCATGACTCCGGGGCGGGACTTGATGTTGGACTTGACCTCGCACTCCTTCGACCCCTCGGGGTCGTTGGCCTTGATGTGCTTGGCCCGGAACTTGGCCGCCTTCGCGGGGTAGTGCGACAGGACTTCGGCGATCATCGCCTCGGTCTCGGCCCGCGGCGGGGTCGGCGTCGTCGTCATGATCGGGACCTCATCCTCGACGGTTTCAGAGCCGGTGATCGGAGTCAGGCGATGGTCGCGTCGGCCTTCTTGCCGATGACGCTCTCGTCTTCCTGCGCCATGATCCCGAACTCGATGAGGAGCTCCTCGAGCTCGTCCATGGTGATCGGAGTCGGGATGGTCTTCATCTCGTTCTCGTCGATCTTCTTGGCCAGCGCGCGGTACTCGTCGGCCTGCGAGTTCTTCTCGTCGTACTCGATGACCGTCATCCGGCGGAGCTCGGCGTGCTGCACGACGTTGTTACGCGGGATGAAGTGGATCATCTGGGTGTTGAGACGGCGGGCGAGCTCCATGATCAGCTCGTCCTCGCGGTCGGTCTTGCGGCTGTTGCAGATGAGGCCACCGAGGCGGACGCCACCGGAGTGCGCGTACTTGAGGATGCCGCGGGCGATGTTGTTCGCCGCGTACATCGCCATCATCTCGCCGGAGGTCACGATGTAGATCTCCTGGGCCTTGCCCTGGCGGATCGGCATCGCGAAGCCACCGCAGACAACGTCACCGAGGACGTCGTAGGTGACGAAGTCGAGGTTCTCGTAGGCGCCGGCCTCCTCCAGGTACGTGATGGAGGTGATGACACCGCGGCCGGCGCAGCCGACACCCGGCTCCGGGCCACCGGACTCGACGCACTTGATGCCCCACTGGCCCTCGACCAGGACCTCGTCGAGCTCCAGGTCCTCGACGGACCCCTTCTCGGCAGCGAGCTGGATGACCGAGGTCTGGGCCTTCGAGTGCAGGATGAGGCGGGTCGAGTCAGCCTTGGGGTCGCAGCCGACGATCATGACCCGACGGCCCATCTCGGCCATGGCAGCCATGGTGTTCTGCTGGGTGGTGGACTTGCCAATACCACCCTTGCCGTAGAACGCGATCTGGCGCATTGCTTTCTCCTCCTGGAGCCTGGGTACGCAGGTGCGGTTTCGCACATTGCGTCCCGCGGGCCGGATATCGGTCGCGGTCGTGGCCCCGGACCGAATGGGCGTTGGTAGCTCGTCCGCCCGGCTTGCCGCGATGTCTAGGAACCGTAGGACGCATTCATTTCGGAAGCATGTACGTCGGTAACTGGCCCGTTAACATGAAATCGAGCCTCTGACCTGCGAGAAGAACTCCCAGGAAAGAATGTAGAAAAATCCACGGGAAAATTCTGAGGAAAAATTTTTCCGGCCGACCACGAAGGAGGCCGCGACCTGCACGTGCGGCGGCACGAGCCTTAGCAGAAGTGCCGGCACAGGACTCGCCGGGGATCCCCGCACGGTGCCGGATCCGGTTTCCCCCGGATCAGCGCCCCGTTAACCGGGAGTATCCTCGCTGGTGACCGCCTCGGATATCCTGGCCGCGATATGACGTGAAACACAGAACTACGGAGCGAAGATATCCGCCTACTGCCGCATCTGCGTCGACCTGAACCGACGACATCCGCATTTGCGGAATGCCATCACCAACCGATCCGCGTTCACGGTGGATTGTTGTCCCGACTACGGGTTCCGGGAGCCACAGCCCTCGTCGCGGCACCCTCCGCGGGACATACCCGGAAGCGGGTCACGACGGGATTTACGTCTCGGAAACCAGGCCCGACCGGCGGTTCTGGACCAGGCCCGGTGGGTCGGATAGCGTTGCCTCGCGCACACGGGGATAAAAGCACCTGGCAACACCGGCCCGACAACATCGGCAGACAGCACCAGAGAAGAGCTCGTGCCCATCCGCAGCGGTACCGAAAGCCAGGACGGTAGGAAGTGACGGAAGCTCAGGCCGTCGACGCCTGGTCCGGCTCGCCCATCTCATGGGAAGACCTGCGCACCGCGGTCGTCGGCAACAACGGTGTCTATCGCATCGACATGGCAGTCCTGCGGGAGATAGGCGGTTACGGCCGGCTAGGCAACAATGTACGGCAGATCCTCAGCCGCAAGCTCGCCGGAGTCGGCCTCGGCCACCTCCCCGCCGAGCTGCCCTCGTATCAGGACAAGCAGGTCCTGTTGTACCAGTACGGCACCCCGGCAGCGGAGATCGTCGAGGCGCTCAGCGAAGGTGCCTCCGACGGCGCGGAGTCAGCGTTGCTCCGGCTGAACTCCTCACAGGATCTTGCCAAGGTGCGGGACGCCTCGATCAAGGCGGTCGAGCTCCTGTCCATCCTCAGCGAGCGGTGCAAGGACTGCATGGGTCCCCTGCACTGACCAACCGCAGGGGATCCCCTGGCCCCACGGTCAGGGCCCGGTGGTCACGAGGCGCGCGTGGCGTCCACCGGGCCCGGCCGCGGGTGCCGCAGTACCCCGCCCGGCCGGGAGGAACATCTTGTCCGCGGCCCGCGGGCCGTACGAGGCCAGGGTCACCGGCGCCCCCAGTGCCGCCGCCACCCGATCGGGCCACTCCTCGGGCGCGACCCGCACGCCGGGCAGCGGCTCGGCCCGGGCCAGCCGCTCCGTGAGCGCCGCCTGCCGCTCCAGATCGCCGGGCGGCCCGGGCTCCAGCCGGCGCACGCATTCCCCGTCGATCCGGTAGCCGGGGCAGAACGCCAGCCGCAGCGGCAGCCGTGCGGCCACATCCAGATGGGTCAGGGCCACCGCGTCCACGCCACCCGCCGCGTCGACCGCGTACCGGTGCGCGACCGCGTCGAAGTGCCCCACCCGGAACCGCCCCTGCCACCTGCCGGTCCCGTTGTGGGCGTCCGGCAGCACCGCGGCCAGCTCGGCGTCCTGGGTCACCAGCGGGCCGGGCCCGTGCCGCGTCGTGTAACAGCGGACGACCCCGAGCCGCCGGGCCGCGCCGCGCAGACCCACCTCCGCCAGCAGCTCCTCGGCGTTGGCCGGTGTCGTCGTCGACCAGGTCGTGTACGGATGGAAGCCGTGCCACTCGTCGAGCAGCACGCCCTGCGCCCCCTCGAACACCACCGGCCCGCGGGCGCACAGCACACGCAGCCAGGAACCGTCCACGATCCGCGCGGTCTGGCCGAAGGCGCGCAGGACCGCCACTACGTCCTCGACCTCCGGTACCGCCGGCAGCTCGTCCAGCGCACCGGGCCCTGCCAGCCTGCCCAGGCTGGTCAGCTCGGCGTTCGTCCAGTCGCGGAGCTCGTGCAGCCGGCGGCGCAGCCGGGACGGATTCACGGCCGCGCAGTCGGCGACCCGCGGCGCGGCATCGGGCCGGGCCTGCGCGTAGGAGACCGTCTCGCCGATCCCCATCCCGCACGATCCGTGCGCCCCCGCTCCGCGTGCCAGCTCGCGGGCCTGGTTCACCACCGCGTGGTAGGGCGTGGTGAGCAGGGCGTCGCCGTCGACCGTCAGCCGCCCGAACGGGTCGGGCACTCCCACTGACTCCAGGTGCGCGGCCTCCGCGACCAGCGCGAACGGGTCGACGAGCACGGTGCTGGCCAGGTGCGTCGCGCAGCCGGCGGTGAAGGAACCCGCGCCGAACTGGGCGAAGGTGTGATGCCGGCCGTCGTCGGTCACGACGTTGTGCGCCGCCTGGGCGCCGCCGTTGAAACGCACCACCGCCGGCACCCGCCCGGCGGCGGCCGCCCGGGCGCACAGCCAGTCGACCACCGTGCCCTTGCCCGCGTCGCCGAAACCGAGATCGGCGACGATGACGTGGTCGCCCGGCCCGGCCCCGTCCCCGTTCGGCCAGGTCACAGCGGATGTCCGCCCTGGTGCCACAGCCTTCGTCCGCTCAGAGGCGGGCGATGCCGGGGCCGTCGGCCTCGGCTACCCGGGTGTTCAGCGCGCGGGCGCCGCGGGCGACCACGGCACGGGTGTTGCGGGAGGTGGCGGTGCGGGCGTACCGGGCCAGTGCCCGCCCGACGCTGGGTGCCGCCCGCTGCGCGCCGACGTCCCGCAGGTGGTCGAGCCCTGCGTCGAGGTCGATGGACCCCTCGTTGATCCCGATGGTCAGCGCGATCGTCTCGCACACGGCGTCGAGGTCGTCCAGCTCCAGCACCCGCTCGCCGAGCAGCCCGCGCCAGGTGCCGATCACCTCCCGGTCACCGGCGTAGGACGTCCCGGCCGGCAGAATGAAGTACACGTTGTAGCGACGCTCCAGCTCGGCGACGATCTGCTCGACCGGGATGCTCTCCGCCAGCTGGTCGCCGACCACGGCCGCGACCTGGCTCGGCATCACCCGGTTGTAGGGCAGCTCGTCGCCGACGATGAACAGGTAGCCCCGCTGGCCGCGCCGCTCGAAACAGTCCGTCGAGGTGTGGCGGGCCATGAAGTACATCGCCAGCTCGTAGGACTCGTGTTTCTGGCCGCCGCCGCCGCCCTCGAGCATCATCGCGCCGAGCTGGTCGTCCATCCGGTTGTCCGACTCGAACTGGCCGACCTGCAGGGGAACCCGGTCGCAGGTCGCGTCCCCGATGCCGCCGAAGAGGATCTGCGGATGCCGCGCATAGCCCTTGCGCAGCAGCAGTCCGTGCAGCTCCGGCAGCCGGGTCTGCAGGGTGCGCGGGACCTGGCCCATCGACCCCGTCACGTCGAACAGGACAGCGATGGCCAGGCTGTCGGGATGGTCCTCGCTGTCCCGGCTCTCCCGGGCTGTGACCAGCCACGGGTCCAGGTCGGGGTGCGCCTTCCAGCTGCGCCGGCTGCTCGCCCGCATCGAGTCGCTGTACTCGAACGCGCTCGCCCCGCTGCGGGCACGGTAGCCCGCGGCCGCCGCGTACACGTCGGTCGACCAGTAGCCGCTGCCCATGGTGTCTCTCCCGCCTTCCCGGAACGGATCCGGTTCTCGTCAGTGATCGTCGGTTTCTTCGGTGGCCGTCGGTTTCCTCGGTGGCCGTCGGCTTCCTCGTCGGCCGACGGCTTCCTCGTCGGCCGACGGCTCACGCCGGGCTTCCCGCCGGCAGGGGTGGGAGGCGGAACGTTCTGAAGCGACGCGGTCCGAACAGTCGTTCCAGCAACTCGTCCAGCTCGCCGAGCAGCCGCCAGGCGTCATGCGGCCGGCGCGCGGCGGCCTGCCGGGTGCAGCCCTGCGCGAACCGCCGCAGCGGAACCGGGACGTCCGGTCCGAGCAGGAAGGTCATGCAGCGGGTGGCGAGATAGATGTCCGTCGCCTCGTCGGGCGGCTGCCGCGCCGGCACCTCCGGCGGGTACATCTGCTCGAAGCCCGGGACGACGGCCGGCACCCGGGCCCCGCTCACCCCGGTGCCGCCACCCCGGACAACGCTGTAGCACCAGTCGACCAGCACGAGTCCGTGCAGGTCAGGGTGGATGAGGATGTGGTCGGGGACGACAGCGCCGTGCAGCACCCCGGCGCGGTGGGCGTAGCCGAGGGCCACCAGCAGCCGGCGCCACATCCAGGCGACGTCCCGCGGGTCGACCCCCTGCGGGTAGGCGGCGCGGATCCGGCTGAGCGAGCAGAAACCGTCGAGCCGCCCGAGGGCGTTGACCCGCCGCGCTCCGGCTGTGCCCGCCGCGGCCTCATCCCCGGGGGCGTGCAGGAACGACTCGACCAGCCGGGGCGCGTAGGCGGCGAAACGCCGGTCGCCCTGGCGGGCGAGCCGACCCAGCGCGGCCGCCTCCCGCTCCATCAGATCGTTGTCCGCACCGGAACGCGGGATCTTGAGCAGCACCTCGTGGGCCGCTCCGCCCACGACCGACCGGCATTCGG
The DNA here is from genome assembly GCF_000374165.1 of Parafrankia elaeagni. Classification (GTDB taxonomy): domain Bacteria; phylum Actinomycetota; class Actinomycetes; order Frankiales; family Frankiaceae; genus Parafrankia; species Parafrankia elaeagni. The sequence continues at coordinate 75,538 of NZ_KB893720.1, forward strand.
CCGGGTGCAGGCGGGCTACGTCACCTTCGACGACGGACCCGGCGGCCCCGGCGGACCCGGCGGACCCACCTACGGGCCCGTCCGGCCCCTGGGCCGCGCGGCGGCGCGACGTCCGCAACGTGTACGTGTGACGCCCGGTACGAAGGACTGCCGTCCCGTCCCCGTCGTCCTCGAGCTGCTGGTAGCGAGTCCACAGCTCACCGAGCCGGACGAACCCGTCGGTCGCGGCACCCGCGCTGCCCGCCGGCGCCCGGTCGGGATGCACCAGCCGGGCCAGCCGCCGGTAGCCTCCCACCCCTGGCGTGGGCCCGAACAACCCGACGAGATCCTCCCGCCCGGCCGTCGCCGGTACGTCCCTCAGCAGGCGCAACACGTCGTCGAGGCTGGCCGGGACGGCAGGCTCAGGCATCGCCCGCACCGCCCGCTTCGGGCCCGGACGGCCGCAGCAGCGCCGGGTACAGCAGCTTCGCGGGCCCCGCCCGGTACAGCCGGGCCCGGCGCCCGCCGCGGCTGCCACCGCGTTCGGTGGTGGTCCCGGTGTCCTCCAGGAAGCCCGGCACCGACAGGACCTTGCGGTGGAAGTTCGCGGCGTGCGGCGGCCGGCCCCAGACCGTGGTGTAGACCTCACGCAGCTCGGTGATGGTGAACTGTTCGCCGACGAACGCTGTCGCCAGCGGCGTGTACTCGATCTTCGATCGGGCCCGCTCGACCCCGTCGGCGAGGATCCGACCGTGGTCGAAGGCCAGATCACCCGGCAGCACGGCGTCGAACGCCACGTCACCGACCACGGAGGTGTCGAACGCCACGCCGCCCGACCCGGTCGCCAGCGGCAGCCAGGCGGCCGCCGCCGCGTCGCCGCCCGCGGTCGGGTCCGGCAGGTCCGGCGCGAAGGCGAGATAGGCGACCGAGATCACCCGCATCCGCGGGTCCCGGCCCGGGGTGCCGTAGGTGCCGAGCTGCTCCAGGTGCACCCGCGTCGATCCGGCGGGCCGGACAGCACCCGGTTCGTCGGGTGGTTCGTCGGGAAGTCCGTCGGGAAGTCCGTCGGGTGGCCGCGCGTCGGCCTCCACCGCTGTCAGCCCGGTCTCCTCGACCAGCTCACGGGCCGCGGCCTCGGGAAGATCCTCCTCGAGGGAATGCCCTGCCCCGCCCGGGCGCGGGCGGACGAACCCGCCGGGCAGTGCCCAGCGGCCCGCGAAGGGCTCCTCGCCCCGGCGCACGAGCAGGACGTGCAGTCTCCGCTCCCGCATCGTCAGCGCCACGACATCCACCGTCACCGCGACCGGGTCGAAAGCCCGCGGGTCATAGGTGCTCGGGTCGTACCCGCCGCCCGCCCGCGGACGGGTCGGTCCGGCCTCGACCTCCGGCATGGTTCACCGCCTTCGCTTCCGGCAGGTGCCGGCGGGACCTCCGTGCCAGGCTCGCCCCCCGCGACGCGCCCCGCCGGCCCACCGACATCCGACAGTTCATCTCATTACGAGATTTTCTAGATGTGAGATTAACCGGGTGGGCGTCCGGCGGACAAGCCCTCGACCGCACCCGGCGCTGTCCCGCGGGCGACACCCTCGCCAGGCGACACCTCGCCGGACGCCCGGCGAGACCGCACGGAGCCGCCGGTACGGGCAGGATGGATCTGTGGACGCCGTCAGCCCGGAGCGGTTCGAGGAGCTGGTCGTCACCGCGCTCGACAGCCTGCCGCCCGAGCTGGGACGGCAGATGCGCAACGTGGCCGTCCTCGTCGAGGACGACTCCGAGGACGGCGTGCTCGGCCTCTACGAAGGGGTGCCGCTCACCGAGCGGGGCGACTGGTACAGCGGCGTGCTCCCCGACCGGATCACCATCTACCGGATGCCGATCTGTGCCATGAGCGCATCAGAGGAGGACGTGGTGCGCGAGGTGCGGATCACGGTGATTCACGAGATCGCCCACCACTTCGGCATCGACGACGCGCGCCTGCATGAGCTCGGGTGGAGCTGAGCCGAGACCGATCCTGCTCTTAGCAGCACCCATGGAGGAACGCTGAGCCCACACTTACCGACATTGCCGGGCAGGATCGGATGGTGCGGACACGTCGGGCAGCGGAGGACGACTGGCCGGCCATCTGGCCGGTGTGGCACGCAGTCGTCGCCGAGGGTGAGACGTGCCTGTGGGATCCCGACACCGGGGAGGCCCGCGCCCGAGGGCTGTGGATGCTGCCCGCGCCCGCCGAGGTGCTGGTCATGGAGGTCGACGACGGGCCTGCCTCGACGCGGGTGGTCGCCACTGCGCTGCTCGTCCCGAGTCAGCCGGACCTCGGCAACCACGTGGCGCTCGCCCAGCTCCTCGTCGACCCCGCCCTGGTCAACCTCGGCGGCGGCGCTTTCGGGCCCGGCGGATACCACGGGCCCACCGGCGCGCAGGGCATCGGCCGGGCCGCTGGCGAGGGCATGATCGATCACGCCGCGGACCTCGGCTACCACGCGATGCAGCTCAACGCCGTGGTGGCCGCCAACACCCGACTGGTCGCACTCTGGCGATCACTGTCGTTCCGGGTGGTCGGCACGCTGCCCGCGGCGTTCCGCCACCCGTGGCAGGGAGATGTCGACCTCTACGTGATGCACCGCTTCCTCCCCCCGCCCACCCGCACGGTGTAGCCGGCCCCGTGGCTCAGGTGCCCGCGCCGGCACCCGAACCGGCCGCACCGCCTGAACCGGCCGCACCGCCTGAACCGGCCGCACCGCCTGAACCGGCCGCACCGCCTGAACCGGCCGCACCGCCTGAACCGGCCGCGCCGCCTGAACCGCCTGAACCGGCCGCACCGCTCGCCGCCGCGTTTCCCGCGGCCTCGGCGGCCTCGGCCTCCGCCCAGATGTCGTTGAAAAGCTCGATCCGCTCGCCGATGCGGGTCCGGTCGAACCAGAGGTTGGTGCTGGTGATACTCGAGCCCGGCAGTGCCCCGACCTCCACCTCGTAGCTGACCTCGTCGTCGAAGAGAATGAAGTCACGGAAGGTGTTGCGCCAGCCGGTCACCGCCCGGCCGAGTTGTGATCCGCCGGGAACGACGACGCTGTGGACCTTGATGCCGGCAGCCCGCTGCTCGTCGCAGATCTTCAGGAAGTCGGCGTTGCGGAGAATTTTCTCGTTGTTCAGAATGAAGACCCGGCGGACGTTCACGCCGCGGGCGACCGCCTCCCGCTGCGCCATCAGGTAGGCGCGGCCGAGTTCGCTTTTCCAGAACCCGTCGCTGAAGCTGCGCCGCCCGCCGTCGGCGGTCGTCGTGCTGGTGGCGGAAATCGTGCGCCGGGTGGTGCGGGTGAGGGTCAGCAGCCAGTCGCGGTCCTCACCCGGGCAGCTCACCGAATCACCTTCCAGCCCGCGCAGCAGTTCGTTCAGCGCCCGGATCTCCTCGGTCACCAGACGACCGAGAACGGGCGCCGGCGGGACGAACCGTGCCGCCCGCTCGATCAGCCCGCTGATGGGCCGGGAGTTGGGCACCGCCGTCTCCACCGCCGAGTTCTCCAGTGACTCCAGCAGGCGTGCCCCGCGGTCGACCCGGTCCAGCCGCCGCGTGACCGTCTGCCGTGTCGTGTCGAGCTCGCTGGTCACCAGCTGGGCGAAGACGCCCAGGCGCTGCTCCTGCCCCAGTACGACGGTCTCCATCCGGTCCTCCAGGGACGCCAGATGATGTACGACCAGCACGACACCGCCGATGAAGACCGAGAGCATCGTCGTCCAGGTCATCTCCCCGTCGAGCAGGTAACTGATCAGAAAGGTGGCGCCACCGGTGGCCAGCGCCAGCGCGATCTCCCTGACGATTCTCAAAGCAGGCACGTCCACCCCGTTCGGTCGGCCGCCAGTACCGGTTCAGGCCCGGTGGGAAAGCCCCTCGACACCGTCCTGGAAGACCAGGTTTCCGTGGGCCGGCGCCGCGGCCGGCTTTTCGAGCACAGCCAGGAGCAACTGGTTCTGGATCTGGCCGCGAAGGCTCGTCCACTGGCGGGAGAAGCCGGGACGGCGCTCGAGTGCGGCCCACATCCAGCCCAGGTCCTCGGCGACTCTGGCTCCCGGCATCCACAGGTGGAGCAGATGGTCGACGGCCGGGCGGATGCGGGCCACCACCTCGGCGGCCGGATCGACACCGATTCTGCTGTTCTCCATCAGATTCGCGACGGTGGTCAGCAGCCAGTCGTGCAGAGCGAGATCCTCGCAGGCAACCACCGCCTCGGCCGGATCGCTGATCGATGCCGGCAGCCGTAGTCGTAATGTCCGCGACGTCTCGTCGTGGACAACGAGTTCAATATCCGGTGATTCTGCCAGCTCACCGGAATCCGGAGACCGCCAGGTTACGGCGAACCGCAGTCTTGTCCGGCGTGCCCGCAACATCGTTACCCGGTCGATGTAAGGCATGCGTTGCACCTGATTGAGCAGTCGGTTCACGACAGCGCCGAGATCGAGGTACTCGCGGGCAGGGCCGACGGCCGGGGACGACCGCGCGGAGTCCCGCAGGAAGCCCGTGGTCAGGTCCGACGCGCCGCAGCGCGCGCCGACCTCGATGGTCCCCGGGTTCGTCAGGTAGTGCGACCACGGCAGCCGGCGTTCGCCGGCTGCCCGGACGAGGCGGGCCCACGCCGATGCCTGCAGGATGATCCCGCCGGTGACGGATGCCCGGGCCAGGACGGTTCCCACCCCGTCCGCCCGGGTGCCCGAGCCGGTGGGAAGCGGGCAGTGCACGCCCACCTGTTCGTCCGGTGACACCGCGTGGGTGAAGGGTCTGGTCGCACGGAGGACCCGGCGGCCTGGATCCAGATCAAGGAGCCGGGCAACGGTGTCCGCGCCGACCTGGTGCGAGTTCTGCAGCAGGGTGGTCCGGACCTCGCCGACGAGGACGTCCAGATTCTCCGTTGGAGCCGGCCCGGCACGCGCCCGCGCGGGGGCCGGTCGCGTCGAGGCGGGCATCAGCGGCTCAGGAAGAGATAGGTGAGCCGGTCGGCGGGCTCGGCCGGCACACTGAGGCCTTCCTCCGCAGCCCGTCGCACCGTGGATGCCAGGGCGGCCGGGTCGATGCCGACCTGCCCGAGGATCACCCGCACGGCGTGCTCGACGGGAAGGTACGCGGTCCCGAGCGCGGAGAACGTCCGGTAGGCGCAGAACGGCGCAGCCCTCGGGGTCATCCGGCCGATCGCCGGGAAGTCCGCCCAGCGGTCCGGAAGATCGGTGAGGTCGACCGGCACAGGGTTGACCACCGTCTCCCCCCGCGCCCGCAGCAGTCCGAGCCGCAGCAGCTGCCACACCGCCGCAAGAAACGAGCAGGACCACAGCTGGTTCTCCGGGCCCGGTTCCTCCGTCCACAGCTCGGCGTCGAGGAACACCGAATGCCGGCGGGCGGCGTTCTCAGCCGGCGGGTGCCAGGGTGTCCGGCCTCCCATGGCCGGGACCTCGGCGGTGGATGCCGACCGGGATCCGTTACACAGCCAGCCGGTCTCGTGTACCGGCGGGCGCGACCCGTTCGTCCCGTACGGCGGATCGGGGATGAGCGCCTTCTCGACCAGGCGGGCGAGCGGTACCCGCCCGTTCTCCACACACGCGGACTCCCGCGCGATGTAGTCGATGGCCAGGCCGTGAGCACCGGCGGCCGCGATCAGTTCCGGCAGCACCACACCCGGCGGCGGCAACGCGTCCGGTTCCGAGTAGTCATCCACCAGCAGGCAGGTGCTGACCCTGGTGAGACGTCCAGCCGCCCCCGCCAGCGCCCCGAGCGACGAGTGCTCCGCCCACGGCGCGATCCGGCGGAAGTGCGCGGCCAGGGCTCCGGCTCCTTCGTGGAAGTCCTCCGGGTAGAAGTGGCCGAGCTCCACCGACAGCTGGGCGAGCGGCACCTCCACGGTGCGCCCGGCCGCGCTCGTCTCGCGGAAGACCGCACGCGGGGAAGGCGCCGCCGACGCCGCCGGGGACGGCTGGCCCGGTAACGGCTCCATGAACTGCGGCTCGCTGAACTCCGGCTCGCTGGGCGGCGGTTCCACGGGTGTCAGAGCCCCTCCCACAGGCTTTTGTCCGTCAGTCGTTCGGCGAGAGCCTCGAACGCCTGCCCGGTCTCCGCGTTGGCGATACGGGTGGTCGAGATGTCGTCCTCGACGATGATCTGCTCCCGCCACTGCAGGACGGGATCGAGCGGGATCGACCCGATCATCAGGCTGCTTCCCAGCCGCATCTTCCCGGCCAGCCTCTGCAGATCGATGTCATAGGACTGCAGCCACACGGACTGTTCCGGGCGCAGGCTGGCCAGTTGCGGCGATTCGGGTTCGAGCACGGCGGTACGCACGAACCGGATGCCGTCCTCCAGGTCCGGCTTCCGGTGCCCGTACTCCACACCCGTCTCGAGAATTCCCTGCGTCCCGTGCACCAGACCCGAGGCGGCCATGATGTGCTGGCGTGTCCACCGGTGAAACACGAGCCAGCGCGTTGTCTTGGCCGCGAGCACCGGATCGGCGGTGGCTCGCAGGACCAGCTCGGTCGCATACGAGCGGCCCGCGCTCAGGTCGACGAGGGTCAGTTCGAACTCCTCGTCCAGGGAGAGAAAAAGGTCGGTGCACCGGCGGATCATCTGCTTGTTCACCGGGAACTCACCGCCCCCCGCATCACCGGGCAGGAGGGTGAGGCGGCCGGCGCCGAGCGGCCTGGCCCAGCCGCCGCCCAGAGTCGACTGGGTCCAGACGTCGAACTGCTCCGCCTCCGCCGTCCCCCCGGCGAGATAGGTGTGCAGCCCGCGCCCGGTGGGCGTTCCCTGGCCTGCCGCCTCCACGCCGAAGATCGCGCCCGACGTGGGTGAGCCGAAGTCGAAGTCGAGATAGCACACATCGCTGCCCTGCATCGCCCGCCGGTAGGCGACGTTGCAGCTCGTCACGGAGCGGCCGGTTCCGCCCTTGTCGGAGGTCGCGAAAACGATCATCGGTCGCCGGCCGTCATCCGCGCCGGGCGAGGGCGAGCTTGTCGAGATCGCGCAGCGCCTCCTGCACGATGGCGACCGCCGTCGCCGGCTGCCGTTCCCGCAGCTCCCGAGCCCGTCTCAGGCTCGCTCCGATTCCGTGTAGCTGGGTGCGGGCGGGCAGCGCGGCGGTCGGCGACTGGCGCAGGAGCTCACCGGCGTGCAGATGGTCGGCCTCGGCGATCATGTCCAGGGCCAGTTCGGCGAGCCGGCTGCTGTACGGGCGGGTGTTGGCGATGGTCGCGACGGAGACCAGGGCCTCCATGATCCGCTCGGTGAAGTACCAGGACGGCTCCTTGTCCGGCATCTCCACCTTGAACATGTCAGCGATGTCGTCCCACAGCCCCGCCCCCGGCCCGGCCGTGATCTGTCGGCGCTGGAGGTGCCTGAGCCAGATCTGGTCGGCCAGGGTGAGCAGCCTGTCCCGCAGCGCGCTGTCGCGGGTGACCGAGGCCGTGCGGGCGACCCGCTTGAGCAGCGCCGTCGAGAAGTCGGCCACCGGCCAGACCGCGGGCGGGCCCAGATCCTCCGCGCCGGGCAGCTCCATGCGGACGCCGGGCACGTGCAGCTGGGTCGCCTGCTCACGCAGGCGGGCGCGCCGGGTCACCCGCCCCCGGATCGCCAGTTCCTCGAGGACGGAGGCGATGCGCGCGACGTCGACGTCCCTCGCCCGCTCGGTGGCCAGTGCCTCGATGGTGATGGAAGCCGCGAGCAGGGTGTCGTAGTCCGTTTCGGGCCCCTCGTCGGCGGCGAGCCGGCCCCGCCACGGAATCTCCTCGACCGCCCAGCGGGCCCGGCCGAAACGGGCGATGGTCGCCCAGTACAGCTGAGCCAGGTTCTGCCGCAGCGCCAGCGCGCCGACGAGGCCCTCCTGCTCCGGGCCGATGAGGCCGAGCCGGCGAGTGCGCTCCGAGAAGAGGTCGGCGATGCCGTCGAGCGCGGAGAGGGTGAAGTAGAGCGACGGGCGGGCCTCGGCAAGGCCTTTCGCCTGGGCCACCTCGTAGTTCCCGCCCGGATCGACGGGCGGGGCGTCCCGGATGACGCCCCAGGACCAGCCGCACTCGAACAGCAGGGAGTCGTCCTCCACCACGTCGCTGCTGGAGAGGTCGACGCCCAGTTTCAGTTCGCGCAGCGCGGTACGTGCCGGGACCAGAGCCTCCCGGAAGGAGTCGAGCACTCTCTCACGCGGTGAGTCGTCCGTGTTGACCAGATCACGCAGCGCCTGCCCGTCCGGCGAGTCGGGGGTGAACGACCGCACGGTGAAGCACCGCAGAATGCCCACCATCGATGCCGTAAGCCGGTGCGACGCAGCCGCCTCCAGCGCCCGCATCTCGTCGAGCAGCGCGCTGCGGCGCACCGTCGGCCGGAACTCCTTGACGAAGCCGAGAATCGCGAGCGAGAGCGTGATGGACATCGAGAAGGAGTCGACGACCTCCAGCGCCTCCTGGTCGGGGGTGAGCGTGTCGCCCTCGTGCAAAGCCTGGAAATAGGAGCCGCCCGCGAAGACCGGGGCCCCGTTGCTGTCGGTGTACCGCTGCAGGTACTGCACGAGTGCCCGACTCAGCACCTGCGGGATCTGCCGGGCGTCGCCGAGGCCCTCCAGCGCCGCGCACACGTCCCTGGCCGTCTCGTCCGGCCTGACGAAACCCATCCCGGTCATCTGGTAGGCGGGGTACATCAGGCAGAGCATCTGCTCCGCGTCGCTGGTCGAGTTCGGTGCGGCGCGACCGGCGAAACGCCACGTGCCGTCGCCGTACGAGTAGTCTGCGGCGGCCTTCCACATCTCCAGCAGGAGCTGCCGCGGTCGGATGTCCATGGCGGGGCCCCTCAGTCCGGTATCCGTGCGCCCGGCACCGGCTCACGCCGGGTGCGGCCGCAGACGAGAACCATGGCCTCGTATCCCTCGCGCAGCAGCTCCGCCACGACGATGCGGTTGACCTTCAGATCCGTGGCCAGCCCGTCCAGGCTGTCCTGGATCTGCGTCATGTCCAGCGACACGGCCGGGAAGGCGACGTCACGGACGCGGTAGCCCTCCGACTTCTCCATGTACGCCATGGCGAACGGTGCGCCCGGCACGAGCGCGTTCAGGAAGCACTCCGACGCCCGGCGGAACTCGTCCTCCTTCTCCGAGATGGAGCAGGCGACGAAGAACATGGTCCCGATCTCCCAGCGGGCCCGATCCAGCTCGAAGACGCTGCCCTGGCTGACGGCAGCCCGCTCCGCCAGCAGGCGCCGCGGGTCCTCGACCGCTCCGTAGACGGGCTCCTGGCACAGGACGTCCCAGAACTCGTCCCAGGTCGCGCCGTAGGCCTTGATCTCCTTCTCCAACCAGGCCACATTGCACGCGCCGAAGTCGACCAGCGTTATCTGGTCACACCACGGCAGCATGGACAGGGCGGGGTAGAGATTGCTGCCGCTCCCCACATCCAGCCCGCTCAGCGGGCGCTCCGCCGCCGCCGCGGCGGCGAAGGTGGCGAAGTGGGCCCGGACACCCTCGAGAATCTGCCGGTCATCCGCACGCAGCGCGGAATAGTTGAGCTCGTAATAGACATCGGGGTCGAATCTGTCCCATTCACCCGCGGAGTTCGCCCTCCGCGGCTCGCCGGGTCCCACAGGTTCCATCGGTTTTACGTGCACATCTGCTCCCACTGAATGCGCGCGTCACTGTCTCGGGCCGGGCCGCGGTCGGGCCGGGCGGCTGGGGGCGATGGGTCGCGGGGCCGGCCGCGCGCGGAGAATCCCTGCGTGCGCGCGGCCACCGGGCCCGGGCGCACACAGGCGGCCGGGCGTGGGCGCGCTGCCAGGGCACGGCGCGGGCGCTCGAGGCCGCAGGCCGGATACGCGGCCGTCACCGCCACGAAGGGGCGCGTCCCACGGCGACGGTCGAGGCAGGAAGCGCCTGGAAGAGCTGGATGGACCGGAAGAGCTGGATGGACCGGAAGAGCTGGATGGACCGGAAGAGCTGGCGTGCGGCCTGGCGGCCGCACTGCCCGAGCTCCGCTCAGTAGGCGGCAGCTCCTGACGAGCGCGGGCCGGCGGGTTCGGTGTGGGGCCAGGCCAGGTCGAACAGCAGCCGCGGTTCGCCGGGGCCGTAGTAGTCGTCCTCGGCACCGATCCGGGTAAAGCCCAACGACTCGTACAGAGCAATCGCGACCGTGTTGCGCGGCGCGACCGCCAGGCGCACCCGGCGCACTCCGCGGAGGCGCAGGCTGTCGAGGGTCTCCTCGGCCAGCAGGCGCCCCACCCCCTGACGCCGGTGCGACGTGTCCACCCCGAGCGCCAGGAAGTGGGCTAGTTCGCGCTCGTCGTCCGAGCCACAGCGAACCGCAATCGAATAACCGACGAGCTCGCCGGACTCCTCCGCGACCAGGATCTCCCGCTGATGGACATCGAAGTACTGGCGAAGGACGAACCTGGGGTAGGCCAGCGGACCGAAGATCCTCTTGTCGATGTCGCTGAGCACAGGGAGGTCCTCCGCTCCTACCGACCTCACCTTGACCGCGTTCACGGCTCGCCCCTCCCGGCCTTTCCTGCTGGCATGTCGACATACCGGTCCGCGGGAGACAGACATGCGATCCCGCCATCCCGGAGCGACCTGCACGCCGCCGGGGGCACCCGGCACTCCCGCGACTTTCCGGCATTCGGTACGCCACACCGCGGGGCCGGGCCGCGCCTCGAAGAGTACCGCGCGGACCAGGGCACGACTCGGCCGGCACGTGGATGCCTGGCAAGGGAGCAACCGGGTACAGCGGCATGCCTCCAGGATGCCTCAGCAGAAACTCATAATCCGTAAAACGGATGACTCGCGGACGACACATTTTGACCCAAGACCTGGATGGAACATCTGTCGACAAGCAACAAATCGCACATCCAGACAAATGTCGGCGCGCCCTCGCGACGACGCACCGACCCGACAGTCCACGCACAAGGTAGTAATCCGGCTTTGCCGCCGCAAGGTGCGAGCCACGAGCCCCTGCGCCTGGTGTCAGGCTTCCCGTCGGGACCCCGACACCGGAGCTGGCGCCGCCCACCGCCCGTCACGGGCAGCAGGAGTTCCACCTCGCGGAACACGGGTCCCCACACAGCAGAAGGCCGCCACCCCAGGGGAACCTGGGGTGGCGGCCTGCGTCCTGCTCCGGCCCTGCCGGGCCCGTCAGCCTGGGCCGTCAGCCGCGAATTCCGGACACCGGGACCGCCTGCCGCCTACCGGCGGGCGTACCGGCGGCTGCGGTGGTGGTTCCGGGAGACGCCACGGCCGTTGATCGAGCGCCACACGGCGAGCACGATGATCGCGCCGATGATGGAGCCGATGACACCGGACGGCTGCAGAGCGCCCTCACCCAGATCCTTGCCGAAGAGAACATAGCCGAGGAAACCACCGACAAAGGAGCCGACGATTCCGACACCGATCGTGCCGAGAATGCCGATCGGGTCCGGGCCCGGGAGAACCAGCCGTGCGACGGCGCCGGCAATCAGACCGAGCAGGATCATGACGACGATGAACGTGAGCATCTGTGGCTCTCCCTTACCGAGATGTTCGCTCACCTCGAGCGACTGGTTGCTTTGTCCCCGGGTCGTCCACCTGTAAACACTTCATCCTGCAAGGTGCTGGTTGGCCCTTTTGTGACGACGCGCGGCGCGCTGCTCCGCGTTACTGCGCGCTACCGTTACCGCGCGTTGCGCGCGGCCTTCCTCCGCCGGGTGACCCGCCGGAGGAAGAGGAGTGCCGCGGCACCGAACACGGCGCCACCGGTCGCACCCGGATGCCGCCGGGCCTGCTGACCCGCCGACCGCGCAGCCTTGCCACCGGAGGCAGCCGTCCGCTCGGCGGCGGCCGCCACCTGTGGGTGCTGATCGAGCTGCTCACGGACGGTGCCGACGGCACGGTTCCTGGCCTCGACGGTGCGCCCGGCCGCGGACGCGAGGGCCGGGGTCTGGGCCACCTTGTCCCGGACCACCTCGGCGGCCTTCCCGGCGGCGTCACGCGTCTTCTCCGTGGCGGCTGCCACATGCGGGGCGAGTCCGGAGGTCACCTCGTTGAAACGGGCGCGAAGATCGGCGTTGGCAGCGCCGTCACCGGAGGCACCATCGCCGGAAACGGTGTCGTCCGAGCCAGCGGTGCCTCCGGAAGCCGCACCGGCGACCGGGGCGACCCGGTCGGCTGCCCCGGCTGCCCCGGCGGAGCCGCCGGCTGCGGCGTCCGCCGCGGCCGCGGTGGGAACGGGGCGGGCGGCGGGGTCCACCACCGGCGGGACGTGGTGCGCGGGGCCCGAGGCCGCTCCGGCGGCGGCCGGGCCCCCGAGATCGGGCGCTGGGGCGGAGGCGGGGGGCGATGCGGTCGGCTCGGTGTGGCGGGTACTCATGCCCTCGGTCATCTCGTTGTCCTCCTCGGCGGTTCTGCGAGTCTCGCGTGCGGTGAACCGATGACGAATCCGGGGTTGCTCACACGCGTCCGTTGGCCGAATACCCGCCTATGCCAGGGATAACCGACCTGTCCGCGTATCGGGGCGTGGTCTGGCACATAGGCCGCCGCGCACACGGATGCGCGCATCGGCTCGACGGCCGACATCTGCCGCGTACGTCTCATGTCCCGCCGGGCCGGCGAGCGGGCCTACCGGGTCGGCTAGCGTGCTGTCCACGGCTCCGCCGCGCGTGTCGCGTCCAGGAGGTGGCTGATGTCGGGTACCGCGGATGTGTGGACGGACGGCTACCAGCTCGACGGCCTGCCCGGCCTGCGGGAGCTCGCCGGCAGGCTGGCCTCGGGGGAGGTCGGGTCACGCGAGCTCGTCGCGGCCAGCCTCGACCGCGCGCAGGCGACCGCCACGACGCTCAACGCCTTCCGGGTCCTGCGTACCGAGCAGGCTCTCGCCGAGGCCGACGAGGCCGACCGCCGGCTGGCCGCCGGGGAGCGGCTGCCGCTGCTGGGAGTCCCGGTGGCGATCAAGGATGACACGGACATCGCCGGCCTGCCGACCGCGTTCGGTGCCGCCGGCGACTTCCCGCCCGCCGCCGAGGACTGCGAGATGGTCCGCCGGCTGCGGGCCGCGGGCGCCGTCATCGTGGGGAAGACGAACACTCCCGAGTTCGGGCAGTGGCCCTTCACCGAGGGTCCGGCGTTCGGCGCCACCCGCAATCCGTGGAACCTCGACTACTCTCCGGGCGGCTCGTCCGGCGGCGCGGCGGCGGCGGTCGCCGCCGGGCTGGTGCCCGCCGCGATCGGCTCTGACGGCGCCGGCTCGGTCCGCATTCCCGCCGCCTGGACCCATCTTGTCGGCATCAAGCCCCAGCGCGGGCGGATCTCGAGTGCGCCGGTTCCCGAGCAGTTCAACGGGCTCACGACGTTCGGGCCGCTCACCCGCACCGTCGCCGACGGCGCGCTGTTGCTGGATCTGCTGAGCGGCAGTCTCCCGGTGGACCGGGACCGCCCGTCGCCGCCGGTGGAGCCGTTCGCCCGGGCGGCGGAGCGGCCACCGCCACGGCTGCGGATCGGCCTGTCGCTGCGGATCCCCTACAGCGGGATGCCCGCCGCCCTCGATCCGGCCGTCCGCGCCGCGGTGGAGCGCCTCGCCGAGGTACTGGCCGGGCTGGGCCACGAGGTGGTGCCCGCCGACCCGTTCTACGGCCTGCTCGGGCTGCTGTTCCTCCCCCGGTCGATGGACGGCATCCGGGACTGGTCCCGCCGGGTGCCCGATCCCGGTCTCCTCGACGCGCGGACGTTGGCGAACGCCCGTACCGGCCGGGCGCTGCGGCCGCTGCTCCGCCCGAGCCGGGCGGCGGAGGCGGTGGCGCGGGCCGGCATCGGACGCCTGTTCCGGACGGTGGACGTCCTGCTCGCGCCGTCGACGGCCGTGCCGCCGCCGCGGGTCGGGGAGCTGAACCGGCCGACGAACTGGGAGACCGACCAGGCGATCGTCGCCGCCTGCCCGTACACCTGGCCGTGGAACGTGCTCGGCTGGCCGTCGGTGAACGTCCCCGCGGGGCTCACGCCGGCGGGACTGCCGGTGGGCGCGCAGCTGATGGGCCCGGCCGGCTACGAAGGGACACTGATCTCCCTCGCCGCGGAACTGGAGGACGTCGAAAAGTGGTACACCCGTTACCCAGGACGTCTGGAGACGTCCGCCGTGCGGCCGATGTGACAGTCCCCCGCTGACAAAAGCGTTTCTCTCGGGACAATGGCACATGCTCACCACCGTGGTTGACCGGGTTCGAGGCTTCTGGGAGCCCCTGGCCGCCGGCCTGCTGGTCCTCGCCGCCGCGATCGTGGTGGGTGCGTCCACCACGCTGTCCACGGCCGGCTACTTCGGCCTCGGGGCCTTGGTGGCGGCAGTCGCCTGCCCGGTGGGGGTGACCCTGGCTGTGGGGCTGTTCAGCGAGGTCGTGGCGGTCACCTCAGGCCTGTGGGACCACCGGTTCGGCAACGGCCAGCACATCGCCGCGTGCGTGCTTGTCGCGGCACAGGCGACGGTGGCGGTGTACATCGCGGTCCACCGGACGAGGCGGAACTCGGAGCTGCGGCAGGTCCGCGCCGTCGCCGAGGTCGCCCAGCGGGCTCTGCTCCCGGAGATCCCCGGCCGGCTGCACGGCGCCGGGTTCGCCGCGCGCTACCTCTCCGCCGCCCGGGAGGCCTCGGTCGGCGGCGATCTCTACGAGGTCGTCGCGACCCAGCACTCGATCCGCGTCATCATCGGTGACGTCCGTGGCAAGGGGCTGCCCGCCGTGCGGCTGGCGACCGTGGTGCTCGGCGCCTTCCGTGAGGCAGCCTGCACCTGGCTCGACCAGGAGCAGGTCGCGGCGGCGTGCGCGCGTTCGGTCAGCCGCGAGGCGGACCCCGAGGACTTCGTGACCGCCCTGCTGCTCGACATCCACCCGGACGGCCGGCTCAGCCTCTGCTCCGCCGGCCATCACCCTCCACTGCTCGTCGGGCCCACGAACACAGCCGCGCTGACCTGCCCGTTCTCTCCACCGCTGGGCCTCGGCGACCGCTTCGCCACGACCACCGCGGGCTGGGACGTCGGCGACCGCCTGCTGCTGTTCACCGACGGGCTGATCGAGGCCCGTGACGGTGACCGGGCCTTCTTCCAGCTCGAACGGCACGTGGACCTGCTGCGAGGGGTGTCCCCGGACGTCGCGCTCGACCAACTGACCAGCGCCCTTGCCGGGCACGTCGGCGGCAACCTGCACGACGACCTCGCGCTGCTCCTCGTCGAGCGCCTGGCAACGGGCTCGTCCGCCGAGGCTTCGCCCGCCAGCGCCTCGGGACTCGCGGCCGGGCAGCCGGGACGGCCGCTGACCGACGCTCTCTGACCGAGGCTCCCGACCCGCCTCCTGCTCGGAGGCCGCCGACGGGCCTCGCTGAGCTGCCGCGGGCGGCAGCGTGCCACCCGGCGACACCCTCCACACCCGGTACGTCACCTGGCGTGATCGCTTGCTGAGTCGCAGACTCAGGGCGACACCGGAGGCAGCCGGGAGGAGGAACCACCCATGGCCCTGCATGGCCGGGTTCGCGGCGAACGTGGCGACCAGAACGTCGCGGTGCGCCCACACCTGTCGGCCCTGGACGAGGACACCTCGGTGCCCCGGTACCGGATACCGCGTTCGTCGATGTCGTCGGAGGCCGCCTACCAGATCGTGCACGACGAGCTGATGCTGGACGGGAACGCCCGGCTGAACCTGGCGACATTCGTGACCACCTGGATGGACGAGCACGCGGACAGGCTGATGGCCGAGTGCGCCGCGAAGAACATGATCGACAAGGACGAGTACCCGCAGACCGCCCAGCTGGAGTCCCGGTGCGTCAACATGCTCGCGGACCTGTGGAACGCCCCGGACGCCGCGAACACGATCGGATGCTCCACGACCGGCTCGTCCGAGGCCTGCATGCTGGCCGGTCTCGCCCTCCTGCGCCGGTGGCGGGACCGTGCCGCCCGGCCACCGCGCGCCGAGCCGGCGCCGAACATCGTCATGGGGGCGAACGTCCAGGTCTGCTGGGAGAAGTTCGCCCGCTACTGGGACGTCGAGCCGCGGCTGGTCCCGCTCGCCCCCGGGCGGACCCACCTGACCCCGGGGGAGGCGGTCGCTCACTGCGACGAGAACACGATCGGCGTCGTCGCCGTTCTGGGATCGACCTTCGACGGGACCTACGAACCGGTCGAGCAGATCGCCTCCGCGCTCGACCAGCTGGCCGCGACGGGCGGGCCCGACGTCCCCGTGCACGTCGACGCCGCTTCCGGAGGCTTCATCGCCCCGTTCTGCGACCCAGCCCTGCGCTGGGACTTCCGGCTCGACCGCGTGGTCTCCATCAACGCCTCCGGGCACAAGTACGGGCTGGTGTACCCGAGCGTCGGCTGGGTGGTGTGGCGGGACACCGAGCACCTCCCGGCCGATCTGGTGTTCGACGTCGACTATCTCGGCGGCACGATGCCGACCTTCGCCCTCAACTTCTCCCGGCCCGGAGCACAGGTCGTCGCCCAGTACTACTCGCTGCTGCGGCTCGGTCGCGCGGGCTACCAGCTCGCCGCCCGCACGTGCCGTGACAATGCGCGATGGCTGGCCGACGAGATCTCGAAACTCGGACCCTTCGAACTGATCTCGGACGGCTCCGGGATCCCGGCGTTCGCGTTCACGATGAGGGACGGGACGGACTTCAGCGTCTTCGACGTCTCGGAGGCGCTGCGCACCCGCGGCTGGCTGGTTCCGGCCTATCACTTCCCGCCCGCTCTGACGGATCTCGCCGTGCTGCGGATCGTTGTACGGGCGGAATTCAGCCGCGATCTCGCACATCTGCTCCTGGACGATCTGCGACGGGTCGTCTGCCGACTGACCGATCAGCGGGCCGGGAGGTGGCCGGACGACGGGAGCCGCGCGTCGTTCCACCACTGAACAACTCCAGAAGGACGACCATCGACCATCGCCGGCCGGAAGGAGGTGTCCATGCCCAGCCGTCCACGCCGGCCGCCACCGGCCCACCGGCCCACCGGCGTCCCGCGGCGCGCGGCCGGCCCGGGTCCGGCATGGGCCCACACCGGCACGGCCACCGGGCCGGTGTGGGCCCATGCCGAAGGGGGCACGACGGGCCCCGCCCCGAGCGCCTCTTACCGACGCCGCTGTCGCTATCAGGACGCCCGCGACATGTTCCGGCCTTCAGGAAATTCTTCGTAGAATGAGAGCCAATAGACAGGGAAAACCCAGGCCGTTCGACAGGCACCGGCAGCGGCATGCGGCCCGTCCGGAGCATTCCGCCGATCACGGCGGCCGGCCGGCGCCGGCCGGGGCGAAGGCCCCGCGGCGCCCGGGCCACCCAGCACCTACGGGTGGCCAGGGCGGCGTTGCTCCGGTCACACAGGCTCTGTGGCAGCGAAGAGATCGTGGCGTTACCCGAACGCACCAATGGGCAAGCTGTATTGTCGCAAACACTTAGCGTGACGCGGCGAACCTCACCATGACGACCGCCGCGAAACTAGGCATTGTTGGAGTTAAGCGAAATCGAGAAAGGTGATGCAATGCATTCTGTGACCTCTCCCACGGGCCCCCTCCAGGCGAAGAGCAGGTTAACCGGGGACGTCCCGCGCCAGCCTCAACGCAGGTACCGGGACAAGCTGACCCGCGCCGACCGCACCGTCCTCGCCGTCCGCGAGGCCCTCGCCCGGGCCGACCGGCCGGTGCGCGCACGAGTCCTCGCGCTGGACCTGGGTCTGCCCCCCGCCGAGGTCACCGCCGGTCTGCGCCGACTCCAGGACCTCGGCGCCGCCTCCTCGCACGCCCGCCGTTGGGTTGCCGTCGACACCTCGTCCGCACCCACCCCCTGACGGCGACGGGCCCACGATCAGTGGGTCGTGGTACTCCGCATCCGCGGTGGCCGTAGTCGCAGTACCCCGCAGTACGCAGTCCGCAGTGCGGCAGCGCCGCCCACCCGGGCTGGCGCGGCAACCGTGCCACGAACCGTGCTGTGACGAACCGTGCTGTGACGAACCGTGCCGTGACGTCGTCACGACCGGTCACGCGGCACGTCCGCACCCCGCGCCTCGACATGCGGCGCGTCACCACCCTGGGACCAGCGCCTGCCCGGGGGCCCTTACAGCAGCCCCGAGGCAGGCGGGTCCCAGCCGTGCGCCGGCCGCCGGTCAGGACGCCGGCGCCACCGAGATCGACTTCACGTCGAGGTAGCTCTCGATGCCCTCGCGGCCCAGCTCACGCCCGATGCCACTGGCCTTCACCCCACCGAACGGCGCGTTCGGGTCCATGCTGTACGCCTGGTTGACACCGAAGGTCCCGCTGCGGACCCGGCGGGCGACGGCGAGGCCCCGCTCCACGTCCGACGTCCACACCGACCCGGACAGGCCGTACTCGGTGTCATCGGCGACCCGGATGGCCTCGGCGTCGTCGCTGTACGGCAGTACCGTCAGCACCGGCCCGAAGATCTCCTCCTGGGCGATGCGCATGCCGCTGTCGACGTCCGCGAAGACCGTCGGGCGCACGTACCAGCCGCTGTCCACTCCGGCCGGCAGATCGCTGCCGCCGGTGACCAGCCGCGCACCCTCCTTCTGGCCCACCTCGATGTAGCTCCGCACCCGCTCCTGCTGCCGGCGGGCGACCAGCGGGCCGACCTTCGTCGCCGGGTCGGTCGGGTCGCCGACCGGAAGCGACTCGACCATCGCCACCAGCGCGTCCAGGTACTCGTCGTAGCGCGAGCGGGGAACGAGGATGCGGGTCTGCGCCACACAGGCCTGCCCGCTGTTCATCAGACCGGCGATCTCCACACCGGCGGCGACCGCGGCCGGGTCGGCGTCGTCGAGCACCACGGCGGCGGACTTGCCGCCGAGCTCCAGGCTGACCCGCTTGAGGTTCGATCCGCAGGAGGCCGCGACCAGCCGCCCGGCCGCGGTGGACCCGGTGAACGAGACCTTGTCGACGCCCGGGTGCGCGACGAGGTACTCGCCGAGATCCCGATCGCCGGGCAGCACGCTGACGACGCCCGGCGGCAGCCCGGCCTCACCGAGGAGATCCGCCAGCGCGTAGGCGTCGAGCGGCGTCTCCGGCGACGGCTTGAGGATCACCGAACAGCCGGCGAGCAGTGCCGGTACCAGCTTCCCGACGGTCAGGAACAGCGGCATGTTCCACGGGACGATGGCGGCGACGACCCCGATGGGCTCCTTGCGCAGGAGGATGTCCTGACCGTAGAAGCCCTTCCGCGGCTCCTCCCAGGGGAGGTTGACGGCGATGTCGGCGAAGGCGCCCATCATCAGCATCGGCAGCGTGACGTGCGACAGCTTCGCGAACGAGATCGGCGCGCCCATCTCGGCGGTGATCAGTTCGGCGAGCTCCTTGCGGCGCGGCTTGATCAGCGCGGCCAGGCGACGGATGACCTCGGCGCGCTCGGCCGGGTCGAGGCGCGGCCAGGGCCCCTCATCGAAGGCCTGGCGCGCCGCCGCCACGGCCCGGTCGACGTCCTCCCTGCCGGCCGCGGCGATGCGGGCGATGACCTGTTCGCTGTGCGGAGAGACGACCTCGATCGTGGCCGTGCCGCTCGGCGCGACCCATTCGCCCCCGATGAACAGATGTTCTTGCTGCTGCATGAGTCCCTCCGGACACGGCCCGCGGTAGTGATCAGTCAAATATGTGCAACACACTCAGACAGGGAGACGATCCCGCGCGCGGCTGCCGCCCGCCACCGGGCCCGCTACGACCACCGGCTGGCGGCGGGCCAGCCGCGCCGCCAGCGCTGTTCGCGCCGCTCGTGACCAGGCCGGACTGCCCCGCCGCCGACAGGCGGGCTCACGTGCCGGAGCCGCCCCAGACCACCGCCGTCGCGGCGGCGGCGGCCCGTGCCCCGGCGTCGCCGACAGTTGCGGTTGTCATGCGACAACACTAACGTTGGCCTCTAAATCGAACAACCGAATCCACAGCCCACTACCGCGCCGAGGGAAAGTGATCCACTGGGAGCATATTCGGCCGTGCGCTCGTGGGCGGGCGTCGTCATCCTGACCTCCGCCGGCCGCCCGGCCCGGCACCGGACCCAAGATCGCACGGAGAAATCGCCCCCAGGGCTGGCCGCCCCGGCCAAATCCCGCCCGGGACGGGGCGCGCCCGCGGCGGATTTCCCGCCGGGCGTGCACCGTTCGGTCATCTCCCGGAGGGAAGGCCAGCGCCTGGCAGAGCCGGGGCGGGATCGTATTCCTCGGCCCGCCGGGCCCGCCGCTTCTGTGGTCGTCCTCGGGAACCTTCGTCAACATTCGAGGCGCGGCGCGGCGCCGCACGGCTGAACACACCCAGGGGAACCGCTCTCCCGGGATCGGCCGGCCTGGTTCCCGGCGAGATCAGGCGGGCGACGGGAAAGACATTGACGCGGCTTCATGGCGCGTTCTCGGAAGACTCGGTCCCAGACCGAGGAAGTATCGGGCTCCGGCCACCTGCCCGGCCGGCGCAGGACTCAGGGAGGCAGTTGTGTCAGCGCAGAGTGTGGACGTTCCCGGCCTGACGGAGGCCGCACCCGACAATTCGCCGCCCATTCGTTCCGCGGCTGGAACGAAATCCGCCGGGCCGCGCGCGCGCCGGTCCGAGCTGGCAACTCCGGCCAGTAGCGAGCGCATGTGCGAGAAAGCCGCCGCGTCAGGCGCCGACCTGGTTTTCCTCGACCTGGAGGACGCCTGCGCGCCCGCTGCCAAGGAGGCCGCGCGCGGCATCGCCGTCCGCGCTCTGACCGGTCACGACTGGGGGCGGACGGTCCGCGCCGTCCGCGTCAACGGGCTGGACACGCCCTGGTGCCACGACGACATCATCGAGATCGTGACGGGTGCCCGCGAGGCCGTCGACGTGCTGATCGTGCCCAAGGCACGGTCGGCCCGTGACGTCTGGTGGGTGGACGTGCTGCTCACGCAGCTGGAGCACAAGCTCGGGCTGACCCGGCGGATCGCGCTGGAGGTCCTCATCGAGGAGGCGGAGGGCCTGTCGAACGCCGCCGAGATCGCTCGGGCGAGCAACCGCCTCGAGGCGATCATCTTCGGCGCCGGCGACCTCTCCGCATCGCTGAAGGCCCGGGTGGACGGCAACTTCGATCCGGTCAGCGAGTACCCGGGCGACTTCTGGCACTTCGCACGCGTGCAGGTGCTGGCCGCGGCTCGCGGCGCGGGCATCGACGCGATCGACGCGCCGTACCCGGCCTACCAGGACGTCGACGGCTACCGCCGCTCGGCCACCCACGCGAGCCTGCTCGGGTTCGACGGCAAGTGGGCTATCCATCCGGGCCAGGTGCCGATCGCCAACGAGGTGTTCGCGCCGACGGAGCAGGAGGTCGCCGAGGCTCACGAGGCGGTGGCGATCTACCGGGCCTCCGAGGCCGAGGGCGTGGGGGCGATCGGGCGGGACGGCCGACTGGTCGACGCGGCGCACATGCGGCTGGCCGCGAACATCCTGTACAAGGCGTCGCTGGCCGGCGCCTGAGCCTGCGGCGGACGCCGCGAGTCGGGTCCGGCCGGTCAGTTGACCGACCGGACCCGCACAGACTGTGCCGCGGCAGCACCGGAAAAGCGCAGGAGAATATCCGTGCGCGGCCCCAGCGGCCTTTTCGCACGGTTCTCGTTCTTCATCATCCGGGCTACGCTGACCGTGAACCGGCCCTGCCGCCGGACGCTTTTACGCCGGACGGCCGATGTGTAGTATGACCTGCATGGTCGAGCAGATTCCGGATTCTTTTCCCGCGCGACGCCTGGACGGGAAGGTCGCGGTGGTCACCGGCGCCGGCTCCGGCATAGGCCGAGCCACCGCCCTTCTGTTCGGTCGGGAGGGCGCCCAGGTCGTGTGCGCCGACATCAGCGGCCGCGAGAAGGAGACCGCGGCCGCGATTGGTGACGGCGCGGTCGCGGTGCATGCCGACGTGTCGCTCGCCGTGGACGCGAAGAATATGATCGAAACCGCCGAGCGCGAGTTCGGGCGACTCGACGTGCTCTTCAACAACGCCGGCTTCGGCGGGCCGCCCAACCCCCTGGCGGACATCGAGGAAGAGACCTTCGACCTGGTGGTCGCCGTCAACCTCAAGGGTGTCTTCCTCGGTATGAAGTACGGTATAGCGGCGATGCTGCGGCACGGCGGGGGTTCGGTCATCAACACCGCGTCGGCCGCGGGGCTGGTCGGCTGGAAGGGTAAGGCCGGGTATTCTGCCGCGAAGGGCGGAGTCATTCAGCTCACCAAGTCGGCCGCTCTGGACTATGCCGAGAGCGGTATACGGATCAATGCGATCTGCCCGGGCATGACCTGGACGGGCCTGGCGAACGCGGATGATGACTCCGAGCCGCCGTCCGGCAAGAACCTGCCCCAGCCGATGCGCCGCTGGGGCCGGCCGCAGGAGCTGGCGGCGGCGGCGCTGTTCCTCGCCAGCGACGAGGCCTCGTTCATCACGGGGACGGCCATCCCGGTCGACGGCGGATACGTCGCCCGCTGAGCTCCGGCCGGCCGGGTTGCCGGCAGGCGGCCCGGGAGCCGGGCCGCCTGCCGGTACTCACCGCCCCGCCAGGCGTTCGACGACGGGGGCGAAACTGTCGATCTCCGACTGCTGGAGGCTGATGTAGTTCACCCCGAACTGCGCGCGCCGTTCCTGGAGCCGCTCGACGATCTCCTCCACGGACCCGACCAGCACGTTCGGATGCCGCATCAGGCCCGCGGCCTCGACCTGCATGGTGGCCGCGACGCCGCCGACCGCCGCTTCGATCTCCTCGGCGTCCTTGGTGACCTTGGTGAAGAACGGCGAGCTCTCGATGTCGAGGTGGGCGAAGCGGTCACCCGCGGCCTCCCGGACGTACCCGGTCCGGCGCTCCGCCTCCTCGACGGGAGTGAGGCCGTCCTCGTTCACGGGGGCGAAGTGGAGAGTCGAGATGCTCGCGATGTCGGCCTCGCGCCCGGCGAGGGACAGCACCCGCCGCTTGCCCCCGCCGATCATGATCGGCGGATGCGGCTTCTGCACCGGCAGCGGCAGCCCCGAATAGCCGGTGACGTTGACGAACTCGCCCTTCTGGTCGATGGGCTCCCCCGACCAGTGGGCCTTGAACAGCGCGATCGCCTCGGTGAGCTTGCGGATCCGCAGCCCGGCCGGCTCGAAGGACACCCCCATCGCCCGGTACTCGGGGGCGCTCCAGCCGGCGCCGATGCCGAACTCCAGCCGCCCGTCGGAGAGCAGGTCGATCGTCGCCGCCTCCTTCGCCAGGACGGCGGGCTCGTGGTAGTCGACGCAGAAGACACGGCAGCCGACGCGCAGCGTCGTGGTGTGAGCAGCCGCGGTGGCCATGGCCGCGATGGGCGCCAGGTACTGCGGTGGCCAGCGGGCCTCCTGCTGCGCGGGGCCACGCCCCAGGTAGTGGTCGGCGAGGAAGAGGGTGGAGAACCCCAGGTCCTCGACGCGACGGGAGAGGTCGCGCCACTCGGCCGCCGACCTCGCCTTCGTCGCCTGGACAGCGAAGCGGAAGGGTCGCTCGATCGTCACCGGCGGAGAATAACATGCGCGTCCGACTATAGGACGACCTGCTATATGTGGTAGCGTCGTTTCCGGTGAGGAAGATCGTGGTTCTCATCCGCCCCGCCGAAGGGACAGGCTCATGATCGAGCAGACACGGTTCAGCGTGCCCCAAGACCAGCACGCCGACCACCGGTTCGAGTTAGATGCCGGCGGCACCCCGCCGGCGCCGTGCCCCAGCGGCGGCGTCGGGGGCCCGGTGTCGGCGCCCTGGTCGGCCTGAGAATCGGCTCACTGTCGAACCACGGACCAACCGGGAGCTGACAGCATGCACGCACTCCAGGGCGTCAGAGTTCTTGACCTGGGCACCTACCTGGCCGGGCCGTTCTGCGCCACGGTCCTGGGCGAGTTCGGGGCCGACATCATCAAGGTCGAGCGCCCCGACACCGGCGACAACCTGCGCCGCTTCGGCACCGAGACGGACTGTGGGGACACCCTGGTCTGGCTCAGCGAGAGTCGTAACAAGCGGTCGGTGACGCTGAACCTCGCCGATCCACGCGGCCTGGAGCTCCTGCGCGAGCTCATCACGACGGCCGACGTCGTCATCGAGAACTTCCGCCCGGGTGTCCTGGAGCGCTGGGGGCTGGGTCCCGAGGCGATCCAGGAGCTGAACCCGCGCGCGATCCTGCTGCGGGTCTCGGCGTACGGGCAGTCGGGCCCGAACCGCGACCTTCCCGGCTTCGCGCGGATCGCGCACGCCTTCTCCGGCCTGGCCTACCTGGCCGGCGAGCCCGGCGGCACCCCGGTCACCCCCGGCTCCACCTCGCTGGCGGACTACATGACCGGCCTCTACGGGGTCATCGGTGTACTGATGGCGCTGCGGGCCAGAGAGAGCACCGGCCGCGGCCAGGTGGTCGACCTCGCGCTGTACGAGACGATCTTCCGTGCGCTGGACGAGATCGCGCCCGCCTACCAGCAGTTCGGCTTCGTCCGGGAGCGGATGGGCGCCGACACCGTCAACGTGCTCCCGCACAGCCACTACCGCGCGAAGGACGACCGCTGGGTCGCGATCGCCTGCTCCAACGACGACATGTTCGCCCGGCTGACCCGCGCCATGGAGCGCCCGGAGCTGGCGGACGCCGACCAGCTCGGTCCGAAGGCGAACCGGCTCGCGGCCCGCGACCTCGTCAACGCGCTGGTCGGCGAGTGGGTCGGCTCGCTGCCCTGCGAGGAGGTGCTCGCCCGCTGCCGGGCAGCCCAGGTTCCGGCGGGGCAGCTCTACTCCATCGCCGACATCTTCGACGATCCGCAGTACCGGCACCGGGAGACGATCACCGTCGAGGACTCCCGGATCGGTCCGCTGGCCGTCCCGGGCGTGATCCCCGCGCTCTCCGACACCCCGGGAGAGATCCGCTGGCTCGGGCCCGAGCTCGGCGCGCACACCGACGACGTGCTCGGCGAACTGCTCAGGCGGGCACCGGAGGAGATCGCGCGGCTGCGTGCCGACGGGGTGATCTGACAGGCGTCCGGACCGCCCGGACCGGGTAGATCCCGCCGGCGGTGTGAACGAACCACATTCTGTGAAAGGGGTTGGGGCCGATGGCCATCCAGGAACGACTTGCGACCGGCAGAGGCAAGTACACGCCGGACTATCCGAACCTCGGTACCGGTCCGGTCAGCTACGAGGACTCGATCTCCGAGGAGTTCTTCCAGGCTGAGCGGGAGGCAATCTTCAAGCGGACCTGGCTGAAGGTCGGCCGCATGGAGCAGCTGCCCCGCAACGGCACCTTCTTCACCCGCGAGTTCGTGGGCCTCGGATCCATCGTGATCACCCGGCACACCGACGGCGAGGTGTACGCGCTGCACAACATCTGCGCGCACCGCGGCAACAAGGTCGTCTGGCAGGAGCACCCCACCCACGAGACCGCCGGCACCTCCCGGCAGTTCGCCTGCAAGTACCACGGCTGGCGTTACGGGCTCGACGGCAAGTGCACCTACGTGACCAAGCGCGACGAGTTCTTCGAGTCGCTCCCCGACGACGAGCTCGCCATGCCGCAGCTGCGCTGCGAGGTCTTCGCCGGCTTCATCTTCGTGAACTTCTCCCAGGACGCCCCGCCGCTGCGCCAGTTCCTCGGCGAGAAGCTGGCCACCGAGCTGGAGAGCTGGCCGTTCGAGAAGTTCACCAACCACTGGTCCTTCCGGACGAAGGTCAAGGGCAACTGGAAGATCGGTATCGACGCGCTGCTGGAGTGGTACCACCCGGCCTACGTCCACGGCCGGTTCCTCAACACCAACGTCGCCGAGGCGGAGAAGCTCGTCCCGCCGATGGACTCGTACCACTACGACCTGTTCACCCCGCACATGCTCACCTCGGTGCCCGGCCCGCCCCTGCTGAAGAAGAAGACGCGCTCGGTCGGCCCCGCGAAGCGGGACATGAACTGGGTCTACCGGCTGTTCCGCGCCGGCCTGTTCGGCCCGGACGACATCCGTGAGGACGTCGGCCACCTGACGCCGGACCGCAACCCGGGCCAGGTCCAGTCCTGGAGCAACGACCAGTACTGGCTGTTCCCGAATCTGTCGATCCAGCTGTGGGGCCGCGGGTACTACATCACGTACCAGTACATCCCGGAGACGGTGGGCACCCACGCCTACGAGGTCGACATCTACTTCCCGGAGCCGAAGACCGCCTCCGAGCGTCTCGCGCAGGAGCTTGTCGTCGACAGCACCATCGAGTTCGCGATGCAGGACACGAACACGGTGGAGGCCACCTGGTCTCAGCTCAACAACCGCGCACTGCAGACCTTCCACCTGTCCGACATGGAACTGATGATCCGCCAGTTCCACAAGGTCGTCCAGGACGCCGTCGCGGCGCACCAGTCCGGCAGCGAGAAGTAGAGGAAGCCGAGTTCATGACCACCACCGTGGAGACATCCCTGCCGGAGCAGTTCAGCTCCCTCGAGGTCTGGGTCGCCGACTGGGCACTGGCGACCCGGGTCGAGCGCTACGAGAAGCGGCTGTCGAAGACCATCGACGAGCTGCAGGAGTTCTACGACGCGATCGCGCCGCTCGCCGAGGACGCGATGGCCTACCTCGATACCCAGGACGTGAACGACCTGTCCGAACAGGACACCCGGCTGTTGCACCTGCTTTACTCGATGATCATGGTGTCGTACCCGGTGAACATCTTCAAGCAGCCGCGGATCCCGGACTCGGGCGCCGCGTTCTTCGACACCGCCGTCGAACCGGCCCTCTGAAGAAGGCGAACTGCCATGGGCGCCACCACAAAGAAGATCACTCCGAACACCGGCACGGAGTTCAGCGGGCTGACCGGCAGCCAGCTCGTCGACAAGGGCGTCGCTGACGACACCCTCGCGGCGCTGGAGGAGACCGGTGTCGTCGTCTTCCGGGAGGCCGGCATCGACGACGAGAGCCTGGTGGCCTTCGCCAAGCTGCTCGGCAACGCCCTGCCGCTCCCGATGGGCAGCCACAAGTACAAGGAGATCCAGCGGATCACCCGTGACGCGTCGCAGAGCAAGCTGGCGGCGTACCGCGAGGCCACGTTCTACTGGCACATCGACGGGACCACCGGCCCGGTGCCGGACAAGGCCACCCTGCTCACCGCGCGCCAGGTGTCGGACGACGGCGAGGGCGACACCGAGTTCGCCAACACCTACGCCGCCTACGAGGCACTGCCCGCCGAGGAGAAGGCGCAGCTGGAAGGCGTGCGTGCCCTGCACAGCTTCACCGCCTCCCAGCTGGTGGCCAACCCCGATCCCACGCCGGAGGAGCGGGCGGCCTGGGATCGCAACCCGACCCGCGAGCAGCCGGTCGTGTGGACCCGTGGCAACGGCCGCAAGTCGCTGCTCGTGGGGTCGACGGCAGGCGAGGTCGTCGGCCTGCCCGCCGACGAGGGCCGGGCGCTGCTCGACCGGCTCCTGGCCTGGGCGACCCAGCCGCAGTTCGTCCTCCGGCACCGCTGGCACCAGGGCGACCTCGTGATCTGGGACAACACCGGCATGTTGCACCGGGCTCTCCCCTACGGCCCGACGTCCACCAGGTTGATGCACCGCGCATCGCTGGCGGGCGAGGAGGCAGTCGCGTAACTCTGTTCGCCTGATGTGAGAGCGTGTGAACCGTCTGACGGTTCGCGCGCTCTCACATCGCCGACCGATCACCAGCGACGCAGCTACCACAGGGAGGTTCGGGACAGTGACCGAACGGCGCACGGCAGTCGTCACCGGAGGTGGATCGGGCATCGGGCGCGCGATCAGTCTCCGTCTCGCCGAGGACGGGTTCGCCACCGCCGTCCTCGACCTCAACGAGGAGGCGGCGGAGAGCGTCGCCGCGGAGGCCCGGCAGAAGGGGCACGAGGCCACCGCGTTCAAGGTCGACGTGTCCGACCGCGCCGCGGTGGAGGCCGGACTCGACCAGGTGCGGAGCACCTACGGCCCCATCCTCGTGCTCGTGAACAACGCCGGGATCACCGGTTTCAAGGAGTTCATGAAGATCACCGACGCGGTCTGGGACCGGATCGTCGCGGTGAACCTCAGCGGGCCGTTCTACTGCACCCAGGCCGCCGTGCCGGACATGATCGAAGCTGGCTGGGGCCGGATCGTCAACATCTCGTCGTCCAGCGCCCAGTCCGGGCAGCAGTACATGGTCCACTACGTGTCGACCAAGGCGGGTCTGGTCGGCTTCACCAAGTCGCTCGCACTGGAGCTCGGGCCCAAGGGGATCACGGTCAACACGATCCCGCCGGGCTTCGTCGACACCCCGATGCTGCGGGCGTCCGAGGAGCGTGGCCTGCTCGGCGGCACCGTCGACCACCACGCCGACCTCACCCCCGTGCGGCGCCCCGGCCGGCCCGAGGACATCGCCAACGCCGCGTCCTTCCTCATCTCCGAGGAGGCCGGGTACATCACCGGCCAGGTGATCGGCGTCAACGGCGGCCGCAACACCTGAGTCACCGACACGCCACCGGCGGGGCGGTTCCGGGTCTCCCGGGGCCGCCCCGCCGGTGGCAGGCACCACATCGGTTCAGTGCCGTGACCGGCACAGGGTGGCTCGCGGGAGGCAGGTCGCAGATGGACGTCCACGAAACGGCACCGGCTCCGCTCGGCATCGCGGTCCAGGAGGTGGACCGCTGGTTCGGCGAACACGTCACGGGCGCCGTCCCACCGCTGAGTTACGGCCGTGTCACCGGTGGCCACTCCTGCCTGACGTACATCGCGACCGACGCCGACGGCACCCGGTTCGTGCTGCGCCGGCCGCCGGTCGGCGCACTGCTGGCCACCGCCCATGACGTCACCCGCGAGGCCCGGATCATGGCCGCGCTCGCGGACACGGACGTCCCCCTTCCCCGCGTGCTCGGAGTGTGCGACGACCCCGAGGTGACCGGCGCCCACTTCTACGTGATGAGCCATGTCGACGGCCTCGTGGTGCGCGACGCGGCCAACGCCGACCAGCTCCTCCCGTCACCGGCGGCCCGCCGGCGGGCGGGGTACGCCCTGGTCGACGCGCTCGCCGCCCTGCACGCGATCGACATCGACGCGGTCGGCCTGGGCACCCTGGCCCGCCGCGAGGGCTACCTCGACCGCCAGCTCCGCCGCTGGTCGGCGCAGTGGGACGCCTGCGGGCTGGGTGACCTCGGCGGCATCACGAGGCTGCACGACTGGCTGGTCGCGAACCGCCCCGCCGACTCCGCGCCCCGCATCGTGCACGGCGACTACCGGCTCGGCAACGCGCTGCTCGGTCCGGACGGGGAGCTGCACGCGATCCTGGACTGGGAGCTGTGCACGCTCGGCGACCCGCTCGCGGACGTCGCCTACCTGCTGCGCACCTGGTCGGCGACGGATGCCCGGACCGGCGGGGAGCAGCTGCCCTCCGCGCTCGACGGGTTCGCCTCCACCGACGAGCTGGCCACCCGCTACGCCGAGCGCTCCGGCCAGCCGGTCGGGCAGCTCGACTACTGGCTCGCGTTCACCGCCTGGCGGGCCGCCGGAATCCTCGCCGGCGTGTACCGGCGCTACGCCGACGGCAAGATGGGCGACCCACCCGACGACCTGCCGTCGTTCCTGGTGGAGGTCGAGGCCCGCGTCCAGCAGGGCCGTGGCTTCGCCGGTCTCAGCTGACCGGTCTCGACCGATCCGCACCGGGACCCTCAACACCGGGACCCGCACCGGCTCACCGCGTCCTCCCGGCCGGGGTCCTCCAGGGCGATCCGGCAGAGCCGAACGCGGCCGTCGGCACAGCCGAGGGCGAGCAGGTGTGGCTGGCTCATCTCTCCGCCGGCCGGCAGCTGGCCAGCCGGTGGCCGGGGCGCGAACGCCGCCGCAAGGACGCGCCCTCCGACGCCGTGGTGTGCGACGGCGAGAGAAGGCACGTCCCCACGGCGAAGGTCCCAGACCCGCACCACGTCACCGTCGCCGCCGACGACGAGCAGCGTCCCGTCCGGGGAGAACGCGACAGTCCGAACTCGCCGGCCCCCGTGGTCCGCCCGGGCCACGCAGACTGGTCCGGCCGGGTTCTCCACATCCCACAGCCGTACTGTCCCGTCGTCACTGCCGGTGGCCAGCCTCGATCCGTCTGGAGAGTAGGCCACAGCCCACACACCGTCGTCGTGGTCGGTCAGAAGATGCGCCGGGCGGGTGGCCGACCCCTCGGAGGGCCAGAGACTCACCGTCCCGTCCGCTGATCCGCAGGCGAGCACGGGGTGACGGGGGGAGAAGGCCAGTGCGCCTGCCGGCCGGTCCCCGATCAGCAGCTGCGTGGGCTCACCGGCGCCAACGGACCGGGCAGCCGCGGCAGGCCTGGCCGACGTGGCCGACGCGGCCGAGCCCGGCGCCGGTCGGACGTCCCGCTGGTGCCACGCGACGGGACGCAGGCACACCCGGCCGCGGTCGTCAGCCGTGGCGAGCAGGTCCGTGCGGGGATCGAACGCCATCGCCCACACGGGCTCCCCGTGTTCGTCAATCACCTCGGCCTCGCCTGGGACCGTGGGGTGTCGGATGTCGCGGGCGACCACGACGCCGTCCTCGCCCGCCGTCATCAGCAGGCTGCCGCGAGGCGCGCACGCCACCGCCCGCACCCATCCCCGATGGTCGTTCAGTCGCAGGATGTCCCTGGTCCGGGACAGATCAGCGACGTCCCACAGGCGTGTGGAGCCGTCGTCGGCGCCGGTCGCGAGAATCTCGCCGCCCGGCGCGAAGGCCAGCGCAGCCACCCAGACCGAGCGGGAGGCCCGGCTGAGCAGGTTCCCGTGCACAAGCACGCCCGCCTCCTCCAGGCGGACCCGGCCCGCCCGACCATCCCGGCCCGCCCGACCCTCCCAACCCTCCCGGCCCTCCCGGTGTTTCCCGTGGACACCGTGCTCCCGGCGAGCCCGGTCGACGGTGCCTGCCGGCATCCGCGTCCCGGGCTGCTCCGGTCCGCCGATGTCGAGGTTCGCGAGCTCCTCCGGACTTCCCGGGGGTGGGGCCGGGTACCGAACGGCCGACGGGAAACTCGGCGCCTCCGCCGGTTTGGCGCGCCCCACGCGCAGGGCGGCCAGCGCCGCCAGCAGGCGATCCCTGGCTTCCTGCTCGCCCAGGCCGACCAGGTCGACGGCCGTGATCGTCCTCAGCAGGCCCGTCGCGGAACAGGTCGCGATGCGGACGGGGACGAGCCGGCGAACCATGCCCGCTGGATCCTCGTACGCCGCGGCCGACCATTCCCAGCTGCTCGTGGGGGAGGCGAGATAGTCCGGCGAAAGCAGCGCGATCACCCGGTCGGCCCGGCGCATGAATTCCTGCACCAGTTGCGGTTGATGGGTACCGGCGACGCTGTCCCACGCCTGGATCAGGACCCGGTATCCGTCCGTCTCCAGAGTCCAGGCGATCCACTCGGCCCACGCGCCGTCGCTCGTGGCATGGGAGAGGAAGAAGTCCGCTCCGGTGCGCACACGCGCGGCGGGCGCCCGGTCCGCACCGGTCATGCTCCGATCGTGGCACCGCACGGACCCTGGCATCGCGACCAACGGCGGTGTCCGGGCGGAAGCCTGGCCCGCCCACCGGCCTCTCGGCGCCTCCTGCGCCGTTCCGACGCCGCCTGCGCCGTTCCGACGCCATCCGCCCGGTCCGCCGCCCCGCCTGCCTTCCCGCCCTCCCAGTTGCCGATACGCCGGCCGGCCAGGCACGGCCTGCCGTTCGGGCGCCTGCCACGATCAGCCGCACCGCACCGCACCGTACGACCTGCGACATGGCCCGGCGCACCGCGCAGACGGCCAGGGAACCGTTCGCTGGAATGCATTCCGGCGACACCCGAAAGCCAGAGAACATGGCGACACACATCATTTAATGACTCAACGAGGAGATTAATTTCCTTCCTTTCCGTGGCCCGCAAACGGGGCGATGGGTACTCTTGACCTGCCCGTCGGCGAATTCCTCCCCGTGTTCCCCGTACCTGCGTGTTATCGCGCGCCGGGCCTGGGAGACGTCGAGACATGCCTGCGACAGGAGGTCGAGATGACACTGGACGACGCGCCGGAGCCGGCCTGGTACAAGAGCTCGGCAAGCGGTGAGAACGGTTGTGTGGAGGTGGCACACGGCTCGGGCCTCGTCCTGGTCCGGGACTCGAAGAACCGCGACGGCGCCGTCCTGCGCTTTACCGCCCAGGAGTGGGTGGCGTTCCTGGAGGGAGTCCGGGGCGGCGAGTTCGACCTCGAGTGACCTCCCGAGCGGCCCGCCTGTACGGCCCCGCTGCGGGTCCATACAGGCCACCGGCCATTCGGCACCGTGAGCCCGACTCAGGGCCGAGCCCGCCTCAGGGCCGACGGCCACAAGCATCCCGCATCGTCCGCAACGCACCGGGCCGACCGCGAAGGGCAGACGGCGGGCTCGCTGTCCGTGGCCCGACAACCTGGCAGGCGCGCGCTGCCCGATGCCGTCCGTAGCGGCCCGTTTCGACCGATCGCATCGCGATGGCAGGCTTCTCGTGGCGCGCATTGCGGTGCCCCGCATCTTGCCATGTGGCACAGTGGCGTACGACCATGGAACTGATCGGATGGAGGAGCGGTCATATGGCGGGCGCAGTGGAACCAGCGATCCAGCGCAGACGCCTGCGCACGGAGCTCCGCCGCGCCCGACAGTCCGCCGGTCTCACCCAGCGCGACGCGGCCCAGTCACTGGACTGGTCGCCGTCGAAGGTGATCCGTATCGAGAGCGGCGCTGTCGGCATCACCCCGGTGGATCTGCGGGCGCTGCTCACGCTCTACGGGGTCGCCGACAAGGAGCGGACCGAGCAACTGGTCGAGATGGCGCGGTCCAGCCGCAGGCCGGGCTGGAGCAGCTACCGCTCGGTCCTGAGCCGCGAGTTCCTTCTCTACCTCGACTACGAGTCCTCGGCCGCGGCGATCCGGCAGGCGGAGCCGCTCCTGGTTCCCGGGCTGCTCCAGATCGAGGAGTACGCGCGCGCGATCCTTCTGCAGGCCTACCAGACGGAGCCCTCCGGGGTGGACCAGCGCTGGGAGGTCCGCGAGGAGCGCCAGGAGCTGTTCGAGCGGGACCCCAGACCCGAGATGACGTTCGTGCTCGACGAGGCCGCCCTGCGGCGCTGGGTCGGCGGCGCGGGCGTGATGCGGCGGCAGCTCGCGCACCTGCGCTCGCTCGCCGAGTCCGGTGCCGCCGACATCAGGTACCTGCCGTTTCGGATCGGCGCCCACCAGTGCATGCGCGGCCCGTTCACCGTTCTCGAGTTCCAGGACGCGGACGACGACGACGTCCTCTACCTGGAGAACGCGCGCGGGGATGTTTTCCAGCGTGATGACCCGGAGTTCACGGCGCCCTACAAGGAGACGTTCATCGAACTGCAGGACATCGCGGTCGGCGGCACGGAGTTCATCGGGGCACTCGATCAGATGATCGGCGAGATGTCAGGGGGGGATCGGTGAGCGCCGGGGGCCGTCCGGCTTCGTCGGCTTCGTTCGCATCGTCCGCATGACGGGATAGAGGTTTGATGGACGGTAGGCGGGTCCGCTCGCCGGAGACCCTCACCGTCCTCCCAGCGCCCGCTTTTTGCTTCCCGTCAATCCTGGCGGGCCGGGTGCGTCATGTCCACCGATGAGCTGGGCGAAGCCGGCGGCCCGGAGCCCAGACCGGAACGCCCGCCCGGACATTTCGAACAGATCATCGGTCTGATCAGTGACATCATCGCCGACTGGGGTCGCACGCTGCGGGTGGTCCTCCTGCTCAGCGTCCCGTTAGCCTCGGTCGTCGCCGCCGTGTACGGCATCGCCCGGCTCGCCGTCGACCCGCAACAGTGGTGGAAGGCGGTCGCCTGCATGATCGGCGTCTACGTGCTGGCCCAGGCGATCCGCCTCCTCAGGAGGCGGATCGGCAAGACGGGGCCGCGGCGGCGATGAACGCCGGCTCACAGCCCCCGCCGGCAGCCGAGACGGTGCAGGGCCGTCTCCGCGAACGCGGCGGCCACCATCATGCACACCGCCGCGGCCAGCACCGCGAGCGAAACGCTGAGAGTGCTCGGGAGAATTCCTCCGGAGAGTGAGTTCACGAGGGAGCCCACTCCGAAGGAGGCGAGCCCCGCGACGGTGCTGTACGCAAACAGGGCCCGCTCACGCAATAGTCTGGACGAAAAACGACGGAAGGCCGTAGAAGTTCCAGGCGATCCGCCGGACTCCACACCGTCACCTCGCTCCGCGCGCCCATTCTGACTCACCGGATCTCCGTGCATGCTACCGCGTGACCGCATTACAGGCTCGCCCTGGACGCTTCTCCCGGCGTAACGCTCTGTTGACGCACCGACGAGGTGTGCTTGGCCGACGCCCGGACGGGCTTCTCCACGGGGCCCGCCGTCGAGGCCCGTGGCGCGCGGGAGCGACTCCGGGGCCCGCGGCGGTCCACCCTTGCTCCCCGCCCGACCGCTCGCGTTCTCGTTCTCGCTCCAGGGCCTGCCGCTCGGTCCGGTCGCGCACCGCGACGGGCCGCCCGCCTCGCAGATGCCTCTCGGATCCCGTCGGGCCGCCCCAGCCCCGCACAGGCACCCGAAACCGACCTGCCTGGCACGGGGTGACAGGAATACGCATTGTGCGGGCACAGCTTTCGTCCGGACAGTTCACGCAGGGAATCGACCGAGGGCACGACCCGGATGCACACACGAACCACTGGGTCAAGTATCGAATTGACTGTCCGGAAGTATTGTCCATCACCAGAACTTGATTCACCATCCGCGAGAATGTAGTTTACGGAGGTTGAGGACGAGAAGATGCGGTCCCGGATCGCCGGGGGCCATGCACCGGGGCCGGCCCGCCGACGACATCGCTACCCGGATCATCGGATTGGACGTATGACGTGTACGACATGCCGGAGGAGATCGAGGTCCGCGCCGAAGGTCCGCTGCGGATCATCGCGCTGAACCGACCCGACGACCTGAACGCCGTCAACCATGATCTGCACAACGGGCTGGCGAAGCTCTGGCCGCGGCTCAACGACGACCGCGAGGTGCGCGCCGTGGTGCTGACCGGCAACGGCAGGGCGTTCTCCGCGGGCGGCGACTTCGAGTACCTGAACGTGCTGCTCAACGACCCGGAGCTGCGGGCGCAGTCGATCGCGCACGGCCGGGAGATCGTCCTCAACATGGTGCGTTGCCGGGTGCCGGTGGTCGCGGCGGTGAACGGCCCCGCTGTCGGGCTCGGGTGCAGTCTGGTCGCCCTCAGCGACATCGTGTACATCGGCGAGAAGGCGTTCCTCTCCGACCCGCACATCCAGGTCGGTCTGGTGGCGGCGGACGGCGGCCCGCTCACCTGGCCGCTGCACACCAGCCTGCACTGGGCCAAGGAGTACGCGCTCACCAGTGCGCGGATCTCCGCGGAGCGCGCCGTGGAGATGGGCCTGGCCAACCATGTCGCCGCCGACCCGCTTTCCGAGGCGATAGCCTGCGCCAAGCGCATCGCCGAACTTCCGCGGCAGGCCGTGGAAAGCACCAAGCGACTGCTCAACATTCATCTGGAACGTGCTGTGCTCGCCACCCTCGACTACGCCACGAACGCCGAGGAGCAGTCGTTCCAGACCGACGACTTCGCGTCCATTGTCGCGCGACTCACCGCCAAGGCGCAGAAGAGCTGATCCGACGGCTCGCCGGCGCACCGGCCCGGTCCCTGCCCGGGACCGGGCCGGTCCCGCTACCGGGCCCGGCGGGTCGAGACCACCGGCAACTCCCCCGGCCACCGGCAACTCTCCGGCCACCGACGCACCGGCGGTGCCGCTGGAGACAGGCCGGCTGGCGCCGAGCAGAGGCCGAGGTGGGCTCTGCGTCGCGACCTCAGAGGTTGATGAGGCGGGGGGCGTGGCGGTGGGTGCGGATGTGGGTGCCGGCCTGGCGGGTGAGGTCGCGGGTGCTGCCGAGGAGTCCGTCGAGGGTGAGGGCGCGGCGGAGGTGGTGGTGGAAGTCGTGTTCGGCGGTGAAGCCGATGCCGGCGAGGACCTGTTGGCAGTGGCGGGCGGTGTCGAGGGCGGCTTTGCCGGCGGCTGCTTTGGCGAGNTGGGTGCGAACAGGGACCGTCCGGCGGCCAGACCGGCCTCGGGGACCTGCTCGGCGCCCGGGTCCTCGCCGGGATCGGCGACGACCGCACCCGCTTCCCCGAGGCTCGCAACCTCCGAATCCCTACGAGGAGGCTGCCGCCGAGTACGCGGCTCGAAACGAGTCGAACGTGTGGAGCGACTGCTACCGAACGGCCCGCGATCCTCGTGCTCCTGCCGGAGATCTCCGGGTGGCGGGTACTCGACGCCGGGTGTGGCTCGGGCGCCCATTCCGCCAAGCTGCATCACCATTCGTGGGCGTGGCCGCGGTGCTCGCCCGGCCATCCGGAAGTACCGTCCGACGCCATTTCCGAGTGGCCGGACCGACGCGACCGCGCAATCGAACGGTCGAGGCCTCGTTTGCGCTGCCCCGACTATCCCAGTAGTCTTGATCTCAAGAAACGACGGGGAATGTATGGTGCGGGAGAAGGTGGCGGCCTTGGTGCGCGAGGTTATATCACTCGTTAATGTTTGGTGCGACAATGCTGGGCGTCACGACAAGGATCAGGTGGCGGCGACGAGGACGGCTGCGCTCGCCTACGATGGGCGACTCGTGCGGCTGGATCTGTGTGACGAGTGCTGTGACGAGATGGCCTCCGTTCTCGGTGAGTATGCCGGGTACGGCGAGGCCACTCCCATCTCCCGGGCGGCGAAGGTTGACACCGCCTGGACAGAGGTGGAGCGGAACGACGCCGTCTCGGCTTCTCCGCCGGTTCCGAAGCGGGCTGCCAAGCGCGCGCCATCGGTTTCGGCCAAGGAACGTCGCCAGCGGGAGACCGCCGTTGCGGGCGAGACCGCTGTCGCAGGCGAGGGGCCCAGCGACGAAGCTGGGGCGCTCGCGGCTTCGGGCTCGCCAGCCACGAAGGGAACGTGAGTCTCAGCCGCACCCACCACCCACACACGGCCAGGCTGAGGCGCACAGTCCCACAGGTGGACGGAGGGCGGATGGCGGTGCCGGACCTGGCGGGGCGGCCGTCCGCCGGCGGGTGCTGCCCGCACCCTCGCCCGCGGGGCCGTCGCCGCGATGCCGCCGGGTATTCCTGACGCAGGCCTGGTGAAAACAAGGCGCCGACTGGGTTTTCCGAATCCACACGGTCCTTTCGGAGCGGTGCCGCCCCGGCAGAGCCAGACCACTGACACCTGCGGCGGGTGCTGGTTCCGTCCGTAGGCGATACCGACTCCGGTTCCGTCGGTGTCGGCGACCTTGCTCAGCCACAAAGGCGGCACCGGAAACCGGAACAATCGTGCTTCCTGTGACGGCTGTGCCTCGGCGGAGCGACTGATGTGGGCCGGTGCCCGGATACCCGGATATCTTCAGTGGGCGCCGGCGAGGTTGACCAGGATGACCCCTGCGATGATCAGGGCCACGCCGAGGAGCTTCGCCGCGGTGAGCGGCTCGTGCAGGAACAGGGCGCCGATCAGGACGATCAGCGTGGTCCCCAGCCCCGACCAGATCGCGTACCCGATGCCGACCTGCAGCCCGCGTTCGATGGCCAGGGAGAGCGCCAGGAACGCCACTCCGTAGGTGGCGAGGCAGGCGACGGTCGGCCACAGGCGGGAGAAGCCCGCGGTGCTCTTCAGCAGACTGGTCGCCACCACCTCCGACCCGATCGCGACCATCAGCAGCAGATACCGCACCCGCACCACCATCCCCCGCGTCATCGGCCGGACCAGCCGTGTCGCTCCAGGTTCGGGTATGGCGCGGCCCGGCCTCGCCAGGGCCCTCGCCGCCGGAGTGTCCGCGCGTCGCCGCCCGGCGATCTCAGCGCAGGTGGGTGCGGAACCAGGCGGTGACCGTCTCGTCGACGACCCGGGCGAGAGGTGTCTGCGGCGCTGGTTCCACACCGGGCTGCTCGGCGAGCGGGTGGTCCAGGCCGGGGATGGTCTCCAGGCGGATCCGCTCCGGCCCGCGGTTCCTGCCGTTCGCGGAGCCTGCGCCGTTCCTGCCGTTCCCGCCACTTGCGGGGCCTGCGCCGCCCAGGGCGGCCACGAGCTCGGTCGCGTCGACCCGGCTGAGCGGATAGTCGTGTTCACCGCTGACCACCAGCAGCGCCGGCGCGGGATCCCGGGCGCGGATCAGGGCGGCGTGCGCCACGAAGTCCAGCTCGTCGGCGCCCGACCGCGCCTGCTCGCCCCACGGGTAGGAGGTGCCGTGCGCCGCACTGAAGACCTCGACCGCCGTGCGGGCCCGGATGGCCGGGTTCACCAGCGCGACGGCCGCGATGTTCACCCGCACGCGGGCCAGCACGTTCAGCGCGACGGTCCCGCCGAGCGAGCCGCCGACGATCCCGATCGGCCCGTCGCCGCAGGGGAACCGTTCCCGGAGCACCTCGAGCGCGGCGGGGAACTCCTCGGTCGCCTGCCGGACCACGGGGCCGACGTACCGCAGCATCGGATCCGCCTGCGCGGCCTCGTACGCCCCCTCCACCGGACGCCGCCCCACCAGCGGCATCCCGAGGTAGACCCGCCAGGCGTGGACCCCGGCCAGCGGAAGCGCGGCGGCGAACGCCGCGTCCGAGCGCGGGGCGTCCATCAGGTGCCAGGCGACGATCAGCGGCGCCGGCCCGCGGCCCTGGTTCGGGTCCTGGTCCTGGTCCTGGCCGTTCACCGACGGCGGCAGCGCGGTGAAGGGGACGCCGGCCGCCCAGCCGACGACGGGCTCGGTCAACGGTGTGCTCATGGCATGCGAACCTAGGACGGATCACGTGCGGCGTGCCGTTCTCCTGCCGAGAGCAGAGGATGTCTGCCCACGGCAGATCGGCGACGGCCAGCTGCGGTCCGCGGTGTTCCGCTGCGGCCGGCCGGGCGCGATCAGTGGAGTGCGTGGATGCTGACGGCGTAGCCGGCGGTGCCGGCGAGGCCCGCGGCCTCGTCGAAGGCGGCGCCGTCCCAGGTCGCGAGCCGCCGCTGGAGCGCCAGACCGGCGGCGTGGCACCAGGCGTCGTAGTCCACCAGGCCGAACGGGGCTTCCGGGAGTGGCAGGTGTGCCGCGTCGAGACCGAAGCCGGCGACGAGAAGGCCACCCGGAGCCAACCGCTGCGCCAGCCCACGCACCACCGCGGCCTCCGTCCCGGGCGCGACCAGCGGGATCACGTTCCCGGCCGCGACGATCAGGTCGAAGGGCCCGTCGGCGGCGGCGGGCGCGCGGCGGGCACGAGCCCCGTCCTGCCCGGCCGCGTGGTCGAGGGCCGCAAGGTCCGCGTGGACCCAGGTGACCGCCGTCGAGCGAGCCCTGGCGGCATCGAGCATCGACCGGTCGTTGTCCACGCCGACGCAGTGGTAGCCCGACTCGGCCAGCCGGACAGCCACCCGACCCGTGCCGCATCCGGCGTCGAGAACCCGGGAACCGGGCGGCACCAGGGAGGCACACAGGGTCGCCTCGCCGTGGACGTCGGTTCCCTGGGCCGCGAGCTGGTCGAACCGGGCCGCATAGCGCTGCCCCGACGCACGACCCGCCACCGACGACCATCGACTCGGTCCGGCTGAGCTCGTCCTGTCCGAGTCCATCCCTCAGCTATACCTCAGAGGTTGATGAGGCGGGGGGCGTGGTGGTGGGTGCGGATGTGGGTGCCGGCCTGGCGGGTGAGGTCGCGGGTGCTGCCGAGGAGTCCGTCGAGGGTGAGGGCGCGGCGGAGGTGGTGGTGGAAGTCGTGTTCGGCGGTGAAGCCGATGCCGGCGAGGACCTGTTGGCAGTGGCGGGCGGTGTCGAGGGCGGCTTTGCCGGCGGCTGCTTTGGCGAGNAGGGCGGNGAGGGGGTCCTCGGGGGTGGTGGTGGCGGCGTGCAGGGTGGCTTCGGCGCCGTCGAGGGCGACGAGGGTTTCGGCGAGGCGGTGGCGGACGGCCTGGAAGGTGGCGATGGGGCGGCCGAACTGGGTGCGGGTGAGGGCGTGTTCGCGGGCGAGGGTGAGCATGGTGCGNCCGGTGCCCAGCAGCCACCAGCCGAGGGCGCGGTGGCCGGCGG
>NZ_KB893721.1 GCF_000374165.1 Parafrankia elaeagni
GACGACCGCGACGACCGCGACGGTGCCTTCGTGAACGGGCTGTCCGACGACGGCGGCTTCGACGACGTCGAACTGTCCGCACCAAGCCTGCGTTCGAGTTCAGCGACCCGGGCCGTCAGCCGCTCGATCAGCGCGGCCTGGTCCGCGACCAGGCGCACGAGCTCCTCGTAGCTCGGCTGACCCGCGGACTCCACCCCCACAAACTATCCGATCTTGACCCGCCGGCCGGCAACCAGCCGAACGATCAACAGACAAGATCCGCAAGACACCCGTTCAACCGAGCTGAACAGCTACCTTCCATCGATACCGGATTCCGCGGCCCGGGAGGATGACGCCTCCGCCACGGCACTCAGCGCGCCGACGACAAGTACACCTGCCGCGGCGGCTGCCACGGCACGAATAATCCTGCGATGATGCCGGTTCACGGGGCCCTCTCCATACCTTGGTACATGCTGACGAATGCGGTCAGGACGCGCTGACAAGATCAGAGCTCGGCCAGGATGGTCGCGCTATCCGTGGCACACCGTGCGCAGCCTAGGGGCCGAAGATGAACCGCTCCGGACCCTGGGGAAACCAGAATGCCTACATTTCTGCCCGATCAAAGGCCGGCGGTGCGTGCCAGGAACACCGCGTTACCGGGATCGGCCTTGCGGGCCCCTGATCCCCTGAGATTGACGAGCAGCAGACCGCAGCCCTGGCACAGCCCTGGTTACCGCCGGTTCGATATGTCTCCCCCTCGCCCGCAGCCGGTATGACCGATCACACGGAAGGACGGCGACCACAGCGAAACGCTCGGATCCAGGCGTAGGGAGAGCAGCTATGACGGCAGGCCGACAGGTCGGCATCCACCGCTCCGGGACCTTCGGTCTGGGCGGGAAGGTCGTGCACCGACTCGGGTTCGGCGCCATGCGCCTGGCCGACCCGGATATCCGGGGTCCCCCCCCCGCGGACCGGGACAACTCCGTCGGGGTCGCACGCCGCGCCGTCGAGCTTGGCATCGACTTCATCGACACCGCGGACGCGTATGGCTTCGGTGTGACCGAAGAGATCCTCCGGGAGGCACTGCACCCGTACCCTGATCATCTGTTGATCGCCACCAAGGCAGGCCACCCCCAGACGCGGCCTCGGGAATGGGTCTCTCTCGGCCGCCCCGAGTACCTTCGCCAACAGTGCGAGTACAGCCTGCGACGCCTGCGGGTCGACCGGATCGACCTTTTCAGCTTCATCGCATGGATCCTGAGGCCCCGTTCGACGACCAGATCGGCGAGCTGAAAGCACCGCAGGAGGAGGGCGGGATCCGAGCCGTCGGCCTGAGCGAGGTGGACGTCCCTCAGATCGAGGCCTCACGAAGGACAGTCGAGATCGCGAGCGTACACAACCTGTACAACCTGTACAACCTGGAGAGCCGAGGCTGGGACGAGGTCGTCGACTACTGCGCGCGCGAACGCATCGCTTTCATCCCCTGGTTCCCTGTCATGAGCGGGGACATGTCATCCGACAGTGCTGTCGCCGAGGTGGCGGCAGCGACGGGCGCCGCATCCAGGCAGATCGCACTCGCGTGGCTGCTGGCCCGCGCAGACGTGGTACTTCCAATCCCGGAACCTCGTCCGTCTCCCCTCTCGAGGAAAACGCCGTGGCCGCTCGGCTGGAGCTGAGCGCTGACCAGGTCGCAGCTCTCTCGGCGGCTCCGGTGACCCGGTAGTAGCCATCGCCCCACGGAAGCCGCCGTCGATCCACTCGGCGAACACCCTTGGCACTGCGCCCAGCCGGCGCACGTAGGCGCAGCTGACGACATGCGGATGCAGGCCGAGGGCCATCCAGGCCTCGGCCTCGCTGTCACGTTACGTGACGATTCCGACCGGACCAGGCCTATCGGACTCTCGTGGGCGTTGTCCATGCCCTCGTACGGCCGTGGTAGCGGTCGGTGGCCGGGGCGCAGGACAGGCGGGGCAGCCCCACCGCCGCGCAGGAGCTGCGCCAGGCGCTGGCCACCCGGGGAATCCACAACCGCTGATCAGTCGTATGGGCCGTTGATGGGTTCAGTCAACATTGCTATCCTTGCAAGGATACATGGCATAAGTCCGCGATGATATGACGTGCGGCGTGCCGCCGACGGCCAGCGACGGAGACGTGTCGGAACACCGGCGTCCGTACGTGCGGGGGGTCTCGACCGTGGTTTGTCACCGGTGCCGGCCAGCCGGCCAGCCGCGGAGCCGGCCATGACCGGATCCGCGGTGCTCAACAACACCCACGAGCAGGACCGAGGAATCCCCTATGCAGCCCTGTGAACCCACGAAAACCCCGGAAGTGGTCGACCAGGAGGCGCTTCACCAGAAGTACCTCGCCGAGCGCGACAAGCGGTTACGCCGCGACGGCCAGAAGCAGTACGTGGAGACCGTCGACGATTTCGCCGAGTTCTACGAGGCTGACCCGCACACCCCGGTCACGCCGCGCACGCCCATCGACGGCGACATCGAGGTGGTGATCCTCGGCGGCGGCTTCTCGGGTCTGATCGCCGCGCACCGGCTGCAGCAGGCCGGCATCACCGACTTCCGAATCGTGGAGCTGGGCGGGGACTTCGGCGGCGTCTGGTACTGGAACCGCTATCCGGGAATCCAGATCGACTCGGACGCCTACTGCTATCTTCCGCTCCTCGAGGAGACCGGCTACCTGCCGAAGGAGA
Source organism: Parafrankia elaeagni (assembly GCF_000374165.1). GTDB lineage: Bacteria > Actinomycetota > Actinomycetes > Frankiales > Frankiaceae > Parafrankia > Parafrankia elaeagni. The sequence continues at coordinate 2,684 of NZ_KB893721.1, forward strand.
AGTTCTCCCACGGCGACGAGTGCTATGAGCACGCACAGCGCGTCGGGCGCCATCTCGGAGCGTACGAGAAGGCACTGTTCCACACCCTGATCCGCTCGCTGGGGTGGGACGAGGAGATCCAGCGCTGGCGGATCGCCACCAACCGCGGCGACACGATCCGGGCCCGGTTCGTCATCATGTGCCAGGGCCCCTACAACCGGCCCAAGCTCCCCGGCATCCCCGGCATCTCCGACTTCCGCGGGCACACCATCCACACCGCGCGCTGGGATTTCGACTACACCGGCGGGAACCTGCACGGCGGGCTCGACAGGATCGCCGACAAGCGGATCGCCGTGATCGGCACGGGTTCCAGCGGCGTCCAGGCGATTCCGCACCTGGCCCGCGGCGCGAAGCACCTGACGGTGTTCCAGCGGACGCCGTCCTACGTCTTCGAGCGCTCCGACTCCCCGACCGACCCGGAATGGGCGGCGTCCCTGAAGCCCGGGTGGCGGGAGGAGCGCCAGCGCAACTTCCACAACGCGACCTTCGCCTTCTACTCCCCCGGCGAGCAGGACTGGATCTGCGACGCCTGGACGGAGGTCTCCCGCAACCTGGCAGCCCGCCTCAACGCCACGGACGGCTGGGGCGCGCTGGCCGATCCCGTGAAGTTCGCCGAGATGCACGAGGCCGAGGACTACCGGGTCGCGGAGCGGATCCGTCAGCGGGTCGACAGCGTCGTCACCGACCCGAAGACCGCGGAGGTCCTCAAGCCGTACTTCCGCATCCTGTGCAAGCGCCCGGTCTTCAACGACGAGTACCTGCCGACCTTCAACCGCCCGAACGTGACCCTCGTCGACGTGTCGGACGCGAAGGGCGTCGAGCGGATCACCGAGCGCGGGGTCGTCGCGAACGGCATCGAGTACGAGGTCGACTGCATCGTCTTCGCCAGCGGCTTCGAGATCACCAGCTCCCTCGACCGGCAGCTGGCCATCCAGCCGCTCGCCGGGCGCGAGGGCAGGTCCCTCTACGACCACTGGGACAAGGGCTTCCGCACGCTGCACGGCATCATGTCGCACGGCTTCCCGAACTACTTCTCGACCGGCTTCATCCAGGGCGGCGTCACCGCCTCCACGACCAGGATGTTCGAGCAGCAGGCCGACCACATCGCCTACATCATCGCGGCGGCGAAGACACGCGGGGCGACGGTCGTGGAGCCCACCGCCGAGGCGGAGGAGAACTGGATCCGCACCATCCGCGAGAACAGGATCGACAACACCAGGTTCGTCGGCGAGTGCACCCCCGGCTACTACAACAGCGAAGGCGAGACGAACGGGCGCTTCTTCCTCGGCGAACCGTACGGCCCCGGCTTCTACGCCCTCGAGGAGCTGCTGCAGGACTGGCGTGATGCCGGCGACCTCGCCGGTCTCGACCTGACCAGCTGACACCGCGCGATCTTGTCGGCCGGCCCCGCCACCCGTAGCGGTGGCGGGGCCGGCCGGACCAGCCCGGACCAGCCCGGGTCAGCCCGGGTCAGCCCGGGTCAGCCGGGCTGGCGTGCCGCGCGGGCGGCCGCCTGCCGGCGGATCTCGGCGCGGGCCAGGGCCGCCCGGTGGACCTCGTCGGGCCCGTCCGCGAAGCGCAGCGTCCGGATGCTCGCGTAGGCCTCCGCGAGCGGGAGGTCCTGGGACAGGCCCGCGGCACCGTGCGCCTGGATGGCCTTGTCGAGGATCCACTGCACCGCGGCCGGGGTCGCGATCTTGATCGCCTGGATCTCGGTGTGCGCCGCCCGGTTCCCGACGGTGTCCATCAGCCAGGCCGTCTTGAGGACCAGCAGCCGCAACTGCTCCACCCGCACCCGGGCCTCGGCGATCCAGTCGCGGATCACGCCCTGCTCGGCCAGCGGACGCCCGAACGCGACCCGGTTCTCCACCCGCTCGCACATCAGCGAGATCGCCCGCTCCGCGACGCCGATCGAGCGCATGCAGTGGTGGATCCGCCCGGGCCCCAGCCGGGCCTGCGCGATCCCGAAGCCCTGGCCCTGGGCGCCGATGAGGTTCGCGGCCGGCACGCGGGCGTTGACGAACTCCAGCTCCGCGTGGCCCCCGTGGTGGTGGTCGTCGTAGCCGAACACCTCCATCCCCCGGCGTATCACCAGCCCGGGGGTGTCCCGCGGGACGAGGATCATCGACTGCTGGTGGTGCCGGTCCGCATCGGGGTCGGTCTTCCCCATCACGATGAAGATCTTCGCGTCGGGATTCATCGCACCGGTGATCCACCACTTCCGGCCGTTGATGACGTACTCGTCGCCGTCACGCTCGATCCGGGTGGAGATGTTGGTCGCGTCGGAGGAGGCCACGTCCGGCTCGGTCATCGCGAACGAGGAACGGATCTCGCCGGCCAGCAGCGGCTCCAGCCACTGCGCCCGCTGCGCCTCGCTGCCGAACATCGACAGCACCTCCATGTTGCCGGTGTCCGGCGCGGAGCAGTTCAGCGCCGCCGGCGCCAGGCGGCCACCGTGGCCGGTGATCTCCGCCAGCGGGGCGTACTGCAGGTTCGTCAGACCGGCGCCGTGCTCCCCGGGGAGGAACAGGTTCCACAGCCCACGGCTGCGCGCCTCGGCCCGCAGCTCGGCCAGGACCGGCGGCCGCGTCCAGGCCCACCGCTGCCCCTGCTGCTCAAGCTCGGCGAGCTGCTCCCGGAACACCGGGTGCGCCGGCTCGACGTGACTCTCCATGAAGTCGAGCAGGTTCTCCCGCAGCTCCAGGGTCTTTGCGTCGAAACCGAAGTCCATCAGGGGTACTCCTCCTCGAGCACGGCGAACTGGCCTCGAGGAGCGTATCGACCCGCGGCGCCCCGGTCGTTGTTTGCCTGATCGGCGGCTCGAGGCACCTGACGGCATCGAGCGAGGTGCTGTCGTTCAGGGGTGACCGCGTCGGCCACCTCCCGCACCGGCGCGCATTCCCCGGTCACCCCTGAACGCTGCGACGACATTCCGGTCGCCACCTGATGACATCTACCGACCGCCCCGGGGCGCACCTCCGCGGCAACCCCGAGACAGCCGGGCTACCGGCAGGTCAGCAGGTGAAGCTGAGTGTCGGGGAGACCGCGCCGGCGACTACACCTCCGGAACTGGCGATTACTGTGGTTCTGAAAGTCCAGGGTCCAGTGTCCAGCGAGGAGCAGTCATAGGTCTGGTATTCGTACCAGTCCTGCTCGTTCACCGCCCCGACATGGCCGCTGTAGCTACCCGTCGAGAAGTTTGTCCAGGTACCGTCCAAAGCCAGCTTCTGGACGGAGATCGTCGCACTGACACTGATCTCGCCGAGAGAGTCGCAAACCACTCCTCCGTACCCACGGAGGGTCTGCTCGAACCCCGGAACGGTACTCTGCAGAGGTCGAAAGGCCTTGAGATCACAGGAGCCTCGGAAATCCACCTCGTTGTACGGCGTGCCCGCCGGCGGCGGACTCTGACCGTCCGCCCAGGCGGGGGTCATGGCGGTCGAGCCAACAGCCAGCGCTACCGGGCCAGCTGCGCCGATCGCGACGCGTCGCAACGTCTGTCCTCGCATGACACCTCAGTTCCTCGTGGTGTAGGTACAGGTGTTGGGCGCCCGAATCAAAACTGTAGGGAGAGATTTTTTTCCTGCCAAGACAATGGCATCTCCGATCAGCCTGCTCCAGGCGGAGCCCCTCGGGTTTCCCCAGGTCAGAAGCCAGAGAATCCGAACATGTGATTCACATCACATAGACGACCGCGGCGCAGACAGAGTTTGCTACCGCCCAGTCAGCGGCGCACGGAGAAACGCACCGGAGAGGAGGTAACCGCAGGTCAGAGGTTCATCGCCCGACACCCGACTGGCACCACTCCAACGTTCAGGGCCGGTCCAGCACCACTCGGAGAACCCAGACGACGCCCACCAGCGGAGTTGACGCAACACGACCCGGACGATCTTGAGTCGTGTTATACATGTCTGGCCGAGTCGCCGACGCACACCAGGACTCATATTCCCGGGTGCGGAGCGGGTATTCAACCTGCCCTTCTGACGCCTGACCGGTCGAGGAGCCCATGCTTACCAAGGACGCCTTCGAAGATCTTGTCAGCCAACGAACCGGTGTTCCGCGGGAACAGCTCGACAGCACTTCCCGGTTGGGAGCGGACCTGGGATTGGACTCGTTCGCCCTGCTTGAACTGATCGCCGCACTGACGGAACTCGATGTCGAGCTGAACGAGCGGGAGTGGGTGACGGTGGGGACCGTCGGCGACCTGTACGACCGGTACCGCGCAAGGGCCGAGCTCGCGACGCCCGCCGCTGCCGCGGAACCAGTCCCGGGCCGAGCGACAGCCGAACACGCTCCGACTTCCTCCGCAGAGCTCGGGCCACCTGTACTGGCCGGCCAGTTCTTTCGGCTCGTTCCGGTACTGCCGCCGGCGTTGCCTTTTCTGTACAGTCTGGCCGTCAGCCAGGACGTCGGCTTCCGCTGGCGTTACCGCGGTTCGGTACCGCCCTACCCTCAGTTCGAGCAGGAGCTGTGGCACGGCATGCTCGTCCAGTTTCTGGTGGAGTCCATCCAGACGAATCAGCCGGCCGGCCACCTGATCTGCTACAATGCCGATCTCAATCTCGGCCACGCCTACGTCGGTGCCGCCATGGCCAGCCCCTACCTTGGCACCGGTATAGCCGCGGAGCCGGTGCGCCTCTTCATCAACTACCTGTTCGATGTATGGCCGCTCCACAAGCTCTATCTGGAGATGCCGGAGTTCAACTACCAGCAGTTCGCCAGCGCCGGAGAGCGGGCGCTGCGAGTCGAGGCCCGTCTGCGTGACCACGACTACTACCGGGGGCGGCGCTGGGACCGGATCATTCTCGCCGCGTACCGTCCGGACCAGGAGATTCCAGCCGGACCCGAGAACTTCGCCAGCCCCTGCTGAAACCGACCGGCCGGCCCGTCCCACGCGCACGGCCTCCAGTAACGGATCACTGTCTTCACATCGCAGCACAGGTTTCCCATTCCCACCCCGTTCTTCCCCGGGCACCGGAATCGGCAGACCAGAACCTGTTACGCTCCTGAGAGGTATGACTTCTGGTGGTCGGACTGCTGGACGGAATCGACCGAGCCCGGCGCCAGTGCGGGCGGATCGTCTTTCTCGGCGCGGATTCCGAGGACGTTCTCGGCTGGTCGGAGTTCTTCACCGAGGCAGAACGCGTGGCTGCCTGGTTGCAGGGTGCGCGAGGCATCGGTCCCGGGCGCCGGGTTGTCATTCTCGCCCTGCCGGAACGATCGATGGTCACCGCCGTGGTGGCCGTATGGCTGGCGGGCGGCGCTGTGAGCTGTGCACCGACACCGGCGCGGACAGTTGATCTCGCGATCTATGCCGAACAGACCCGCGACCGAATCGCCGCACTGGGCGATCCCCTCGTCGTGCTCGGATCTCCCTACGAGCATCTAGCCGACACGCTGATCGCCGCAGATGCGCGGGTCGATTTTTTGCACGACGTGTTGACGGCGGATCCGACCGGGGTGTGGCAGGAGCCGGAACTCACTCCGGCCGATCCCGCCGTTCTCCAGTTCACCAGCGGTACGACCGCGGTTCCGAAAATCGTCCAGGTCAGTCACGGGAACCTGGCGGCGAACATCGTGGCTATCCGTGACCGGATCCGGCACGACGAGATCCACGGCAGGCTGCTGACCTGGCTGCCGCTGTCACACGACATGGGCCTGATCGGTGCGCTCGCGGTGCAGCTGACGTGCGGAAACTGCGATGTGCTGTTGGGCTCGCCCACGGACTACCTCGCCGCGCCGTCGTCCTGGCTGCGCAACGCGGCACGTCACCGGGCAACGGTTCTGATGGGTCCCGCATCGGCCTACGCACTTGCCGGCCGGTTGCTCGCGACCGGGCCGACGCTGGATCTGTCGTCGGTGAAGGTGGCGCTGTGCGGCGGGGAGCCGATCGAACCCGAAACGATCGAACGGTTCCTTGATGCAGCGGCCCCCCACGGATTCGACCGGAATGCGTTCCTGCCTGCCTATGGCCTGGCCGAGGCGACTCTCGCCGTTACCATGCCGACGGCCCCGGGCATGCACACCGACACGGTCGACGCAGGCCTCCTCGCGGATCGGCGGGTCGCCGTTCCCGCCATAACCACCACCGAGGTCGGGAAGGCCCGGACCCGTCGGCTGGTCCGGCTCGGGCCGGCGCTGCCCGGCCTGCAGATCCGAATCGTGGACCCGGAGACAGGCCAGGAGTGCCCGGAGCGGTCTGTCGGCGAGATCCACATCCGCGGCGCCTCCGTCACTGCGGGTTACCTCAACGACAGGGAGGCTGCCGGCCCCGCAGCGACGCCCCGGGCGGACAGCCCGGATCACTTTGCGGTCAGGCGAGCCCCGGGCGGGTGGCTCGCGACGGGAGACCTGGGGTACCTGCTCGACGATGATCTCGTCGTCTGCGGCCGGGCAAAGGATCTGATCATCATCGGGGGCCGCAACCTGCACCCCGAGGAAGTCGAGCAGGCGGCGTCCCGTGTCTTCGGTGTCCGGCCCGGCAACGTCGTCGCCTATGCCGCTGCCCGTGCCGACGGCGCGAGCACTGACGGGCTGGCCGTCGCGGTAGAGAGCAGACCCGGCCATGGTGATTCGCGCATCCGCGACGAGGTCGCTGCCGCCGTGCTCGCCGCAGTGGGGATCCGGCCCGCCCAGGTACACGTGCTGCCACCCGGCAGCATCCCGAAGACACCCTCCGGCAAGCTCCAGCGCGCCCAGGCCGCCCTGATGTTCAGGAGCAGAGGATGAACAACGGAACGGTAGGCAGGCGGGAAGCCGCCACCGTCGGTGCCGGGACGACCCTCGACGTCATCCAGGCGGTCACCACCGCCGCGGACCGGGTCCACGAGGCCTGGGCCGTCGACGACGACAGGCGCCATGGCCTGCTCGCCGAGGTCTGTGCCTCCGACGTCGCCTACGCGAACCCGCTGAAGAGCTCCACCGGTACGCAGGCTCTCGCCGAGCTGATCGCCGAGCTGGCCACCGCCTACCCGGGCTACGTGCCGGCGCGCACCTCCGGTGTCGACGGCCACCACGGCACCGCCCGCTACGAGTGGGTGCTGCGCGACCGGGCCGGCCAGATGGTGCTCGGCGGCATCGAGATCGTCCGTTTCACCCCGGACGCCCGACTGAGCTCGATCGTCTCCTTCTTCGGCCAGCCGCCCCGGCCTGTTTACACCTACCAGGCCTGACCCGCCGTGCCACCCGTCGAGGCCGGTCCGCACAGCGACCAGTCGCCCGATGCAACGGCGCCCGTGTGGCCGTCGAGCCGACGCTTCCGGGACGCGTCGCCGGACAGCAAACTCGCCTATCTGCGTCGACTGCGCGACGACCCGACGCTGCATCTGTTCGACGAACCTCCCATTCCGGGCCTCGCCCGCGGCAAGGGCTACCGCGCGCTCACCCGCCACGCCGACCTCGTCGAGGTCTCCCGCCGCCCGGCCGACTTCTGCTCAGGGCTCGGCACGCTGTGGGTCAACGACCTCGGCCCCGCCTTCAACGAGTTCTTCGGTTCGATCATCAACCTCGACGACCCTCGTCACGGCCAGCTCCGCCGACTCGTCGCCGCGGCGTTCACGCCGCGCACCCTGCGCCGCCTGCACGACAGTCTTGACCGCCATGCCGCCGCAACCGTCGCCGCCGCCGCACGGCGACGGGACCTGGACATCGTCGCCGACCTGGCCACGCCCTTCCCGCTCGCCGTGATCTGCGACCTGGTCGGTGTTCCACCCGGCCACCGGGCCGACGTCCTGGCTGCCTCCGACGTCATCGTCTCCGGCGGCGACCCAGAGCTCGTCCCGGACCAGCAGGACCCGATCAGTGCCTTCCTCGCCGCCGGCACAGCCCTGGCCGATCTGGCTGCCGACCTCGCCGAGCACCGCCGGCGCAGGCCCGCCGACGATCTGCTCACCACACTCGTCCAGGCGGACGTCGACGGCATCCGCCTCACCACCTCGGAGGTCGCGTCCTTCTTCGTCCTCCTGGCCTTCGCCGGCCAGGAGACCACCCGCAACGCGATCAGTCTCGGGCTGTGGGCGCTGCACAACGCCCCCGCGGTCCGCAGGGCCTGGGCCGCCGACTTCGACCGGCTACGCCCCACCGCTGTCGAAGAGGTTCTTCGCTTCACCACACCCGTCGCCACGATGCGCCGCACCGCCACCCGCGACATCACCCTGAACGGCCACCACCTTGCCGGAGGTGACAAGGTCCTTCTGCTCTACGCGGCGGCCAACCGCGACGAGCGCGTCTTCCCCGACCCCGACCGGCTCGACCTCACCCGATCCCCGAACCCCCATCTCGCCTTCGGCGGCCCAGGTCCCCACTTCTGCCTCGGCGCACACCTGGCCCGGGCCGAGATCGCCGCGATCCTCCGGGAGATCTTCCATCGCCTGCCCGACCTCACCATCACCGGTGAGCCGGAGTTCCTCCGGTCGGTCTCCGTCAACGGCGTCAGAAAACTCGAGGCGAGAACGGGTCGGCGCGGACCGTGATGTCACGAGCTCGGGTCGACGTCACGGAACCCGGGCGCTACCGGCGCCCGCTGGCGGCGATGAGCCGGTTCCTCGACGGTCTCGACGCCGCCCACCCGCCGGTGCCCGCCGGCGCACGGGTACTGGCCGCGCTGGGTCCGAAGATGCTGGACCTCGCGGCGGCACGGGCCCGTGGGGCGCATCCCTACCTCGTGACGCCGCAGCACACCCGGCTCTCCCGCGAGGCACTGGGTGACGGGGCACTTGTGCTTCCCGAGCAGACCGTGATCCTGTGCGGCGGGCGCGACGAGGCGCGGGTGGACGAGCACCGTGCCGCCGGCACCGATCACGTGGCCCTGCAGGCACTCGCACCCGGCCAGGGCGCATTTCCCCGCGAGCGGTGGCGGCGCTTCACGGCACTGCTGTAAACAGAATTCCATGTCGGAATCGAGCACGTTTGAGCTGTCCTGCGGGCTTCCGCCGGGCCCGGACTTCGCGGATCTCGCCGTCCTCGCCGAAGAACTCGGCTACGCGCGGGTCTGGATCTTCGACTCGGCTCCGTTGTGGGAGGACCCGTTCGCGCACCTCGCCCTGGCGGCTGTGCGGACGAGTCGGATCGGTCTCGGCACCGCGGTCCTGATTCCCACCCAGCGGGCGGTCATGACCATGGCGTCGGGCATCGCGACCATCGCCCGCCTCTCCGAAGGTCGTTTCCGCGCCTGCTTCGGCACCGGCTACACCGCCCGCATGACCATCGGCCAGCCGCCGATGCCGCTCGACGCCCTCTTCGACTACGTCGCCTCGATCCGCCGGCTGCTCGCCGGCGAGACCATCCTGCTCGACGGAAAGGCGGCCCGCATGCTGCACGGGCCTGGCCTGACCGCGCCACGGCCGGTCGACGTCCCGCTGTGGCTCAGCGTTCTCGGCCCACGCGGCAACAGGCGAGCCCCCGAAGTGGCCGACGGCACGATCGGCCCGCCACACCCCGCACTTCCGACCGCCACGATGGTCACCGGCACCGTGCTCGATCCGGGCGAGGATCCCCACTCGGCTCGCGTCCGGGAGGCGGTCGGCCCCTGGCAGGTCGTCCGCTGGCACACCGCCTATGCCGTCGGCGGGCCCGCGGCGGTGGACGCCCTGCCGGGAGGAAGGCAGTGGCGCGAGGCCCTCGAAGGCCTCGCCCCCGCCGACCGACGTCATCTGCTCACTTTCGAGGGGCATGTCACCCACCTGACCGAGCGGGACCGCCCGTTGCTGGATCACCTTGACCTCGACGCCCTGGTCGGAGATCTCACCAGCATGGTCGGGGAGGCGGCCGCCGTCCGGCAGAAGCTCTCCCGCCTCGCCGAGGCTGGTTTCCGCGAGGTCATGTACCAGCCCTCCGGCCCCGATATCGCCCGCGAGCTGCGGGCCTTCGCCGAGGCCCGCCCGGCGAGGTAGCACCGACTGCCGGTGTATGGATCGCCTGGCCGGTTCCCCGCCCGGCCGTGCTCGACCGATCGGGCGTGGACCGGCGAACCGCCATGACCCGTCTCGGTCGGGCCGCGCTTCGGGACCAGGGAGCGGTTCCGCCGGCAGGTCGCTGCCGTTGTGCCACGTTGAGGGAACGAGTCGGCATAATAAGTGACATTGCACCTTCGTGCTACCCCGCTCGACCGGCGGCCGGTGGCGCCCTGCCGGCCGGCGGGGCCGGCCCGCGCCGAATGGTCACCGCGGCGGGCACGATGGCGGGCGCCACCCGGCCGCCCGGCAACCTGTGGGGCGGGTGCGACGATTGTGAGAGGGCGGGCTGTGAGCAGCGAACCGAGGCGCGTTCTTCGCTGGAACCGGCTGGTTGACCATGTGGAGCCGGTGGACCTGCGGACGGACGTACCGCACTCGGCTCGGGTCTACGACTACTTCCTCGGCGGGAAGGACAACTTCCCCGCCGACCGGGAGGCCGCCGAGCAGACGCTGGCGATCTTCCCGGACATGCGGACCGGGGCACGGGAGAACCGGGCCTTCCTGCACCGCGCGACCCGCAAGCTCGTCGGGGAGCTGGGCCTTCGGCAGTTCATCGACATCGGCACCGGCATCCCGACGTCGCCGAACCTGCACGAGGTCGCGCAGGAGAGCGCCAAGGACGCCCACATCGTGTACGTCGACAACGACCCGATCGTCCTGGCGCACGCCCGGGCACTGCTCACCGGTTCCGCCCAGGGCCGCACCGCGTACCTCGACGCCGATCTGCGCGAGCCGGAGAAGATCCTGCGCTCGACCGAACTGGCCGAGACGCTCGACCTCGACCAGCCGCTCGTGCTGTCGCTGATCGCCGTGCTGCACTTCATTCCCGCGGCTGACGACCCGTACAACCTCGTCCGCCGGTACACCGAGATCCTGCCCTCCGGCAGTTACGTCGCCCTCACCCACGCCACCGGGGACTTCGCGCCGGAGGCGGCAGCGAAGGTGTCAGCCACCTACCAGGCGCGCGGTATTGCACTGACGCCACGCTCCCGGTCCGAGATCGAGGATTTCCTCACCGGCCTGGAACTCGTCGACCCGGGTGTCGTGCCGGTGCACCGGTGGCACCCGGAGAAGAACACGGGCGAGGAACTGGCCGACGACCGTGTGAACGTCTACGGCGTCCTGGCCCGCGTCCCCTGAGCTTGTCCGCCGGGCCCACTGCCGCCGGTCGGCGCACCGGCCGGCGGCAGTCCGACAACGCGAGGAATCGAGCCACACCTCCCGGCCCGATTTTTGGGACGCTTGGGCGGTGACGGAACCCTTCACTGATTTACCACCCGGCGTACCGGCTGTTCCCGCACCGGACAGGGGCGCCGGCCTGCCCGGCGGCCCGGACTTCGGCCGGTTCGTCGACAATCTGCGCCACCTGCTCGATGTCGTGACCGACGCCTGCCCACCGGCCGAGGTGATGACGCAGGTCGCTGACGAGTTCGCACAGATCAGTGCACGGCTGGCGCCGTTCGCGGTCGCGGAGTCCGAACGGGCGACCGGGCTGCGACTGGATCTCGCGGGCCGCGGCCAGACGATGGCGCCCGTCGTGCTGTGGGATGTGCGCGCCCGGGACCGGGCCACCTGCCGCGTGACGTTCGGCCGGCACTACGTGACCGTGAACGGCGCGGTTCACGGCGGTGCCATCCCGCTGGTGTTCGACGAGGTGCTGGCCGTGCTGGCCAACGCCAGCGGCGCCTTCGCCCGGTCGGTGTACCTGAACGTGAACTACCGCGCGCTCACTCGGGTCGGCGTTCCCCTGCGGGTGGAGGCGACGGTCGACCGTGTCGAGGGCCGCAAGCTTTTCCTCACCGGCCGACTTTTTGACGGCGACACGTTGTGTGCGGAGGCTGAAAGCCTGTTCGTCCAGCTGAGAACCGGTCAGCACTGAAGCGCCCGGTCAGCACTGAAGCGCCTGGCCGGTCCCGAGGCGGCCGACGCCTGTCCAGGGCACTGGTTCACGGCAATCCGGTGCAACATTTGCGCCAACGTTAACCGGATTTTCCTGGTTTCGCCACCGAAAGTACCGCCTTCTCTTCCGTTTCGCGTTTCTCGCACCCTCGAATGTCTGATCTCAGCAGAGATTTGGTCTAATAAGGTTGCTTTCGGTGGCTCGATGGGATTGTGGACGCGGGAGAGGAGAGGCGTGGTGCCTGCTCGGAGACCGGATGTCCGGTCGAGCCGGTGGCAGGCGGTCACCGTTTTCACCGTCCTGCTCGGCATGGCCGCCGTGGTTGTCGGCGTCATCGCGGCCCGCGGCGCCCAGTCGTACTACTCCTGGGATGGAGGCACCCCGGCAGCATCGGCCGAGCGACCGGTGGGCGGGGCGTTCCGCGAGTCCCGCTCGCCGCGCCCCTGGCCCACGGCGAGCGGGCCGGCGGTCGTCGGCACGCCGAGCCCGCCCGCCCCGATGACATCCGCGCCCCCTCCGACCGGCGGACCTGACACAGCGACAGCGTCCGCACCGGTCACCCCCTCGGGCCGTCAGGTCGCGGCGAGCCCGCGGGCCTCCGCGGGAGACGCTCCGCAGGCCCAGGGCGGGGCGCTCCCACCCGCCGCCGCGCCCGCTCCCCCGCCGGCCGCTCCGGCCGCCACCACGCCGCCCGCGGCCGTTGCCGGCACCTCCGCCTTCGTGCACGGAGCGACCGGCCTGTGCCTGGACAGCGACGGGACGACCTACATCCACGCCCTGAGGTGCAACGGCAGCGCCTACCAGCAGTGGACCGTCAGGGGGCTCGGCCCGGTGGTGATCACCCATCGGCCGACCGGCGTCTGCCTGGACAGCAACGAGAACGGCGCCGTCTACGCGATCGACTGCAACGGCGGCGCCTACCAGAAGTGGACGATGGCCGCGAACGGCGACGGCTCGCTGAGCCTGGTGGACGTCGCCACCGGTATGTGCATGCAGAGCAACGGATCCGGCGCGCTCACCACGACCGGTTGCGACGGCGGGGCCTACCAGCGCTGGCGTCGCGGCTGATGCCGTGCCCTGGAGGGCGTCTCACTACGCACCTGCGTGGATTTCCCAGAAGGAATCCGCCGCTGAACGCGGAACCACGTAACTGCCGTTCGAGATGCCGACGGAGATAACCGATCGTTTCCCTGACATGTGCATCCTGCATGTGCCGGGCCCAGTACCCACGCCGCCGTCACCGCCTGCCGTCACCGCCTGCCGTCACACTACGAAGTCAAACGTGTACCTACCACACCGATCGGGCGGTGGCACTCCCGCCACGCTGGGCGACGACGCGGACCAGGCAGCGGAACCGGCCCCGGTAGCCGGCAGCGGTTCACCCCGCGCTCGAGGTCGACCCCGCGACCTGACCGAGTGTCACCAGCAGGACATCGATCTTCGCCCGAGCCCGCCACCCGACGGCGACTCCGGTCGTCGGCGACCTGTTTCCGCAGTTCCACCCCCGGAGCCATCCAGGACACAGGACCGCCGACCGTGCCCCAGTCGCCAGGCCGACCAGCGCCGGTGGCACTTTTGGGCAGCGCCCGGCCAGGGCGACTGTGACCGCGTCACCACAGGAAGCCAGCCAACCTGACGCTGGTGGGCGGAGCGAACGCGCATTTTTGATCTTGCCATACGGGTGGACCTGTCACCTTTGGCCGTCAGGCGAAAGCGGAGGGTGGTTGCTGGGTAGCGTTCGCCCTGCCTATCGTCTGCCCTGCTTGCGTGCCTGGTGTAAGCCCAAGAAAGCTCACCGCGGCACAAAGGATGCGCGGTGGCGGGATAGCAATGCCTGCTTTCGCCGCACTCCGCACGTTATGTGGCTGCGCCCGCACGTCCAGGGCTCCAGCGTTTTATGCAACCGCTGTCTGCACTGTTCCCAATTTCGGAGACGGACAATTCCATGGCCAAACACACCCCTTCCCCGGATACGACCCGAACGAACAGCGACCTACCAGACACCGAGATGGTCGCGATCGTCGGAATTGGATGCCGGCTGCCCGGAGGGGTGACCTCCCCCGAGCCGCTGTGGCGCGTCCTGCACAACAGTGTCAATGCCGTCACCGACATTCCAGGAGACCGCTGGGACGCGGACGCCTACTACGACCCGGAGCCTTCCGTCCCCGGCCGGATGTGCAGCCGCTGGGGCGGGTTCCTCGACGACGTCGGCGGCTTCGACACCGAGTTCTTCACGATCAGCCGGGCCGAGGCGCTGGCGATGGATCCGCAGCAGCGAGTGCTGCTCGAGGTCGCCTGGGAGGCCCTGGAACAGGCCGGCATCCCGCCGGCTTCGGTCGCGGGGACCCGCACCGGCGTGTACACCGGGATGTCGACCGTGGACTACCTGCTGCGCAGCCAGCTCGGCGGCGCCGCGTCGAGCCCCTACTCGGCCACCGGCAACGCGCACAGTGTCGCGTCCGGCCGGATCTCCTACCTGCTCGGCGCGCACGGCCCCGCGGTGTCCGTCGACACCGCGTGCTCGTCGTCGCTGCTGGCCGTGAACATGGCGGCCCGCAGCCTGCTCTCCGGCGAGACGGACATGGCGCTGGCCGGCGGGATCAACCTGGTCCTGGGCCCGGAGACGGGCATCGCCTTCTCGAACTGGGGAATGCTCTCGCCGCGTGGGCGGTGCGCCCCGTTCGATGCCGAGGCCGATGGTTTCGTCCGGGCCGAAGGCTGCGGGATCATTGTCCTGAAACGCCTGAGTGACGCCGCCAGGGCCGGCGATCGGGTTCTCGCTCTGATCCGGGGCGGGGCGGTGAACCAGGACGGCCGGTCGAACGGGCTGACGCAGCCGTCGCAGCCGGCGCAGGAGGCGCTGCTGCGGGAGGCGCTGGCGGCCACCGGGATCGACCCCGCGCAGATCGGCCTGGTGGAGACCCACGGCACGGGCACCCCGGTGGGTGATCCCGTCGAGTTCGGAGCACTCGCGGCGGTGTACGGGACGGGGGAGAATCCGTGCGCGCTGGGTTCGATCAAATCGAACATCGGCCACCTCGAGGCCGCGTCGGGTATCGCGGGCCTCATCAAGGCCGTGCTGTGTCTGCAGCGCGGTGTCATCCCGCCCAATCTGCACTTCCGGTCCTGGAATCCCAGCATCGACCACGGCGGCAGCCGCTTCTTCGTACCCACTGAGACGGTCAGCTGGCCGGTTCCTGACGGGCCGCGCCTCGCCGCCGTCTCGTCGTTCGGGTTCAGCGGGACCAATGCGCATGTGCTGCTCCAGTCCGCCGCTCCGGCGGTCCTCCCCCGCCAGCGGACCGCCCGCACCGCCGCCGACGTCACCGGGGCGCGCACCACCCAGGCAGCCGCGCCGGTCACACCGGTCACGGAGGTCACGCCGGCCGCGGAGGGTACGCGGGGCACGCCGGGCACCCGGGGCACGCGGGACGTCCCGCACCCGCTGGTCATCCCCGTGTCCGCGAGTTCGCCGGCGGCGCTGGCCCGGACCGCCGACAGCCTCGCCGACTGGCTTGACGACCACGTGGACGTCGCCCTGCGCGACATCGGGTGGACGCTGGCGCGGCGCCGCGGCAACCGTCAGGCGCGGCTGGCGATCACGGCCGCCGACCGCGGCGAGCTGGTCGAGCAGCTCCGCGGCTTCGCCCGCGGCGAGTCCTCGCCCGGGACCGAATCCCGCACGACCCGGGTCCGGGTTCCCGGCCCGGTCTTCGTGTTCTCCGGCCAGGGTTCGCAGTGGGCGGGCATGGGCCGCGAGCTCCTCGAGCGGGAGGCCGCCTTCGCGGCGACGATCGCGCAGGTGGAGCCGCTCGTCCAGGCCGAGTCCGGGTTCTCCGTGACGGGTGAGCTGACCAGTGCCGCGCCCTCGGCCGCCATCGACCGCGTCCAGCCGGTGATCTTCGCGATGCAGGTGGCGCTGGCGGCGAGCTGGCGGGCGCACGGTGTCGAGCCCGCGGGAGTGCTGGGTCATTCGATGGGTGAGGCGGCGGCCGCGGTGGTGAGCGGCGCCCTGTCGCTGGCGGACGGGGTGAAGGTGATCTGCCGTCGCTCGCGGCTGATGCGGCAGCTGTCGGGCTCCGGCCGGATGGCCTCGGTGGAGCTGTCGGCCGCGGACCTCGACGCCGAACTGGCCGCGGCGGGCATCGAGGACGTGGTCGTCGCGGTGCTGGCCGCACCGACATCCACCGTGGTGGCGGGGGACGCCGAGCGGGTGAGCGAGCTCGTCGCCGGCTGGGAGGCGCGCGGGCTGTTCGCCCGCGAGATCGCGGTGGACGTCGCCTCGCATTCCAGCCAGGTCGACCCGATCCTGCCGGATCTCGTCGCCGCCCTCGGTGACCTGGCGCCGCGCGAGCCGGCGGTCCCCTTCTTCAGCACGGTGCTCGGCGATCCGCTCGGGCGGCCGTCGTTCGACGGCGCCTACTGGTCGGACAACCTGCGCCGGCCGGTCCGCTTCGCCAGCGCGGTCACCGCGGCGCTCGACGACGGGCAGCGCTGCTTCGTCGAGGTCGCGCCGCATCCCCTCCTGCTCCGCTCGATCTCCGAGACGATCACGAAGGTCGGGCGGGACGCCGCGGTCGTGGAGACGATGCGGCGCGGCGACGACGTCCACCGCGCGTTCCTCACCCGGCTCGGTGCCGTCCACTGCGCCGGCGTGGCGGTGGACTGGAGCCTCGATCACCCTTCGGGCCTGCTCGTCGACCTGCCGGCCACCGCGTGGAACCACGAACATCTGATGATCGAGCTCACGGATGCGACGAACGCGCGGGTCGTGGCCGTGCACCCGCTGCTCGGCGTGCACGTTCAGGTCCCGTCGGCCGAGGGCGGTCATGTCTGGCAGGCCGACGCCGGCACCGCGGCGCTGCCCTGGCTCGCCGACCACCAGGTGCGCGACGCCGTGGTCCTCCCCGGCGCCGGCTACTGCGAGATGGCGCTCGCCGCGGCGACGCAGATCTTCGGCGCGGACACGGCGACCGAGATCGTCGACATCGAGTTCCGGGGCGTGCTCTTCCTGGATGACCACACCCCGCTCTCCCTGGTCGCCGACTACCAGGCGGAGGACCAGGCCGCGCTGCGCATCGTCTCCCTCGGCACGGACGAGGTGTGGGCGGAGCACGCGGTGGCCCGAGCCCGCCGGGTGCCGCGGCCGCGGCCACCGGCCCCGGTCGACGTCGAGGCGGCACTGCGGGAACACCCGACGGCGGGGGACGTCGACGCCTTCTACGAGCGGCTGCGCGCCACCGGGATCCACCACGGGCCGAGCTTCGCCGGCCTGACCGCCCTCCACCACAGCGACCCCGACCACCACGGCGACACGGACACGTCCACCGTGCTGGGACGTCTCGAGCTGCCGACCGGGCTGCGGGCCGAGGCGTCGGCGTTCCGCCTGCACCCGGTGGTGCTCGACACCTGTCTGCAGACGCTGGCCGCGCACCCGGCGCTGGCCATGGCCCGCGACGCCGCGGACGGCCTCAGCCTGCCACTGGGCGTCGGCACGCTGCGCGTGCACGGCGACACCTCCCGCGGGCGCTACTGCCTCGCCCGGCTGACCCGGCAGGAGGCCACCGCCGCGTTCGGTGACCTGACCCTGCTCGCCGCCGACGGCACCGTCCTGGCGGAGCTGCACGATGTGCACCTGGGCGGGGCGAGTGCCGACCCGGCCGACCTGCGTTTCGCCCGGCGGCTGCTCGGCGTCGACTGGGAGGAACGGCCGCTGCCACCGTCCGCCGATGAGGAGGCGGTCGCGGGCAGCTGGCTGCTGCTCTCGGAGCAGGACGACCCGCAGGACCTCACCGACGAGGTCGTCGTCGGGCTGCGCGCCCGGGGTCTGCGGGCCGAGGCGGTGCGCCTTCCCGCCGGCGAGGAGGGCGACCGGGCGCAGACCGCGCTCGTCGCCGAGTGGCTGCGCACGGTCCCCGACTGGGGCGGGCTGGTGTTCGTCGCGCCGGGCGGGGCGTCGCACGTCGACCCGCCCGGCCTCACCCGGGCCCGCGACCGCGTCCGCCGGCTGGCCCGGCTGGTCCGCGCGCTCGTCGAGGACAACGACACGGCGGTGCCCAGGCTCTGGGTGCTCACGCGGGACGTCCAGCCCGTGTTCGAGGGCGAGGGAACGGCTCTGGACGCCGGCGCTCTGCGTGGCCTGTACCGGGTCATCAGCTACGAGCACGCCGAACTGAAGATCACCCACCTGGACGTCGACGCCACCGCCGGAGGCAAGGACCTGTGCTCGGAGCTGTGCGCCGGGCTCCCCGACGACGAGGTGGCCTGGCGGGCCGGGAACCGTTACCTCGCCCGGCTGCGCACGAGCCCGCTGCGGGACGGCGACCGACGCACGGCGGTGCGGCGGTTCGGCCACGACGGCATCACCCTCGGCGTGCGCCAGCCCGGCGACCTCGACTCCTTCGAGTTCGTCGCCCGGGAACGGCGCTCTCCAGGGCCCGGCGAGATCGAGGTCGAGCTGCGCGCGGCGAGCATCAACTTCGCCGACGTCCTGAACGCCATGGGCGTGTACCAGACCGCGGACGGCAAACCGATCCCGCTCGGCACCGACGGCGCCGGAACGGTCACCGCCGTCGGCCCGGGCGTGACGAGCGTCCGGCCCGGCGACCGCGTCGCCGTGATGGACTTCGGGGCGCTCGGGACCTTCCACACCACCCGGGCGACACGGGCCTTCCCGGTGCCCGACGGCATGACGCTGGAGGCTGCCGCCGCCCTGCCGGCCGTCTACCTCACCGCCTGGTACGGCCTGCACGAGCTGGCCGGTCTCCGGGCCGGGGAGCGGGTGCTGATCCACGCGGCGAGCGGCGGCGTGGGCCTCGCCGCGATCGCGATCGCGCGTGCCGCCGGCGCCGAGATCCTCGCCACCGCCGGTTCCGAACGCAAACGCGCCTACCTGCGCGAACTCGGCATCCGGCACGTCTTCGACTCCCGGTCCGCCCGGTTCGCCGAGCAGATCCGCGAGCTCACCGGCGACGGCGTCGACGTCGTGCTGAACTCGCTGACCGGGCCGGCGCTGCGGGCCGGCCTCGACCTGCTGCGCGTCGGCGGCCGCTTCATCGAGCTCGGCAAGCGGGACATCTACTCCGACGCGAAGCTCGGCATGTTCCCGTTCCGGCGCAACATCACGTTCGCCAGCGTCGATCTCGGCCTGCTCGGCACCGACCAGCCCGTGCTGCTCGACCGGCTGGTGCGGGAGGTCGGCGAGGAGCTCGCCGCCGGCCGGCTCACCCCGCTGGAGCACACCGCGTTCCCGATCACCGAGGCCTCGGGGGTCTTCCGGTCCATGGGCGCCGGCGAACACATCGGCAAGCTGGTCCTCACCATCCCGGCCGACGGCGAGACGACGGTCGTCGTGGCGCCCGGCGACATCCCGGTGATCCGAGGAGACGGTGCCTACGTCGTCACCGGCGGCCTCGGCGGGCTTGGCCTGGTCCTCGCCCGCTGGCTCAGCCGCTCCGGCGCCGGCCGGGTCATCCTCAACGGCCGGTCCGCGCCCTCCGCCGCCGCCGAGGCCGTGCTCGCCGAACTGCGGGGCGCCGGCACCGACATCGAGGTCGTCCGCGGTGACATCGCCGGCGGGGACACGGCCCAGCGCCTGGTCGCCGCCGCGACGGCCACCGGGCTGCCGCTGCGGGGCGTGCTGCACGGCGCCGCCGTCGTCGAGGACGCCGTCGTCACGCTGATCTCCGACAAGCTCCTCGACCGGGTGTGGCAGCCGAAGGTCGTCGGGGCGTGGCGGCTGCACGAGGCCTGCGAGGGCCACGACCTGGACTGGTGGTTCGGGTTCTCCTCGGCCGCCGCCCTGCTCGGCTTCCCCGGCCAGGGCTCCTACGCCGCGGCGAACGCCTGGCTCGACACCTTCACCAGCTGGCGGCGGGCCCAGGGCCTCCCCGCGACCAGCGTCAACTGGGGGGCCTGGGCGGACCACGGCCGCGGCGCCTCGTTCGAGGAGCGCGGCTACGCCATGATCGACGTCGAGGAGGGGCTGGACGCCTGCGAGCGGCTCCTGCGCCACGACCGGGCCCGAGCCGGCTACCTGCCGGTCGACCAGCCCACCTGGCTGGCGCACTTCGGCGCGACGATCGACTCGACGTTCCTGGCCACCGTCGCGATCGGCGGCGGTACCAGCGGCGGCCAGGCGGCGAACGCCCTCCTCGACGAGCTGGGCACCGCCGACCCGGCGACCCGCCAGAGCCTGCTGGAGAACTACCTGATCGGCGAGGTCAGCGGCATTCTCCGGATCGACCGGGCGGCCATCGACCCGCGGACTCCGCTGCTCGACGTCGGTATGGACTCGCTGATGATGCTCGAACTGCGCACCAGAATCGAGAAGGGCCTGGGCCTGCGGGTCGCGACCAAGGTCCTGTGGGCGCACAGCAGCCCGACGGCTCTCGCCGCCCACCTGGCCGACCGACTCGACCAGGCCGCGGGCACCAACCCGGTAGCGGCGCCGGCGCCCAGCGCGCCCACACCCGGCACCACGGCCTCGGCCTCGGCCACAGTTACAACCACAACCACAGTTACAACCACAGCCGCCAGCGCATCGGCGCTGCGCACCGCGACGCCGACCGGTGGGACAGCCGGATAGGCGACACGCGACGCCGCCCGCACGACGACGACGGGAAACGGCGGTCGGCCGCCCGCGGCGAGCGCGTTCCTGACCGGGACGCGCTCGCCCAGGGCCCACCCGCCGGCGACGTACGGAACACTCCCACTTGTTTCCCCGCTTTTACTTCCTCCTCCGCGACATTGCCGGATGGACACCAGGCGACCACCATCACGATGGCAACACCACCACCATTGGCGAATCCTCCGAATTTGGCGCTCTGGCGACGCCCAGGATCGATATCCTGCCCAGGACCTGTCCCGTCAGACCATCTTCCCCGTCAAACCAGCTGCCTATTTCGAGACCATGGAAGGCTCCGTCTGTGTTAAGTCGGGTCGGTTCGGGTTCACCGGAAGCAGAACGAAGCATGGACGCGACCGCGCAGACACCGGCTCCCCGCACCGGGGACGGGGGCCGGCGGCGGTCGGGGGCCAGCCGCCGCGAGGACATCATGAGGGCCTTCGCGGCACTGGTCACGGACAGGGGCCTCGACGCGGTGTCCATGGAGGCGGTCGCGGACCGCGCCGGAATCAGTCGGGCACTGCTGTACAAGCATTTCGCGAGTCGGGATGGTCTTATCACGGCGGTCTACCGAAGAGAAGTGGAGGTCGGGCATCACGAGATCCTCGCGGAAATGCGAGCGGCCAGCACAATCGAGGGGATGTACGAGGCACTCGCCCGCGGTTCGCTCCGGGCGGGAAGACAGCGCTACTCCCTGTATGTGGCCCTGTTCGCGGCGGCCCAGCGCAGCCAGGAGGTACGCCATGAGGTCCACACGCGGGTGGACCAGATCTGTCAGCTCCTGGTCGAGCGAACGTCACGGGAGCTCCGCGTCCCCGCGGAACGGGCACGGCTCGCGAGCGACATCCTGATCTCGGCGATTTCCACGATCATGCGCGAGTGGTACGGCAGTCCGACGGACAGCACCGCCGCCCGTCTGATCGACACCTACCTGATGCTCGTCCGTGGCGGCCTCGCCGGACTCACCGACATCGAACCCGCCCCCGCGACCGTCCCCGCCGCCCCGTACGTCGGCCTGAGCTGAAACGCACCCGGCAGTGACCGGGCACAAGCTCCGGTACACCGCGCCGATGGTCAGGACGACGACGGCGCAGGCGGCGACCACTCCGTCTGGACCACGCCGTCTGGACCACGCCGGGGCGCGGCGCGGATCAGGCTCGTGGCCTCCCGTCCGGCTCGGCGACGGGCAGCAGCACCACCGCGACCGGAAGCGGGTTCCGCCAGGTGGTGTCGCCGCAGGCGGCGCACACCCGCGGCCACACCGCGTCGGGCGGGTACCGCGTACCGCAGGAGGAGCAAAACGCATTCCGCATGGGCCCTGACGATATTCGGTCCACGCCAGGGCTCCAGCCCCACTCGACCCCACACGGCCTCGCACGGCCTCGCACGGCCTCGGGCCCGCCTGATCGGCCGTCCGGGATTTTCTTGACTAAGTGCAAATATTGAGGTCAGGCTAGCCGTCATGACCAAAGGCGAGCTGAGCCTCGAAGAGCGTGTGCTGCTGCTGGAGGACCGGGCGGAGATCCTGCAGAGCCTGTACGACTACGGCGAGCTGCTCGACACGCGTGATCTCGATGCCTGGGCGCGGCTGTGGGCCGAGGACGGCGTGTTCGAGATGAGCACCGGCCGCACCGCGAACGGCCGGGCGGCGATCAGGGACATGCTCGCCGCGGTGATGGAGCGGAGCGCGACCCCGGTGATCCACATGGAGATGAACCCGCGGATCACCCTGGAGGGCGACACCGCCCGCTCGACGATGCTCTACGGAGTCGCCCGCACGCAGGACGACGGGCTGACCCGCGTCATCTGGCTCGGTCACCACCACAGCCGTCACGTCCGCACGCCGGACGGCTGGAAGATCAGCTACCGCCGCAACACCGTGGACCTGCCGGAGACCGGCCATCCATGATCGGGCCGATCGCCCCCGGAGCGCCGCGGAGAAGGAGTTCACGGAGGCCGGCTGCACCGACGCGGAGATCAACAAGATGACCTGGGAGAACGCCTGCCGGTTCTACCACTGGGATCCGTTCGCGGAGCTGCCGAGGGAGCGGGCCACCGTGGGCGCGTCCACGGCTCAGCTGCAGCAACAGGGGCAGCAGCAGGCGCAGGTCGACTGCACCCCCGCGACGACCCCGTCGAGCTCGGCCTCGTCGAGCTCGGCCGTCGCCAGCTCCGTGAGGGTGGGCACCACCAGCCGCATCTCGCCGGTGGCCGGCGCCTCCTGCCAGTACCGCACCTGCACGTCGAGGTCGGGCTCGCTGCCGACGACGTCGCGCACGGCGACGACGCGCGTCCCGTCCGGGACGGGCACGCCGTGGCGGGCGAGCAGTGCCCGCGGGTCGTCGGCGAGCTGGCGTTCGCTGTGCGGGTTGGACCAGACGTCGACGACGAGGTTGGTGTAGGCGGCGATGAACACCGCCCGTTCCCGTGGTGTCACTGCGATCCCTCTCCGGTTCGGTGTGCCGGGCGGTCCGCCGCGACGCGGGCGGGCCGGGCGTCGGATGTCACGGCCGCGGTCGTCCGGATGTCACGGCGGTGGCCCCGCGGGTGTTCACGGCTGGGGCCGTTCGTCATCGAGGAGCTGACGGCGGGCGAGCTCGGCGAACAGGCCGCCGGTGTCGGCCATCAGATCCGCGTACCGGCCCTGCTGGACGACCCTGCCCCGGTCGAGCACGATGATCAGATCGGCGTCGGCGATCGTGGACAGCCGGTGCGCGATGACGACCCGGGTGGCCGCCAGGGCCCGGGTGCTGGTGGTGACGATCTCCTGGGTGCGGTTGTCCAGCGCGCTGGTCGCCTCGTCGAAGAAGAGGATGCGGGGCCGGCCGACGAGCGCCCGCGCGATCAGCAGGCGCTGGCGCTGGCCGACCGAGAGGGTGCCGCCGCCGAACGGGAGCACCGTGCTCATCCCCATCGGCAGGTCGGCGATGTCGGTGTCGATGCCGGCCATCCGGGCGGCGTCCCACAGCCGGTCCAGCGGATGGGCGGCGGCGCCGGCGATGTTCTCCCGGATGGAGCCGGCGAACAGCTGGCCGTTCTGCAGCACCACGCCGCACTGGCGGCGGACCGCGGTGACGTCGAGCTCGCTGAGATCCTGCCGGTCGTAGAGCACGGAGCCCGACAAAGGCTGGTCGAAGCCGAGCAGCAGCCGCAGCAGGGTGGACTTGCCACAGCCGCTGGGACCCACGACGGCGACGAACTGGCCGGGCTGGATCTGCAGCGAGAGATGGTCGAGCACCATGGGGCCGTCGGCGGCGTAGGCGAAGCTGACGTCGGCGAGCTCGATGCCGCCGCGCAGCTCCCCGGGGTCGACGCGGTCGGCACGCCGTTCGACCTCGGTGTCGGCGACGAGCGCGAGATCCTCGATGCGAGGCAGCAGCGCCAGCGCCTCGACGCCGGCGTTGACGAGCACCAGCATCATGCCCATGAGCATCAGGAACGCCGCGTTCACCACGAAGAACTGCGCCGGTCCGACATGGCCGGCCAGCGGCCCGGCGAGCATCGTCAGCAGGAACAGCTGGCCGGCCGTGGGGATCGCGACGGTCATCGCGAGCAGCATCGCCTGCACGCTGCGCACCCGCCGCATGCCCCACTCGGCGGTCGTGTTCACCGCGGCCCACTGGGCGTAGGCCCGGTCCTCGGCCGCCGCCAGCTTCACCTTGGTGATGCCGTCGATGATCTGGTTGGTGAACGCGGCGACCCGGTGCTCGGCGGGCAGCGCCCGGCGCTGGCGGCGCACCACGACCACGCCGAGCACCGCGGTGACCGCGGCGACGCAGCCCAGGACGGCCAGGGCCAGGCCGGCCACGGCGGGGTCGATGGCGAACAGGAGCACGACCACCATGACGATCACCAGTCCGGCGGACAGCGCCTGGGCGAGCAGCCCGCCGAGCGCCTCTCGGACGAAGGTGATCCCCATGACCATGCTGGTCAGCTCACCGCTGCTGGTCCGGCCGAAGAAGCGCAGCGGCAGGCGCATCAGCCGGTCCCAGGCGGCGATCTGGGTGTCGCGCTCGACCCGTCCCTCCAGCCGGAGGAACAGCAGGTTGTTGACGACGCCCACCATGGCCGCGACCAGCGCGGCCACCACGAACAGCGCGGAGACCTCGAGCAGGCGCGAGGTGCCCTGCCCGCTCGCGAGCCGGCCGAGGATGTCACCGGTCACCAGCGGAGTGGCCAGCCCGAGCGCCGCCACGAGCAGGCCGGTGAGCACGACCCCGCCCGCGTCCCGGCGCGCGCCGCGCACCCCCGACCCGAGCAGGCCGCGCAGCCCGCCCCCCGGGGGCATGGGCAGCTGCACGGTGAGCCCGTGCTCGGCGAGGCCCGCCGCCGTGGCCCGGCTGACCGGCGTCCGGGCCAACGTGTCCGGGTCGACGGTGTGGTAACGCCCGCGCCGGAACCGCACCGCCACAGCCCGCACCGGGCGTTCGTCGGTGGGGTCGCTGGGATCGAGCTCGGATTCCGCGCCGACCGGGCGCCAGACCACCAGCGGGCCGAAGTCTCGCCGCCACCAGCCCGGCGGCAGCGCCAGTTCCCGGGTGTACAGCGCCGAGCTGCGCGCGACGGCGAGCACCGCCTCCCGCTCGTCCCGTGGCTGGTGGCCGCGGTCGACCGGTTCCCGGACGAGCTCCTGGTCCCCGGTGACCACCCGCAGCACGGCGGCCGCGCGGGCGAGGCGGTCGACGTCGGTGACCGGCGCCTCCCCCAGCCGCACCCGGTTCGCGCCGATTCCCAGCACCCGCAGCGACAGGCGCGCGGCGTTGCGGACCACGGCGGCGTTCACCCGCCGGCGGTCCTCCAGCCGGTTCAGGTGGGCCGCCTCCGCCTCGCGGATGCGGCGGTCGGCGGCGGCGAGCACCCGCGCCCCGTGCCGTTCCAGGACGTCCCACAGCTCGCCGGAGCGGAGCAGGTCGAACGTGGTCTGGCTGTGCAGGGTGCAGGCGGTCCGGGCGGCGACCCAGTCGCGGCCGGCCAGCGCCACCGGCAGTGCGTCGGCGGCACCCTCGCAGACGGCATCGGCACCGGCGTCGGTGTCGGCGTCGGCGTCGTCGGCGGCGGCGGCGGCGGCGGTGTCGGCGGCGGCGGCGGTGTCGGCGGCGGCGGTGTCGGCGGCGGCGGCGGTGTCGGCGTCGGCGGCGGCGTCGAGGAGCAGATCTCCGTCCAGCGGCGTCAGCCAGGTGACGGAGCCGTTCGCGGCGAGCGCGTCGCCCTCGGCGAGGGTGAGCCGCGAGCCGGGCTGGATGATCGTGGTGCCGCGCGGTGGTGAGCCGCGGCCCAGCGCCGTGGCGATCGCCAGCAGCGCCCGGTCGACACCGACGGTGAAGCCGAGCGCGGCCGACTGCGGGCCGGCCGAGGCGGCCTCCCCGTCGTCCGCCATCTGGCGCAGGCGCCGCAGCCGGGCGTGGGAGATCGCGTGCAGGGTCGTCCCGGGCAGGGGCACGAGCAGGAGCCGCCAGGTCCCGGTGGCCGCACAGGTGTGCAGGACGCTGCCGGCGGGCACCCGGGCGACCGGGTTGCGCAGGGCCGCCGAGCCGTCGAGGGTCTGCCGCACCGCGAACAGGTCCGCGGCCCCGCCCTCGACGAGGTAGGCGGCGCGGTCGCCGTCGAGGTACCGGGCCGGCACCGAGGCCGCCGGCGACGCCTCGGAAGCAGCCGGCGCCGACGCGGGCGCGGGCGGTGTCGGCGGTGTCGGCTGTGAGGATGAGGGCGGTGGGTTCGTGGTCTGCATGTCCGTCCTCCCGCTACTGCTGGCGGACGAGGCCGGCGTAGTGACCGCCCCGGGCCATGAGGTCGGTGTGGGTGCCGCGCTCGATCTCCCGGCCGCGGTCGAGGACCACGATCAGGTCGCTGTCGCGGATGGTCGACAGGCGGTGGGCGACGATGAGACAGGTGAAGCCGCGCCGCCGCAGGTTGTGGTCGACGGTGAGCTCCGTGGACGGGTCCAGCGCGCTGGTGGCCTCGTCCAGGACGAGCAGTGACGGGCGCCGGACCAGGGCCCGGGCGATCTCGAGGCGCTGCCGCTGCCCGCCGGAGAAGTTCTTGCCCGCCTCGCGGACGGGTGCCGCCAGGCCGCCGGGCCGGGCGGTGACCGTGTCGTACACGCAGGCGTCGCGCAGCGCCTCGGCCAGCTCCTCGTCGGTGATGGTGCCGTCCCAGAGGGTCAGGTTGTTGCGGATGGAGTCATCGAAGAAGACCTGGTCCTGGTCGACGAGCGCGATCGAGGAGGCCCACAGCTGCGGATCGGTGTCGTTCACCGTCCGCCCGTCGATCGTGACGCCGCCCGACCAGGGGGCGAACAGCCCCGCGGTCAGCCGGCCGACCGTCGACTTCCCGCTGCCGGACGCGCCGACCAGCGCGACGCGCTGACCGGGGGCGACGTCGAGGTTGAAGTCGCGCAGCAGCGGCTCGGCGAGCGGGTTGTAGCCGAAGGTGAGGTTCTCCAGGCGCAGGTGGCCCGACATCCGCGTCCAGGGGCCGGTGTGCGCCCGCGGCGCCGGGTCGGGGTAGCGCTCCACGTCGTTGACCCGGTTGAGGTCGGCGCCCATGTTCTCCAGCCGGGTGGCGAGGCCGGCGAGCTCGCTGATCGGCCGGTTCATCGCCGTGATCAGCCCCTGCATGGCGACGAGCAGGCCGATGGTCAGCGTGCCGTGGGAGACCCGGCCGCTGCCGACGGCGAGCAGCAGCGCGGTGTTCAGCGCGGCCAGCAGCGCCGGCACGACCGAGATCACCGCCGTCGGCACGCCGAGCTTCTGCTGCCCGGAGAGCACCGCGGCCTGGCGCGCGGCGAAGCGGCGGAACGCGTGCTCCTCCTCACCGGCCGCCTTCACCGACTCGATCATCAGGATCGAGGTGTAGGCGGCGGTGATGAGCTTGCCGCGCTCCGCCTGCAGCCCGGCCACGGCGCTCGTCCGCCGGCGTGCCGTCCAGCGCAGGACGACGACGTTGAGCGCGGAGAAGCTCAGCGCGATCAGGCCGAGGGTCAGGTCGTACCAGCACAGCAGCGCCCCGTAGGTGACGACGAGGACGGTGTCGACGACGGTCACCGCGACGTGGCGGGTCAGCATGTCGGCGATGACGTTGTTGACGCGCACCCGCTGGCCGAGGTCGGCGGCCTGGCGCTGGCTGAAGAAGGCCAGCGGCAGGCGCAGCAGCCGGCGGAAGAAGCGCGCGGCGCTGCTGAGCGCCAGGACGCTGTCGGCCCGCAGCAGCAGGCGCTGCTGCAGGGTGCTCGCGACCAGGGTGAGCCCGACCGCGGCGCCCATCGCCGCGACCAGGCCGACCACCGCCCCGGAGTCGCCCGCCAGCAGCACCCGGTCGACGAACACCCGGGTGAACATCGAGGTGGTCAGGCCGACGAGCGCCACCAGCAGGCCGAGCAGCAGGATCTGCGGGGTCACCGACCCCAGGCCGCGCCAGCGGGCGAGCAGCTTGTGCAGCGTGCTCTCGGGACGGCTCCCCCGGGTGAAGTCCGGTCCGGGCTCGAAGGTCAGGATGACACCGGTGAACGAGGCGTCGAACTCGTCCCAGCTCAGGGCACGCGGCCCGGTCGCCGGGTCGTTGATGTGCACCCGGCGGCGGCTCATGCCCTCGAGCACGACGAAGTGCTCGAAGCGCCAGAACAGGATCGCGGGCAGCCGCACGGTGGCGAGCTGCGGCAGGTCCATCCGGAAGCCCCTGGCGATCAGCCCGTGGCGGCGTCCCGCTTTGAGCACGCTCGACGCGGTCGAGCCGTCCCGGCTGACACCGCACGTCTCACGCAGCCGCTCCAGCGGGACGAAGCGCCCGAAGTGGCCCAGGATGATCCCGAGGGAGGCGGCCCCGCA
This sequence comes from Parafrankia elaeagni, assembly GCF_000374165.1. Taxonomy (GTDB): domain Bacteria; phylum Actinomycetota; class Actinomycetes; order Frankiales; family Frankiaceae; genus Parafrankia; species Parafrankia elaeagni. Next base: position 31,025 of record NZ_KB893721.1, read on the forward strand.
CTCCACGGCCTCCATCTGGATCACCGTCGGCGTATGCACCCGGCGCCGCCGCGGGCGGTTGCGCGGCGTCATCGGCGCACCAGCCAGTCGACGGGACGCTCCTCGGCGACCGTGAAGGCGGCGGTCGACATGGTCAGCGCGGTGAGGGTGAACGGAGGCTGCGCCTTCGACCAGTGCAGGCCGCCGTCCGCGTCCGGCTCCAGGGCGACGGTGACCGCGATGACGTTGCCGTCGCCGAGCAGGCTGGGGACGTCGGCGGAGCTACCGGTGAACTCGCGGACCGACTCCGCGCTCTCCTGACGGGCGCCGACCTGGGTGACGGTGCCGCGCAGCGTGCCGAAGACGGCTGCGGGCGCGGCGTCGACCTCCACCTCGACCGGCATGCCGACGCTGACCATCGGCGCGAAGCCGGAGCGCAGGTAGACCCGGGCCTGGAGCCGGTCGTCGGGGGTGTCGAGGCGGACGAGCTCAGCCACGGACATCCCCGGCTGGAGCAGCTGGCCCTGGCGCACCTGCCAGTCGGTGACGTAGGCGTCCCAGGGCGCCGTCACCTCCTGGGCGGACCCGTCGGCCCCGGCCAGCCGGTACAGCCGCTCGCCCTTCGCGACGTTCGTCGCGGGAGCGGCCCACACGTCGGTGACGAGCCCGGCGGCCGTGGCCTCCAGGCTGGACACCCCCGCCGTGTGGGTGATCACGCCGCGGGCCTCCACCGTCCGGGGCACCGTGGTCACGGTGGCCCACACCGCGGCGCCGCCGACCGCGACCACCAGCACGGCCGTGATCAACCAGCCGGGCACCGTCGCGAGGCGGATCGCCTCGTCGAGCTGTTCGGGAGCGTCGAGCTGCCGCAGGGCGCGGCGTCGGAACATCACAGCGTGTCCACCTTCTCTTCCCACTGCGGCGCGTCCTGCGGGAGGCACGAGCCGAGGACGAAGTCCGCGACGCTCGGTTCGGCGAGCGGGTCGACACCGGCCGCCCGAGCGAACGCCGCCGAGTCGCCGGCGCCGACGGCGCACGGCGCGAGGCCCATGGCCGTGGCGACGAGGTACATCAGACCGGTGAGAACCCCGGCGTGCTTCATGATCAGGGTGTAGCCGAAGCCCTCGTACTTCCACATCACCCGGGCGACCCGCGCCGTGATCACCAGATGGACCTGCGGGGTTCCGGTGAACCGCGCCGAGGCCGTCACGTACTCCAGGGCCCGGGTGGCGGCGCCCTCCAGCGGCCCGAGGCGCTCGAGCCGGTGGCCGACCGACTCGTAGTGGTAGACGCCCGGGTCGAGCCCCTCGCACCGGCGGACGACCGCGTACACCTCCAGCTCGTGGAGCGCGCCGCCCGCCGGGTAGGGCCGGGCACCGACCTCGGTGCCGCCGTCGTCCCCGAGGACGGTGGTCCGCTGCACCCGGTGGAGGAACTCCGCGAGCTGCGCGGCCGTGATCGGGTTGCTGTCATCGTGCTGGCGGACGGTCCGGCGGACCCGCACGACGTCGGTGAGGGCGGGATCCGTCTTGGCCACCAGCGCGAGGTCCGGCTCGGGCAGCGGGACGGCCGCACAGCCGTCGAAGGTCCGGGCGAGCGGCTCCGGCTCGATGCGCCCGCGCATCGGGTAGGTCCCCCCGACGGGCAGGACGTGCCGGCCCGGGCGGGAGCGCTCGTGCAGCGCCAGCTCGGTCGGCGACCAGGGGGCCAGCGGCGCCGCCCCGCTCTCCTGGCCGGCCGCCGCGGCGCTGACCAGGACCCGGGCGGTGAGCAGGTCGTCGAGAACCCGGCCGGCGAGGTCCTCGGCGACACCGAGCGTGCGGGTGAGGTCGTCGAGGCCGATGCCGTCGCCCACGGCCGCCTGGGCGAGCGCGGCAGCGACCGACGGGGCGAGCGCGGCCACGGCGAGTGTGCTGAGCGGGGTCTCGGCGACGAGCCGCCCGTCGGCGGAGCGGATCAGCGCGAACCGCGACAGCCGGTACCGGGTGGTCGCGTCGTGGCCGAGCGGTGGCGGCAGGCTGTTCGACCCCAGCCCGCGCGGGATCAGCTCGAGGAGCGCGCGGCCGTCGCCGAGCAGGCGCCGGCCGAGCCAGGAGTGGGCGAGCAGGCCACGGACGAGCACCTGGACCCCCAGGATCCGCGTCTCGCCCTCGACGGCGGCGACGAGCTCCCCGATCTCGGTGTCCGTGGTCCACGACTCGCCCAGTCGCAGCAGAGTCGACCGGCGGCCGACGCTGACGTCGTCCAGCACCAGCCGGTATCGCGCAACCCGCAGGACGACGGCGCCGTCCTCACGCAGGGTCACCGTCGCATCGGGTCGGAGGCGGTACGCGTCGTTGCCGCCCAGGCTCATGGCAGTCCACCAGCTTTCTTGCCGTTGGTCACTCGCCGTCAGAAGAGGGTTCGGAAGACTCAGAGGGTCCAGAAGACTCAGCAGGTTCAGAAGGCTCAGAAGGCTCAGAAGAAGACGCTGTAGGGATTGGCGGCCGTCTCGTCGCCGGCGAGGGGGCTCCGGCCGAGGCGGGCCGGCACGTCCCACAGGCGCCCGGCACCGAGCCGACGCCAGAAGTGACGGGCGCCGGGCACGACGACCTTCGCGACCGCCAGGTCGATGTCGGGACGGCTCTGGTCGACCACGAGGACCTCCAGGCCGGCCCGCGCGGCGACGTCCACGCAGTACGCGACGTCGGCGGCGACGTCGCCGGGGGCGACCCCGCGCGGGTGGTCGGCGGCCGTCCGCGGCGCCTGGCCGGGGTCGGGGAGCAGCCAGGACTGCTCGGCGGTGCGCACGGTGGTGAACCAGCGCAGGCTCGCCGGGTCGTTCAGCCCGTACCGCGTGGTGCCGTCGGGGTTGCGCTGCGTCACGGAGGGGAGGAACTGGTTGACCTCGGTCAGCGCCCGCACCAGCGCGACATGCGGGTCCAGCGCCGCCCCGAAGCCGACGACGACGTCCTCGGCCGCGCCGCCGACGCGGCTCGACACGCCGGCGTAGGTGGGGATCCCGAGATCCGTGGTGAGGTCGAGCACCCACAGCCGGCGGTCGAGCCGCTCGGCGTGCACCCGCCGGATGTCGTCGACCCAGCGGTCTCCGAAGCTGTCGAGGTCCACGCCGGGCAGCCGCGACCGGTGGTACCACCACAGCGCCACCGCATCGCGTTCGACGACCTCGCAGAATCCCTGGACGATCGCCTCCTCCAGGGTGGAGCCGGCGGCGGCGCCGTTGGAGTCGGCCGCGCAGGCGGCCAGGGTCTCCCGCTCGGGGTGCCCGTACCAGCAGTAGGCGGCGGGCAGCTCCCGGACCCGCTGCGCGGTCAGCGACCAGGCGGGCGTCCAGTCCATCTCGACGTCGTCGCCGGTGGGGCGCGGGATCCAGTGGAAGGGGCCGGAGTCGGCGTTGCGGCGCTCGCGGTCGGCGTACTGCGCGTCGGAGAACAGCAGCAGGTCGCGCAGGGGCACCGCCCGGTCGGGGCCGAGCGCCGCGAAGCTCGCCCGGCGTACCGGGCGGTCGCCGCGCCACAGGCCGCAGTAGCGCTCGATCGCCTCACCGAGCGCGCTCGCCCGGGCCTGAATGTCGCTGCGTCCCTTGCCCCCGCTCTGCCCGCGCAGGTTCCGGCGCAACATGTCGAGGTCGCGGCCCAGCGCGAAGTTGTGGCCCGCGCTGTAGGCGAACGTGACGCCGTCGCTGTGGTCGTCGAGGGGGGTCAGTCGGGTGACGACGCCCAGGTAGGGGCTGACGTGGTGCTCCAGCCTGGCGACGATGTCGGCGGCGGTGACGGCGCGGGAGTCCGCGCCGGACGGGCGGGAGGTGACGGCCAGTTTCGGGTCGGCGTCGCGGAGCAGGCCGGGGTCTCCGCACACGGGGCACTGCGGCTGGCGGACCAGAACATGGTGCGACGTCGTGTGGTCCCGGGAGTCGAGCGCCAGCATCCGACCGGTCAGGCGCGGCGAGGCGCCGTGCTGCGCGATGACCGCGAGCTCGGTCATCAGCAGGCCGGCCAGCGCCACCGTCGTGCCCGCCACGTCCGCGCGGGCGGCCAGTGGCCGTGGCTGGTCCGGGCGCGCCCGGGCGAGGTAGTTCTCGACCTGCTCGTTCTCCTGCCAGCGGGAACGCAGGCACTCCCAGCATCCCGTCTCACCGGGGACGAGGTGCGGGCCGAGCATCGCCACCGCGCCGCGCGGCCGGACCAGCACCCAGTGCCGCCCGCTCGCGAGCATCGCCTCGTTGACGGCGCGCAGCAGCGGGTTCAGCGCCGAGTCCGTCACGACCACCACCGGCGGAGCGCCCGCCGCGGCCGGGAGAACGGCCGACCTCACCGCTGCCTGCACCGCTGACAGCACCGCCGCGGCGGAGGTCGCGGAGGTCGCGGTCGGGCCCGGGGCGCTGACGGTGCGCACGGGCAGGCCGAGCCCGGTCAGGACCCGGCCCAGCGTCATCCCCGTGGCGGCAGCCGTGTGGAGGACCGTGACGGTATGCGGGCCCGGCCAGCCCGCGGCGCGCACGGGATCGACCTCCAGGAGATCCCAGCCGGCTGCCTCGCCGGCCGGGATCCTCCCGGCCGGGCCGTCGGCGAGCACGCCGAGCGCCTCGAACCGCCGCAGGGCACGCAGCACGGCGACGAGAGGGTGGCGCCCGTCCATCGCCACCGCGAGCGCGCCGACCGTGCGGGTGCCGTCCAGCAGCGGGACGAGATCGACGGCGGCGCGATCGTCGACCACCAGCCGGCGTGACTCCCCCAGGAGGAACAGCCGGGAGCCGTCGCCGTCACCGACGACGACGGGCTCATAGTCGGCGCGCAGGCGCGGATACCGCATTCTCGACCCCCCGTATGGCGTTGACGCCCAGCTTCCCCACCCGGATCCGGATGTGCCAGCAACGGCCAGGAAAGAGGCCACGGGGAAGCGAACGTGCCAGAAATCCGTGCAAGGAACGAAACATTCATCCCACCGACCTCCCGGCGATCGTTTCTCGCCGTAGACGCATTCTTCACGCGTTGTTCAATTACCTGGGTGATGGCCGTCGAGAGGTCGGCCCGGCGGCGGCGGGCGCCTTACTGACAGGAGAAAGCCGCCACGGCGACCAGGCCGTGGCGGCGGATTGCCGGAACAGCGGACACCGAACGGCGGACACCGAACGGCGGATACCCAACGGCGGATCCGGAGTCCGGCCGTCCAGGCCCTCCCGAGCTCCGGCGACGGGCTCGGCCGGCGGGTCAGCCGGCGGGTCAGCCGATGTCGAACGGCTGGGAGGGGTCGACGTCGGTGTGCAGGTCGAGCCCGAAACGCCGGTTCTCCAGCGCGGCCACGATCGACTCGCTGCAGTTCTCCACGGCGACCCGGAACGAGGCCGACACCAGCTCGATGATCCCCTGGACCAGCTCGCCCGAGTCCTGGTCGGGGTTCTCCCACGACGCGCCCCGCGCGCCCGCACGCTCCGGGGAGTCGGCCAGGACTCCCGAACTGAACTCCTCGGCGATCTGCTCGGCGACCGGCGCGAGCCGGCTGAGCAGATCCACGAGCACCCGCAGCGAGGCGGCCTCGCCCACCCCGACCTCGCCCAGGCGCAGGGCGGCCCGCAGCACCTGCGGCCGGGCCAGCCGCACGTCGCCCTCCTCCGTCCGGGCAACGACGTTGTGCCTGCTCAGCGCATAGACCAGCGACGGGCTGTGCAGGGCGAGCCGGCCCAGCGCCGCGGTCAGCGCCGCGACCCCCGGGTCGCTGGGGCGGGCCCCCAGCATGGCCTCGATCGAGACGAGGTTGAACCCCTGGCGCTGCAGCGCGACGATCGTGCGCAGCCGGCGGACGTGGCTGTCGTCGTACAGCGCGATCCGGCCTCTGCGGACCGGCGGCGGGAGCAGTTTTCGTGCCTGGTGCGCACGGATGTTCCTCGGTGACATGCCGACGATCCGGCTCAGTTCCTCCACGGTGACGCCGTTCGCCGTGCCGTCGGAGGGGCTCGTGCCCCGGTCCGGCGCTGCGGTCTTCGTCAACCTTCCTCCCCTGACTGGACTCGCGGACCGCACCGGGGCACCGCCCCGGCCCGCCTGCTCGTCCTTCGTCGAGGTCACGGACGCGAGGATGGTACGGCGCGGCACATACAACTCGCATACACCAGGCGTATACCGATGTCCTCCGGACCGGGCACTTCCGAAGATCAGGCGTGGTCAGATCACCTGCGCCGGGAAAGGCCATCGGTATATCCGGGTCGGCACCCACCACGCACAGCCGGCCAGCCCGAGGACGAGACGGGCCGCCGCGAGCTCCCGGAGCAGTTCCGCCGGCATCCGCTCCACGGCGATGCCACCGATCAGCGTCTCGATGACGTCGAGCGTTTCAGGGTCGTCGAACACGTGCCGTTCCAACGGCCCGAAGCGCCGGTCCCGCACCTCGACGAAACCGGGCCCGTGGCGGAACACGCACCGGCCGGGGAAGTACCCGCGGCGCCACCGCGCCGTGGTCGCCTTCGAGGCGCCGAAGATCCACGCTGGTGGGAACAGGTGCCCGAGGGCGCCGTGGTCGGCGCAGCCCTCGTCGCAGCGGGCGATCCAGTGCACCGCGAAGCCGCGGGCGGTGAGCTCACTGATCAGCGTGAGCGAGCGCACTGCCGTCACCGGCGCGTCACCGCACAGCGGCACCGGTTCGGCGACCCGGGCGTAGCGGGCACCCTCGCCGTACAGCTCGGCCGCCCGCTCGCTCCAGTCGCCCGTCAGCTGGCGCGTTCCCAGCGCCATGCCGGGCAGGGCGAGCGCGGCACGGGCGTAGTCACGCCACAGCTCGACGGTGACACCGAGGTCGTCCGACGGGGCACCGAGGTCATCCGACGGCGGCTGCACGACGGTCCCTCTCCTCGGAACTGGTGGTCAGGCCGGCGGCCGCCGTCTCGTCGGCGACCCCGGACCGCACCCGCAGCAGCGCCTGGTTCTCCGCCTCGACGGCCAGGTGGACGTACCGGCCGTCGTCGTGGAAGACGAGGCCGTGGCGGGTCCACCGTTCCAGCAGGGCGGGGACACCCGGCGGCCCGCTCCTGATCCGGCGGGTGAGCGCCGCCGCGCCCCGCGGTTGGTCCAGCGCCCGGAACAGCTCCAGTTCGGCGGGAGTGGACAGCTCCAGGACGGACCAGTCGTACGCGGGCCGACTGTTGATCAGCACGATCCGGTCCCCGAGGTCGTGGTAGGTGAGCCGGCTGTGCGGATGCTCGGCCCGCCACCGCTCGACCGCCCCGCCCAGCGTGGTCGCCAGCTCGGCGCCGATGCCCTGCGGCGCCGCCGTGAACAGGTAGGCCAGGTCCGCCAGGGTCTCCGCCGGAAGCTGGTAGGTCTCGGCGTACTGGGCGGCCGGCCGCGGGTCGGGAAAGCCGAGTTCCGGGCGGTCGAAGTAGGGGCTGAACCGCTCGATGCAGATCCGCATGCTGCCCGCCGGCGGATCCAGGTGGTGCAGGGCCGGGAACTGGTCGAGAACCGACGTGTAGTCCCCGTCCCGCTCGCCGGGAAACCCGTGGAGGTAGTTCCACGAGACGCTGACGCCGCTGCTCTGCGCGTCGCGCAGCGAACGCACGTTCTGGGTACCGCTGACGCCCTTGTCCATCAGCCGCAGGACGTGCGAGCTGAGGTTCTCGATGCCGGGCTGGACCTGCGCCGCGCCGGCCTCCCCCAGAGCCTGGAAATGGTGGCGGCGCAGGTTCGACTTCACCTCGAAGTGCAGGCGCAGGTCGTGGTCGGACGCGGCGAGCGCACGCAGCACGGTGTCGAAGTAGCGCATGTCGATGATGTTGTCGACGACGACGAAGTCGAGCACCTGGTGGCGCCGCGCGAGGTCGAGCAGCTCCGTCAGGAACGCCTCGGGGCTCTTGCTGCGGAACTGCATGAGCGAGCCGTTGAGCCCGCAGAACGTGCAGTGGTGCTTCTCGCCCCACCAGCAGCCGCGGGCGCCCTCCACGAGCAGGGCGGGCGCCGACCAGGCCGCGGCGGCGCTGCCGTGCAGCCGTTCGAAGAACCCGTCGTAGGTGGCCGGCAGGATCTCCTCGGGCGGCAGCGGGAGCTGCGCCGGCGGGTTCGCGACCGCCTCGCCTCCCGGGGCCCGCCAGCACAGGCCCGGCAGGTCGGAGAGGTCCTCGACACCCGCAGCGCTCTCGGCACCCGTGGCGATCGCGTCGAGCAGCGCCGGGAACGTCCGCTCGCCCTCGCCGCGGACGACGAAGTCGACGAACGGGAAGGAGCGGTGCAGGGCCTCGCCCTGGGGGCCCTCGCAGTTCGCCCCGCCGAACACGGTCCGCACGCCGGGCAGCCGGGCCCGCAGCAGCCGGGCGACGGCGAGGCTGGCGGTGTTCTGCTGGAAGGTGGTGGTGAAACCGACGACGTCCGGGCGCAGGTCGGCGAGGTCGTCGACGACGCGGTCGACGAAACGGGGCGCGAGGGCGTGCAGGGTGCGGGTCAGCTCGATCCTGGCGGCGCTGGCGCCGGCGTCCGCGAGCAGCCGCGCGAAGCTCTCCCCGTCACACGGCCCGCCGTTCAGCGCTCCGGCGAACACCCAGTCACCGGCGCCCAGAAAGTAGGACGACTCGGTGTAGAACTGCAGCTCGGACCGGCCGAACGTGGTCTCGCCGACGACCCAGTCGGCGAAGTCGAGGTTCGCGTAACGCACCGTAACCTCGTGGCCGCGGCGCTCGGCGGCGGTACGCAGGATGCCCAGAGCGAGCGAGGGCACGTGGGTCGCGGCCCACGGCATGTGCACCAGGACGGTCCTCACGGCGACGGGCTCCCGGTACCGGCGGCGGGGAACCAGCGGGCGTGCGCGGCGAGGTCACCGGCGTGGCGGCGCAGGTGATGCAGGTCGGGAAAGCCGCGGTCCCAGGCGCCCGCCTCCAGCTCGTCGACGGCGCACCCCCACAGCCCGGCGCAGTAGCGGTCGACCAGCTCGTACCGCAGCCGCTGCCCGCCACCGTTCGCCCCGCCACCGTTCGCCCCACTGCCGTTCGCCCCACTGCCGTTCGCCCCACTGCCGTTCGGCTCGCTGCCGTTCGGCTCGCCGGCGCTGTGGCCGCCGGTCCGGCCGGCGCCGCGCCGCAGGGCGAGATCGGCGAACGTCGTCACGGCGGCGACCCGCTCGTACCATCCGGTGATGTCCGCCGGGAGCACGGTCGGCAGGATGGCCAGCCGGGCCGCCGGCGTGGTGCCGTGGCTGCGGGCGAGGACCCGCAGGACGGCCTGGGCGGCCGGCAGCCCGTCACGTTCCGCGGGGGTCAGCCAGCCCAGGCAGGCGTCGGCGAGGGTGCCGGTGGCGTCCAGCAGCCCGCGGCGGCGGGCCAGGTCGACGCCGAGGCGCTCCACCCGCTCGACCGCCCCCGCCCCCGGCACCGGCGCCCCCGGCACGTCCACCCGGCCCTTCACCCCGCTCATGCCCTTCACCCCGCTCACCCCGCCCACCAGGGCGGTCAGCACTGCCAGGCGGTACCGGCGGGGGAAGCCCGGGTCGGCCAGGGCCACGGTGTTGGCGACGGCGTCGCGGGTGACCCAGGCCCCGGCCACCTCCCGCCCGCCGAAGCCCTGTGACCAGCTCGCGGCGTACATGGTGTCGTGGCCGGTGATCGCCAGGTCCTCGCCGTCAGGCGGCCGGATCCACGGCGATCCGTTCGCGACGAGGGCGAGCAGGGCGCGGGCGTCCGCCGCCTTCGCGTCGATGTGGTGCTCCCGCAGCCACCCGGCGAGCGCCTCGGCCGTGGCGGCCGGCAGCAGGGAGCGGGCGAGCCGGTTCAGCCCCGGCAGGCTGCGCCCGCGGAACGGCTGCGCCCCGACCGCGGTGACGAGCGCCTCGCGCTGCCCGGCGTCGATCACCCCGGCGGCCGCGGCGCGGTCGAGGTCGAGCCGGATGTTGACCATCGGCTCCGACATGGCCCGCGAGTCGTTCTCCTCGTCGGCGTGCACGATCGCGACCTCGTCGTCGCCGTCGATGACACCGTCGCGGTAGAGGTCGAAGACCTGCCCGACCCCGCGCATCCCGTACGGCCACAGCTCGGCGGCGCGCAGCGCGCCCATGCTGCTGGCGCCGGCGACGGTCACACCGTCCGCGAGCAGGCCGAGGATCTCCTTGTGCCGCACGGCCGCGCTGTGCAGGAACAGACCGTCGATCAGCAGGACGGTGTCCCCGGGGCCGGCGGCGAGGCGGGCGAGGTCGCCGTGGCGCACAGGGGGTTCGATCCGCGCCTCCGGGAGGATGCGGTGCACCTCCGCGCGCGTCAGCGAGGGCCCGACGTAGGCGATGGTGCGGGGCTCAGCCACGGCTCACCTCGTGCCTTCCGGAGAAGTGCAGGCCCGGCGCGAACGTCCGCCAGACCGGCACGGCGAGATCGGGCCGGGTGAGGTCGACGGCGAACGGCTCCGTGCCCGTGCGGTCGGTCACCCGGCGGGCGACCCGGTCGAGGATGTCCGCCAGCGAGGACGGCAGGTGTGGCGTCTCCGGCACGGGCTCCGTCGCGGGATGGGTGACCGGGGGGCGCGCGTCGAAGTCGCGGCTGCCCCGGTACATCGCGTTCGCGAAGTCGTCGCGGGTACCGGAGATGAAGGTCAGCCGGGACTGGGCGGCTTCGGTGAGCGCCCGCAGGAGGGCGACGGTGGCATCGGGATGGCAGCCCGCGCCCGCGAACAGCACCGGCAGGTCGGCGGCCCAGGTGTAGGCCACATAGCAGGGCACGCCCAGCTCGTTGGTCGCGTCGCAGACCTCCAGCCAGCAGCGGGCTGCCTCGAAGCCGTCGAGCACGGTGTGGACGGGGCCGGCGGCGGCCGTGCGCGGATCGGTGTAGCGGCGGTCCTCGAGCGCGGTCGCGCCCAACTGGGCGGTGCAGTCACGTTCGATGATCTCGAGCAGGCCGTGCAGCTTCGCCTCGGTGGCCGTGTTGCCGCTGGCCAGACCGTTGCTGCTGGGCATGAACTGGGCGTACTCCCAGGCGACGCCCAGGCGGGCGTCCAGGCCGATGGCGGCCAGCGGCACCGGCTGGGGCGTGCCGGTCAGCAGCCCCTGGCCCGTCACCCACTCCAGAACGAGGGAGTCGGTCAGCAGGGGACGCGCGGCGATCGACAGGCTCCGCAGGTCGTAGGCGTCCGTCACCGCGCTCGCCGGCCCGACGTGGGTGGGCGCCAGGTGCAGGTTCTCGGCGTGCCAGGTCTCGATGGACTCCATCACGGCGCTGATCCTGGAGTCCAGGGGCGTCAGGCCCTTGCCCTGGGAGACGGCCAGCGTCCTCGACGTCGGCCGGACCGCGAGGTAGACGGGGATTCCCAGCTCGTCCAGGCCGGTCACGTCCGCCACCCGGGTGATTCCGACGGCGGGGAGAAGGTGCGCGATCCGCGCCCAGGTCTGTTCGGCCGTGACACTGCGGTACGTCCGGACGTCCGCCCTCGGCATCGTGGTCGTCATGTCGTCATCTCCTCCACCGCGGCGTGCGGGAGACCCGTCCGCGATCCGCTCCCCCGGCGGGGAGCGGATCGCGGACCCGGTTCCGGTGGGGCTGCCGGGACTACGGCTGCCGGGACCTACTTGGTGTCGACGTAGCAGGCGATGATGACGACCGCGGCGGCACCGGCGGCGACGGTGTCCAGCTCGACGTCGGTCAGCTCGGCCGGGTCGAAGGTCGGCGCCGGGGGCGCGTGCAGGACGTGAACGCCCTCGGTGCCGGTCCAGTCCTGCACGAGACGCTCGGTCGTGTAGAGCCCGTCCATCGCGGTCTCGTCGATGCGGACCTCACGGCCGGCCTCGACGGGCAGGCCCGCGTCGAGGGCGTACTGGCGCGGGTTGGAGCGCAGCCGGGCGATCTCGGACTCGTTGGCCCACAGCTTGTTGAACATGAGCAGGTAGGTGTCAGCGAACTTCTTCGGGTCCTCGATACCGGCCATTATGGCCCCCTTCTCTGCGTCGTCCGGAGCTGTTCTCGCCCGGTGCAACCGAACCTACGCGGCATGGACCAACACCCGGAAGAGATTTCCGTGAAATGCCATCCGAACGGCCTTGTTTGCCATTTTCCTTGCACCATCCCATGTCATTCTCCAGGGCCACCTGGACAGCGTCGTACATTCACTCGAACGGCATTGTGTGATGCCGCGGCGCCGCGAACCGTGCCATCGTTTCGTGACAGGTTTCAGCGGTGACTGGCCGGGCCGACGACGAGCAGGCAGGCCAGCACCTCGTCGACGCCGTCGAGCAGGAACAGCTCCTGGGCGAGGTCGTCGTGGAAATCCCCCACCACCGCGAGGTCGAGGTTCAGTGCCTCCGCCCGCGTGGCGGCGGCCTGGGCGACCCGCCCGGCGTCGAGGAACGCCTGCCGCAGCGCACGCAGGCCGCACCGGGCCCGCAGCTCGCCGAACCGGGTGTACACCCCGACGACCGCCGCGGGCACGGCCGGTGCCCCGCCTGCGTCGGGCAGGCTCGCCGCGAGATCCGCCGCGGGCGCCGGCGGGCCGATCAGGACGGGCTCGTCCGCCGCGTTCCCCTCGTACAGCCCGGCGGGCAGCCCCACCACGTCGTGCACGAGCAACCGCAGCCGCATATCGCCAGGGCCGACGTCCTGGAGCGGTCTCACCGTCAACAGCCCGAGGACGGCGTCGCTGCGCGGCAGCCGGTCCCGCGGGGTGGCACGCGGGGCGGCCAAGGTGGCAGCGGGGGCCGCTGGCGCGGCGAACAGGAGTGCGGGTGGAGCGGCCGGCTCCGGAATGGTCGGCGGGAGCGGCGGGAGCGGCGGGAGCGGCTTCCCCGCCAGCGTCGGCAGGTGCCGGCTGCCGTCGAGATAGCGCCGGTCGGCGGCGTCGGGCCCGTCGGCGAAGAAGTCCGGCGGGCCGTCAGGGCTGCGCAACGCGAGCACCAACATGGCGTGCAGCGCGTACTCCTGCTGCGGCCACAGCCCGAGCCGGTTGTGCAGCATGTGCAGCTGAGCCGCCCAGATCTCCGACCGGCGCTCCGGGTCGGCGCCGAGGTCGGCCAGCTCGGCGTCCGCGGCACGCACCTCGGACGCCCACATCCCGAGGTGTGCATGGCCGACGGCGACGGCGGCCTCGACGGAACGCCACCGCCGCGCCACGGCGGGCCCCTGGGCGTTCGCCCCGAGGGCCGCGAGCGGTGCCAGGACGGGCCCGTCCGGATGGCTGCGCACCGAGACCATCCGGCGGCGCAGCCAGGCCACCGTCCGCCAGGGGTCGAGGCCACGGGCGATCACGGTCGCCAGCGTGAGATCCAGGGCCGCCGACACGCGCCGGCCCGGTGCCCCGCCAGCACCGAGGACGTCGAGTGCGTCCAGCGCCACCTGCGACGAGCGGCAGAAGACACGCTCGGCCACCGACACGGCCGCCGCGCCACCGTACCGGGCGACCTCCGGCTCGTAGGGAACCGGACGGATCCGGCCCCCCGCGCCCGGGCTCCCGGCCCACCGCGCAAGGTCGGCGGCCACCGCCTCGGGGCCCGCCCCACGGAATCGGATCCGCACATGTGTGCCCTCGTCGGTGTGACGGACGAAGAACCACTCGTCGACCGCGCCGCAGCTCCGCAGCGCGGACATGCGCTGACGAAGCGTCTCGGTGAGGAATGCGTCGACCAGCTCCGTCTCGCGGTGCAGCTCCGTCTGGTCGCGGCGAGGGTCGTGGGCCCCGTCGTGGGCCCCGTCGTGGGCCCGGTCGTGGTTCAGGTGGTAGTGCAGGCCGTGCCAGATCACCAGGCCCGCCGATAGGTCTCGATCATGATCTCGGTGGCGCGCTGACCTGCGGCGGGCGCCGGCAGCGCCTCCTCGACCACGACACCGCCCGGGTGACGCGCCAGCAGCCGGCCCAGCGCCCGGGCGTGCAGGACGGAGCCGAAATCCACGAACTGCGGTTTCGGCAGCTCGCCGCGCACCGGCTCACCATCGCCCACCGGGAGCACGACGACCTTCTCCGGCAGCTGCAGCAGGCTCCGCCACCGCAGAGCGGTTCCCACCGGCGGACCCGGTTCCGCGGCGAGATCGTCGGCCCACGCCCGCACCATTCGGGCCGAAAGCGTCCACCGGGCACGGGCGAGCACCACGGCCCGGTGACGCAGCCGCCGCCGGTGCGTCACCGGGCCCAGCGCCGTCTCGAGCCGCGAGGGTGGGCTGAGCGTGTCGGCGAGCTCCACCTGGCCGCAGCCAAGATCGGCCACCAGGGGCAGCAGCCTGTCCGGCAGCGTCAACGGCTGCAGAAAGCCCAGGTAGAGAAGGTCCAGGTACCGACCGGTGGCGGTGTGCCGCAGTCGGAGCAGGTCCTGCTCCGGGTCGTGGACGAGGCACAGGTCGTCAGGCCGGATCGTCCCCCACGCCGGATCGTCGGACACCTCCTCGACGGGCGCACGGACGTCCCCGGCCAGGTCGGCGGCCCCGCCGCCAGCCGTGGCGCCGGCGCTGTCACCGAGAAGCGGGTGCAGGTTGGCGTTGAAGCCGCACACCGGCCGCAGCTGGGCGAACCGCGCATTCGAACCGAGTGTGCCGCGCACCTGCGCCGCCACGGCGCCGAGCGCCTGCGGGCCGAACGCGGGGAGAAACCGGCTCGTGAACCGGCCCCAGCCGCCCTGCACGGCGTTCACGCACAGCACGGTGCCCAGCGCAGTGGTCATCGGCTGCGCGAACACGGCGTAGGACGCCGGGCGGTTACCCAACCAGACCGGCAGCCGCCGGGCGGCCTCGTCCAGCACGTGGTCCGGGAGAACCACCTCCTCGGCCTCCGGCTCGGCGGCCGCGACCGCGGCCGCGAGACGTCCCAGCTCCGCGCGCAGGCTCGCCAGCTGCGGGCTCGTCGCCTGGCTCCACAGGCGGGCGTACTCGCCGCCGAACGCGACGACGTCCGCGCACGTCCCGCCCGCGCCGAACCGCTCGACGAACAGGTCCCGCGCGGCGCGGCGCAGCAGCGAGTACCGGTCGAAGATCTCGAACAGCGGCGTCACCCGGGCCAGATCACCGCGGACCAGCCGCCCGTGACGCTCCCCGAGGGTGAGGACGCCGTCCAGCGTCACATCCTCCGTCAGCGGCGCGGAGTCGGCGGCCGCGGCCAGCGTCGCCGCAGGTGCAGGGCCGGGCGCGGGGGCGGGGCCGGGCGCGGGGCCGGACGCAGGTGCGGCGGCGCGGGTAGCCGCAGCGGCCAGTGCGGCGTCCCAGGCGTGGCGCAGCCGCGCCAGCTCGGCTGGTCGCCGCCCGGCCGGGGTCGCCGCGTAGGCGCGCGTCCGGCGGTCGAGGTCGGCGAGGGTTCCCGCCATCTCCGTCGCAGCCGTTGCTGTCTCCGCCGCCGTGGTCGACGAAGCGATGCCGCCGAACCAGGTCGCAAGCGCGCCGAGGCAGTCGAACTCCTGGGGGTCCACGGGTGCGCACGGCTGCAGCAGCCCCGCCCGGACCAGACTCGCGACGTATCTCCCGGCCGCCGCGCGCGCCTGTTCCGGCGGGCCGGCCATGCGCACGGCCAGCGCGGCGGTGACCTCCGCGAGCTGGACGACACCGCTTCCGGCACGGTCGAGGACGAGCCGCAGCGGCCCGGTCAGCGGCAGGGCGAGATCCTGCTCGCCCGCGATCGCCTTCGGGTCGTCCGCGGGTGTCGGCCGGCGGAAACGCAGCCTCCCGCCGTCGACCCGCAGTCCCGACGCGAGCCGATGACCGAAGTGCTCGTTCAGGTCGGGCCATCCCACCAGCTGCACGATCAGGCGGTCGACGAGATGGCGGTCCGGCCGGGCGACGGCGCGGGCGTGGACATCCTGCCCGATACGCAGGCCCGCTCCGATGATCGCGTCGTCCCCGGTGCGGACGACATCCCAGGCGGGCATGGCACGCCCGGAGTCCGCGGCCGTCGAGGGCCCGGTGGGCTCGTCCTCGTCGGCCCAGCGGCCCCATCCCACCAGGGTGAACCAGGACAGCGGGCTCGTTCTTGTCGTCGCCCGCAGGGCGTAGCGCAGCACCGTGTGCTCGGACTTGCGGCAGCGCTCGTCGGGCCGGCCGCCCTGCTCGGCCGTGCGGCTCACCGCTCGCAGCAGGTTCTCGCTGATGGTGGCGACCGCCCGCCGCAGTGGCTCCGCCCGGCAGAGCTCAGCCAGTACGGCCCGCTCGGCGGCGAGAACGGCAGGGGCCCGCTCGGTGAGGTCGGCAATGAGGGTGTCGATCTCGCCCCGGGCCTGCAGCCAGGCGGACGCGAGAGGCGGGAGATCCGGCACGGCGGCGAGCGTCGCCTGCAGTGCCGGCCGAGACGACCGGCAGTTGTGGACGTCGCGGCGCAGCGAGACGAGAGCGCGGCGGTGCCCGGCCGCGGATCCGGCGTCACCGGGACAGGCGCCGACGCGGTCGTGCAGCACGGCTGCCAGCGACTCGGAATGCTCGGCACACCAGCGAAGCCGCTCGACCAGCCGGGCGCTGTGCCGCCGAAACTCCTCGACGAGCCGTGGGTCTGCCGGCGGGGCAAGAGCGGACACCCGCACCACCGCGCAGGGCGCGACGGAAACAGCACAGACGATCCCTGAGCGCGCATCGGGACCGGGCGATTCTACAACACCGAACACCATCCGTCATCCCCTCCACCCAGGGCCCGACAGGCTTCTCTGCATCTTTCCCGCGCCCTCGCAAGCATCCGGCAACGGAATACCTGGTTACAGGACCGGCTCATCCGAGGGAAGCATTTAGTTCCGGCATCGACAACAAGAACAACCAGCCATTCTTTGGAGGTCGGTCCGGCGCAGGCGGAACCCGCCGGTACAACAATAGAATGCTCCGCATACACCCGGCGTACACGCCAGGTACAGGCCGTGACGCATCCGCGCCGGGCGTGCGCTTCGACCTGCTCGGGCCGTTGGTGGTGCGCCACGACGATCGTCCCCTGCGGCTGGGCTCGGTGAAGCAGCGCCTGCTGCTGGCCACTCTGCTGGCCCGGCCGAACGAGGCCGTCCGCATCGCGGAGCTGACCCGCGCGCTGTGGGCCGGCGAGCCGCCACCCTCGGCGGCGGCGAACCTGCGCACGTACGTGCTCGGGATCCGCCGCACGGTGGGCGCCCGGGACGGCGCGGCCCGGCTGCCGGCCACGGCCGGCGGTTACCTGCTCCGGGTGGAGAACGGCGAGCGCGACGTCGACCGCTTCGACGCCGCCGCCACCCGCGGCCGGGCCTGCCTCGACGCCGGCGACGCCCCCGCGGCCGAAGCCGAGCTGTCCCGCGCGCTGGCTCACTGGCGGGGCGCGCCTCTCGACGGCCTACCGCTCCCCACGTGCCTGGAGCCGTGGGCGGGCCGGCTTCTGGAGCGGCGCCTGCTCGTCGAGGAGGACCACGCCGAGGCCATGCTGGCCCTGGGCGCCGACAGCGAGGCCGTCCGCTGCCTGCGGCCCCTGGTGGAGAGCCATCCGCTGCGGCAGCGGGCGTGGGGGCAGCTCATGCTGGGCCTGTACCGGGTGGGTGACGTGGCGGGCGCGCTCGAGGCGTTCCGGCAGGCGCGGACGGCCCTCGCCGAGCAGGCGGGCCTGGACCCCGGGCCGGAGCTGACCCGGCTCCACGACGACATCCTGCACAACAGCCCGACCCTGGCCGAACGGGGCAGAGCGCATCCGCACCGTTGTTCGGGGGCGGCCCCGGACCTCGGGTGGTTCGAGCTGCCGCCCGCGGTGGAGCCGCTCGTCGGCCGCCGGAGCGACCTCGCCACCCTGCTCTCCTGGGCCGGGGGCGCCGAAGGCCCGGTGATCGCCCTGCACGGCCCGGGTGGGGTGGGAAAGTCAGCGCTGGCCGTGCACGCCGCCCGCGCGACGGCCGCGTCCTTCCCCGGCGGGGCGTTGTACGCCGACCTTCGTGGCGCCGACACCGACCATGATCCAGCACGGCCCGCCGAGGCACTCGGACGCTTCCTGCGAGCGCTGGGCGTCCCCGACGGAGCCGTGCCCCCCGACGTCGACGAGGCTGCCGCCGCCTACCGCCGTGAGCTCGCCGGCCGTCGCGTGCTGGTCGTTCTCGACAACGCCCACAACGCCGCGCAGGTCGCCCCGCTGCTGCCCGCCGATCCGACCTGCGCGGTCGTCGTCACCAGCCGGCGGCGGCTGGCGACCCTGTCCCGCGCGCGGCATTTCGCGGTCGAGCCGCTCACCGCGGAGGACTCCGCCGCCCTGCTCGCCGCCGCCGGTGCCGGCCCGCGCGCGACGGCCGAGCCGGCGGCGGCCCGGCGCCTGGCCGGGCTGTGCGGCCATCTCCCGCTGGCACTGTGCGCCGCCGCGGCCCGGCTGGCCAGCCGGCCGCAGTGGTCACTGGGCGCGTTCGCCGACCGGCTGGGCGACCCCACCCAGCGTCTCGACGAGCTCTGCTACGACGACCTGTGTGTACGCGACGCACTGCGGCCGGCCTACACGGCGCTGCGCAACGGCACCGAACACGAGCGCCTGTCCGCCCGGGCCTTCCGCCTGCTCGGAGTGGTACCGGTCTCGACGATCACTGTCGGAGCCGCCGCGGCGCTCGTCGGCCGGCCGCCCGACCGGACCAGGCGCCTGCTCGACACCCTCGCCGACCACCGGCTGCTCGAACCGCACCAGGCGGGCCGCTACGTCCTCCCCGAACTGCCGCAGATCTACGCGCACGAACGGGCCCGGGACGAGGAGACCACGGCGGAGCGCGATGCGGCGCTGCGCCGCCTGACACAGGCCTATCTCGCGGTCGCCGAACATACCGAGGGCCTGGCCCAGGCCGACGGACCACCGCCACTGCCGGCACCCTCCCCCACGCCCGCGGCCTCCCCCACGCCCGCGGCCTCCCTCGCCCTGCCGGCGACCGCCACGGACGTGACCCGCTGGCTCGCTGCGGAACACCGCACCGTCGGCCAGCTTGTCGCCCGGGCCGGCGGCGCCGGGGGCGACCTGCCGGAGCTCGCCGTCCGGCTCGCCCGGGCCTGCGGCGGTCTGTGCGCCCGACACGGACACCCGGCCAGAGCGCGCGCGCTGATCGACGGGGCGGTCGACCTCGCCGAGCGGCTCGGTCTGACCGACCAGCACATCGCTGCCCTGTTCGACCGCGCCCGCCTCCGCGCCGCCGGCGGAGACGTCCACGGAGCACTCACCGACCTGCTCGACTGCGCCCGTACCGTGGATCACTCGGAGCCTCTGCGGCGGTGAGCCGGGGTGTGGTGACGGAACAGCTCCGCCATGGCAGGGTGCCAGACGGTCCCGCTGCCCGAGGTCAGCCCGTCGTGACGGGTTCACCAAAAATCTCTAGATGTATGAAGTGCGAGACCGTGCGATCACACGTGGACACGGAGGGCCAATCCTCGCGGCCCGGTAGGCTGGGCGGACCGCGGACACTCAGAGAAGGTCGATCATGGTGGCCCAGCCGAGAAAAGCACAGAATCGCGACCGGGCCGCACTGCGCGAAAAGCCCCAGCGCATTGCTGACGAGCTTCGTCAGCTCATCGTCCAGGGCGAGCTTTCGGAGGGCGAGTCCCTCGGCCACGAGCCGGACCTGGTCGAGCGTTTCGGGGTTTCCCGCCCGTCCCTGCGCGAAGCCCTGCGCATACTCGAGACCGAGGGTCTGATCTCGGTCAGGCGCGGTGTTCTCGGCGGAATCGTCGTCCATCAGCCGGACCAGCGGATGACGGCCCGCACCGCGGCGCTCGTGCTCCAGGCCCGCAACGTGCCGCTCGCGGACGTCCACGCCGCCCGCAGCCTGCTCGAACCTGTCGCCGTGCGCATCATCGCCTCGGCGCGGGATCACAGCTCCGCGGCCGCCGAGCTCCGGCGGCTCAGCGCCGAGCAACTCGAGGTGATCGACGACCCCGAGGCGTTCGGAAACGCCAACTCGCGCTTTCACGCCCGCCTCGTCGAACTGGCCGGGAATCAGACCCTCGGCATTGTCGCCGAAATGCTCAACGAGATCGTCGCCCGAGCCGTCGCGGCGGTCAGCCAGCCCGAGGGCGGGAAGGACACCACGGAAACGCGGCTGCGAGGGCTCCGTTCCCAGGCCCGGCTGGCGGCGCTTGTCGAGGCGGGCGACGCAGCCGGTGCCGAGGAGCACTGGAAGGAGCACATGACGATCGTGGGAAAGGTGCTCCTCACCCAGGGCGCCCGTACGGTCATCGACCTGATGCAGCACCACTACTGAGGCCACCGCGAGTGCGGCCACCGGGAGCAGCCGGCGGGGCAGTTGACGGGGCAGTTGACGGGGCAGTTGACGGAGCCGCCGAGGGTCAGCGTCCCTCGAAGAGGGGCGGGCGGCGCTCGACGTAGGCCGCCAGCGCCTCCCGCATGTCCCGGGTGTGGACGTTCACCGTCTGCGCCAGCGCCTCGACCTCGAGCGCCTGGGCGAGGGACGACGTCCCGGCGGCGGCCAGCGCGCGCTTGGTCATGGACAGCGCCACCGGCGGCCCGGCGGCGATGCTGTCGGCGATCTCGCGCACCGCGGCGTCGAGGCGCGCCGCGGGCACGACCGCGTTCACGAAGCCGATCTCTGCCGCCTCGGTCCCGCTGAGCATCCTCGCGGTGTAGGCGAGCTCCTTCGCTCTGTGCACACCGATCCGCTGGCGCAGCAGCCAGGAGGTGCCGAAGTCGAGGCTGAGGCCCCGCCTGGCGAAGATCAGCGAGAACCGGGCCGTCCGGGCGCACCAGGTGAGGTCGGCGGCCAGCGCCAGGCCCAGGCCGGCACCGACGCACAGGCCGTCGACCTTGGCCACGACCGGCACCGGACAGTCGTGGACCGCCAGCACCACGTCAGCCAGGACCCGCATGTTGTCCAGGTTGTGCGGCGGCGCCCCGCTCCCGTTCGACGGGCGCTCGCCGCGGGCGCCACCGAGGTCCGCTCCGGCGCAGAAGTCACCGCCGGCGCCGGTGAGGATGACGGCGCGGGCACCCGAGAAGGCGACGTCCCGGAAGGTACGTCCGAGCGCCACCCACATGTCGCCCGTACAGGCGTTCTTCGACTCCGGCCGGTCGATCGTGACGGTCACGACGAATCCGTCCCGGTCAGCCCGGATGTTCGGGTGGTACGACGGGGGAGACTCTTGCGTCATGGACATATATCTAGAGATATTGGACGGACACGTCAACCGGACAACCTGCGAGCGCGAGCCCGACCTGCGCCCGGGGTGAGGGAGAACCGCGTGACAGCACAGGAGTGGTCGTTACCCGCCGTGCTCGACGTCGTCACCGACGTGGCCCCCGACCGTGACATGCTGGTGTCGGCCACCACGCGCCGAAGCTACGCGCAGGTGCGGGACCGCACCCGGCATCTCGCCGCCCACTTCCGGCAGCACGGGCTCGGCGTGCGACGCGAACGCCGCGAGCTGCGGCGCTGGGAGTGCGGCCAGAGCACCGTGGCGCTCGTGATGTCGAACTGCCCCGAGTACCTCGAGGCGATGATCGGGGCCTTCCGCGCCCGGGCGGTGCCGTTCAACGTCAACCACCACTACGCCCCGCGGGAGATCGGCGCGCTGCTGGGCCAGGTCGGCGCCGACGCCGTGGTGTACCACCGGCGGCTGGGCCCGAAGATCGCTCAGGCGGCCCGGTTCGACACCCGGCTCGACACCCGGCTCGGCACCCGGTTCGACACCCGGCTCGACACCCGGCTCGGCACCCGGTTCGACACCCGGCTCGACACCCGGCTCGACACCCAGCCTGGCGGGACCCTCGACGGGCTGCTGCTGATCGACGTCGACGACGGCTCCGGCGTCGCCCCCCTGCCGGGCAGCACCCCGTTCCCTTCGGCGGTGGCCGGCGCCGAGGGAGTCCACGACCTCCCGGTACCGTCACCCGACGACCTCTACCTCGTCTGCACCGGCGGCACGACCGGGACCCCGAAGGGCGTGCTGTGGCGTCAGGGGGACGTCTACGTCTCCGCCACGGGCGGGGTCGACGGAGCCACCCGCGACGTCATCGCGGAGATCGCCGAGGCCGGGGCGGGCGTCTGGTTCGCGGCTCCCCCGCTGATGCACGGCGCCTCGCAGTGGACCGCGTTCGCCGGGCTCGTCAACGGCGGCACGGTCGTCCTGCACGACGACTCCCGGCCGTTCGACGCGCGGGAGATTCTGCGGACCGTCGAGCGCGAGCGGGTGACGATGATGTCGATCGTGGGCGACGCCTACGCCCGGCCGCTGATGGACGAGATCAGCGCCGGCTCCTACGACCTGGCCTCGCTGGTGCGGCTCGGCACCGGCGGTGCGACGACCAGCGCCGGGCTCAAGCAGGCGCTGCTCGACCTGCTGCCCCAGCTCACCGTCGTCGACGGGTACGGGGCGTCCGAAACGGGCGGGATGGCGTTCGGGACGTCGACGTCGGGCAGGCCGGCGCATCGGTTCAGGCTCTCCGCGGGTGCGGCGGTGCTGTCGGCGGACCGGTCCCGCTTCCTCGACCCTTCGGACGACGAGGTCGGCTGGACGGCACGGGTCGGCCGGATCCCACTCGGCTACCTCGGCGACCGGGTGCGCACGGAGCAGACCTTCCCGCTCGTCGACGGCCGGCGGACCTCGGTTCCCGGGGACCGTGCCCACTACAACAGCGACGGCGACATCATCGTGCTCGGACGGGACGCGATGGTCGTCAACACCGGCGGCGAGAAGGTGTTCGTCGAGGAGGTGGAGGAGGTCCTTCGGCAGCACCCCGACATCCTCGACGCGCTCGTCGTCGGGCGGCCGAACGACCGCTACGGCGAGGAGGTGGTCGCGCTCGTCCAGCTCCGGGCAGGTACGCAGTTGTCCCCCGCCTCGGTCCGTGAGCACGTCGCCGGCCAGGTCGCACGGTTCAAGGCGCCCCGGGCCGTGCTGCTGTGCCCGCGGATCGGCCGCCACGTCACCGGCAAGGCCGACTACATCTGGGCCCGGCGGGCGGCTCTCGAGGCGGTGTCCGCCACCGTGCCGACAACCTGACGGGTCCGCGGGGCGGCCGGGCGGCCGCCCCGCAGGTCGGGCTACTCCCGGGCCGACGACCAGCCACGGGCGTCCCGCAGCACCTCCCGGAACGGCTTGCCGCTGTCGAAGGACGGTTCGCGGGGGAGGCCGAGCACCCGCTCGCCGATGCTGTTGCGCTGCATCTCGTTGGTTCCACCGGCGATCGACATGAAGCGGCTGTTGAGGAAGCCGACCGCGGCTTTCGGCCCAGGGCTGTCGCCGGGCCGCTCGTCCCGGTTCACGGCGTCCCCGTGCGCTCCGTCCGCGCCCATGGTTTCCCAGTTCACGGCGTCCGCGCCGCCGATGCGCATGGCGATGTCGGCGCGGATCGGGTCGTGGACGCCGCTGACCAGCTTGGCGTAGGAGGCGAGGTGCAGCGCCTGGGCGGGATCCGTCCGCATCCGCGCGCCGAGCCGCCCGAGCAACGCCCGGCGTGCCACGTCGTCGACGTGGGCGCGCACGATCAGGTCGCGGGTGAGCGGGTCGGCGAGCCGGCCGGCGGCCCGGGCGAGCTCGACGAGGTCGGGCGCGACACCCGTCGAGGCCCGGGTGGTGCGGGTGGTGCGGGTGCCGTGGCTGAGCCCTCCCCCGCGTTCGAACATCAGCATGGTCTGGGCGACGGTCCAGCCGTCGTTCACCTGGCCGATGACGTCACCGTCGCCGAGCACGACGTCGTCGAAGAACTCCTGGCAGAACTCGGCGTCGCCGGTGATCTGTCTGATCCGCTCCACGGTCACGCCGGGAGCGGTGACGGGGACGGCGAACCACGTCAGCCCACGGTGCTTGGGCACATCCCAGTCGGTGCGGGCGAGGCACATGCCCCAGTCGGCGTAGTAGGCCCCGCTGCTCCAGATCTTCGACCCGTTGAGGACCCACCCGTCGCCGGAACGGACCGCCCGGGTGCGCACACCGGCGAGGTCCGACCCGGCCTCCGGCTCGGAGAAGAACTGCACGAACAGCTCCTCGCCGGCGAGGATCCTCGGGATGTGCCGGCGCAGGAAGTCCGCCGACGCGTGCGCGAGCATCGTCATGGCGCACACGCCGAACGTGGTGCCGCCGGCTATGCCCAGGTCGGGCAGCCGGTAGCCGCGCGCCTCCTGCCCGAAGGCGCGTTCGTACTCCGGTCCGAGGCCCTGGCCGCCGTACTCGCGCGGCCAGGTGATCCCCGCGTACCCGGCCTCGTACAACCGGCGCTGCAGCGCACGCCCGGCCGCGATCGCGGCCGGATCGGTGTCGCCCCTGCGGAGGCCTGAAACCTGGCCCCGCTCGAGGTTCGCCTCGATCCAGGCCCGGGCCCGGGCCCGGTACTCGTCGAGAGCCGGCGCCGGGACCTCGCGGCCCGGCGCCGCGCTGTCGCCATGTTCCGGCGCCCTGTTGTCGCCGTCGCCGTCGCCGTCGCCGTCGTCGCGCTCCGCTGCCGCGTCACTGTCGTGCTCCGCCGCGATGTCCCGCATCAGCCGACTCCGATCCGCTCGCCCAGCCGGGCGCGGTGCCACTGCGCCGAGCCGAACGCCACCGCGTCCGCCGCGAGGCGCCTCATGAACAGGTGGTGGTCGTGCTCCCAGGTGTAACCGACCCCGCCGAAGACCTGGAAACAGCCATGGGCCAGCTCGACTCCGTGCTCGGCGACGAAGGCCTTCGCGGCATGCGCGAGATCCACCCCGTCACGGGCGCCGGAACCGGGCGGCCCTGAGCCAGACGAGCCGGAACCTAGCGACTCCGCGGCGGCGGACACCACGGCCTTCGCCATCTCGAGGGAGAGGCTCAGGTCTGCGAGCAGGTGCTTGACCGCCTGGAACGAGCCGATCGGCCGTCCGAAGGCGATACGTGTCCCGGCGTGTTCGACGGCTGCCTCGAGGTCATGGTGCATCGCCCCGACCGACTCCGCGGCGGTGAGGACCGCGGCGATCCCGACCTGCCACTCGAACCGCGCCGCGGTCGCGTCGCCCGGCACTCCGAGCACCGCGTCCGCGCCCACCCGGACATCGTGAAACCGCGCCGCGCCCGGCCGACGGGTGATGTCCAGGCTCGCCATCCGCCGTGTCTGGACTCCGGGCGTATCCGCGGCGACCAGGAACTGCGTCAGCCCACGCGGCCCGTGCGCGGTGACGGCCAGCAGGTCGCAGTCGGCCACGTCCGGTACGTGCCGGACGTCCCCGTCGAGGCGGAAGCCGCCGCCATCGTCCTCGGCCGCGACGATCTCGCCGGCTCCCGGCGTCAGCCCGGCGACGTCGCCCACCACCCACGTCGCCCGGGCCCGGCCGGCCACCAGCCCGGCGAGGGCCTCGCGGCGCCTCGGGCCCTCGGCCGCCAGCAGGTGGGCGACGACGTTCGCCGCGGCGAACGGGCCGGGCTGCAGGACGGCGCCCCGCTCGGCGGCGACCGCCGCCGCGTCCAGCAGGCCGTTGCCCGACACGGTGCCGCCGCCGTGCTCCTCGCCAACCAGCATCCCGAACCAGCCGAGCGAGCCCGCGGCCTCGTGGTAGCGCGCGTCTGGTCCACCCGCGCCCACAGCGAGTCCGCCTTCGCCCGCGGCGAGCTCGCGGACCGACGGCAGCGGCATCGTCCGCTCGATGAACCGGGAGCTGGAGTCGAGGAGCAGCTCCTGCTCGGGCGTCGCGGACGCCAGCAGCCCGACGCTCATGCGCCGGTGAACCCTGGCTCGCGGCGCTCGGCGAAGGCCCGGAAGCCCTCCCGCGCATCCATCGTGGTGTAGGCGATGTGCTGGGCCCGCGCCTCGTCCTCCACCGCCCGCTCGAACGTGGCCGAGTCGCTCGCGTCCAGCAGCCGTTTGATCAGGCTGAGCGCGGTCGTCGGCCCGGCGGCCAGCCGACGGCCCCACGCGGTGGCGACCTTCGTCAGCTCGCCGGCCGGCACGACCTCGTTGACCAGGCCCCACGCCAGCGCGTCCCGGGCGCCCACCCAGTCGCCGAACAGGGCCATCTGCTTCGCCCGGCGCAGCCCGATCTGGCGGGGCAGGCTCCAGGACGTCCCGCCGTCCAGGGAAAGGCCTCGTCTGGCGAACACCTCGCAGAACCGGGCCCGGTCGCTGGCGACGACAAGGTCGCAGGCGAGCACCAGGCCGAGCGAGACGCCGACGGCGACGCCGTCCACCGCCGCGATGGTCGGCTTCGGCAGCCGGTGCAGCCGGTTGACGATGTCGCCCGCCGTGCGCATCTCGTGCAGGATCGCCTGCCGGGGTCCGGAAAGCCCGCGGGCCTCGTCCCCCCCGCCCGTGGCTGCGCCCGCGTCCGTGCCCGTGCCCGTGGCCGTGGCCGTGGCCGTGGCCGTGGCCGTGGCCGTGGCCGTGGCCGTGGCCGCGCGCGCGCCGCCGCGCGCGCCGCCGGTCAGGTCGGCGCCCGAGGAGAAGTTCCCACCGGCGCCGGTCAGCAGGAGCGCCCGGTCGGCCGGGTTCCGGGCGACCTCGGTCAGCACCCGGTCGAGGTCGGCCCAGCTGGCCCCGTCCAGCGCGTTCTTCTTCTCCGGGCGGTTGAAGACAACCGTGACCAGGCCGTCACTGCGTTCGACGAGCGTCGAATCCATCGGGTCCTCCGTCCAACCGGAATCAATATAGATATTTTCAGTCGACATGATCGCTCGAGGCCGAGACCGAGGCCAACCAGCCTTCGAGCACACGCCGGAGGACCTTGCCCATCGGGTTGCGCGGCAGCTCGCCGACGGTCTCCAGGCGTTCCGGGCACTTGTGGCGGGCCAGTCCCTCGGCCTGGCAGTGCGCGACGAGAACGGCCAGCGGGACGTCGTGACCCGGCCGGACCACGACGACGGCGCAGATCCGCTCGCCGGTCCGCTCGTCCGGCACGCCGACGACCGCGACGTCGCGCACCGCCGGGTGCCGGGCCAGCACCCCCTCCACCTCCGCCGCCGAGATGGTCTCCGCGTTGCGGATGACGACCTCCTTGCGGCGGCCCCGCACCCGCACCCGACCCTGCTCGTCGACATCGCCGAGGTCACCCGTCCGCAGCCAGCCGTCGGCGTCGAAGGCCTCGGCGTCGAGCCCGGCGTCCGCGTAGCCGAGGAAGCACTGGGGGCCCTTCAGCCGCAGTTCGCCGTCGACGACCCGTACCCGGACGCCGGCAGCCGGCCGGCCGACCGTGGTGCCGGGCTCGGCGTCGGTCGACCTCTCGCTGGTGGCCACCGGGAACTCGGTGAGACCCCAGGAGCCCACGACTCCGGGCACCCCGAGGACCTGCGCGACCTCCCGGTTCACGGGCTCCGGTGTCGCCGCGCCGCCGCCCACGCAGGCGCGCAGCGCCGGGAAGAGAGGATCTCCTCCGTGGCGGCGCTGCGCCGCCAGATAGGCGTGGAAGAAGGGCGTCGCGGAGCCGAGGACCGTCGGCCGGTGGGCGGCCATCCGCTCCGGTGTCACAGCCGGGTCGAACACGTCGAACAGAACCAGCGTCCCGCCGGTCCGCAGCGCCGCCGCGAGCATCGAGACCCCGCCGATGTGGGCGATCGGCCAGGCGATCGGGTACACGTCCCCGGCGCCGAAACCGAGCCCGTCGACGACACCGGCCGACGAGGCGATCACCGAGGCGTCGGAGTGCCGGACGCCCTTCGGGTCGGCGGTGGTGCCGGAGGAGTAGTAGATCCACCGGCACTCGTCAGCCCGGGCGGGGGCGGGGGGCAGGCTCGCGGGGTCGCCCGCCGGCAGCCAAAGCGCCGGCCCGGGCGGGCCGTCGAGGTCCAGTGCCAGTACCTCGGGCCCGAGCGACCTGGCCATCGCGCCGTGACCGAAGCCGTGCCACGACTCGGACACGATGACCAGGCGCGCCGAGACCTGCCGCACGATGAACCCGACCTCCCGGTGGCGGAACACGGGAATCACCGGGTTCTGGACCACCCCGAGCCGCGCGCAGGCCGCCATGACCACCGCCGCCTCGAGCGTCGTGGGCAGCTGCCAGCACACGACGTCGCCCGGGCCCACCCCACGCCCGCGCAGGCCCGCCGCCGTGCGGACGGCCGCGTCGCGCAGGGCTGCCGTGGTCAGCGACCGGCCGTGGTCGTCCGCCAGCACGACGGCGTCCGGCGCGCGCCGGGCGGCGTCGTCGAGCAGGCCCCAGAACGTCACGTCGCGGTCCTCCCCTGCACCCGTCCGGTGCGTGCGTGGGCACGCCGGCGGCCACCGGCCGTCGCCGGTGGCACCTCCTGGCCATCGTCTCGCCTGGAGGCTAGAAAAGTCTAGATGTATTACCTAGACTCCGCGATCAGGTACCAGGAAGCCGGATGCGCCTGCCGACGGCCGGCGCATCCTCCGGGATCTCCGGTGGCACCGGAGCCGGGCGAGCGCGGCCGCTCTCTCCCGATCCGCCGGCGCTGATGACCGGCGACGTCTCAGCGCGGCCATCCGGCCGCCCATCACGCAGGGACAGATCATGGAACTGAGCACGCGGACAGGCAGCTTATGGACCCGCTCTCGCAGGCGCGGGCTGGTGGCGACGGCACTCACCGCGCTGGCACTCGCCGGCGCGGCGTGCGGCGGAGGCGACTCCGACCCGGGCCCGACGGACGATGGCGGCATCGACCGCTCGCTGCTCGGCCCGAGCCGGCCGGCCGGCGGCGCGCCGGTCAAGGTCGGCTTCATCAGCGACGGCAGCACACCGGCCTTCGACAACACGATCCAGATCGACGCCGCCGTCGCGATGACGAAGTACCTCAACGAGCACGCCGGGGGCATCGGCGGACGTCCGATCGAGCTGGTGACCTGCGAGACCGCGGCCGACCCCAGCCGGGCGGCGGACTGCGCGACCGACTTCGTCCAGGCCGACGTGACGATCACGGTCGCGGGCGAGTCGACGGCCATGGGAACGGCGTGGAAGCCACTGCACGACGCCGGTATCCCGATCTTCGTCTACGCCACCACCGAGCAGGCGGCCATTCTCGACCGGGACTCCACGTTCGCGCTGGCGGACCAGATCGCGGGCCTGGCGGGGATGCCGATCACCGTGGCCAGGGAGAACAATCTGCCGAAGGTGACCGTCGTCGGCGTCGACGTGCCCGTGGTCACCGGGTTCTACGACGCCATCGGCGACCAGGTCTTCGGCGATGCCGGTCTGGAGCTGGAGGTGGTCGCCATCCCGCCCGACCAGGCGGACCTCAGCCCGCAGATGATCCGGATCGCGGGCGGCGGGCCGACCGAGGTGCACATCATCGGCGGCGACGCCTTCTGTATCGCGGCGTTCAACGGGCTGCGGGCGGCAAGCTTCGACGGGCCGGTCAGCGTCGTCAACCAGTGCGTCTCCGACAGCTCGAAGTCCGCCCTCGGCGACGCGCTCGAAGGCGTGTACGCGTCGGCACCGTTCGCGATCGACGACCACGAGAACCCGGACCTGCGCCGGTGGCGCGCGATCGTGGACGCCTACGACGAGAACGACATCGACATGAGCAACTCGATGGGCTCCACTATCTTCGTCACGATGACGGCGCTGAGCCGGGCGCTCGACGGCTTCACCGGGGAGGTCACCCCCGCCCGCATCATCGAGAAGATCCGCTCCGCGCCGGAGCTGCCGTTGCCGGCCGCGCCGGGCCTGACCTTCCACTGTGACGGCCAGGCCAACCCGCTCGTGCCGGCCGCCTGCACCCGAGGCGGGCTGATGACGACCCTCGACGCGGAGGGCAGCCCGACACTGCCCTACAAGCCGTTCGGCGACGAGGGCTGAGAACCGGCCCCGTCCATGCCACCGGAAGGACTGAACGTGGATCTCGACGAGGCGGGCAGCGTCTTCACCGACCCGACGGCGTACGCGGACGAGAAGCGGTTCCACGCCGCGACGGCGCTGCTGCGCCGCCACTCACCCGTGCACCGGGTCACCTCGGACGGCTTCGCGCCGTTCTGGGCGGTCACCCGGTACGAGGACGTCATGGCGATCTCCCGGGACGCGCAGGTGTGGCACAACGCGCCGCGGACAGCCGTCAGCCAGGACCCGAGCGCGCCCGCCCCACCGGTGCGCACGCTGGTGCAGATGGACGCGCCGGACCACCCGGTCTACCGGGGCGTCAGTGCCGACTGGTTCAAGCCGGCCGGTGTCCGGCGGCTGTCCGACCGCATCGCCCAGCTCGCGAAACGTTTCGTCGACCACATGGCGGACCTCGGCGGCGAATGCGACTTCGTCACGGACGTCGCCGCGCACTATCCGCTGTACGTCATCCTCTCCCTCCTCGGGCTGCCCGAGGAGGACTTCCCCCGGATGCTGACACTCACCCAGGAGCTGTTCGGCACCGACGACGTGGACCTCGCCCGCAACCCGGGCGACACCGCCGCCCTGGAGACCCTGCTGGACTTCTTCCAGTACTTCCAGACAGTGATCGCGAACCGCCGCGCGACGCCGAGCGACGACCTGGGCTCGGTGATCGCCAACGCCGCGGTCGACGGCGAGCAGATCGGCGAACTGGAGGCGGTCGGGTACTACGTCCTGATCGCCACCGCCGGGCACGACACGACGAGCGCGGCGATCTCGGGCGGGCTGCACGCGCTGCTCGAGCACCCGGACCAGTGGCGGCGACTGTCCGACGATCCGGGCCTGGTACCCACCGCGGTCGAGGAGATGATCCGCTGGGTCTCCCCCGTCAAGCACTTCATGCGGACCGCGGCCGAGGACACCGTCGTGCGCGGCGTCCCGATCGCGGCCGGCGAGGCGGTGCTGCTGTCCTACCCGTCGGCCAACCGGGACGAGGACGTCTTCGCCGACCCCGGCGCGTTCGACGTGGCCCGGACCCCGAACAAGCACGTCGGCTTCGGCTTCGGCGCCCACTACTGCCTCGGCACCCACCTCGCCCGGCTGGAGGGCCGTGCCCTCTACAACGAGCTGGTGCCACGCCTGCGCGAGGTCGAACTGGCCGGTGTACCCGAGTACATGCGGACCCTGTTCGTCGGCGGGCCCAAGCGTCTCCCCATCCGCTACACGATTTCCTGAGTACTCCGGAGGCCAGGCATGACCGAGTCGGCGGGCAGAACGCTGGAGTGGATCGTCGACGACCCCGGCGAGGTCACTCCCGAGTGGATGACCGACGCCCTGCGCCGCGGTGGCACCGACGCCGAGGTCGTCGGGCTGCGCCACCAACCCGTCGGAGGCGGCCAGCTCAGTTCCAGCCACCGTTTTCACCTGGATGTCCGGCCCGGCGGCACCGACCCGGCTCCCTCGTCGGTGGTACTCAAGCTGGCCGCCGGCTCCCCCGAGGGCCGGGGCCAGATCGTCCCCGGCTACCGCAGCGAGGTGGGCTACTACACCAGGTTCGCCCCGGGCGCCCGGATCCGGGTCCCCCGGTGCTGGAGCGCCGCGATCACCGCCGACGGCAGGACCTTCACGCTGGTGCTCGAGGACGCGCACCCGGCGCTGCCGGGCCTGCAGGTGGACGGCTGCGGCATCCCCGAGGCCGAGGCCGCGTTACGCAACCTCGCCGGCCTGCACGGCCCGTTCTGGAACACCGACGGGCTCGCCGACGGCGCCGACTGGCTGCGCCGGACGGACGAGGCCGGTTTCGGCTTCCTCGGCGAGGTCCTCGCCGCGGCCATGGTGCCGTTCCTCGACCGGTTCCGGGACCGGTTCCGGGACCGGCTCCCCCCGGCCGACGCGGACACGCTGCGCCGGACGGTCGACCACTTCGCCCGGTGGGGCCGGCAGGTCTGCACCCGCCACACCCTCATCCACGGCGACTACCGGCTCGACAACCTGCTGTTCGCCGGGTCCCACGAGGTGATGGCGGTCGACTGGCAGTCGCTCGAGATCGGCTTCGCCGGCCGCGACGTCGCCTACTTCCTGTCCACCGCACTGCCGCCCGCGGTCCGGCGGGCTCAGGAGAACACCCTGGTTCGCGCCTATCACGAGCGGCTCGTCCAGATGGGGGTCGACGACTACCCGCTTGAGGAGTGCTTCCGGGACTACCGGCTCGGAACCCCGCAGGCACCGCTGCTCACCGTGCTCGGCTGCGTCTACGCGACCAACGAGCCCACCGAGAGCTCCGACCGGATGTTCCTCTCGATGATCACGAATGCGTGCAGCGCCATCCGCGACCTCGGCACCCTGGAGCTGCTCGGCAGCCGATGATCAGAGTTGCTTCCCGACGCCAGCGCCCGGTCAGCCCGACGGGTGCTGGCTGCGGGGCAGACGGCAGGCCTGCTCGGCGATGATGTTGCGCTGGATCTCGCTGGTGCCCGCGTAGATCGCCGTGCCGAGCGAGAAGCGCAGGGCGTGCTCGATGCGGCCGTCGGCGAGCGCCGTGGGGTCGAGCCGGCTGCGCAGCGCGTCCGGCCCGACCAGCTCGGTCAGGTCCTCCGCCGCGTTGACCAGGGACTCGGTGCTGAACAGCTTCGACATCGGGCCCTCGGCCACCGGGACCTGGCCGGCGGCACTCATCCAGGTGGTCCGCAGCTCCAGCAGCTGGGCGACCTCGAGCGCCGTCGCCCAGCGACCGAGGCGCGCCTGCACGTCGGGCTCGTGCAGCCGACCGCCGGCGCGCGCCCAGCCCTCCACCGCCCCGAGCAGGCGGTCCAGGTGCGGGCTGAACGCCGCGGAGTGCTCGTCCTGGAGCGCGAGCATCAGCGCCCGCCACCCGCCGTCGACCTCGCCGATGCGCCAGCGGTCCTCGACCACCACCTCGCTGAGGAACACGATGTTCGTCCGCTCCCCGGAGAGGGTGTACACGGCCTGCACTTCGATGCCGGGCTGGTCGAGGCGCACCAGGAACATGGTGAGGCCGGCGTGCCGCGGGCCGTCCGGACGAGTGCCGGTGCGGGTGAGCAGGAAGATGTAGTCGGTGACGTGGCCGTTGGTCGTGAACATCTTCTGGCCGTCCACGATCCAGCGGTCGCCGTCGCGGCGGGCCCGGGTCCGCACACCGGCGACGTCGGAACCCGCCTCCGGTTCGGTCATGCCCAGCGCGATGGTGAGCTCCCCGCGCAGGAACCGCGGGAGGATCTCGGCCCGCAGCTGTTCCGAGCCGACCACCCGGATGACGTTCGCGACCATCTCCGTGGTCGCCACCGCGTAGACCGGCGCCTCGGCCCTGGTCAGCTCCTCCTCCAGGACGTGGACCTCGTACGGGTTCAGCCGCCGGTGGCCGTCATCCCGTTCCCAGCCCGGGCCGACCCATCCGCGCTCGGCCAGCCGCCGGGCGAAGGCCGCGTCGTGCGACACGCCGCTGCGGTACACCCGGTCGTCGAGCTCGGGAGTCAGCTCCTGTGCGAGGAACTCCCGGACCTCGGCGCGGAACGCCGCCACGGACTCGTCCAGTTCGAAATCCATTCTTCTCAGACCTCCGTGTCGCCGCCGTACCTGGCCCGGGCCGCCCGCCGGTAGGCGTCCCGCGGCTCGCCCCACACCCGCGCCCAGCCCCTCGCCCGCCGGTAGTACAGCTGCAGGTCGTACTCGAGCATGCAGCCGTAACCACCGTGGAAGTGGACGGCGTCGTAGGTCACCTGCCGGGCGGTCTCCGCCGCGAACGCGAAGGCCATCGCGGCCAGCTCGCGGGCGCGGCGCGATCCCCGCACCGGCTCCGCGGCCGCCCGCGCCGCCAGCAGCCGGGCGCCGTCCAGTGCCGTCGCGCCGTTCGCCAGCGGATGCGCCACCGCCTGGTTGGCGCCGATCGGCACGCCCCACGCCTGCCGCTCCCGCGCGTACTCGCAGGTGGCCCGGTGCGCCGCCGCGGCCGTCCCGACGAGCGCACCGGCAGTCAGCACCAGCCAGTCGTCGAGC
This sequence comes from Parafrankia elaeagni, assembly GCF_000374165.1. Classification (GTDB taxonomy): domain Bacteria; phylum Actinomycetota; class Actinomycetes; order Frankiales; family Frankiaceae; genus Parafrankia; species Parafrankia elaeagni. The sequence goes on from NZ_KB893721.1 coordinate 64,565, forward strand.
GCCGTCTCGAAGGCGGCAACCGCGGCCGGGCCGCGGGCGAGCTCCACCGCACCGGTGTCGAGGACGACGTCCGCCAGCGGGGCACTGGCGAGGTTGGCGACGGGACGGCGCGTACCGTCGTGCAGCGGCGCGAGCAGCAACCGCTCGCCGTCGAGCACGACGGCGTCGTCGGCGACCGCGGCCCCGGGTACGAGCGACGCCGTGCCACCGTGTGCGGGACGCACGGCCAGCGTCACCAGCCGCTCACCGCGGAGCGCGGCCAGCAGCGCGGTCCGCGCCGCGGCGGCGCCCGCGGCGGCGCCCGCACCGGCGCCCGCACCGGCGCCCGCACCGGCGCCCGGACCCGTGCCCGCGCCGGTGTCCGGACCACCGCCCAGGGCCGCCAGCAGGGCGGCCGCGACCTGCGTCTCGACGACGGGCGCCGGGGCGGCCGCGGCTCCGACCGGCTCGGCGACCAGGACGAGGTCGAGAAGCGCCGCCCCCCAGCCGCCGTGCTTCTCCGGGACGGCCATCTCGAGCACTCCGACGTCGCGCAGCGCCGCCCAGAGAACCCGGTCGAAGCCCATCGGCTCGGCAGCCCGCACCCGTTCCGGCGAGGCGTGTTTCGCGAGCAGCTCGGTGAACGAGTCGACGAGCGCCCGCTGCTCCTCGCTGGGTGCCAGGTTCACCGCGGGCCCTCAGAGTGCCGCGGGGCCGAGGAGCTCGAGCGCGTTGTCCCGCATGATCCTGCGCACCTCGGCCTCGTTGAAGCCGTCGAGCTCCTTGAGGAAGTCCAGCGGCTGTTCGAGCCCTTCGCCGTGCGGCCAGTCGGAGCCGAACAGCACCCGCTCCACACCGATGAGCTCGGCCAGCGCCGGCAGGTCCTCCTCGTAGTAGGGGGCCACCCAGACACTGCGGCGAATCGCCTCGAGCGGCTCCTCCGGGAAGTCCCACGGGGTCTGGTTCGCCTGCTTCTGAAGCCGCCTGACCAGCAGCGACACCCAGTCGGAGCCGTTCTCGATACTCGCGACGCGCAGGGTCGGGTGGCGGTGCAGGACCCCGTCGACGACGAGGGAGGCGACGGTGTCGTGGATGGCACGGTCGGAGACGAGAATCTTGCTCAGCGTGCTGACCTTGCCGTAGCCCTCGAAGTTGGCGGTCCCTCCCCACCTGGCGGTGAAGGCGTTGTAGCCGCTGTCCCCGAGATGGAAGGCCACCGGGATCGAGGCCTGCGCCAGCCTGGCCCAGACCGGGTCGTGCGCGCGGTCGCCCAGTGACCGCGACGTGCCGTGCCGGCCCGGCACCGGTGCGGGCCGGATGTGCACGATGCGGGCGCCCCGTTCGACGAGGCTGTCGAGCTCGGCCAGCGCCGCCTCCGGATCGGCCAGCGACAGCATCGGCGCGGACACGAGACGGCCCTGGTGGACGAAGCCCCAGTCCTCCTCGAGCCACCGGTTGAACGCCGACAGGCTCGCCATCGTCGCGTCCACGTCGTGCTTCAGCGCCTCCTCGACGCCACAGCCCAGGGTCGGGAACAGCAGGACGGCGTCGAGGCCCTGGCTCTCGGCCACCGCGGCGCGCTCGTCCCGGCCCTGGTACTCGACCTTGAGCGGCTCGACCTTCATCAGCGTCCTCGGGTCGACGCCGTCGGGCACCTGGCCGCGGAACAGCGGGTCGAGACAGCCGGGCACCACGATCGGGTTGAACGTCGGGTTCGGGATGAACCGGTTGACCCGCCCGCCGATGAGGATGTGCGTCCGCCTGCCCTCGGTGACGACCCGCACTCCCCGGTTCCTGAACCGGGGGTCGAGGTGCCGGGTGAACGCGTCGATCGACTCGTAGTAGTGGTTGTCGGCGTCGATCGCTCCGAAGTCGAGCTCCATCGCGCGTCCTCTCCGTCTCCGGTTCGCCCCCGCGGACCCCTCGGTCACCCGAAGTCTAGGCGATAACATCTAAACTTTTCCAGTCGCGGCCCGAGCCGTCCGGCTTGCCAGGACAGACGCACCATCCCCGCCGAACCTCCGCCCCGCTCGGACAGCCCGGTGGCGGCCAGCCGTCATCGGCCCCGTCGCGGCCTGGGCCGCCCGGCCCGCGCCTACCCGCCCACACCATTACCTTGGCATTAACATCTAGATATCTTGCGTACCCGCGACCATGTGCCGGGCTCCGCCGGCAGTCGCGAGGGGACCGGGAGGTCACTGTGCTCCGAGTGATCCAGTGGGGGACGGGAAACGTGGGCCGCCATGCCGTCGCGGCGGTGCGTGGGCATCCCGACCTCAGGCTGGTGGGCACGCTGGTGTACATCTACCCGCGCAGTGCCGGCGACCGTGTCGTCGAGCGGCTCGAGGCCGCCTGCGTGGAGGGCGGCACGTCCTTCCACGGCACCGGCATCGAGCCCGGCTGGGCCGCCGAGGTGCTGCCGCTCGCCATGTCCCCGCTGTTCCGGCGGATCGACTCGCTGCTCGTCCAGGAGCTGCTCGACTACTCCACCTACGACAGCGCGGACATGCTCTTCGAGATCATGGGCTTCGGGCGGGCGCCCGGCGCCGCCGTGCCGATGTCCGACCCGGTGCTGGCCGGAAGCGTCTTCCGGGCACCGATCATGATGGTCGCCGACGGCCTCGGGGCCACCGGGGAGGACGAGGCCGACCAGGGTTGCCTCGGCACGGCGATGCACGCCGTGCACGCGATCGGGCCGGTCTGCCGGGCCGAGCCCGGGATACGCACCTTCCTCGACCTTCCGATGATCAACGGTCGGCACGTCTTCGGGGCGGAACAGGCCTGCTCCAGATAACACGACTCACCCCGCCTGACCGGACGTCGTGGCCAGCCGCCGCGTCCTGTCACCTCGCGGTTGCCGTGGCGCGGTGGCGTGCCACGGCAGCCGTGTTCGCGCACCTGGCGGAGCAGTAGCTGCGGCGGCCGTTGCGCGACACGTCGACGAACGTCACCTCGCACCCCTCGCGTTCGCAGCGCCCGAGCCGGTCCGCACCGTCGCCGCAGATCACCTGGGCCAGCCCCGAACTCGTGATCGCCCTGATCCGCGCGACCACGCCGGAGTCGGGCATTCGGTAATGCAGGTGCGGACGCCCGTCGTGCGCGGAGATGTACGGCGATCCGGTCGATTCCGCCAACAGGTCGTTGACCAGGCCATAGAGCCGGTTGCCCGCCGACAGGCCGAAACATGCGTTCAGCCGGTCGGCCCAGCGCAGCAGGTCGGCCCGCGCGGCATCGTTGTCGATCTCCGCCTCGGCCACCGCATGGCGCCGCAGAACCGCCCGCACCAGGTGCGCGGGCGCATTCCTCTCCAGATTTGCCAGGTCAGCCGCCAGGTGAGCCCCGTGCATACTGTAATGGTTGAATTGCACCTTGCCATTCCAGCACTCTCGGAGGCAGCACGCAATGCGCCGACCGTCGGAGGAGCTGAGCCCGTGACAGTGATACACGCGGCGACTGGGAGCAACCTGAAGGACGCAGTCGAGAGGATGGCGATCTCGGTCTTCCAGCACAAGGCACTGCGGAACGACTTCTACGACCGGTGGACGACTCGGTCGCTGCCAGCGGAAGAGGTCAGGGTGTTCGCCATCGAATACCTGAGCAGAACCATCAGGACGAGCGAGATGGTCGCGCTCTCCGCCGTGAACACGGTAGACCGGACCGCACGTGTAGAATGCGTTGAGAATCTATTTTCTGAATATGGGGGAGGAAATCCCGAGAAGGTCCATCTGACCCTTCTCGAAAATTTCCTCACGGATCTCCTCGGACGGGTTTCGGGGCGTCCTGTGACGATCGACGAACTTTACCGGGAGCCACCGCTCACCAGCACTCGCTCCTTCAGTTCCGGGCAGCGCGAGCTCTTCACCTCGGGTGACCAGCGGGTCGTCCAGGGTGCCCTGCTGGCACAGGAGTGGCTGGCGTACTCGATGATGGTCAGGCTGTACGAGGGCGTTCGCAACTACAAGAGCTACTACAGCTCCGAAGAGGAGTTCCACGAGCGCTGCGAGTATTTTTACGTCCACATCGGGGAGGCGGAGAAGGAGCACCGGATCCAGGCCGTCGAGTCCGCCTCCCAGGTATGCGCCGACCTCACGGACCTTGCCCGGGTCCAGGTCGGGTTCGACGGCTTCCTCGACCTGACCGTGGAGTACTGGCGGGGTGTGGTGGCCCGGATGCGCGAGGCGGGCGCCCCGGCGAGGGGTCTGGAGACCCGCGCCCATGCGGCCGCGGTTCCCGCTGCTCGGGTCCGCTGGCGACGCTGACCTGCGGGGCCCGGCCGGCGGTCCGGACCGCGACCCGGACCGGCGCCAGGCCGGCGCCCGCCGCCGGTGGGTACCCGCGGGCCTCGTTCTCGCCCAGGTCCTGAGCCTGCAGTGCGGCGCCGCGGCAGCCAAGAACCTGTTCCCCGCCGCCGGCACCACCGCGACCGTGCTGATGCGCCTGTGGTTCGCCGCGCTGATCCTGCTGGCCCTGGCGCGACCGAACCTTCGCGGGGCCTGCGCCAGGGGCATTCGTCCGGTGGCCGCGCTGGGCTGCGTGATCGCGGCCATGAACATGGCGTACTTCCAGGCGGTGGCGCGCCTTCCCCTCGGTGTCGCGGCCGTACTGGAGCTACTCGGCCCGCTCACCGTGGCGACCGTGCTGTCACGGAGCCGGACAGACGTTCTCGCGGCGGCGCTGGCCTTCGGCGGAATCACGCTGATCGCCTTTCCCGGCGGAGCGGGGGTCACCGCGGCCGGTCTGGCGCTGGGTCTGCTCGCAGCCGTGCTACGCGCCTCCTATGTGCTGCTGAGCGGACACGTCGGACGCGCGACGGCGGACCTGTCAGGTCTCGCCGTCGCGCTCCTCGTCGGCGCATTCGTCTTCACGCCCTTCGCCCTGGTCTTCGGGGGCGTCGACCGCCTCGGCCACCCGAGGAACCTCGCCCTGGGCCTACTGGTCGCGGTCCTCTCCTCGGCACTGCCCTACACGCTCGACCTCCACACGCTGCGAAGAACCAGCGCCAGAGTGTTCGGTGTGCTGATCTGCCTGGGCCCCGCGGTCGGCGGAATCGTCGGCTACATCCTGCTGGGGGAACAGCTGAGCCCACGGCAGATGATCGCGGTTCTGCTCATCACCACGGCTGCTTTTCTGGTCTCCCGCCAGAAGGGCGCGGTTCCAGGTCGAGCGGCTCCCGGCCCTGTGAAACACGAAGAAGGAAGCGACCGCATCCTGGCGTGACGCCGGGACGAACACCCGAGGAGCTGTGCACCCGACGGGCAGGGTCAACTTTCGAAGGGCAGCACGACCGTGCGGGTCTCGGTGTAGGCCTCGACGCCTTCGGGGCCCATCTCACGGCCGATCCCGGACTGTCTGAACCCGCCGAACGGGCTGCGCGGCTCGACGATCGCGATCGAGTTGACCGTGCAGGTGCCGGTCCGGATCCGGCTGGCCAGCGCGACGCCGCGGGCGACGTCGGCGGTCCACACCGAGCCCGACAGGCCGTACTCGGAGTCGTTGGCGATGGCCGCCGCCTCGTCCTCGCCCTCGTACCGGATCACCGTCACCACCGGACCGAAGATCTCCTCCCGGGCGATCCGGCTGGCGTTGTCGACGTCGGCGAACAGCGTCGGCTCGACGTAGAAACCACTGTCGAGACCGACCGGGCGGCCGCCGCCGACGACGAGCCGGGCGGCACCGGCCCGGCCGTCGGCGATGTAGCCCTCGACCCGGTCGCGCTGGCGGGCCGAGACGAGCGGGCCGACGTCGGTGCCGGGGTCACGCGGGTCGCCGACGACCAGCGTGCGCACCTGCTCGGCCAGTGCGTCGACGACCTCGTCGTAGCGCGCGGCCGGGGCCAGGATGCGGCTCTGTGCGGCGCAGACCTGGCCGTTGTTCTGCAGCGCGGAATCGAGGAGCTGGGGGACGACGGTCGCCAGGTCTGCGTCGTCGAGAATGATCCCGGCCGACTTGCCGCCGAGCTCCAGCGTGCACCGTTTCACCAGCCCGCCGCAGGTGGCGCCGACCGTCCGACCGGCCGCGCTGCTCCCGGTGAAGGACACCTTGTCGACGCCCGGGTGGGCGACCAGGTACCGACCGAGGTCGGCGCCGCCGGGCAGCACGCTCACGACACCCGCCGGAATCCCGGCGTCGAGCAGCACCTCGGCGAGCAGGAACGAGCTCAGCGGCGCCTCCGGTGCCGGCTTCAGCACGATCGGGGCACCGGCGGCCAGCGCCGCGCCGAGCTTCATGCACGCGATGAAGATCGGCACGTTCCACGGCACGATCCCGGCCGACACCCCGACCGGCACCTTCTGCACCAGGCAGGGACCCATCACCCCGGCCCGCTCCGCGGAGAAGGCGAACCGCTCGGCGACGTCGGCGAAGCCGTCCAGGATGAGCGCGGGGCTGATGGCCTGACCGAAGATCGAGAACTTCGCCGGCGCGCCCATCTCGTCGGTGACCAGCGCGGCCAGCTCCTCCGCGCGGGCCTGCAGCCCACCGGACACCTTGCGGATCAGGCTGGCGCGTTCGGCGCCGGTGGTCGCCGCCCAGTCGCCGTCCGCCAGGACGGCCCGCGCCGCGGCGACGGCCGCGTCGGCGTCGGCCGGGCCGGCCGCCGGAACGGTGGCCACGAGGCGCTGGTCGTGCGGCGAGCGGACCTCGATCCGGTCGGCCGAGATGGGCCTGCGCCAGCGGCCGCCGACGAGCAGCTGGTCGCGTTCGATCACATTGGTCACACCGGTCACGAGGTTGCCTCCGGGGGCAGCAGGCGCCGCGCGACCTTGCCGGTCAGCAGGCGCGGCAGCTCGGCCAGGAACACGACCGAGCGGGGACACTTGTAGTGGGCGACGCGGTCCCGCGCGAACGCGATGAGCTCCGCCGCCAGCGCCTCGGCGGCGTCGGCGTCGGCGGGGGGCACGGCCGGCTGGACGACCGCGCGCACCGACTCGCCCATCTCCGCGTCCGGCACGCCGATCACGACGACGTCCGTGACGGCGGGGTGGAGAATCAGCACGTCCTCGACCTCGCGCGGGTAGACGTTCACCCCACCAGAGATGATCATGTTGGACACCCGGTCGGTGAGGTAGAGGTAGCCGTCCTCATCCACCCAGCCGACCTCGCCGAACGTGCCCCACCCGCGCTCGTCGAACGCGCCGGCCGTCTTCTCCGGGTCTCCGTGGTACGCGAACGGCCGGGCCACCTCGAAGTACACCCGGCCCTCGGTGCGCGGCGGCACCTCGTGGCCGTCCTCGTCGACGATGTGCACCGGTGCCAGCAGCGACCTGCCGACCGAGCCCGGATGGGCGAGCCACTCCTCCGGGCCGATGGCGCAGAAGCCGACGCCCTCACTGCCGGAGTAGTACTCGTGCACGATCGGCCCGAGCCAGTCCAGGACGGCCCGCTTGACCTCGGGCGGGCAGGGCGCCGCGGCGTGTACGAGCGTCCGCAGGCTGGAGAGGTCGAAGCGGGCCCGGTCCGCCTCGGGCAGCTTCAGCAGCCGGACGAGGTGCGTCGGGACCACCTGGACCAACGTCACCCGGTGCCGCTCGACGAGCCGGAGGAACTCCAGCGCGTCGAACCGCTCGGTGGCGATCACCGTGCCGCCGAGCCGGTGCACAGCGGTGGCCCAGGCCAGCGGCGCGGCGTGGTAGAGCGGCGCCGGGCTCAGGTACCGCGTCGATTCATCGCCGCCGTACAGGAACCTCACCATCCCGGTGAAGGAGTCGGCCGCGCCGATCGGGCCCCCGGCACTCGCCGGCGTGATCCCCTTCGGCCGGCCGGTGGTGCCCGACGAGTAGAACATCCAGTTGCCCTCGCACTCGTCGTCGACCGGCGACGCCGGCTGGGCGCCGATCACCTCCTCGTACGCGTCGAACCCGTCGACCGGCCCGCCCACGGCGAGCCGCACCTTCAGCGCCGGGGCGTCGACCCCGGCAGCCACGGCAGCCACGTCGGCGCGGGGCGCGGACACGACCAGCGCGGCGGCACCGCAGTCGGCGACGATGTACCCGGCTTCGGCGGCGGACAGGTGCCAGTTGATCGGCGTCACCAGGAGGCCGGCCCGCAGCGCGGCCCAGACCACCTCGAAGTACTCCGTCCGGTTCTCCATCAGGACGGCGACGTGGCTGCCGACGCCGAGCCCGGACGACCGCAGCGCGTGCGCCACCTGGTTCGATCGCCGTTCCAGCTCCCCGTACGACAGGACCCGGTCGCCGATGATCACGGCCGGCCGGTCCGGCGCGGACGCCGCGAACCGGCTCGGGTGGTCGATGTCCATGTCCATCGGTCAGATCCGCCCTGACGGGAGCAGGACGGGCTTGACGACCCTGCCGGACAGCGAGGCCTTCTCCGCCGTGTTGATCGCCTCGAGCGGGAAGGTCTCGATCAGCCGGTCGAACGGGAAGCGGCCGGCCCGCCACAGTTCGATGAGCCGCGGGATCATGACCTGCGGGTCGGCGCCGCCCTCGAGGATGCTCGAGATCCGCCGGCCGAGGAGATCCACCGGGCCGAAGGTGATCGGTTCGGTCTGGAGGCCCACCAGCCCGGCGTGCCCACCCGTCCGCAGCGCGGCGACGGCGGTCCCGATGACCGCGACGTTTCCGGTGGTGTCGAAGGTGAACCGGGCCCCACCACCGGTGAGGTCCTGGATCCGGGAGACGAGGTCCGTGCCGGCTCCGTCCAGCACGTGAGTGGCACCGAGCTCGGTGGCGAGCGCCAGCCGGTGCGGGTGCAGGTCGACCGCGATGATCGGGCCGGCGCCGGCCACCCGCGCCGCCATGATCGCCGACAGGCCCACCGCACCGGCGCCGAACACGGCGATGCTGTCCCCCGCCCCGACGTCCAGGTCGACGAGCACCGAACCGGCACCGGTGAGGATGCCGCAGCCCAGCGGGCCCAGCTTCGCCAGCGGCAGGTCCCGGTCCACCACGACGACGCCGCGCTGGGCGGCGACGCAGTGGGTCGCGAACGAGGACTGACCGAACCAGCGCGAGGCGATCTCGGCCCCGGCGGCGTCGCGGACACCGGTGGTGCCGTCCAGGCGGCGGCCGAAGAAGTTACGGAACAGGAACAGGTCGCAGTAGGGCGGGGCGCCGCGGCGGCAGCCCGGGCACTCCCCGCAGGAGTCGAACGAGAGCACCACGTGATCACCGACCAGCACCCGTTCCACGCCTTCGCCGACGGCCTCGACCACGCCGGCGCCCTCGTGCCCGGTGATGATCGGCGGCGGTGCCGGCACGCCCTCGCGTCTCGGCACGACGTCGGTATGGCACATGCCGGCGCCCACCACGCGGACCAGGACCTCGCCGGGTCCGGGTGGATCGAGCTCGACCTCCTCGAGCGCGTAGGGCCCGTCCGCCTGCCGGAGCACAGCCGCAGTCGCCTTCATCCCGCGCTCTCCAGTTCCCGTCGTCCGAGTTCCCGCCCGTCCGCCCACCGGTGGGTGTCCGGCACGCGGGCCGTTCACCCGGAACCCTAAGATATAGATCTAGATATTTCAATATCGACCGAAAGCCCGTGGACGCCAGCCCGGCGGGGTGAGCGCACCACCGGACGGCCAGGCCGGCGACGCCACTCGACCCGGGTTACATATAGACCTTTTACCCTCTGTGGGCGTAGGCTGCGCTCCCTGGACACCCAGCGGCCCCACCGCCCGTCGGCCCCGCGGAGCAGCACCCGCACGGCGACGGCACCGACCTCGGGCACCGCCCCAGGAGGACGATGTTCACCCAGACCGCGGACCAGGACCTGCTCGGGAACACGACGGCGCAGTACCTGGAGGCGACCTATCCCCCGGCCCGCGTGCGCGAGCTCGCACGGCAGGACGAGACGTTCGACGGCACCCTGTGGAAGCAGGGTGCCGAGTTCGGTTGGACGACGCCCCTCGTCCCGGAGCACGCCGGCGGCGGTTCCGTCAGCGGCAACGGGTTGGCCGACCTGCTGGCGGTCGCCTTCCAGTTCGGCCGGCACGCCGCGCCGGGCCCGCTGATCGGGACGAACGTCGTCGCGGCGGCGCTCGGCCGGTGGGGCTCGGCGCAGCTGCACGGCGGCCCGCTCGCGGAGCTGCTCGACGGGGGCGCCACCGCCGCCTGGGGGCACTCGCCGCGGACCGGGCGGCGGGCTGGCGCACAGGTCCGGGCCGAACGCTCGGGCGACCGGTTCATCCTGGACGGCACCGTGCCCTGCGTCGAACGGGGAGGGCCGAACGGCTACCTCCTCGTCGCCGCCGGACCGGACGACACCACCACCACCACCGGCGGCGGCAGCGACGGCGACGGCGACGGCGACGGCGCGCGGTCGCACTTCCTCGTGCCGCTCGGCGCCCCCGGCGTGGAGACGGCGCCCCTCGACGGCGTCGACCTGACCCGCCGCTACCAGACGGTGACGCTGCGGGCGGTGACGGTGCCGGCATCCGCCCGGGTCGGTGAGCCGGGCACCGCCGACGAGCACGACGCCGCGCTGCTCGACCTCAGCGCCGTGCTGCAGGCCGGTGAGATCGTCGGGGCGACGCACCGCGCGTTCGAGCTGACCCTGCGCTGGGCGGAGGACCGTTACTCGTTCGGCCGCCCGCTCGGGTCGTACCAGGAGATCAAGCACCGGGTGGCCGACCTGCGCACCCAGCTGGAGGCGAGCGCGGCGGTCACCGAGCGCGCGGCCCGTCTGGTCGGCACCGGCCGCGCGGACGCCCGCACGTGGGCCACCACGGCCAAGGCCTACGTCGGACGGGTCGGGCCCGAGGCGATCCAGGACTGCATCCAGCTGCACGGCGGGATCGGCGTCACCTACGAGCACGACCTGCACCTCTACCTGCGCCGGGCGCTGGTGGACGCCCAGCTGTTCGGCACGCCGGCCTACTTCACCGAACGGCTCGTGCGCCTGGTCGAGGCCGCCGTGGACGACGACGGAGGACGAGCATCATGATCACAGTCGAGGAGTTCGCCGCGCGCGCCCGGACCTGGCTCGCCGAGAACATGCCGCCTGCCGATCCAGCCACCGCCGACTTCTTCCTCACCGCGACCCAGCGACCCGAGGCCGAGGAGCTGGCCCGCGTCGCCACCTGCCGCGAGCTGCAGCGCCGGCTGTTCGACGGCGGCTTCGCCGGCATCTGTGTGCCGGTGGAGTACGGCGGGCAGGGCCTGACACCGGCGCACCAGACCGCCTTCAACCGGGAGATCCGCGGCTACGACTACCCGGCGGAGATCCAGGCGTCGACGTTCATCCCGTGCCTGGCCGTGCTGCTGGAGTTCGGCACCTCCGAGCAGAAGCTGCGCCACATCCCGGCGATGCTGCGCGGCGAGGAGATCTGGGTCCAGCTCCTGTCGGAGCCGGGCGGCGGGTCGGACGCCGCCGGCGCGGTCACCACCGCGACCCGCGACGGCGACCGGTGGATCCTCAACGGCTCGAAGATCTGGACCACCTCCGCCTGGTACGGCGACTGGGCGCTGTGCCTGGCCCGCACGAACTGGGACGTCGGCAAGCACGCCGGGCTGACCGTGTTCAGCCTGCCGGCCGGCGCCCCGGGCGTCGACACCCACCGGATCGAGCTGGTCAACGGCTCGCGGGAGTTCTGCCAGGAGTTCCTGACCGACGTCGTCGTGCCCGACCACGACCGCGTCGGTGACGTCGACGGCGGCTGGGGCGTCGTCACCCGCTGGCTGCACCACGAGCGGACCATCTCCGGGGGCTCGCCCTACGTCACCGGCAGCGGCAACCGGCCGAACGACGGCCCCTACGAGCCCCGGGTGCTGGTCGAGGCCGCCCGGCGCCTCGGCACGATCGACGACAGCCGCACCCGGGACATCATCGGCGAGGGGCAGATCCTCGCCCTCGTCACCCGCGCCCTCGTCGAGTCGGTCTCCCGCAAGATGGCCGCCGGTGCCCTCCCCCACCACGCCGCCGCCATGTGCCGGCTGTTCAGCGGCACCGCGACCAGCCGCCGCGCGGCGCTGGCGACGGAGCTGTGCGGTGACACCGGAGTGGTCTGGGCACCGGGCGACGAGGTCTCCGCCCAGGTCGCGCGCGGCTACCTGGTCCGCCAGGCGGCCTGTATCGGCGGCGGCACGACCGAGATGGCCCGCAACGTGATCAGCGAACGCCTGCTCGGCATGCCCCGCGAGGCACGTGCCGACACCGGCCCCTTCCGGGACGTCCCCCGCGGGCCGTAGGCGGGCGGCGCCCCCTGACGTATCAGCGTCGCCCGGTCGCGAGCATCGCCTCGTACCCGCTCCCCCGTCTGACCTCGTCAGGCAGACCGATCGCGGCCTGCTTCCCGTGGCTCGCACCCGGTCAGCATCCGGCGAATCTGACACTGTGTCCGCTCTCTCGCCGCGGGGTCGTGTGTTGCGTTCGCGCGCATAAAGACCTCACCGTGTCCGTGCTCGCCGAACCCTTGACGGATCAAGCCCGTGAGGGTTCGCAACCCCTCGCAGACAGTGGACCCGAAGAGACACAACCCGCCCCTCAGTCCTCGGATGGGACCTCTCCGCACCCGGCGGGAACGACAGAAGTCCTGGTCAACGGCTTGATGGACCCTGGGGCATCACCGGCGGCGGTGTCGCACGACCACCCAGACCTGCCCCGCCATCCCACCGATGTCCACCTTCGCAGCCGTAACCGCCGAGTACAGCCGCGGATGGACCACCGAGCCCCAGTCGGCCCGCCCGACCCCTCGCGGGACCATTTCTGACAGCACTGTCATCTCAGCCGGCGACGACGCCCGGTCGGCTGCGGACCACGCATCGCCCCACCCGCAGCACGCCCCACCCGCAGTACGTCCCGCGACCTTTGCCCGCCTACGCAGCCCGGCGGGCGTGTGCGAGCGACCCGGCCCGGCGGCGGACAGCCCTCGGCCGACAGGACGTCGTTGCCGATGGAGGTGACAGCACCGTCTGAAACAGTCCCACCATCGGTCGGACGGGCCGGTGGACGTCGGGGCGGCCGGTCCGGGACGCCGCCCGGCGGTGGCGGCGTGGTGAGTGGACGTCGGTGGGCGGACGACGGCCGGCCAGGGTGGCCTGACGAGCCCGCAGCCCGTGGGGCGACGAGCTCGTCAGGCCGTTGACCAGGGCTTCTATCGCCCCCGCCGGTGGCGAGGAGGTCCCACGCCACGACTGGGGGCAGGTTGTATCTCTTCGGGTCCACTGTCTGCGAGGGCTTGCGGAATCCTCGTCACGTCGGTTCGTCAAGGGCCCGACCGGGACGGACACAGGGAGGTCTTTATGCGCGCGAACGGAACACGTCACCTCGCGGCGGGGAACCGGACACGGCGTCAGATCCGCCGGACACGAGCTCCCGGAAGCTGGGTCGCGATCGAGTGCCGGGGCGACTGCGTTGTCGCGCACAGCGCGGACGGGTCCGCTCCGCCTTCAGGCCAGCCGGCCCGGGTTGGCCGGCTGGCCGGTCACCGACAGCGGCCGGATCTTCCGGTAGGCCTCCACCACCGGGGCGACCTCGGTGGGTGAGACGCCGTGCAGGATCACGCCGGTGGCGCCCAGGCCGAACTGGCGGACGACGGCCGCCGCGCTCTCCTCGGCCGTCCCGGTCGCGCTCGCCGCGAGCCACTCGTCCGGGAGCAGGGTGGCGAGGTGCTCCAGCTGCCGGTCGTCGGCCTTCGCGTCGAACGCGCCGCGGAAGCCCTGGATGAGCTCGTCGGCCCGGAACCGGGCGAGCACCGCCGGGTCCCAGTCGTTGACCCGCACCAGGATGTCGCCGTAGCCGAGCAGGTAGGTGGCCAGCCGGCCCACCGTCCGGCGCAGCCGGTCCTGCGGTGCGACGTGGTCGCCGACGGTGGCGAGCACCGACCAGATCCGAATGCCGTCCGGGTCCCGGCCAGCCGCCCGGGCGCCGCGGCGGACCGCCTCGACCGAGTCCGTCAGCGCGCGGTCGGAGAAGTACGTGTGCAGCACGACCGCGTCCATGCAGCGGCCGGCGAGCTCAAGGCTCTTCGGGCCGAGCGCGGCCAGCAGGAGCGGCACGTCCTCGTCGAAGTCCGGGTCCTGGTGCAGGTACGGGTACTTTCCGGCGGGCCCGTCGTGGCCGAGGACCAGTTCGCCGTGCCAGAGCCGGCGCAGCAGCCCGGCCATGTCCTCGAGCTGGGCGCTGGTGACCGGGTTCAGCCCGACCGCGGTCCAGAACCGGTCGAAGCCGCGCCCGAGCCCGAGCGCGAACCGCCCGCCGGTGAGCCGGTGCATGGTCGTCGCGAACGTCGCGGTGACCAGCGGGTGGCGGGTGTGGTGGTTGGTGGCCGCCGTCGCGATCCCGAGCGTCTCGGTGAGCGCGCCGGCGGCGCCGCACAGGGTCGCCGCGTCCTTCGTCGAGAAACGCTCGGAGACGAAGGCCGCGCCCAGGCCCAGCTCCTCCCCCGCCCGGACCTCGGCGATCAGATCGCGCGGCGTGCCGGAGTGTCCGGGCAGGGTGTAGAAGCCGAGCTCGGTGAGTTGGTTGGTCGTCACGCCGTAGTCTCCCTACTGGCCCGGCTTGCGTGGCACGAAGAAGAAGGACTGGGCGTTGTCGTGGAGCCAGGCCTGGCGGACGTCGTCGGCCAGGTCGAGGTTGGCGACCTCCCCTGTACAGCGGGACATGGACAGGACCGGGTGGTCCGAGGCGAAGATGATCCGGTCACGGCCACGGGTGGACAGGTAGTGCAGCAACGACGCCGGCAGCCGTTTCGGGGACCACGCCGACGTCATCAGCCGCAGGTTGCGATACTTGATCATCATTCGAATCGCGGTGTCCCACCACGGGTCGGCACCGTGGATCATGCACAGCCGCAGCTCCGGGAACCGGATGCAGACCCGGTCGAGATGGATCGGGTTCTGCGGCTCCGCGGGGATGGGCGGCCCTGGGATGCCCGTGTTGACGCACAGCGGCAGGTCGAGCTCGCAGCACTTGGTGTACAGCGGGTAGTAGACCGCGTCGCTGGGCGGGTACATTCCGTCCCCCCAGAAGCTCGGCCCGACCGTGGCGTAGGCGACCGGGTGGTCCCGGACGAACGACTCCAGCGCGCGCAGCGCGCGCATGGGACGCAGCAGGTCGAAACCGCCGATCCCGAGCGCGAAGCGGTCCGGGCGCTCCTCGGCGTAGCGCCGGGCCCGGTCGTCCTTCCGCCCCACCCTGGAGATCAGGATCGCCCGCTCGACGCCGGCCGCGTCCATCGCGTCGACCAGCTCGGGAAGTTCCGGGCTGCGCAGGAAGTCCGCGCCGCCTTTGAAGTAGTCCTCCTTCACCCGGATCATCCAGTCGGGCGGCGCGGTGTCCCCCATGTCCACGTTGACCAGGCAATCGATGGCTTTCACTATGACCTCGTCTTCCGGAAGCCGGGGGTGCCCTCCGCGGCGAGGAGGCGGCGGAGCGCGTCGATGTCGACCTTTCCGCTGGCCAGCCGCGGCACCCGGTGGGGGTCGCTGACCAGCAGCCAGCGAGTGGGGATCTTGAAGCTGCTCAGGTGGGCCCGGGCCTGTCTGGTCAGTTCGTCCAACTCGTCCAGGTCGTCCAGGTCGTCCAGGTCGTCGAACGAGCGGGCGACGACGACCGCCGCGACCTCCCGCGCGCCCCCGGCACCCGGTCCGGCTTCGGCTTCGGCGCCGCCGTCGGGAGCAGCAGCGGCGATGTCGGTGACGTAGGCGTCGGTGACGCCGGGCAGCGCGCGCAGGACCGCCTCGACCTCCATCGGGTAGACCGTCGCGCCGCGGATCTTGACCATGTCGTCGAGGCGGCCTCGGTACCAGAGGTAGCCGTCGGCGTCGAGCAGGCCGCGGTCGGCGGTGGGGTAGAACCCGTCGGCGTCGAAGACGTCCGCACGGTGCCGGCCGGCGATGCCGCGCATGACGTTCGGCCCGCGCAGCCGGATCTCACCCTCGGTGCCCGGGGGGGGAGGGCGGCGCCGGTCTCGGGGTCGGCGATGCGCGCCTCGACACCGGTGAACGGCCGGCCGCAGCTACCGTGCTTGTCGGCGGGCAGGTCGGTGTCGAGCGGCGAACCGCAGTAGGGCCCGAACGTCTCGGTCATCCCGAACAGGTTGGCCCGGGCGCCCGGCGCCGGCCGCGTCGCCGGCGGCAGCACCGCGCCGAGGCTCGCCGGCCGCAACGCCGACAGGTCGGTGGCGGCGAACGCCGGATGCGCGGCGAGGCGCGCCGCCTGGTCGGGCCAGCCGCGGAACAGCGTCACCCGCTCGCGTTCGAGGAACCGCAGCGTGCGGGCCGGTTCCGGTACGGCCTCGGTGAGCAGGGTGGCGCCGGCGACGAGCACCGAGAGCAGCCCGCCACCGAACCCGCCGGTCCAGAAGAACGGCATCGGGATGTAGAGCCGTTCGCCCCGCCCGATGCGGCGGCTGTCCAGGCTCGACGCGACGGCCCGCAGCCCGCCGCCGTGCGTGTGGAGCACTCCCTTCGGGGCGCCGCGGCTGCCCGAGGTGAACAGCACGACCAGGTCGTCGGCCGGCCGGACGGCACGGCCGAGCGCCTCGACGACCGGGGCCGGTGCGGCGCCCGTGGGCAGTTCGTCCGAGGACCAGATCCAGCGCAGTGACGGGACGTCCGGGTGCGGGCGTCCGCGTCGAACCTGTTCGGTCAGGGCGGGCGCCACCGAGGCCAGCTCGTCGAGATGGTCACGGCCACGCAGCCGCGGCACCACGACCAGGTGGGTGACGGCGGCGACGCGCAGCTGGGCGAGCAGCTCCGGTGGCCGCAGCAGGGTGCTCAGCGGGACGAGCACCGCCCCGACCCGCATCACCGCCGCCGCGGCGGTCGCCCACCCGATGCCGTTGGGCATCACCAGGCCGACCCTGCTGCCCTTCGTGACGCCGGCGGCGACCAGCCGCCCGGCCAGGGCCTGGCTGGCGTCGTCGAGCCCGGCGTAGGTGATCTCGTCGTCGTCGCTGACGAACGCCTGGACGCCGCCGTCGAGACGCCGCCGGAGCGCGAGCAGCGCCGGAACGGTCAGCTCGCCCGGCAGCACCGGCAGCACCGGCTCGCCGGACGGGACGAGGTCGGACGGGACGAGGTCGGACGGGACGAGGTCGGACGGGACGGGGTCGGGCGGAGTCTCATCCGGCGGCACGGAGCAGCTCCCTGAGCGCGGCGGCGTCGATCTTGCCGCTGGACATCGTCGGCACCTCGTCGTCGGCGATCGGCACGATGCGCCGGGGAACCTTGTAGGCGGACAGCCGTTCGGCCAGCTGGCGGCGCAGCCCGGCGGGGTCGACCGTCCGCCCCGGGGGCACCCGGACCGCCGCGGCGACGATCTGCCCGCGGTCCGCGTCCGGCAGGCCGACGACGTACGCGGTCAGCCCGGCGACGTCCCGGATGGCGGCCTCGACCTCGACCGGCGAGACGTTGGCACCGGCCGTCTTGATGACGTCGCCACCGCGGCCCCTGAAGTAGAAGAACCCCTCGTCGTCGACGACGAACAGGTCACCGGAGTGGTACCAGCCGTCGGCGTCGAACGCCTCGTGCCGTTCCCGCCCGTAGTAGCCCTCCATCAGGAACGGGCCCCGCAGCCACAGCTCCCCCACCTCACCCGCGCCGAGCACCCGCCCGTCCTCGGGGTCGACGACCCGGGCCTCGAACCCCGGCGCCGGACGCCCGAACGAGCCGCGCCGGTGTTCGGGCTGGTCGCCCTCGTCCTCGCTGACCAGGCACACGCTGCCGGTCTCGGTCATGCCCAGCATCTGGTGACGCAGGCCCGGGTCCGCCGGCCGGACGTCGCTCGGCATGATCGCGTAGAGGTTCCCGCGGCGGATCGACGAGAGGTCGCGGCGGGCGAACGTCGGGTCGGCGGGCAGGCCCGCCACCGACTGGGCATAGCCGTTGACCATCGTCGGACGCTCGCGCTCGAGCACGTCGAGCACGCCCGCGGCGCTCGCCGCGTTGGAGCACACCAGCCGGCCGCCGGCCAGCAGCGTGCCGAGCAGGGCGTAGGCGAACCCGCCGATCCAGAAGAACGGCGAGTTCGAGAACAGCACGTCGTCGTCGGTGTAGCGGCGGATCTCGTTCAGGTTCGCGAGGTGGCGGATCAGGGCGCCGTGGGTGTGGATCACACCCTTCGGCGCGCTTGTCGACCCGGACGTGTGCACGATCACGAGCCGGTCGCTCGCGTGCACCGCGTCCTCGGCGGCGCGGGCGAGGTCCTCGCCCACCTCGGCGCCCCAGCTCAGCAGGGCGGGCACCGACCAGGCGGGGCCAGCGCCGCCCCCGACGCCGGCGGCCGTGCCCGGCCCGAGCCCGGCATCCGCCGGCGCACCGACGAAGACGTGCCGAAGTACCGGCATGGACGGGGCGAGCAGAGGCGGTGCCGTGGCCGCGGCGAGCTCGGGGACCGCGTCCCGCAGCGCCGCCAGATAGTCATGGGAGCGATGGGACCGTGCGCTCAGCAGCACCCCGATGTCGGCGCTGCGCAGCAGGGTCCGCAGCTCGGCGCCGGTGGAGAAGGTGCTCAGCGGCACGCTCACCGCGCCGATCCGCGCCGCGGCGAGCCAGCCGACGACGAACTCGCTCCCGTTCGGGTGCAGGAGACCGACGTGGGTGCCCTTGCCGGCCCCCAGCGACAGCAGGCTACGGGCGAGCGCCCGCGACCGCCGGTCGGCCTCGGCGTAGGTGAGCACGTCCTCGTCGCAGGTGAGCAGGACCCGCGGGCCGTACCGGTCGGCCTGCGCACGCAGCAGGGCCGGGACGGTCAGGGGTGTCCCGTCCCCGGCGTCGACGGTCGTGGCGATCATGACTGTGCCCGGCGTGGTGAGGCCCAGCGTGGTGAGACGGCCGGTAGCCGGGCCCGGTCGCCCTTGACCGCGTCCAGCTCCGCCTCGCACAGCACGACGTCACCGGCCGGGTTGCCGCCCACCTGGCCGCCCACCTGGCCGGCCAGCAGCCGGCCGGTGGTCCTGATCCGCGGCCCGTCGGCCGACCGGGCCAGCACGAAGCGCAGATCGGTGCGCAGCGGGGTGGGCCGCCGGTAGCGCAGCGCGAGCCCCGCCGTCTTCCCGGCCAGGCCGAGGTCGCAGTTGTGGTGCTGGATCACCGCGTCGAAGAACAGGGCGAGAAAGCCCCCGTGTACCAGGCCCGGCGGGCCCTCGTAGGCGATCGGGAAGTTGACCGTGCCCTCCGCGTGGTCGCCGTCGACGGCGATCTCGTAGTCGGGAAAGCAGGGGTTGAAGGCGCCGATGTGGCGGGAGTGGTCCAGGTAGGCACGGCCGGCGCCGTCCACCGCCGCGCCGACGCGGGGCACCGGATCGGCCGGAACAGACCGGCCCAGCCGCCGCTGTGCCACATCGAGGGCGGCGAGCAGGTCGTCGACCGCGGGGTCGGGATGCTCGAGTGTGAGCAGGAGACTGATGACCTGCCGTAATCGGTCCGCCGCCACGACGGTCTGCGGGAGCGGCTCGACGCCGAACGTCCAGGGCGGGGCGGGTGCCGGCGCCGCCGGGATCGCCGGGATCGCCGGGGCAGCCGGGGCAGCCGGAGCAGCCGGAGCAGCCGGGGTCAGGTCGGTCACCGAAGCCTCCACGGCCGCCCTGCTGTCGGACTCCCGTTCGGCGTGCCACCCCCGCCGCCCGCGCCACCCCTGCCGCCCACGCTGTCCGTGACCGGCTCGCCGGCGTCCGCCTCCGCCTGGGCCATCCCGACAGGGTTGCCGAGCCGGGTGTAGATGAGCGACTGCTCCATCGCCGCGCGGTACGGCCGGTCCAGCGACTCCCAGATCGCGCGCACGGTTCCCTGGGTGGCGGCCGACGGTTTGCGCGCGATCCCCGCCGCGATCTCGTGTGCCCGCTCCCAGAGCCGCGGACGATCCACGACCTCGGTCACCAGGCCGATGCGCAGGGCGGTCTGGGCCGAGACCCGCTCGTCGTTGCCCGACAGCGCGATCCGCAGCGTCTCCGCCAGCCCGATCTTCCGCATCAGCCCGATCGGTTCCACCGCGCACACCCGGCCGTGGGTGACATGCGAGTCGAAGAACGTGGCGTCCGACGAGCAGATCACGACGTCGGCCTCGTTCAGGAAGTAGAACGCGCCGGCGGTGCAGATACCCTGCACCGCACACACCACGGGCTTCCAGCACTTCTGCCACTTCGGGCTGAGCAGCTCGCCCGGGTCCTCGTGGTTCCACACGTCCTCGGGCTGGCCGTAGGGCTTCTTCACGTCCAGCCCGGCGCAGAACGCCCGGTCACCCGCGGCCCGCAGCACCACCGCGTGCACCTGCGGGTCCAGTTTCACCCGCTGCCACACATCGCGGATCTCGCCGCACATCCGCCGGTCGAAGGCGTTCAGCACCTCGGGCCGGTCCAGGGTGATCGTCGCGACCCGGTCGGGGCCCGTCTCATACCGGATGGTCGAGTAGGTCGACGTCATCTGTGCTGCCACTGGGCCCCCTGTCGGTGTACCGCAGCGATGGTAGCGCGCAGACCACAAAATATATAGATATATGAAGAGACGGGCACGCGCCCGATCGGCGGCTTTCCCTCCGACCCTCAGCCCCCAGAACACGTTTGTCCACCGGTCCGACCCTCGCCAGGACCTACGACCCACACGCACGCCACCGGACGGGCCGTCCCGCCGCGCGACGCCGACTCCGGAGCCTCCCCGACTCCGGAGCCTCCCCGACTCCGGACTGGGCGACCGGCTGCCACGGCGGACGGGTCCGGGCGATCTCCTGCCCGGACCCGTCCGGGCCGCCTCCCGACCGGCGGGAACCACCGCAACCACCAGTGGTATATATCTATAGATTTAGGCTAGGCTTCGGCCGAGTTGTCCCGATGGGCACAGGGAGGAAACAGGGTGGAGCTGAAGGGGTTGCGGGCGGTCGTCGTGGGCGGCGCGTCCGGAATGGCCAGGGCAACAGCCGAGCTGATCACGACCCGTGGTGGGCGGGCGGCGATCCTGGACCAGGAAAGCAGCGACGGCGCGGCGGTCGCCAAGGAGCTGAAGGGCAGTTTCCACGTCTGCGACGTCACCGACTTCGCGGGGATGGAAGGCGTTCTCGAGACCGCGGTGGCCACGCTGGACGGCATCGACGTCGTCGTGAACACCGCCGGTGGGGCGACTCCCGGGCGCACACTGGGCAAGGACGGCCCGCTGCCGATCGAGGCGTTCCAGAAGGTCATCGATCTCAACCTGACGGGCACCTTCAACGTGGCCCGCCTCGCCGCATGGCACATGAGCCGCAACACTCCGAACGCCGACGGCGAACGAGGCGTGATCATCAACACCGCGTCGATCGCCGCGTTCGAGGGGCAGGTCGGGCAGATCGCCTACACCGCGTCGAAGGGCGGGGTGGCTGCCATGAGCCTGACGATGGCCCGCGAGCTCGGTTCGCTGGGAATCCGGGTCAACGCCATCGCACCGAGCCTGTTCCACACCGGTCTGACCCAGGGCATTCCCGAGGAGTACGAGAAGGTCCTCACCAAGGACGCCGCCTTCCCGAGACGGATGGGGCGTCCCGAGGAGTACGCGCGCCTCGCCCAGGGCATCATCGAGAACCCGATGCTCAACGGCTCCACCATCCGCCTCGACGGCGGCCAGCGCTTCGCCCCGAAGTAGGCCGGCGATGAGCATTCTGACCGAGCTCGTCGACGGCTCGCTCGTCGTCACCATCAACCGCCCCGAGGCCCGCAACGCCCTCAACGGCGAGGTGGGCCAGGGCCTCGCCGACGCGCTCACCCGCGCGGACGGCGACGACGGAGTACGCAGCGTCGTCCTCACCGGCGCCGGCGACCGTACCTTCTGCGCCGGCCTCGACCTGAAAGCGCTCTCCAGGGGTGAGAACCTCGCACCCGTCATGCAGGCCCTCGACGGCCTGCGTGACTTCCGGAAGCCTCTGCTGGCCGCGGTGAACGGCAGCTGCCTCGGCGGCGGCTTCGAGATCATGATGCACTGTGACCTGGTCATCGCCGCGGCCGGTACGAACTTCGGCCTCCCGGAGGTCAGACGCGGTCTGCTCGCCGCGGGCGGGGGCACCCGGCTGCCGCTGCGGCTGCCGATCGCCCGCGCGCTCGAGCTGGCGCTCACCGGCGACCCCATCCCCGCGGAGCAGGCCCTGGACTGGGGCCTCGTCAACCGGGTGGTGCCCCGGGACGAACTGCTGCCGGCCACCCTGGAGCTCGCCGGCCGCGTCAACGCCAACGCCCCACTCGCGCTGCAGGCCACGAAACGCCTCCTGCGCGGCGAGCTCGGGGACGACGCGGCGGCGATGAAGACGGCGCTGGCCTCGATGGCGGATCTCATGGCCTCGGAGGACGCCCAGGAGGGCGGCCGGGCCTTCGCCGAGAAGCGGCCGCCGGTGTGGAAGGGACGCTGAGCCAACGGCGCCGCGCGCGGGGCGTGGCGGGAGCCACCGCCAGCACAGCAGTGAGAACACATCCGGACCAGGGGCGCGGCGCCGACAAAGGCCGGGCCGGAACATCGGCCCGCTACGTTCTCTGCTGGGTCCTCGCGGGCTTGTGGGTGGTTGTTTCCGCGGTGTCGTGGGTGCCGGCGGTCCCGACACCCTCCCCCGTCCTGGACGCCCTCGCGCCGCTCGCCCTGCTGGGATTCGTGGTCGCCCACGCCTCGCTCGCCGTCGGATGGCAGGGCCTCGCCGTCTACGTCGCGACGAGCTACGTCGTCGCCCTCGCGTTCGAGGCCACGAGCATCGCCGTCGGCTTCCCGTTCGGCTACTACATTCACCACACCGAAGGTCCGCGACTCTTCGACGTTCCCGTCGTCGTCCCCCTGGGCTATGTCGTCTACGGCTGGATCGCCTGGACTCTCGCGGGACTCATCACCCGGGCCGGCCCGCAGGCCGGATCCCGCGCGCACCGCGTCGTCACCCCCGTCGTGGCGCCCTTCGTCCTCGCCGGCTGGGACTTCGGTTATGACGCGATCGGGTCGACCGTCCGCGATCTGTACACCTACCGGGACCCGAGCGGCTTCATGGGCGTTCCGCTGGGGGCCGAGAGGATCCCGGTCGCGGCGACGACGAACGGGGCGACGAACAGCTCGCCGGCGGCGGTCTCCACCAGCCACGAGGCGTCATCCTCGTCGAACGTCATCGCGACGGCCCTGGTGTCGAACCGGATGCCGCGGCGCAGGTCGAGCCGGTCGGCGACGAAGTTCAGGTAGGCCTCGATCTCCGGCTGCCCGGGCAGGAGCTCCGTCCAGCTCCACTCCTGCTGGAGCTCGGCGGAGAAGCTGTAGGAGTACTCGACGCTCTCGATGTCGCAGCGGGCGCCCGGGTAGCGGTTGAACAGCCAGGTCCCACCGACCCTGTCGGCCGCCTCGAGGACCAGCACCCGCAGCCCCTGCTCGCGGAGCCGGTGGAGCGAGTACAGCCCGGAGAAGCCCGCGCCCACCACGATCGCGTCATACCGCCGAGCTTCGGAACTCCACGGCAGAAGAGCCCGCGTCCGCATCGTCGTCCCGTCGCTCACTGTCACGCCCTCACCGACCTCCCGACGCACCCCGATAGATATAGATATTTCAGGTCGACCACCGGGGCGTCGAGGGCCGATCACCGAAGGCGCACCGCGCTGCGGACGGCGGACAGCGGATCGCGGGGTCGCGGGGTCGCGGGGTCAGAGCACTTCCACGACCATCGCCGCGCCCATGCCGCCGCCCGCGCACATCGACACGACGCCGAGCGCGTTCCCGCGCCGCCGCAGCTCGTGCACCATGGTCACGACCATGCGGGCGCCGGTGGCCGCGATCGGGTGGCCGAGGCTCGCCCCGCTGCCGTTCACGTTGACCGCCTCCGGGCTGATCCCCAGCTTGCGGATGGTGGCGACCGAGACCGAGCAGAACGCCTCGTTGACCTCGAAGAGGTCGATGTCGGCGAGGGTGAGCCCGGCCCGGTCGAGCGCCTTCGGGATGGCCAGTGACGGCCCGAGTCCGGTCAGCGCGGGAGCCACCCCGACCGACGCCCACGACCGGATCCGGGCCAGCGGGGCGAGCCCGTGCGCGGCCGCGTACTCACCGCTGGTCAGCGTGACCGCGGCCGCCGCGTCGTTCAGGCCGGCCGCGTTCCCGGCGGTCACGGTCGCGTCCGGCAGCTCGGGGTGCAGTAACGGCAGCTGGGCGAGCCGCTCGACGGTGGTGCCGCGCCGGGGGAACTCGTCGGTGTCGAACACCGTGGTGGTGCCATCAGCCCGGGTCACCCGGACCGGCACGATCTGGTCGGCGAAGTAGCCCCCGTCGATCGAGGCGATCGCCTGGGCGTGGCTGTAGGCGGCCCACCCGTCGACATCGAGCCGGGTGAGGCCCAGCTCGCGGGCGGTGTTCTCGCCGACCGTGATCGCCATGTCGAAGGCGGGGGCGTCCGAGGTCTCCGGGTGCGACGCCGACACCCAGGTCACCGGCTTCCCGTCCGGCCCCTTCCGGGTGCTGGCCATCGCGTTGTTGCTCAGGCTCTCCGTGCCGCCGGCGATGACGACCCGGTCCATGCCTGCGCGGATGCTGCCCGCGGCGATCGCGACGGCGCTCAGTCCCCCGGCGCAGTGCTGGTTGGTCGCGACCCCGGCGATGTCGTCCAGGCCGAGCCGCACCGCGACGTTGCGGGCGATGACTCCGCCACCCTGATATGCCTCGGCGAGCACAAGGTTGTCGACCTCGCGCGCCGGCACACCGCTGCGTTCCAGCACGGCGGGCACCACGACCTCGGCGAGCCCGAAGGCGTCGAGTCCGACGAGTGTCCCCTTGCGGGCGCGGCCGATGGGCGTGCGTGCGGTCGAGACGATGACGGCCTCGGTCATGGCGGACTCCGTAAGTTGTCAGACGGCTCGGGCGGCGGCGCGGAAGACAGCGCGGGCCCGGCATCGCCGGGCGCGAACGAACAGCCTTCCTCGAAACATCTAGAGATATAATCGGCCCGTGGTCGAGCCAGGAGAGGCACGGGACGGGGTTCGGCGCACCGTCCGGGAGAAGCCTCAGCAGATCGCCGACGAGATCCGTCGGCTCATCGTCCAGGGGGATCTGACCGAGGGTGATTCGCTCGGGCGGGAGCCCGAGCTGGTCGAGCGGTTCGCCGTCTCCCGCCCGTCGATGCGGGAGGCACTGCGCATCCTCGAGGCGGAGGGTCTGATCTCGGTCCGACGGGGGGCGCTGGGCGGGGTCGTCGTGCACCGGCCGGACGAGCGGATGACCGCGCGTACGGCCGCACTCCTGCTCCAGGCGCGCGGCGTGCCGCTCATGGACGTCCACAACGCCCGCAGCATGATCGAGCCGGTGGCCGTCCGGCTGGTGGCCGGCTCGCGCGCCCGCCGGTCCGCGGCCGCCGAACTGCGCCGGCTCAGCGCCGACCAGCTGGAGGCCATCGAGGATCCCGAGGCGTTCGGGCGCGCCAACGCGCGCTTCCACGCCCGCCTCGTGGAGCTGGCCGGCAACCAGACGCTCAGCATCGTCGCCGAGATGCTCAGCGAGGTTCTCGCCCGGGCGGTCACCGCGGCCAGCCGGCCCGACCCGACCCGGGACGCCGAGGCCACACGCATGCGCGGCCTGCGCTCGCAGGCGCGTCTGGCGGCACTCGTCGAGGCGGGTGACGCCGCGGCGGCCGAGAAGCACTGGGCGGAGCACATGGCGGTGGTCGGCCAGGTGATGATCTCCCAACACGCGAAGACCGTGATCGATCTGATGCGACACGACTACTGAGCCCTCCACCATCCGAGCCCTCCACCATCGATCCGTCAGCCCGTCAGCCCGTCAGCCCCTCCAGGAACGCGACCGCCGGGCCGGCGCGGCCCGCATGATCGACTACTTGTCGATCCGGGCCTTCATCTCGTCCAGCAACATGAGGACCGGCAGCCCCGACTCGCTGAGCGCATGGCCGTGGCCGGTCTGGTGGATGTCGAACACGGACTGCACGGCCGCGTAGAAGCCCTGCACGTCGAGGGTCTGGTTGACCGCCCGCTTCGCCTGCCGCAACGCGAACGGGTGCATCCGGGCGATCTGCCCGGCCAGCTCCCGGGCGGCCGGGCGCAGCCCGTCGAGCGGCACCACCCGGTTGACCATCCCGGCCCGCTCGGCCTCGTGGGCGTCCATCTTCCGGCCGGTGAACAGCAGTTCCTTGGCCTTACGGGCGCCCAGCTCCCAGGTGTGGCCGTGGTACTCGACCCCGCCGATGCCCATGTTGACCACCGGGTCGGAAAAGGTCGCGTTGTCCGCCGCGAGGATCAGGTCGCACGGCCAGCACAGCAGCAGGCCACCCGAGATGCACACGCCCTGCACCGCGGCGATGGATGGCTTCGGCACGTTGCGCCAGCGCAGCGAGTACTCCAGGAACCGCCTCGCCTCGATCTCGTAGATCCCGGCGAGGGTCCAGCTCGGCGGCCGACCGTTACCGCTGCCCCCGCCACGCGCGCCAGCAGCCGCACCGGCAGCCGCGTCGTCGGCGGGGCCGACGCTTCTGATGTCGTGCCCGGCGGAGAAGTGCCGGCCGTTGGCCTGCAGAATGATCACTCGGACGTCCGGGTCCTCGGCCGCCCGCCGCCAGGCCTCGTCGAGCTCGTCGAGCAGCTCGAGCGTCTGCGCGTTCGCCGCCCGCGGCCGGTTGAGCGTGATCGTCGCGATCCGCTCGGCCGCCTCGTACTCGATGAAGCTCTCGCTCACGAACGCGCTCCTCACTCGACTCCGGACCTGGTCGGCGGCCCTGGGGCGACCTCGTGGGCCGGCCCCCCGGATCCACATCTCGCGTCAACCAGCCAACCAAATATATCTAGATGTTATGGGTGACGCCACGGCATGACCAGCGGCACCCCGACACCCCGGCCGCCCGGCCGCCCGGCCCGCAGGGCCGACCACGGGGCTCCGGGGACCGCACCCGCAGGGTTGCGCCACCCGACCAGGCGGCCGTACCTTCATTATCTAGATATTTAGGAACCCACGCGCTGCTATCAGCTCCCACAGAGAGTGACAGGTTCGGATCATGACCCCGACCCTCGACTTCCCGGTGTTCGACGCCGACCACCACCTCTACGAGACGCAGGACGCGTTCACCCGGCACCTCCCGGCACAGCACCGGGACCTGTTCCGCTTCGTCGAGCTGAACGGCCGGAAGAAGCTCGTCGTCCGCAACCTCCTCACCGAGTTCATCCCGAACCCGACCTTCGATGTCGTCGCCCGCCCCGGCGCCCACATGGCCTTCTACGCCGGCGACAACCCGGAGGGGAAGTCGCTGCGCGAGCTCACCGGGAAGCCGATGCGCAGCATTCCCGCCTTCCGGGAGCCGAAGGCCCGGCTGACGGTGCTCGACGAGCAGGGCGTGCATGCCTGCCTGCTGTTCCCGACCCTCGCCAGCCTCGTCGAGGAACGGTTACGCGACGACCCGGCGCTGACCCAGGTGGCCATCCGCGCCTTCAACGAATGGCTCCACGACGACTGGGGCTACAACCACGCCGACCGCATCATCACGACGCCGATCGTCTCGCCCTGCGACGTGGACGGCGGCATCGCCGAGCTCGACCGGGTCCTGGGCCGCGGCGCCCGTGCCATCCTCGTGCGGCCCGCCCCCGTGGCCGGCCTGCGCGGCCCCCGCTCGCCCTTCCTCCCCGAGTTCGACCCGTTCTGGGCCCGTGTCCAGGAGGCCGGCGTCCTCGTCGCGCTGCACGCCTCCGACAGCGGCTACCAGGACTACCTCAACACCTGGGAAGGGGGCAGCGGAGAGTACGTCGCGTTCCGCCCCAGAACCTTCGCCCACGTCGCCGACGGCGGCCGCACCATTCAGGACACGCTCGCCTCCGCCATCTGCCATGGCATGCTCGACCGCTTCCCCCGAATACGGCTCATCAGCGTCGAGAACGGCGGCAGCTGGGTCGGGGTCCTCGCCCGCAACCTCGAGCTCGCCTGGAAGAAGATGCCCGGGGAGTTCCCCACCCACCCGCTCGACGTCCTCCGGCGCAACATCTGGATCAACCCGTTCTGGGAGGATTCCTTCGAGGGCCTGATCTCCCTCATGGGCCCCGACCGCGTCTGTTTCGGCTCCGACTATCCGCACCCCGAAGGCCTCGCCGAGCCGCTCTCCTTCACCCGGCAGCTCACAGGCCTTCCCCCTGCCGACATCGAGCGGATCATGTCGGCCAACATGTTCGAGCTTCTCGACCTCCCGCGGCCGGCTCCCACCGGCGCGACGGTGTGACGGTGTGGCAACTCCGACGTTCCCGGCAGCCGACGGCAGGTGATGGCGTTCCATGCAGTTCCGCCTCGACGAGGACCAGCTGGCGATGCGCGACGCCGTCCGGGCATTCTGCTCGGACAGGTTCGGCCACGGTGACATCGCGACCCGTGAGGGCAGCCCCAGCGGGCCCGGCCTGTGGACGGCGCTCGCCGAGCTCGGTGTGCTGGGCGTCCTCTCCGACGGGGCCGCCGCCGGCGTCGGCATCGTCGAGGCCACCCTCGCGTTCGAGCAGTTCGGCGAGCATCTCGCCGGTGGGCCGGTGCTGTGGTCGACCCTCGCCGCGCCGTTCGTCCCCGGCGCCGCCGAGGGGAAGGTCCGGGTCGCCGGTGTCGAGCTGACAGCTGGCGCCTCCGGCCCGGTGGTCGTCGAGCACGCCGCCGACTGCGACGTGCTCCTGGTGCTGCGCGACGACCGGCTGGAGGTGTGCCCGCGCGCCGCGCTTCCACCACCCGTGGACGGCACGCCCCTCGACCCGCTGACACCTGTCGCCGTGTTCGGCCACCTCCCCGCAGGCCGGGTGATCGGCGGGGCGGCGGACGCCCGGCGGCTGCGGCGCTCAGGGGAGATCCTCAGCGCCGCGATGCTGGTCGGCGTCGCCCAGGGAGCGCTCGACACCGCCCGCCGCCACGCGCTCGAACGGGTGCAGTTCGGTGTTCCCGTCGGCTCGTTCCAGGCCGTCAAGCACCTGCTCGCCGACATGTACGTGCGGGTGGAGCTCGCGCGGTCGGCGACCTACGCCGCCGCCGCCACCGCGGCCGACCCACGGGCCGGTGACGCGGAGCGCGCCGCGAACACCGCGAAGCTGCTGGCCGGCGAGGCCGGCATCGCCAACGGCCGCACAGCCGTGCAGGTCCTCGGCGGTATGGGCTTCACCTGGGACATGCTCCCGCACTACTTCCTGAAGCGGGCCTGGGTCCTCGAGAACGGGTTCGGCACCGCCGCCTGGCACGCCGCCCGGCTCGGTGCCGCGGTCGGCGAGGAGGTCGGCGAGGATGCCGGGGGCAAGGTCGGGAGCGACCTCGCCCTGTCGTGAGCGAGCGCCGGCACCGGCTCAGTCCCCCGCCGGCCGGTTGAGCGAGAGGTAGTAGTCCCATGGGATTCGAGACGATTCGCTACCAGGTCGAGGACCGGGTGGCCACGATCACCTTCGACCGGCCCGAGGCGCTCAACGCGCTGAGCCCGGCGATGGTCCGGGAGCTGCGGCAGGCGTACGCCGACGCCGAGGCCGACGACGGCGTCTGGATCCTGCTCGTGACCGGCAACGGCCGGGCGTTCTGCGCTGGTGCCGATGTCACCGAGATCCCCGACGACGGGCGGGTCGTCTACGACGAGCCGTATCTGTCGACGTTCCCGCAGTGGGAGGCTCCGCAGGAGGGCACGCCCCCGTTCCGGACCATGACCAAGCCGATCCTCACCGCGGTGAACGGCCTGTGCTGCGGTGCCGGGCTCGACCTCGTCACCACCGGCGACATCGTCATCGCCTCCGACCGGGCCGAGTTCTTCGACCCGCACGTCAGCATCGGTCTGGTCTCCGGCCGGGAGGTGGTGCGCCTCGCCCGCGCCCTGCCGATCAACATCGCCATGCGGATGGCGCTGATGGGCCGGCACGAGCGGATGAGCGCACAGCGCGCCTACGACCTGGGCCTGGTCTCCGAGGTCGTCGCGCACGACCGGCTGCTCGAGCGGGCCCGGGAGATCGCGCACACCGTCAACCGCAACGCACCGCTGGCCGTGCGCGGCACCCGCCTCGCCATCCGCCGGGGCCGCGACCTTCCACTGTACGAGGCCGAGGTGATGGCCGAGGCGTTCCGGGAGCGGGTGGTCCGCACCGAGGATGCCAAGGAGGGCCCGCGTGCCTTCGTCGAGAAACGCCAGCCGGACTGGAAGTGCGAATGACCCACCACGGGACGGCCGAGCTGCCCGCGCTCAGCGAACGCATCGGGAAGGTGCTGGCCCTCGACCCGTCGGCGCCCGCCGTCGAGTTCGAGCGCCACTGGCACACCTGGGGCGAGCTGGCCGCGGCGGCCGACGCGGTCGCGCCGCTGGTACGGCCGGGCGAACGCGTCGCCCTGCTGCTGCGCAACCGGCCGCCGCAGCTCGGCCTGCTCCTCGGCCTGCTCCGGGCCGGTGCCTGCGTGGTCGCCGTCAACCCCGGGCGCGGAGCCGAGCGGGTCCGCGCCGACCTCGGCTCCCTCGCCGTCGCGACCGTCGCCGGCGGACGGGCCGATCTGGCCGCCCTGGCGCCGCGGGCGCGCCGGCTCGGCAGCGACGAGCTCGGAGTCGTCACCGGCAGCGGGTCGCCTCCGGGCACCGGCGGCGGGTCGGCTCCGGGCACCGCCGACCCGCGCCCCGGGGTCGCCGTCGAGATGCTCACCAGCGGGACGACCGGACCGCCCAAGCGGGTCCCGCTGGCCTACGAGACCTTCCGGCGGGTGCTCGCCGGGGCCCGGCACTACGAACGCAGCCCCGACTCCGGCCTTCGGCTGCGCCGGGGCGTGGTCATCGTGAACGCGCCGCTGGTGCACCTCGGCGGGCTGTTCCGGATCCTGCAGTGCGTCAACGACGGCCGCGCGTTCTGCCTGCTCGAACGCTTCCGCGTCGAGGAGTGGGCGGACGCCGTGCGCCGCCACCGGCCCTCGACCGTCAGCCTGGTCCCGGCCGCGCTGCGGATGGTCCTCGACTCCGACCTCGGTCCCACCGACCTGTCCGGTGTGCGGTCGGTGATCTCGGGTACCGCCCCGCTGGCGCCCGAGGACGCCGACGCCTTCCAGGCGAGGTTCGGCGTGCCGGTGCTGACCTCGTACGCGGCGACCGAGTTCGGCGGCGGCGTCGCCGGCTGGAACCTCGCCGACCACGAGCGGTACTGGACGGCGAAGCACGGCAGCGTCGGGCGGGCCCACGCCGGCTGCGCGCTGCGCGTGGTCGACCCGGACACCGGCGCACCTCGGGAGCCGGACGAACCGGGCCTGCTGGAGGTCCGGGCGGCGCAGCTCGGCGACGACAGCGGCTGGACCCGCACCACCGACCTCGCCCGCCTCGACACCGACGGCTTTCTGTGGATTCTCGGCCGGGCCGACCAGGCGATCATCCGCGGGGGCTTCAAGATCCTGCCGGACGACGTGCGCACCGCCCTGGAACGCGACCCGCGCGTGCGCGGCGCCGCCGTGGTCGGCCACCCCGACGCCCGCCTCGGGGCCGTTCCGGTGGCCGCGGTCGAGCCGCGCCCCGGGGTCACGGTGAGCGCCGAGGATCTCCTGGCGGCGGCAGCCGGCGTCCTGGCTCGCTACGAGCTGCCGACTCGGCTGCGGGTCGTCGAGGCGCTGCCGCGGACGCCCTCGGGCAAGGTCGATCTGGCCGCCGTGCGCGAACTGTTCACCCAGTCACCCAGCAGCACTGAACTGAGCAGCCCGGAGCACCCCTGAACAGCCGGAGGAGCACGGTGTGACTACTCCGACGGCTGAAGCCGCCGGCTTCTCAGGCCGCTTGGGTGGCCTGACGGGCCAGTCCGGCCCGGAGGATGTTGACGGCCGCGTTCACGTCAGCGTGTGCTGTGTACTCACACGCCACACAGAGGAACACCCCCCATCTCGCGCCCAGAATCGACGTGTTCAGTCCCGTCTCGGCGGCCTGCCCGTTGGGCAGGAACGCCCCCGGCCGGTCGGGGTCGGGTCTCGGGGCGGCCCTGCGGGTCATGTTCCCGACCCGCAGGGCTTCCACGGCGATCAGGTCGTGCTCGCGGACCAGCCCGAGGGCGGTCTTGTGGGCGAGGTCGAGCCGCTGCCGGCGCACCGTGCCGTGCAGCGCGGCGACCCGCGCCACCGCCTTCCGTCTCCGCGCCGACCCCCGCTTCTTCCGCGCCAGCCTCCGCTGCGCGCGGGCAAGCCGGTCGGCCACCGCGGCGAGGTAGCGGGGGTTGCCGATGTGCCGGCCGTCGGAGGTAGTCGCCAGCGATGCCACCTCCAGGTCCACCCCGACCACCGCGCCGGTGACCGGCAGCGGCGCGGCGGGCACGTCGTCACAGGAGAGGACCACATACCAGCGGCAGCCCTCCCGCTTGACGCTGATCGTCTTGACGGTGCCGAGTACCGGCCGGTGCTGGTTGACCTTGACATGGCCGACGCCGCGGATCTCTTTGAGCTGAGCGGACTGGCCGCCATAGCGAACCGTTGTCCGGGACGGGTGCCGGTAGGCGTCACGGCGTTCCTGAAGCGCCGCGTTGTACAGCGCCCGGTGGCTGTTGAGCATCGCCGTGAACGCGGCTGCCTGCCTGACAGTCGGGCGGAGCTGGAACTTGAACGTCCGTCTCACGGCCGCTCCCTGCGCCATGGACGCTCGTACCGGGTGTCGATGTACCGGCGCACCATGTCGGCGGAGACCACGCCGACAGTGACGACGAAGTACGACCACGACCACAGGGTCGACAGCCGGGACCGCAGGTGCGGGAACTCGGCGCGTAGGACCCGGCTGGTGCATCCCTTGAACTGGTTGGCGACGTATGACGGGGAGTGCTTCGGATGAGCCCTGACGAACAGACGCACGTGATCCGGCATGACCTCCAGCGCGACGACGCCCCAGCCGTGTTCGGTGCATTTCTGTCGGATCAGCTCGTCGCGCCGGTCGCGGACCGGGCCGGTGAGCACGGGACGGCGGTACTTCGGGCACCACACGACGCGATATCCGAGGTCGTGGACGCCGCCCGCGCCCACCGTCACCTGCCGCACCATGATCCGATTATGCCGGTGCCGCGCATCCATCAGGGTTGCGGTCTGTACCCGGTTCCCCTCACGCCTGAAGGCGTCAGTCCCCTCGGGAGTCTCTGATGGACCTGACCTACAGCGAGGAGGACGAAACGTTCCGCGCCGAGCTTCGCTGCTGGCTCGAGGTGGCGGTGCCCGACCACGGCCCGCCCCCACCCCCCGGTGACTGGCCGGCCCGACGCGCCTACGACACCGCCTGGCAGCGCAGGCTGTACGACGCCGGGTACGCCGGCCTGCACTGGCCCAGCCGGTTCGGCGGCCGTGGCCTGCCGGTCACCCAGCAACTCGTCTACCTGGAGGAGTACGCCCGCGCCGGCGCCCCGTACATCAGCGTCAACTTCGTCGGGATGATGCACGCCGGCCCGACGCTGATCGCCGAGGGTACCGACGAGCAGCGGGCCTACCACCTGCCGCGCATCCTGCGCGGCGAACACGTCTGGTGCCAGGGTTTCTCCGAGCCGCAGGCCGGCTCCGACCTCGCCTCGCTGCGCACCAGCGCGGTCCGTGACGGCGACGACTACGTCGTCAACGGCCAGAAGATCTGGAGCACCCGGGCGCACGTGGCCGACTACGGCGAGCTGCTGGTCCGCACCGACCCCGACGCCCGCAGGCACCGCGGCATCAGCTGGCTCATCCTCGACATGCGCTCCCCCGGCGTCGAGGTCCGCCCGATGCGCACCATCGACGGCGAGAGCCACTTCTGCGAGGTGTTCCTCACCGACGTCCGGGTGCCCGTCACCAGTCTCGTCGGCGCGGAGAACGACGGGTGGCGGGTGACGAACGTGACCCTGCGCTTCGAGCGCGGCACCGCCTTCGCCCAGCACATCATCACCCTGCGCTCCCAGCTCCGGGACCTGGTCAGGGTGGCCAGGCTGGTACCGGGGCCGGGCGGCGGCACCGCCTGGGACGACCCGGCGCTGCGCTCGCACGTCGGCCGGCTGGAGGCGAACGCCGACGGTCTGTGGCGGATGGCCCAGCGGGGGATCACCGAGACGGAGGCCACCGGACTGCCCGCGCCCACCGGCTCGGCCGTCAAGCTGCGGTTCAGCGAGCTCAGCCAGGAGCTGAGCGAGCTCGCGGTCCGCGTACTCGGCCGCGCCGCGACGGGTGGCGTGCGGGCCGGCGGGGTGGACGGTGTCGAGACCGCCCGGGCCTATCTCTGGTCACTGCAGTACAGCATCGCGGCCGGCACCTCGCAGATCCAGCGCAATCTCATCGCCGAGCGGATCCTCGGGATGCCCCGCCCGGCCTGACCTCCCACGCGCTGTCGAGGACGACCCACCACCGGAGGCCTCACCCGTGGTCGAGGAGTGGCACATGGACGTGGCCCTGCGCCGGCCGGGCACACCGGGCGAGGTCGGCGACCTGTTCGCCTTCCTCCTGTCACCCCGCACGGGCTATCTCACCGGCGCCGTCATCAACATCGACGGCGGTACCCAGTTCTGATCCGCCGCCCCGAATCCCTCTGCCGCCGGCCCCTGTCCGCCGACCCCTGTCGGTACCGCGGCCCTACCGCCCGCCGAAGTCCGGAGGGCGCCGTTCCCTGAAGGCCACGAGCCCCTCCCTGAAGTCAGCGGTGCGCGACGTCAGCTCGAGCGCGAACGCCTCGTCCTGCATCGCCTCCGCCAGCCCCAGCTCCAGCCCGCGGTTGACCAGGCGCTTGGTGAGCCCGACCGCGACCGTGGCGGCCTGCCCGAGCGTCTCGACCAGCTCCACGGCCGCGCTGTCCAGCTCGGCGTCAGGCACAGCCCGGTAGATGAGCCCCCACTCGGCGGCCTGGGCCCCTGACAGCCGCCGGCCGAGCAGCATCAGCTCCTTGGCCCGGGCGATGCCGACCAGCCGGGGCAGCAGCCAGGTCGCGCCACTGTCCGGGCTGAAGCCCCGGGTCAGGAACGGCTCCCAGAACCGGCTGCTCTCGGCGGCGACAGTGAAGTCGGCCGCGAGCGCGAGCTGGAACCCGAGGCCGGCGGCGTGGCCGCGGACGACGGCGACGACGGGCAGCTGCACCTCGGTGATGAGCTGGATGAGCCGGTGCGCCTGCAGCGCGGTGCGCCGCTGCACGCTGCCGGGGCGCGGCCGGGCGCCGCCGGCGGTGTTCGAGGCCACCCAGTCGGCGCCGGAGCAGAAGTCCGGGCCGCGGCTCTCGATCACGACCACCCGGAGCGCGTCGTCGGTGGCCGCATCCTCGAGGGCACCGACGATCCGGCGCACCGCCGCGGCGTCGAGGGCGTTGCGGCGTTCCGGCCGGTCGAGGCCGATGCGCAGCACGCCGCCGTCCCGGTCGAGGCCGACCCCTGCCTCCGTCGTCACCGACGACCCCCTCTTCTCGCCTGCGCCCGCGATGGTCTGGCCCCTGCAGCGGTCAGACCCGGGCGCCCCCGAAGGGGACTCGCCGAGGGTGACATGCATCGGTACGATGCTAACTCCCAGCCTGGAAATATCTAGAGATATAGGATGGCGTCGCTGGATGGCGGGACTGTTCGATCAGCGAGAGGGAGAGCCCATGAGCGACGGTCGTGTGCTGCTGGAACGCGACGAGGGGACAGGGATCGCCCGCCTCACGCTCGACAACCCCAGCCGCCGGAACGCGTACGACCCCGCGATGCGGGAACAGCTCGGCACCTACCTCGACGAGCTCGCGGTCGATGACGCGATCAAGGTCGTCCACCTGCGCGGCACCAGCGGCGTCTTCAGCACCGGCGCCGACATGGCCAACGCCTACGCCTGGTACGGCGACGCCGCGAAGGACTCCACCCGCCGACGTCCCAGCCAACGCCGGCGGCTGTCCGTCGACCGCAGATCGTTCAGCTTCTACCACAACTTTCTCGGCTACCCGAAAGCCACGATCGCCGAGGTACAGGGCTTCGCGCTCGGCGGCGGCTTCGAACTCGCACTCATGGCCGACATCGCGATCGTCGCCGGTGACACCCGGATCGGGATGCCCGCGACACGGTTCCTGGGCCCGGCCCTCGGCTCACTGCACATGTTCTTCTACCGGCTCGGCCCCGTCCTGGCACGCCGCCTGCTCCTCACCGGCGACATGATCCCCGCCAGTGACCTCGCCCACCTCTCGATCTTCACCGAGATCCTCGACAACGGCGACGACGTACACACCCGCGCCGACTGGTGGGCCCGCAAGCTCGCCCGCATGCCCGCCGACGGCATCGTCATCGCCAAGGAGGCCTTCCGCCTCGTCGAGCAGCTACAGGCCTACCAGGGCGAGGAGGTCGCCAGCTACCTCTTCCACGCCTACGGCACCAATCTCCAGTTCCAGGACGACGAGTTCAACTTCGTCAGGACCCGCGCCGAACACGGCACGAAACGTGCCTTCCAGCTCCGCGACGAACACTTCGACCTCCCCAGCCCGGGAACGACGACCGGCTGACGGGCAACTGGCACGGCCGCCCCCGGCGGCACCGCGGGCCCGGCACGGCGGGCCCGTGCCGGACGACGGCGCGCCGGACGACAGCGTCGCGGGCACCTAAACATTTAGAGGGAAGGCGCCGACCGGGGGCGACGGTGCTAGCTGTAGTCGTTGAAGAGGACCGAGACCCGGTGCTCCGACGACGGGAACGCCGGCACGGCGATGACGTCGCGGTGGCCGTCGGTGTCGCGCTGCACGGATTCCAGGGTGATCGCCGTGTCGCCGGCCGGCAGGAAGACGTCCATGCCGGTCATGAAGACCACCGAGAAGAAGGCCGGTACCGGCGCGGTGAGATCTGTCCTGCGGTCCGTTCCGACGTCGGTGAGGAAGATGCCGATGGGCCGCTTCTGCCGGGGCGTGTTCGCGGGGTTCAGCAGGTTCGTCCCGTCGACGAGCAGCTGGTCGCTGCCTGATCCCTGGTCACCCCACCATTCCCGGTATCGGCTGATGGTGATGTTGGTGTGGGCCGGTGCCGTCTCCATCCGCGCGCCGAGACCTTCACCGGGGCGGCTGGTGAGCAGTCGGATGAGCCTGTCGCTGCGCTGGAACGGCTGGAAGTAGAAGTGGTGGGTCGCCGCCCCCGGGCGCAGGACGGCGAACTCGTAGGATGCGCCGGCGCGGGCGGCGATCGGCCCGAAGGCGCCCTCGCCGCCGAGGGCGGTCGCGGCGACCGGGCTGCCGGGCCGACGCTTCCCGGTCGCGACCTCGACCTCGTAGACCTCCAGCCGGCCTTCACTCAGGCCGACGTTCGTCGGGAACAGCACTGCCCGGCCCGACAGCTGGATCATGCCGTCGGCAGTTGGTCGGATCTCGGTGGTGGCCGGCTTCCTGCCGGTGAAGAACTCGAACTCGGCCTCGAAGGTACGCGGTGACGTCACCGACTCGGTGTGCCCGAGTTCCGCGAACTGGACGTTGTTCGCCCCGACGATCCGGCGGGCCGGATCACCCTCGGCCCAGACCGCGAGTGTGGGCACCCCGCCGGGCGGCGCCTGGGCCGTGCGGCCATCCAGGTTGACGTAGTGCGCGACGCGCGCGGCCCGCTCCGGGCGACTGGTGAGGTAGTCCTGGCTGATCATGGTTCCCATCGAGTGCCCGACCAGCTCCACCTTGGCCGCGCCGGTCGCTGTGAGCAGGGCGTCGATGCGCGCGTCGATCCGGGTATGTACCTGCTCGGCCGTCTCCACCGTGAAGGTGGAATCCCAGTCGATCGCGTCGATGTGGCCGACCGGATAGCCGTTCGCGGCGAACCGGCGGGCCGGTGTCTCGAACTGCGCCCCCGAGCCGGCCCCGCCGTGCACGAACAGGATCGGCAGGCGAGACGGATCGGCTGGCGGTTCTACCGGAGTGGCGGTCGGGACGGACGCCGGCGGCGCGGAGGAATCCGAACACGCGGCCGTTGCAGCCCCGGTCACCGCCATGGCCAGGAATGCACCGCATAACGCGAGGTACGACCTTCGAGCGCTGGGCATCGATTCTCCTCCACTGCTGGACGGGAGGGCACTTCGACGCCGATCCGGCCCACCCACGCGGACACACGCGAGGCCGAAACGTACAGTGCCCGGTTTCCGGCGGGCAACCACAATGACACGGTCGGGCATACCAGGCGACTCATACGCTCCGACCCTCCATCACCTTGGGCCCGCCTTCACTCACAGCCCCGAAGGGTCTTTCCAAAAGGCTCGCCATGGAATCGGGCGCGAAAAGTGTTCTCGACGGCGCCGCCGCGGCCGGCAGCAAGGCAGGCACCAGGCACCAGGCACCAGGCATGGTGGCGGATCCGGGTGCGTTCCTGGCCGACCCCGTGGCGGCGATCGGCACACTACGATCCGTATGTGAGGCCGGCGTCGACCTCGCCGCCGAGGAGCCGATCGCGTGCATCGAGGTGTACGTGCATCTGCGACGCGAGAAGCTCGCTGCCCGCGACCTGCGGCCGGGTTCCCGACCGGGTGAGCGGGCCCGCGGGCCGAGTGTGACCAGTACCGCCCCGGTGAACACTGACGATTCGGAGATATGCATGATACATATAGTTGTGTAGTACAACGAAGTAGAGGAGGAAGCATGGCTTCCGGCGAGGACACCGACCGCTCCACTCCGGTCGCCACCAGCCGCGCGGGCGATGTGTCGCACGTCAACGCGATCGTCGCGGTCCTGGGTGCGGTGGGCGTCGTCGTCGCGATGATGCAGACCCTGATGGTGCCGCTGCTCCCCGTGCTGCCATCGCTGCTGCACACGAGCTCGGCCGACGCCTCATGGGCGATCACGGGCACCCTGCTCGCCGCTGCCGTCGCCAACCCGGTGTTCGGTCGTCTGGGCGACCTCTACGGCAAGCGAAGCATGATCTTCGTCTCCGGCTCCGTGCTCGCCGTCGGCTCCGTGGTCTGTGCCCTGAGCAACACGCTGGTGCCGCTGGTCGTGGGCCGGTCGATGCAGGGCCTCGGGCTGGCGATCATCCCGCTGGGCATCAGCATCATGCGTGACCTGCTCCCCGCGAAGCGGCTCATCCCGGCGATGGCGCTGATGAGCTCGTCGCTCGGAATCGGCAGCGCCCTGGGTCTGCCGATCGCGGCGGCCGTCGCCCAGCAGGCCGACTGGCACGTGCTGTTCTGGACGTCCGCTGTCGCCGTCGTGCTTCTGATGGCGCTGGTGTGGCGGGTCGTGCCCGAATCACCGGTCCGGGGCTCGGGCCGGTTCGACCTGCCCGGTGCGGCCCTGCTCTCCACGGGCCTCGTCACCCTGTTGCTCGCCGTGTCGAAGGGAGGCACCTGGGGTTGGTCGAGTGGCACCACCCTGGGACTGTTCGCAACGTCGGCCGCCACCCTCGCCGGGTGGGGCTGGTGGGAGACCCGCGCCCCGGCTCCGCTCGTCGACCTGCGCACCACGATCCGGCGTCCGGTGCTGCTGACGAACATCGCCTCCGTCACGCTGGGCTTCGCGATGTACGCGAACTCGTTGATCAACCCGCAGTTGCTTCAACTCCCGAAGGCCACCGGCCACGGCCTCGGCCAGTCGCTACTCGCCACCGGGCTGTGGATGGCACCCGTGGGGCTGGTGATGATGGTCGTGTCGCCGCTGGCCGGCCGCCTGATCACCGCGCGTGGCCCGAAGATCTCTCTCGTCACCGGCTCGGCCGTCGTCGCGGGTGGTTACTGCCTCGCCATCGGACTCACCGGCAGCCCGCTGGGAGTCCTTCTCGTCAGCTGCGTCATCTGTGCCGGCGTCGCGCTGGCCTACGCGGCCCTGCCGACACTGATCATGCAGGCCGTTCCGGCCTCGGAGGGCGCCTCGGCCAACGGCCTCAACACCCTGATGCGCGCCATCGGAACCTCGGCGGCGAGCGCGGTGATCGGCGTGGTACTGGCGAACATGACGATCCCCTACGGCCCGACGCAGGTGCCGTCCCTCGCAGGTCTGCACCTTGGCTATCTGATCGGCGCCGCGGCCGCCCTCGCCGCCGGCCTTGTCGCCCTCGGCATCCCCGGTCGGGCGGCACCGGCACCGGCACCGAACCTCACCGTTCCGGAACAGACCCGCTCCACGCCACAGGCCATCGCGCCGGCCGTGGCGATGGCCTCGAAGAACTGAGCCCCCGGCCCCGGCATCCCGCGATCAGGACCTCAGGAACACCCGCGGCCAAAGCGTCAGCCTTCGCCGAGCTGGAGAACACGCCCGGAGTTCCGGGGCTCGACCTGCCGGGGCTGGGCATCGCCTCACTCGCGCACCGCTTCGGCTGTCGGGGCGTCCGGGTCGACACCACGGGCGAACTCGAGAAGGAGCTCACCGTGGCTCTCATGACCGACACCCCACCGTCATTGTGGTCGAGACCCGGCCGCAGCACGCCGGCCTCTGACGCGCGCCGGTTCGCAGGGTCAGCCGTCGTGTCTGGTACCGCACCACTGCTCCTTCCCGTCGGGTCCGGGAACGACCTCGTAGGCAGTGCCCGTGGCATTCACCTTCGCGAAGGTGAGACAGGTCGCCGGCCGTCCGCGATTGGCGCTCAGGTCCACACCACCTGGCATGAGACCGGCCGCCGGGTAGTCGGTGACTGACCGAAGCCCACGGTGGAACGCTTCTCGTGTCGGGCACTCGCCCGCCATTTCCAGGCCACGTACCAGCATGTCGGCCGCCACGTAGGAGCTGAGAACGGTGATCTGGTCCGGGTCCGGGGTCTCGGCCGCGTAGCGGGCCATCGTTTCCCGGAAATTTCTCAGGTTGGGTGATGCGGAGTCCCATGAAATATGGTCGAAGAAGGCCGTCGCGCCGGCCAGATCCGTCCCCGCCTCGGCGAGCAGGCGCTTGTCGTAGGCGACCGCGGACAGAACCGTCCGGTAGGTGACGTTGGCGGCGCGGGAGGCCCGGAGCAGCTCGCGCAGCCCGTCGATCGGAGTCTGGACAACGAGCACGTCGGCCTGGCTCGCCGCGATCCTGGCCACCACCTGTTCCGGAGAGCTCTGGCCCACCGTGTACGGGATACGCGCCACCAGCGCCACACCCTGGCCGCTCATACTTGCGATCATCTGATCGCTGAGGGCCTGCGACGGTTCCGACAGGGACTCTTCCACCACAGCAACCCTGGTACCACCCTGGGCGGCTGCGAACTCACCCAGAGTGCTCACGGTGCCGTTGGTCGAGTACAGGTAGTCAGGCGCGAACATGGTGTCGTAGTCGTTCCAGGCCGTCTCGGAGGCAAGGCCGACAACAGGGACACCGGCACCTGCCAGATAGCGGGCCGAACCCGACGCGGCTGTCGTGAGCTGCGCGACGCCGAACACGCCGCTGCGCTCCACGATTCTGCGTGCTGCGACATCGTTCCTCGAAGGTTGACCAGCGTCGTCGGCCAGCACGATCTCCAACTCGCGGCCGTGCACGCCTCCGGATTCGTTCGCCAGGGCGACCCGGGCCTCGAAACCACTGCGGGCGGCACTGAAGACGGAGCTCAGCGGGCCGGTAGCCGGATAGATCAGACCTATTTTCACCCGGTCGACGCCGACGCCCGGCGTGGTGCAGGGCGAGGCGGCGGGGGCTGGCGCGCTGTCAGCACTGCACCCGGCGCCCGCCAACAACATCATCGCGGCGGCCGACGCCACCACGACGCGCCGCCGGCGACTCGCGGTCAGCATCTCGGTCATCCAGCTAAGGTCTCGGACGGCAGACGGCACAGGCACCCAGAAACCTGGACCGGCGACGGCCCAGCGTACCGGTGACCTGTTGACGGGCGATGCCGCAGGCCGGCATCGAGAACCTCGCAGGTTTTCTTCCGATACATGGCGTCAGTATCCTTACTGCTGGAGAAATCGATCAAGACGGTGCGACTCAAGCTGGGCCGAGCATTCACGGGCGACTCTCGGGCAGTCGACGGGAACGTCCCACGCCACGGCACATCTCGCGATATCCGACGACTGTCACCGCAGCAGGATGCGACAGAGACAGCAGCGGGCACATCGAAAGAACGACGCCTCGACATAGGAACACAGGCTTCGACAGCCGACATCTCGTCGACGAGATCGGTCGGTTGCCAATCAGTTTACCCGTGCCCCTCCCGAGGGTGCTACCGACGACGTGAAGCATATTAGGCGGTCGCCAAAGGCGATGCGAGAATTTCTAGCACAGGTTCACGGGCGCGGCAAGACACACCCATGGGGACGCATCGACGTCATCCACGTCTCGGAGCTTTTCCGTCGCGAAGCCTCTGGGCCCGCCTCCACGATCGTGGGTTACCGGCCAGCCGGCTGGCATATCCGGCGGAGACGCCGTGGGTGACCCGTGAACGACCCGCTCGGCCCCGCCCTGACCTGGCAGTCCTCTCGCAGCCCCGGCGCATGGTCAGG
Source organism: Parafrankia elaeagni (assembly GCF_000374165.1). GTDB lineage: Bacteria > Actinomycetota > Actinomycetes > Frankiales > Frankiaceae > Parafrankia > Parafrankia elaeagni. The sequence continues at coordinate 106,657 of NZ_KB893721.1, forward strand.
TACGGAACGTCCGGATTCAGGACCCAGGATGGCAACAACACATGGCGATTTTTCAGGATCAGGCCAGGCGACGCCCCCAGGCTCACCGAGCCGGGTGGGCAGTAGACCCAGGCGAGTTCGTTAGGCCGGAGGGGGGTGGCGGCCTGCGGGAGATCGCTCCTACGCGCCCGGGTCACGCCCTACACTGACGAGCTCCCGGGCAGCGATGCGGCACGTGTCGCGGTGACACGTGCCGCGGAGCGGTGACGGGAGCACCCTCGAACGACGGGAGAACGAATGCGGGTGTTACTTGTCGAGGACGACGTGCCACTCGCCGACGCGGTGACTCGGGCGCTGCGCCGGGAACGCTTTGCGGTCGATGTCGCCCACGACGGTGACACCGCGCTGGCGAAGATCTACGTCGTCGACTACGAGATCGTCGTCCTGGACCGCGGCCTCCCCGGCCTGCACGGCGATGCCGTGTGTGAACGTATCGTGCACGACCGACAACCGAGCCGCATTCTCATGCTCACCGCATCGGACAACGAAGTTATTCAGAAACTCTCTTGATCCTCTCGAAGCTCAGTATTCGTTCGGATTGCTGTTCGTTGATTTTCTGGAGGCCGACGGCAGCCTGGACGTCGGCATCGATGCGACCGAGTTCGCTGCGGTGGCGGGTGGTGAGGATCCGCCAGTTCTTCGTGTGGGCGACTCCCCATTCGGCGGCGACCCGGACGGACGCGAACGCGGTGTTGAGCTGCTTCTGCCAGCCGGGCAGGGGTGTTCCGGGCTTCTTTTTCAGCGGGGTGTGGAGGGTGGGTTCGCCTTCGTAGCCGAGGTCGGTCAGGCAGCCACCGGAACGGTGTACCACCCGTGTCCAGCCGGCTTCACGGAAGCAGTGCACATCATGCCAGCTTCCCGGGAAGGCACGGCTGGCTCCGAGGAGCCGCCCGTGCAGGTCGACGGCGAGTTGGACGTTGACGCCGTGGCGGCGGTGCTTGCCGGACAGAAGATCGTCGCGATGGTGCCAGGCGAACGTCGGGATCAGAGTCCCGTCGATCAGGCAGACCAGGCCCTTGACCTGCCGGGACAGGGCCTCGGTGGTGGTGCCGAGAGCGTCGGAGAGGAAGGTGACCATGATCTGGTGGTAGGTCCAGGCGGTACTGATCCCGATCCCGAAGTCCTCCGCGAGTTCCTGGTAGGTGGCGTTGCGCCGCAGCCGGCACAGGGCCAGCCGCAGAGCACCGACCAGATCGAGACCGCGGGGACGGCCCTGGGCACGATGCCAGTCGGGGAAGTGTCTCTCGGCCATCGCGACGACGACGTCGGCGGCTTTCAGGCTCAGCCCGGGAAGTCGATACACTGGGAGCACCCTCTTCGTGGTCGATGTGTTTTCTTTGGTAAGACTCACATGCCACGAAGGGGGCCTCTCATGCCGGTACCGGGCGCGAGCTCCAGAAATCCTGGACGGAACGCGTAAGGATTTCCGGTTCGTTGCCGCCAGGGGGTTTCTGTCCGGGTTGCCCGTTTCCTGTTCCGGCGGAATTTTGGGCAGGGTCTGATCGAACCAGCTGATTATCGCATGCGAAACCGACTATTCCGAGTTTCGGAAAAACTCC
>NZ_KB893722.1 GCF_000374165.1 Parafrankia elaeagni
GACGTGATCCCCGCGTCGATCCCGACCCGCCTCGACGACACCGGCAGGCCGGTGACGGTCTCCTCGACCAGGATCGAGACGTGGTACTGGCCGCGGGCGTTGCGCGACACCGTCACCTGCGACGGCACGGCCCCCTCCGGCAGGGGACGCGACCAGACGATGTCCAACGGCTGGTCCTGCTTAGCCAGCCTTATCCGCCCGTCGCGGAAGGTGAAGCAGTTACGAAAATAGGTCGCCGCGTCGAGCGTCCTGCCTTTCTTCTTGAACGACGGGAAACCGGCCCGTTTCTCCCAGAAGTTCACGAACGCCCTCTGCAGATGCCGCAACGCCGCCTACAACGGGCCCTTCGACGGCTCGGCGAGCCACGCCGTCCCGGGATCGCGTTTCCACCCGGTGAGCATCCTGTCCGTCTCGGCATGGGTGATCCGACGCCGTTCCCCCACCCACGCCCGGCGCCGTTCGGACAACGCCCGGTTGTACACGTAGCGCACACAACCAAACGTTTTCGCTAACTGTTCCACCTGATGGGGGGTCGGGTAGAACCGGTACCGGTACGCCCGCTTCACCACCCGACTCCCCACGACCGGCAGAATACACCTATCCACCGCCACCCTGATATCGGAGTTGACGCGCTATCCCCGCTCTGAAGGACGGGGCCTGCGCGCTACATTTCACGGTCAATCTGTCCCTGACGGTGCTGACAGCGCTCAAGGGAAAGCCCTGGCTGGCGCTGTTCAGCGTGTTCGCGACCGTCATCGGAGTCTGGGGCGTGACGCGGCTCGCCGCCCCGCGCAGCCCGTGGGCCCGGCGCACCTATGACGAGCGGAAGCTGGCCCGTGCCGGAGAACGGGCCGCCCGCTGGAGCCGGCGGCGCGACCGCGTGTTCACCCTCATCGCCGGAGCCGACAGCCCGGACCCGCCCGACTCTCGGGACTCCCCCACCTAGGCGCGCGCAGGCCTGCGGAGGCACATCGGGGCACGCCTGAGGCGGCCGCCGGGCGGGCCCGGGCGCGTTACCCTGGCTAGGACGGCTGACGCTGGCCGGGCCGCGGAAGGAGGCGCGTCATCACCACGGAGATGATCGCTCCCGCCTGGATGCACCAGCAGATCACGGCGCAGCAGTACGACTCCTGGTCCGACGAGCAGTGCGCGGGCATCGAGATCGTCGACGGGATGGTCGTCGTGAGCCCGAGCGCGTCGAAGCGTCACAACCGGCTGGTCAAGTTTCTCGCGGTCGCCCTGGAGGCCGCCGCCGGGCCGGGCTGGAACGCCGACTTCGACTTCGACGTCCGCCTGCAGGACGTCCCGCTGACGAACCGCCGCCCCGACGTGGTCGTCTACCGCGCCGACACCATCGACGTCACGCCGACCCGCCCCGAGCACATCCTGCTCGTCGCCGAGGTCGTCTCCCCCGGTTCGGAGACGACGGACCGCATCGTCAAGGCCGAGCAGTACGCGAAGGTCGGCATCTCCTACTACTGGCGGGTCGAGCAGCCCCCCGCCGGCGTCCCGGTCGTCCACACCCACGTGCTCGATCCGGCCACCAGGGCCTACCACCACGGTGAGGTCTTCACCGGTCTCGTCGACACGGTCGCCCCCTTCCCGGTCAGGATCGACCTCACCCGGCTGTAGCGAACCGACGCCGGGCCCGCGTTCCCGGTGGAACAAGGCCGGCGGAACAGAGATGCCGCCCTGGGCGGAGTGAGGCGCTGATGACGACCACACCGCAGGCACCTGTCCACGACCCCACCGCCCCGGTGCGGGTGACTCTGCTGCAGCTCGCCTGCCCCGACGACGAGGACCACGACAGCAGGGTGGCCCGGGTCCTCGACCAGCTGCGCGCGCTCGACCGGCGGGAGACGGACCTCGTCGTCCTGCCCGAGCTGTGGGCCACCGGCTACTTCAACTTCGACCGGTACGAGGAGCAGGCGCAGCCGCTGGACGGCCCGATGATCGGCGCGCTGCGCGAGGTGGCCGCCGAGCGCGGGCTGCACCTCGTCGCCGGCAGCTTCGTCGAACGCACGCCCGACGGCGCGCTGTGCAACACCACCGCCCTGCTGGGCCCCGACGGCGCGGTCCTCGGCACCTACCGGAAGATCCACCTGTTCGGCTACGAGTCGGCGGAGGCGAAGCTGCTGACCGCCGGCGACGAGGTCCGCGTCGTGCCCACCGGGCTCGGCACCACCGGGCTCGGCGCCGTAGGCCTCGCCACCTGTTACGACCTGCGGTTCCCCGAGCTGTTCCGGCTCCTGGTCGACGGCGGCGCCCAGCTGGTCGTCGTGGTCTCCGCGTGGCCGCTGGCGCGGCTGGAGCACTGGGAGCTGCTGGTGCGGGCGCGGGCGGTGGAGAACCAGGTCTTTCTCGTCGCCTGCAACGTCGCGGGCAGCCAGGCTGGCACCGCCATGGCGGGCACGAGCATCGTGGTCGGCCCGTGGGGCGAGGTCCTCACCCGGGGCGGCACCGAGCCCGCGGTCCTGCGGGCCGCGCTCGACCCCGCCCGGCTGTCCGCCGTACGTGCCGAGTTCCCGGTGCTCACCCACCGCCGGCTCGGCACCGTCCCGGAACGCGAGGCAGACAGCATTGACCGCACTTCCCGAGGCGGCCTCCCGCCTGGGCCCTGAGATTCTCCCACCGGCCGGCGCATCAGCGACGAGCTCGCCGCCGAGGGCGTCGCACCGCGCCCGGCCGCGGCACCGGCTGGTCGCTGGCCGAGGCCAGCGACCATGGCCTCCATCGGAGAGCGGGATCTGGCCTCGATCTTCAGTGGCGCCGTGCTGAAGACCGAGATCGACTTCGACGCCGTCCTCGTGAAGGCGGACGGCGGAAGCTGGACTGTCTCGAGCTCACCTGGCAGTTCGCGCCGGGCGCCGGCCCTCCACAGAAGTCGTGTGAAACTGTCTCCCACAGCAGCGGGAGATGAGACGAAAGATGTCATGCGCGCAGAATCGCGGCACCGGCGGAGGGGACAGGGCCTGCTGCCGTGGGCGGTCATCGCCTTCCTGGCGACCGGATGCGCGTTGACCTCGGCGGAGGAGCAGGGCGCCCTCGTGGGAGAAGTCTCAAGCCTCTCCGAGGAGCGCCTCTGCGTCGCCGCCGAGGAAGCGGCCGGCGACTGCTACGCGGCCGACCTGGTCGTTCTGAGGTCGCTGAGTGTCGGAGACTGCGTGGCCGTCGGCTGGGTCGAGCCCGCGGGCGTTGATCCCGGGACCGGAAGGGAGCTTGACGTCAGGAAGCTGGCGAGGGAGGCGGGGGAACGGTGCGGCTAACCGGGCTGCCCACGGGGCGCCCACTCGGTGTCCGGCCGCCGCGGCTGCCGAGCTTCGATACTCGGAGATCGCAGGGTGCTCGCCGAGGAGTGGTCGCGTGCCGCCCCGACCGACCAGCCCGGCCCGGTTACCGGGCCGATACTCCTGCCGCACCGGGCGCGCTGGCGGCGGCCACCGCGACGGCGTCCGACAGTGAGGTGGTTGGACGGCCGGTGAGCCGGCTCAGGTCACCGGTGTCGATCAGGAGTCGTCCCGCGGCGATCGCCCGGTCCGTGTCGGCGAGGACATGCGCGACCGGCCCGGGCAGACCCGCGCCGGTCAGGACCGCCTCCAGCTCGGGCTGGGTGACGTCGCGGTACCCGACCGGCTGCCCGGTGTGCTTCGTGATCTGCTCGGCCAGCTCCGACAGGGTGAAGGAGGTGTCGCCACCCAGCTCGTACACGGCGCCCTCGTGCCCGTCACTGCTCAGGACGGCGGCGGCCGCCTCGGCGTAGTCGGACCGGGCGGCCCCGCTGACACGGCCCTCGCCGGCGGATCCCACGACCGCGCCCACCTGGAGGTAGACCGGGAGCTGCTGGGTGTAGTTCTCGAAGTACCAGCCGTTGCGCAGAAAGGTGAACGGGACGTCGAGCGCCCGGATGCCCGCTTCGGTCGCCCGGTGGTCCTCGGCGAGCAGCAGGTCGGTGGTGTCGGCGTAGGGAGCGCTGGTGTAGGCGACGAGCGACGCACCGGCGTCACGCGCTGCCCGGGCCGCGCCGACGTGCTGCTCGACCCGACGGCCGAAGTCCGTCCCCGACACGATCAGCGCCTTCTCGGCTCCGGTGAACGCGGCCGCGAGCGAGTCCGGGTCGTCGAAGTCCAACCGGCGGACGTCGACACCCCGCTCGGCCAGCGACGACAGGGCGCCCACGTCGCGGGTGCCCGCGACGATCCGCCCCGCGGGGACGCCGCGGGCCAGCAGGTTCTCGACGACGAGCCGGCCGAGGTGACCGCCGGCTCCGGTGACGACGATGGACATGGGTCCTCCGATGACAGGTGTGGTGAACAGCGCTGTCGGCGCCTGTCAGGACCTTCTCGCTAACACTTTCCTACGCCTAGTACCCACCTTCAGGTAAGGTACTGTCTCCATGGTTAGTGACCAGGGTGACGCCCAGCCCCTCGACCAGATCACCGAGCTGCGAGCCCTCTTCGCGGGCGGTTTCTTCCCCCGCGACTGCCCGACCCGCACGGTCCTCGACCACGTCACGAGCCGGTGGGGCATCCTCGTCCTGCTGACGCTGGCCGGGCGGACCCTGCGCTGGGGCGAGCTGCGCAGGGCCGTCGAGGGCGTGAGCGAGAAGATGCTCGCGCAGACGCTGCGGACCCTCGAGAAGGACGGGCTCGTGCACCGCGCGGCGTTCCCGGTCATCCCGCCGCACGTGGAGTACAGCCTGACCGGCCTCGGGGGCGATCTGGTCACCCACCTGAGTCCTCTGGTGGCCTGGATCGCCCGGCACGCCGACGACATCGTCACCCGCCCGGCGCCGTCCGCAGCTTGAACTGAGGCTCAGGCTCCGGTGGTCGAGCCGGGGCGCACGATCATCAGCACCGTCACGGTGGCCCACAGCAGGTTGAACACACCAGTGGTCATGGCCAGCCGCGCGGGCAGCTTCCCGTCCAGCGGTTCGGCCCTGGTCGCCGCAGTGAGGATGTCGTCCTGGCGGGGCAGGATCACGACGGCGAGCAGGACCGCGGCCACCGCGGTGAGCACCGCGGAGACGATCAGCCAGGCGTCACCGAGTATCCCGAGGCTGGCTCCGGTCGCCACGCCGAAGGCCGGCACCGCGAGGCCGATCGCCGCGTAGACCCGGCAGACGCGGTGCAGGGTGCGCAGCACGGTGACGTCGGGCGCCTCCCCGGGCGCGGCCAACGCCGGCGCCGGCGCGGCGAGCACCCGCCGGGTCACGGCGGGGAACATGCTCGCCGCCACGGTGACCGGGCCGATCGCCAGGATGACGGCAAGCACGTGAGCCGAAAGCAGCACCTTCGTCACGGTGCACACACCCGGGGGTGGCGGGCCGCGTGGAGGGCGGCGAGCACGTCGCGGGAGGCAGGGCCGTCCCAGGGGTTGAACGGGTTGAACGGGTCAGACCCGTCGGATCCGTGGAACAGCACGATGTGTGCGGGCATGGCCGCGACGCTAATCAGCGGGAGCGGCGTCCAGGAGTGGCTGGATCGCCAGGTTCCCACGGGTTCCGGCCAACCATCCGGCGCCGGTTCCTAGGCTCGTGCCATGCACACCGTGGCCGTTCTCGCGCTGGACAGGGTCGTCGCGTTCGACCTCGCCACCCCGATCGAGGTGTTCGGCCGCACCCGGCTGCCTGATGGCAGCGCGCCGTACCGCGTGCGGGTGTGCGGCGCCACCCCGACCGTGGAGACAGCCGCGTTCGCCCTCACGCCGCACTGGGATCTGGCCGCGCTGGCGGCGGCGGACACGATCATCCTGCCCGGTCGGGAGGCTCCCCTGCCCACGCCCGGGGCGGTGCTCGACGCGCTGCGCCGCGCCGCGGCCGCCGGCACCCGCATCGCCACGATCTGCTCCGGCGCGTTCATCCTGGCCGAGACCGGGCTGCTGGACGGGCTGCGGGCGACCACGCACTGGCTGGCCGCGGAGGCGCTCGCCGCCCTCCATCCCGCGGTCAAGGTGGATCCGGATGTCCTGTACGTGGACAACGGTCAGTTCCTCACGTCCGCGGGTGCCTCCGCGGGGCTGGACCTGTGCCTGCACATGATCCGCAACGACCATGGTTCCGCGGTGGCCGCGAGCGCCGCGCGGCTGTCGGTGATGGCGCTGGAACGCGAGGGCGGGCAGGCCCAGTTCATCGCGCACGACCGGGCGCCCACCCCCCGCGGGTCGGAGCTGGAGCCGCTGCTGCGGTGGCTGGACGAGAACTGCGCGAACGACCTGACCCTGCGGGACATCGCCGCGCGCGCCGGCATGAGCGTCCGCACGCTGAACCGGCGCTTCCGCGAGCAGGCCGGGACGACCCCGCTGCAGTGGCTGCTGCGGGCCCGTATCCGCCGGGCCCAGCACCTGCTGGAGGCCACCGGGCATCCGGTGGACCGCATCGCCGCGCAGGTCGGGTTCGGCTCACCCACCGCCTTCCGCGAGCGGTTCCGGCGGGTGGTCGGAACCACGCCGCGGTCCTACCGCAACAGCTTCGCCAGCCCCGCGACCCACGGCAGGACCGCAGGACCGCAGGACGACCTGAGCCAGGCCGGTTGGACACACTTTGTCGACGATGCGCGGGTCGGCAGGTTCTGAGTGTTCTGCCGCTGGTTTCTCCGCATTAGGCCGAGAGCGGTAGCCTCGGATCGCCCTAGTGTCGTGGAGGATGCATGCAGTCACGGACCGCGCTCCCCCGGAGCCGGACGCGGTGATCTACGGGCTGGGTGTCGATCTCGGGACGACGTTCACCGCGGTGGCGACCGGCCGCCCCGGCCGCCCCGGTCGCCTGGAGATGGTGAGCCTCGGCAGCCGGAGCACCGCCGTCCCCTCCGTGGCGTTCGCGACCGCCGAGGGGCAGCTGCTGACCGGTGACGCGGCGGAGCGCCGGGCCGGCCAGGAGCCGGAGCGGGCCGCGCGTGAGTTCAAGCGCCGACTCGGCGACCCGACCCCGATGCTGCTGGGCGGCACGCCGTTCTCACCGGCCGCGCTCCTCGCGGCGGCACTGCGCGACGCGGTCGCCGCAGCCGTCCGGCTGGAGGGTGCGCCGCCAGCGCGCGTCGTGCTGAGCCGGCCCGCGGTGTGGGGCCCATACCGCCTGGAGCAGTTCGAGCAGGTGCCCCAGCTGGCCGGGCTGACCGAGGTGGCGCTCGTCACCGAGCCGGTGGCCGCCGCGACCGCCTACGCCGAGCGGCGGAACCTGTCCGACGGGGACGTCCTCGCCGTCTACGACCTCGGCGGCGGCACCTTCGACAGCGCGATCCTCCTGCGGGAGGGCGGCGGGCTGCGGCTGCTCGGCACCCCGGAGGGTGTCGAGTGGCTGGGCGGCGTGGACTTCGACGAGGCGGTGCTGCGGCACGTCGACGAGGAGCTGGGCGGCGCGGTCACCGCCGCCGACCCCGACACGGACGCGCTGGCGCTCACCCGCCTGCGGCACGAGTGCGTGCTGGCGAAGGAGGCCCTCACCTTCGACGAGGAGACGGCCATCCCCGTGTTCCTCAGTGGCGTCCGCCGGCAGGTGCCGCTCACCCGGGCCCGGTTCGAGGAGCTGGCCGCGCCGGCGGTCACGGCGACGGTCGAGGGGCTGCGGCGGGCACTGGAGTCCGCCGACGTGACGCCCGGCGATCTCACCGCGGTGCTGCTGGCCGGCGGCTCGTCGCAGATCCCGCTGGTCGCCCGCACCGTCGAGAAGGAGTTCGGCCGCCCCGTCCTGATCGACATCCACCCCAAGCATGTGGTGGCCCTGGGAGCCGCGCAGATCGCCGCCTCGCTGCTCCCCCCGGCCGAAGCACCGTGGGACGCCGCACCCCCGGCACCCCCGGCACCCGCGGCACCGGTCGCCCCCGCGGAACCGGTCGCACCCGCGCAGCCGGTCGCACCCGCGGAACCGATCGCACCCGCGCAGCCGCCTGCCGGGCCCGGCAGCACCGCCACCGTCCCATACCCGGCTGGAACGGAGGCGCAGCGGCCCGCCGCCGATCCGGACGCACCACCGTCCCAGCCGGGCACGCCTCCTTGGCCGGGAGCGCCGACTCAGGAGGGAGCGTCGCCTCAGCCGGGTGCGACGTCCGAGTCGGAGACACCGCCCGCTGCCGGCAGCGACGTCCAACCGGACACCGACAACAGCCGGCGACCGACGGACGGCCCCGCCACCTCCCCGGCGGACGGCAGCTGGGCTCCCCCGTCAGCGGGCAGCCCGGCGGAGACAGCCACGCGGACCGCCGCCGAGGACGGGACCGAGGCTCCCCCTGCCGGAAGCTCGCCGGCCGGAAGCTCGCCCGCCGGCCGGAAGGCCCCTGGCCCGTCCCAGGGCAACGACTCGCCCCCCGCCGGAGAGACACCGAAGCCCCCCTCCCCCGCACGCGGGCATCGACGGCTGACCGGAGGGCGCTCGACGGGCGCCGCACGGCGGCCACCCGAGGACGCCCGTCCGCCTGGCATCAGCCGCCGCGAGGTGATGATCGCGCTGGCGATCGCCGTCGTCGTCCTCGCCCTCGCCACCGTCGTCGGCACCGTGTACGGCTACGCCACCCGGACCAAGGCCCCGGAAAGCGACTCCGCACCTCCACCACGGGCCACGACAACCGCGATCATGGCCGCTACCTCGCCGCTGGACGTCGGTCTGCCGCCGGTAGGGGTTCGCTGGTAGGGGTTCGCTGGTAGGGAGGTCCCTACCGGGGCCGTGGGGACCGCCCCGCAGGTCGGGGGCGCGCTCCCTGGGACGACGGGCGCCGTTCCGAAATCGTCGAAGCATGTCGACGATCGCGGTACACGGCAGCGCGGCACGGCCCGTCGAGCACTATTTCGACCAGGTCGTGCAGGAGCACCGGCCGGCACTTCTCGCCTATGTCACCCGCCTCTGCGACGGCGACCGCGGGCGGGCCGAGGACGTCGTCCAGGAGACGTTCCTGCGGGCCTGGAACCACCTCGACCGCCTGGTGCCCGAGAAGGGCTCGGTGAACGGGTGGCTGCGCCGGGTCGCCCACAACATCGTCGTCGACGGCCACCGCATGCGCCGCGCCCGGCCGATCGAACTCGAACTGACGCCGGAGCACGCCGACACGGCCACCCAGCCCGACCTCAGCGAGTCGCTGCTCGACACGATGATGCTCGCCACGCTGCTGGAGCGGATCGGTAAGGCGCACCGCGCCGCCCTCGTCGAGACCTACCTGCTGGGCCGCACCACCGGTCAGGCCGCCGCCATCCTGGGTGTGCCGGCGGGCACCGTGAAGAGCCGGGCCCACCACGGCCTGCGCGCGCTGCGGGCCGAGGCCTGCCGCCTCGGTCTGCACAGCTGCAGCCCGCTCGACAGCTGCCACCCGCTCGACAGCCGCAGCCCGCTCGGTGCCGGTTCCCGGACGACCTGTTCCGTCTCGCCCTCCGGCAGCCGCCACGCCGCCTCGGCCGCCGCGCGGCCGGCCGGCCCGGCCGCCTCATCTCGAGGCCGGGCCAGGGCCCACCACGGACGTCGATGCCAGGCTGATCGCCTCACGTAGCGAGAGCGGGAGCCGGGTAGGCGGTGTCGGTGAGGCTGTCCCTCAGGAGCGCGGCGAGGATCCGGTGCGCGGCGACCTCGTCGAGCCGGCCGGGCATCCCGCCGCGCGCCGCGTGGTCGAGCAGGTCCGGGTCGGCGGCGGCCCGGCGCGCGACGTCCACCGCGACCGGCGGGGCCGGCGGGCCGGCGGGATCGAAGCGCGGCCGCCGCAACCGCCGCCGCATCGCTGCCACCGGCCACCGGGCCCGCATCGCTGCCGGTCAGGTCGAGCGGCAGGCAGCTCCAGCGATCTTCCGCGCAGGAGAAGCGCCAGGGCACGGGTCCCCGTTCGTCGCGTGGAAGCATCGCCACCATGGCGCTGAGATCGGCGTCGGCCCCGCGAAGGCCCCCGCGGACCGTCGACGCGAGCTCCGCGGGAATCGGCTCACCCGCCGCGACCAGTGCCACGGCGACCGCGCGCGCCATCTCCGCACACCGCCCGTCAGCCAGCCAGCGGCGGGCACGGCTGAGCAGGGGATCCGGCAGCACCCCGGCCAGGGCGAGCAGAGCTCGATGCCAGACCTCCGTGCTTTCGGACCCCTCCGACTCGCTGGTGTCCCCCGAAGTGGGCGCAGTCCCCTGCGGGATGACACTCATCCGGTTCCTTCCGCCGACCGGCCCGAGCCCCGGCGGACGCGGGCTGTCCGCCGGGGCCGGAGAGCGGCGGACGCCGCCCCACTGCCCAGGGACACGTACGGAACGTCCCGACCGGTTCACCGTCCGCGTCCCGGGGTCATCCGGCGTGGTCGCCGGGGTCTGCGGCGCGTGCTCAGAAGCGGGCGGGTGACGCGGCGGTTGGCGGCGGCTGCACGTTCTGCTGCGGGAGCAGGTTCAACGCGCGCAGGGTCAGGTAGGTGCCCAGGGCTCGTTCAAACCCTCGTTCGATGAACGAAATGATGATGTCGGAGAGCCCACCTCGGTGGAAGACCCGCCCGGAGCCGGCCGAGTGCAGCAGGGTCCGCGCCAGGCCGAACGCGAGGGCCACTCCGACGGCCCCGGCGCCGCCCCAGGCGCCGGCACGTGCCGCTCTGGCGCCGGAGAGCGGGATGAAGTCCTTGGGCAGGCCGAACGCGGCGGCATTCACCGTCGTGGCGACGAAGGCGGCGACGAATCCCATGAGAAGGGTCGTCTGGAGGTAGTCGTAGCCGATCGTCCGCCACCGGGGCGGGTTCTCCGTGCCGGCCCACTCGTTGTCCCAGTGCTTGTCCTGGTTGTACGGGTTGCGGTTGTAGTCCTTCCCGCCGTCGACATTGGCGAGGCCGTCCTTGAAGCCCTTGAGCCCACCGCCCTGCCAGTCGTGGTAGGCGCTGTTCGCGGTCTTCAGGAAGCTGCCGATCGCCGCCCCGACCAGCGCTCGCAGGTAGTCGGGCTCGGTGAGCTTTCCCCGGTTGAACATGGCGGCCACCATCACCTGCGCGGCGAAGTCGATGACGAGTTCCTGGGCGAAGTCCAGCGACGCCTTCTGCGCGATCTTCCGGACGGAGCCGACGAACTCGCCGACGAGCCCGTCGACCGCCTTGTACTGGAGCCGGTTCGTCTCCCGCCACATGCGGTTCTTGCCGCGGAGCTCGCTCATCCGGCCGCGGTACTCGAACTCGCGGCCGACCAGGGTGAAGTTCGAGTGCTGGATGGACCAGCGGTTCAGCGGGCTGCGTTCCCACACGGTTCCGGACAGGGAGCGGTAACGCAGCAGCCGGCCGTCGACGTCGGTCTCCCGCCACTGCTTGTGGAAACTCTCGGACTCGCGGAAGACCCCGTCGCCCAGGTCCCTGCGCTGACGGAAGACGGCTCCGTAGTCGAACTCCTTCCAGGTGCCCCAGCCGACCGGCCGGTCCGGCGGACGCGGCGGGTCGTACTGACGCACGCGGCCGTGGGCAAGCTCGCGCAGGATGTTCCCGTCCCCGTCCCGGTCCTCCCAGCGTTGCGGGCGGACGCCTCGCGGCACGGTGGGCAGCCACTGTGCGTCCGGATGCAGCCAGAAGCGCCGGGCAGCGGAGCCCGGTACCGGAGAGCCCTCGGTGTCGCGGATCTCGGAGTGCCACGTCCCGTCGGACATCCGCTGCGCCGCGAGAGAACGGCCCTTGTCCAGCGACCGGAAGTCACGGATCCGCTCGACCGACCCGTCGTCCCCGGTCCGCAGATCGTGGAAGGAGTCGTCCCAGGCACCGGTCCAACGCTCGTTGCGCCCGCTGATCCGCGTGCCGCTCCCGCCGATGCTGTCGGTCCAGGACCACTCGCCGGTCTGTGGATCGCCGTGGGCCGAGACCTCGATCATGCCCGGCTGCACCGGGTTCGGCGCGGCGGGTGCCCACAGATCCGCGCGGCCGACGATCTGCCCCATGGTGTTGCGGGTGACGATCCTGATCACCCGCGGGTCGTACGGTTGCTCCGGTTCCGGCCGCGCATGGGGACGGTGCACGGTGATGACGTTCCCCTGCCGGTCGGCCCACCGGACAATCCTGAAGCCCCGCGGGACATATATCCTGTTCTCCCCGATGTCGGAAACCGTGTCGACTATCCTGTTCTCCCCGATGTCGGAAACCGTGTCGACTATCCTGTTCTCCCCGATGTCGGAAACCGTGTCGACCCAGCGTTTCCCATCCGCGGCAAAGGTCCGCCGACCGGACCGGACCATCAATTTTTCCTTGTCCAGCTCGCGCCAGTCGAGGGTGCGCGCCCCCGGATTCGGTTCAGCGCCTTCGAGTGCGGCCCATCCACGGTCCGCCGCTCGGCCGATCTCGACGGTGTTGCCGTTTTCCAGCCTGATCATGCCGCGAACGAACAGGCCGCCACGGGTGAAGTCGGAGAAGGCACCGTCCGGGGTCACTGTTCGCACCCCGGTAGACACCTCGACACCATCGGCACCGGTCTCGGTCCATTTGAAGACCTGGAAGCGCGAGTCTCCCATAATCCATCCAGGATTGGGGAAGTCAACCGCTCCGAGGGAGCTCTCGAACAGCCAGCTGAACGGCCACAACCCGAACAGCCGCGCCGCTGTCCTGTCAAAAAAACCGGGAATGCTCTCCGGGGTTTTCCACAGCACGTCCGGGGGGCGTTGCTCGGCCCACCGCCTGGTCTTCAGCCGGTGCCCGTCCTCGATAACCTCGAGGCTGCCGACGTCCTTGAGCTGGGGCGAGAACTTCTGGTAGTTCTCGTCGAGGCGGTAGCCGCCGGACTCCTCGTCCAGGACGATCCTGTTCTCCTGGTAGTGCAGCGCCCTGGAGAGCAAGTTGAGTGCCGAGCTGTACCGGTGCGGCACCAGCCGGTCGCCGTCCGGGGTGACGAGGACGTCCTCCCAGTTCCGGTTCCACGTCTTCTCACGGACCCCTTCGTGCGTGAGAGTGCCGTGCCGGTTGAACCGGTACCAGCGCCAGGACTCGTCCGCGAGACGATCGGCGCGGATCAGGCCGCCGTCCGCTGTCTGCCGGTACTCCCGCACCTTGCCGAAGAGGCCCTGTTCGTCCCACCACAGCCTGCCCTCGGCCAGGTCGGAGTAGACCCGCGCACCTTCGCGAGCATGCCTGCCGAGGAGGCCGCCACCGTGCCCGTCCCACTCGATCCAGTGCCGTCTCCCATCGGCCCGCTGGAAGGTCTCGACGGTCCTGACCGGGTAGGTCCGGCTGTTCAACGGCTCGCGCGAGTAGACCGCGGCGCCGGCAGCGCCGAAAAGCCGTAGCGTGCCGTCCCACTCGACCACCACGATGCCCCTTCCGCCGTACCTCCGCAACGGTGCGTCCGGTGCCGCCGCGGGCGCGGCCTCAGGCTGCCCGCCCCCCGGGCCGGGGCCGACAGCCACCCGGACCCACGTGTCCGCCTCGTAGTCGACGACATACGCGTCGCCGAGCGGGGCGGAGTCGCGGGGTCCACCATCGACGATTCGAATTGACTCGGACCAGAGATCACCGGCGTGATCGATGATCTGGAAGTCTCCCCGGTGACCGCTGAAGCCCGTATCGGTGATCCGGAAGCCGACGCCCGGCTCCCGGGACACCTGCACGTTCGGGACTTCCTCCAGATTGCCCGCGATCCAGTGAGTCAGGATGAGAACGTCGTTGCCGTCGTCGTCCCTACGGACGAAGAGGCTCCTCCGGAGATTTCTGCCGGCCAGGTCCAGCAGGAAGATGTTCTCCTCCTGGAGAACGCCGTCGGCGGTGAATCGGTGCAGGCTCCCGTCCGGGCTGGTCAGACTTAGACTTTCGCCGTCAGTGACCTGCATATCCCATCTACGGTCGGGGCCGCCGAGGTCGGTGTGAAAGCCTCCGCGGGTGACGTGGTCGACCACCAGGTACCCGAAGTCATCACCATGTGCGTCCTGCGTGCCGAGTCGTTCGGCGATAAGCGCTCCGGAGTCGTCGAAGTCGCGCCAGGACCGGTCCAGCGGATCGGTGATCCGGTGACCGCCCTCCAACCGCCGGTAGGCGAACTCTTCGACGATGCCGTCCCTGGTCAGGATGGCCGTGCTGGCCGGTAGGTCGATCTCCAGGAATCCGGCGGGGGCACCGCCGCGGGTGTCGACGTCGAGACGCAGTCCGATCAGATCACCGCCCACGTCGAACCGGCGCCATGATCCGTCCAGCCGATCGGTGATCTGGTGACCCCCACCCTCCAACGGCCGGTAGGCGAACTCTTCGACGATGCCGTCCCTGGTCAGGATGGCCGTGCTGGCCGGTAGGTCGATCTCCAGGAATCCGGCGGGGGCACCGCCGCGGGTGTCGACGTCGAGACGCAGTCCGATCAGATCACCGCCCACGTCGAACCGGCGCCATGATCCGTCCAGCCGATCGGTGATCTGGTGACCCCCACCCTCCAACGGCCGGTAGGCGAACTCCTCGACGATGCCGTCCGGCCGGGTGAGGGTCGCCGTCCCGGCGGACACGTCGATCTCCAGGGCACCGAGCCGCACACCGTGCGGCCCCCGCACGGGCAGGCCTTCCTCGGTCTGATCTCCGGCGGTGACCGGGCCGGCCGCGCCGGGCTCGCGGGTGTCCGTCGGCCGGGCGCCGCCGGGCAGGCGCGGGCGTTCCAGCAGAGACA
Source organism: Parafrankia elaeagni (assembly GCF_000374165.1). GTDB lineage: Bacteria > Actinomycetota > Actinomycetes > Frankiales > Frankiaceae > Parafrankia > Parafrankia elaeagni. The sequence continues at coordinate 14,540 of NZ_KB893722.1, forward strand.
GCCGCAGCGCATTCTGATCCGCTGCCCGCAGCGCCTCGGCATCGAGACCGAGCCGGTCGAGGCCGTCCTGCGCCTCCCGCAGCCGGGCCGCCGCACCGTCCAGATCGAGACCGGCCTGGAGCTGGGCGGGCGTGGCGGGCGCCTTGCCCCCGCCGGCACCGGTCGCGGACGTTCCTTCTCCCCGGTCGCCCCGCGAGTCGGGATGCAGCTGGTGGTAGCGCGCCTGCGCCAGGGAGAAGTCCCGCTCGGCCACCCGGTAGGCGAGCCAGGCCGCGTCCGCGGCGGCGCCCGCGTTCAGGCCGACGAACAGCCCGTCGTCGTCGATCAGTGACGGGACCGCGGCGCCGCTCTCCTCCGTCCCGTCCGGGCGGATGACCACGAGGTCGTCGCGCGGGGCGGGGAGCGGGCCGCGCCCGCCGCTCGCGCTGTTGTTCACCGGGGACGGTTCGACGCCGCGGCCGACCTGGATCACCGGCGCGCCGAACTCTGTAGCGAGCCGGCGTACGTCGTCCTGGAAGACCGCGTACCGTCCCTCGTCGGCCGGTGGTTGCGACCACAGCACCACCGTCGCGATCTCGTCCGGCCTCTCCGCCTCGGACCGCTCGACGACCTCCGCCGGATCGAACGGGCGGGTGCCGCCGTCGCCGAGCCCCACCCCGAGCCGCCCGTCGTCGAGCACGGCGAGTTCGAGGCCGAGCGCGGACGACTCCGGGGCGTAGGGGCGGAAGAACGCCTCGGGACGGCCTCCCCGCCGCCGCACCACCTCGGCGGACGGTGCCCCGAGGCCGCCCGGCCCCGCGCGCAGCCACATCACCTCACCCGGCGGCCACAGCCGCCCGGCCGCGTCCGTGCCCAGGGGTGGCTGCCGTCCCTCGGGCCCGGCGACCAGCTCCCAGCGGCCGGCGTCCCCGAAGGCACCGCGCAGCGCCGGATGGTCGGAGAGATCCACCTCGGTGGTGCCCGGCTCCGGCGCGAACACGGACATGTCCCCGTCGGCGCTGCCCGCCTCCGCCCACGCCCGCGCCTCCAGGACCGGGTCCCACTCCAGCGAGGAGTCACCGAACAGGAACCGGCGGGGGATCACCGCGATCGGCTGCCGGTTCCAGCCGTGGGCGCGCAGGAAGGCGGGCATCCGCTCCGGCGGCAGCACGTGCGGCGGCCCGTCCGGCCGGTCGACGACGAACTCCACGCCACCGTGGTCGTCGCCCCGCACCAGCAGGCCACCGACCTCGAAGACGTCATCCCTCCGGCGGCCGTCGCCCGCCCACTCGGAGCGCATGCGGTCAGGCTGCCGGCGGTCGACGGCATACAGACCCGAGCCGGTGACGAGGACGTCGGCCGCGGACGGAGCCGGCGTGATGGCGTCCGCGTCTAGGTCCATGAGGTCCGAGATGTCCGGGGACTCATAGGCGGGCTCCGGAGACAGCGGGGACGGTGTCCCGGCCGCCGGCCACGGCCACGTCCCCGCGGAGACACCGTCCAGGACGTCTCCGTCGATGTCCATGGCGTCCGGCGAGGACTCCGCGGACAGCGAGGTCGGTGTTCCGGCCGGGCCGCCCGCCGGCCACGTCCCCGCGGAGATACCGCTCAGGATGTCGAAGGCCCGCGACACGGTCTCGTCCGTCTCGTCGGCGGGCGGCCGCGGTTCGCCGGGAAGCGGCGCGGGGAACGGGGTTCCCCGGGGCCAGTGACCGAGGCCGCGCGACGGCCACAGCGCGAGGTGGCGGCCGACCACCGACTCCGGTCCGGCGTCGTGGACGGCGACGGTCGGGTCGCCGAGGCGGCCACTCGCGCTGACACTGTCCGACCCCAGCCAGAGCAGATGCAGCCTGAGTGCGTCGGCGATCGCCGCCCGGTCCGCCGTCAGCCGGTCGACGCCGGTGATGTCGAGCCCCGCCGGGGCGCGAGGGCCATCCAGAAAGAACCGCACCGCCGCGGCCACCGGGCCCGGCGCCTGGACCAGCAGCCCGTAGAGGTCCGCGGGGGCGGACCCGGGATGCTGCAGTGCCGCGCTGTGCAGCACCGCCGTGACCAGACCGTCCCCGTCGTAGGGAACCCACTGCGGGACAGGCATCACCCGCGCAGGACCGACGGGCCACGCGTCGATGACGCCGCCCGGGCCGGGATAGCGCGGCGCTGCGGGGCCGGCCGCGACCGCCAGGTAGGTCGGGGGCGGCGTAACGGGCTGGTCCGGGTAGGTGAACACCAGCTCGGCGGCGGCCGGACGCTCGGCCGGTTCCCGGCCCGAGGGCCCCAGTGCGCTGCCCGGCGCGAAGCGGGTCGCGAGCGGGTCGGTGTGCCGGCGGACATGGGCGACGGGGCGCCGCCACCTGTTGGCCAGTTCGGCGACGTGCGCGGTGAACACCGCGTGGGCGTCCGCGTCCGCGGGGGGTACCGACCACAGCACCACCTCCGTGATCGTCCCCCGGGCGCGGCGGTGGGCGGCCGTCACGATCTCGTCGAGCGGGGCCTCCACGACCGTTCCGTCGCCCAGCGTGACTCCAAGCCGGCCGCCGGCGCGAACAGGAAGATCGAGCGCGAACACTCCCGCGCCGCTCGGGTAGCCGAGATCGTCGCTGGTGTACCGCGTCCAGTGTCGCGCCGCCATCGCGCCGGTGGGCGCGGCGAGGCCGTTGTCCGCCATCCGCAGCCAGGCGGCCTCCCGGGGCGGCCTCAGTCCTCCGACCGGGTCCGTCACCAGCGGGACGGCGAGCCTCCCGGGCGCGAACACCACCTTCCATCGCCCGGGGGCCGACCCGCCGTCGCCGGTCTCCACCCGGAGGGTCAGGGAGTCGACCTCGTGCGGCGAGCCGCCGTCGGCGGCCGGCGCGAACACGAACGCACCGGCCGCCGCGCCCACCTCCGCCCAGGCGCGCAGCTCCAGGTTCCGGTCCCGCACCTGGGCGGACTGGCCGAGCGGAGTCACCGCGAGCGGCACCTCGTGGTCCCGCCAGCCGTGTCGGTACAGCAGATCCGGCATCCGGTCGGGGGGGATGGTCCGGGTCGTGCCGTCGAAGGCGCTCACCTCGAACGCGGGCCTGCCGCCCTGGTCGGTCCGGACCCGCGCTCCCCGCACCTCGAACACATCGTCACGCCGGACCGGCTGCCGGTGGCCGGGAGCGAACAACCCGGGTGCCTGGGCAGCGAAGGTAGACGGGTCGGTGAAGGTGACCCGCCCGGGCTGTTCGATCACGGCGTCGCCCGGCCGGGGCCGCACCGCCCCCTGGGCGTCGGAGACCCACCTGCTCAGACCCAGATCCGCCAGCGGCCCGAGCGCGCTCCAGCGGCCCGGCCGACCGGCCCTGTCACGTGCCCGGACCTGCCCGTCGGAGAGGACCCCGCCGTCCCCGCCGACGGCGACCTCGCTGCCCGCCGCGAGAACGATCACCTCGACCCCGAGCCCGCGGGCGAGATCCGCCACCGTGGACCGTGAACGGCCTGGTCCGTCCGGCGTCCAGATCCTGACGTCCTGGCCCGGCCGCCAGCCGTGCGCGGAGAGGAACGCCTCGAGGTCCCTCTGGTCGGCAGGCGGCCGGGCCGAGGCCTGGCCCGAACTCCAGTCGGCTGGACTCCTGTCGGCTGGACTCCTGTCCGCCGCGGGCCCGGCCTCCGGGCTCACGACGCCCAGACCCCCCTGGCTTCGCGGCAGAAGCACGTCGAACAGCCCGGTGTCAACCGCGGCGAGCTGGTGGAACGCCGGCCGCCAGCGCAGGAACTCGGGCAGCGTCACGGACGCCAGACCGCTGTGCCATCGCACCGGCGCACCGCCCCGGGCCGACACGAGCGTGCCGTCGGGCGCAGGGGCCAGCCACCTCGGCGCGACGACGGCACCACGCGGGATCCCCGCCGACAGCCCACCCGCCTGAGCGCGCGGAGCCACCACCTCCCAGGTGACGCCGCTGTCCGAGACGACCCGGAGACGACCGTCCGTCATCTCCTGGCGGCCGTTCCTCGCCGGCAGCCAGATCTCGGTGCCGAGGTGCTCGGCGAAGGCCCGCGCCTGCGCGCGCAGCGCGTCCCACCGCGTCCCGGCCTCCGCAGGCGATCCGGGCTGAGGCGGCGCCCAGAGCTGGACCGGACCGCCCTGCCAGCCGGCCGCACGCAGCAGCTGCGCGAACGCGTCGTCCGACAGCGGGGCCGGGCCCGCGGCTTCGGCGGGACCGGCTGCGGCCAGCTCCCCGCCGGCAAGGCGCGGCCAGAGCACAGTGGTCACATTCGGGACCGGGTCCAGCTGGCCGGCGATCTCGGCGAGCTCGCCGGCGAAGACCACGCCGTGCCCGGGCGGCAGGCCGGGCGCAGAAGGCAGGCCGGGAACGGAAGGCAGGCCGGCAGCGGGGCCGGGAGCGGGAGCCGGGCCGGGAACGGAAGGCAGGCGCGGCGACGGGCCGGAGGCCCGCGGCAGGTAGGGATCCCGGGGCGCCTCGGTTCGCCCGGGTGCACTGTCGGGTTCCGGCAGGGCAGCCGTGGCCGGCTGGCCGCCGACGAAGACCGGGTCCCCGCGCAGCGCCAGCCGGACGTCCCGCAGCGCGTCGCGGGTCCACCGCAGCGCCTCGGCCTCCTCCGGCAGCAGCTCGGCCCGCGCGAACGGGAGCGACCGGACCAGCGCGGTCGTCTCCTCGACGAACCGCGCGACCCGCTCCTCGTAGCCACCCGCCCGCGGGTCACCCGGAAGGAACCCGACGAGCGGGAACGTGACCACGTCCACGGTCCAGGTACCTGACAGCGCGGTCCCGGGCCGTGCCGCCTGACCGCCGGGGTGGCGCCTGTCCGCGTCCGCGGCCAGCGCGAGGACGATCTGGCGGGCCACGTCGTGGGGCGTCGCGGCGAGGGAGACGGCTGCGCCGTCCGAGAGGACGACCAGCCCCAGCCGGCCGTCCGGATGGCTCTCGACGACCACCGGCAGCCGGAAACGCGCGGCTGCCGCCTCGATCCGGCGGCGGGTGGCTTCGTCCACCACCAGGGAGGCCAGGTTCAGCCCTCCGCGTACGGCGGAGCCGGCCAGCACCTCCGGCACCCGCCACGCGCCGTCTCCGCCGGTGGACTCGGCCGCCAGTGTGGTGGCGAGCACCGGCACATCCGGCAGCTCGGCGCCCACCCGGACCGCGTAGTGAACCCCGTGGTACGGACCACCGTCGGCGTCCGACCGGGTCAGTACCAGCCGTACGTCCCCGAATGTCTCGCCCGAGCCGGCCCACAGGAAGTCGAGCATCGCCGCCAGCTGCTCGGCGGGCAGCGCGACCGGCCGGGCAGCCGGCCGATACCCGACCGCGCCGGCGGGGCCGCCCTCCACCAGCACCGTGAACTGACCCGGCCGCCGCGGCGGTGACACCTCGGCGTGCCCCCCGGTCAGGTCGATCCCGTAGAGCCCCTCGCCGTCGACCAGCGGCCAGATCCGCAGGTCGGAGATCCTGGTGCCGGACGTGTACCAGCCGGCCGGATCCGCCTCCCGCGGGGCCACCGCGGCCGGCTCCGGCGGGTGGAGGGCGGGGGGACCGCCCTCGGCCGACCAGTGGCCGGCAATCGTCACCAGGTCGCGGTGCATCTCCTGGACGAACCACTCCAGGCGCCTGCCGTACTCGGCGGGTGGCGGCGTGCCCCCCTCGGGCACCGACGGTCGTACCACGATGAGCCACGGCGGGGTGGCCAGCGGGTCCCGCGCCCGTTCGGTCATCCCGCGCGCGATCGACCAGGCGACCACGTAGGGAGTCGCCGGACGGGGGCCGTCCGACGTGGTGAGCCCCAGCCTGCCGTCGGGATAGCTCTCGACGACCACCGGGAACCCGCCGCCGGCCAGCACCGCCTGGGCCCGCCCGGCCGCGGAGGCGTCCCACCTGTCGGCTCCGGCCAGGTCAAGACCGGGGCCACCCGAGGAGGTCAGGGACGCCGGTAGATCCCGCCGCAGAACGCGGGGCGCCGGCCGCCAGCTGGCGGTCGCCGACCCGTCGTCCGCACGTGCCCACACCGGTGTGAACACCGGGAGCGGCAGAACGTCGCTGACCAGCGACGCGTGCTCGATCCCCCGGTAGGGCGGCCGTGGCGGACCGTCCGGGTCCACGACCAGGACGATGGCAATGGCGTCACTGTCACCCCACTGCTGCTCCACCAGCCTGGCGAGCAGCTCGGGGGCGAGGGGAACCTGCTGGAATACGCCCTGCTCGTCAGGGCGATAGCCGACGACGCCCTCAGGCCCACCATCGGCCAGCACCACGAACCAGCGGCCGTCCCGGGGGGGCGCGGGCATCCGCTCCTCCTCCGAGTCGCCCGTCCGCAGGTCGATCCCGTACCGCCCCCGGCCGTCGGCCAACACGGCCACCCGCAGGTCGCGGATCTCCACCCCGTCCGTGTACGACGTCGAAAGATCCAGTTCGGCGAACGCGGAACTGTCATCCGCCGCCCGCCCGGTCACGCTGTCCTCGACGAGCCCGGCTCCGGGCGGAAGACCCCACCGCAGGCCCACCGGACCAGGCGCGCCGGGCGCGGGAGCGGGCTGCGCGGATGCGGGCTGCGCGGATGCGGGCTGCGCGGATGCGGGCTGCCCCGCGGGGCGGCTCTGAGCGGGCGGCATCGTCCGGAACCAGCGGTCGGTCTCCTCGACGAACCGCGCGAGCCGGACCGCGTAGTCGGCCGACCGCGGCCCGTGGTCGGCGAACTCCTCCGGCCCGACCACGACCAGCCACGGCTGCGTGGCGGCCGGGTCCACCCCCCGGCTCGCCAGCTGGAGGGAGATCTGTCGAGCGATGCCGTGGGGAGTCGACGCGACGGTGACGTCACCCGCCTCCAGGCCCAGCCTGCCGTCCGGGAGGCTACCGACGATCACCGGGAAGCCGCCCGCGGCCAGGACCGCCCACCGATGGTCGTCCGTGGCGCCGTCGGGTGCGCCAGCCGCGGCCAGGTTGATCCCCCCGTCTCCGGGCAGGGTGCTCACCTGGATGTCGTTCACGGTGCCCGCCGTGCGCACCTCTCCGCCGAGCTCGGCGGCCAGCCGCTCCTCGTAGGTGAGGCCACGCCGGCCCTCCTCCGTCACAAGTTCCGGATGGGCGATCAGCCGGACCGGCAGTCCTGCCGCGGCCGGCCGGGCACGGACCAGCGCGGCGAGCTGCTCGGGCGGGACGAAGACCGGAGTGCTCAGGCGCCCGCCCGAGGGGGTCGCCAGCCGGCCTCCCACCCAGCCGCCGAGGACGCCGTCCCAGCTGGCGCGCGCCGCGACGACGTACTCGCCCGGGATCCTCGGGGGCGGCGTCTCACCTCCCCCGGTCAGGTCGACGCCGTACTCCCCGGTGCCGTCCCGCAGCTCCCGGACGTCCAGGCCGGCAGGGCTCATCCCGGCCGCGTACCACTCCGACGGGTCGTGGCCGGGCAGCTCGAAGGGATGGCCGGCCGGTACCAGCTGCCTGGTCAGGCTGTCCCCGACGAACCCCACCGGCCCGCCGACCCGTCCGCCGGCGGGACCGCGGACCAGAACCCACTCACTGGCGACGAAACCTCCGAGATCATGGTCGAACAGGACCCCGCGGGCGACGAACACCGGCTGGTTCTCGTTGAGCTCCGCGATCCGGGCGGCAAGCCCCAGGAACGCGGCCGCGGGCTCCCCGCCGCTCGCCGCGAACAGCCGGACCGGTGTGGCCGGCCGTCCCTCCGTCCGTGCCGCGCGCAGCCAGGACACCACCTGCTCCGCGCTCAACGGCACCAGCCGGTCCGGGCGCCAGGACGGTGCCCCGTCCACGGCGTGCACGCCCACCAGGGGAAGGCCGCTCGGATCACGCGCCAGGGACGTCGCCATCCACTCGTCGACGGTCACCGGGGGCTGACCGCCGGCGTACCTCCCGAACAGCAGCGACCCGTACGAGTAGACCCCCACTCCCAGGCCCTCGGGATCGAGGTCGGGGTTGTCCCACCGCTGGACGAGCTGGCCGTCGCGCGCGATCTGGTACCCTGGCGGCCGCCCGCCCCGGCGCGCGGCGCTCTCGGTGGATGCCCCGGCCGGGTACGCGACGAGCAGATCCTCCGCGCGGGCCGGGGCCGTCCTGGGCGGGCCGCCCGTCCCGTCGTCGGACATGAGCGGGACCGCGCCTCGGCGCAGGTACATCACCGGCCGCCCGAGCACGTCGGCCAGCCGCTGGACGTCCTGCCGGAAGACGTCGTACGCGGACTCGTCCGCCGGCGGCCGCGACCAGAGCACCACCGTCCCGACCGCGTCCCGCGTGCCGAGATCCTCCCCCTCGACGACCTCCGCGACGGCGTCCCGCTCGGTGGTCTCCGCGGCGCCATCCAGGAAGTCCCGCACCCGCCGCGCCTCGATCTCCCGCGCGATCTCCGACCGGCGCGCGGCCTCGCGGATCCGGGCCGCCACCTCCTCCAGATCCGCGCGCCGCTCGCTCCCGTCCCCCAGCCCGACAGCCAGTTCCCCGGCGGGGAGAACGGAAAGTTCCAGAGAGAAGGCCCCCGCCCCCGCCGGGTGGCCGGGATCGAAGGCTGTCAGCAGGCCGCCCCGGCCGGTGACGAGCCTCGCGGACGGGGCCGCGAGCCCGCCGCCCGCCGCCTCCAGCCAGGCCGGGCGGTCCGACCGCCACAGCCGGCCGGCGAGGTCGGTGGCCAGCGGAACCATCGGCTCCCCCGGCACGGTGTGCACCGTCTCCCACCGGCTGGGACGGCCGCCCGGTCCCGTCACGGTCGGCACACCGCGCAGGTCCACCGCCGCGGTGTCGGTGGATGGCAGGAACACCGGCACCCCCAGGGCCGCGCCCACCGCCCGCCACGCCGCACGCTCGAGGGGCCAGTCGACCGCCTCCCCGGGAAAAGCCGCGGTCGACAGGGCACGAGGTGTCACCGCGAGGGCCCGGCGCTGCCAGGAACCCCCGACCCGCAGGCGTTCCGCCATCTGGTCGACGGAGAGTTCGCTCAAGGCACCATCGAGCAGGTCCACGACGAACTGCGGGGAGCCGGCGCCGGTGCGCCGGACCCGCACACCCACCATCTCGTAGACCTCGGGCTGGGTCTGGCGCCGGGTCAACAGGCCCGCCACCCCGGCGGCGTACCGCCGAGGATCCACCGCGTGCGTTCCCCAGCCGAACCTGGCGAACGCCGAGTCCGGCCGGAGCACGGACGCGCCGTCGACCGACATCCACCTGCTGGAGCCCGCGGCCGTCAGCGCGTCCCAGCGGCCGGCCCCGCCCTGCACGCCGACTGCCGTCACCCGGCCCTGGAACACCGGGCCGCCCGCGGTGGCGACGCTGCCCACCGCCGGCACCAGGATCTCGACGCCGGTGAGGCGGGAGTACTGGGTCAGGTGCCCGCGCCAGGGAGCAAGAACGTGCCCGTTCCCGAGGATCCGGATGTCCCGGATGTCCCGGCCCCCCCGGTAGCCGAGCCAGGTGAGGAACTCGGTGAAGCCCTCGACGAACTGGTCCGGGGGCACCTCGTCGGCCGGGATCGCGAAGATTCCGCCGGCGGGCCATGCGACATCGACGAACTCGCGGCCGGCGGCGACGGACGCCGGTGACGGAGCCGGCGGGGGGAGGACGGGCACCGTGGGCGGCGCGGCTGACGCCGCGGCTCCCTCGTTCCGGGATGTCTGCCCCGGCCCGGTCGACGGCGCGGGGCCGGCGGCCGGCGGCAGCGGCGGGGCCGGCGGTCGAGGTCGAGGTGGAGAGACGTCCTCCCACGTGCCCGGGCTGCCGTCGGCGAGGTGGACGGTTGGCCGGCCGCTCAGGGAGACGTCGTCGGCCCGCGCCTCCGGCAGGAACACCGCCACCCCCAGGATGCTGCTCACCTCCCGCCACGCCGCCACCTCGGTGTCCCGGTCCCACACCGGCGGCCGACCGGTCCGGCCGTAGAACCGACGGGGGATCACGACGATCGGCCGGTGCTGCCAGGCGGGCAGTGCCCGCAGCTGGCCGGCGAGCTGCGCCGGCGAGAAGGACGCCGCCGTCCCGTCGAGCCGATCGGACCGGAACTCCACGCGGCCGTCGGGAGCCCGAGCGGTCAGCAGGCCACCCGCTTCGAAGAAGGTCGGCTGCGGCGCGCCCCGCCGCTGCAACTCGACCACGCCGCGGACGTACCCGGCGGAGGAGAATCCCCACATTCCCGACGGCAGGACGGCCACCGTGTTCTGCTGCCGGGGCCGCACCACGCCGCCTTCCGGCTGCCATCTGCTGTGCTGGGCGGCCAACGGCCCGAGCACCGTCCAGTCGCCGCCATCCCCGTTGCGGGCAATGGCGCGGACCTCACCCGCAGGCGTCGCGGCATCGCCGCCGCCAGCTCTGAGGAACGGAACCGAGCTGCCCGCCGCCGGGATCACGATCTCTATGCTGAAGCGCTCGGCGAACTGGGTCAGGAGCGGTCGCCACTCGGCTATCCGGTCGCCGTCGAAGTGGATCCTGATGTCCTGGCCCTGTTGGTACCCGAATCCGTTCAGGATACGCTCGAACTTACCGACGAAACCCTGCACCGTCCCGGCGTTCGGCGGACGGGAGAAGATTCCCTGGACCGACGGCGCGACCTCGAAGAAGCCGGTGTCGGCCGCTGCCAGCCGACGCAGCCGCGGTCGCAGGTTCAGGTACGACTGCAGGTCGGTTTCCAGCACACCACCGCGCCACCGGACAGGGCGGTACTGGTCGGCAACCGCCAGCGCCCCGTCGTCGTTCTCGTCGAGCCAGTGCGGCGTAACGACGGTGCCCGCCGGTGGCGGGAGGCTCACCGGTGGTCTGACGACCTCCCAGAGTCGGCCGCCGGCGGGTCGGGACGCTCCCGCGCCGGGCGTCACCCGCAGCCGGCCGTCGCCCGTGACGTCCTGGCGAGCTCCCCGGGCGGGGAACCAGATCTCCGTCCCGAGCTCCGCCGCCATGGGCCGCAGCTGGTTCGCCAGCGCCTCCCACCGCCGGGCCTCCGAAGGACGGCCCTGCGCAGGCGCCCACACCACGAGCGGCCCACCTCGCCAGCCCCTCGCTGCCACCCGCTCGGTCAGCTCCTGGGCCGTCGGCGCGCGCGGCCCGCCGTCCTCACCCGGCACAGCACCCGGCACAGCCAGCTCACCGCTGTCCAGCCGCGGCAGGAACACCCCGGTCACCCCCGCCGGCAGGCGCACCCGGTCGGCCACCGCCTCCAGGTCGGCAGCCGGTTCGTTCCGCGCCTGGGAGGAGGATCCGCCGGCGGGTTGCTCGTCGGGTCGCGTGCCGCCCGGCAGCCCGGGCACGCGTCCGGTCAGCAGCAGGTGGGCGGTGCGCTCGACCAGCTGGCTGATCGTCCGCTGGGAGCCGCCGGGGGCCACGGCCTGGCCTTCGATCTCCTCCCGGATCCGCGCGTCGCCGAAGCCGGTGAACAGGTCCGGGTCCCCGAAATGCCGGAAATGGTTGCGCACATCCTGCAGCACCCCACGCCAGTCGGCGTCCGACAGCGAGCGGAGCCGCTCAGGCAGCACGGACGGCCCCGCGGCCAGCGACGCAGGCGCCTCGGCCGGCGACGCGACCGAAGGCCGGTCGAGACCGCCGGGCGGGCCGCCGCGCCGGGGCAGTCCCAACGTGCCCTGCGCATCGCGCGGCAGGACAACCGTGGTCACGTCCGGCGACGCCGAGCCGGAACCGTCCGCCTCCGTGGGTGGGTTACCGGCGTCCGGCTGGGGCGTCTCCGGGGCAGGCGGAGGAGCATCGCGGGTGAACTCCGCGTAGGCCGGCGGGTCCTGCCCCAGGGCATCGGCCGACACGGCCGCCGACGAGGTCACCGCGGGTGCGGGTTCCGGTGCGGGTTCCGGTTCCGCGTACGCCGGCGGAGCCTGCCCCAGGACGTCGGCCGACCCCACCGGCAGCATGGTGATCAGGGTGAGGGTCTCCTCGGCGAAACGCCGTTTGCGCGTCGCGTACGTTCCTGCCAGGGCGCCAGGCGCGGCCGCCCATCCGGGGACGATCAGTTCCACCGGGGTGACGGCCGGGTCGAGGCCGTGTGCCGCCATCGCCGCGGCGATCAGCCGGGCGAGGGCGTGCGGCGAGGTCGGCCGCGGACCGGTGGCCGTCGCCAGCGTCAGCCGGCCGTCCTGGTCGCTCCCGACGAGCACCGGGTATCTCCCCGCCCCCACCGCCTGGCGGACCTGCTCGCTGGTGTCGGGCTCCCACGCGGTCCCCTGTGTCAGGTCCAGCCCGGCGCCGAGCCCCTCGGGCAGTGTCCGCGCCCGGATCGCGGGTGCCTCCCGCCAGGTGACGGACGCCGCGTGCGGCTCGGGGTCGCTCGTGGCGAACACCGGCTGCCCGAGCTCGGCGCCGAGCAGCGCCGGATAGCCGGGGTCGAACAGGGCGCTGCCGGCCGGGCGCGTCAGCCCGCCCACGGCCAGATGGACCGGGTCGATCGCACCCACACCCACACCCGCAGCCGCGCCCGCTGGCCGGTGGGCGGCGATCACGGCCGCGAGCTGCTCGGCCGGGATCCGGATCGGCAGGCCACCACGGTGCCCGGAGACGACTCCGAGACCGCCGTCGGCCACCACCAGGAACGCACCCGGCCGCCGCAGGGGCACCGTCTCCCGTTCGGAGGGTGGCCGCAGGTCAAGGCCGTAGACGCCGTCGCCGTCGGCGAGCGGCCGCACCGACAGCTCGGAGACCTGTGCCCCCCGCACATACCATTCCCAGGCACTCGTCTCCGCCGGCTCGAACGGATGTCCCGTCGGCACCAGCTGCCCGGTCGCGCTGTCCCGCGTGTACTCCCCCGGCCGCCGCACAGCCGATGGGAGGAGGTGGGGAAGCCACCGCGCCGCGACGAAATCCGCGAGAACCGGATCGAACCGGGCGCCACGGCCGAGGAAGACCGGCTGCTCCTCGTAGCCCCGCGACATCCACAGGGCGAACGTGTCGAGGGTGTTCTCTTCCGCCGGCTCCGCCGACGCGACCAGCCGGACCGGCGTGGCAGGCGCACGCCGGGTCCGCAGCGGTCTCAGCACCTCGTCCGCGGTGAGCGGCACGAGCCGGTCCGGACGCCACGACGGATATCCCCGCACGGTGTGCACGGCCACCAGCGGAAGACGGCCGGGCCCGGCGCGCATCGTCCGCATGACACTGTCCAGGTGGGAAGGCAGCGTGCTTTCGCCCTGGTCACGTGCCCCGAACAGCAGGAGCCCGTCCCCGTAGACCCCCAGCTCGGGGCCGAGGTCGCGCCGGCGGACGAGCGCACCACCCGGACCGATCCTCACCACGAGCGGCGGGGGATCGTCCGCCGTGCGGTCGGGATAGGCGAAAGCGAGGCCTGCCCGGGGCCCGGGCAGCGGCCCCAGCCCCGGTGACGAATCGCTGTCGTGGACCGGAGACATACCGGCACCCCGGATGAGGTGGATCACCGGTGTGTCGAACTCGGTGGCCAGGGCGCCGACGTCGTTCAGGAACCTGCCGTACTCCGCCGCGCCCGCGGGCGGCTGCGCCCAGAGCACGACCAGCTCGACACCGCGCGACGCGAGGAGCCGAGCCGCGCCGGCGACCTCCGCCGGGTCGAACGTTCGCGCGTCTCCGTTCCCGAGCCCCACCCCCAGGCGCCCGTCCGCCAGCACCGGAAGCTCGACTCCGAGGACACCTCCCAGGTAGGGGCGGGAGTAGGGCGACAGACTGCCGCCCCGGGCACGGACCAGCTCCGGGGTCGGAGCGCCGAGGCCGGTCGGGTTCGTCGACACCCAGGCGACGGCGCCCGCCGGCCAGCGCCGGCCCGCCGCGTCGGTGACCGGCGGAACCGGACCACCCGCCGGACCACCCGCCGGGTCGGCCGCGAAGCGGGCGTCGAACCGGCGGGGAGCCGAGCTCCCGCCAGCGGCGGCCCGCGCACCGCGGGCCCGCGCCAACCCGCCCCGCGGGCCCCGCCCGGCCTGGTCCAGCTGCCCCCCCGAGCCCCGCCCGCCCAGGTCCAGCCGCCCGAGCGGGCCCGTCACCTGCCAGGAGCCCACGGTGCCGTCCGGGCCGACCGGCCGCGGCTCACCGCTCCACGCCACGCCGCCGTCCGCCTCGACCGCGACAGTGTCCTCGGCCGGTACGACGATCTCGATGTTCTCTGCGCGGGCGAGGCGGTCCAGGAGCGGCTGCCAGTCGCCGATCCCGTGCCGCGTCCAGATCCGCAGGTCCTGGCCTGGCCGGTAGCCCACCCCCCGCAGCACCCGCCGGACGGCCTCCACCGAATCCGGCCGCATCCCGCCGAAGGGACCGTCGCCCGCGCTGTCGACGATCTCGAAGAAGCCGGTGCGCGCCTCGCCCGGGCGGGAGGGGTGGGACCGCAGGTCGAGGTACTCCGGCAGCGTCATCCACGCGGCACCGCCCTGCCAGCGGACCGGCCGGCGGCCGGCGGCCGGCGCCAACACGCCCTCGGCGGCCGACTCAAGCCAGACCGGTGGACGGACGGCCCCGCCGGGAACCGGGCCCGGCAACGCGTGTGCGCCGAGAACGCGCCACCCCCGGCCGGCGCTGACCCGCATGCTGCCCGAGGCGAACTGCTGGCCGCTGCCGTGCTCCGGCAGCCAGATCTCGGTGTTCAGCGCCTCCCCGAAGATCTGCATCTGGGCCGCCAGCAGTGGCCAGCCCTGGCCGGGCCCCGACACGGGCGGGGCCCAGAGCTGGACCGGGCCGCCCCGCCAGCCCGCCTCCGCCAGCAGCTCCCGGAACACCGCGACCGACAGTCGGTCGGGCGCCCCGTCGACGGTGCCGCGCCGGGGCAGGCCCAGCTCGCCGCGGGCGTTGCGCGGCAGCACGACCGTGACCACACCAGGCGGCGAGACAACGGTGCCGGCGACCACGGCCGACTCCGGCGCCCCGGGGGCATGGACGACCCCACGCCGCGGATCCGCCTCGACGGTGTACCTGCCCCGCCACGCGCCGGCCGGCCCGGCCCCGACCGATCCGCCCGCGACGGCGCTCCCGCCGCCGGCCTCGCCCGCGCTGTCGGCCGTGGTCAGCCGGCCGGAGATCTGCCGGGGGTTCCGCGACGCCGGCCGCGCCGAGGCGCGGACCTCGATCTCCACGACCTCCACCGGCAGACCGACCTGGCTCCAGCCACGGCCGAGGAACGACCGCAGCTGAGACCGGACCAGATCGGCCAGCTCCGTCGCCGCGCTGTCCGGACCGGACTGGAACCACCCGCCGCCCTGGGCGATCTCCAGGATCACCCGCACCGGAGAACGACCGTCACGGAGGCGCGCCACCACCTCGTGGTGGACCTGGTCGGCGAACCGACCCAGCAGCAGGAACTCCGGATCCCGTCCGCCGAACGACCGCCTGCCCTCCGGCACGACCATCGTGAACCTGACGGCGTCAAGCCCGCCACGCGAAACGGACGGACCGGTCCGCACTGCGGAGGACGGTTCGCCCGTCGGTTCGTTCTGCCCCTGCGTGGATGATCCACCGGCGGGTTGCTCGCCGGGCCGCGCCCCGCCCGGCAGCCCCGGGGGGCGCCCGGTCGCGAGCACCCAGGCGGTCCGCTCGACGAGATGCCGTTCCGTCCTCTTGGCGCCGCCCGGCGCCGCGACCTGGCGCTGGTACTCCGCCCGGATCTGGTCGTCGGTGAAGCGGCCGAACAGATCCGGGTCCCCGAAGTGGTTCCGCACCGACCTCACGAGGTTGATCCAGTAGGCAGCGGTCGTCGGCTCCCCGCGGCCCGGCGCGTCGCCGCGCAGCATCGCCGTCATCTCAGGGGCGAGATCCTCGGGTGGGCGCGGCTCCAGTACCTCACCCTCCCTGGGGGCCATCGCCAGGACAGCGGTCCCGTCAGGTTCCGCGGCGGACGCTCCCAACGACGCCGGTGCCTCGATCGCCGGCGTGGCCCACTGCCCGAGCGGCTGCGGGCCGCTGGCGGACGGGCCGCTGGGAGCCGACGCCGCGGGGAGCGACGCCGCAGGTAGCGATGTCACGGGAGGCAACGTCACGGGAGGGGACGTCACGGGAGGGGACGCCGCTGGAAGCGAGGCCTGAAGACCCGCCGCCTGGGGAAGTGCGGGTGCGGAGGCGGTGAGCGGAACAACCGGTGCCAGCACGGGCGGGACGGGCGGGACGGGCGGGGTCGGCGTGGGCTGGCCTGCCAGCGGCGACGGTGTGGGCGTGGCGGCGGATGCATCCGGGATCACGCCGTCCGGGCCGGCCGACTCGTTGACCGCCAGACTGCCCGCCGGGTCGACGGTGCCCGGGTGTCCCGGATCCGGGCCGGCCGGATCACCCGGGAGAACCAGCCCGTCCCCACCGGCGCCAGCCACCGTGCCGGTCGGGGTTGAAGGCTCGATGGCGGCCCGGCCCTCGGGTGATGGTGCCCATCCCGTACCTGGGTCGGGTGGGTCCGGCGGGTCACTGGGCGGGCCGGAGGGCAGGTCGCCGGCGGGCGGACCGGAAAGGGTGTTCGGATCGGGGGGCGGCACGCCGGCTCCCGCGTCCGGGTCCCCGGACGGCGGAAGTGGGGCAGGCGAACCCGGGTTGTCCGGGACCGGCCCCGGGCTGCCGTCGCGCCCGGTGTCGGGAACCACCGCGACGAGACCTGCCCCGTCGGGTGGGGACGCGTCGCCGCGGACGCCGCTTCCCGCCTCCGGCCCGCCGACGGCAGGCCGGTCACCATCCGGCAGGACGGACGGATCACCCGTCCCGCCTTTCAGCTCCGCGTTCCCGCCCGTCCCGGCCGGGAGCACCGCGGGATCCGGAACCTCGTCGCCGAACAGGCCGGTCACGCTCCGCGCAGCGGGATCCGACGTCACCGACCGCCCGTCGGGCTCCCCGATACTCGACGCATTCGCATCCGACGGAATCAACCCGTTCGGATCTGGAACCCCCGCTCGCTCCGGGCCCGGGGCTGGACCCGAAGCTGTTCCCGCAGATGGACCCGCAGATGGACCCGGGTCCGGGCCCACGGCTGGGCCCGGACCCGGATTGACGCCCAGCCCCGTACCGACACCGACACCGGCGCCGAGGCCCGTGCCGACGCCCGTGCCGAGGCCCGTGCCGACGCCCAGGCCGGCTCCTCCCGCCGATGTGGGGTCCGCGGTGTTCGGGTTGACGTTCGGTCCGCCGAGCAGACCGCGCCCGGCCCGACCAGCCCGGTTGCCGAGGAACTCCCCGGCGGCCTCGGCGACGGCCGACCACACGGCGGACACGTTGACCTGCCACTTGCCGTCCACCAGGCCGGAACCGAGGAACTCGGCGCTGGTCTCCTGAATGATCGACCACAGGCTGGCGTTGGTCAGGCCGGCCGCGAAGTTGTCGACGCCGCCGGCTACCCCCACTTTCTTGAGAAAATCGTCGAACGCTGTGGTCGCCTTCGACATGAACGGCAGGCTGACGAGCGTGGTCGCCGTTCCGACCAGCGCATGCAGGGTCATGCGGCCGAGTTCCTTGGTGTCCACCCCCTTCCGCCTGCCATCCACGATCTGGTCGATCATGGCGATGAGGGAGGAACCCGGCATGAAGAGCATCTGCATCAGCAGAACGCGGAGCTCCACCCGCGACGCGAGAAAGATCAGGACAGTGCGGAGGTACCACCGGTAGTACTCCGCGAGGGCGATCGCGATTCCGATGCCGAAGAATCCCTCGGCCAGTGCCTCCAGGATCTGGGCCATCATGAAGGCGAACATCGTGATGCCCTGCGTGCGCATGTAGTCCATTTCCAGCGCCGTGCTGTCCAGCCCTTTCGCGCCGGACTTGAGCAGGAGCCCGCCCTGCGGCAGCAGATGCGGGGGGTCGATGACGAACCTGGAGGTCTGGTCCACGAACTTCCGCCCCGGGCTGCCGCCGACGGACGCCTGCACCGAGCGGACGAGCTCCCTCAGGTCCTGGGAGAGACCGTTGATGACCTGGTCACCGTAGGCATCGAGAATCGAGGCCAGCGCCCACATCATCCTCGTGTCGGCCTGGGGCAGCCGCATGCCGGTGAACGCGAGCACCGCGTTGTCCAACGAATCGGCCACCCGCTGCCCCTCCCTCCGTCACCCGTGGGCACCGCCTCCCCGGGGCGCGGCCCAGCCTGACCAACGCCCCGGGTAGTGGGACCTCAGCCGCGGGACCCGCCGCCGGACCCGCCCCAGCTGCCGCCGAGCGCCGTCGCGTCGCCCTCGGTCTGCTCACCGATGGCACGCACGACCTGCAGCCGGTCGCCCTGAAGACCGACCGCCTCGCCGAGCGCACCGAAGATCTTCTCGAACGAGTCGATCAGCCTTTTGAAGGTCTTCCCCGCGGTTTCCGACATCTCGTCCTCCACACCCGCGGCGAACGGGTGCTCGGCGAGCGTCTCCGTGAGCTTCAGTCCGAAGAGGACGAGGGCGCTCTGGAAGGAGAACAGCGCCGGTACCTTCTCCCCGATCGCGTCGCCGTCGTGCCACAGCGGCTCGCCGCTCACGTCCAGTTTCCCTTCCTGTCGGGAACACCCGGCCCGTCCGGCCGGCCTGCGGCGTCCGGAACGTTCCTCGTGAACATGTCGAAGAGTTCCGACATGAACTCGTCGGCGGTCTCGGGCCGCGGGAGGTCACGCCCGACGACCGGCACGTCGCTCAGGAGGTCCCGGACCATGGCCACCGCCCGGTCCCGCGCCTTCTGACGGGCCCGCTCGATGGTCTTCACCAGAATGTCGGCGAGTTCGGCCGGCGGCAGATCCCGGTACCCGTCACCACGGAAAGAGATATTCTTGAGGGTGCCGTGACCGCCCACTGTGACGGTCACCATCTTGTTCTTGTCGCTGGCGCGCGAGGTGACATCGTCACCTTCCCGCATCATGCGCTGCGCGACCTCGCCGGTGCGGGCCAGGCTGGTGAGCGCGGTCTCCATCATGTCGTCGTCGATCTGACTCATCGGGTCTTCTCCTGTGTCGTCCGGATCGCAGGCCGGCCGGGCTGGTCAGCGCCGACGGACCCGGCCGCCCCGGCCGGGTGCCGGGGTGGGCAGAGCCGGGTCGCGGTACGGGGAGTCGTCCTGCGTCGGGGTGTCCTCGCGGCCGACGACGGCCGGGCCGCACACGGGATCGGTGCCCCAGACCTCCTCGTCCTCGGTCAGCCAGGTGTTGCGCTGGCGTTCCCGTGACTGGCCCCCGCCCCCCATCGGTGCCCCGCCGCCCATGCCCATCGGCATGGGCATGAATGGCATCCCGCCCGCCTGGCCGGCGGCCGCGGCGCCGGTTCCGCCCGCGGCCGGTCCCGTGCCCACACCGGGGATGATGAGGCCCTCCGTGCCGGGCAGGTTGACGCCGGCCGTGCCGAACCCACCGCCGGCGCTGCCGACGGACCGGGCCATCGGCTGGCGGATGTCCCCGACCGCCGTCCCCGAGCCTGCGCCGCCGGGCGACACCGGAGTCACGTCCAGACCGTCGATCCTGGTGGGGAACTGCGTGCTCGGCGTGGGTCCGGGCAGCCCGCCCAGGCCTCCGCCACCGAACCGCGGAACCTCCGGTCCTCCGCCCAGCCCTGAGGTGCCCGGGGGGAGCAGGCCCGCGTCACGAAGGGCCTCCAGATCCGCGCCGCCGAGCGGGAGGCCGTCCAGCAGGCCGGCCCGTTGCAGGGTCCCGAGCTGCTCGGGGGTGAGGTCGCCGAGATTGCGCAGGCCGTCGGTGTCGAAGCCAGCCTCGCGCAGCGCCTCGGCCTGGGCGGGGGTCAGCGGGTGGGAGTCGAGCAGCCCCGCGTCCGCCAGCTCGCCGAGCTGGGCCGGGGTCAGGTCACCCAGACTGCTCGGCCTCCCCAGGGACCCACCGCCCAGGCCACCGAAACCAGTGCCAGTTCCCGACTGGCCGCCGGTGCCGCCGCCGAGGCCGCCAAGCCCACCGACGCCACCGCCGCCGAGGACGGGCCCGAGAGCACCACCGACACCACCGCCCCCGAGACCACCCTCCAGACCCCCGAGGCCGCCGCCACCCCCGAGACCACCCTCCAGACCACCGAGGCCACCACCACCCCCGAGACCACCAAGGCCACCACCCGCGCCGAGGCCGCCGAGGCTTCCGAAGCCATCCCCCAGGTTGTCGTTCAGACCGCCGAGACCCTTGCCGATCCCGCTTGCGAGGTCGCCCAGCCCCAAACCCATGTTCTCATTGAGGCCCTTGAAACCGGCACCCATGTTCTCGTTCAGATCCTCGAGGAAGTCGCCGAGGTCACCGGAGCCCGGTGCACCGCTTCCCGGCGGGCCGGCCGGCCGGCTGGGGGGCATCGCCGGCAGCCTGATGAGGGACGCCGTCCGGGCGAACTCGGCCCGCATTTTCTTCGCTTTTTCCAATGTCGGCGCGAAGCTGTTCTGCACCCGGTTCGCCCAGTTCGTCCGGACAGCCTGGTCGATGGCCACCCACGACGGCTCGCGCAGCACCGGAAAATCTCCGACGACACCGCTCCACTCCGGGAAGCGGATGTACATCTCGCCCCAGATATCATCAAAGCCAACATTGCCCTCGTGCAGACCCCGCGCGCCGCGGATGTGTTTGGCCTCCCACAGGCCACCGGAGGCGTTCCGGTTGGTGGGGTCGTAGGTGTCGAACACATTGGCACCGTTGAACATCGCGGCGAGCAGGAGGTAGGGCTGGACCCAGACCCCTTTCGGCTCGCCGGCCGGCAGCGGCCGCGCGTCGACCTGCTCGCCCTGCCAGTAGCGGAGGTCGAGGTCGAGCTGGGTCAGGAACGCCCGTGCGGAGGCGAGCGAGTCCTGGAGCGGAAGCTCCCACTTCTTGATCTCACGCGCCAGGTCGACAACGCCACGGCGGGCCTCCCACACCCGGTTCCGGAAGGCCTGCGCGGCGGAACCGGAGAACTCCACCGACTTCGTATCGATGCCGGTGATGTCGACGCTCAGGCCGTCATAGACGGTCTGAGCGAAAGCGGCGATACCCTGGAGCGCGAGGCTGACGCCCTCCAGGGTCCGCACGTCGAACACGGATTCCGGACCACCACCGGCCAGCGCCTGCAGCATGACCCGGAGGTTCTCCCAGGCGCTGCCGATCTTCTGGAGCGGGTTGGTTCCGTCGGCCTGCGGCGGGTTCGATGAACTCCCTGTGGACCCGCCGTCCTTCGCGCCGAACCACACCCGGACCCATTCGATGTTCGAGGACCAGTCATTGGTCATCCACCGCCAGAAGACGATCGAGTTCTCGATGAGGGCCGGCTTGCTGCTGCCGCTGACCTTGTATTCCTCGTCGTGTGGCTCGGCGATCAGCCAGGGCGGACCCGCCGACCGGATGGTGTCCGGGCGCAGCTGAGTGTCGAGAACGCCACCCGGGCCCGCCTGCTGGCCCCCACCGCCGGGCGTAGCCGCGCCCTGGCCGCCCGTGCTTCCCGCACCGAGGGTGTGACCGAAGACCTCCCTGACGACGTCCTCGATCTTCCCCTCGTCACCGACCGCCATCGTCAGGCGCCCGTTCCCGCTCCGGGCGGTGTGCCCGCGCCGGAACCACCTCCCGGAGCGGGAAGGCCGCCACCGCCCGCACCACCGCCGACGCCACCGCCCCCGCCGCCGGAGCCGCCGCCGGAGCCGCCGCCTGTGGGGAAGTACGAGCCGAACTCGCTGGCGGTCATGGCGTTCCGCTCCTCCACCGAGTCCGTCTCCTCGAGGAGGTACTGCGTGCCCCAGGTGATGCCATACGCACCGGAATGGACGACACCCATCCGTTCGACGATCTTCTGCCGGGTGGTGTCCAGCGCCTTCAGGAGGGCCACGCCCTGCACGAAACCGCCACTGCCGATCTTCAGCGGGAAGGGCTCACCCAGGGAGAGGAAGGCCCGCTCGTGGGGATCCCACTGGTAGCCGACCGACCGGGTGTCGATCTCGGCCACCATATCGCCGTACTTTTTGTTCCAGGCTGTGAGCCTCTGGTCGCTGAATTCCAGCTGCATGTCGGCGCCTACCGTCTGTTTCGGTCACTGGGCGAGAGAGTTGCCCGGTCGGGCCCGCGGTCGGGAGGGGTGCGCGGGCCCGCCGGGCGGTCCGTGCACGGCGGCGGAACAGCCGTGCGAGAAGCAGCCGTATACGGTCGGCCGGCTGTCAGATGGAGATGCCGTCGCCGAAGGCGACAGCTCCCTTGAGGTCACCGAGCAGGTAGTTGTCGTGGATCCAGCCCAGGCGTTTCGTGCCGTCGGCGATCGAGGCGCTCATCTGCGCCTGGCCCTCGTTCCAGAGGCTCTGCGCCTGCAGGTAGACCTCCGGTGCCTTTCCTTCGTTGGCGGTCAGGAAGGTGGCGATCTTCACCTCCAGGTCGTCCAGCGAGGCCATCAGCAGGGTGTGGACCTTGGCGAGCTCGTCGGCGGTGTCGAGAGCACCGTTCGGGTTGAAGTTGTACGTGGCCATGACCGCGTCACCGACCCGTGGTGAACGTGGTCGCGCCGACCCTCGGCTGGCCGGCCACCGGCGGGAGAGCCCAGCCGGAGCCGGCCTGCAGCGCCTCGTCGTCGGCGATGTCAGTGATCTTGGCGTATTCGGCCATCGACGCGTTGAGCATGTTGAGCCCCTGCTGCACCTTGGTGAAACCGTCCATCCAGTTCCGCATGGCATTGCGGTACTCGTTCGCCGCCACACCGCCCCAGTGGATGCCGATCTCGACCTCCGCGGTGGCGACCGTCTGGGCGATGACGGCACACTCGTCCTGGCATTTGTCGAACGCGACGATCATCGCGTTGGTGGTTACCTCGTCTTTGACGAGAATGGGCACCGCCATGCGTCAGCCTCCTGTTTCCGTCCGGTGGTCTCCGGCACCGTTCTGCGCCGGGGAGGAAGGTGAGTGCCCGGGGAACATCACCGCGCCTGGATCAGGCCGAGTGTGGGTCCCCTGGGCAGGAGCAGCGGCAGCTGGCGGGGGACGGCCACCGCCTGCTCGATCCGGTAGCCGAGTGCCTCGACGGCGTCGGGGGCGAGCGGGAAGGCCGTCCCACTGCCGTCGATCAGCAGGCTCTGCTGGTCCTCGGCGGGCACGTCCGCGTCGGGGACGAGCAGAGCACCCCGCCCGGCGCGTACCTGGACGGCGGCCGGCACCCGGCCGGCACCGGCACCGGCACCGTCCGGGCCCGCCGCGCCGGCTGCCGCGGGCGGCGGCGCCAGTACGAGGTCCAGCACGGTGTCGTCCGTGGCGGCGGACGGCGGGAGACCGCCGGCGCCCGCCTCCGGCGTCTCGCCCCCGCCGGAGCCCCGCGCGGGTGCCGCACCGGCCCCGGTGCCCGCGCGGGGCTCCGGCGGGACGGCCCGCACACCGGGGGACTCGGCGCACGCCGCCTCGCCGGCGAGCGGCTCGACGAGGGCGGGCGGACGCGCCGGCAGCAGACGCTGTGCCTCGGGCAGCTCGACGAGCGGGACGGACACCAGGTCCGCGGCCGTGGCGGGTCGGGTGGCGGAGCTGCCCGCCTCCGCCTGGGCGAGCCGGAGCTGGATGGTGGTGAGCGGCGCGAGGCCGTCCGCGAGCAGGATGTAGTACGCCGTGCTCTCCTCGGAGCCGAAGATCGAGAAGATCTCGCCGACGGGGACCTCGCGGCCGCCGACGACGCGACCGGGCGATCCTCGCCCCTCGACCGCGACCGGCGCGAGGTCGGGCCCGGCCGCGAGCAGCTCCAGCCAGGCCGCGGGCACCTCGATCGGAGTGGCGGCGCCGTAGCCCAGCACGTCGGCGACCCACGGGCGGGTCATGGCCAGCCGCTGGCCGCGCCACAGCAGGTACTCCCGGCCTTCGGAGGAGACGAACAGGCTCTCGTCGGGCCCGATCCCGGCCGGCGCCCGCGGGCCGCCGATGTCGACGACGATCGGAGCACCCGTGCCGTCGCCGGCGCAGGCCCGCCACACGCCCGTGTTCAGCGCGTCGGCCGGGGGGAGCACCTCCGGGCCGTCCGGTATCCCGATCGGAGCCCCGCGGGGCACGCCGGCCAGCCGGGACCCGGCCACGACCACGGGGCTGACGGCCCCGTCGACGAACAGGCGCGCCGACGCGGCGTTGCGCACCGGACGCAGCACACCGCCGACGAACAGGTACTGGGCTCCGCTCGATTTGTCGACGACGAGGGAGCCGGGCTCTCGCCAGGCCGTCGACCCGCCGGGAGACAGGTACGCCCAGCCGGCCACGCCGGCGAGCATCAGGGCGGCCAGCACGAGGCCGCCGAGCAGACCGCGGGTGTCACGCCGGGTCGGCGACTCGAGCGCGTCGGGATCGGCGCGGACGAGCGCGCTGGTGAGACGGGCCGTCAGGCAGCTCTGCGCGTCGACCTGGTCACGGCGGGACTGCATGTCAGGTCACCACCGAGCGCACCAGCGTGATGCCGCCGAGGATGGACACGACCAGCGGCACGGCCAGCACCAGGGCGCCGGTGTGCGCCCAGTCGCCGAGCCGGCCCCAGATCGGCGTGAGCCGGCGCCGGCCGAGAACGTGGGTGACGCCGGCACAGACCAGGGCCAGGGCCAGCGTCAGCCAGAGGGCCACCTGGTCACCGGTCCGTCCCGGCCCCAGCGCCAGCGAGGCGAGCACGGCGAGCAGCCCGGCCCCGGCCGGGACTCCCAGCGCCACCCGGTGCCAGACGCTGATCATCGGGCGCAGGACCAGCAGCTGCGCGAGCGCGGCGAGGACGACGAGCGTGGCCGGCACCCAGCCGGGTGAGAACGCGAGCCGGACCAGCGCGGCGCCCGACAGCGCCCCGCAGGCCGCGTGCAGGGCGGTCATGTACCGGTCGGCCAGCGCGGTGCGGGCCAGCACCTCCTCGCCGGGCTCCGGGTCCAGGTCGTCCTGCAGCTCGTCCGGCTCGACGGGCAGCGGTGGCAGCTCCATCCCGGCGAGCTTGAACCCGGCCATCGGCACCATCGGCCGCGCCGCGGCGGCGACGACCAGCCACAGCGCCGCCGAGCGGGTCCACGACAGGTCCACCGCCGATCTGAGCCAGCCGGCCAGGACCGCGGCGAGGGCCAGGAGGAACACCGCGACGCCGACCTGCAGCAGGGCTTCCAGCCCGGAGGCCGCGATCAGCAGGCACAGTGCGACGAGGCCGCCGACGAGCGCGGCGGTCATGACCGTGCCCGCCGTCGACGGGGGGTCGACACGTGGCCCGGCGTCGGCCAGGGCCAGGACGGCCGCCTCGACCGCGGCGGCGACGGCCGCGCAGCCGACGATGGCGGCCATCGCCCCGTCCCGCAGCACCCGGCCGGCCACCACCGTCCCGGCGAAGAGCACCGCGGCCACGACCGCCAGAGCGGCGCTCCGGCCCGCGCCCGCGACGCCGACCCCCGCGGGCCCGCCGAGCAGCGGGACGGCGAGCACCGTCGCCAGCAGTGTGGCGAGGGTCGCCAGCGAGGCGACCCTGGTGGCACCGGGCCGCCACCGGCCGGAACGGGTGCGCATCCCGGTGGCGACACCGTCGATCAGGTCGTCGAAGTCGAGCGGCGGCAGCTGGTCGGAGCGGGGCCGGAGGAACACCATGTCGCCGTCGAGCAGGCCGAGGTCGGAGACGGTGAGGTCATCGTCGAGCGGGGCCTCGCCGAGCCGCTGGACGACCCAGCCGCTGTGTTCCAGCCCGCGGTCGGCCAGGTCCTCGCCGAGGCTGCGCAGCAGCGCCGGCGCCAGGTCGGAGAGCGGGATGTGCGCGGGCACGGACAGGTCGACCTGGCTGGTCGGGCCGACGACGAGGAGGCGGCACACCTCCGTCGTGCTGGTCTGTCCCATGCTCTCCGCACGGCCACCGCGGCGAGGCCGGTTCAAATATGTGATGCGCATCACTCACACGGCAGCGCCGTGAGACGTGGGGCAGCCGTGTAGGAGGTATGTCCACGGTTGCCTTCCGCCGGCCCACCCGCCGCACCGGGCCGGAGATGCCGCACGGGGAGATCGCGCTCCAGGAGCCGCCGGCCGTTCCGGAGGTGCAGACCGGCGGCATGCGCATGCTCATCATGATCGTTCCGATGGCGCTGATGTCGGGCGCCATGATGTTCATGTTCATGGGCCGGGCGCTGTCGGGCCCCATGGGCATGGCGATGATGGGCGTGATGGTCCTCGGCATGGCCGGCATGGGGGCCGGCCAGTTCGTGATGCAGTCCGGCGACCGCCGGCAGAAGATCGGCGGCGAGCGCCGGGACTACCTGCGCTACCTCTCCCGGACCCGGCGGCAGGTCCGCGGCCACGCGGAGAAGCAGCGCCAGGCGCTCGCCTGGCGCCACCCGGAGCCGGAGTCGCTGTGGTCGGTGGCGATGACCAGCCGGCTGTGGGAACGCCGGCCGGCGCACCCCGACTTCTGCGAGGTGCGCCTCGGCACCGGCGACCAGCGCCTCGCCGTCGCGATCGCGCCGTTGCAGACCAGCCCGGTGGAGGATCTCGAACCGGTGGCGGCGAAGGCGCTGCGCCGGTTCACCCGGGCGTACACGATGGTGCCGCGCCAACCGGTCGCCCTCTACATCCGCGGCTTCGCGCGGATCCGGATGGACGGGGAGCGCGCGGCCGCCCTCGGTCTCGCCCGCGCCGTGCTCGCCCAGCTCGCCGCCTTCCACGCCCCCGACGAGCTGCAGATCGCCGTCTCCGCCTCGGCGGAGCACACCGACGAGTGGAGCTGGGTCAAATGGCTCCCGCACGCCCAGCACCCGTCCGACCACGACGCCGCCGGCCCGGTCAGGCTGTTCGGCACCTCGCTGGAGGACGTCGAGCGTCTCCTCGGCCAGCCCTTCGGTGAACGGGACCGCTACGACGCGGGCGCCACGCCGTCGTCGACGGAGCCGTTCGTGGTCGTGGTCAGCGACGGGGGACGGATCTCACCCGGCTCCCGGTTCCTCGTCTCCGGCTACCGCAACGCGATCCTGGTGGACTTCGACGGACTGCCCCCCGGTGACAACAGCCGCCGTCTGCTCCACCTGGACGTCACCGCCGAGGACGTCCACACCGTCGAACGCGACCGGGTGGGCCGCGAGGTGCGCCGGCGGCTCGCGGCGCCGGACCGCCTCTCCCGCACCAGGATGACGACGCTCGCCCGGCTGATGGCCCGGCACGGCGCGGGCGAGAACGCCGAGCCGACCAGCGACGGGCTGACCCGCGACCTCGACCTGCCGGATCTGCTCGGTCTCGGCGACCTGGAGCGGTTCGACCCCAAGACCCGCTGGCGGGCCGCCCAGGGCGCCGCCCGCCTGCGGGTGCCGATCGGAGTGGCGGCCGACGGCTCCCCGATCGAGCTGGACATCAAGGAGTCCGCCGAGAACGGCATGGGGCCGCACGGGATGCTGATCGGCGCCACCGGCTCGGGCAAGAGCGAGCTGCTGCGCACCCTCGTGCTCGCGCTGGCCGTCACCCACTCGTCCGAGACGCTGAACTTCGTGCTCGTCGACTTCAAGGGCGGCGCGACCTTCGCCGGGCTGGACCGGCTGCCGCACGTGTCGGCGACCATCACCAACCTGGCGGACGAGGCCGCGATGGTCGACCGGATGCGGGCCGCGGTGCACGGCGAGCTCGTCCGCCGGCAGGAGCTGCTGCGCGCCGCCGGCAACTTCAGCTCGGTGCGCGACTACGAGCAGGCCCGTGCCCAGGGCCGGCCGCTGGCGCCACTGGCGACGCTGTTCGTCGTCATCGACGAGTTCAGCGAGCTGATCGCGGCGCACCCGGACTTCGTCGAGCTCTTCGTCATGATCGGCCGGCTCGGGCGGTCGCTGGCCGTCCACCTGCTGCTCGCCTCGCAGCGGCTGGAGGAGGGCCGGATCCACCAGGTCGAAGGCCACCTCTCCTACCGCGTGGTGCTGCGGACGTTCTCGGCGATGGAGTCGCGGGCGGTGGTCGGCGTGCCCGACGCCTACGAGCTGCCGCCCGCCCCGGGCAACGGCTACCTGCGCTCCGACGTCGCGACGATCACCCGGTTCAAGGCCGCCTACGTCTCGGGCCCCTACCGGCTGCGCTCCACCCGTGTCCGCCAGGACGTCATCGAGAGCCAGGTGCTGCGCTACGACACCCGGCACGCGCCGGTCGTCGTCCGCGAGTCGACGCCCGACGAGCCCGAGCCGGCCGCCGGCGCCAGCACGGTGATGGAGGTGCTGGTCGACCGGCTGGTCGGCCAGGGCCCGCCGGCGCACCCGGTGTGGCTGCCGCCGCTGGAACAGCCGCCGACGCTGGACCAGGTGCTCCCCCCGCTGCTGCCCGACCCCGAGCACGGACTGCGACCGGTCGCCACTACCGAACGGCTGAAGGTACCCATCGGGATGATCGACAAGCCGTTCGAGCAGATCCGGGACCTGCTGGTGATCGACCTCGGCGGGGTCGGCGGGCATCTCGGCATCGCGGGCGGCCCGCAGAGCGGCAAGAGCACCCTGCTGCGGTCGCTGGTCTGCTGCCTGGCGCTCACCCACTCCCCCGCCGAGGTCCAGTTCTTCTGCCTGGACTTCGGCGGGGGCGCCCTCGCCGGCCTCGCCGACCTGCCGCACGTCGGCAGCGTCACCGGCCGGCACGACCCCGACCGGGTCAACCGGACGGTGGCCGAGGCCGTCGCCGTGCTCACCGACCGGGAACGCCGGTTCGCCGCGCTCGGCATCTCCGGCATGCCCGCCTACCGGGAGGCGGTGGCCGCCGGCCGGGTGCCCGAGGAGGAGTTCGGCGACCTGTTCCTCGTCGTCGACGGCTGGTTCACCCTGCGGCAGGAGTTCGAGCAGGCGGAGGAGGCCGTCCGCGACCTCGCCGGCCGCGGGCTGAACTACGGCGTGCACCTCGTGCTCACGGCGGGCCGCTGGTCGGAGGTCCACCACGGGATGCGGGACAAGATCGGTTCCCGGCTGGAGCTGCGGCTCGGCGACCCGGTCGAGTCGGGCATCGACCTGCGGGCCGCCGCCGCGGTCCCTCGCGCACCGGGGCACGGGCTCACCGACCGCAAGCTGCACTTCCTCGCCGCCCTGCCGCGGATCGACGGCTCCGCCACGGTGGACGACCTGGCCCACGGCACCCGCAACCTGGTCTCCGCCGTCGAGGACTCCTGGCCCGGGCCGCGGGCCCGCGGGGTCCGCACGCTGCCGGCCCGCCTGCCGGTGGCGCAGCTGCCCGACCCGCAGGGGGCGCGGGTCGCGTTGGGCGTCGACGAGAGCCGCCTCGAACCCGTCTGGCACGACTTCGACGCGAACCCGCACCTCACCGCGCTCGGCGACAACGAGAGCGGCAAGTCGAACCTGCTGCGCCTGATCGCGCGGGCGATCACCGAGGCCTACACCCCCGCCGAGGCCAGGATCATGGCGGTCGACTACCGCCGCCGGATCTTCGACGACATCCCGGACGACTACCGGCTCGGCTACTCCGTCTCCCCGGACAGCACCACCGCGACGGTCAGGGACGCCGTCGCCGGGCTCACCCCGCGCATGCCCGGCCCGGACGTCTCCCCCGAGCAGCTGCGGCGCCGCGACTGGTGGAGCGGACCGCGGCTGTTCCTGCTCATCGACGACTACGACCTGCTGGCCGGACCGGAGAACCCGCTGGCCAGCCTGGTGCGGCTGCTGCCGCAGGGCGGCGACATCGGGCTGCACGTCGTCCTGACCCGGGCGGCCGCCGGCCTGATGCGCATGTCGATGGACCCGGTGCTGCGCCGCCTGCAGGAACTCAACACTCCCGACATCGCCTTCTCCTGCCCGCGCTCGGAGGGCCCCCTGCTCGGCGGCACCAGACCGCGGAGCCTGCCGGCGGGCCGGGCACTCGTCTGCACCCGGCGCGGCAGCCAGCTGATCCAGACCGGCTTCGTCCCCGCCGCCGACGCGGACGTCTCCCCGGCCTCCGGCTGACGCCGCCCTCGCCCGTGGCGGCTCGGTGCGCGCCCGGGGTGAACCGTTCGCCGGCAGGGCCCGTGTTCACAGGCAGAGGGATCCGACCCGCACCGGGCCCGTGACGGTCCGCCGTCAGGGGCCCGGTACGCGGAGCGGCACCCCGACCGGTCCAGCGGAGGAGCGCAGCGTGAGGGACGCCGACACCGAGCCCGCATCCGCCGGGGCTGATCCTGTCGAGCCGAAGCCGGTCGAACCGAAGCCGGTCGAACCGGAGCCGGTCGACGCCGGGCTCGTGGAGGGCTGGCACCGGGCGCTGCTCGCACTGGCCGGCGTCCTGCCGGACGAACTGGTCACCCGGGCGCGCGGCTGGCTGGCCGAGGGACGTCTCCTCGACCTCACCCGCGCGGTCACGTTCGCCCTCGTCGCCGGCCGGTTCGCCGCGCCCGGCGAGGTGGTGGAGCTGCTCGGTCGGGAGTCCGGCGCCGCGGGCGCGGACAACGCGCTGCTCGGCCTGCTCGGCCTGCTGGAAACCGCGCCGGCGGACCCCGCCGCGGCGACACCCTGGCGGTTCTGTGCCACTGAGCCGGGCCCGGCCGCACCGTGGGCTTTCCTGCCGCTGGACCTGACCGCCGGGCAGCGGATGCCCCTCGGACGATCCGGGGCGATCGACCGCGCGATGATCGAGGCGGTTCGCGCCGAGCCGGGCGCCGCCGGGCTCTGGCGGGCCTGGCGCCTGGCAGCCGCGGACTCCCCCTGGCCACGGCCACGCCGGGTGTTCGTCGTGACCGCCCGGCCCGCGGACGAACCGAGCCCGCCCCGCCACGGCGGCGAACCCGCACGGCCCGTGGGCGGGCTCGCCGCCGTGGCGGGGCGGCTGCAGGCCGCGCTGGCAGCCGTCGGCGAGCCCGACCCGCAGGTCGAGGTCTGCCCAGCCGGCGGCGAGGCGCCCGCCTACCAGGTGCTCGCCCGCACCGGCGGCGCTCTGCTGTGGGCCCGCGAACCCGCGGTGCCGATCTCGGTGGCCCGGGTGTTCGACGAGGTCGACCCGCAGGGCGGACCCCGCTTCGCCGTGGACCGCCCCCGGGTCGACGGCGCCGACCGGGCACGGATCGCCGCCTACCTGGACGCCGGTGTACCGGTGCTCGGGACGTCCGCCACCATGATCGATGTCGTCGAGCCGGCGCGCGGCGTGGTGGTACCGCTGACGTTCCGGACCGACGGCAGCTGGGTGTGGACGGACACGGTCAGCTACTACCTGACGACCTACGGCCTCACCCCCGATCCGGATCTGCTCCGGCACGCCCTGCGGCCCGGCCCGCCCGATCCCGTCGACGAGGTCGCCCTGCACCGGGTGCTCGCCGACCTCCTCCGGCCGGAGGAGCCCCCGGCCGCGGACGCGCCTCCCGCGCCGGCCGACCCGGTCTGGTACGTGCCGGGGATGAGCGGCGGCGCCGGTGCCGACACGGCCACCGGGCTCGGAACGGCCACCGGAGTCGGAGCGGTCGCCGAGGTCCGCCGCGCATGAGCCGGGCGACCATCATGGCCCCTCCGCCCTCGGTGACTGCGTCGGCGCCGGCGCCGACGCTGGCGCTGGCGCAGTCGTCGCCACCACCGCCATCGCGACCGCCATCGCCATCGCCATCGCCATCGCCACAGCGACCGTCATCGCCGCGGTTCCCGAGACGGCCGCCGCAGCCGGCGCCCCCGGCCACACCGACAGCGCCTGCGCTCGCCGGCCGCGTCGGCTGGCGGGCCGACGGACGGCCCGTTCCCATCGCCGCACCCCCACCACCGCCCGCGTCTCCCTCCGAGCGTGTTCCGGCGCCGCCGCGCGGGCGCTCCCGGCCGGAGCCGGCCGCCGTACCTGCCAGGAGGGCCGCGGAGGTCGCAGACCCGCTGGTCAGACGGTTCGTCGACGACAGCCTGGCGACCGCGGCCGGCCGCTTCTTCCGGGTGGGCTGGGTGGAGCCCCGACGGCTCCCGGCAGCGCCGGCGGACGTCTTCGTCGTGCATCTCGAGGCGGGCGCCACCACGTTCCGGCTCCTCGGCCATGCGGTGCCGGTCTCGTTCCTGGCCAGCGTGATCCGGGCGTGCCCCGAATGGCACGGGCGGCCGGTCGTCCTGGTCCCGCATCCGCTGCCGGACTTCGGTCCGTTCGCGAAGCTGGTCGACGCGCTCGTGGCCCGGCTGGGGGTTCCGGTGCACGCGGCGGACGCGGGCGTCTGGCAGCTTCCCGGCGCGATGATCACGGGCGGGACGATCCGGCGCTGGCCCGTTCGCGCGCAGGGCCTGGCCGGCGCGCCCGCCGCGGCGGGCGAACCGACGTCCGTGGGGTCCTGGCTGCCCGCGGGTGCCGAGATCGCGG
Organism: Parafrankia elaeagni; assembly: GCF_000374165.1. Lineage (GTDB taxonomy): Bacteria > Actinomycetota > Actinomycetes > Frankiales > Frankiaceae > Parafrankia > Parafrankia elaeagni. The sequence goes on from NZ_KB893722.1 coordinate 46,523, forward strand.
CCTGCGACCGGCCCAGGCCCGCGCACCTGCCGGAACCGCTGTGTCTGCCGGAACCGCTGTGTCTACCGGAACCGCTGTGTCTGCCGGAACCGCTGCGGCTGCCCACCCCCGTCCCGACCCGGTTGCCCGCACCGGCGGCCGGGCTGGTTCCCGGCGCGGATCTGCTGCCACCGGCAGTGCGGCGCGAGCCGCCCGCCCTCGCCGCCTGGGCTCCCCTACCCTCCCGGACCGACCCGGCGCATCCCACTGAGGGTCCGATCGCCGGGCCTGGCACGCTGACCGGCCCGGACACAGCCGAGCTGACCAGCCCGGCCACCGAGCGGCCCGCCGGCGGCCCGGCTGCCGGCGACCCCACTGCCAGACGATCATGGTGGCAGGTGCACCCGCGGGCGGCGGTCGAGGACCGCGAGCCGCTGCGTGCCCTGCTCGGCTGGCAGTTCGAGGCGCATGCCCGCGCCGTCTCCAGCACCCTCGCCCTGCAGCCGGGTCTGCGCCTCGGGGTCACCGCCGACGACCCGCTGGCCAGCCTGGTCGCCCTGCGCGGCTACCTCTCCGGTGGGGAGCCGCCCACGACCGCTGCGCTGATCGACGCCGCGCTGCGTGACAGCGCCGAACCGAAGGCCGTGCCGAAGGGCGAACCAGGCGGCACCGCGATGCTGGCGCTGATGGCCCGCTGCGCCTGCGCCGGCCTGGGCAGGCTCCCGGCCGCCGTGGGCCCGGTGTTCAGGCCCGCGGCGATCGACCCCGCCGTGCTGGCGTCTTACCAGCCCGGCCGCCAGATCACCGAGCCCGGCTTCCTGGTGGTCTCCACCGCACCGTGGCGGGTGCCGACGCAGACCGCCGAGTACGTGATCTGGGCGTCGACGGCCCGCCGCACCGACGCCCTGAACGCGGAGCGGGCACCGGGCGCGGCCCATCCGCCGGGGCGGGCGCTCTTCCCGGCCGGGACCCGGTTCGTCGTCCTCGCCGTCGACAGCGCAACGAGCACCGCCGGTGCCGACAGTGGCGCCGCGCCGGTGCGGGTGCTGCTGCGTGAGGTGGTCAACGGGCGTACCGACGCCGCGACCGAGCAGCGCGTGCTGGGACGGCTGCGGGAGGCCCTCACAGGCCGCCCCGGCGAGGCGCTGAAGGCCTCCCACGCGGACACGCCGCAGCACCTGGGGCTGGCTGTCGGGCTGGACGACGAGAACCGCCCCTACGCGCTCGACGGCGGCCGACCCGTCGACGACCGGGAACTGGCCGAGACGTCGTGACCGGACCGCGAACCGGTCTGGCACGGGAGCCGTGGGCGCGGGTGTCGGTGTCACCAGGAGGTGGAGACGTTGACGTCCTCCCCCGCGTGAACGCGGGAGATTCCAACTCCTACACGCCCACCGAAGAAGGGGGTGCGGAAGGTTGAGGTTCGCGGTTCACCGGCACGGCCAACACCGTGCCTCCCCGCGCAGTCACGGCCCGTCCGGCCGCGATGTTCACCGCTGCGTTGAGGTCGGCGTTGGCTGCGTGTCCGCAGGCGACGCACCGGAACACCGCTTGGCTCTCGCGGTTTCCCGATGCCGTGTGCCAGCAGGTCGAGCAACGCTGAGAGGTGTGGGCGGCGGGGATCTTCTCGACCCGGCCGGGGGCCTTGTGTTCCAGCCGCTGGACCAGCAGCCTTCAGCCGGCTCCGAGGATGCCCCGGTTCAGCCCGGCTTTCTGCCGCACCTGCCGGCCGGGCGCCTCGACGGTGCCGCGGGCGGAGCGGGTCATGCCCCGGATGTTCAGGTCCTCGACCCGGATCAGGTCGAACCGGCGGGCGAGATCGGTGCTGGTCTTCTCGACCCAGTCCTTCCGCCGGTCGGCCTCCCGGGCCTTCAGCCGGGCGATCTGGCCCCTGAGCCGGTCGCGCCGGTGCGACCCGCGCTTCGCCTTCGCCTGGCGCCGCTGCAGCCGCCGCAGCCGCTCGGCTTCTTTCGACCGCAGACCGGGGCAGACCAGCAACGCGCCGGTGGACAGCGCGGCCGAGACGGCAACACCCCGATCCACCCCCACCACCCCACCCGTGCCCGGGGCCTCGATCGGTTCGGGTACCACGGCGAAAGAGATATGCCAGCGGCCCGTCCGATCCCGGGTGACCCGGTACGACTTCGCCGCCGCCGGAACCGGGCGGCTGCGACGGAACCTGACCCAGCCCACCTTCGGGACCAGCACCGACGACCATCTCCGGCTCTCGACGCGGACCCGCCCGGCGGCCTGGCCCACGATCCGGAACCCCTCATGCACCCCCTGGCGGCGGAACCCGGGCCGCCGGTGGGTGCCGGCGAAGAAGTTCCGCCACGCCTGATCCAGATCACGCAAAGCCTGCTGTTGCACGGTCTGCGCCCCGGCCGCCAGCCAGCCGAACGTGCGCCGGGCCTCGGTCAACTGCCGTGCCTGCTCGTGGTAGCCGGGTGTAGGCCCACGCCCGGCCCGGTACGCGGCCCGCTGCTCCTGCCCCAGGTTCCACACGAACCGGGCATACCCACACTGGGCAAGCAGGGCCTCGGCCTGCGTCGCGTCGGGAGACAACCGGAAACGGGACACCCGACCAGCCTAGATCGCCACCAGGCCGACACTGGTGAACCTTCCGTAGCCGGACGACCCGTCCACCCACGTCACGGAGGCCGCGACCCGCGATGAACGATCGAGACAAGCCGAGATCCCGTGGCTGGTCAAGCGCGCCTTGGCCTCGACGAACGGCGGTCCGCCTGACGGCGAATCGCCTACCCCTGACCCGCTCCGCGGGAAACCGGATTCCTCTCCGACCTGAAGGCCGGCGTCTCCTCCGGAGGCAGAGATGACCGGAGCGGTCCGCACCGTGTCCGAAGCCGATCTCGGCGGGGTGAGCGGGATCGGGCGGGCGCTCGCGGAGGCGGCCCCCGGGGACACCGTCGCCGTGCGGCCGGGCGTCTACCGCGAGTGGTTCGTGTTCGACCGGGACGTCGTCGTGGTCGCCGAGGACGGGCCGGGCAGCGTCGTCATCGAGGTGCCGCCGGACGCAGCGCTGCTGTTCGCCCGGGGCCAGGTCCGGCTGCGGGATCTGGTGGTCCGCGGCGGGGGCGGCGACGTCCCGCTGCTCCAGGTCGCCGGCGGGCGGGTGCGGCTGGACAACTGCGACCTCCACGCCTCGGGGACGACCGCCCTGCACCTTCGCGGCGGGCGGACCTGGATCCACGGCGGGCGGATCACCGGCACGGGCGGCACGGGCGGCACGGGCGGCACCGGCATCGTGGTCGAGGCCGGCACCGCGGAGATCGTCGGGGTGGCCGTGGTGGACGTCCCCGGCTGCGGCCTGCTGATAGCGGGCGAGGCGGCACCGGTCGTGCGCGACTGCACGTTCACCGGCACCGCGGACGTCGCCGTGCTCGCCACCGGCACAGGTGCCCCGCGGCTGGAGGACTGCCGGATCAGCGCCGGCGACGGCGTCGGTGTCGTGGTGCGCGAACAGAGCCGGCTGACGATGGCCGGCACCCGCGTGGAAGGTGGACGCGCCGGGCTGTTCGTCTCCGACCGGGCCCGTCCGGAGCTCACCGGCTGCACGTTCCAGGGCGCCCGGGGGCACGCGGTCATCACCCGGGACAGCGCGGCGCCGAGCCTCACCGAGTGCCTCGTCGAGCGCCCGGCCGGGCACGGCCTGCACGCCTCGGGCCGCTCCGCCGCCGAGCTGCGGAACTGCGTCGTGCGCGGTGGTGGCGCGGCCGGGGTGGTGACGGTCGAGCAGGCCGCCCCGGTCCTCGTCGGCGGCGAGATCTCCGGCTGCGAGCAGGCGGGCGTCCTCGCCACCGCCGACTCGACGCCGCGCCTGGACGGGGTGCGGGTGAACGGCAGCCCGGTCGGCGTGACGATCGAGGGGAACGCCGCTCCCACCCTGCGCGACCTGGGCGTCGAGCGCGTCGACCACGCGCTGCACGCCGGCGGCGGTGCCGGCCTGCTGGAGGACAGCCACCTCGACGGTGCCCGGCGCACCGGCGTGGTGCTGGCCGGGACCAGCACCACCGAACTGCGCAACCTCCGGGTGACGGGCGGGCGGATCGGCGTCGAGATCCGCGATCAGGCCCGGCCCACCCTGCGCGCGGTGGAGGTGGCCGCGGCGAGAACCACCGGCATTCTGGTCAGCGGCTCCGCGCATCCCCGGATCACCGGCTGCCGGGTCCACGGCACCGCCGGGCCGGCGATCGTGCTCGCCCCCGGCAGCGAGGCGACCCTCGCGGACGTCGAGCTGACCGGCAACCAGGGGCCGGGCGTCCTGCTGGAGACCACCCGGGCGGTGTCGATCGACGGCGGGGTGATGCGGGGGAACCAGGGCGACGCGGTCCAGACCGCCGCGGCGACGTCCAACCTGCGGCTGAACGGCGTGGACACCGGCCACAACAACGTTCATGTCGGAGCTGGCCGTCTCCCCGCCGACTCCGACTTCCCCGCCGACTCCGACCTCCCGGCCGGCTCCGACCTCCCGGCCAACTCCGACAGCGGCGCTGTTCAGGGCCGTGGCGGCATCACCGCGGGTGTTGCCGCCGGCGGTGGCGACGGCCCGGCCTGCGGTCCGCCGACGCCCGCGGTGCCGAGCATTCCCGAGCAGGCCGGTCCCCCGGCGGACGCGGAGACCTCGTCCGACCCGGTGGCCATGCTGCTGGCGGAGCTGCACTCGCTGGTCGGCCTGGAGGGTGTCAAGCACGAGGTGGCGACGCTCGTCGGGCTGCACCAGATCGCGAGGCGGCGGGCGGAGGCGCGGCTGCACGCACCGCCGTCGATGTCGCGCCACCTGGTCTTCGCCGGGCCGCCGGGAACCGGGAAGACCACGGTCGCCCGATTGTTCGGCCGGATCCTGGCCGCCCTCGGGGTGATCCCGGGCGGGCAGATCGTCGAGGTCGCCCGGGCGGACCTCGTCGCCGAGCACGTCGGCGGGACGGCGGTGAAGACCACCGCGAAGTTCGAGGAGGCGATCGGCGGGATCCTGTTCGTCGACGAGGCGTACACCCTGGCGCCGGCGGACGGCAGCGCGAGCGACTTCGGCCGGGAGGCCATCGACACGCTGGTGAAGCTGATGGAGGACCACCGGGACGAGATCGTCGTGGTGGTGGCCGGCTACGCCCCGCAGATGCGGACCTTCCTCGCCGCCAACCCGGGGCTGGCGTCCCGCTTCTCCCGGACCATCGAGTTCGACAGCTACACCAGCGCCGAGCTCGTCACGATCGTCGAGCGCCTCTGCCGGACGCACAGCTACGCCCTCGAGTACGAGACGCAGGAATCGCTGCGCCGGCACTTCGACACGATGGGGCGCACCGAGACGTTCGGCAACGCCCGCGTCGCCCGCCAGGTCTTCGAGGACATGCTGGGCCGGCAGGCGTACCGGCTGGCGCGGACGCCCGACGCGCCCGAGCTGGAGCTGGCCCGGCTGCTGCCGGCGGACCTCGGTGACGACGCGCCGACGCGCCACGGCGCGAACGGCGGCGGTGCCGGCAACGGCGGCGGTGCCGGCAACGGCAGCGGCAGCGGCAGCGGCAGCGACCCGAAGGACCAGCGCCAGCGGGTCGACGCGCTGATGCGGCGCCTCGACGCCATGATCGGCCTGGACGAGGTGAAGCGGGAGGTCGCCGACCTCGTCGACCTGATGGCCTCGGCGCGGGTGCGGGCCGAGGCGGGCCTGCCCGTCCCGTCGATGTCCCGGCACCTGGTCTTCGCCGGGCCGCCCGGCACGGGCAAGACCACGGTGGCCCGGCTGTACGGCGAGCTGCTGGCGGCGATGGGCGTCCTGCGGACCGGGCAGATGGTCGAGGTCGCCCGGGCGGACCTGGTCGGCCAGTACGTCGGCCACACCGCGGTGAAGACGACGGAGGCGTTCAACCGGGCCCGCGGCGGGGTGCTGTTCATCGACGAGGCGTACGCGCTGTCCTCCGGCGGGGAGGGCAACGACTTCGGGCGCGAGGCGATCGACACCCTGGTGAAACTGATGGAGGACCACCGGGACGAGATCGTCGTGATCGCGGCCGGCTACACCGGCGACATGCGGCGCTTCCTGGCCAGCAACGCGGGCCTGGCCTCCCGCTTCAGCCACCGGATCCGTTTCCCGTCCTACTCGGCGGACGAGCTGGTGGCGATCTTCGAGGAGCTCGCCCGCGGCGGTGGCTACGAGGTCGACGGCACCTCGATGCAGGTGCTGCGCAGGCATTTCGACGGCATCGACCGCGGCGAGACGTTCGGCAACGGCCGCTACGCGCGCCAGCTGCTGGAGCGGTCCATCACCCGGCAGGCGAGCCGGCTGCGCGGGCTTTCCGACCTGACGACGGACGACCTGCGCCAGCTGCTGGCGCTCGACATCACGGCCGCTCTCGGCCGATGAGACCAGGCTCGATGAGACCAGGCCGATGAGACCAGGAGGAACGGCGTTGGAAGCGGTGCGGGAACCCACCCGGGAGGCCGACGAGCGCAGCCCTGCGGACGAGCTCGGGCTCGTCGTCCCGGCGCCGTGGCGAAAGGTGCTGCATCCGCGCCGCGGCGGCACGCCCGTCCCGGTGGAGTTCGCCGCGGCGCAGGTCGCGGCCGCGGTCCAGGAGTGCCTCGCGGCCCACGACTGGCCGCTCCGCGAGATCATCGGCAATCCGGTCAGCGAGCCGAGCCTGGCCGTGGCCGCACTGCCCTGGCTGGACAGCGCGCGGCGGCGGGACTGGATCCGCCTCGGCGACGAGATCACCCCGGCCGGGGCCGCGGCGGTGGTCACGGCCGTGTGTCATCTGCTCGGCGACCGCCGGCGGCTGGACGCCCGGACGGTGGCGTTCGCCGACCTGTGGGTGGCGGTGCACGGCCTCGGGTTCGCCGCGTGCGCGGCCGCCGAGCTCTTCTCCATGGACGTCGGTTTCCGCGGTGACCAGCCGCACTGGTACCCGCTCGTCCGGCTGGGGCCCAACACGCAGGCGGCACCGCGGTTCCTGCCCTGGCTGCTGGTCGCCCGGCGGGTACGGGCCCACCTCGCGGCCGCGGGTGACGACGAGTACGCGCGCGTCACCACGCTGCTGGCCTCCTACCGGGAACATGGTCCGGGCCCGCGGGCGATGACGTCCTACCTGCTGCCCACCCAGGCCGACTGGGTGGCTGACGACTGCCACGCCGCCGCGGCGGCATCGGCCGAGACAACGGCCCTGCTGCTGCTGATGGCGGTCGGGTCGACAGCCCAGGTCGACCAGATCGGCCACCTGGTCCTGGCCCAGCGCGCGTTCGACCTCAGCGGCGTCATCGAGTCCCTGGTGGAGGGCGTCGGCCCAGGTGTGTCGACGTTCCTCGACCGCTGGATCGACGGCCCGCTGGACACGGACCAGCGCCGGCGGCTGCTGTCCGTCCTCGCCACGCTGCCGACCGACGACGCGTTCACCGGGCTGCTCCGCCGCCTTGAAGACAAGCAGACCCAGCCCGCGGTGCTCGCCGCGATGAAACGCTTCCCGGTGCGTGCCCTGCGGCTGCTGCCGGCCGCCGCCGGCGGCAGCGGCCCGGCCGCCCGCCTCGCCGACGAGCTGCTGCGCACCCATCTCAGCGCGAACGCGGAGCTGGTCGCCGCCGCGCTGCCGCTGCTGCCACCCGCCGCCGCCGCGCGCGTCGCCGCGAGGACCGCCGAACCGCCGGGCACCGCGGCGCCGGACGCCGCACCCGGGATGCTGCCGAAGGTCCTGGTCACCCCACCGTGGACGGGGCCGCGGCGCCGACCGAAGCAGGTACCGAAGCAGGTGGTGACCGACGGCCTGACGGTGCCGGCCGAGGTGGCCATCGTCTGGCGGCCCGGCGAGCGGGAGGCGTGGTTCGCCGCCACCGAGCGTTACACGATCGCCTGGGGGAACGCCGGCGACTGGTCCTGGCCCCGGCGGCTGCAGGCGCTGCGCGACGGCACACTGCACGGGTACCAGCAGCTGGCGGTCTTCACCGAGGGCCCCGAGGATCTCGTCCGGCCCGAGCTGCGCCGGTGGCGGCCGGCTGACAGGGGGGTCGAGGCTCGCCTCGCCTGGCTGATCGCCAGGTTCGGGCTGGACGCGCTGCCGCTGGCGCTGCACCTCGGCGCGCAGCGGCCGGCGGCGAACGCGGCCCGGCTGCTGCCCTACGCCGCCGCCGAGGTCGCCGCCATGATGGCGGACTGGCTGCTACGGCTGCGGTCGGTGCGCGCGGACGCCCTCGCCTGGTTCGCCCGTCACCCGGCCACGGCCGCGGCCGCGCTGGTCCCGGCCGCCCTCGGCCCGGCCGGCGCCCGGCGGCGGGCGGCGGAGAACGCCCTGCGCGCCATCGCCCGCGGCGGCCACGCCGCCGAGGTCGCCACCGCCGCCCGCCGCCACGGCGGCGAGGTGGCCGAGGCGATCGAGGCACTGCTGTCCGCGGACCCGCTCGACCTGCTGCCGAGCCGCATCCCGGTGGTACCGGACTGGGCGGACCCCGTGCTCCTCCCCCAGGTGATGCTGCGCGACCGCATCCACGCGCTGCCCGCGACCGCCGTCCGGCACCTGTGCACGATGCTCGCGCTGTCGAAGCCGGGCGAGCCGTACGCCGGGATCACGGCGGTGCGCGAGGCGGCCGACCCGGAGTCGCTGGCGGCGTTCGGCTGGGCGCTGTTCGAACGCTGGCGATCGGTCGGCGCACCGGCGAAGGACGCCTGGGCCCTCGACGCGCTCGGCTGTGTCGGCGACGACGGGACCGTGCGCCGGCTGGCCCCGCTCGTCCGCGCCTGGCCGGGCGAGGGCGGGCACACCCGGGCCACGCGGGCGCTGGACGTCTTCACCGGCATCGGCACCGAGGTGGCGCTGACGCACCTGCACGGCATCTCGCAGCGGGCGGCGTTCCGGGCCCTGCGCGCACGCGCCGCCGAGAAGATCGCACAGCTCGCCGCCGATCTGGACCTGAGCACGGAGCAGCTCGCCGACCGCCTCGTCCCCGACCTGGGGCTGGACGCGGCGGGCGGCATGACCTTCGACTACGGGCGGCGCCGGTTCACCGTCGGTTTCGACGAGCGCCTGCGCCCCCATGTCGACGACGACGACGGCGTGCGCCGCCGGGATCTCCCGAAACCCGGCCGGCGGGACGACGCGGAACAGGCCCTGGCCGCCTACAAGCGGTTCGCCACGCTGAAGAAGGACGCCCGGACGCTCGGTGCCGCCCAGCTCCGCCGCCTCGAGGACGCCCTCGTCGCCCAGCGCCGGTGGACGGTGGACGAGTTCAGAACCCTGTTCGTGGCGCACCCGCTGCTCGGGCACCTGGCCCGCCGCCTGGTCTGGCTCGTGGACACGCCGCACGACCCGGATGCCTCGGGTACCTCGGGTACCTCGGGTACCTCGGACGGCGGCCCGGGGCGGGCGTTCCGGATCGCCGGAGACGGCACCTGCACCGACGTCGAGGACAACCCCTTCTCCCTGCCGGCCCCGCCCGGGACCCGCGCCGCCGGCGTCATCCGCCTCGCGCACCCGCTGCATCTCGGTGAGACGGTGGCCGCCTGGTCCGCCCTGTTCGCCGGTCTCCGGATCCTGCAGCCGTTCCCACAGCTGAGCCGCGAGGTCTTCACGCTCACCGACGCCGAGCGCGACGCGACCGCACTGCTGCGGCTCGACGGGCTGCCCGTCCCGACACTGGACCTGCTACGGCTGGAGCACCGCGGCTGGCGGCGGGGCGTGCCGATCGAGGGCGGCGTCCAGGGCTGGCTGGAGCGCGATCTGCCCGGGGGCCGCTCCGCCCTCCTCCACCTCGACCCGGGAATCGTCGTCGGCAACCTGCAGGAGTTTCCCCTCCAGCAGGTGGAGGAGATCCGGCTGAGCAACGCGCCGACCGGTGGCTGGCCGACCAGCGCCGAGATCAGGTTCGGCGTGCTCGACCCGGTCGTCGCTTCGGAGATCCTGCGCGACCTGCACGACCTGCCCACCCTGGCGCCCCTACCGCCCCCGCCCCAGGAAGGACAGGGCCGGTGAGGGACGTCCGCGGGTCACGACACGCGGCGCTAGAGTCGGCAGCGCCGGCGACCCGGGGCCGTCCCGCCCGTCGGAGGGGAGGGCGCGTGCCGGAGCCAGCCGGTCCTCCGCCGGCCACCGCCCCTTCAGCCACAGATCCTTCCTGCGTGGATCCCTCTCCTTCCTGCGTGGGTCCCTCCTCCGCGGACCCTTCCGTCGCGGACCTGCCGGCCCAGGTGCTGGCGCTGGCGGCGGCGACGCCGCCGGGCACCAGATCCGGAGGCGACGCCCTGAGCCGGATCACGGCCCTGGTCGGACAGGCGTCACAGGCCCGCCAGGTGATCATCCGTCGGATCGGCACGACGGACCCGGCGACGGGTCCGTCGGAGTACGTCTGGTCCGCGCCCGACGCCGGGGCTCCGCAGCCGGACGGCACCCCGGCCGCGAACCCGCCCGGGGACGGGGCCGGGCCGGCGTCCGCGGTGCGCGTGAGCCGGGTCGTCCGCCACCGCGGTGCGCAGCTGGCCGAGCTGTCGGTCGAACTCCCCGCCGGTATGCCCGACCAGATTGCGCGCACGGCGGCGTCCGTCGAGGCGGTGGCGGCCGTGCTGGGCGGAGTGCTCGCGGCGGAGGCGCTGGCCACCGAACTCAGAGCCGCCCGGAACCGGAGTCGCGCGGCGTCCGAGCGGATCGCGGACGAGCGGCACCGGGCGGCGTCCCAGCTGGAGCAGCAGCGCCAGGATCTCGAACGCGACCTGCACGACGGCGCGCAGCTGCACCTGGTCTCGCTGCAGATGGCCTGCGCCGTGCTCGACCACCAGGTGGCGACCGGCACGGCCGACCCGCGGTCCCGGGCAGAGGCCGTCGCCGACCTCGGCACCCGGCTGCGGCACACCCGGCGGCTCCTCGCCGAGACGGCGGCCGGCGTCGCGCCCGCGCCGCTACGCACGGCCGGCCTCGCCGCCGCCCTGGCCGCCGGGCTGCGCGGGACACGGGACGTCACCCTGGACGTCGCCGCGGCCGTACAGGCCCGCCGCTACCCGCACGAGGTCGAGAACGCCCTCTACCTCGCCTGCATGGAGGCGGTGAGCAACGCGCAGAAGCACGCGCCGGGGACACCGGTCCGGGTCGAGGTGCGGGACACCTACCACGGACTGTCGTTCATCGTGGCGGACGAGGGCCCCGGCGTGGGCGGCTCCGCCGGCGCCACGCTCGGCGCCCTGCGCTCCCGGCTGGCCTCGGTCGGGGGGACGCTGACGGTGCGGTCCGAGCCCGGCCGCGGCACCGCCGTCACCGGCACGGTGCCGATCTGATGCCCGGCCACGGCCGGGACGTCCAGCTCGGGGACGAGCTTCTCCGGCAGCCAGATCTCGACGACGCCGGCCCCGTCGGCGCCGGTCTCGTGGCGCAGCCCGCCGCCCAGCGCCACCAGCCGTCGCGCGTCCTCGGCCAGACCCACCCAGATCCGGTCCGGTGGGCCGGGGGTGGGATCCGTCAGCCGGACGACGAGCCGGCCCCCGGCCCGCGCGAACGACAGCACGAGATCGGCCGGCCCGTCCGACGGGCTGTCGGGTGCCGCCAGCACGGTGAGCGCCGCCGCGGCCGCGTGGTAGATCCCGGCCTCGATCTCCCATCCGACGCGCCGGCCGAGGTCACCGACGATCCGCACCCTCCTCGGCAGCTGGCCGGCGAGTTCGGCCAGCGCCGCCACCGGCCCCTGGGCGCGCAGGGTCCGCGGCGCCACCGCCCGCACGACCAGCCGGAAGTCGTCGACGAGCTGGTCGAGCGCGGACCTCATCCGGCGCAGCGCCGTGAGCGTGCCGGTAGGCGCTGCACCGACGGGCGATGCCCCGGCGGGCGCCGGGCCAGCGGGCACCGGGCTGGGCGAGACGTCCCGCGGCGGTGCCGGGACGAGGTCGTCCGCGCGGGTGGCCGCCACGAGCTCCTGCCAGCGCAGCCGCACCTCGGTGAGCTCGTCGGCCGGCCCGGCGAGGATCGCCGCCGCGAGCCGGCGGCGCTCCGCCTCCACCACCCGGGCGAGCTCACCGCCCAGGAACGCGAGCCTGGCCTCGAGCCGCTCGGCCCTGGCCAGCTCGGACCGCACCGCCTGCTCCAGCCGCAGCTCGCGCAGCACCAGGACGAGGCAGTCCCCGGTGGCGGACAGCAGCGCGGGGCCGACGGCCCCAGGGCCACCGCCGCCGTGCGGGTCGCCGCCGTGCGGATCGCCGCCGTGCAGAGTGACGGCCGCGAGCGTCTCGGTGCCGTCCGTGAGCTGGAGGAGCAGCCGGCTGCCCGGTACCGCGGCGGGGTCGGGCGCCGCCGTCCCCTCCCACGGGCCGGTGGCGTTCCACCCGGTCGGCCCTCCCTGGCAGTGCAGGAGGCAGACCCAGCCGCCTCCATCGCCTCCGGCCTGTGTGGCGGCAGGCGGCGAGCAGGTGACGAGCGGCGAGCGGCCCGGCACCCACAGCGCCAGCTCGCCGGTGCCCGCCGCACAGCCCAGGTTCGCGAGCAGGGGTCGCAGCCTCCGGGCCGGTGGGGTGCCGGGCGGCAGCGGCGAGACCTCCGCGGCGAGCACGCGCCACGGTTCCCGGGTGCGCCGTATGCCGGGGTGGTGCCCGGTCACGGGGCACCACCCGTCCTGTCCGCGGTCACGGTGTGCCGACGCCGAGATAGGTCAGTACGGCGAGGACGCGTCGATGATGCGCGGTGGAATCCTGCGGAAGGCCGAGTTTCAGGAAGATGTTCGCGATGTGCTTTTCCACTGCTTTACCGGACAGAACAAGCGCGGCGGCGATTCCGGTGTTGGAACGGCCTTCTGCCATGAGGCGGAGAACGTCCAGTTCCCGTTCGGTCAGAGCGGCGAGCGGGCGGGCGCGCGGGGTCTGCCGGTCGACCAGCTGCCGGGCCAGGACCGGCTCGAGCACCAGCTCACCAGCGGCGATTCTGGTGATCGTGTCGGTCAGCACCTGCACGCCGGCGATGCGGTCCTTCAGCCGGTACCCGACGCGCTCGGTGCCCACCGTCAGCAGGCGGGTCAGGTAGTGGCTCTCGGCGTAGTGGGAAAGCAGGAGCAGCCCGACCTCGGGGTACGACTGCCTGATCCGGCGGGCGGTGGTCAGCCCGCCCTCGCTTCCCGGCGGCATCCGGATGTCGAGGATCGCCACGTCGACCGTCTCCGCCGCGAGCAGCGCCAGCAGACCGTCGCCGTCCACGGCGCAGCCGACCACCTCGTGGCCGGCGGTGGTCAGCAGCAGCACGAGGCCCTCGCGGAAGAGGGCGGCGTCCTCCGCGACAGCTACCCGCACGGACCGTGGGGGGCCGGGCTGACGAGACGCATCCGGCCGGAGGCCGTCACCGCGAGCGCCGTGCCCGGCGCGGCGGTACGACCGGCCGTGGCGTCCGCACCGCCGTTCGCGGCGTCACCGCCGTTCGCGTCCGCACCGCCGTTCGCGGCGTCGTCCACGCCGCGGGGGACGCCGCGGGAGACGTCCGGCACCGGGAGACGGATGTGCTGAGGTGCCGGCACCGCCCACCGGACGCGCTGTGCCTCGGCCGGCCCGGTGCCCGGCGGCAGGACCACCCGCAGCCGGCGGCGGGCCGGGCCGGGGAGCGCGTCGGCGAGACGGCCGAGGGCGGCGAGCACCCCGTCCGGCAACCCGCCGGGCGGGTGATCGACGGCGAGATCGAGGCGGGCGGGGTGGAAGGGCGCGGCGTCCAGCACGGTGTCCGGCGGCTCCCCTTCGCGGCGGAGCACGAACCCGGCGGGCACCAGGCGGACGAACCAGCCGTCCGCCACCCGGTAGTCGCCCGCGCCGAGCGCGGCGAAACCCGGTGCCGGCTCGGACCACCGGGTCACGGTGGGGCCGGTACCCGGCACATGCAGGCAGTGCCGGACGAGTGGGCGCCACGCCGGCTCGGCCGTCCCGTCGAACGCGACCACGTGAGCGGCACCGGACGCGTCACCGCCGGGGCCGGGCAGCAGCAGCCCGTGCTGGGCGAGCACCGGCCGGCCGATCAGGTCCGCCACCTGGCCGGGCAGGCCCGGCGTGCCGGCCGGCGCGTCCGTCGGCTCGCAGCCGTGGACCGCGACGACCACGTCATCCTGGTGGGCGACAGGCAGCGCGAGCAGCAGCGCGGCGACGGTGGAGGCGGACGGCAGCGCGCCGCCGGACGCGCCGGCGATCACTGTCACCGCGCCGTCCGGGTCCGGCAGCGCGGCGAAGGCCGGGTCCGCCGGGTCGGCGGGGCCGCTTCCCGCCGGTCTCATCCACCAGCCGGCCGGGACCGCCGTGATGTCGGGCTGCGCCGCGGCTGCGGGCCTGGTCATGGTCGGCTCGCCGTCAATGCGGCACCCGGTCGGCGAACCGGCGAGTACGGGACGTGTCTGGTGTGAGAACACGCGGATCTCGTTGCGTTTTCATCCGGCAACCGGACGAGAACGCAACCGTCTTTGCACTCTGTTTGCCACACGTTAACCCGTCTCCAAAGAGCCGCCGAATAGCATCAGACCGTATCAATCGGAACAATATAAGATTCTCGGGACCGCCCGGCGACGGACGAGGAGACGCGTGATGCCCGCCCTGGGACACGGCAGAGGTCTTCGGGGCCGAGACCTTCGGGGGCAAGGCCGTCAGAGACAGGACCGTCAGAGACAGGGCCTTCGGCGCTGGCAGCTGGCGGCGTTGTTCGCGTGCGTGCTCGCCGGCACGTCGGTTCTGGTCGGCACGATCGCGGCCCACAGCGCGCAGTCCTACTACTCCTGGGACGGCCCGCCACGGCTCGTCTCCCAGACCTCACCGACCTCGCCGAACGGGCCCGGACGCGGCTCGACACCGCTGGACTCCTGGCCGGACGGCATCGTCATCGCGCCGCTCACTCCGGGGCCCGCCGGCTCCGCGGCCGAGGGGCAGCTCCCGCCGGCCCCGGGCGACCCGATCGCCGGCGGCACCTTCGGCACCGAGTCGACCGGGCGGACAGGAAACACCGCGGTGCCCGCCCCACCCGCTGCGCCCGGCGGGTCGGGCACGCTCCCCCGAGGCGCCACCGGTGCTCCGGCGGGCAGCGGGGCACGGCCGGCCAGCGCCGCGCCGCGCGCCGCGAACACACCCGCGCCCGCGCCGGCCACGACCTCCGCGCCCCGGGCCGCACCGGCACCCGCACCGGCACCCGCACCCGCCCCGGCACCGGCTCCCGCGCAGACGCGGGCCCCGGCCGCCGCGCCCGCACCGAGCCGCTTCACCTTCGTCAACCAGTCCGACGGCCGGTGCCTGGACAGCGACGCACAGTACAACGCGTTCTCGCACAGCTGCAGCAACGGCCCCGACCAGCAGTGGACCCTGTACCTGGGCACCACCACCTGGGTGGTCAACAGGGCCACCGGGATGTGCCTGGACAGCAACAACGCCGGCCACGTGTACGTCCTGCCCTGTTCGAGCAGCCGGGCCTACCAGAACTGGCGCCTGGTCGATCTCGGCGGTGGCCTGTTCAGCTTCGTCAACCAGCCGACCGGCTGGTGCCTGGGGGCCGACGCGGGCTACCCCTACACCCGTGCCTGCGTGTCCGTCCCCCAGATGAAGTGGAAGCGGGTCGCCTGACGCCGTCAGGCGAGTGCCTCCCGGGACCACTTCAGCAGCACGGGGGCGAGCAGCGGCCACCGCGCGAACAGGCCCTCCTTCGCCGCCTCGGGGGTGTGCCGGTCCGCCCACTCCGTGTCCGGCCACGGTGGCTCGCGCAGCACCGCGTTCGGCAGCAGCGCGGCGAGCGTCTCGGACGTCTCGCGCCGGTGGTGGATGTCGCTCGCCCCGCTGCGCAGCACCAGCGCGGGCACCGCCAGCTCGCGGGCCACCGCGTCCGGCAGCCCCGGGACGAGCTCGCCCTCCCGCGGGCAGTACACGGCCATCCAGCGCTCCATGGTGGCCAGGAACCCGCCCCGGTCCTGGGCGAGGATGCGCCCGCGGTTGCCCGGGTTGCGCTCGATCGACTCCCGCCACTCGGGCAGCTCCGCCACCGCGGCCATGCCGTCCTTCCAGGCAGCCTGGAACGACCCGCTGGCATAGTGGACGCCGATGCTCATCATCCCGTAGACCCCGCCGCTGACCCACCAGACGGCCAGGCCGGCCGCGACCCGCGGGTGCCGGGCGGCGGTGAGCAGCGAGACCCGGGAGCCGCCCGACCCGCCGGCGATGACCGCGGGGGCCATGCCCAGGTGTTCGAGCAGGCCGGCGAGGGCGTCGGCCTGCAGCTCCGACTCCGACACACCATCGAAGGACACATCCGACGCGCCCGTGTTCGGCCGGTCCCAGATGAGTACCTGCTCACCTTCGCCCGCCAGCGCCACCGCGAGCTCACGTATGCCGGCGGCATCCTTGCCATACCTGCCACCTGGCGTGATCACCCAGGGCCGGCCCCGCGCGCCAATGATCTCATAGGAGATCGACAGCCCGTTCACCGTTGCAGTCGCCATGTCATCGCACGCTAGCACCGCCACCAGGACAAAGTAGGTGCTCACTTCTATACTGAGGCGCAACCTAGACCGAGAACCTCCAGGCGGGAGCAGGACGGCGTGAGGACGATCGGACACTGGATCGACGGCAGGGCCGTCAACGAGCCCGGCCGCACGGGGCCCGTCCATGACCCGGCGCGCGGCGAGCGGACCGCACAGGTCTCACTCGCCTCCGCGGCCGTGGTCGACAGCGCGGTCAAGGCAGCGGTGACGGCGGCCGGCACCTGGTCGCAGTCATCGCTGAGCCGGCGCGCCACACTGCTGTTCGGGCTGCGCGAGCTGCTGCACACCCATCGCGACGACCTCGCCGCCGCTGTCAGCCGTGAACACGGCAAGGTCCACGAGGACGCCCTCGGCGAGGTCGCTCGGGGCCTGGAGTGCGTCGAGTTCGCCTGCGGCATCCCGCAGCTGCTGAAGGGGTCGCACAGCGCCGAGGTCTCCCGGGGGGTGGATGTCCACACCGTGCTGCGCCCGGTGGGGGTCGTCGCCGGCATCACCCCGTTCAACTTCCCGGTGATGGTGCCGCTGTGGATGATGGCGAACGCCATCGCCTGCGGCAACACGTTCGTGCTCAAGCCGTCGGAGAAGGACCCGTCCGCCTCGCTGCTGCTGGCCGAGCTGGTGCACCGGGCCGGCTTCCCCGACGGCGTGGTCAACGTGGTCCAGGGCGACGCCGAGGCGGTCAACACCCTGCTGACGCACCCGGACATCGCCGCCGTCTCCTTCGTCGGCAGCACTCCGGTGGCCCGGCACGTGTACGAGACCGGCACCGCCGCGGGCAAGCGTGTGCAGGCGCTCGGCGGCGCGAAGAACCACATGGTCGTCCTCCCCGACGCCGACGTCGAGGCGGCTGCCGACGCCGCGATCTCGGCCGGGTACGGGTCGGCCGGCGAGCGCTGCATGGCGATCTCGGTCGTGGTG
Organism: Parafrankia elaeagni; assembly: GCF_000374165.1. Lineage (GTDB taxonomy): Bacteria > Actinomycetota > Actinomycetes > Frankiales > Frankiaceae > Parafrankia > Parafrankia elaeagni. Next base: position 63,869 of record NZ_KB893722.1, read on the forward strand.
GCCGTCGGCCCGGTCGCGGATCCACTGGTCGACGCCATCGCCGCCCGTATCCCGGGCATCGTCGTCGGCCCGGCCGCCGAGGCGTCCTCGATGATGGGTCCGCTGATCAGCAGCGCGCACCGCGACCGGGTCCGTTCCTATGTGGAGCGGGCCACCGACGACGGCGCCCGGGTCGTCGTCGACGGCTCCGCCGCACCCGCCGGCGTGGACCCCGCCGGGTTCTTCCTCGGCTGTTCGCTGGTCGACGGCGTCCGGCCGGGCATGGCAGTCTACGACGACGAGATCTTCGGGCCGGTACTGTCGGTGGTGCGGGTCGACACCTACGCCGAGGCGGTGGCGTTGATCAACGCCAATCCGTACGGCAACGGGGTCGCCCTGTTCACCCGGGACGGCGGCGCCGCCCGGCGGTTCGGCGGCGACGTCGAGGTCGGCATGGTCGGCATCAACGTGCCGATCCCGGTGCCCGTCGCCTGGCACTCCTTCGGCGGTTGGAAGGCCTCGCTGTTCGGGGATGCGCCGATCTACGGCCCGGAGGGGATCCGCTTCTACACCCGGCCGCAGGTCGTCACGACCCGCTGGCCCGACGCGACGCCGAGCGCCATCAACCTCGGTTTCCCCACCAACGGCTGACCTCTCCGCTCCGCGCACCGCCTGCGCGGGCGGTGCGCGGGCGCGACGGACGACGGACGACGGACGACGGACGATCTGACACTGCTGACCGCCTTTCGACGCGAGCCCAGGCGTCGCGTTCGCGCGACTAAAGAGCTTCTTGTGTCCCTCTCCGGAAACCTCTTGCCGAAGCCATGAACGGTGCTTCGCAAGCCGTCTTCGACAGGAGACACAAGAAGCTCTTTAGTCGTCGCAGTCGACACTCACCGCCTCGGGCAGATTCGAGGAAATCGCTGGTCAGCGACCTTTCGACGTCCTGAGACCTGTCTGCGCGACGGTAAGCCTCGCGCGGCGAACCACCGCCCCGGCCGGCGGCCGGCGGGCGGACCGCCCGAACCCGAGGGCTTTCCGGGGCCGACGGCCGTGCCGGTCACTCATCCACCGACGCGCAGCAGGCGCCCTCGATCTGACAGGTCCGTCAGTCAGATCGAAGGACCCGAAGGTGCACCAGGGCACCAGGGCACCGGCGGACCGTCCGGTCCGCGGGCGCGTCACCGGCCGTTCGCGGATGGCCGTCGGAGGTCTGCCGGCCGGCCCGCGCCGTGCGGGCCGGCGACGTCGCGGTCGTCACGTGCCACGGTGATGCCGGAGCTACTCGGAGCAGCTCAGAGCAGCTCGATGATGGTCGTGTTGGCCTGGCCGCCGCCCTCGCACATGGTCTGCAGGCCGTACCGGATCCCGTTGTCACGCATGTGGTGCACCAGGGTGGTCATCAGCCGGGCGCCGGAGCCGCCGAGCGGGTGGCCGAGCGCGATCGCGCCACCGTTCGGATTCATCGCCTTCGGGTCGGCACCGATGTCTGCGAGCCAGGCCAGCGGCACCGAGGCGAACGCCTCGTTGACCTCGAACACACCGATGTCGTCGATCCGCAGGCCGGCCTTCGTCAGCGCCTTCTGCGTGGCCGGGATCGGCGCGGTCAACATGATCACCGGGTCGGTGCCGGCGAGCACCGCGGTGTGCACCCGCGCGATCGGGGTGAGGCCCAGCTCGGCGGCCTTCTCACTGGTCGTCATCAGCAGCGCGGCGGAGCCGTCGGAGATCTGCGAGGAGTTCGCCGCGGTGATCACACCGCCCTCCTCGACCGGCTTGAACACCGTCTTGAGCCCACCGAGGCCCTCCACGGTGCCACCGCGGCGCACGCCCTCGTCCCGGACGACCGCCGTGCCGTCGGGCAGGGTGACCGGCTCGATCTGCGCGTCGAAGCGGCCCTCGTCCTGCGCGACGGCGGCCTTCTCGTGCGAGGTCAGAGCGAACTCGTCGAGCTGCGCGCGGGACAGGCCCCACCGCTGCGCGATCATCTCCGCGCCGACGCCCTGGTTCGGGAACACGCCGTTGTAGCGGGCGAGGTAACGCTCCCCGAACGGGACCTTGTCCAGCAGGGAGGAGCCCATCGGCACCCGGGACATCGACTCGACGCCACCGGCGATCACGACGTCGTAATGCCCGGCGATCAGCCCGGCGGCGGCGAAGTGCACCGCCTGCTGGGAGGACCCGCACTGCCGGTCGACGGTCACGCCGGCGACGGTCTCCGGGAAGCCGGCGCCGAGCGCGGCGTTGCGCGCGATGTCGAACGTCTGCTCACCGACCTGCCCGACGCACCCCCACACCACGTCGTCGACCAGGGCCGGATCAACCCCGGCGCGCTGGACGACGGTGCTCAGCACATGGGCCGACAGGTCCGTCGGATGCACTCCCGACAGGCCGCCGTTACGCTTGCCGACCGGTGTCCGGACGGCCTCCACGATCACTGCATCACGCATGCCAGGTACTCCTCCGCCGCTACGGGCCTCGCTCCTTCGCGGCGGCGGCACGCCCTGGCCGCCGTCACGTCACCACACGGTGTGGTCATCACGCAGTGTGGTCACCACGCGCTGTGGGGGACAGAGCATCCGGCCGCATCCATACAAAGTAAACGTACACTTTCTTGCGGTGCGGGGCCACCCGTCCGCCGATACCGCGCGGCTATCCGGGCGGCTGTCCGGGCGGCGCGGCGAGCAGGAGCTCCTCCCGGACGGCGAGGAACTCCGACGGGCCGAACAGGTCCCCGCCGGCGTCCGGCGGGTTCTCCCGGAACCAGGCGACCCGCTCGGCGAGGCCGTCCTGGTCGGTGAAGTAGACCTCGTTGACGGCGTCGTACGGCCACTCCTCGCCCGCCGGGCGTGGGCAGGGGTGGTTCTGCACGTAGGCACTGCCACGCACCCGCTCCGGGATGACGGCCGGCGCCGTCGCCGCGGCCACGGGCAGCTGGCCGGCATGCGCCGCCCACAGGTCGGAGAACGCGGCGGGAGTGAGCCCCGCGGCCCGCCGGGCGAGCGCCAAATGCTTGAACCTGATGCCGCCGCCGCGCCAGCGCGCGGCGAGCCAGTCCGCACCGCGCGGGACCCGCTCCCGGGCGACCACGATCAGGGTTGCCCCGGGGGCGGTCGCCTCGTCGACCAGGGACCTCGCCGCCAGGCCCGCGGGACTGTCCAGCCAGACCTGATGGGCCGCGAACCTGGCGGCATCCGGGAACCACTCGATACCGACGAGGTCGTGCCGCGGGGACCCGAACCGGGGATCGTCCAGTGCGGTGCACACCACGGCCCGCAGCGGGCGCGCCGCGGCCGGCGCCTCTGCGACGGCGTCAGCGGCCTGCCGCCAGGCGCTCGCCACCGCTTCGGCGGGCACGGTGGCCTCGCGGCGGGTGGCGAACAGGATCCTCTTGATCACTGCCGCCGGTCCCCCGCCGCCCCGGCCGTCCCTGCTGCTCCGGCCGTCCCTGCTGCTCCGGCCGCCACCGCCTCGGACCACGCGGGCCGGGTGAGGTCGGCGATCTGCTCCCGCCAGCGGGCCACGGCGGCCTCCTTGATCGGCCCGTAGCCCTTGATGGACGTCGCCGACGCCGCAAGGCGCACCAGGTCCTCATAAGGCCGGCCGGCCCAGCCGTCGGTGACGCCGTCAGCACCGCCGTCGCCGCGGGAGACAGCCCCGGTGACCAGGCGTTCGTACTCCGTGATGACGGCGCGTTCGGTACGCCGGTCCGGGTCCTGGCCGAACAGGTCGAACGGGGTTCCCCGCAGGCCCCGCATCGCCCGCAGCACGTGGAACGCCGCTGCGTACGGCCGGCCCATCGGCAGCTTCTTCGACAGGCCGAGACGCCGCAGGGCAGGCGGGTGCAGGTGGTAGGTCAGGGTGTACGGACCGTCGATGCCCAGGCCGCGCGCGATCTGGTCGTTGTCGGCCAGCAGATGCAGTCGGGCGACCTCGTACTCGTCCTTGTAGGTGAGGAGCCGGAACCAGGACTCGGCGACCGCCCGGGTGAAGGCCCACCCGCGCGCCGCCTCGTGGTGGCCCGCTGCCGCGTCGTGGCCCGCTGCCGCGTCGTGGCCCGCTGCCGCGTCGTGGCCCGCTGCCGCGTCGTGGCCCGCTGCCGCGTCGTGGCCCGCTGCCGCGTCGTGTTCGGCGGCCGTCGCCACCAGGCCCAGGTAGCGCTCGGCGCGCGCGGCGTTCTGGTAGTCGACCGCCTGGGCGGCGCGGCGCACGATCAGGGCACGGAGCTCATCCGGCAGTCCGGCGGGCAGGACGCGGGCGGCGACGAGGCGGGTGGCCAGGGCGAACGCCGTCGGCGACGGATCGGTGAGGCCGGTCGAGGCGCCGGCCGCGCTGCCTGCTGCCGCACCGCCGGTGCCAGCCGCACTGGTCGCACCGGGCTGGTCAGCGGCGGCCAGCGCGGCCTCGACCGCGGCCGGGTCGTGGGCGGCCCAGCGGCCCCAGTCGAACGCCGCCCGGTTGTCGGCGGCGGCCCGGCCCTGGCGGCGCATGGCCACCTCGACATCGGTGAGGGAGACCGGGAGTCCGCCCAGCTGGAAGGCCGCGCCGAGCAGGACGATGTTGGCGAGCAGGTGGTTGGCGAAGACGACCTCGGCGATCCGCTTCGTGTCGAGGAAGGCGGCCCGGTCCTCGCCGACCCGCTCGGCGATCGCCTGCCGCAGCAGCGCCGGGTCGGGTGCGGTGAGGTCGCTCTGCAGCATCGCCGCGGTCGGGGTGACGTCGACGTCCACCACGGCGAGGGTGCGCCCGGGGCTCGTCCGGTCGAGATGCCTGGGTGCCGCGGCCTGCAGGATGTCACCGGAGAGGTACAGGTCGGCGCCGCCGGAGCCGACTGTCGACGAGCCCAGCGCGGTACGGTCCGCCGCGAGCTGGAGGTGGGAGACGACCGCGCCCGCCTTCTGGGAGAGGCCGGTCTGGTCCACCCCACTGACGACGAAGCCGGCCGACTCGGCCGCGGCGGCGATGATCCGGTTCGCCGTGATCACACCGGTGCCGCCGACGCCGGTGAAGTAGATGCCGAACCGGCCCTCGACCGTCACCGCGGGCGGCGCGGGCAGGGTTCCCGCCGGGATGACCGGCCGGCCCGCAGGGGCTCCGCCGGCCTTCGCCCGGGCCCCGTCCTTCCCGTCCGCCCCGTGCTTCCCGTCCGCCCCGTGCTTCGCCCGGGCGCCGTCCTTCGCCCGGGCCGCGGCGCGTCGCCGTGCCCGGCGGTTCGGCGTGCGCGGGGTGACGGTCACGAACGACGGGCAGTCGCCCTCCAGGCAGGTGTAGTCCCGGTTGCAGGAGAGGTCGTCGATCTGGCGCTTCTCGCCGAACTCGGTCTGCCGCGGCAGCACGGACAGGCAGTTGCTCTTGGTGCCGCAGTCACCGCACCCCTCGCAGACCGCCTCGTTGATGACCACCCGCCGCGGCGGTTCCGGGAGCAGGCCCTTGCGCCGCAGGCGGCGCGCCTCGGCGGCACACCGCTGGTCGTAGATGACCACGGTCACGCCGGGCACCGCCCGCAGCTCCTCCTGCACCCGCGGCAGCTCGTCGCGCCCGAGGACCCGGGTGCCCGGCGCCCAGCGCGCCCGGCGGCCGTAGTGCTTCGGGTCCTCGGCGCAGACCACGACCCGTCGGACGCCCTCGGCCTCCAGCGCCCTGGTCATCGCCGGGACGTCCATCAGGCCGACGACGTCCTGGCCGCCCGTCATGGCGACCGCGGCGTTGTAGAGGATCTTGAAGGTGACGTTGACGCCGGCGGCGACGCTGGCCCGGATCGCGAGGATGCCCGAGTGGCTCAGGGTCCCGTCACCCAGGTTCTGGATGAGGTGCGGCTCGTCGACGAACGGTGACAGCCCGATCCACGGCACGCCCTCGGCGCCCATCGGGGTCGGGGGCATGGTCTTCAGGTCCGCGTGGCGGGCCTCGAAGTACATGATCCCGTGGCAGCCGACGCCGCCGCCGACCAGTGCTCCGTCCGGGGCGACGGTAGAGCGGTTGTGCGGGCAGCCGCTGCAGAAGCCCGGCGGCCGGGCCGGGATGTCCAGCAGCGGCAGCAGCCGCAGCGCCGGCCGCGCCACGGGGCCGGTCGTTGCCACCGGGCCGCCGGCCGGCCCCGCCCGGTCGGCGAGGTCGGGCAGCACCCGGGTGAGGATCGCGGCCACGGCGGCCGCGTCCAGCTCGCCGGAGGAGGACGACAGCCTGCGCCCGTCCCGGTCCCGCTTGCCGGCGACGCGGACGTCCACCCCTGCCTCGTGCAGGATGGCGCGCAGCTGCGTCTCGACGAACGGCCGCTTCTCCTCGACCACCACGATCGTGTCGACGGACCGGGCGAACTCGAGGGCCGTCTCAGCCACCAGCGGGTAGGTCATCCCGAGCCGGAGCACCCGCACACCGGCGTGGGCGAGCCCGTCCACCGTGAGGCCGAGGTCGGTGAAGGCCTGGACGACGTCGAAGTACGTCTTGCCGGCGCACACGACGCCGAGGCGCGCGCCGGGGCCGGCGCCGACGACACGGTCGAGCCCGTTGTGGCGGGCGTACGCCTGCGCGGCGAGCAGGCGGTGGTCGGCGACGAGCTCCTCCTGGCCGGGGACGGCATGCGCACCGACCCGCGCGATCGGAACATGCCGCCAGGGCACCCCGGCGACGATCGCGTCGGCGGCGGCGGGGTCGCTCGGGGTGTGCCGGTCGACCTCCGCGTCGACGGTGCCGATGCCGTCGGCGACGGCGGTGACGATCTTCAGCCCGACCCAGGAGCCGCTGTACCGCGACATCCGGAAGGCATGCACCCCCAGGTCGAGGATGTCCTGCTGGTCACCGGGGTACAGCACGGGCACACAGGCGTCCTCGAATGTGTACTGGCTGTCGCAGGCGAGCGTCGACGACTTGGCGGACGGATCGTCACCGCAGAACAGGACGGCCCCGCCGTGCGGGCCGGTGCCCATCGCGTTCGCGTGCCGCAGGACGTCGCCGCAGCGGTCCAGGCCCGGTGTCTTGCCGTACCAGGCGCCGACGACGCCGTCGACCTCGGCGAGGCTCTCGGCGGAGCCCATCTGGCTGCCCCAGACGGTGGCCGCGGCGAGCTCCTCGTTGAGGCCGGGGCGGTGCAGGACCCGGTGGCTGGTGAGCAGGTCGGCGAACCGCTCCAGGGTCAGGTCGAAGGTGCCCAGGGGCGAACCCGGGTAGCCGGAGACCATGGTCGCCGTGGTCAGGCCCTCCCGGGCGTCGAGCTGTGCCCGCACGACGAGCAGGCGGGCCAGCGCCTCGACCCCGGACAGCAGGATCACGGGTACACCTCGGCGTTGACGTAGGCGAACGCCCCGTCCTTGAGGACCGCGCGGCGGCGGGCCGGATCCTGGAGCACCGTGATGTCCTCGGTCGGGTCGCCGTCGACGACCAGCAGGTCGGCGAGGTAGCCGGCCCGGATCTGGCCGACGTCCAGGCCGACGAGCGGGCCCATCGACCGGCTCGCGGCGAGGATCGCCTCGGTCGGCGTCATGCCCACCAGCTCGACGTAGCGCGCGAGCTCGGCGGCGTAGGTGCCGTGGCGGGTCCACTGGTGGCCGAAGTCGCCGCCGGCGACGATGCGGATCCCGGCCTCGCGGAGCCGCCGCAGGCCCTCGACCTGCGAGGCGAACTCCTGCCGGTACCCGGAGGCGTCGATCTTCTCGGGGGTCACGCCCCACGGCTCGGCGTGGCCGCTGACCATCGCGTACAGGTAGTGCAGGCCCGGGCACACCCACACGTCGTCGCGGCGTGCCTCCAGCGCGCGGACCGCCTCCTCGTCGAGGAAGCAGGCGTGGTGGATGAGCCGGACCCCGGTGCGGGCCGCCATCGCCACGGCCGCCGACCCGCGGGCGTGCACCGTGATGAACGCGCCGTGGCGGTCCGCCTCGTCGACGGCGGCGGTGAGCATCTCGTCGTTCATGTACACGTCGTCGGACGGGAACTCGGGCACGATGCCGTCGCCGGAGATGAACAGCTTCAGCGCGCGCACCCCGGAGTCGCACTGCCGCGCGACGATCTCACGTAACTCGCGGGCGTCGGCGGCGACGTCCGACATCCCGCTGCCGTCGCTGATCGCGCCCGGTGAGGTGACCAGCAGGCCGCTGGCCACGATCCGCGGGCCGGGGATCAGGCCGGCGTCGATCGCGTCGCGGGCCAGCACGTCGTCGAGGGGCTGCAGGACGCCGGCCCCGACGACGAGGGTGTAGCCGCTCTCGACGAAGGTCCGGGCGACCGCGGCGACGTCCAGCGCGTGCCTGGCGGGTGCCTCGGCGGCCACACCGGAGTGGTCGAACACGAAGTCCAGCGGCCAGCTGATGTGCGTGTGCGCGTCACCGAGCCCCGGCAGGACGGTGGCACCGTGGACGTCGACGACCCGGGTCGAGGACGTGTCGAGGTCGAGCCGCCCCCGGCTGACCTGGGCGATCCGGTTCCCGTCGACGAAGATGTCGCCGTCGGCGGGCCGCTCGCCGGGATCACCGTCGCAGGCGAGCACACGCGCGTTTCTGATCAGTGTGCGCTGGGACATCTCTTCGCACTCCTCCCCGAGGGAACCGGTCGCCCGCCAGAGCCGCGACGGCGCTAGACGATCACGGTGCGGATGCCGTCGGCGCTGCCGAGCAGCGAGATGCCCTCGTTGACCTCGTCGAGGCTGATCCGCCGGGACACCATCGAGCTCAGGTCCAGCTGACCGGTCTCGGCCAGCCGGATGAAACGGGGGAAGTCGCGCAGCACCTGGGCACCGCCGACCGGCGAGCCGACCAGCTTCCGGCCGGAGAACACGGCCGCGATCGCGGGCAGGGTCACGGTGGCGCCGGTCGCCGGCATGCCGACCAGTGTCACCGTCCCCTCCGCCCGGGTCATGTCGAACGCCTGGCGCATCAGCGCGGGCTGGCCGACGACCTCGAAGGCGAAGTCGGCGCCGCGGCCCGCGGTGAGGGCCCGGACCTGTTCCACCGGGTCACCCTCGGCCGGGTCGACGGTGTGCGTCGCGCCGATCTTCAGCGTCGACCCGCGCCGGGCCTCGGACAGGTCGATGGCGATGATCGTGGCGGCGCCGGCGATCCGCGCCCCCTGGACGGCGGCCTGGCCGACGCCCCCGCAGCCGATCACCACGACGGAGGACCCGGGGGTCACGCCCGCCGTGTTCAGCGCGGCCCCGACCCCGGTGGTCACCCCGCAGCCGATCAGGGCCAGCTGCTCGTCGGGCAGGTCGGTCTCCACCGCCACCACGGTGGACTCGTCCACGACCATGGCCTCGGCGAACGACCCGCAGCCGCAGACGGCCCGCGCGGTCCGGCCGTCCGCGAGGTGGTAGCGCACCGCCGCCTGCACCGCGGGCCCGCGCTCGCAGTGGTTGGACATCCCGTTCAGGCACCACCAGCAGCCGCCGCACGCGGGCGACACGGACGCGAGCACCCGCTGGCCGACCCGCACCCGCCGGACCTCGGCGCCGACCTCCTCGACCACGCCGCACGCCTCGTGGCCCGGCACGATCGGCAGCGTCAGCGCGGACAGCCCGTTGATGACGTTGAGGTCGGAGTGGCAGATCCCGCTGGCCGCGACCCGCACCAGGACGTCCCGCGGCCCCACCGCCGGAACGGGCAGGTCCTCCAGGACCAGCGGCTCGGTGGCCTCGTACGCCACGGCGACCTTCATCGGTGCTCTCCCCCGCCTGTCGTGCCCTGGCCTGTCGCGCCCTGGCCTGTCATGCCCTGACCTGCCGTGCTCTGGCCTGGTGTGCCCCGGCCCCCGGCCGCCGCGTCCGCGAGGGTCGCGAGCAGCAGCCGGGTGTCCTGCTGGAACACCCTGATCTCGACGATCGCGCCGTCGGCGACGGCGAACAGCTCGACCACGTCGACGGTGGCCGAGCGGCCGGTCGCCTTCGCGGTCCAGGTCTGGGTCGTGACCTGCACGGCGTTCCCGCCGTCGCCGAAGACGCGCGGGTCGGTGATCGTGCGGTCCCAGTGACGCGCGAAGGCGACGCCCATCGCCGCCAGGCCGTCATGGCCCTCGTACCAGCCGCCGTGCGGCAGCGAGGCCGGCTGCTGGACCCGGATCGCCGGGTGCATCAGAGCGCGTGCCCCGTCCGCGTCGCCCGCCTGGAAGCGGCGGGCCATCTCCTCGACCAGCCGCGGCGCCTCCGCGGTCACCGTGCGCCCTGAGCGGCCTGCCCGGCCTGCGAGCCCTGGCCGGCCTGCGAGCCCTGGCCGGCCTGCGAGCCCTGGCCGGCCTGCGAGCCCTGGTCGGCCTGCGAGCCCTCGGCGGCCCGGGCCGCGCGGGCGGCCTCGAGAACCTCGTTGAAACCCTGGTGCAGGTGCTGGGGTGCCGGTTCGTTGCGGCCGAAGATGACCGTGTCGAGCATTCCCAGCCGAACCCCGGGCTCGGAACGGGCGGCGACCCAGAAGTCCTCCCCGTCGACGACCGTCTCGCAGATCCACGGTGCCATGTCGACGGCCTTGGACCGCTCCTCGTCGCTCAGCCCCGGCCGCAGATAGGCCGTGTGCACGACCTCCGAGGTCGCCGCGTCGATCGGCACGATCTGCCACAGCTCGATGTGCCGGGTGTCGAAGGTGAGGCTGGTGTTGGGGAACAGCGCGTACTGGTAGCTGAAGTGCTGCGCGACGTCAGCCCACTCGGATTCCGGGCGGTCCTTCAGTTCCACGATGGAGCGCAGGGCCGAGGCGTTGCGCAGGTGCCGGCCGAAGGCGTCGAAGGTGAGAACCCCACCGACGGCGTAGGTCGACAGCGTCTTCTTGTGCAGGTAGTTGAAATGGTAGTTCTCGCGGAAGGTGTCGAGCGTGACCTTCCAGTTCGCGGCGACCCGGTGAACGTGCGGCTCGCCGTACGGTAACCAGCCGGCGAAGTCCAGCAGGGAGAGCTCGCCGGCCAGCTCCGGGCCGAGATACTCGTCGATGTCGATCGGCGGCCCCGGCCGCAGCCGGCCGACCACCAGCCCGTAGCCCTCGGTGACCTCGAGCTGGATCAGGCCCTTGTCGTTCTTGTCCATTCCCTCGAAGCCCGCGGGGAACGGGTAGCGCACCAGGCCACCGCACAGGTCGTAGGTCCAGGCGTGGAACGGGCAGGTGAAGCGGATGGCCTCACCGGCGCCGTCCGCGAGCCGGACACCGCGGTGCCGGCAGGCGTTGACCATCGCATGCACCCGGCCGTCGTCGTCCCGGGTCAGCAGCAGCGGCGTGCCGCAGATCTCGACGGTGCGGTAGGTGCCCGGCTCGGGCAGGGCACCGGAAAGACAGAGCACCATCGGCTGGTCGTGGAAGAGCGCCTGCATCTCCTCGTCGTGGTGCGCCGCGGAGTAGATGTCGGTCGGCAGTTCGAGAACGCCGTCCGCCAGGTCCGTCGTGCGGTGCTCGATGTGGTCGAGCAGCCGGCGCGCCAGGCTGTGTTCCAACGCTTCCCGGTCCATACGTCGCTTTCCTCCCTCCGTCAGGAGGAGCTGATGGTGGCCGGGTCCGCGGGCGTGAAGTTGTAGACGCGTGCCGCGTTGCCGACCGTGATCTTGTGCTGGACGTCCTCCGGCAGATGCCCCAGCCACTTGTTGGCCATCCGGACGGTGTCCGGCCAGGTCGAGTCCGAGTGCGGGTAGTCGCACTCGAGCATCACGTTGTCCTCACCGATGATGTCCAGGAGCCGGACACCGGCCTGGTCCTCGATGAAGGTGCCGTAGACATGGTCACGGAACAGCGCCCGGATGTCGGTGTCGAGGTCGAAGGACGCCGCGCCCTTCTCCTCGCCGCGATCGTGGGCGGCGTTCATGTCGATGTCAAACCGTGATGCCCAGAACCGCTGCTTGTCGACCACCTGCTCGGCGCGCTCCAGGAAGTACGGGATCCAGCCGATCGAGCCCTCGGACAGGGCGATCCTCAGGTTCGGGTACTTCGGGAAGATGCCGCTGAACAGCCAGTCCAGCAGGGTGCCGGCCTGGTTCGCCGCGGCCGAGTACGCCATGAACGCGAGCGTCGGCATGTCCGGCGAGGTCCGGATGAGGTTGGACGACGACCCCACGTGCATCGAGATCACGTAGCCGGTGTCGTTGCAGGCCTGGAACACCGGGTCCCAGTAGCCGTTGTGGATCGAGGGCAGCCCCAGCTTCGTCGGGTTCTCCGAGAAGGCGATCGACTTCCCGCCGAGGCCCGCCGTCCGCTCGATCTCGGCGGCCGCGGCCACCGGGTCCCACAGCGGAATGATCATCATCGGGATGAAGCGGCCCGGGTAGGCCGCGCCGAACTCCTCCAGGATGAAGTCGTTCCAGGCCTGCACGCAGAGCAGGGCGAGTTCCTTGTCCCGGGCCTCGTGGAAGACCTGCCCGCAGTACCGCGGGAACGACGGGAACAGGATCGAGGACAGCACGTTGCCCTGGTTCATGTCCGCCACCCGGGCCGCCGGGTCGTAACAGCCGAGCCGCATCTCCTCATAGGTGATCGGCTCCGGCGAGAACTCCTCGCGGGTCTTGCCGGCCACGGCGTTCAGGCCGGTGGTGACGATCTGCCTGTCCTCGTAGACCCAGAACTCCGAGCTCCCGTCGCGGACAATGCGCGGACCGGTGTCCCGCCACTGCGCGGGCAACCGCTCCCACCACAGCCGAGCCGGCTCGATGAGATGGTCGTCGACCGACACGAACCAGTTGAACGACACACCGACCTCCAACAGTGCGTGGGCTTCGGACGGCGCCTCGCGCGTCCTGATCCACACAATAAAGCGAACGCTCACATATTAACGGGCATATCCGTTGATCGCCAGTGCCGCCGAAGCGCCGCCGGCCGCCGGCCGCCATCCGGCCACCGGCGCACCCGCGCACCCGCGCACCGGCGCACCGGCGCACCGGCGCCTGGCATCACCCGGTCACCACGCACCCGGCCCGCTCGTCGGTCAGCTGGTCGTGGTCGATGAGCACCGCGCCGTTGACGAGGGTGTAGTCGTAGCCGCGCGCCCGCTGGACGTACCGGTTCGCACCCAGCGGGAAGTCGGACAGCATCTCCGGGGTGTCCAGGTCGAGACGCTCGAGATCGATGATGTTGACGTCGGCGAACATGCCGGGTGCGAGCACGCCGCGGTCGGCGATGCCGAACAGCTCGGCACCCTCCAGGGTCAGCTTGCGCACCGCCAGGCCGATGTCGAGCAGGCCCCGCTCCCGGACCCAGTGCCGCAGCAGGTAGGTGGGCTGGCCGGCGTCCATCGTGAGGGCGACGTGCGCTCCGGCGTCGCCGACCCCGACGACCACGTCCGCGTTGGTCAGCATGGCGGCGACCGCGTCTAGATCCTGGTTGAGCACCGGGTAGTAGAGGAGCCCCTGGCCCGCGGTCTCGACCGTGTAGTCGAGGAAGGCGGCGGCCGGGCTGACACCGCGGCGGGCGGCCTCGGCCGCGAGGCTGTTGTCCGCCCCCACCTCGTAGCCGGCCGAGCCGGGCGGCAGCAGGTACAGCTTGGCCGGGTCCTTCGGCGCGAGCGGGCCGGAGAGGTTGGTGGGCGCGGCGGCCTCCTCCACCAGCCGGTCGCGCAGCGCCGGGTCGGCCAGCGCCGCCAGGCGGTCCGGCCACGGCCTCGCCATCAGCTCGGCCCAGGACGGCACGCTGTCGTACGGGGTCCGGCCCATCAGCCCGTAGAGGATGCCGCTGCCGCGGGCAGCTGTCTGCGGGCGCAGGTCGGCGCCGCGGGCGCGGGCCCCGGCCACCTGCTCCATGACCCAGGCCCACAGGCCCGGGCGGCGGTCGCTCTGCATGATCGCGAAGGTGAGCGGCCGGCCCGAGGCCCGGCTGACCTCCTCCATCCAGGCGAGCTCGGCGACCGAGTTCGCCCGGGTGGGACCGTCACGCTCCCCGATCCGGGCCACGACCTCGATCGTGCCCCGGCCGCGGTCGGCGAGGGCACCGGCGATCGCGGCGAGCTCGGGTGTGCCGGCGAACGTGCCCGGCACCGGCCGGCCGTCCGGGACGGTGTGCATGAGGCTGCGGGACGTGGAGAAGCCGAGCGCGCCCGCGTCGATCGCCTCGCCCACGACCTGGGCCATCCGGGCGATGTCGTCGTCGGTCGCGGGGGACTCGTCCAGGCTGCGCTCCCCCATGACGTAGTACCGCAGGGCGCAGTGCCCGATCATGCCGCCGACGTTCACCCCGAGCCGCAGGCCCCTCAGCGCACGCAGGTAGTCGCCGTAGGACTCCCAGCCCCAGCCGAGCCCGTCCATGATGGTCGCGGTCGGGATGTCCTCGACCGACTCCATCATCTCGGCGAGATAGAGGTGCGCGTCCGGGCGGACCGGCGCGAAGGTCACTCCGCAGTTGCCGAGCACCACCGTCGTCACACCGTGCCAGCAGGACGGGCTCGCCACCGGGTCCCAGAACAGCTGGGCGTCGAGGTGGGTGTGGATGTCGACGAAGCCGGGAGTGACGAGCCTCCCGGTGGCGTCGAGCTCGCGGCGCCCCCGCTCCGGAACAGCTCCGACGGCGGTGACGCGGTCGCCGTCGATGGCGACGTCCGCGCGGCGCGGCGGTGCGCCGGTCCCGTCGGCGACCTCTCCGCCGCGGATCACGATGTCATGCATGGGGTACCCGCACCTCCGACCGGGAGGCCGCCCACGGCCCGGACGTCGTCAGATCGGCAACTCGCTCCTCGGCGGAGGCGCCGGCCGACGGTGCCGGGCGGGCCCGTCCTCGGGACGGGGCGCACACGTCGGCAGCGAGTTCACCCAGGATCGGGTCCCGCGAGGACCAGCAGATACGAGGAACTCTGCTGGCAGATGAAGCACTGCTGGCAGCTGGAGCATGCCAGTAAATGAGCACTCATTTTCAGAAAATCCTAGGATGACAGCTCGAACCCTGTCAAGGTCACGCGCCACGGCCCTCGGACTCCGGGCACGGCGCCGCGCCGCGCCGCGTTCTGCGCCGCCCTGCAGCGTCCTGTCGCCCAGGCGGACCGGGGCCGGCTCCGACAACGCGCCGGCGGACCGGTACGAAGGCGCACATCACAGCGCGGGAGGACCCTCAAGATCTGGAACGTAAGATAGCGTACGTTCATTCACCGAGGGGCGGGCTCGGAGACGCAGGGAGGACCGATGGCAGAGAAAACCACCGAATCGTCGGGTACGGACGGTCCCCCGCGGCCACGGCGCCTCACCGCCGAAGCCCGCAAGAGCTCCATCCTCAAGGCAGCTCGCGCCGCTTTCGTCGAGACCGGTGACATGAATGGCACCACAATCAAGCTGATTGCCGAGCGCGGCGGGATCAGCGAAGGCGTGATCTACCGCCACTTCGAGGGCAAGGACCAGCTCTTCTACGAGGCCGTCTTCGAGCCGCTGCGAGAGGCGATCGACGAGCTGGTCGCCGCCTCCCAGGTCGTCGACCTGGAGGAGCCCCTCACCCCCGAGCGCCAGCTGCAGACGATGAACGGCCTCTACCGCCAGCTCATCTCGACTCTGGGGGAGATTCTCCCGCTGCTGGGGCTCGTGCTCTTCGGCGACCCGAAAGTCGCGCGGAAGTTCTACCGAAAGCACTTCACGGTCGCCATGGACCGGCTCGCCGAGGCCTGGCGGGAGGTCGAGGACCGCTACGGATTCGAGTTCGAGTCGCCTGACGTCTCGGCCCGCGCCGTCATGGGAACGGCGCTGATCATGGCCCTCGAAAGCCAGCACAACGACCTTTTCAACCGGGACCGTGCCGTCACTCTGGTGAGCGAGGGCACCATCAAGGGTTTCTTTCCCACCTTGGAACCGACCCGCCGCCGCCGCTGACACCGCCAGTGCCGCCGGTGCCTTGTGCCGGCGCCGGCCCGCACGCGGTGGCCGTCACTCCGGGATGGCGCGGATGTGCCTGGCCATCGCCAGCGGGGTCACGGAGAGGACACCGGAGTCGACCGGGAGGGTGACGCCGGTGATCCACCGGGCGTCGTCGCTGGCGAGGAAGGCGACCGCCGCGCCGACGTCCCAGCCGGTTCCCGGGGTCCCCAGCAGGCCGGCCTCCTCCCGCAGCCTGTTGACGTAGTCGGTGGTCTGCCCGGGGATCGACATGACCATCGGGGTCGTGATGTGGCCCGGGGCGATGGCGTTGACCCGGATGCCCTGCCGGCCGTGGGCGTAGGCCATCTCGACGGTCATCGCGAGCATCCCGCCCTTGGCGGCCGAGTAGGCGATGGTGCCGTCGCCCCGCAGCGCCGAGATCGACGCGATGTTGACGATCGAGCCGGCTCCCCGGGCCGCCATCACCGGCACGGTGTACTTGCAGGCCAGGAAGACCGTCCGCAGGTTGATGTCGAGCGCTTTGTCCCACGCCTCCTCGGAGAGGTCGACGACGGTGCCCACCGAGGCCAGCCCGATGTTGTTGACCAGGACGTCGACGGTTCCGAAGGTGTCGACCGCGGCCTTCACCATCGCCTCGCAGCCGGCCGCCTTCGTGCAGTCGGCGGCGAACACCTCCGCCGTCCCGCCCTCGACCTCGATCATCTTCCGGGTCTCCTCGGCGCGCTCGGCGTGGAGATCCACCAGCAGCACGCTGGCCCCCTCCCGCGCCAGCACCGCCGCGCTGGCCTTTCCCGTCCCGACCCCCGGGCCGGGGGTCGAGCCGGCGCCCGTGACGATCGCGACCTTCCCGTCGAGGCGCCCGCCCCGCCCGCCGCCACCACCGGCGCCACCGCCAGCACTGCTACCGCTACCGTTGTCGCCTGCGCTCCCGGTCATGGTGGCACTCCCTCTGGCATCGTTTCGTGATCCCTGTTCCTGCCCCGGTCCCGGCCATGCCCCGGCCGGCCGCCCTCCGCCGGCCGGCGCCGTCATCCGGGCCAGGTGGTCAGCAGCGCCGCGCCGGCCTCGTAGCCGCCGACGTTCGTGACGGCCGCGACCCGCGCGCCCGGCACCTGCCGGGCCCCGGCCTCCCCGCGCACCTGCCGGACCGCCTCGGCCACGTGCCCGAACGCCGCGTGCAGCCGCCCGCCGGAGAGCTGACCGCCCCAGGTGTTGAGGGGCAGCTCCCCGCCGAGGGCGATCCGGCTGCCGCCCTCGACGAACGCACCCGCCTCGCCGGGCTTGCAGAACCCCATCGCCTCCAGCCACCAGACGCACTCGATGGTGAAGCCGTCGTAGAGCTGGGCGACGTCGACGTCCGCCGGCCGCAGGTCGGTGCGCTCCCACAGCGCCGCCGCGGTCGCGTGGCCGACCCGGCCCATGTCCTCCCACTGCTCCCACGACGGCCGGCCGTCGACCACACCGGCCATCGCCTCGATCGCCACCGGCGCGCGCAGGTCGGGGGCGGTCTGGGCGGCCGACACCACGATCGCGGTGGCCCCGTCGGCCGGCACGTCGCAGTCGTACAGGCAGATCGGGGTCGAGATCATCCGGGCGCTCAGGTAGTCGTCGACGGACAGCGGGGTCCGGTACACCGCGTCCGGGTTCAGGGCGGCGTGGGCCCGCTGGGTGACCGGGATCCAGGCGAGCTGCTCCCGGGTGACCCCGTACTCGTGCATGTACCGGGCGGCGTACGGGGCGACCTGGCACACCGGCGAGAGTGCCCCGACCGGCAGCAGCCAGGCGAGCGGCCCCTCCGCCACCGGGTTCGTCGATCCGTAGGCCGGGCGGCCACCGGCGTTGCGGGCGGCGCTGCCCTCCTTGACGGTCCGCCAGATGACGGCGTGGCGGGCCTGGCCGGTCGCCACCGCCATCGCCGGCCCGTAAAACGGCAGGCACATCCCCTCGACGATGCCCTGGCGCCACCGGGTCGTGATCCGCAGCGCGTCCTGGACCTCGTACAGGTTGCCGTTCGCGTACCCGGGAAGGTTGGCCTTCCCGCCGCCGGGAAACATCGCCAGGCCGTCGATGTCGTCGACGGTCAGGCCGGCGTCGGCGATGGCCGCGAGCACGGCGTCCAGCGTGAGCTGGAAGCCGGACCGGTCGACCTGGCGGCCGATCGCGGACTGGCCGACGCCGGAGATCACCGCCCGCCGCTCGAACAGATCGGCGCTCATCATGCCGCTCCGGGCCCGGCCGTGGCCGTGGCCACGGCCGGGCCGACGCCCGGGGAACGGCCGGGGCTGGCGGCGACCGCCACGAAACTCGGAATCGCGCAGCCTCCCGGGCCGGGTTCGAAACCGACGTCCACCGCCATGCCGATGGCGGCCTCCTCGGGCTCGCAGCCCCGCAGCCGGCCGAAGACCCGCACGCCCGGATGGTCCGGGAACTCGACGAGGACGAGCGCGTACGGCACCTCGAGGCCGGGCATCCAGCGCTGGTGGTTGACCGTGAGGCTGTAGACGACACCCCGGCCGGTCACCTCGACGGGCGCGGTGGCCCTGCCCCGGCAGGAGCGGCAGATCCCGTAGGGGGGAAACGACTCGGCCCCGCAGGCTCCGCAGTGTTCGACCAGCAGGCGGCCCTCGGCCGCAGCGGCCCAGTACGCCGCGGACTCGTCGGTCACGGCAGGCGGTATGCCCACGTTTGCGGCCATGTGTCCCCTTCACGCCGGTAGCCAGGATGACTCACGGAGTGTACGTTCACTTATCAGGTCGGCGCCAGACAGACAGCAGGTCAGACAGACAGCAGGTCAGACGCTGGACGTCAGACGACTGCACGTCAGACGACTGCACGTCGCGCCGGCCGGGCCGGCCGCGCAGCGCTGGCCCGGGCCGCGGCGGATCCGGCGGCCCGGCACGTCGCTGTCCGCGGGTTGTACGCGTCACCCGTTCACGAAGGAGCCACCGGTTGCCTGGCGATCGCGTCATCTTCGGAGCGGCGGCACTCCCGGAACCGGATCGGGACTGGCTCGCCGCCGTGGAACGCCTCCCGATCGACTCCGTCTGGCAGGGCGGCCACATCCTGCCCCGCCATCCGACGGGCGAGGCGATCACCCGGCTGGCGCTGATGACCGCGTGGACCGAGCGGGTCCGGGTGGGCAGCGCCATTCTGGTGCTGCCGCTCTACCATCCTGTGATCATCGCCAAGCAGGTCGCCGACCTGGACTCCCGCTCCGGCGGCCGGATCTCGCTCGGGGTCGGGGTCGGCGGCGAGTTCCCGCACGAGTTCGAGGCGGTCGGGGTGCCCGTCAACCAGCGCGGCGCCCGGACGAACGAGGCGATGACGGTGCTGCGCGCCCTCTGGCGCGGCGGGCCGGTCACCCACCATGGCGCCCACTTCACCCTCGACGACGTGGAGCTGCTCCCGGCCGCGGAGCCGGGCCTCGGGGCGTCCCGGATGCGCGCCGGCGGGCCGCCGCTGCTGGTCTCCGGGCGCAGGGAGGCCGCGATGCGCCGTGCCGCCCGTCTTGGCGACGGCTGGCTGCCCTACCTGGTCTCCCCGGACGCGTACGCCCGTTCGCTGGAGACAGTGCGGGCCGAGGCCGCCGCCGCCGGCCGGGATCTCGACGGCTTCGAGTGGATGCTGTACCTCTACTGTTCCGTCCGGGCCGACGGCGACCGCGCCCGCGCCGACGTGCGGAACTTCCTCGGCCGCGCCTACGGCGACAAGCCCGACGCCATGCTCGACCGGATCGCACCCGCCGGCACCCCGGCGGAGGTGGCCGCCCGCATCCAGCACTACGTGGACGCCGGCGCCCGCCACATCGTCATCTCTCCCGCGGCGCACCAGGACACCCTCGAGGTGGTCCGGCTCGCCGCCGAGGAGGTCCTGCCCCGGCTGACCATCCCGGCACCCGCCCGGGAGGCGGAGCGCGCCTCCGCGGCGACGGCAACGGCGACGGCGACGGCGACGGCGACGGCGACGGCGACGGCGACGTCATGAGCGCCCGCTCAGGTCTCGGTCCCTGCGCGGGGCTGCGGGTCGTCGAGGTCGTGGTCGGGACGAGTGAGCTCGGCCTCGACCTCGCCGGCGCGGCCCCCGGCATGATCTTCGCCGATCTGGGCGCCGAGGTGGTCCGGGTGGTCGGCACATCCCCCGCCGCGATCGACGCGGACGTGACCTGGGGCCGCGCCTGGCACCGGGACAAGCGGACCGTCGCGACCGACGACGCGGGCGAGGTGCGCGCCCTGCTCGCAGACGCCGACGCGGTGCTCGTCTACGGCCCGGAGGAGCTGGTCGAACAGCGGGGGCTCGGCTTCCACGATCTCAGTCGGCGCAACCCCCGGCTGGTGTACGCGCGCTGCCGGCCAAGCCGGACGTCGGCCGGTGACACGGCCGACTTCGGCCTGCTGGTGGAGGCCCGTGCCGGGTTCTGCAGCCAGCTCGCCGGCCACCGGCCGGGCCCGATCTTCGTCGACGCGCGGGCCTCCGGCAGCGGCGCGTCCTTCCTGCTGACCACCTCCGTTCTCGCGCTGCTGCGCCGCCGCGCCATGACCGGGACCGGAGGCTGGGCTGAGACGTCGCTCTACGACGGCCTGCTCGCCACGCTCGGCTGCATGATCGGCCGGTCGGAGCACGCGGCACCGGAGATCGAGGGCTACTGGCGGTCGGGGTCGACGTTCCCGAACTTCCTCTACCGCTGTGCCGACGACCAGCTGATCCAGGTCTGGTTCGGCGGCAAGGGGATGTACGCGAAGCTCATCGACGTGCTCGGCGACGAGCCGAGCACCGAGGGCTACTACCACGACCAGATGACCGGTCAGCTCAACGCTCGTGCCCTCCGGTGGCGCGCGCCGTTCGCGCTGCAGCCCCGGGACATGTGGATCCAGCGGCTCCGCGCGGCCGGCGTGGCCTGCGAACCGGTGCTCAGCCCCGGGGAGGCTCTCTCCGACCCACACCTGGCCGAGACCGGCCTGGCGCTCACCCGAGTGGAGAGCGGCCACCGCGACGTCCTGCTCGCCACCCCGATCGCGGTCGAGCCGCTCCCGGCACCGGCCGGCGCGAGCCCTTCGGCAGCGGGCATCAGCCCTTCGCCGGACGGCCCGGCGACCGGCGGGCCATCAGGCGGGCCGGTCGACGGGCCCTCGGGCGGACCAGTCTCCGGGTCGTCGGGCGGGCTGCTCGCCGGTGTCCGGGTGGTCGACTTCTCCGCGTTCGTGGCCGGGCCCCTGGCCGCCCAGGTCCTCGCCGACCTCGGCGCCGACGTGATCAAGGTCGAGCCGCCGGAGGGTGAGGCCATGCGTGCCGCCGCCTACGCGGTGGCGGCCTGCCAGCGCGGCAAGCGCAGCATCGCGATCGACATCGGTGCGCCCGAGGCCCGCCCGGTCGTCGAGGCGCTCCTCGGCTGGGCGGACGTCGTCGTCCACAACTTCCGGGTCGGCGTGGCCGAGCGGCTCCGGATCGACGCGGCGACCGTCGCGCACCTGAACCCGGACGTCGTCCACTGCCACGCCAGCGCCTTCGGCCCGACCGGCCCCCGGGCGAAGCAACCCGGCAACGACGCGCTGATGCAGGCCCTCACCGGGCTGGAACGGGCCGTCGGCGGCGAGGGCAACAACCCGGTCGCGCTGACCTGGATCCCGCTCGACATGTCCGGCGGCTGGGTCGCCGCCATCGGGATCCTGGCCGGTCTGTACGCCCGCGCGACCACGGGCCGGGGCCAGCGGGTGGACACCAGCCTGCTCGGCGCGGGGCTGCTCCTGCAGAGCGGGGCGTTCCTCCGCGACGGCGCCCTGGTCCGCGGGCCGGCGCTGGACGGCCGCCAGACCGGGTACGGTCCCGGCTACCGCCTCTACGAGGCCGCCGACGGCGCCTGGTTCGCTCTCGTCATCCCCGACGAAGCCGGCTGGTCACGGCTGCGCGCCCTGCCCCGGACGGGCGACCTGCCCGGGACGGGCGACCTGCCCGCGGCCTACGTGCCCCTGCGGGGTGGAGCCGACGGCCGTGACGCCCTGGCCCGGCAGGCGGAGGCCGTCCTCGAACAGGCCTTCGCGACCGCGCCGGGCGCCGAGTGGGTCAGCCGGCTGCGGGCAGCCGGTCTGCTGGCCGAGCCGGTCGAGCCGATGGACCGCGACGTCTTCCGCCGCCGGATCCTCGACGACCCGGTCAACCGCCAGCTCGGCCGGGTGGCGTCCTACCAGGTCACGGACTGGGGCCACTTCGAGCAGATCGGCCCGCTCCCCCGCTGCGGTCCCGCCGGCGCCGGCAGCGCCGGCAGCGGTCCGGCACTGATGCTGCCCGGCATCGGCGAGCACAGCGTCGGCGTCCTCACCGAGCTGGGGATGAGCCCGCCCGAGATCGACGCTCTGCTGGCAGGCAAGGTCGTCCGCCAGCTCTAGTCGAGGACATGTGTGTCGAGCGGCGGCGTCGCCCCGGTCCGGCGAGGTGTCCACTCATGTTGTGGAGGTTCTCGGCAGGTATTCGGCGCCGGTGTCGTCGGGAGCTGTGTCCTCGCGGAGATGGGGGCTGGCATCGAACCTCATCGCTTTTCTGGCGTCGTCGTAGGTGGGCCAGCCGGGATCTCCGTGGGTTGCGAAGTCGAGCCAGGTTCTGTGCATCGCGCGGGTGAGGGCGTCGGGTGCGGCGTCGCCGATGAGGCCGCGGCAGGCCTGTGTGGTGTCGAAGACGAAGGGGACGTCGAGGCCGTGTGCGGCGCCGTGCAGTGGTGATCGCCATGCGAACTCGTAGACGTAGGCGGGGCCTGGGTGGCGGAGCGCGGTGCGGCGGCTCGGTGATCGGAACATCAGGTCCGTGTAGGCGGCTGTGAGTGCCTGCGCGGGGGTGACGGCCGGGTCGTGGAGCCCGTGTCGTTCGAGGAGCGCCTCGGCATCGGGGTAGGTGGCGGCCAGCTCGGCTACGGCGTCCTGCGCGTCGAAGGCGGCGAACGCCTCGGCGCCCAGGCCGAGGTTGGCTTCCTCGAGTGTTGTGCCGATCAGCAGTTCGACCCCGCGCGAGCGTGTGCTCGGGATTCCGACCGGGTCGGGGAGGACCTCGTCACCCGTGGTGGGGAGGAAGAGCGCACGACGGTGGCCCGGGTCGACACCGTCGTCGTCGCGCAGGTCCGGGCGGGGTCCGTTTCTGAGCAGAGCTGCCTGCGCGCGCAGCAGGTCGGGGGCGGAGAACGCGCGGAACGCCTCTGTTGTCGGGGAGGTTCCGAGCCGGGTGGCGAGTGCCTTCGTGAGTTCTTCGGTGAGCTCGAGCCGGCGGGCCATCTCGTCGTGTCCGCTCTGGACGATCGCCCGCTGGAACAGTCCGGCGGCCAGCGGGGAGTGCAGCAGGAACGCGACCGAGGTACCGCCGGCCGATTCACCGAAGACGGTGATGTTGTCCGGGTTCCCGCCGAACCCGACGATGTTGTCGCGAACCCAGTGCAGCGCCGCGATCTGATCGCGCAGTCCGAGGTTCGTGACCTCACCGGGCAGCGCGAGGAAGCCCTCCGCCCCGAGTCGGTAGTTGACGGTGACCAGGACGACGCCGTCGCGTGCGAACGAGGTGCCGTCGAAGGCGGGGGCGGCGCCCGAGCCGATCACGAACCCGCCGCCGTGGAGGTAGACCATCACCGGAAGCCCGCTCGCGCCCGGGTCGGGTGTCCAGACGTTGAGATTGAGATAGTCGCCGTCTCCGGTGACCCATCCGGGCCCGACCAGGGGGCCCAGATACGCGTGAGCGGGGTGCAGTGCCGGCTGGGGTGCGGTGGCGCCGTAACCGGTGGCGTTCCTGCTCCCTGCCCATCGTTCGGCAGGGCCTGGGGGCGCGAACCGGCGTTCGCCCGCCGGAGCTGCCGCGAAGGGGATTCCCAGGAACCGCGCTACCCCGCCCGCGTGGTCACCGGAAAGGCGCCCTGCCTCTGTGTGCACGGTACGGACGGTCATCGACGACCTCCCCCTTCGTACGTGCGCATCACGCTGGATGGCCGGACTGAGGGTGGTCGTCTGACTCGGTGCCCCGCCCCGTGGCCAAGCATGCCACGGGGCTTCGACTCGTCTACGCGGGCCGGACCGCGGGCCGCCGGTCGGGGATGCCGAGGAGCTCGGCGATGTTTCCCCGCAGCACCCGGCGGGTGGTCACCTCGTCGCAGCCCTCGAGCAGGCCGACGAAGTCAGCAGGCTGGCGAAGGCCCTCGGGGTGCGGATAGTCCGAGCCGAACAGCACCCGCTCCGGGCCGAG
Organism: Parafrankia elaeagni; assembly: GCF_000374165.1. Classification (GTDB taxonomy): domain Bacteria; phylum Actinomycetota; class Actinomycetes; order Frankiales; family Frankiaceae; genus Parafrankia; species Parafrankia elaeagni. The sequence continues at coordinate 87,792 of NZ_KB893722.1, forward strand.
AACCGTGATGAGGTCGCGGACGTCGTCCTCCGGGAACGGGCACACCCACAGGTGTTCGGCGAGCACCTCGCTGGGCCGGGCCGGCAGACTGCCGCCGAGCACGGGACCACGGCGGCCGAGCGCGGCGGCCTTGTCCACGTTCTTCAGCAGAGGCCTGACCCAGTTGCTCCCGTTCTCGATGGAGACGACCCTGACGTTCGGGTGCCGGCCGAAAAGGTTGTGCAGGGTGAGCGCGGTCAGCGTGTCCACGATCGGCCGCTCGGTGTTGCACAGCGCCCACTGCAGCGGCGACTGCAGGTGGGACGGATTGGCCGGATCCTCCGACCACAGCGCCCCGTAGGCCAGGTTGTAGCCGCTGTTCGACACGTGGAACACGACCGGCACGCCGGCCTCGGCCACCGTGGCCCAGAACGGATCCAGGTCTGGGTGCGCCGGTGAGCGGCCGCCCACGGGACCGGGCCGCAGGTGGACGAGCCGGGCACCGGCGTCGAGCACCCGGCGCAGCTCGGCCATGGCCTGGTCGAGGTCGAGCAGGGACAACATGGGCACGGCGAAGATGCGGTTCTGGGCCGAGTAGCCCCAGTCCTCCTCCAGCCAGCGGTTGAACGCGCGCAGGCTGGCGTAGGTCAGCTCGACGTCACCGACCATGTCCTGCTCCACCGCCACCGCCAGCGTCGGCAGCATGAGGGTCGCCTCGACACCCTGGGTGTCCATCAGCGCCAGCCGGGCGGCACGGTGCGTGAACTCCGGGTGGTCCTTGGCGTTGATCACCTCCCGGTGGGTGAAGCCGTCCGCGACCTCGCCCATGAACAGCCCCTGCAGGGCGCCGGGAGCCGACGCGTAGTCACCGGGCATGACGCTCATGAAGGTGCGCCGGCCGCCGAGGAACACCCGCCCCAGGCCGTCCGCCCCCCGCCGCACCTGCACCGTCGCGTCCCGATACCGGGCCTCGATGTGGCGCGAGAAGCAGTCGTCCGGCTCGTAGTAGTGCCCGTCGGCGTCGATCAGGCTGTAGTCCACCGCGCGCCACCTCCGATCAGCCCTGAATAGTGAACACCTATTTATCGAGGACGGCGCTCTCAGCGGCCCCGTAGACGCACCGCCCAGCGACACGACTCACCCGACCGACGACGCGACGTGAAGCAGTCCCGACAGCAGTGCGACCGTGATCCACATGCTTTCGCCCATGGACCGACGGGGCGAGCGAGCCGCCACGGGCCAGCATCGGCACAACCTCCACCCGATTGTAAGTGAGCATACACTTTTCAAGCCCAGTCCAGGAAGACCCGGCCGGCAGGATCACTTTCGGTCGGCCCTCGCCGGACCCCACCGCGGAAAGGGCCCTCGGTGGTTACCGAGGGCCCTTTTCCTTCCTTCTGTTCTGCTGGCCTCGCGCTGTTCTGCTGGCCTCGCGTCAGGCGCGCAGGAGCCGGCCCGGGGCGACGCCCGCGACCTCCGCACCGGCACGGCGGGTCGCCACGCCGTTCACCCACACGTGCTCGACCCCGATGCTGCGCACCACGAGCCGGTCCGCGCCGCCCGGCTGGTCGTGTACCCGCTCGACCGGGGCGGCACCGACCGTCTCCGGGTCGAAGGCAACCAGGTCTGCGTGGAACCCGGGCCGCACGAGCCCGCGGTCGGCGACCCGGAACGCCTGGTGCGGGTGCCCGGTCAGCCGCCAGACGGCGTCCTCCAGCGTCAGCGCCTTACGCTCGCGCACCCAGTGGCCGAGCAGGTGGGTCGAATAGCAGGCGTCGCAGAGCTGACTGGCGTGCGCGCCCGCGTCCGAGAGCCCCAGCAGCGTGCGCCGGTCGGCGAGCAGCTCACCGATCTCCGCGTCGCCGTCGTTCTCCAGCACCACCCGGAAGCGGGTCGTGGCGGTGTCGGAGAGCGCCAGGTCGAGCATCAGGTCGAACGGGGTGGTCCCCCGCCGGCGGGCCAGCTCGTCGAGCGGAACACCGACGGCGTCCTGGTGGGCGCCCGTCTCCTCGACATCGATCTTGTGCCACCGGTGCTCCCAGGCCGTGAGGGTGGCCGGCCGGGCCCGGTCGCGCCAGGACGCGTCCTGGTAGAGGGCCGGGCGCTCCTCCCGCGGGATCGCGAGCGCTTCCTTCCACTCGTCGATCTGGGCGAGCGGGACGGGGTCGGCCATGGTGATCTGCATGACGATCGGCCGGCACGCGATCTGCGGGTACACCTCGCCCGGCAGCGCCGCCCCGCGCGCGACAGTCCGCAGCGCGGCGCCCGGCTTCTCCGACCGGGTGACCAGCGCCGTCCACGTCACCGGTATGCCGTGGCGCACCGCCAGGTCGGAGAACTGGTCGACGAACAGCCCGGGCCCGATCGAGACCTGCAGGACCCCGCGGCCGGCCTCGCCGAGGACCGAGGCGAGCGAGTCGATCTCGTCGATCTCGGCGAACCGGCTCGGCACGGGACGCCCGTAGGCCCCCTGGTGGGCGGGCTGCCGCGAGGTCGAGAAGCCGATCGCACCCGCGTCCAGCGCCTCGCGCAGCAGCCCGCGCATCGTGTCGAGCTCGTCCGCCGTCGCCGGGCGCTCCTCGCCGCCGACCGCGAACAGCCGCAGCGGGGAGTGGCCGATGAAGGCGCCGACATTGAGCCGCTTGGGGCGTGCGTCCAGGGCCGCGAGGTACTCGGGGAACGAATGGAAGCACCAGTCGATGCCGGCGTCGAGCGCATCCCTGGACATCCCCTCGACGTTCTCGAGGAGGCGCACGATGAGGTCGCGGTGCTCCGGCCGGGTCGGGGCGACACCGAAGCCGCAGTTGCCCATGATCACGCTGGTCACGCCATGCCAGCTGGACGGGGTGAGGTCGCCGTCCCAGAGAATCTGGGCGTCGTAGTGCGTGTGGACGTCGATGAAACCCGGGGCGAGCACCAGGCCGTCGAGGTCGACGACCTCGGTGCCCGCCGCCGGGACGAGCTCACCCGGCTCGGCGACGGCGGCCACCCGGCCCTCGGCCACGGCGACCTCCGCCGGCCGGGCGGGCGCGCCGGTCCCGTCGATCAGCGTGGCGTGACGCAACAGCAGATCCATCAGGACTCCGATCAGTGACCCACACCGTAGGGGCACAATTTTAGCAAGCGCTCACTCACTTATCTCGGGATCCGCCCGTCCACCAGCTCTGGCCGACTCGCCGGCGGAGACCCCTGCCCAGCCCTGCCTCGTGGCTTACGGCGACGGCGACCCTCCGCCTGCGGCCACCTCCGCCGGCGGCGGACCGTCGGCCTGACAGGCGCGCGAACTCCGCCCAGCAGCGACGGTAGCTCAGCGACTGCTCACCTCACAAGATTCGGCGCCTGGCGCGGGCGCGCGAGAAGATGGCGCTCCCACAGGCGCTCTGTGGTCGCCCGGTGGACGTCCTGCGAGCAGCCCGAACAGCACAGAGTGTTTGCTCACTCTGTTAGCATGACCAGCGCCCGTCTCGGCCACGCCGGCTCGGAGCGTTCAAGCCTCGGAGGACTCGTGGGATCACTGGATGGCCGCGTAGCAATCATCACCGGTGCGAGCCGGGGGATCGGAGCGAACATCGCGCGCAGGCTCGCGGCCGAGGGCGCGGCGGTCGCCCTGGTCGCCAGAACCCTGGAGCCGGACACCTCCCCGCTGCCCGGCTCGATCTCCGAGATGGTGCGGCGCATCCAGGCGGACGGCGGCCGGGCGGCAGCCGTCCAGGCGGACATCACCGTGCCCCAGGATGTCGAGACCATCGTCGAACGCGCCGAGGCGTTGTTCGGGCCGGTCGACACCCTGGTCAACAACGCGGGCGTCAACTTCTACGGGCCGGCACTGGAGATCACCCCGAAACGCTACGGGCTGATGTTCCAGATGATGGTCCACGCCCCGTTCCGACTGTGCCAGCTGGCCGTTCCGGGGATGGTCGAGCACGGCCGCGGCTGGATCGTGAACATCACGTCCAAACAGGCCCGTCACCCCATCGGCCCGCCGTACCCGGACTGGGCCAGCGACGGCTGCACCCCGTACGGCATGTGCAAGAGCGCCCTGGACCGCCTCACCACCGGCCTCGCGGCCGAGCTCGAGGGCACCGGCGTCGGCGTCAACTCCCTCGGCACCTCCGGCCTGGTGATGACCCCGGGCGTCGCCGTGGTCTCCCCGCACACCCCGGACAACGCACCGGTCGAGCCGGACAGCGCCATGGCCGACGCCACGCTGGCGCTCTGCGCCACCCCCCCGGGATCCGTCACCGGCCGCATCACCTACAGCATGGATCTGCTCGGCCAGCCGTTCCCCGACGGCCCCTGGGCACTCTCCGCCACCTTCTGACCTGACCTGAACCTGACCCCGGCCCGACCGGCCCGACCGGCCCGGCCTCCGGTCTCCCGGTCGACAGCCACCCGCGCCCATGATTACGTTAATTTCGATAGAGAAGTAAGTACTCACCTATTCTTGATCACCCCGGACCAACACCCGGAGCTGGGAAGATCTTGCTCTGCTAGCGAGCGCTCGCTCCCGATGCTAAAGTCCGCCGGAGAACGACCCAGGGAGACGACGATGAGCGATCAGCTGATGTACCGGCGGACGTTCTACATCGACGGCACGTGGGCCAAACCGAGCGCCAGCGAGCCCTCCACGGTCATCTCGCCCTCGACGGAGGAACCCGTCGGCGAGGTCCCGTTCGCCACCGCCGAGGACATGGACCGCGCGGTGGCCGCGGCCCGCGCCGCTTTCGACCACGGCCCGTGGCCGCGGCTGAGCCCCGCCGAACGTGCCGACGCGCTCGACCGGCTCGCCGTCGCGCTGCGCAAGCACGAGGACGACATCGCCCGGGTCACGGTCGACGAGATGGGCTGCGCCGTCAGCCAGTCGAAGCAGGCCCAGACAGGTCTCGTCGCCCCCGTCTTCGAGTACTACGCCGAGCTGATCCGCACCTACGAGTTCGAGCGGCTCGTCCGGGCCGGCGCCCGCGGCGGTCTGGTGACCTCCGAGCCGGTCGGGGTCGTGGCCGCGATCGTGCCGTGGAACGCCCCGGTGACCCTGTCCGCGTGGAAGGTCGCACCGGCGCTGGCCGCCGGGTGCACCGTCGTGGTCAAGCCGCCGGTCGAGGCCCCGCTGAGCAACTACCTCCTCGCCGAGGCGGCCATCGAGGCCGGCATCCCGGCGGGCGTGGTGAACGTCCTGCCCGGCGGCCGCGAGGCCGGGGAGCATCTCGTGACGCATCCGGGCGTCGACAAGATCGCCTTCACCGGCTCGACCGCCGCCGGAAAGCGGATCATGTCCCTGTGCGGGGAGCAGGTGAAGCGCGTCTCCCTCGAGCTCGGCGGGAAGTCGGCCGCGGTCATCCTCGACGACGCCGACCTGGCGGTCGCCGTCGCGGCGGTGGTGAAGGGCGGCATGCACCTGTCCGGCCAGGTCTGCGGCGCGCACACCCGGGTGCTGGTGGCGCGCTCGCGCTACCGGGAGGCGCTGGAGATCGCCGGCCCGACGGCGGACGCGGTGCCGGTCGGTGACCCGCACGACCCGTCGATCGTGGTGGGGCCGCTGGTCGCCGAGCGGCAGCGAACCCGGGTCGAGGGCTACATCCAGGGCGCCGTCTCGGACGGCGCGCGGGTTGTCGCCGGCGGCGGGCGGCCGGCCCACCTGCCGAAGGGCTGGTACGTGGCACCGACCGTCCTCGCCGACGTCGACAACGGCATGCGGGTCGCGCAGGAGGAGATCTTCGGCCCGGTCCTGAGCTTCATCCCCTACGACGACACCGAGGACGCCGAGGACGCCGTCCGGATCGCCAACGACTCCCAGTACGGCCTGTCCGGCGGCGTGTGGACCACGGACCCGTCCCGCGGGCTCGCCGTCGCGAAACGGCTCCGCACCGGGTCCGTCGCGATCAACGGCGCCTACCCGCCCTTCCCCCTGGTGCCGTTCGGCGGGTTCAGGCAGTCCGGGCTCGGCCGGGAGCTCGGTCCCGAAGGGCTGCGGAGCTTCCTGGAGACCCGCAGCATCGGGCTGCCCCCCGCCCTGCTGCCCGACGCCTGACCAGGACTGCCAGGACTGCCAGGACGACCGAGACCGACCGAGACCGACCGAGACCGCCCGCGCTTCCGCGCCGACGACCCCCCGCAGCCACGTCGATCGGGATTCCCCACGGGCCAGGCCCGCACAGGACGGGGCCTCCCGGCCCGCCACACCGCCCATCCGGAGGTGGCCATGCCCCGCGGTGTCCTCATCGCACAGTCGAGCCCCGTCAGCGCGGAGCTCGAGGAGGAGTACAACCGGTGGTACGACGAGGACCACATCCCGGGCATTCTCCAGGTGCCAGGGTTCCTCGCCGCCCGTCGCTATCACGTCCGCGAGGCGGGCCACCTTCAGGTGCCCCCGGGGTCGTTCCGGTATCTCACCGTCTACGAGATCGAGACCGACGACGTGGACGCGATGCTCCGCGAGCTGAGGGCGCGTTCCGCCGACGGCCGGGTCCCACGCAGCAGGACGGTGGCGATGCAGCCACCGCCGACTCTCACCTTCTACGAGCTGCGCGGGTAGCCGCGCGGGCAGGAGTTCCGATGACGACAGGCGCCGTCCTGCCTGAATCGCCGGTGCTTCCCTTTCTGGAGGCGGGCCCGAAGAAGCTGCTGATCGGCGGCGCCTGGGTCGACGCGGTCAGCGGGAGGACGTTCCCCAGCATCAACCCGTCCACCGGCCGGGTGATCGCCGAGCTGGCCGAGGGCGGAGCCGAGGACGCCGACCTCGCGGTGGCCGCCGCCCGCGCCGCGTTCGAGACCGGCCCGTGGCGGGCGATGAAGCCGGGGCAGCGCCAGGACCTGCTGTGGGCGTGCGCCGAGAAGCTCCAGGAGCACTACGAGGAGCTCCGCCTCCTCGAGGCGCTGGACATGGGCCTGCCGATCGGCAGGCAGCGGCCGGGTCACACGCGCGTGTCGTGGGAGGCCAGCGTGCTGCGCTACTTCGCCGGCTGGGCCACGAAGATCCACGGCGAGACCATCCCGAACTCGCTCCCCGGCTCCTTCTTCACCTACACGCTGCGGGAACCGGTCGGCGTGGTGGCGGCGATCGTGCCGTGGAACCGGCCGGTCAGCAACGCCGTCTGGAAGATCGCACCGGTGCTGGCCACCGGCTGCACCATGGTGCTCAAGCCCGCCGAGGAGGCCGGCCTCGCCGCCGTCCGGATCGGTGAGCTGCTGCTGGAGGCCGGGGTGCCGGCCGGCGTCGTGAACATCGTGACCGGGTTCGGCGAGACCGTGGGCGCGGCGCTCACCGAGCACGCGGGCGTCGACAAGGTCGCCTTCACCGGTTCGACCGCCGTCGGCCAGCACATCGTCCGGGCGTCCGCCGGCAACCTCAAGCGGCTCACGCTGGAACTCGGCGGCAAGTCACCGGACGTCGTCTTCGCCGACGCCGACCTCGCGAAGGCGATCCCCGGCGCGGCGATGGCCGTGTTCTCGAACTCGGGCCAGATCTGCTGCGCCGGCACCCGCATCTACGTGGAGCGCCCGATCTACGACGAGTTCGCCGACGGAGTCGCGGCCTTCGCGCGGAACCTGCGGGTCGGGCGGAGCCTGGAACCGGGGACGAAGATCGGCCCGGTAGTGTCGGCCGAGCAGCTCGACCGCGTCACGGGCTACCTCGACCTGGGCCGCGACGAGGGCGCCCGGGTCATCGCCGGCGGCAGCCGGCTGACGGACGACGGCCTCGCCGACGGCTACTTCGTCGCGCCCACCGTCTTCACCGACGTCGAGGACGGGATGCGGATCGCCCGCGAGGAGATCTTCGGCCCGGTGGCATGCCTGCTGCCGTTCGACTCCGACGACGAGGTGGCCGCCCGGGCGAACGACACCCCGTTCGGCCTCTCCGGCGGAATGTGGACCCGCGACGTCGGCCGGGCGCACCGGCTGGCCGCCGAGATGCGGGTCGGCACCGTGTGGGTGAACACCTTCCTGCAGCTGGACCCGGCGGTGCCGTTCGGCGGCCACAAGGCGAGCGGCTGGGGCAGCGAGATGGGCCAGCAGTCACTCCAGGGCTATCTCAACGTCAAGTCCGTCTGGATCAACACGGACTGAGCGACTGACCGACCGCCGTCTCTCCCCTCCCCGGCCGAATCGGGCGCTGCCCTCCCTTTCAGGAGCGACCATGGACACGAACTTATCCACCTCGAACGGGTCACCCACGTCACCCACGTCACCCACGTCGAACGGGTCAACGACGTCGAGCGCGTCGAGCGCGTCGCCAGCCGCGATGCCCGACGCCTGGCTTCTCCGCGAGTTCGACCACGTCTCGCCGCAGCTGGCTCCCGTGCTGCACGAATCCCTGGCCCGGATGCGGTCGCTGTGCCCGGTGGCCCACAGCGACCTGCACGGCGGATTCTGGGTCATCACGAAATACGAGGACGTGTTGAAGGTCGCCCAGGACTGGGCGACCTTCACCTCGACCGACGGTCTGAACATCCCGCCGAGCCGGACGCATGTCCGCAACATTCCGGTCGAGGTCGACCCGCCCGAGCAGCGCGCCTACAAGAAACTGATCAACGCCCACTTCACACCGCAGATGATCGCCCCGTGGGAGGATGCCACCCGGGCGCTGGTCTCCCGCCTCATCGATGATTTCATCGAGAGCGGGCGCTGCGAGTTCATGGACGACTTCGCCCGGCCGCTGCCGAGCCTGACGTTCTTCGAGTTCGGGCTCGGGGCCCCTCCGGAGGACCTCGACGAGGTGTCCCGGCTGGCCTCGACATCGTCGATTCCCAACGACCCCGACGCCGCGGCGTCCTGGGCGGGCCTCGCCGCGTGGATCACCGCCCTCGTCGAGCGCCGGCGCGGCGAGCCACCGCGCGGCGACGTCGTCGACGCCGTCCTGACGGCCGAGTTCGACGGCCGGCCGCTGGCCCAGCAGGAGATCATCGGCATCGTCCAGCTCCTCGTTCTCGGTGGCCTGGAGACCACCGCGGGGGCGCTGGGCCTGATGATGCACCGGTTCTGCCTCTCCCCCGAGATCCCGGCGCGGCTGCGCGCCCAGCCGGACCTGATCCCGAAGGCGGTCGAGGAACTGCTGCGGCTCGACGGGCCGTTCGTCGCCATCGCCCGCACGGCCACCCGGGACGTCGAGCTCGGCGGCCAGCAGATCAGGAAGGGCGACAAGGTTCTCCTCTACTGGGCCTCAGCCGGCTACGACGAGGACGAGTTCCCCTCCCCCGAGGCCTTCGACCTCGACCGGGCCACGAACCGTCATCTGGCCTTCGGCGCCGGCCCACACCGCTGCATCGGCTCCAACCTCGCCCGGCAGAACCTCCGGATCGCCCTGGAGGAACTGCTCCGCCGACTCCACGACCTCCGCGTCGCGGACGGCGCCGAGATCCACTTCCACAACACCCTCACCCGCGCCCCGAACTCCCTGCCCATCGCCTTCACCCCCGGCCGCCGCGAGGCGGGCGCCAGCCCGCTGGCAGTCCAGCCGTAGGCGCGGCGCTCCAGGAGTCGGAACGCCTGACGCCTACCCGGAGCCTGGCTCCCGCGGGTCGGGCACGCCGATCGGATTCGGCCACCGCAGGAGAGCCGCGGCGCCCCTGGCGACAGGGGCCAGCAGCGCGACGCACCGTTCGACCTCGTCGGGGCCGAGCGGCTCCCAGACCGAGGCGGCGGTGCGGTCCGTCGTCCCCTCGATCGCGTGCAGGGCGGACCAGGACGCCTCCGTCGGCCGGCCGGTGTCGTCGAGCCAGCTGCGGGCTCGCAGCCGGCCGGTTGCGTCGGCCCACGCGGCGTCGGACCCGGGTCAACCAGCCGCCTGCGCGCCGCCACCACCCACCGCTGGACGTCCGCTACGTCGAGATCCCCTCATGCGGACCGGGCTGGAACAGGTCACTGCCCACCTCTTCCCACTCCTCTGGCCGTCTCCAGCGACCTGTCAGGAGTTGCGCGCGCCGGCCGCCGACATTCTTCCCGGCTGCGAAAAACGTACGACAGGAAGGCCACGGCAGTTTCCGGCCGCTACGACGGTCGAGTAGCCCGGATTGGAGCCAACCACGAAAAGGGAGGGATGGTTTTCGTTTTCCCGCCCGGCTCCCTCACCTGGCCCAACTCCACCTTCGGGCCGAAAGACCGATCCAGAAACACGCCCTGCGTTGACTCCAGGCGCTCATCAACCTAGCTTCGACCGCAAATTCGGCGACACTCGCCGATGCATCGGAGGAAATACATGAGACCTTTTGTTCGGCGCACCTGCGTTGTGGTGACCAGCCTGGCACTCGCGCTCGCGGGAGTGTTCGTCGCCGTTCCCGCGGTGAACGCCCAGGTGTCGGCCGGGAGTGGGACCGGGCCGTATCCCGCGATGTACGAGACCGACCTCCGGTTATCCAACCACACCGTCTACCGACCGCGCACCCTGCCCACCAACACGACCCTGCCGATCGTCGTCTGGGGCAACGGCGCCTGCCGGGCGGACGGGACCTGGTTCGATGACTTCCTGCTGGAAATCGCGTCACATGGATTCCTGGTCATCGCCAACGGCCGCCCTGGCGGCACCGGCCAGACCCAGGCATCCTGGCTGACCGACAGCATCGACTGGGCCATCCGGGAGAACAGCCGGCTCTTCAGCAAATACCGCGGGAAACTCAACACCACGAAGATCGCGGCGATGGGGCAGTCCTGCGGCGGGCTCGAGGCCATCGAGGTCAGCGCCGATCCGCGGATCACCACCAGCGTGATCTGGAACAGCGGCCTGTTCGGGACGGGTCCCAAGCCCGGGCTGCGTGAGCTGCACGCACCCGTCGCCTACATCACCGGCGGGGAGAGCGACATCGCCCACGCCAACGCGCTCGACGACTGGAGCAAGCTGCCGTCGACCCTGCCCGCCTTCCTGGGCAGCCTCGACGTCGGCCACTTCGGCACCTACGGCCAGACCAACGGCGGCGAGTTCGCCCAGGTCGGCAAGGACTGGCTGAAGTGGCAGCTCAGGGGCGACCAGACGGCGGGGCAGCGCTTCACCGGCCCGTCCTGCGGCCTGTGCACCGATCCCGACTGGGAGGTCCAGCAGCGCAACCTCGGCTGACCTGACCGGTAGGCCCCGGCCGCCGCGAAACAGCGGCCCCGAGGGTCCGGACTCGGGCTCGGACTCGGGTGCGGGCAGCGGGAGGCTGCCCGCACCCGACAGTCGGCGCGCACGGTCACCGTGGCATGGCCGGTGGCTACGGACCCGCAGGTCAGGTAAGCCTTCGCCTGAGATCGCGTGATCAGTCAACTGCGAGGCACCTGTTTGCTCCGAAGACATCCGGCGGTGGTGGAGGCGCAAGGCCGAGGCCATGCGGGGCCCGCATGCTCGGTAGCCGTCCGAAGTTCTACAGCCGAATAGAGGTTCTCCGTGTCTGCGTCTCCTCCAGCTGTCCCGCCCCGGCCCAGGCCGAGATGGTCCTGGCGGCGCCGGGCAGCGTCGTCCGTCGTGGTGGCCGGAGCACTCTGCGGGGTACTGGGCGCGGCGGTGCTGCCCACGTCCGCGACACCCCCGCGGGTCTCACCCCCAGCTGAGGGTGCCTTCTCCACCGATCCGGTCGGGTCGTTGCCGCTGTTGACAGACCCGTTCCTGCAGGCGCCCTCGGAGCGCGGCGTGCACGTCGTGTGGTTCACCGAGTTCGCCGGCAGCAGGCACGTCGCGCTGGTCGGCAGGGGCGTCGACCAGCTCGACACCGAGATGCTCGGCGCGGTCGCCACGGGCCGGACCCGTATCCCGGGCATCACCCAGGTGACCGCGTCCACGACGAAACTGTCGAGATCCGCCGAGGACTCCGCCTCGAACGTGCCGGCGGACCGCAGGCCCGCAGCCGGTGCCGGCATCGTCGCGCGTGACGTGTGGCGGCACGAGGCGTCCGTCAACGGGCTGCGGGCCGGGGAACGCGTGCCCTACCGCGTCGTGAGCCTGGACGGCTCCCGTCCGGACAGCGCCCGCCCGAACAGCCCCCGCCCGGGCAGTTCCCGCCTGGCCGGTTCGGGTACCTTCCAGCTACAGCCCCTTCCGCGCGCCGGCCAGCCGACGAAGATCCTGCTGACCAGTGACCACCAGGCGATGGTGAACACACCGGCGAACCTGCAGAAGGCGCTGGAGACCCTCGGCCGGATGGACGCGGTGTTCGTCGCCGGTGACCTGGTCAACGTCCCGGACCGGGCCTCGGAGTGGTTCGACGACACCCGCGGCAGCGCGTTCTTCCCCGTCCTGCAGGGCAACGGCGGCCGCAACGGCACCAACGGCGTTCCCTACGTCGGCGGGGAGATCATCCAGAACACGCCGCTCTTCCCGGCGATCGGCAACCACGAGGTCCAGGGCCGGCGGGCCGGTGCCACCACCCTGGGCGGATCGTTCAACGCGCCGGTCCCCCGCGAGGTCGCCGAGAGGGCGTACGAGGCCGTGGCCGCGCAGGTCAACCCGACCCGCAACCGGGCGGTCCGCGAGCAGTGGATCCGCGACAACTCCTTCTCGACCACCACCTACGAGGAGATCTTCACGCTACCGAAAAGCTCCCCGGGCGGCGAGACCTACTACGCGACCACCATCGGCGACGTCCGGATGATCTCGCTGTACTCGACCCGGATCTGGCGGGGCACCACCGCCAACGCGGACCCGGCGGCGCGCACGTCGACCAGCCGCTACCAGGAGGCCGGCGCCAACCTCGGCAACCCGCTCGCGCAGGGCTACGGCGAGCACATCTTCGAGGCCGTCGACGCCTCCAGCGAGCAGTTCCGGTGGCTGAAGAAGGAGCTGGCCAGCCGCGAGTTCACCAGGGCGAAGTACCGGGTGGTCATCCTGCACGAAGGCCCGCAGGGTCTCGGCGACAACATCATGCCGGTGTTCGCCGACCCGGAGCGGATCGAGGAGCGCAACGACGCCGGTGAACTCGTCGGGGTCCGGTACGAGTACCCACTGGCCGACAACCGCCTGCTCTACGACCTGCAGCCGCTGCTGGAGAACGCCGGGGTCGACCTGGTGCAGAACGGCCACAGCCACCTGTGGAACCGGTTCGTCAGCAGGAACGGGCGGACGAACTTCCTGGAGACCTCCAACACCGGCAACACCTACGGAGCCTTCCACCCCCTCAGCGGCCGGACCCGCCCGGTTCCGCCGGCACCGTGGGACCCGCGGAACTACTGGGCCATCGGCAACCCGGGCGGGCTCGCGCCGATCGTCCCGACGGTCAATCCGCACCGGGCAGCGGACGGCACACCACTGCCTTTCGTCCAGAGCAACGACCATGCCGTGTTCTCGGTGTTCGACACCGCGACGGCGCAGGTCGTCAGCTACTCCTTCGACCTGAGGACGCCGGACGTCGCCCCGGTTGTCCTCGACCGCTTCCGCCTCGGCCGCTCCCACCGCTGATCTGGCATGCCGACGGCCCGGGTCCTCACCTACGGGACCCGGGCCGAACCGCCTCCACGTCCGTGACGAGCTGGGCGCGTCGATTCCGCGCGACAGCCAGGGGTCAGTGGCCGGACCGCTGCTGTTCGACGGTGCGGGCGAGGATGCCGAGGGTCGCCCGCAGGCCGGCCTCAGGGATGGAGGGCCTGCGCCTTCCCGCGGGCGGTGACGGCGGCCCGGCGGGCGGCGACGTCGGCGGTGCCGCGCCGCCACGTCTCCGCCAGGACGCCCTCGACGAGATGCGCCTCGTCGAGGGTGGCGGTGTTCGCCAGCTGCCGGTAGTGCCGCAGCAGCCGGCGGACACTGCGCTGGTCGTTGCTGACGATGTCGGCGGCGAGCCCGCGGGCGGTGGGCAGCAGCTCGGCGTGCGGGACGACCCGGTTGACGAGGCCCAGGCGCAGTGCTTCGTCCGCGGTCAGGAAGTTTCCCGTCAGGGACATCTCGACGGCCGCCCGCCACCCGATGGACTGCGCGAGCAGAACGGTGACCCCACCACCCGGCATGACCCCGAGCCGGGCGTGGGTGTCGGCGAACCGCGCCCGTTCCGACGCCACCAGGAACGTGCACTGCAACGCCACCTCCAGGCCGCCGGTCACCGCGACACCGTTGATCGCGCCGATGACGGGTTTGGCGATGACGGGCAGGAACCGGTACAGGCCGTTGGTGTCACGTTCGGGGCCGGCGCCGGGCGGTCTCTCGACGTCGGTCGGTGGCACCTCGCCCGACACCTCCCGCAGATCGACCCCCGCGCAGAACGCCGGGTCGGCGCCGGTGAGGACGACGGCGTCGACGTCGGGATTGTCACCGGCAGCGGACATCTCGTCCCACAACGCATGAGTGAGCTGCCGGCTCAGCGCGTTGCGCGCCGCGGGCCGGTTGAGGGTGATGACGGCGACGCGGTCGCGAACGTCGGTCAGGATGACAGGTGCGGACTCGGATTCGGTCATCTGCGCGCCTCGGATGGTGAGAAGGGTGTCACGGACGGCGTGAGGAAGTATTCTTTGCGGGGTGAAAGTCGACGGTACGCTCAGTGGACTGTCCGGTGCAGCGGACCGCGCCCGCGCGTTGGAATCCCGCGGGTATGACGCGGTGTGGGCGGGGGAAGTCAACCAGGATCCGTTCCTGCCACTGGCCATCGCCGCCGAGGTGACCGAACACCTCACCGTGGGCACCTCCATCGCGGTGGCGTTCGCCCGCTCGCCGATGAGCCTGGCCTACACCGCCGACGACCTGCAGCGCCACTCCCGCGGCCGGTTCCTGCTCGGCCTCGGCTCCCAGGTGAAGCCGCACGTCACCCGCCGTTTCGGCATGCCGTGGGGGCGGCCCGCCGCACAGCTGCGCGAGTTCGTGGGCGCGCTGCGGGCGATCTGGTCGTCCTGGCATGACGGCAGCCCTCTGGATTTTCAGGGCACCTACTACCAGCACACACTCATGCCTCGGGATTTCGTGCCGCCCCGCCACGAATTCGGCCCACCCCGGGTACTTCTCGCCGGGGTCGGCGAGACGATGACCCGCCTCGCCGGCGAGGTGGCCGACGGTTTCATCTGCCACGGCTACACCACCGACCGGTGGATTCGTGAGCGTACCCTGCCCGCCCTGCGCGCCGGCCGCGAGAAAACGGGTGCGACAATGGACGGTTTCGAGGTCGCCAACACCCCGTTCATTGTGACCGGAACCGACGAGGAGATCGAGCGGAAGCTCCCGCAGGTCCGCGGCCAGATCGCCTTCTACGCCTCCACCCCTGCCTATCACGGTGTCTTCGACCTGCACGGCTGGGGGGCCGCGAACGAGGAGCTGACCGCCCTGTCGAAAGCCGGGCGCTGGTCCGACATGGCCCGACTGATCACCGACGAGATGGTCGAGGCGTTCGCGATCGTCGCCGCCCCCGGGGAGCTGCCCGGCCGTATCGCCGCGCGCTACTCCGGGCTGCTGACCCGCCTCTCGTTCACCCCGCCTGCCAGCCTCGACTCCGACGCCGTCGCCGACCTCGTGGTTCGGCTGCGGGCCTGCTGCTGAGAGATCAGGACCCGGCCTGCGCAGCCTCTCGGTGCGTGGGGCTCGATGCCGGATCCACCACGACGCGACGGGGCACCCGGGCTTGCTCCTCCGCAGGCGTACGCGCGTGGATCTGGCGGAGCAGGGCCTCTGGCGGACATCGTCCGGCCACCGTCAACTCGGCCCTGGCCCAGGCCACCGCCGCCCGTCGCGGACGGCGATGACGGGCGTCCGGGACAGGATCGGGGGCTGCCGCCCGCCGGTCAGCCGGGACTCGGGTGAGAGAGGCGTTGCCAGCGGAGTGCTCGCCGCCACGACGTGTGACATCGGTAGCAGTGCCTGGCTGTTCGGTGGTGGCTTCTGACGGGATTTCTGGTGTGTGGGGTAGTTGTAGTTACCGAAAGGGGCGTCATCGACGGATCCTCCAGGTACTCGACGTACCTGGACCAGGGACCCGGATGCCCGGGGTCTGGCGGGCTGTCCGGGACGCGCATCCGGACGTGCGGAGCGGCTGGGATGCCGGACCCAGCCGTGGGAAAAGGATCGGCGTTTCTCCCGGGCCCGTCCACAGTGGAACTACGTAGACGGCCTACGGGGATGTCTGACAGTTCTCCGATCGCTCCCACCGCGTCGCCGGGCGCCAGACAGCCCGCGGGTCGCGACTTGACGTGTTGTCTCGCACTCGGAAAAAATTGACCATGACCGCGTCCACGTCGCCGCGGCTCCCCGGAACGGGCCTGCCCACAGAGGTGACCAGCTTTGTCGGCCGGCGGCAGGAGCGTGCCGACCTCAGGCAGCTACTCGGGCGGTTTCGGCAGGTCACCCTCGTGGGCGCGGGCGGTGTGGGCAAGACCCGGCTGGCCTTGCGCACCGCCGCGGATGTCCGCGGCGAGTTTCCCGACGGGGTGTGGTTCGTCGAACTTGCGCAGTTGCGTGACCCAGACCTGCTGACACATCAGCTCGCGGCCACGCTCGGCTACTCGCCGCCAGCGGAACAGACGATTCTGACCATGCTGTTGGGGCACCTGCGCGTTCGAGACCGAGAACTTCCGGTAGACAGCCGCCCGCCCGCCGTACACCAGTGTTCCGACCACGGCCGTGACCAGAGCGTTGTAGTGGAACATCGGCAGCGGTGTCCACACCACGTCATCCGCGGTCCGGCCCCAGCTGTACCCGATCTGCCTGGACAGGGCCTCGTGGTAGTTGTGGCTGAGCATGCAGCCCTTGGACAGCCCGGTCGTCCCACCCGTGTAGATGAAGGTCGCCAGATCCGAGGGCCGACGTGCCACCGGCTCCGCCAACGGCGCACTGGCCAGCAGCTCCTCGAAGGAATGCCCGGTCGCACCGGGGAACGCCGGTACCTCCGGCCCCGTCACCAGGACGTGGGCCAGGGCGGGCAGGGCCGCGGTGACGGCGGCGGCACGGTCGGCGAGGTCGCCGGCGACCATCAGCACGGTCGACCCCGAGTCGCGCAGCTGATGGCGCAGGTACTCGCCCTTGTAGGCGGTGTTGATGGGCACCGCGACGGCACCTGCCCACTGCGCCGCCCACCAGGCGATCAGCATTTCCGGCGAGTTCTCCAGCAACATCGCCACCCGGTCACCGGGCCCGACCCCGAGTGCCTGCAGCCCGGTGGCAAGGCGCGCGGCGGCGTCCCCGACCTGAGCCGCCGTCAGCGTGCGGCCACCGATGTCCAGGTATTCGGTGTCAGGCTCCTTCTCGATCCGCCGCACCAGCAGCTCCGTGGTGGTGTGCTGCTGCGCACTGCCCCACACGCCGTCACTCACCTGACAGTTCCTCCCCGCCTTCTTCGTCGTGGACCCGCTCTCGTGCCCCGTCCAACAGGTCGAGAAATCCGCCGGGCCGGTACGGCCCGATGACCGCCTGTTCCAGCACACCGAGCCCTGTCCGTTGCCCCCAGGTCGCCCGCATCACCTGCTGTACGTGCACCGTGTCGAACGCCAGGACGTCCAGGTCGGCGGTCCTGTGTGCCTCGCCGCCGACCGCCAGCTCGCCGTGCCATCTGCCATGTGACCAGGTGGGATGCAGGTAGCCGACGCCCTTCATACGAAACGCCCGCAACGGCTCCAGCTCGACCGCCTCGCCGCCGGGAACAACGATGGAGGCGCGCTCGGAGCGCCGCAGCCCCGGCGCCCAGCGGATGTCGTGCCGCGCTCCATGGAGCTCACGGAACCCGAGATCCGGTCCTGCCACGGGCGCGCCCTCGCCCAGCACGGGCATGACCACGGCCGTCTCCGCCCACGGCCGCCCGAACTCGTTCTCGAACACCAGGTAGTGCACGCACTCGTCGGCGAAGTTCAGCGGAGCCCACAGGAAGAACAGCTGGGGACTCGAGGTACGCGGCGCCGCCGGCGCCGGATCGCCAACTCCTCGGACTCCCCAGGAGCGGTCCTTCGTACCGAAGGTCCCGGGGGCGATCCGGATCTCCTGGCCGCCGGTCGAGAACGCCCCGGACCAGCTCACCATCTGCGTCGCGCGGGTGACGTCCATGGCCAGCCGGGTGCCCTCGTGGCGGGTCTGACGCGGCTCCTCGTAGGCCGCGGTGCGCGCCGTCGCGACGAGGTCGGCGGTCAGCCCGTGCTCCGGGGAATCGACCAGGACTCGGCTGACCCGCATCGGCTCGACGATCTCGATCGAGATCGGGCCGATGGTCGTACTGGTCCGATCAAGCGGAATCCGCCCGGAGGCGAACACCGACCGCTGCACCCCGTCGTGGACCACGCTGAAGGCGGCATCGATCACGCCGCGGTTCGGATACAGCCCGAGCGCGACCGCGAAGTACATCTCCTCGTCGTAGCCGTTGAACCAGAACCGGTCATAGAAGTCAGCGTGTCCGTCACCCGCGTGCGCGACGGGCAGCGCCGTCTGGTGCAACGGATAGTCGTCAAAGGGGATGAGCAACGTCGGCTCCCTCTCCGAGCGGACCATGTTCTCGTGCCTCAGACCGACCACCGCTGCGACGCAGCGGCCAGCCAGCGACGTAACGCTGTGGCTCCTCCTGGACCGGGCTGCGCCTCTGCCCTCGCCACATCGAATACTAGCCGATATATCTAGATTTTTCCACGGACCGGCGACCGCGCCCGCCGGTGGGACCATCCCTGCACACGGTCGACCTGCACACAGTCGCCTCTTGGTCGCGACGTCGGGAGGGTGCCTCCACCCACCGGAAGCGTTAAATAGATATAGATATCTTTGCTGGCCGTCATGCCGACGCACCTCCACGAGTCCCTGTGACAGCGAAGGAGTGGCCTTACCCGCGGCGCTCGACGTCATCTCCGACGTGGCGCCGGAGCCGAGATCCTGGCGTAGGCGACCGCGCGCCGCTCCCACCACTGGATGCTGACCTTCGAGGACGTCACCGAGCTGCACGCCCTTGCCGACCGCTGCCAGCGGCGGCTGCGCCTACCCGCCCTCGACCCGGTACCACCTGACGGGCTGCACCTGACGCTCCAACGTCTCGCCTTCACCGACCAGATCAGCCAGGCTGACGTTCGCAGGGCCATCGAGCAGGCGCGCGACCGGCTGGCTGGCCGGCACCGAGCCGTTCTCGTTGGCCGTGGGGCCGCCGGCGGGGCCCTCCGGTGCCGTCCGCTTCAGCATCCTGCCCTGGGCACCGGTGGTCCCATCCGGGACGGGATCATCGAGGCGAGCGGGGCAGGCGGAGCATCACCCGGCAGGTGCCCCAGCTGGCAAAAGAGAGATGGCATCGTAGAACCGCTTCACCATCTGCCGCAGATCACCACCGAAGTCACCCCGGTGGTATTCGTTGCTGAGGCCCCAGTTGGTTCAGGTGACTTCGTCTACAGCGGCGAGAACCCGGCGTAGGTCGGCGGCGAACTGCGGCAGTTGCTCCCTGGCCGCGGTGTGCAGTATCTCGAGGTCGACGGACCAGTAGCCGTGGACGATCCGGTTGCGTAGCCGGACAGGCTGCTTCCAGGCGATGTCGGGGAAACGCCTGGTGATCTCGCCGGAGAGCTGACTGGCGGCCTCGCCAAGCACGGTGAAGTTCCACAGGAGTGCGTCGCGGCGCTGGCGGTCCGCCTCCAGACCGCTGATGGTGATCCCGTCGGTGAGTTTCTGCGCCTGATCGACTGCTTCGATCATCTCGCCGAGGAGGAGGATGTCACGCCGCATAAACGGGCCGCGCCTCAGCCAGGACGGACGAGCGGAGCAACGGGTGGAGCCCGCGGACGGAGACCAGGTCGACGGGCCGCCCGAACAGATCGGCGAGGTCATCGGCGAACTGCTCGATGTCCCAGCCCAGACGCCGGCCCGGCGCAAGAGTGTACAGGATGTCGATGTCACTGTCAGCGGTTGCGGTGCCACGCGCCTGCGAGCCGAACAACTGGAGCTCGGCAATCCCGTAACGACTGCAGATCGCCGCCAAGCGTGCACGGTCGATCTCTACTCCCGCGATGGACCTCACCGGGCAAGGGTAGCTGCAGGCGTCACGCGACGGCGGCACCACGACCCTCGGGCGGCCAGGACACGCCCACCGAGGCCGGGTTCACCCGGCTGGACGAATCCTAGAGGGAAAATGAGGTGACTGGTGGTCGTGACGGGCCCACGGCGCTGGTGACCACGCTGGAACGGGCAAGGCCAGGTGGTGACCGCGCTGGGACAGGGCGCGTCGGTGCCGGGGCCACGCCGAGTCACCCACTGCCTGGGGCGCGGGGCGTTGGCGGGCGGGCTGACGCCCGCCGTGGGCTGGGCCCGGGCATGGGTGACGCTGTGTTCAGTTCCTTGTCAGGCAGCTCTCGCGGGGCCGGTGGGCGGTGCCGGCCGTTTGGTGAGGACTACGTCGTAGCCGAGCGAGTTCATCT
>NZ_KB893723.1 GCF_000374165.1 Parafrankia elaeagni
CCCGCCCCACCGGCGCACTCGTCCTCGGCGCGCTCAACACGCTGCGCCTCATGCCCGCGCGCGACGGCCAGCCCGCCTACATCCCCCGCCCACCACACCTTCACCAACACCTCCTCGACCTCCTCGACATCCTCGACATCCTCGGCGTCGACCCGACCCGACCACCTTGATCACCAGTCAGGCAGGTCGAAGCATCGAATCCCCATGTGCGGAAGACCCGGCTAGTCGAAGAGGGCGCTGACCGACTCGCCGTTGTGGATGTGCCGCATGGCCTCGGCGAGCGCCGGTGCGATGGAGAGAACCTTCAGCTTGGACGTCTGCTCGGCCTCGGGGACGGGCACCGTGTTGGTGCAGACGATCTCGAGGACGTCGGGCTGGTCGCCGATCCGCTTCAGGGCCCCGTTCGCGAACAGCCCGTGGGTGCAGGCGACGCGGATCGAGCGGACGCCGATGTCGCGGAGCCGGTCGAGCAGCTCGAGCACGGTGCTGCCCTTGGCGATCTCGTCGTCGAGAATGATGATGTCGCGACCGGCGACGTCGCCGATGACCGCGCTGATGGCGACCCGGTCGTCGGCGAACCGCTGCTTGGCCCCGGCCGCGACCGGAACGCCGAGGCGCCGGGCGAACCGCGCCGCCTCCTTGGCGTTGCCGAGGTCGGGGGAGACGACGGTGGTGTTCGACAGGTCGTACTGGCGGAAGTGGTCGGCGAGCTCGCGCAGCGCGTGCAGGTGATCGACGGGAACGCTGAAGAACCCGTGCACCTGCGGGGAGTGCAGGGTCATCGCGAGGATGCGGCTGGCTCCCGCGGTGACCATCAGGTCGGCGACGAGGCGCCCGCCGATGGAGATCCGCGGTGTGTCCTTCTTGTCCGACCGTGCGTAGGAGTAGTGCGGGATGACGACGGTCGTCCGGGCGGCGGAGGCGCCCCTGGCGGCGTCCAGCATGAGCAGGAGCTCGACCAGGTGCTCCTGGACGGGGCGTACCAGCGGCTGGATGATGAAGATGTCACGCTCGCGGCAGTTCGCCTGCAGCTGCACCTCGAGGCAGTCGTTGGCGAAACGGTCGATCTGGACCGGTGACAGCGGCACACCCAGGTGCCTGCACACCTCGTCGGCGAGCTGCCGATGGGCGCTTCCGCTGAACACGGCAATCTCTCGCACGCACCGCTCCTGGCTGTTCGGGAGGTTGTCAGGATGTGTTCATCCTATGAGGATGCCCGAGGCCGCTCAGCCGGTGTCCGGCACGCGGTGGAGTGTCCGGTGAGGTGGATGCGCGGCGTGACGGTCCCCGTGGTGCCTTCGTGTGCACGGGCGTCTCTCGTGACCATCTGGACGCAGACGGGAGCGAAGAGTTCCCGGCTCCGCGCCACCGCCGGCCCCGCCGGCCCCGCCGAAATCCCCATCGCAACCGCCGAAGTATGACAAAAACGTCGAGTCCGTTGCGCTCCTGCCGAAATCCGCACCCTGAACGCTGCTGTCCGCACCGGCCACAACCCGACGAAAACAGCGCCCATCCGTAACCGGGAGCATCCGAAATCCTCGTGCAAGGTATGACAGCGTGGGGCCGCTCGGTCCTGGAGGAGAACGCGACAGCCGTAGAAGGCCTGGTCCAGTCGATTGTCCAGGTCCGCGAGGCGCGATGAGGCCATGGGAGATGCTTGCGGATGTGGGCTGCGGTGCACACCAGATACGGCCCGCCGGAAGTGGTGGAGGTCCGGGAGGTCGACAGACCCCGGGCTGGTGTCGGTGAGCTGCTGGTCAGGGTGCATGCGGCGACGGTGAACCGGACTGACTGCGGCTACCGGGCCGCCCGGCCGTTCATCCTGCGGTTGTCATCCGGGCTGGCCAGGCCGAAGGCCACGATCCTCGGGAACGAGCTCGCCGGGGTGGTCGAGGCGGTCGGCCCCGAGGTCGTCGCCTTCCAGCCCGGGGATGAGATCTTCGGCTACAACGAAGGCCCCTTCGGTGCGCACGCGGAGTACGTGGCCGTCCGGGCCGACGGGCCGCTGGCGCGGATACCGGCAGGGGTCTCCTTCGAGCAGGCCGCGGCGGCCACGGAGGGCGCGCACTACGCCCTGTCGTTCATCAGGAGGATCCCGGTCTGGGAGGGGAAGCGGGTCCTCGTCATCGGGGCGAGCGGGGCCATCGGATCGGCGGCGGTCCAGCTTCTGAAGTGCCGGGGTGCCCAGGTCACGGCGGTGTGCGGGCCCGATGGGGTCGACCGGATGCCGGGGCTGGGCGCCGACCGGGTCATCGACCACACGACCCGGGACTTCACCCGGGACTTCACCCGGGACGGCGCCCGGGACGAGGCCCGCTACGACGCCGTGCTCGACGCGGTCGGCGCGAGCTCGTGGCGCCGGTGCCGGAGACTGCTCCGGCCCGGCGGGGTGTACGCCTCGGGCGAGCCCGGCCGGTTCGGGCAGAACCTGCTGCTGGCGGCGCTCACCCCGCTGGCGCGCGGCAGGAGGGTGATGTTCCCGTTCCCCTCGATCGACCAGCAGATGGTCGAGCACCTGGGGGACCTGCTCGCCGCCGGGAAGTTCCAGCCGCTTCTGGACCGGCAGTACCCGCTGGAGGAGATCGTGGACGCCTACCGGTACGTCGAGTCCGGGCGGAAGCTCGGCAACGTGGTGATCTCGATCCGTTCGTGAGCACGCCCGGCCGCCACCGCCACCGCCACCGCCACCGCGACCGCCGCCCCGTCCGCCACCCTGCCGAACATCACCGACGTCCACGCACTGCGCCTCGCGATCGTGGCGGCCGTTCGGTGTAGATCCCGCATCGGAGTGGGACACCTCGGTGCAGGTCCTCCCTGCGATCGCGGTTGTCGGGCCGGATACTTTTGCGGGGGTGCTGCCCGAGCGGCGCGCCGGAACCGAGGAGGCGGGGGATGGGCCTCGGTGTACGTCTCGATCGTGCGCAGCAGAGCAGGCCGAGTGTCGCGTTCCCGCTGGCGGTGGTCTACAAGTTCGCGGAGGACCAGGGCGGCTACCTCGCCGCGCTGATCGCGTTCTACGGGTTCCTCTCCCTGTTCCCGTTGTTGCTGCTGCTCGTGACCAGTCTGGGTTTCGTGCTCGCCGGGCACGCGGATCTGCAGGAGCAGCTCGTCAGCTCGGCGCTCAGCCAGTTCCCGATCATCGGTGATCAGCTGCGCAGCGACGTCCGCGCGCTTCGGGGCAGTGCGGCGGCGGTCGCGATCGGTGTGCTCGGCAGCATCTGGGGCAGCCTGGGGGTGGCCCGCGCGCTCGGGAACGCGCTGGACACGGTGTGGGCGGTGCCGCGGCGCTCCCGGCCGAACCCGTTCCTGGCGCGGGTGCGCAGCTTCGGGCTGATCGGCCTGCTGGGTCTCGGTGTGGTTCTGACGACCCTGCTGTCGGCGATCACGACCCGCGCGAGCGACCTCGGCACGGGGCTCGGTGCCGGCCTGCAGGTGCTGGCGGTGGTGCTCGGCATCGCCGGGAACACCGGCCTGATCCTGGTGGCGTTCCGCCTGCTGACCGTCAAGGACGTCTCGTTCCGGGCGAACCTGCCCGGGGCGGCGCTCGCGGCGGTGGGCTGGCAGATCATCCAGTCGGTCGGTACCTACCTGCTGCAGTACCAGCTGCAGGGCCGCACCCAGGTGTACGGCCTGTTCGCCCTGGTGCTCGGCCTGGTCACCTGGCTGTACCTGCTGGCGGCGGTGATCGTGTTCGCCATGGAGATCAACTCGGTGCGGGTGGGGAAGCTCTATCCGCGGGCGCTGCTGACACCGTTCGTCGACGACGTCGTCCTGACCGACTCGGACCGGCGGGTGTACACCGCGTACGCGCAGGCGGAACAGTTCAAGAGCTTCCAGCAGGTGGACGTCTCCTTCGACCAGGATCGGCCCATGGAGCTGCTGCACGCGATGCGTACCACGGGCACCTGCCGCCGGTTCCGGTCGGACCCGGTGCCCGACGACGTCCTGCTGGAGGCGCTCGACGCGGCACGTTTCGGCCCGCAGGGCGGGAACCGCCAACCAGTACGGTTCGTGGTGGTCCGTGACCCGGAGCACCGACGCGCGCTCGCGGACCTCTACCTGGCCCGTTGGCAGCCCTACCTGGACGAGCGCGGAATCACGGCGACGCCCGACACGGACCACTTCGTACGCACCCTGGCGGACGTCCCGGTGCTCGTGGTGGTCTGCGCGAAGCTCGCGGCGCTGCACCCGACCGACACCGACCTGGACCGGCTGAGCATCGTCGGCGGGGCGTCGGTGTACCCGATCGTGCAGAACCTCTGCCTCGCGCTGCGCGGCGCCGGCGTCGCCACCGCGCTGACGACGCTGCTCGTCGCGGACGAGGCGAAGGTGTCGGTGCTGCTCGACATCCCGGCGGGGTACGCGACCGCGGCGCTGCTGGCTGTCGGCTACCCCGAGCGGGACTTCCCGCGGCGACTGCGCCGCCGCCCCGTCTCCGACCTCGTCTACGGGGAGTCCTTCGGCCGCCCGCTGAGCGACCCCGGATGAGCTGGGCGACACTGGACGGGTGGCTGCTCAGGAGCATGTCAGGGTCGAGGTGACCGGCATCGTGCAGGGCGTCGGTTTCCGTCCCTTTCGTCCATGGTCTGGCGACGCGGCTGGGGCTCGGCGGCGAGGTCGGTAACGACAGCGAGGGCGTCCACATCGAGCTGGACGGCGATCGTGGCGGCATCGCCACGTTCCTGACCGCGCTGCGGGACGAGGCACCGCCGCTGGCGGAGATCGAGTCCGTCGACGTCATCCGCCTCCCGCCCGCCGGCACCGGGGGTGGCGCCGAGAGCGGCGGCGGCGCGTACCAGGAGGCCGCGCCGCCGGCGGGTGCGCCGGGTTTCCGGATCGTGGAGAGCACGGCGGCGCCCGGCGCGGGCGGGCCGCGGACCCAGGTCTGTGCGGACAGCGCCACCTGCGACGACTGCCTGGCCGAGCTGGCCGACCCGGCGGACCGCCGCTACCGGTACCCGTTCATCAACTGCACGAACTGCGGACCGCGCTTCACGATCATCCTGGACGTCCCCTATGACCGGGCGGCGACGACGATGGCCCCGTTCCGGATGTGCGGGCGGTGCAGCGCGGAGTACCACGACCCGGCCGACCGCCGCTTCCACGCGCAGCCGGTGTGCTGCCCGGCCTGCGGCCCCACCCTGGAGTTCCGGCCGGGGCCGGGGTACTGGCTCACCTCCGAGTTCCGGCTCGGCCCCGGCCTGCGTGCGGGCGCCGGGCTACGGCCGCCCGGCGCCGCGGTTCTCGCCGGTGATCCGGTGGCGCGGTCCGCCCACGCCCTCGACCAGGCGGTCGGGCTGCTGCGCGCCGGCGGCGTCCTCGCGGTCAAGGGCCTCGGCGGCTACCACCTGGCCGTGCTCGCCGGCGACGAACACGCCGTCAGCACCCTGCGGCGGCGCAAGCACCGGGAGGGCAAGCCCTTCGCCGTCATGGCGCGTGGACTGCCCGACGTCGAGCGGATGTGCTTCCTCGACCCGGCCGCCCGCGCGATGCTCACCGGGCACCGCCGCCCCATCGTCCTCCTCGGCCACCGTGACACCGTCCGCGACAGCGTCGGCGGCAGCCTCCGCACCGGCTCCACCGACTCCACCGACTCCACCGGCTCCACCGGCCCGCCGCGTATCGCGCCGTCGGTCGCACCCGGCGTCGCGACGATCGGGGTGATGCTGCCGTACACGCCGCTGCACCATCTGCTGCTCGCCCGGCTGCCCGGCCCGATCGTGCTCACCAGCGGCAACATCTCCGACGAGCCGATCGTGTTCCGGGACGACGAGGCGCTGCGCGCCCTGCGCCGGGTGGCGGACGGGTTCCTGCTCCACGACCGCGCGATCCACACCCGGCTGGACGACTCCGTCGCCCGGTCGGTGCGGGGGCGGGAGACCCTGGTGCGCCGGTCCCGCGGCTACGCCCCGGAGCCGGTGACGCTGCCGCGGGCGATGGAGATCCGGCGGCCCGTGCTCGCCTGCGGCGCCGAGCTGAAGAACACCGTCTGCCTGGCGGCAGGCCGGCGCGCCTACCTTTCCGGGCACCTCGGTGACCTGGAGAACCACGAGACGCAGCGAGCCTTCACCGGCGCGATCGAGCACCTGCGGCGGCTGTTCGACGTCCAGCCGGAGTTGGTCGCCCACGACCTGCACCCGGAGTACCTCTCCACCAAGTGGGCGCTCGACCAGGATCTGCCCGTGGTCGGCGTGCAGCACCACCATGCGCACATCGCCTCCTGCCTGGCCGACAACGGGCAGTCCGGGCCGGTGCTCGGTGTGGCCTTCGACGGCCTGGGCTTCGGGACCGACGGCACCCTGTGGGGAGGCGAGTTCCTGTGGGCCGACCTGGCCGGCTTCGCCCGGGTCGCGCACGTCGAACCCGTGCCGCTGCCCGGCGGGGCGGCGGCCGTCCGCGCGCCGTGGCGGATGGCCGCCGCGTACCTGCTGGCCTGCGGAGCCGACGCCCCGGAGACGCTGGCGGTCGCCCACCGCAACGCGGCGCAGTGGGACGCCGTCGTGAAGCTCGCCCACGCCCGGTCGGTGGTGCCGCTGACCAGCAGCGTCGGCAGGCTGTTCGACGCCGCGGCGGCGCTGGTCGGCGTCCGCGACACGATCCGCTACGAGGGCCAGGCCGCGATCGAGCTGGAACAGATCGCGGCTCCGGGCAACCACGGCACCTATCCCGTAGGCACCTGTCCGGCCGGGGGAGCCGGAGCCGCCGGCGGGGAGGCCCTGCGGCTCCGCGGCGCCGACCTGATCGCCGGTGTCGTGGAGGACCTGCGGGACGGTGTCGAGGCGCCGGTCATCGCGGCCCGGTTCCACCGCACCCTCGCCCGGCTCACCGTCGACACCTGCGTGGCGCTGCGGGAGCGGATCGCCGCGCCGGGCGCGGGCACGGTGGCGCTGTCCGGGGGCGTTTTCGGGAACCTGCGGCTGCTCGGCGACGTCGCGGACGGCTTGGCCCGCGAAGGATTCACCGTGCTGACCCACGCACGGGTGCCGTGCAACGACGGTGGGATCAGCCTGGGTCAGGCCGTCGTCGCCAGTGCCCGGGCGGCCAGTGACCGCAGCCAGGCGAGCCAGTCGGCCAGCCCGGTGCCGTCGGTCGCCGACACCGGCAGCACCGGTGCGGACGGATTGACCTGACGAACCGCGCCGCCGAACGAGTCACCGTCAAACGTCAGATAGGGCAGCAGATCGACCTTGGTGAGCAGGATGAGATCCGCCGCCCGGAACATGTGCGGGTACTTGCAGGGCTTGTCCTCGCCCTCGGTGACCGAGGCCAGCACCACGCGGGCCGACTCTCCGAGGTCGAACAGCCCGGGGCACACCAGGTTCCCCACGTTCTCGATGAGCACCACCGAACCGCCGCCCGGCACGCCCGGCAGGTCGACGCCGGCCGGCGGGTCGAGCGCGCGCAGTGCCCGACCGACCGTCTCGGCCTCAAGATGACAGCCGGTCCCCGTGTTCACCTGGTACGCGGGCGCTCCGGTCGCGCGGATGCGCTGCGCGTCGAGCGGTGTCTCCTGGTCGCCTTCGACCACGGCGCAGGTGACGGACCCGGCGAGGGCCGGGATCGTGTGTTCCAGCAGGGTCGTCTTCCCCGCGCCGGGGGAGCTCATCAGGTTGACGGCGCAGACCCGCCGGGCCGCCAGCCACGCCCGGTTGGCCCGGGCCGCCTCGTCGTTGCGGGCCAGGACGTCCAGCTCGAGGCGCATCGTGCGGGCCTGCGCGCCCGCTGCGGAGGGCGCCCCGTCCGCCTGCCGGATGTCCCGAGCCCCGGGCGCCGCCCAGCTCCGGCCGCCCCGGCCGTTCCGGTCGCCCTGCCGGCTGTCACAACCACACGTGCCACACATGGGACACCTTCCCGCCCCTGGCTGGCCAACGCCTCGGCCTGCCGACCGTCTCAGCCCGCCTCGCGGGCCGGCTCCACCTCGACTGCGGTGATCCGGACCTGGTCGCCGCCCGTCAGATCGATCTCATGGCTGCCGCAGGGGCACGGCGTGAGCAGGTCCGGCAGCGCGACGTCGCCGCCGCACCGGCGGCACCGACCGTGCCCGGGCGGCTCGGTGACGTCCAGGCATGCGCCCTCGACCGGCGTGCCGGCGGCGACCAGGTCGAAGCAGAACCGCACGGGGTCGGTCATCACCCCGGAGAGCCGGCCGATCTCGACGGCCACCCGGGTGACCCGCAGGTCCGACGGCACCCGTTCGGTGATCATCTCGACGAGACCGACGGTGACCGAGAGCTCGTGCACCTGCCCGCCGCCGCTCAGCAGATCCGGGGCAGCGGGTCGCCGACGAGCAGGTCGACGATCCGGGTGCCGCCGAAGGTCGTGTTCAGCAGCACGGTTCCCGGTGGTTCGTCGACGACCCGGCCGATCACCGCCGCGCCCGCGCCGAGCGGATCCGCGCGCAGCGCCGCGAGCGCCGCGTCGGCCGCCTCGGGGGCGACGACCGCGACCATCCGGCCCTCGCAGGCCACGTACAGCGGGTCGAGGCCGAGCAGCTCACAGGCGCCGCGGACCTCGGTGCGCACCGGCACCGCGTCCTCGTCGACCACGACCCCGACACCGGACGCCCGCGCCACCTCGTTGAGGATCGTCGCCACCCCGCCGCGGGTCGCGTCCCGCATCGCGCGCAGCCCGCCGTGCCCGCCGTGCCCGTCGTGCTCACGGTGCCCGTCGTGCCTGCCGTGGTCCGAATGTGGGCCTGTCGCCGTGAGCAGCCGGGCGGCGAGCCCGGTCAGCGGGGCGGTGTCCGACCGGAGGTCGGCGCTGATGTCCAGTTCGCCGCGAGCCAGCAGCACGGTGATGCCGTGGTCGCCGATCGGCCCGGTGACCAGGACGACATCCCCCGGCCGGGCCATGGAGGCGCCGAGCCGCAGGTCGGGGTCGACCAGGCCCACGCCGGTGGTGGTGATGTAGCACCCGTCGGCCCGGCCGCGCTGGACGACCTTGGTGTCCCCGGTGACGACCGAGACTCCCGCGCGGGCCGCCGCCCCGGCCAGGTCGCCGACGATGCGCCGTAGCTCCCCGACGTCCAGCCCCTCCTCCAGGATGACCGCGCAGGCCAGGTGCAGCGGCCGGGCGCCGGCGACCGCCAGGTCGTTGACCGTGCCGTTCACCGCCAGGTCGCCGATGCTGCCGCCGGGGAAGAACAGCGGCGTCACGACGAAGGAGTCCGTGGTCAGGGCGAGGCGCTCGCTGCCGGCGGTGAACACCGCGGCGTCCTCCAGCGGCTCCAGCAGCGGGTTGCGTAGCGCCTCGAGGAACACCGCGTCGATCAGCGTCGCCGTGGCCTTGCCGCCGGCGCCGTGGGCCGACGTGATGTGGGTGTCGCGCAGCTTCGGCCGCCGCCGCCTCGCCGCCTCGACCCGGTCGAGGACTCCGGCGCCGCTCCGCCCGCCGGCACCACCTCTCCCGCCGGCACCACCTGCGCCGCCGGTACCGCCCGCCCCGCCTCTCTGCGCTGCTGCCGTCATACCGCGCTCACCGCCTTCGGAGCCTTCGCGTTGCCCGCGTTGCCCGCGTTGCCCGCGTCGCCCGTGTCGCCGCTCTCGGCGCCCAGCGTGCGGTGCCGGAGGCGCCCGAAGTTGTAGAAGGCCGCGCAGGCCCCTTCGGGGGAGACCATGCATGCCCCGATCGGGGTCTCCGGCGTGCACCCGGTGCCGAAGACCTTGCACTCCCACGGCTTGATGACGCCGGTGAGTACCTCCCCGCACTGGCAGGCCTTCGGATCCTCCACCCGGGCTCCCGGCGGCGTGAAGATCCGCTCCGCGTCGAAGGCGGCATAGCGCTCCCGCACCTGCATGGCCGACCACGGGATGCGGCCCAGGCCGCGCCACTCGAAGTCGGCGCGTGGTTCGAGCACCTCGTCGATCGCGGCCAGCGCGACCGGGTTGCCCTCGGCGGCGACGACCCGGGTGTACTGGTTCTCGACCTCGCAGCGCCCGTCACGCAGCTGGCGCAGCAGGTGGTGGATGGACTGCAGGATGTCCAGCGGCTCGAAGCCGGAGACCACCAGCGGCCGGCCGTAGTCACGCGGGATGAAGTCGTAGGGCCGGCAGCCGATGACCGTCGAGACGTGGCCCGGGCCGACGAAGCCGTCGAGGCGCACGTCGGGGGAGTCGAGGATCGCCCGCAGCGCCGGGACGATCGTGATGTGGTTGCAGAAGATCGAGAAGTTCCGCAGCCCCTCCTGCGCCGCGCGGCGGACCGTCATCGCCGTCGACGGTGTGGTGGTCTCGAACCCGATGGCCATGAAGACCACCCTCCGGTCGGGGTTGGCCCGCGCGATCTTCAGCGAGTCGAGGGGGGAGTAGACCATCCGGATGTCGGTGCCCTCGGCGTTCGCGTCGAAGAACGAGCCGTGGCTGCCCGGGACGCGCATCATGTCCCCGAACGAGGTCATGATGACCCCGTCCTGACGGGCGATGTGCATGGCGTCGTCGACCCGGCCCATCGGAATGACGCAGACGGGGCAGCCCGGCCCGTGCACCAGGGAGACGGCCGGCGGGAGGTGGTCCTCCAGCCCGTGTTTGTAGATCGTGTGGGTGTGCCCGCCGCACACCTCCATGAAGGCGTAGTCACGCCCGGGTTCGCAGAGTCCGGCGATGCGGGCGGACAGCGCCCGCGCCGTGCCGGCGTCCCGGTACTCGTCGACGAAACGCATCAGCTCCACCTCTCCTGTCAGCCCCGCCCGTCTTGTCAGCCCCGCCCGCCGGCCGACGGACGAGCCCGGTCAGTCGATGGACGAGGCGCGCAGGGCCGCCAGCTCGTCGTCGTAGGCCCGACCGATGCCGGTGAGGAACTCCATCGCGGCCTGCGCCTCCGCCTCGTCGATCAGCGACAGCGCGAAGCCCACATGGATCAGGACCCAGTCCCCCGGACGGGGCGGGCAGGCGTCCAGCAGACCGATGTTGATCGCACGCCGGACCCCGCTGACGTCAACCGTCGCGATATCCGGATTGTCCGGTCGGATCGCCACGACCTCGCCGGGGATGCCAAGACACATCCGGATCACAGCCGGCTGAACTCGAGGTAGCGCCGCACATCCGGGGCCACCGTGACAGCGACTGCGCCGAGGCCTGCCGCCGCGGCGGTGAGCAGCACCCAGTGAGACATGATCACTCCCTTGTGGACAGTTCGATCACCGGTGGTTCGATGAGCGAGAGATCGAGGGGCAGTGGGACCGGGCAGAGTGGGTCCGTGCTGGTCACGGGTGGCCCGTCCGGGCTACCGGTGCCGATGACCGAGCGGATCAGGGCCAGCGCCGGCGCGACCGCGGCGGCCACCGGTGCGGAGAGCCCGATCCGGTGGTCCACCCGCGCCGGCTCGCAGCCGACCAGCAGTACCCGGTCGAGGTCGCCGCCGAGCGTCGCGACCAGGTCGAGAACGGCGTCCGGCCGCATCCCGTGGGCGTCGAGAGAGACCGGCGTCCGCGCGCCGCCCAGGTCGAGCAGCGAGACGGTGCCCGGCGGGCGCCCCTGGCCGAGCGCGTCGACGAGCACCACCGTCCCGTACCCGGAACACAGGTCGAAGGCGAGCTGCAGGCCGCTGATCCCGTAGTCGGCGGCGGTGACCCCGGCCGGCACCCCGCCGCGCAGCAGGCGCCGCACCACCTCGACGCCGAACCCGTCGTCGCCGAGCAGGAGGTTGCCGACCCCGGCGACCAGCGTGCGGGCGGCCGGTCCGGGTCCGGTGGCCGCCCGGTTCGGGTCCGTTCCCGGCGTGGTCATCGGGCCTCCAGTTCGTCGGGCGTGAAGTACAGGAAGCGGCCGAACTCGCGGCGCAGATCCGCGCCGGGGTCGTCGTCGAGGGTGACCGCCACATGGGTCCGCCCGTCCACGTCGTGCAGGACGGCGGCGACGGTGGCCGCCGCGCCGTCGACGAACATGTCCTGCGCGTCCGTGCGCATGACCCCACCCGGGCGTGGGCGGATCCGTACCTCGCCGCCCGGGGCCAGATGCGCGGGCGGCGCCGGGCCCGGGGTGCCTGCCACGCCCGGCGGGGTGACCGTGGTCCGGCCGTGCAGTTTCTCGACCATGGCCGGCGCGAGTTCGGCGACGGCGTCGAGCAGGTCCGCCGCCCGCGGGTCCGTCGCCCGTACACCCTGGCGCTCGGCGTCGGTGAGGGTGGACGTCCGCAGGGCCAGCATCTCGTCGATCTCCGTCGCGTCGCAGAACGGCGCCGGGCTCTCGGCGGCGATGCGGGGATGGTCCGGCAGGATGATCGGCGCGGCGAGCACCGTGTCGGCGAGGACCGTGGTGTCGGCAGGTCCGGCCTGGCCCAGCAGGGCGGGCCACAGCCGCTCGTTGACGCAGGCCCGTGCCGCGTCCGCCGCCCATTCGGGTGGGTCGGCCAGGGAGAGGAAGCTGCCCCCGTTGGTCCGGGCGGCCAGCTGAACGCCGAGGAACGCGGTGGCCAGTGCGGCGTCCCGCTCGTCCGTCCCGGGAAGGCGGGTGTCGGCCGGGGGTTCCATGACTGAGGCGGGCTCCAGGGCAGAGGTGTTGCGGATCGTGGCGCGGACCCGGAACCCCCCGAAGGGGCCAGGCAGCCGCTGGGCGTCGAGGAGAACCTCGCCCCGCCGCCCGTTCGGGCCATCGGCGGCCAGCTTCCGTCGGGTGGGGGCGGCGAGCAGATCGTCGACCTGTGCCGCGAAGCCCACCGCGGCCTCGCCGCGGCGAGCGGCGCTGGCCGGCGCCGCCGAGCCGGGCGTGGCGTCGCCCTCTTCCCACAGCCAGCGGACGCCGACCTCGAGCCGGGCGTCCGCCGGCCCGTCGAGGAGGAACTCGGTGTGCGCGCTGCTGTGCTCTCCGCTGCCCGGGGCGGCGGCGGCCGGCGGCATCAGGACGCCGAACTGCCAGTGATGCTGGTTCTTCAGCGCGTCGGCCCGGTACGGGTAGAGAAGGTAGCCCTCGTAGAGGACGGTGTCGGACACCACCCGCGCGGCCTCGTCCAGGAAGGCGAGGGGGTCCGCTCCGGCCCTGTCGACTCTGATCATGGTGGCCTCCGGCGAGTCAAGGTGCGCCTCCGGCGAGCAGCGAGGTGATCGCGGCGTCCGCGGTGGGGATCGCGCGGTCGCGCCGGTAGCGGGCCAGGGCGTCGACGGTGCTCCGGTCCAGGCGCAGCCAGGCGGTGCCGGGGAAGTACAGGTCGATCAGCTCGCGCCAGGTCGTCACCGGCAGCCGGTAACGGGCCTCCAGGTGCCAGGGCACCTGCTCGACGCGTAGCCCGTGCGGGCCAAGGCCGAACACGGTTCCGCTGAACAGGAGGTCCAGCGGGATCACCCCGTCGCGCAGCGAGCTGAAGTAGTTCCCGGAGGCGACCTCGAGGTCGTAGGTGCAGGGCACCGTGAGATCGACGTCCGCGGCGCCGGTGAAGCCCGGGACCATCGCGGAGACCGTCGCGAACTGGATCGGGTGCGGCGGGCCGGCACCGAACAGCCCGGTCAGGGCCTGTGCCTCCGCGTCGTCGTAGCGGCGGCGGGCGGTCTCGATGCGGATCTGGCAGCGCAGCGCCAGCGCGTGCAGCCGCTCGCCGCTGTTCTCCTCGACGCGCAGGCGGAACAGCAGTGCCGGGGCAGCCGCGTGCCGCAGCGGGGTGACATCGACACAGCTGAAGGTCAGATCGGCCATCATTCGGCCCCCGTGCCCGTGCCCGTGCCCGTGCCCGTGCCGGGGCCCGTGCCCGAGGCCGAGCCGGGGCCCGAGCCGGGGCCCGAGCCCGCCTGGCGGCGGGCGTCGGCGAGGAACGCGGCGAGCCGCGCGCGGGCCTCGGTTCCGCCGTCGAAGCCGCGCCAGTGCAACCGCAGCTCGCCGACGAGCCGGTAACAGGCATCGATCGGCAGCAGGTAGCCGCTCTGGCCGTCGCGGGTGACGTGGACGAGCAGCGCCTCGACATCGGGCTCCGGCAGCCAGCCGGCGGTACCGGCCGGGGCGGTGGCGGGAGTCAGGTCGGACGGCAGCTCGCAGTGCGTCGCCCCGGCGGGGCTCGGGTAGAACGCGCTGATCTGCCCGTCGTGGATGACGAAGAACGCGAGGCCCACTGGTATCGCCGCGGCCGCGAGCAGCTCGGAGGCGGCCGGGAACCGAGGCGCGTACCGGTACCGGGCGGGGATCGCCCGGTACCGTCCGCCGCCTGAGCCGGCAGCGGTGAACAGCAGTCGGCACCCGGCGCAGGCGCACAGGATGGAACGCGCGCCGAGATCCGCGACGTGCCCGTGCCCACCCGGCTGCCCACCCGCCGACCCGTCCGACGTCCCGCCCGGCATCGACTCGCCGCAGAACTCGCACCGGGGAGCGCGGCCGGCCGCGGGGTCGCGGGCGAGGAAGCGGTGCAGCGTGGCAGTCACCCGCTTACTCCGACGACGGGCAGCAGGGTCCGCCCCGCGGCCAGGTCGTCCGCCCCCGCACGGCCGCCTTCGATGGTGACGGTCACCTCGGGGGCGAGGACGGCGACGGCGTCCTCGACGGCGGCGGCGACGGCGAGGCTGGCCGGGGGAACGGCCGGGCGTACCACGACCACCCGGGCCTCCTCCGGTCCGGTGATCTCGAAGGTGGGGGTCTGGCTGCCCAGCTGTTCCCGGACCTGCGCGAACGCCTGTTCCACGCGCTGGCTGGTCCCGACGGGGTGCAGGCCGTGCATGGCCAGTAGGGCCCCCAGCTGGGGGTCCGCACCCCACAACCGGACGGTGTCGTCACCCGTGAGCTGGGCGAGCCGGGCCAGGCCCGAGCCGTAGAACTCCATCAGGGCCCGGACGATCTCCTCGGCGAGTACCCGGGTCCGGCTCTCACCGAGTTGGTCCAGCCGGGTCAGGAGGTCGTCCACCCGGGCCGCGGCGACCCGCGGATCCGCGGCGGCCGGTGCGGCGGCCGCGGGTGTGATGGGTGCGGTGGGTGCTGAGGCGGTGGCTGTCATCGCGGGTCATCCCGCGGGGGTGAAGGCGTGCGGGGTGTGCACGACCTGGAGGGTCCGCCCGGTGCCCGTGTGCATGTGGACGCCGCAGGGCAGGCAGGGGTCGAAGCTGCGGACGGTGCGCATGATGTCGATGCCCTTGAACGACTCCGGCGGGTTGTTCTCGAAGATCGGCGTGTTCTGCACCGCGTCCTCGTACGGGCCGGGTGTTCCGTACACGTCGCGCACGCTGGCGTTCCACGGGGTCGGCGGGTAGGGGTGGTAGTTCGCGATCCGACCATCGCGGATGACCATGTGGTGCGACAGCACTCCGCGCACGGCTTCGGTGAAACCGCAGCTCACGGCGTCCCGCGGGACGTCGAACGGTTCCCAGGTGCGGCTGTTCCCGGCCCGCACCTCGGCCAGTGCCTGCTCGGCGAAGTACAGGGCGCAGGCGGCGGCGTAGGCCTGGAAGTAGCTGCGGGCCCGGTTGCGTTCCAGTGCGTTGCTCCAGCGCGGGATCGCCCACTCGTAGCTGCGCTCGCCGACCGTCGCCGTCTTCGGCAGCGTGATTCTGACACTGTGCCCGGTCGCGCGGACGTAGCCGATGTCGACCAGCCCGGACAGCGCGGTGCTCCACAGCCGCGCGATCGGGCCACCCCCGGTGTCGAGCGGGAGGTGGTCGGTGCCGTCGAACCAGCGCGGCGACATGACCCAGGAGTACCTGTCGTCGAAGTCGCGCCGGCCCGGACGGGGGATGGTGTGCTGGTTCCAGGGGTGGTGTCGGTCCACCGGGTTGCCCAGCGGGTCGGTGGTGACGAACATCGGCTGGTCGTCCCAGTCCTCGTAGTACGAACTGCCCAGCAGGATGCGGATCCCGAGATTGATGTCGACCAGGTCGTTGGTGACGAGCTCGCCGTCGACGATCACACCCGGGGTGACGAACATGCGCCGGCCCCAGTCGGCCATGTTCCGGTAGCTGAAGTCGCAGTGCGCCGGGTCGTTGAACGAGCCCCAGCAGCCGAGCAGGACCCGACGACGCCCGACCTCCTCGTAGCCTGGGAGTGCCTGGTAGAAGAAGTCGAACAGGTCGTCGTGCATCGGCACGACACGCTTGAGGAACTCGACGTAGCGCATCAGCCGGCTGAGGTAGTCGGTGAACAGCTGCACCGACGCCACCGTGCCCACCCCGCCCGGGTAGAGCGTGGACGGATGGACGTGGCGCCCCTCCATCAGGCAGAACATCTCCCGGGTCAGCCGGCTCATCGCCAGGGCCTCGCGGTAGAACTCGCCCTCGATGGGGTTGAGCGCGTGCATGATGTCGGCGATGGTGCGGTACCCGTGGTCGCCGGCGTGTGGTGACTCGGTGTTCCGGGCCTGCTCGAGAACCTCGGGATTCGTCTCGGCGACCATCTTCTCGCAGTAGTCGACCCCCACCAGGTTCTCCTGGTAGATGTTGTGGTCGAACATGTACTCGGCCGCCTCGCCGAGATTGAGAATCCATTCGCCGAGATGCGGCGGCTTCACGCCGTAGGCCATGTTCTGCGCGTAGACGGAACAGGTCGCGTGGTTGTCACCGCAGATCCCGCAGATGCGGCTGGTGATGAAGTGCGCGTCGCGCGGGTCCTTGCCCTTCATGAAGATGCTGTAACCGCGGAAGATCGACGACGTGCTGTGGCATTCGACGACCCGGCGGGCGGGCCAGTCGATCTTCGTGTAGACACCGAGGCTGCCGACGATGCGGGTGATCGGGTCCCACGACATCTCCAGCAGGTTCGAGCCCCGGGCGTCGGTTTCCCTGTGCGCCGAGGTGGTCGTCATGTCAGCACCTTCTCCCGCTGGTCTGCGCTGTCCCGGTGCGCGTGGACGTCCCGGTGCCGCCAGCGCGGCTCGATGTCCGCCTTGTGCGCGGTGATCGCGCGGAGCCGGCGGATGACCGCCCCGTACACACCACTGGCCAGGGTCGAGACGTGCGCGCCCGGCGGTTCGTCCATGAACGGCATGAACCGGTCCGGGAAGCCGGGCATCGTGCAGGCGATGCAGATGCCGCCGACGTTCGGGCAGCCGCCGACCCCGTTGATCCAGCCGCGCTTGGGAACGTTGCATTTCACCACCGGTCCCCAGCAGCCGATCTTCACCAGGCATTCGGGTGTTCCGTACTCGGTGGTGAACTGGCCTTCCTCGTAGTAGCCGGCCCGGTCGCAGCCCTGGTGCACGGTCGCGCCGAACAGCCAGCGCGGCCGCAGCTGGTCGTCCAGCGGAATCATGGGCGCCTGGCCGCTCGCCTGGTAGAGCAGGTAGGTGATGGTCTCCGACAGGTTGTCCGGCTGCACGGGGCACCCCGGAACGCACACGATCGGGATCTCGGCCTTCGATTTCCAGTCCCAGCCGAGATAGTCGGGCACGCCCATCGCCCCGGTCGGATTCCCGGCCATCGCGTGGATGCCGCCGTAGGTCGCGCAGGTGCCGGCGGCGAGCACGGCGAGCGCTCGGGGGGCGAGGCGGTCCAGCCAGGTGCTGGTCGGTATCGGCTGGCGGGTCTGCGGATCGTTCCCGAACCCGCTCCAGTAGCCCTCGCCGGTGATGAGATCCTCGTTCGGGATGGATCCCTCGACCACGAGCACGAACGGCTCCAGCTCGCCGCGCTCGGCCCGGCGGAACCATTCGATGAACGTGTCCGCGCCCTGCTCGGGGCCGGACTCGAAATCGATGAGCGGCCAGTGCACGCTGACCTTGGGCAGGCCGGGCAGGGTGCCGAGCACGATGTCCTCGATGCTGGGCTGTGTCGCCGCGGTGAGCGCGACCGAATCCCCGTCGCAGCTCAGACCGGCGTTGATCCAGAGAATGTGGATCGGATCCTCGACTGTGGACACGGTTCCCCCACCCCTTCCGTCGTCGACCGTCGTCGACCGATCACTGGTCCTTCACGCGACGGCGATCGCCTCCCCGGCATGCACCAGCACGGTGTCGCCCGCCTGCGCCGCCACCAGCGCGATGCTGATCTCCGCCACGCCCGTCGAGGCCCGCGCCAAGGCCAGCCCGCCTTCCTCCAGGCGGACGACCTCCATCTCGATCACTCCGTCGGAGCAGGTCACGCAGTGGTTCGTTTCGCCGGCGGGATGACACGGTGGGGCGCTCGGGCTGGTTACGTCCGCAGGGCCCTTGCAGTGCGTGTTCACGACCTAACGGTACGTCTGCGATATGAGCCTCACCACTCGACGATCTGGGTCGCGGGTCCGGGACGGCCCGGGCCCGGGCCCGCAGTGGCGGGAGCGACGTCCCATCCGCCGAACCGGGCCGCCGTCGCGTTCTACGCTCGGGCCATGGCCTTCGCGTCCTTGCGCGATCTTGTCGCCGGTGGCGGCGTCGCCGTGCTCACCGGCGCCGGGATCTCGACCGGCTCCGGCATCCCGGACTACCGGGGCCCGAACGGCTCGCTGCGCCGGCACACCCCGATGACCTACCAGCAGTTCACCCGGGACGCGGAGTCCCGCCGCCGCTACTGGGCCCGCAGCCACGTCGGCTGGCATCACGTCGCCCGCGCGCGCCCGAACCCCGGGCACCGGGCACTGGCGGAGCTGGAGGCGGCGGGCCTGCTGGACGGCGTCGTCACCCAGAACGTCGACGGCCTGCACAGCGCCGCCGGCTCGCGGCGGGTGATCGACCTGCACGGGAACCTCGCCCGGGTCCGCTGTCGCTCCTGTGGCGTGATGGGTACCCGGGCCGACCTCGACCGGCGGCTGCGCGCGGCGAACCCGGGTTTCGGCAGCAGGTTCGCCGCCGCCGGCCCGCTGGGGGCCGAGGTCAACCCGGACGGCGACGTCACCCTCGCCGCCCGGGAGATCGCGGACTTCGTCATGGTCGGCTGCCCGGGCTGCGAGGGTGACCTGGAGCCCGACGTCGTGTTCTTCGGCGCTACCGTCCCGCCCGAGCGGCTCGCGAGCGCCGTCACGCTGCTGAACTCCGCGCGCGCCCTGCTCGTGCTCGGCTCCTCGCTGGCCGTCATGTCCGGCTACCGCTTCGTGCTGCGCGCCGCGGAGCTGGGCATCCCGGTCGGGATCGTCAACCAGGGCCCCACCAGGGGGGACGCCCGCGCGGCCTTCACGCTCGACGCGCAGCTCAGCGCCGTCCTGCCGCGGCTGTCGGCCGAGCTGCTCGGTGCCGCCGCCCGATGAGCGGCCCGCCGCCGGGATGCCAGCGTGACCATCCGGGACACCGCGACCATTCGGGACACACCGTGCGCGCCGGGCTCACCGTGCGCGCCGCCGGTGTGGGCGACGCGGCGACGATCGTCGACCTCATCGAGTCCGCCTACCGGGGCGAGCGCAGCCGGGCCGGCTGGACGACCGAGGCCGACCTGCTCGGCGGCCAGCGGACGGACCTCGCCATGGTCACGGCGGAGCTCGGCCGGCCCGACATCCGCTTTCTCGTGGCAGTCGCCCCCGCCCCCGCCCCCGCCCCGGACGCCGGCGACCCCGGTGGCATGGTCGTCGGCTGCTGCCAGCTCCAGCAGCGTGCCGACGGCATCTCCTACTTCGGCATGTTCGCCGTCCGGCCGGAGCTGCAGGGCCGCGGCATCGGTGACGCACTGCTCGCCGCCGCCGAGCGGTTCGCGTGCCTCGAGTGGTCCTCCGCGCGGATGGAGATGTTCGTGATCTCGCTGCGCGCCGAGCTGATCGCCTGGTACGAGCGGCGCGGCTACCGGCGCACCGAGCGGTGCGAGCCCTTTCCCTACGGCGACGAGCGTTTCGGCGTGCCGCGGCGCGCGGATCTCGCCTTCGTCGTCCTGGACAGGGACCTCCGGGGCCTGGCGGACCGCCTGGGCGCCGAGGCCTGGCCCCGGAACGCCGGAGACGCCGATGCCCCGGACAAGGGCGTCGCGGATGTCGATCCAGGAAACATTGGTCTCGGTAAACGGCAACAATCATCTTCGGAGTGACAACGGCGTTCTCGCGAATGGTCCACGTCGCGGCGTGCGTCCGGTCAGGGGAGAATAGCGACGTGAACGCTGGCGTTGATCCACACCTGTCGATGATCCGTCCGGTTGTGCCGAACACGTCGCACGGCTGCGCCGAGTGCCTGCGGGTCGGGTCGGTCTGGGTGCATCTGCGGTTGTGTCTGAGCTGCGGCAACGTGGGCTGTTGCGACTCGTCCCCGATGCGCCACGCGCGGGCCCACGCGGCTGCCGAGGGGCATCCTGTCGTCCGCTCGCACGAGCCCGGTGAGGACTGGCGCTGGTGCTACGTGGACGAGACCTACGTCTAGCACCAGCGGGTCCCGGCACGACCGG
The DNA here is from genome assembly GCF_000374165.1 of Parafrankia elaeagni. Classification (GTDB taxonomy): domain Bacteria; phylum Actinomycetota; class Actinomycetes; order Frankiales; family Frankiaceae; genus Parafrankia; species Parafrankia elaeagni. Next base: position 20,171 of record NZ_KB893723.1, read on the forward strand.
TCCCGGCGCCGGCGGCCGAGTCGTGGCCGCCGGCGCCGGGACCGGTCGTGCCGGGCGCCGTCGGTGGGGCGCGCGGTCGTGCCGGGCAGGAGGGTGCTGGTACGCGCCGCCGTGAAGCCCGTGTGGGTGGTGCTAGTGGCGCACCCCGTAGCGGTCATCGTGATGGCGATGTTGACGGGACGCCCACAGCGGGGCGGCGATACCGACCAGAGCCACCGCGACGCCGATCTGGAGAACATGGCGAATCCAGTCGAAGCCCGACGTGTTGCGCACTCCGATAGCACTCGCGATGACATTTCCGACGAGGGCGCCCACGATACCGATGGCCACGGTCAACCACAGTGGGATATCCTGCCGCCCGCGCCCGACAGCGCGCGCGATGAAGCGTGCAAGAACTCCGATGATGAGACCTGCCAGCACAATCCAAAGAATCTGAAACACGACGGACGGCCCCCTGGGTCGGGTGTTGGATGCCACCGGTATCCCCGCCCTTCCGGCGTCGAAACGAAGCGGCCGACGAGACGGGATGTGTACGGATGGCGTTGATGGCGGAACGCGGCGGGAACGGTGCGGCGTTTGACGTGGGCGTTCGGCTGCTGACGCCGGACGGCGAACTCGTCGATGATCCGCGGTTCTCGGTGCGGGCCGGTGCGGGCCAGGCCGAGTCCTTCTACCGGGAGATGGTGCGGGCGCGCCGCCTGGACGAGGAGGCGACGGCCCTGCAGCGCCAGGGCGAACTGGTCCTGTGGATCCCCCTGCGGGGGCAGGAGGCCGCCCAGGTGGGCTCCGCCGCCGCCGCCCGGCCGGGTGACTTCCTCTTCCCCAGCTACCGGGAGCACGCCGTGGTGTGGCACCGCGGCATCCCCGCGGTGGACGTCCTGCGCCTGCTGCGCGGGGTGTCGCACAGCGGCTGGGATCCCGAGCGGTACCAGGTCGCCAACTACGTGCTGGTGCTGGCCTCGCAGACGCTGCACGCCGTCGGGTACGGGCTCGGCGTGCGGATGGACGACCTCACCCGCCGGCCCGACCTGAACGGCGCGGCTGGCGCGGGGGGTACGGGGGGTGCGGGGGGTGGTGCGGCTGGAGCAGCGGGCGCGGGCGGTGATGGCCAGGTGGTGATGGTCTATCTGGGCGATGGGGCGATGAGTCAGGGGGATGCGAACGAGGCGTTCGTGTGGGCGGCGAGTTTCGCGGTGCCGGTGGTGTTCTTCTGCCAGAACAACCAGTGGGCGATCTCCACGCCCAGCAGCCGGCAGTCGCCCGTCCCGCTCGCGCGGCGTGCCGACGGTTTCGGCTTCCCCGGGGTGCGGGTCGACGGCAACGACGTCCTGGCGGTGCACGCGGTGACCGGCTGGGCGCTGGACCACGCCCGCGCGGGGGGTGGCCCCGTCCTCGTCGAGGCGAACACCTACCGGATGGCGCCGCACACGACGTCCGACGACGCGACGAGGTACCAGCAGGCCGCCGAGCTGGCCTGGTGGCAGGCCCGGGATCCGATCGACCGGCTCGGGCGGCTGCTGGCCCACACCCACGACGAGGCCTGGTTCGCGCAGGTCAGGGCCGAGGCCGACACGGCCGCGGCCGCGCTGCGGCGTGAGTGCCTGGCCCTGCCCGACCCGGCGCCCCGCTCGCTGGTCGATCATGTCCTGGTTGGTGACTCCTCACTACTGCGCGAGCAGCGGGGGCAGATCTGGGAGGGTTGACGCCGTGATAGACGTTGAACTCCGCGGCGGACCCGTTCCTCCTCCCGCCTCCGGCGAGCCGGCCGGAGCTGGCCAGACGCCCGGGGCCCCGCAGGTCGCGGTCATCCGCATCGACCGGCCGGAGCGCCGCAACGCGCTCGACATCGAGCACTGCGAAGGGCTGCGGGCCGCGCTCGGGCGGGCGGAGGATTCCGGTGCGCGCGCGGTCGTCCTCACCGGCGTCGGGTCGAGCTTCTGCGCGGGGGCGGACCTCGACCAGGTCTACGGCGAGGCGTTCACCGACGCGCTCTACAACGCGCTGCACGCGATCACGGACACCCCGCTGCCGGTGATCGCGGCGGTGAACGGCCCGGCGATCGGCGCCGGGCTGCAGCTCGCACTCGCCGCGGACCTGCGGGTCGCGGCCGACAGCGCCGTGTTCGCGATCCCGACCGCCCGGCTGGGGCTGGCCGTCGACCCGTGGACGCTGAGCCGCCTCGCCGCGCTCGCCGGCGGCGGGACGGCGCGCGCCGTCGTGCTCGGCTGCGAGACCGTCCCGGCGGCGCGGGCGCTCGGCGTCGGCCTGGTCCAGCGGGCCGGGGGGCTGGACGTCGCGCTGGCCTGGGCGGACGAGCTCGCCGGCCTGGCGCCGTTGACGCTGGCCTACTCCAAGCAGGCGTTCAACGAGGCCACCGACGCCGGCGCGGTCCCGTCGGAGGCGGTGACCGCCGCCTACGAGGCATGCTGGGCCAGCGAGGATGCGCAGGAGGGCCGCCGGGCCCGCGCCCAGAAGCGGTCCCCGGTCTTCCAGGGCAAATAGCAAACAGGGCAAGCAGGCAGGCGGGGCCGCCGACGTCCAGCGGAGGCCGGCGAGAGGCGGGGCGGCTGTGGGAAGCGCGACGGTCGGAAACACGGCGGTGGGAAGTGCGGCGAGTACCGCGGTGGGGAGCACGGTGGGGAGCACTGCGGCGGGCGTGGAGAGCACGTTCGAGTCGCGCGGTCCGGCGACCGGCGAGGTCGTCGGCACCTTCCCGGTGATGTCCGCGGCGGAGGTGACGGCCGCCGTGGGCACGGCGCGGGCGGCCGCGCCGCCGTGGTGGTCCGCCGGTTTCGACGGGCGCCGCGCCGCGCTGCTGCGCTGGGCCGGCTGGCTCGCCACCCATGACCGGGAGGTCGTCGACCTCGTCCACGCCGAGAACGGCAAGCCCGTGATCGACGCCCGGCTGGAGCTCCTGCTGACCTGCGAGCACATCCGGTGGGCCGCCCGCAGCGCCCGGCGGGTGCTGGGCCCGCGGCGGATCCGCGGTGGCCCGGTGACACCGGACCACGGGGCCCGGCTCGACTACCTGCCCTTCGGGGTCGTCGGCGTGATCGGACCGTGGAACTACCCGCTGCTGACGCCGACCGGGTCGATCGCCTACGCCCTCGCCGCGGGCAACACGGTGGTGTTCAAGCCGAGTGAGCTGACACCCGCCCTCGGACTGCTGCTCGCCGAGGGTTTCGCGGCCGCGAACCCGGACCTGCCCGCCGGTGTCCTCACCACGGTGACCGGCCGTGGCGAGACCGGGGCGGCACTGTGCGCGGCGGGCGTCGACAAGGTCGCGTTCACCGGCTCGGCGGCGACGGCCCGGCGGGTGCTGGCCGCCTGTGCCGAGACGCTCACCCCGGTCGTCGCCGAGTGCGGCGGCAAGGACGCCGCCATCGTCGCCGAGGACGCCGACCTCGCCGCCGCCGCGCGGATCGTCGCCTGGGGCGCGATGGCGAACGCCGGCCAGACCTGCGCGGGCGTCGAGCGCGTCTACGTCGTCGCCGGGGTGCGGGATGCCTTCCTCACCCACCTGCGCCGCCAGCTCGCCGGCATCCGCGCGGGCACCGGTGAACGGGCCGCCTACGGCCCGATGACACTGCCGGGCCAGGTCGACGTCGTCCGCCGCCACGTCGACGACGCGCTCGCCCGCGGCGGCTCGGCCCTGCTCGGCGGGCCGGAGTCGCTGCGCGCCCCGTTCATCGACCCGATCGTGCTGGTCGACGTCCCCGAGGACAGCGCGGCCGTCCGCGAGGAGACGTTCGGGCCGACGATGACGGTCCGCACCGTCGCGGACGTCGACGAGGCGGTCGCCCTGGCGAACGGCAGCCGCTACGGCCTCGGCGCCGCGGTGTTCTCCCGCCGGCAGGGCGACCGGATCGCCGCCCGGCTCGACGCGGGCATGGTGTCGGTGAACTCGGTGCTGTCGTTCGCGGCCATCCCGGGGCTGCCGTTCGGCGGCCGCGGGGAGAGCGGCTTCGGCCGGGTCCACGGCGCCGACGGCCTGCGCGAGTTCGCCCGGCCACGCTCCGTCGCGACCCGCCGCCCCGGCGTGCCGGGGCTGGACGTCACCCGCTTCGACCCGCTGCCCGGGACCTCGGCCGCGCTGCGGCTGGTCCTGCGGCTGCGCCACGGCGGCACGGCGGCAGGCCTGGCCACCGGCCTCTCCGGCCTCTCCCGGGCTACCCGTGCGCGAGCAGCCAGGAGATCAGCTCGCGGGCGATGAAGCCGCCGGCGCCGGCGTCGGCGCCGGCGTCGGCGGCGATGCCGTCGGCCAGGTCGAGGGCGGTGCGCAGTCCGGCCAGGACCGGCCCGTTGACGTCCCGGCCCTGCAGCGCGAGCAGCAGCGCGGCCCGCTGCCGGTCGTCCAGCCCGGTGAGGACCGGCGCGGTGGCGGGCAGTGTCACCACCTGGCGGGCCACCTCCGCGTCGACGACGATGTCCCCGGCGACCAGACGGTCCAGCGCCGACTGCAGCCGCTCGCGGTCGGTGATGGTGGACTTCAGGACGTAGCCCGTCCCTCCCGGCGCGCCGCGGAGCAGTTCGGCCGCGTAGGGGGCCTCGTCGTCGGCGGTGAAGACCAGCACGGCGGTGGCCGGCCGCAGGGCCCTGATCTGCCGGGCGGTCCGCAGCCCCTCGTCGGTGTGGGTGGGGGGCATCCGCATGTCGACCAGCGCGACGTCCACCGGCGCGGCGGCGGGCGCCGCCGTCACGACGTCGACCAGGTCGCTGCCACGGCCCAGGGCCGCGACGACCTCCGCGCCGAGGCTGGACAGCAGCGCCCGCAGCCCGGCGCGCAGGTGCGGGCTGTCGTCGGCGAGGGCTACCCGCACGGGACCGTCACCCGCGCCGTGGTGCCGCCGGCGTCCTGACGGACGGCGAACGATCCGCCGAGGGCGCGCACGTGGTCGGCACCGACCTGTTGTGCCCGGTCGGCGGGCACCGGCGCGAGCGTCGTGACCTCGCCGACGATCGAGGTGCCGTCGGTGCGCACCTCGACCCGTACCGCCGCGTCGTCCGAGGCGGGCAGGCCGCGCAGGGTCGCGGCCAGCGCCAGGTACAGCGCCCGCTCGCTCGCCGGGTCGAACCGCTCGGGAGGCACCCGCAGCTGGCTGGGCCGGTCCAGGGTGGCGGTGAGGGCGGCCAGCGCCCCGCCCAGCCCCTCCTCGTCCAGGACGGCGGGTCGCAGCGCGTCGGTGATCGCTGCCAGCTCCCCACGGGCCGCCCGCAGCCCCTCGGCGATCTCGGCCAGGGCGCGGGCCGTCGCCTGGCCTGGTCCCGCCTGGTCTGGTCCCGCGGGCCCGGCGGCACCGCTGCGGGCGGCCTCGTCGGAGCGGGCAGGGGAGCCCGAGGCGGCCAGGGAGTCCGAGGGGGCCAGGGAGTCCGAGCGGGCGGCGAGGTCGGCGAGGTCGGCGAGCCTGCGGGCCCGGTCACCGAGGTCCCGCTCCAGCATCTCCCACTCCCGGAACCAGGTGCGTGAGGCCCGCCGCCGGGCGTCACCGAGCCGGACGAGCTGCGCCCGCAGCCCCGACTGGGCGCCGGCGTGCTCCAGCGGCACCGCCGCGGCGTCCAGCGCGGCGTCCACCTGCCGGCGGTGGTGGCGCAGCACCGGGCTCAGGCTGAGCACGGCGAGAACGGTGCCGTCCGCGGACCGGGCGGGCAGGTACCAGCGCCGGTCCGCGACCGTGCCGCCGCTCGCCACCGGGGGCAGGCCGACGGGCCGCCCGTGCAGGTCCACGAAGCTGTCCCGCTCCGCCTGCGGATAGTGGACGTCCAGCGTGCCGTCACGCAGCACCGTCCGCAGCGCGTCGCGGACGGACGCCGGGGTCGGTGACCCGACCGCCGCGTGCAGCCGGTCGGCGGTCGTCGTCACCAGCAGCCGCGCGCGGGCGCAGACGGCGAGCAGCGCGCACGGCGCGGCGATCGAGGACGCCCCCTGCAGCGCGATGGCGTCCTCGAGCTGACCCAGGGCCGGGCCGGACATCAGGTCCGGGTAGGTCACGGCCGCCACCAGCGCGGTGAACCCCGCCAGCAGCAGGACCGGGCCGGCGATGATCCGGTCGAGGCCCGGGTAGGTCCGGACCCGGGCGAGCGCGAGCAGCACGAACGACGCGGGCACCGCGACGTAGAACACCGTCAGGACCTTCATGAACACGACGAAGTCGGCGTGGTCGAGCAGGAGCGGTGCCGGCCAGAACACGTCCGGCGCGAAGCCGTTCCACTCCGGGCGGGAGACGGCGATGGTCGCGGCCTGCCCCAGCAGCAGGACCACCGCGCCGGACCCGACCCACCAGCGGTCCCACCGGCCGCGCAGGGCGTTGCCGGGGTAGATCAGCAGGCCCCACCCGTAGGCCAGCCAGAACGCGGACTGGCTGACGCTGCCCACCAGCGGCAGCGCGGCGGCGTCCCAGCTGATCAGCCAGGTCAGCGCACTGAACCCGCCGGCGGCGGTGAGCAGCAGGCCGCACCGGCGCGACGACCGCTGCGCGCCGAGGAGCACCCCCGCGACGGCGAGCACGGCCGCCACACCCGCGTTCGGGACGGCGCCCAGCCGGTGGTGCTGCCAGTAGGGCCACCCGGCCGCCACGGTGCCCGCGGCCACGACCAGGGTGGTGACCGCGGCCGAGAGGATGAGCCGCGCCGTCGCGGAGCGTTCGGGGCCGACTGGCATCGCTCAGGTCTACCGGAGAGTGGTCTGTTCCTCCTACCGGACCTGCCCCGGTACGACCACGGGTTATCCCGGGGTGGCCGACTGCACCGGAAGCTGTGAGAAGATCCGGTGTGCGCGTCGCGATCGCGGAGGACAGCGGCCTCATCCGGGAGGCCCTCGGGGTGCTGCTGGCGACGCTCGGGGTCGAGGTCACCGCGTCCGTCCCGACCGGCACCGAGCTGCTCGCGGCGGTGCGCGCGGAACCACCCGACGTCGCGATCGTCGACATGCGGATGCCCCCCACCAGGACCAACGAAGGTCTGCTCACCGCCCGCGGGCTGAAGCAGGCGTATCCGGGGATGGGGGTCCTGGTCGTCACCGCGCACGACGACGACCCCTTCGCGGCCGACCTGTTCGCCGGCGGTGCCGAGGGCGTCGGCTACATGCGCAAGGACAACATCACCGACCGGCAGGCGCTCAAGGACGCGCTGATCCGGCTCCGTGACGGGCAGCCGGTGATCGACTCGCACATCGCCGCCCGCCTGCTCGCCGGCCACCCGCAGTCACAACGGCTGCGCGGCCTGTCCGAGCGCGAGCGGCGCGTCCTGGAGCTCATGGCGCAGGGCCTCTCGAACAGCGGCATCTCCCAGCAGGTCCACCTGAGCCCGAAGACGGTCGAGTCCCACATCGCGAGCATCTTCGGCAAGCTGGGGCTGCGGATGGAGCGGTCCGAGAACCGGCGGGTCCTCGCCGTCCTGGCCTGGGTGGAGGCCGCGCGCCACGGCTGACGCCGGCGTGCGACGGCTGACGCCCGTGCGCCACGGCTGACGCCCGCGTGTGACGGCTGCGCCGGCCCGCCGGGCGGGACGTCCGGTGGCGGGCGCAGGCCCGCGGGTGTGATGGTGCGCGGAATCGGCCGGCTCCGGCCGCCGGGCGACTTACACTCAGATGATCTTTTCGTCGTGTCAGGTCTCATCGGGTCAGGTCAGCGAGGTGCCATGAGCGGTTCGGACGCCCTGAGTCACGTCATCACATTCTGTGGGAAGTGCAGCTGCGGCTGCCCCGAGCTCTACATCGACCACGAGGCCGAGGCCGAGCGCCGGGTCGTGATCACCGACGACTTCGGTCAGCGCATCCAGATGAGCATCGAGCAGCTGGAGGTCATCGTCGACGAGGCCCGCGCCGGTCGGCTCAGCTCCCTGGTGACCGCCGAACTCGCCACGGGAGGGTGACCCACGATCATCCCGCGGCCGCCGAGCTGGTCCCGCTGTCCGGCCCGGTGGCCGCCGTCGCCACCGCGGCGTCGCTGTTCGTCGCGTTCCTCCACCTCCGGCGGCTGCACCGGACGCCCTGGCCGGGGGTGACCAGCCCGGACGGCTGGCTCGAGGCTGGGCACGCGGTGGTCGCCGTCGGTATGGCGATCATGTTCGTGGCTCCCGCCGAGGTCGTCGGGTCGTGGCCGTTCCTCGCCGTGTACCTGGTGGTCACGGCCGCGCTGCTCGTGGCCCTGGTGGCCCATCCACGGTGCGGTGCGCCGGCTCTGTGGTCCTGCTGTGCGCTGCTGCTCGTGGAGGCCACGGCGATGGCTTGCATGTCCGGCTCGATGGGCATCGCCCGCTGGCCGCTGCGCACCGACGGCGCCCTCGGCACCTGGTGCGTCGTCCTGTTCGGCGGCGCGTTCCTGGCCGCGCTGGTCGGGCTGCCCGCCCGCCGCCTCGCGACCGAGACCGCGACCGTGCCCGTGCCCGTGCCCGCGATGGCACCCGTGCCCGCGACGGCACCCGCGACCGCGACGGCGACGGCGACCTCAACGGCGACGGCGCAGCCTGCTGCCCCGTCCACGCAGCTCGCCGCGGGCACGGTGCTCTCCGGCCAGGAAGGGCGCGCCAGCCAGCCGAGGACCGCGCTCGCGGCACTGCTGCGGGCCTTCCCGGACCCGGTGGCCCCGCGGGCGTCAAGACTGGTCATGTCGGGCGGGATGGTCCTCATGTTCCTGTCCCAGAGCTCGGGCTGAGGCCACGCCACCGGCGGTCCCCGCCGCGGCGGACGTCCGATTCGTTCAGGACGGGCAGCCGGGCCGCGCCTGACGTGGGCCGCATGACAGCGACCTTCAGCCGGACCGTTCCCGGTTATCTTCCGACATCACCTGGCTGATTCCCGGCAAAGCGGTTCCGGAGCGGGCGGGCGGCCGCATCCGCGCCTACCGTCGGCCGGTCGGCAGATACGAGGTCAAGGGAGCGATCGCCTTGCGTCGAATCGTGCTCATCTTCGTCCTGACCGTCACCGCCCTGTTCGCCGGGGCGATGTCGGCCGCCTTCGCAACGCCGTCCGCCTCGGTGCCAGGCACCTCCGCGCCCACCCCGCCGGGTACCGCCCCGCCGAGCAGCACCCCGCCGGGCAGCACCCCGCCAGGTACACCGGGAGCCGGTTCCGCGGCGGCGGTGCCCGGTGGCGGTCTGACCGCGGCGCAGGCGGCGAGTCTGGTACGCGGCCAGGGATACACCCCGCTGGGAGTCAGCGGCTACGAGCCGGGCTTCGCGCTGAGTGTGATCGTCGGCCGGCTGTCGACGTCCGTGGACGGGCATCCGCAGCAGGCCTTCTTCTTCCACCGGGGCAGGTACGTGGGCACCGGGACGACACCGAGCGCGGGAGTGCGGTGGGTCTGGTCGACCAGCGACGTCGTCGCCCTGCAGTACGACCTGTACCGCCCGGGTGATCCGATGTGCTGCCCGTCCGCAGGAGCCGCGGCCGTGCGGTTCGGCTGGGACGGCAGCGGGGTCGTGCCGCTCGACCCGATCCCGTCCAGCGACTGGTCCGCGCCGCTGAGCCGCCGTTGAGTCGCCGGTGAGCGGTCACTGAGCCGCGGCAGCCAGGTCACGGGCCGGGCAGCAGGGCCGCGGAGTGCCCGCTGGGCGGTGCCCGCCGCATCGTGCGGCGGGCACCGCGACCAACCTTCTTCTACGTCATGTAGAAACGATGTCGTGGGTGTTCTCTACGACCTCGTTGTCGTTCTTCATCTGATCGGTATGGCGATGATCGTCGGGGGGTGGCTGGCCCAGATCCGCGTGCCGCACCCGGTGATCACACCGGGGATCCTGCACGGGGCCCTGGCGCAGATCTTCACCGGGATGATCCTGGTCGGGCTCGCGTCGAGCGGAGCTGTCGACCAGGACCCGAACAACACGAAGGTCGCGGTGAAACTGGCGGTCGCCGCGGTTGTCGCCGGCGTGGCCGTCGTGGGCAACGCGCGCGGGGACGAGGCTCCGGTGGCCCTGGCTCACGCGGCCGGTGGGCTCGCCGTGGGCAACGTCGCGATCGCCGTCCTGTGGTGATCGGCGCCCCGTGCCGACCGTCAGTGGTCGGCGGGGGCCTCGACCAGCTCGGTGAGAACGCCGCCGAGGCCCTTCGGGTGCAGGAAGGCGATGCGGCTGTTGGACGTCCCGTGCACGGGCGTCTTGTTGATCAGATCGAAGCCGGTGACGGTGAGCGCGGCGAGGGCCGAGTCGATGTCGCCCACGCCGTAGGCGATGTGGTGGATGCCGGGGCCCTTCTTGGCGAGGTACTTGCCGACCGGGCTGTCCTCGCGGATCGGCTCGAGCAGCTGGACGTAGGAACCGCCGGTGTCGCCCCTGTGGACCAGGAGCATCGCCTCGCGGACGCCCTGCGCCTCGTTGGTCTCCTGATGCGCGACCTTCAGGCCGAACGCCGCCTCGTAACGAGGAATGGCCTCCTCGAGCGAGGCCACCGCGATTCCGACATGGTCGATCCTGGTCAGCACAACAAACGCTCCTGCATCGTGGGACGGTCGGCCCGGAGCCTCGGCCGGCTCGGGACCTGGACCTGGGCGACGTCCGGCCCCAGGTCCAGCCTTCGAGACTGCCCGGTGGGAGCCCGACGGGCCACCGAAGTGTCGGGCACACCACACCGCAGGTGCTGGAAGCGTGACCGCGCGTGACGCAGCTCACCCCGTGAACGGGACCGTCCCCGCCGCGGCCCCGCCCGGCCGTGAGGGCAGGCAGAGCTCGTGACGGGGACGGGTCCCGCGATGCGTGGGGCCGAGGATCAGCCGAAGAGCTTGGCGTGGGTGGCCGGGCCGACCACGCCGTCCGGAACCAGGCAGTTCTTCTTCTGGAAGTCGATCAGCACATGGTTGGTCTGCGGGCCGAACCGGCCGTCGACCGTGATCGGGTAGCCGAGGGTCTGCAGCTTCTGCTGGACGAGCGCGACGTCCCAGCGCACGCCCGGGACACCGAGGCGCATGTAGCCGCCGCCCGAGCTGGTGGAGGTGGACGCGGATGTGCCGCCGCTGGTGCTGGGGGCGGTCGAGACGGTGGTGGTGGTCCCGGTGCCGACGGCGGCGGCGGCCGCCGCCCCGCGGGCCAGGTACCGGGTGTGCATGCCGTTGTTGTAGGCGCTCCAGGCCCGGATGCCCTGCATGTCGCACACGCGCTTGGCTGCCCAGGCGTTGGTGTTCGGGTCGTACAGGTTGCGGCTGCCGACCCAGCTGCTGTGGGCGCGCATGTTGATCTGCCACAGGCCGCGGGAGTCCTCGCCGACGGTGGCGCGGGCGGTGGTGTTGCCGCCCGACTCGGCGAGGGCGACGGCCACCCAGGTGCTGAGCGGGATGCCGCGGCAGGAGGGGAGGCCGGCGTTCTGCGCCGCCTGTGCGATGGACACGTCCGAGATGGTGGCCGCGCTGGCCGGGCTGGCGGTGAGGAACAGTCCCGCGGAGGCGCCGATAACGCTTGCCGCCGCTACCGCCGCGGAACGGCCGCGGCCGCGGGAACGGCCGTTGCTGGGCTTGGACCTGGGCATGCGGTGTTTGCCGATCGACATCTGGATAACTCGTTTCTACGTTGAGGAGCAGCCGGGATCCGGCGGCCGAGGGCGCAGATGATCCGTGTACGGATCAAAAAATGGCAACGAAAAGCCGCCACGAACAGCGCAGGATTCGGCGCGCGTTTGTGGGAACGGTGTGAAGAAATTCCGGGCCCGCGCTGGGCCTAGCTTCCAGGAATCAACCCCGAGAGGCGGGCGCCAGGTGGCCGCCGCAATGTTCCGGGGGACGGGGGGAAGCCCCGGCTGCAGTTCCATGCATACGCATACGAAGATCCTTCCCGTACGCCTGCGGGGTTAGCTGTCGGGTTCGGGCCGGGAAGCCCGGTCGGGCGCACGGACGCGCCGACTTCACCCCGAGGGCAGCCGCCGTGGTGGCTGCCCGGAGGAACGTGGTTCCCCCGCTTCTGCCCTGGTGATCTAGGAGGGACGACGGGCCAAGGGCAGAACTCGGCGTACGGCCCGTCGCTTGCTAAGGAGCCAGCACACCGTAGCGAACTACTAAGGGTAGTCGCAAGTACTAAATTCCCACCAATTACGGCGCACGGCAGTCACTTTGCGTGCTCTAGGCTCTGTGACGCACACCCTGTGTCACGGTGAAGGTGGTCGGATCCGCTGCGTGGGGACGATGCGGTGAGCGTGGCGGATCAGACGGCCTCCCGTACCGCCCGCAGACCGGCAAGGAGCGGGGGGAGGGCCGGGGGCGGACCAGGAAGTGAGCCGATCGGCATCGGCGGGAGGTCGGGGCGGCCCGGCGAAGCTGTCGGCCCGGTGAAGCCGCAGGCCCGGGGATGCGGTCCGGGCAGGCCGCGGCCCGGGCGTGCGACACACGCCCGGGCCGGGACGACCGGGAACGAGGCGGGGTGGGCCGGGCGCGGTGCGCCGGCCGGCCACCGGTCGGAAGATCGGGAGATCAGCGGGAGATCAGAAGAAGAGCCCGGCGGGAGATGGGGAGGAGGACCGGATCAGACCCAGCCGGACATCGGGTACGCCGACATCAGGTCGCGCACCTCGCCGGAGATGCGGGTGAGGGTGGCCTCGTCCTCGTCGCCCGCGGCCTTCACCGCCTCGTCGATCCAGGCGGCCAGCGTCGGCATCTGCTCCGGCTGCAGGCCACGCGTGGTGACGGCGGCCGTTCCCAGTCGCACGCCCGACGGGTCGAAGGGCTTGCGCGGGTCAAACGGAACCGTGTTGTAGTTGAGCTCGATACCGGCCCGGTCCAGCGCCTTCGCCGCAGGCTTTCCGGCAACGCCCCGACCGGTCAGATCAATGAGGATGAGGTGGTTGTCGGTGCCACCCGTGATGAGATCGAAACCGCGGCTGGCAAGCGCCTCGGCGAGCGCCTTCGCGTTCGCGACGACACGGTGTGCGTACTCCCGGAAATCCGGGGTGGCGGCTTCCCTCAGCGCGACCGCGATGGCTGCGGTGGTGTGGTTGTGCGGGCCGCCCTGAAGGCCGGGGAAAACGGCCTTGTCGATGGCCGCGGAATGCGTTCCGTCGGTGAGGATCATGGCGCCGCGCGGGCCGCGCAGTGTCTTGTGGGTGGTCGTGGTGATGACCGGCGCGTGCCCCACCGGAGACGGGTGGGCGCCGCCGGCGATCAGGCCCGCGATGTGGGAGATGTCGGCGACGAGGACCGCGTCGATCTCGCGTGCGATCGCCGCGAAGCCGGGGAAGTCGATGGTGCGGGGGATGGCCGTGCCGCCGCAGAAGATCACCTTGGGGCGGTGCTCCAGGGCGAGGTCGCGGACCTCGTCCAGGTCGACGCGGCCGGTGTCGCGGCGGACCCCGTAGCGGATCCCCTTGAACCAGCGGCCGGTGGCCGACACCGACCAGCCGTGGGTCAGGTGGCCGCCCGAGGGCAGGCCCATGCCCAGCACCGCGTCACCCGGCTGCAGGAACGCGAGGTAGACGGCGAGGTTCGCGGGGGAGCCGGAGTAGGGCTGGACGTTGGCGTGCGCCACCCCGAACAGGGACTTCGCCCGCTCGATCGCCAGGGTCTCGACCGGGTCGATGACCTGCTGGCCCTCGTAGTAGCGCTTGCCCGGGTAGCCCTCGGAGTACTTGTTCGTCAGCACCGAGCCGGACGCCTCGAGGACGGCCGTCGAGACGTAGTTCTCGGAGGCGATCAGGCGGATCTTCTCGAACTGCCGCCCGGCCTCGGCCTCGACCAGGCCGGCGATCTCGGGGTCGGTGGCGGACAGGTGTTTCATGGCGGGCTCATGCATGCGGGACCTCCACGCGGACAGACGTCTGTCGTCGGAGGCACCCAGGCGCACGGCGCCGCCAGCAGATTCGTCGCTCCCCAGTGGTCGTTTCCACCCGAGCGCGCCAGTCACGACCCTTCGCCCGTCATCGTAGTGGCAGGGCGCCGCTGCGCGGTGGACCCGGACCGGCCCCGGCGGACGACCGGTCTGGCCGGACGTCGATCCCTACCGTGGGTGAGAGGGATGTTGCCCAGGGGGTCTGTGGGTTGTGAAGTAGATCGCCCATTGTCAACGATTGACGTTACGGCAGCTCGTCGGGCATTCTTCACTCATGCGGTGGACATACCTGGCCGTAGCGTGCCGCTACGTCGACTTCGAGCTGACCTCCAGCGACCTCTGTCGCTAGCCCGTCGCTAGCCCGTCGCCTCACCGGCGCCTCGGCGCCGGCCGCGCGGATCCGGTTTCCTCCACCGGGTTCTGACGAAGCCCTCCACCGGTCGGCCACCACTGGCCCGGCCGGCCTGCTGTCGCTTCCCGCGTACCGGCCGGCGTCACCCGTCTCCTGACGCCGGCGCGGTCCGACCGTCCGCGCCACCCCCGCTCCCGGGCCGCCTCCGTTTCTCGGGCTACCTCCGTTTCTCGGGCCACCCGCGCCTGCGCCACGCCCACCTTCAGCGCCACCCCCACCGCCGCGGCCTGCCGCAGTCCGAGCTTTCCCGTGCCCTCACCCCGGCGACCCGGCTCCGCGGGTCGGCGGCGATTCCCGCGATGACGTGACGAGCCGACGCGGCTCTGCCCGCGCCGGATGTCCGGCGTGCTCCGCCTGCCCCGTGCACGCCTGCCGACCTGCGAGCCCGTCGACCTGCGAGCCCTGGGCCCGGCGGCACGCCGAAGCGCGCCCATCCATGCCTGAGAGGACCATCCGTGAGCACCCCGAGGACGACCTTCACGACCCCCGTCCCAGCAGCCGACCTGGCGGGCCCCGTGTTGGGGCGGCGCGGCTTCCTACGCCTCGGGACGCTGGCCGCCGGCGGGTCGATCCTGCTGGCGGCCTGTGGTGGCAACGATCCCGCGGGCGTCGGCTCCGGCGGCGGCGGGATGCTGCGCTGGGGGTGGGCACTGGTCACCTCGTGGGACCCGATCACCTCGTCGGCGGGCTGGGACGTCCACGCCCTGTCCCTGGTCTACGCGGGCCTGACCAGGCTGGACGAGAAGGCCACCCCCGTGCCGGCGCTGGCTAGCTCCTGGGAGTACAACGCCGACGGCACGGCCGTCACCTTCCACCTGCGCCCCGGCCTCACCTTCAGCGACGGCACCGCGCTGGACGCCGCCGCCGTGGCGAAGAGCCTCCTGCGCGGGCGGGACGCCCCGAACTCCCTGGTCGCGGCCCAGCTCACCAGCATCGCCGATGTCGTCGCGGTCGACGCGGCCACCGTGCGCCTCGACCTGAAGAACACCGACCACCAGCTGCCGGCCATCCTCGCCGGCAAGACCGGGATGATCGTCAGCCCGAAGGCCATCGACGGCGACGAGAAGGGCCTCGCCACCCGACCGGTCGGCGCCGGGCCGTTCCAGCTGACGTCCTACGTGCCGAACGACAGCGCGAAGCTGACCCGCTTCGCCGGCTACTGGGACGCGGCGAACATCCACCCGCAGGCCTTCGAGCTCCACATGCCGCCCGAGGCGGCCACCGCCGTCGCCGCGCTGCAGTCCGGCCGCCTCGACGTCGCCACGGTGCCAGCGTCGCAGGTCGAGGCGGTGAAGGCGGCCGGCTTCGAGGTCCAGATCATTCCCTCGCTGGTCATCAGTGTGCTCGACGTGAACAACACGACGGCGCCGTTCGACGACCCGAAGGTCGTCCGGGCGATCAAGCACGCGATCGACCGGAAGGCACTGGTGGACACCGTCCAGTTCGGCATCGGCGACGTCAACTACCAGCCGTTCCCGAAGGGCCACCCCGGGCACGTCGACGACCTGGAGAACGCCTACCCGTACGATCCGGCGCTCGCCCGCCGCCTGCTCGCCGAGGCGGGGCACGCGGACGGCACCGATCTCACCCTCACCACCGCGATCGTCGAGGGCCTGCCCGAGCAGATCCAGGCGCAGCTCGGCAAGGTCGGCATCCGGGTGAGACTGGAGGCGATCCCGCAGGCACAGGCCACCCAGCTGGTCTACATCCAGCGGGCGAGGCCGTTCTTCACCGACCAGTTCGCCGGGCGGGAGAGCCCGGTGCAGGCGTTCCAGGTGCTGTTCGGCGAGCAGGGCCTGATGAACCCCGGCCGCACCACCCCGCCGGAGCTGGCCGAAGCCGTCGCGAAGATCACCGAGACCCCGCTGGACGACCCGGCGTACCCGTCCGTCGTGCAGGCGGCGACGCGGATCGCCGTCGAGAAGATGCCGAACGTCTTCCTCTTCAGCAACCCGCGCATCCTGGTGCGCCGCCCCGACATCTCGCCGCTGGGCAGCTACCTCATGGCCCAGCGGTTCGAGGGCGTCACCGTCGACGGGAACAGCTGACATGGCGGCGCACACGGCGACAGCGACGGCGACGCTGGACGCCCCCCACACCCCGGGGCGCGGCGGGAACCCGCCGCCGGGCGGGGCCGGGACCCGGGCCCGGTCGGCGCGGCTGCCCCGGGTGCCCCGGCTCTCCGGCCTGGCCCGTGGCCTCGGGCGGGTGCTGGGAGTGGGGGTGCCGGTGGCCCTGGTGGCCACCTTCATCACCTACGGCCTGAGCGCGCTCACCGACACCAACCCGGCCGCGACCGTGCTCGGTGACCTCGCCACGCCGCAGGACATCGAGCGGATGAACCACCAGTTCGGACTCGACAAGCCGTTCCTCGCCCAGTACTTCGGCTGGCTCGGGAACGCGCTCACCGGGGACCTCGGCTACTCCTACTTCACGACCCTGCCGGTCGCGGAGAGTGTCGGGCGCGCGCTGCCGGTCGACCTGTCGATCACCCTGGTCGCGGTGGTCGTCGCCATCCTCGTCGGCGGCACCGCCGGTATCGCGGCGGCGCTGAACAACGGCGGGCGCCTGGACCGCGCCGTCACCGCCGTGTGCTCGGCGGCGTCCACCATCCCGCCGTTCGTCCTCGGGATCGGGCTGATCATCCTGTTCTCGGTGACCCTGCCGGTACTGCCCTCCGGCGGCTACGTGCCCTTCAGCGAGGACCCGGGCCAGTGGGTGCGGTTCATCATCCTGCCCGGTCTGGCGCTCAGCCTGGAGCTCACGGCCGAGATCACGCGCCAGCTCCGCACCTCGCTGGTCGGCGCGATGCGGGAGAACTACGTGGTGGGCGCCACCGTACGCGGCCTGTCGGTGCGCCGGGTGGTGTTCGGGCACGCGCTGCGCAACGCGGTCGGTCCCGCGCTGACCGTCATCGGGCTGTACGCGCCGCGCCTCATCGGCGGAGCGGTGGTGGCCGAGGCGGTCTTCAACCTGCCCGGCCTCGGTCATCTCGCGCTGCAGGCCGCCGACCGCGGCGACATCCCCGTCATCCAGGGAGTCCTTGTGACGAGCATCGCGCTGGTCCTGGTGTGCAACGCCGTCGTCAACGCGGCGCTGGTCCGGCTGCGCCCGGCGGCGGAGCGGCGGTCATGAGCGTGCCGCGCCGGATGCGCCGGATGCGCCGGCTGCCCTCGGTGCGCCTCGCGCTGCTGGTCCTCGCCGGGATCGCGGTGCTCGCGGTCGCCGGCGGCTCACTCGCGCCCCACGACCCGGTCGCCCAGAACCCGCAGGGGATCCTGCGGGACCCGAGCACCTCCCACTGGCTCGGCACCGACTACCTGGGCCGCGACATCCTGAGCCGGCTGATGGACGCCACCGGCCGCTCGGTGCTCGGCGCGGTCGAGGCCGTCGGCGTCGGGCTCGTCCTCGGCGCCACCACCGGGCTGGCCTCGGTGGTGTTCGGCCGGGTCTTCGAGTGGATCTCGCTGCGGATCAGTGACGCGTTGCTCACCCTGCCCTACATCATCTTCGCGATCGCGGTCACCGGGGTCATCGGGAACGGCATCCACCAGGCGATGCTGGCCATCGGCGTGGTGCTCGCGCCCGCCTTCTTCCGCATCACCCGGGCGGCGGCGCTCGGCCTCGCCTCCTCGCAGTACGTCGAGATCGCCGAGCTCGTCGGGGCGTCCCGCTGGTGGATCCTGCGCACCCACATCTGGAACAAGGTGCTGCCCACCATCGCCGTGACCGCGGCGGGCAGCGCCGCCGCCGCGCTCCTTGTGGTCTCCTCGTTGTCGTTCCTCGGGATCGGGGTGAAGCCGCCCGCGCCCACCTGGGGCGGCATGCTCGCCTCCGACCTGAACTACCTCGCCCAGCGGCCCTGGGCGCCGCTCGCACCGTCGCTGGTGATCATCTTCGCGGTGGCGGCGCTCAACGCGCTGGCGGACGCCATCCGCGACACCACCGGCCTGGCGACGGCCGGGCCCGAGCCCACCCCCGCCCTGGCGCCAGCCGGGTCGGAGCAGGCCCCCGCTCCGACCCCGCTCCGGCCCCCGCTCCGGCCCCCGCCCTCCTGGAGGCGAAGGATGCCCGATGACCTGCTGCGGGTCGACGACCTGCACATCACCGTCGGCGGTGGGCCGCGGGCGGTGCACGGGGTGTCGTTCACCCTCCGACGCGGTGAGGCCGTCGGGTTCGTCGGGGAGTCCGGCAGCGGCAAGACCCTGACCTGCCGGGCCGCCCTCGGCGTGCTCGCGCCCGGCTGCGACGTCAGCGCCGGCCGGATCGACTTCGACGGGACGTCGCTGGTCAACCTGCCGCGGCGGCGGTGGGACGGTCTGCGCGGCACCCGCATCGGCGCCGTCTTCCAGGACCCGGGCTCCTACCTCAACCCGTCCCACACCGTCGGCCGCCAGCTCGCCGAACAGTTCCGGGTCAAGGTCGGCCACCGCCGCCGCGAGGCCCGCACCGCCGCCGTCGCGCTGCTCGCGACGCTCGGCCTGCACCAGCCGGAGCTGGTCTACCACCAGTACCCGCACGAGCTCTCCGGCGGCATGCTGCAGCGGGTCGTGCTCGCGATCGCCGTCGCCGGCGAGCCGGACCTGCTCGTCGCCGACGAGGCGACCACCGCCCTCGACGTCACCGTCCAGGCCGAGGTGCTGGAGGCGCTGGACCGGCTGCGCGCCGAGCGGGGCCTGGCCGTCCTCGCCGTCTCCCACGACCTCGCCGTGATCGCCCAGCTCTGCGACCGCATCCTGGTCTTCTACGCGGGAGAGGTCGTCGAGACCGGGCCGACGGCGGACGTCCTCGCCCACCCGCGCCACCCGTACACCGCGGCACTGCTGCGGGTCGCCTCGGTCGGTGACTGGCGGCGCCGCGAGCTGGAGGTCATCGACGGCTCCGCGCCGCCCGTCGGCGCGCGGATCACCGGCTGCCGTTTCGCGGACCGCTGTGCCTTCGCCACCGACGCCTGCCGGACGGCGCCGGTGGAGCTGCGTGCCCTGCCCAACGGCGCACCCGGCACCGACCGGGCGGCGCGCTGCGCCCGGCTCGGCGAGATCGACCCGGCTGCCCGAGCCCCCGAGCGAGCAGGAGCGCCCGTATGAACCTCGCCGATCTGCGGACCCGGCCCACAGCCGCCACCGCGGCTCCGACCATTCCGACCACCCCCACCACCCCCACCACGCCAACCACGCCCGGCTCCGGTCCTGCCGCTGGATCCACCGCCGGCTCCGCCGATGGTCACGGCGCGGCCGGCGGCGTCGCTGTCGAGGTCGGGGCGGTCGGGGCGGCCGACGGGCCGGCGGTGGACGCGGAGCCGCTGCTGTCGGTCCGTGGCCTGACCGTTTCCTTCCGCGCCCGCAGTGGGCCCGGCCGGCGCACCACCATCCTGCGGGACGTCTCGCTGGAGGTCCGCCCCGGCGAGATCGTCGGCGTCATCGGCGAGACCGGCTCCGGCAAGACCACCCTCGCCCGCGCGATCGTCGGCCTGGCCCCCTCGGAGGCTGGTGTGATCGACGTCGACGGCACCGACCTCCGCCGGCTGCGCCGCCGCGCCCGCCGCGGATTCCGGCGCGGCGGAGCCATCCGCTTCGTCTTCCAGGACCCGCTGCGCGCGCTCGACCCGGACCTCACCGTCGGGCGCAGCATCGCCGAGGGCCTCACCGTCGCCGGCCGCGGCACCCGCGACGAGCAGCAGGCGGCCGTCACCGACGCGCTGCGCCGGGTCGGCCTCGACCCCGCCGTGGCCGACCGCCTGCCCGGCGCGATCTCCGGCGGCCAGCGGCAGCGGGCGTCCATCGCCCGCGCGATCGTCGACAACCCGCGCCTGCTCCTCTGCGACGAGCCCGTCAGCGCGCTGGACGGCTCGAACCGCAACCTCATCCTGCGGCTCCTCGACACGCTGCGCCGCACCCCCGCCGGTGCTGACTCCGCCGGTGCTGACTCCGCCGAACGCGACCGGCTCGGGATGATCATCATCTCGCACGACCTCAGCTCGCTCGCCGGGATCGCCGACCGGGTCGTCGTCCTCTACCGCGGCCGGGTCGTCGAGGACGGCCCGATCGCCGAGGTCTTCACCCGCCCCCGCCACCCGTACACGGCGCTGCTGATCGCCTCCGCGCCGAGCATCCGCGACGAACACGGCCCGTCCCCGGCGCAGCTGCGTCGGCCCGCCGACCAGCTCGCCGACCGGCCGGGGGAGCGGGGACGTCCCGCGGACGCCTGCGTCTTCGCCCACCGCTGCCCGTTCGCCACCGAGGCCTGCGACCACACCCCCGCGCCGGAACCGGCGGTGCCGGGCTGGACGGTCGCCTGCCACCACGAGCCGACCTGGCGCTCGGCGCTGACCAACCGTCCGGCCGCCATCAACACCGACACAGCAGGGAGCTGAAGCAGGATGCCCATCGAAATCCTCGGCATGGTGGGAACCAGGGAGGCGTCCGAGACCCGCGGCTCGTACTTCGACGGGCCCACGGTCGACACCGCCTACCTGACCCGGTTCGCGAAGGCCCACGACGAGGCCGGCTTCGACCGCGTCCTCATCGGCTACGGGGCGACCGCGCCCGACGGGTTCGCCGTCGCCGGCCACGTCCTCGCGCACACCGACCGGCTCGGTGTGCTCATCGCGCACCGGCCCGGCTTCGTCACCCCGACCCTGGTCGCCCGCAAGCTCGCCACCCTCGACCAGCTCACCGGCGGCGGGCGGGTCGCCATCCACCACATCTCCGGCGGCAACGACGCCGACCAGCGCCGCGACGGCGACTTCGCCGACCACGACACCCGCTACGAGCGCACCGCGGAGTTCATGGACGTCCTGCGGCGCACCCTCACCTCCGAGACGCCGTTCGACCACGAGGGCAGCTTCTACCGGTACGAAGGGGCCTACAGCTCGGTGAAGCCGGCGACCGCGGCCGGCATCCCGCTGTTCTTCGGCGGGCAGTCCGACGCGGCCGTCGCCGTCGGCGCCCAGCACGCGGATGTCTACATGCTGTTCGGCGAGCCGTTGGAGCAGACCGCGGACCGCATCGCCCTGCTGCGCGCCGCGGCCGCGAAGCACGGCCGCACGCTGCGTTTTAGCCTCTCCACCCGGCCGATCATCGCCGACACCGAGGACGCCGCCTGGGCCCGCGCCGAGGCGATCACCGCCGAGACCCGCCGCCGGGCGGAGGCGGCCGGGGGCACCTCGCCGCAGTTCGCGACCTCGAACTCGGTCGCGTCCGCCCGCCTGCAGGAGGCCGCGGCCCGCCAGCAGGTCCACGACGAGCGCCTCTGGTTCGGCGTGACGGCACTGACCGGCCCGGGCGGCAACTCGTCGGGCCACGTCGGCACCGCCCAGCAGGTCGCCGGCGCGCTGCTGCGTTACCACGAGATCGGCGTCGACACCTTCCTCATCCGCGGCTTCGACCCGTACGAGGACGTCGTTGACTGGGGCCGCGAACTGATCCCAGCCCTGCGCGCGGGCGCTGCCCGCATCCCCGTCCCGGCCTGACCAGCCATCCCTGTCCCCCCGTCGTCCCCCTGCCCCGGGCCGGATCCCCTCGGGACCCGGAAAAGCACGCCGCGGCGCGCCATGGAACGGGGGCGGGTTCTCCGCCCCCGTTCCTGTTTTCCCTCAGGCATAATCTGTCGGTCAGCCACGGGGACGTCCATCTGGCCGGGCTGTGCGTAACGCCGCCGGTGTCCCTCTGTGGTATTGGATTGCCTGTGGGGGAATTGATGGTCGTTGCGCAGAGATTGTCAAAAGGTGCCAACACGGCGGTTGCCGCGGAGACCGTCCGCGCTGTGGTTTCCTCTGCGTCCGGCCCGTCCCTCGATGTCTGCGCCGTCCTGGTGACCAGCGCGGGCCAGGTCCGCTCCGACGACGACTTCGTTTTCTACAACCAGCCGCGCCACCGGTCCGGCGCCGTCAGCCTCGCGACCGGCGGCGCGGACGGTTCCGCCGGCACCGGGGGAACCCTGACCATCGCGACCGGGCGGATCGAGGCCGAGATCGCCACGGTGGTGATCGCCGGCTCGGTCGACGACGGCACGTTCGCCGGAGTCGGCGGGCTGGTCCTCCAGGTCTGCGACGAGGACGGCCGGCTGCTCGCCGAGTTCGCGCCGGACACCGCGGAACCGGTCACCACCATGGTCTTCGGCGAGCTGTACCGGCGGGCAACGGGCTGGAAGTTCCGCGCGGTCGGCCAGGGCTGGGACAGCGGCCTGGCCGGCCTGGCCAGAAGCTTCGGGATCTCCGTCGAGGAGCCGGAGGACGCCCCGGCCGGGTCCGCCGCACCGCAGCGCGGCGCACCTGCGCCCGCCACACCTGCACCCGCCACACGGGGGACAGCCGGCCCGGGACCCGCTGTGCCGCCCGTGCCCGCTGTGCCGCCGGGACGGGTTCTGCCGCCCATGCCCGCCCAGCCGTTCGGCGGCGGCGCCCAGCGCCGCGCCGACTGGTATCCCGACCCGGAGGCGGGCGGCGGTCTGCGGTGGTGGGACGGCCACACCTGGACCGCGCAGACCCGAGGGCAGTTCACCGAATCCGACACCACCTGCGGACGCTGCGGCGCCGCGAAACGCCGCCGCCTCTTTCTCGGGCCGGTGCCCTGCGCGCCCTGCGAGGACGCGATCCGCAGCATTCTCGCGGACTGGCACCGCCGGCTCGCCGCGGGTATCGACGCCGGCCCGGGAACATCCTCTCTCGAGGATTTCTGGGCCGAACTGCGTTTCCAGCGCGTCCCCGAGGCCGCCGGCCAGGAGGTGTTCCAGTCCGTGGCGCTGGGCTACCTTCAGCGGCTTGTCACGTTCGCCTTCGCCGACGAGATCATCGAAGAGCACGAGCTCACCCTCTTCGAGGACGAGGTCCGCCGCCTGGGCATCGGGCACCCCGCGGTCGGGATGATGCGTGAGCGGCTGCAGCGCGGCCTCGATCTCTCCCGCATCCGCAACGGCGAGCTGCCCCGGGTGACGGTACCGACCCTGCACCTCGACCTGGACGAGATCGTTCACCTGGATGTGAGTGTGGTGCAGGTTCGCCACCTCGCCAGCGGCCCTCGGCACACCCCTGGACGTCTCGTCGCCAGTAACCGCAAGCTCCGTTTTCTCGCCCAGACCGGTGCGGGCACGGAACTCGCCTGGGCAAAGGTGGTCGCTGTCGCCGGGAACTACGGAACCGTCGACATCTCGGCGACGACGGCCCGCGGCGGCGGCATCTACCGCGTCGACGACCCGGAGTACGCGGCGGCCGTCCTCTCCGGTGTGCTGCGCGTCGCGCGGCGGCTGGTGATCGCACCCCGCGGACGCGACAGTCGTGCCGTTCCGCAGGCGGTGAAGGCGGAGGTCTGGCAGCGTGACAGAGGCGCCTGCGTGCAGTGCAGCGCGACCGAGTACCTGGAGTTCGACCACGTCATCCCGCACAGCAGAGGTGGCGCGACCAGTGTGAACAACCTCCAGCTGCTGTGCCGCCGCTGCAACCTGGAGAAGGGCGCGCGGATCTGAGCCACCGTTCCGGCACCGGTCCGACAGCTGCCTGCGCCGCACACGGAGACACGAAGATCCGTCTGTGGGCTCTGCGCTGGCCGAGGCCTCCGTGGGGCACCACAGAGGCCGGCATGGATCTACGCTGGAGGCGGTCGGCCGCGGCCGACCAACGTCCTGGACGTGCCACGGTTCATCCACCCAGGAGGCGATGGTGACAGCGGCGACGCCGGAGGACAGCTGGCTGCGTGGCCTGCGCCCGCAGCCCGCTCGGGTGACGGCCGCCGAGTACGAGGCGTTGTCGGAGGAGATCGCCCGGGCGATCGAGATCGTCGACGGCTACGTCATCTTCTGCGAGGCGCCGACCCCGGAGCACCAGACGGCCGGGCGGCGGCTGGCCAACCTGCTGGAACGGCACGCCCGGGATGCGACGAGGTCCGGCCGCCACGGCTGCCTGACGGTCAACAACGACGTCGACCTGCGGCTGCGCGACGTCCCCCTGCTCAACCGCCGGCCTGACGTCATCCTCTACCGCTGCCTTGACCGGGCCCGCGGCGAACGGCTCCGGGCCGAGCACGCCCTGCTCGTCGTCGAGATAGTCTCGCCCGGTTCGGAAACCCAGGACACCACCGACAAACTGGGCGAGTACGCCCGAGCGGGGATCCCGCACTACTGGATCACCCGGCTCGACAGCGACGGCGTCACCAGCATCGAACGCTTCGCGCTCGACCGGGCCAGCATGCGCTACAAGCATCTTGGCACCGTCATGAAGGACGAGGCCGGCGGTCCACCCGAGCTCGTGAATCCCATCCCGATCGTCATCACCTGGGCCGAGCTGACTTTCTGAGCCTGCCTGCCACCTCGGACGTGCTGTTCGGGTATCCGCGGGCATCCTGGCTAGCACCTGCAGTTCGGGTTCGGGCGCGTCAGTGGCAGTGGCCCTGCCGGCCGAGGGTGTCCACGGGGGGTGCGGCGGGGCGGGTCCACTGCGGCACGGGGCGGCTGGTCGGGCCCCAGGTGGCGTTCCCGTCGGCGTCCGAGCGCCAGTACCAGCAGGCGTGGCTCCCCTCGGGCCAGCCCTCGGGCTTGTCCTCCCACGCCTCGCCACGGCCGTAGGGCGTCCGGTCGAGCAGGGCGAAGGAGCCGTTGGCCGGCTCGTTGCCGCGGCCCGTCGTGGAGTAGGTGAGGAACACGCGGTCGCCGTCGCGCAGGAAGCAGGTGAGGTAGCCCATGGCGCCGCCGACGGGCTCGTCCAGGTCGCGCACCGAGAACCAGGGCTGGGTGTAGCCCATGAAGGCGACGTAGGAGGCCACCTCGTCCCACCGGCCCGTCGTGACGATCGCGGCGGAGACGCCTCGGGCGTTGAGGTAGACAGCGTCCTTCAGGTGCCAGGCCATCATGGTGCAGCCCTCGCACTGCCCCTGGTGCGGTGCGCCGTCCCACCACATGTGCTTGTAGACCACGAGCTCGTCGCGGCCCTGGAACAGGTCGAGGAACGGGACCGGGCCGTCGGCGCCGACAACCTGCACCGTCCCGTCGAACTCCACCATCGGCAGCCGGCGGCGGGCCGCGGCGAGGGCGTCACCCTCTCGGGTGTGGGCCTTCTCGCGGACCAGGAGCCCGTCCCGGGCGGCCTGCCAGGTGGCCAGGTCAACGATGAGCGGGCGGCCTGCCAGCGTAGTGGCCGCGTCGCCGGGGATGGTCGTCATGGTGTCCTCCGTGGTGTCTCGTGCCGGGCCGCGTCTTGCGACGCGCTCCGACGCTCACCAGGGCAGACCCGCGACCCGGCCGGAACTCATCGCGGCGGGGATCCCGTCATCCGCTGGCCGGCGCCGGCCATGGCACTAGGATCGGGCGTTATGCGACACCGACGACGTTGATCCCACGGATCTTCCGCTGCTGAGGCGGGCCTTGCCCGCCGGCTGTACGCGTATGCGGCGTGTGAGGACGCGGTCCTCCTCTACCCGCTGTATGCGTTGCTCTTCGTCGAGCATGGCCTGTCACCGGCCGCTGTCTCGTCGCTGTTCGCGCTGTGGTCGCTCACGGCGTTCCTCACCGAGGTTCCCTCGGGCGTGCTGGCAGACCTGGTGCCGCGCCGGCTGCTGCTGGTCTTCTCTCCGCTGCTGACAGCCGCCGGGTTCGCCCTCTGGACCCTGGCACCTGGCTTCGGTGCTTTCGCCGCCGGGTTCGTGCTGTGGGGAATCGGCGGGTCGCTGCGGTCGGGCACCTGGCAGGCCTACATCCACGCCGAGCTCACGGCGCTGGGCCGGGTGGACGCCTACCCCCGGCTGACAGGCCGCGCTGAGGCCGTCGGCACCATGTCAGCGCTGGTCGCGGCTGTGGCGGCAGGCCCGGTGCTGGCCGTGGGCGGATTCGTCACGGTGGGGTTGGCGAGCGTCGCCGCACCTCTGATGGCCGCTGCTCTCGCCCTGGCCCTGCCCCACACCCGCACCACCATGACCGCTGCCGGGCCTGGCGGGCCTGCCGGGCCTGCCGGGCCTGGCGAGGCCTGCGACGCGGCGGACGGTGGCCGGGATGCGTGTTCGAGCGTCGGCGGGGAGCAGGAAACAGGGTCGCCTCGGGTTCTCCGCCAGGGCTTGGCGGCTCTGCGCCGCTCGGCGGCGACACGGGTTGCCGTCGCGATGGTGGCCGGCCTGGCAGCCATCCTCACGCTCGACGAGTACCTGCCCCTGCTCGTCGCCGACACGGGACTCCCACCGTCCCTCGTCCCCGCCGGTTACGGGATCATGCTTGCCGGTATCGCCGTCGGCGCCTGGCTGGCCGATCGCGGAACCCGCCACCCGGGTCGGGTACTGGCCGCCGGGGGATGCGCCCTGGCTGTCGGTGCGCTCAGCGCCACGCCTGTCGGGCTGGTCGGTGTGGCGGTCGCGTTCGGGGTGCTGCAGTGGGCGGCGGTGCAGGCCGACACCCGGTTGCAACAGGTCGTTCCGGATTCGTCCCGGGCGACGGTCACCTCGCTCGCCGGGTCCGTGTCCGAGATCGCCTCGGTGGGGGTGTTCGGTTTCTGGGCCGCGGGATCGGTGTGGGCGGGCCCGACGATGCTGTTCGGCTGCGCCGGTCTGCCGGTGCTCCTGCTGGCCGGTACGTGGCGTCGTTCCAGCAGCCGGCCGGTTCGCGCCGCCATTCGTTGTTGCACGGTTCGTCTCAAGCGTGGAGCGAATCGATCCACGAAAAGGTGACAGGTCGGCCTCGACATGTTCGGGCCGAAACTCATCTGCGCCCATGGGCGCAGGGTGATGAACCCTTTCTGAACCTGCGCTGAAACGGGTGGGGAGACCATGGAGGGTGGTGGAAGGAATGCTCCCCGGGCTCTGGCGAACGTGTCCGACCGCGCCGGCCAGGCGAACGGCCGCGACGCGCTCTCGACCAAGCGGCCACCGAACAATCGCGAGCCTGGAACGAGGAGGCCATGATGAAGCGCAGGTACGAGGCGCCGTCGATCTCGGCGCGAGGATCTTTCCAGGATGTCACCGGAACCTTCTTCTGGGGCTGGCACCGGGGCTGGGGCTGGGGCCACGGCTGGGGCAGTCGGGGCGGCTGGGGCTGGAACCGCGGCGGCTGGGGACGTGGCTGGGGCTGGTAGGAACCAGCCGAATCGGAGCTCCCCACCTGGAACATCTCCCCGAAGGAAGCGGAGGCCGGGCCCGATCGAGCCGTCCATGGCGGCGACCAGGTCGGGCGCGGCCTCCGCGCAGTACCCGAACTCCAATCGGACGATGGGAACCGGCCGCCGCCGGGTCGGAGCCGAGCGGTTTCCTCCTGCCCCGTGCCGTCGGGGCGGGATTCTGGAGCCACCGTGCGGTGCGAACTTCGGTGGAGGAGATGGTCTGTGGCCACGGTGAGCGGCGCGGAGACGTCCACGGTCGGGGAGACATCCACGGTCGGCCTCGGCGGGCTGGTGGGCGCGATGACGGCGACCCGCCTTGCGGACCCCTATCCGCGCTACCGGGAGTTCCGGGAGGCTGCCGCCTTCGTGCCCGACGAGATGGCCGGCCGCACGATCACGCTGGTGACCCGTCTTGCCGAGGCGTCGGCGGTGCTCGCCCATCCGGCGTCCGGGCACGGGTACGGCGCCGGCATCAGCTACCGCGGGATCGCCGAGGACGGGCTGGGCTCGCTGCTGCGCGCCGACCCGCCCGACCACACCCGCCTGCGGCGCCTGGTCGGGCGGGCATTCACCCCGGCCGTCATCGAAGCCCTCGTCCCGGAGATCACCTCCGTGGCGCACACCCTGCTCGACCAGGCGATCGACCAGGGCCGGATCGACGCCGTCGCCTCCTACGCGCGCCCGCTGCCACTGCGGGTGATGTGCCGGCTGCTCGGCGTCCCGACCGCGGACGAGGAGCTGTTCGGGGGATGGGCGGACGCCCTCAGCCGCGGCCTCGACCCGGCCTACCTGCTCACCGCCGCGGACAAGGCCGCCTGCAACACGGCGACGGCCGCGTTCGACGCCTACTTCCGCGACCTGATCGCCCGGCGCCGCCGAGAACCACGCGCGGACCTGCTCAGCCGCCTCGTGGAGATCCACGACGACGGCGACATGCTCACCGAGCGGGAACTGCTCGAACTGTGCACCCTGCTTCTCGTCGCCGGCCACGAGACGACCGTGAACCTCATCAGCGGCGGCATCCTCGCGCTGCTGCGCAACCCCGAGCAGCTGGCGGCCGTGCGGGCCGATCCGTGGCTGGTCGGCTCCGCCGTCGAGGAGACCCTGCGCCACGACCCGCCGGTACAGTTCATCGCCCGCACCATCCTGCAGGACGCCGACATAGCCGGGTACCGGTTCACCCGCGGCGACGGCGCCGTCATCATGATCGGCGCCGCCAACCGCGACCCGGCCGCGTTCGCCGAACCGGACCGCTTCCGCGCCGCCCGCCACACGAGCTCCGCCGGGACGCGGCGCCACCTCGGGTTCGGCGTCGGCATCCACTACTGCCTCGGCGCGCCGCTGGCCCGGCTGGAGGCGGACATCGCCTTCCGGGCCCTACTGAACCGGGCGCGCTCCATCACCCTGGCCGACGAATCGCCGGCCGGCGGCGCTCTCATCTACCGCCCGCACATCATCCTGCGGGGCCTGGCAAACCTCCCGCTCCACCTGTCAGCCTGAATGGCTTCGTCAGACGTCGATCAGACGGCGAAGCCAGTGCCGGATGCCCTCGACATGCCCTCGACGTCAACGGTCGTCCGGCCGACCCGGGCCTGTCCGCCACCCGGCTGCCACCGGCTCAGCTGTCGCAGCCGGTGCCGTCGCCGTCCCGGTCCAGGTCGAACGGGTCCGGAGACGTGACGCGCAGCGGCCCGCGGACATAGTTCGGTCCGTTTCCCTCACCGCCCTCGCAGTCGTAGTCGTAGTCGCCGGTGCGCAGGCAGGCGTCCGGATACGACGAGTCGCAACCGGCGCGCGAATCCGCCGTGGTTGGCGGCGCGGGCGGTGGCACCGGAGGTTCGGGGACGCGCGGTGGATCGACTGCCGCAGGCGGCGCTGGGTCTGCCGGAGGAATCGGCGCCACGGAGGCCACTGGCGGAACCCCGATCGACGCTACCGGGCGGGCCGGTGCCGGTACTGGTGCCACCGGCGGCTGGATCGTCGGTGGTTGCTCCACAGCGGAGGATCGTATGAAGGAGCCCGGGGTGTCAGGGGCAGCCGACGTGGTCTGGCTGACCGGAGCGTCGGGATCCGTCTGCGGGATGGACGCGACGCACACACCGAAGACGATCACGGCGGTCACCGTCACGCCCGTGGCGGCACGGCGACTGCGGATCCGTGCCCGCAGGAGACGACCCCGGGCCAGTGCGACCAGACCGACGACAAGGACAGTCAGCAACCCGAGCCCCAGGAAGGCAAGAAAGGCGGTCACAGCCCCGTGCCACCCTCGCCAAAAGGTGGTCGGGGCCTGGCGCAAAAGCGCCGATCATCCAAGGCCGTCAAGACCCGAGCCCCCAGGAAAATCGTTGTCGGCCTATGGCGGCGACAACATACCCTTGTCCCACGACGGCGGGTGCGGCGACATACCGGTCGGTGAAATTCGGCCCGAAGGTACTCGTACCCATTTCGTGCGACCGGATCTCGAGTCCGTCATGTACTCAAAGTGACCGATGGGCCGGCAGCTCGCGATATCGGCCTGGCCTTCCGGTTCACGGCTCGGTTGCCGGGAGAGACCAGCTCGACCACGAGCTGCACGGCCGTTGTGCCGATGTTGACGCCGTCCTCGACGTATCAGGTGCCCGCTCGCGGGCCTTCAGCTGACGTGGCCGCCGCGGACCCGGCCGCCGCTGTCCCGCCAGATGTACGCCTCGTCGATCAGAACGCCCGCGAACCTCGGAGTCGTGCTGGGTACGTCGACCGGGTGGCCGTCCGCGCACGGATACCAGAGATCGTCGTAGTACCGGAGATCCTCCTGCCCGGCGATGCGGAAGCTCGGTTCCACGGAAGTCTTGGAGGAACACCATCCGGAGGCGGGCGGAGGGTCGTTCAGCGGACCGACTTCGAGATCGAGCAGCACGGTCCGGTCAGGCGTGCGGATGGCGTAGCGGGCGTCGTCGACCCGGAGCACATCTGGTCCGCGCCGAGGCTGGTCGCTCTCCTCGGCCTCGTCGTCCTCGCTGTTGAAGACGAGCCCTGGAACGACCCCGGCGGGCCACTGCCAGGTTGTCTGCCCGGTTTCGGGGTCGTAGCCCTCGACGGTGACCTGTACTCCCTCGGTGGCGGCGGACGCCCCCGAGTGGTAAAGGACGGTCCCGGTGTAGCTGCATCGAACGTACTCGTCGATGCCGGAGCCGATGCTGCCGCAGAGCGTCGAGGCGGTGGGATGCACCCACAGCGTTTCTCCGGTTCGCGCGTCGATGGCGGCGGTGGCCCAGAGCTTGGACGCGTCGCGGTTCCACGGGCTACGAGCCTCGTCCGTGGCAAGCTGCCCGGGTGATGGAACATGGCTCAGCGAAACGATGTACAGCCCGTTCCTCAGGGTGACATTCCACCCGAAGCTGGGGCTCACTTCCAGACCCTCGAAAAGGTTGGAAAACGACTTTCTCCAGCTCTCGGCACCGTCACTGGTGTACGCGATCAGTTCGTGCCCGTTCTCGTACAGGTAGCGTCCGATGGAACGAGAGTACTCCGTGCTCGGTGTCGTTTCTGTCTCGTCTTTCGGAACATGATTTGGTTTCGAAATGGTCGCTGTCACGCTCCGGTACGGCAGCCGCCGGCGATCACCGCCGACATCGGATGCGCGCGCGGTCCGTATGCCGAGGGAACTGGGTGCCCCGGACCACCCGTCCAGGGCGACGGGAGCCGAGTCGGTGCTGGCCGGCAGGCAGACGTCATTGTCTCCGCAGATCGTCGGCGCGGACGACAGCTGGAGACGGCCGTCGCCGTAGGTCCACAGCCGCTTCCCGGACTTCGTCTCCGCGCCGACGATCGATACGTATCCCATTGTTATGTCGCCGGCCGACATCGACTCGCCGGGCTCCATCCAGACGACGACTTCTCCGTTATGGAGCAGCCTGGTGGAAAACCCCACTCCGGGCGCCACGTTGGAGGGGCTCGCGGGCGCCGTCCATCGCGTCCTGCCGGACGTCGGATCGAGGCTCAACATCTGAAAATTGCCTGATTCGGTCAGAGCATGGAAGACGACCGACTCGTCGGCGGCGCGTGGCCGTTCCATGGCGCGGATGCCGTTTTCCCACAGAGGTTCGATGCTGACGGCGCCAGTAGTGAGGCGGTTGTCGGAGTCGTTGGCCGAACCGTTGTCGGAGATGTTTTCGGAACTGCTGCCGAGGCCGTTCGAACAGGCGCCTGCGGCGAGGCCGGTGAGCCCGGCAACGACGGCGATGATCCTCCATCGACGAGGATGCGCACCGGAGGAGCCGGATGTCCCGGCTCCCGAGCCCGCCTGTCGCTCCAGCTGCGCCACGCCTTCTCCTTAAAGTTCGGTGACTGAACCGTCCTGTGTGGACGGTATGGCTGTAATACCAGAAGAAGAAGGAGGAGTGCGTGATGGAAGCTGGTTCAGCGGTTTGCGCAGGTGTGGGTGTGGGTGTGGGTGCGGAGTGCTGGTCGTTGTCCGGTGTGGGTCGCCGGCCGGGCCATCCCCTTCACAACACCAGTCTGGGATCATGTCCCGGGGCGTCGGTGTCCTGTGGAGCGGGGCCTCGTCCTCCGCGTCCGCCACCGGAGACGGAGGGTGCCGGCGCAGGCGACGTGGCCCGCAGCTACGTCGAAAGAATCCGCCGCGGTCACGCCAGGCACTGCCACAGAATCGTCGCTGGTTTCTCGGAGGCCGTTCGAGGAACGTGGGTTGAGTGTGCGCGTCGCTATTTCTCGGCTGGCAGTGGCAGGCGCGCCTGTGCCGTGGTCGGATCAGACACTCGGCCAAGTTATGTCGGCCTCGTCACCCTGCCCAGGGAAGGGTGGCCGCGGACCGTCTCGGCGAGAAAGAGAAAGGCTACCAGGCTGAACACAGGTGACAGTCCAAGGGTGTCGATCGCCATGCGATTATGGCGGTCCGACGTTGCCCGCGTCCGGGGGTGACGGATTCCGGGGCGGAAGCACCCGACCCGGCTCGCCTCGCTTGCCCGAGCGGCGGGGCGGGCCTTCGGCTGGTGGCTGGTCGGTTGTCGTCTTGCTGTAATCATCGGAGTGGTACTGACGGGAATCGGCCACGACGGGGTCCCGCTATGGCTGGAGGGCAGCTTCGTCCGGGGCGTCGGGGAGGCCGAGGGCGGTCAGGAATGTGAAGAGCGCCTCCTCGGCGAAGTCGGCGGCGGTGTCCAGGGTGGCGGCCACGGCCGCGGGGTCGGGCATGAGGCCGGCTTCGGTCGCCCACGCGATGGCGGAGGGGGCGGATCGGGCCCCGGGCGGACCGGCGGTCGCGTAGAGGTGGTCGAGGGCGAGCCGCTCGCGTCGTCTGTAGTCGGCCGTGCTCTCGGTGTGCCGGAGGCCGTTCTCGTCCCAGTGCTGGCGCGGCCCGTCCTCGGGCAGGAGACGCCAGGTGATGTTCTCGGCCATGATCCAGCCACCCCAGCGGCCGGTGCGCGGGCTGTGGCCGAGGAGCTGCGCGCCCTCGCTGTGCTTGATGACGGCGGCCAGAACAGGGTGCCCGGACTGCCTGGTCAGGCCTTGGAGCAGGCCGTCCCAGGCGCGGGGAAGATCTGGCGAGTTCCAGCCGTCGGGGCCGTGCTCGATCTGGACGACCTGCCAGCCGCCCTTTCCATGCCAGTGCCAGCTCGCCTTCGCCGCTGACGGTCGCAGCGCGGGGAGCTCGGTCAGCGGCCGGCTCGCACGCCCCACGACGTAGGTGCCCCAGAAACCCACATTCCCTCCAGGTCGGCGCCGGTGCCGCAGACCGGCCTACCGCCACTGATCGTAGGCAGCGGAGATCATGAAACGGCCTCGGAACGTGTGGTCTCTTGCTGGGCGTCAAATAGATGTCGCGGGTCGCCCAGGAGTCAGCGGAGGTGCAACCGGCGTTCGGCGACGCCGACGGTCAGACGCTGTCCCCAGGCGAGCGTGATCGTGTCGGATTCGATGCCGTCGCCGAAGACGACCAGTCGTTCGGACTCCACCTGGATCTCGATGCGGGCCGGCGCGGGCAGCAGGCCCTCGACCAGGTTCGTGCCGGTGCTCGGTGACGGCCAGGCCTCCCGGACGAACCAGAGCAGCCCGGCGGTGTCGGGGGAGGGCAGCGGAAGACGGCTGCTCCGCTGCTGCCACACCGAGCGGCACCAGCCACTGCAGCCGGTTCCCGTCCCGACGAGCACGCCCGACGACGCCTGCCGCTCCGAGCGGACGGCGCCGGTGTGGTCCGGGGCGGCGAGCTGGTAGCGGGCGGTCTGGTGGGAGGGATGGCCGACGTAGATCTCGTTGAGTGCCAGCAGCCGCTGACCGTCGTCGGACACCGCCTCGACCATGGTGGCCGTCATGGCCCTCATGGCCCTCATGGCCGTCGAGTGGACGGCCGGGCCGCCGTGGTCGAGGCGGTGTCCGACGCCCGGATTGCCCGGATTGCCCGGATTGCCCGGACTGCCCGGACCGCGGGCTGCCGCGCTCGCCGTCGTCCGCAGCAGCCCGGCGAGTTCGCCGACCGCGTGGCGGACCAGGATGCCCGGGTTGCGGCCGGGCTCCGGGTCGACGCCGATGACGGGCTGGCCGTCGAGGTACTTGGCCACGTTGGCGACCAGCCCGTCCTGGCCGACGCAGACGATCAGGTCGTCGGGCGAGAACAGGAAGCGGTCGAGGTCGGAGCGCTCCACCTCGCCTCGTCGCCAGTCGGCGGGCACGGCGGCGAGCGCGGCCCGGCGAACCGCGGTCACGGCCGCGTCGCGGTCCCGTACCTCGGCGAGGTCCCGGCCGCGGCTGGCCAGGAAGAAGGCGGCCTGGCCGGCGGTGCCGTGCCGTTCGAGCAGCTCGGCGTACTCGGTGCGGCGGTGCACCAGGACGACCCGCGGGGCGAGGGTGGCCATCAGGCCGCACCGGCCTGCGTCGCAGCGGTCCGCGTCGCAGCGGCCAGTCTGGTCAAAAGCTCGTTCAGGACGTCCGGAGTGATGGTCAGGGCCTGGATGTCGGGAAGGTTGCCGGCCAGGTCGCGGACGGCCAGGGTGATCGCCGTCCGGTTGTCGAGGTCGCGCAGGGCTGCCACCCGGGCCTGCTCGGCGGTGCCCTCGGCGGCGCCGATCCGTTCGATCTCGTCGGCTCGGGCCGCGGCGGCCAGGCGGGTCGCCTCGGCGTCGCCAGCCGCGGTGAGGCGGGTGTGCTCGGCCCTGGCCTCCACCGCGATCCGGCCCGCGGCCGCCTTCTCGGTCGCGACCTGCCGGTCGTTGGCGCCGCGCTGGGCCACCAGGTCCGCCTCGCGGCGGGCGAGTTCGATCTGGTTCTGCATCTCGTTCTCGGCGATGCGACGCTCCTGCTCGACGGCGAGCGCGCGCCGGCCGTAGGTCGCCCGGTCGGCCTCGGCCTGCATCTGCTCCCGGGTGGGCGTGCGCAGTGCCTTCTCCAGCTCGGGTTCGGGGCGTATCGCGACGACGCGGACGCCGACGACCGCGACTCCGGTCGCTGCCAGCCGCTCGTCGGTGACGAGCCCGGCCGCGATGCGCTCGCGGACGGCCGGCACGCCGTCGACCAGGGCGTTCGTCAGCGTGGTGCGGGCCATCAGATCGAAGGCGTGCTGCTGGGCGGTCTCGACGATGAGACCCCCGAGCTGTTCCAACGGGGTCACGCGCCAGGCGCCGGTCTCCGGATCGACGCCGAAGTCGAGCCGGCCGGCGGCCAGTGTGGGGTCGGCGACCCGGAAGGTGACGGTGGCCTGTACCGCGACGTCCTGGAAGTCGGACGTCCGGGCGTGGAAGAGCAGGGGGAGCTCCCGGTCGTCCACCGGGATCTCGCTGATGACCGCGGTGCGTGGCCGGTACCAGAAGCTCAGGCCGACCCCCTCGTGCCGGGTCTTCCCGCCGCTGACGTGGCGGACGTAGGCGGTCGGCGTGCCCCGCAGGTGGCGCAGGAACAGAGCGCGGCTGATGTCGGCCATGGTGGCCTCCTTGCTGGTGGCCGGCCGGGACGCCTGTCGGCGGAACCCGGCCGGATCGGGACGATCTCGTCAATATGACGATAAGAGGTGAAGCGGGTTTTCGTCAATATGACGAGAGTGCCGGGTACAGTCGGCTGTGTGACGGACGAGAGGCTGCCGGACGACGGGTACGTCGCCTACGGCGTGACGGTTGACCTGGTGATCCTGACCATCCGGGCTGACCAGCTGTGTGTGCTGCTGGTCCGGCGGGGGCTGGCGCCGTTCGCGGGTGCGCTGGCGCTGCCCGGCGGCTTCGTCCGCCCGGACGAGACCCTCGCCCAGGCCGCCCGCCGGGAGCTGGCGGAGGAGACCGGTCTGCTGCTGCCCGAGCTGCCGTCGCGGGGCTCCGCGTGGCCGGGCGTGCATCTGGAACAGTTGGCCGCCTACGGCGCGATCGACCGGGACCCGCGGGCGCGCATCCTGACGATCGCCTTCCTGGCCCTCGCGCCCGACCTGCCCGAGCCGCGAGGCGGCACGGATGCGGCGGCGGCCGAGTTCGTCCCCGTCACGGCCCTGTCCGGCCTGGGAGCGCTGGCCTTCGATCACGCGGAGATCCTCGCCGACGGGTTGGAACGGGCCCGGGCGAAGCTGGAGTACTCCGCGCTGGCCACCGCGTTCTGCCCGGCCGAGTTCACCGTGGCCGAGCTGCGCCGGGTCTACGAGACCGTCTGGGGCGCCCCGCTCGACGCGCGCAACTTCCACCGCAAGGTCACCGGCACATCCGGCTTCCTGGAGCCGGTGGGTCACTCGACCGCCCGGGACGGCGGCCGGCCCGCGGCGCTCTACCGCCGAGGCGCGGCGGAACTCCTCCACCCTGCGATGCGCCGGCCGCCCGCGGCCACACCCTGATGGTCCTGCCGGCTCTGCTCTCGTTATGGTCGCTCTGCCGATTCTCATTCTGGAGAACGGTCTGGCAGTGATCCCGCCTACCGGTTACCTTATGGGCGCGGGGGCGCACTATTCCCCCGTCGCGTTCCGGGGGGATCTCATGTCACGTACGGTTCGATCGCCAGTCCGCAGGATTGTGCTGTCGATGCTCTTTGTTGTCATTCTGTTGGCGGGTTTCCTTGGAGGATGCGGCGCCGAGGATTCGGAAGACCCGGTCCGCGCGTCCGCGTCGACCGTAACCACGCGGACCTCGCCCACCGCGTCAGCGGAATCCGAGGCGGCCCGGGAGCCCCGGACGTCGGCGAGCCCGGCCGATGTCTCTGCCCCGCCGACTAGTTCGTCGTCGTCACCGTCGTCACCGTTGTCGCCGCGTCCGTCCGCGCTGGCGCGGTCATCGTCCTCGCGGTGGCCCTCGCCCGCCCGTTCCTCCACGACGCCTCCGGCCGGCTCCGCGCCCCTTGGAACCTATGACGGCATCTCCCCGTCCTCCACCTACAGCGGAATGTACGAGCTCCAGCTTCGGTTCGTGTCGTGAGACGGCTCGCCTGGCCACCCTGCACGGGCCCACCGCCGCCGGGTTCCGGAACGGGGCGCCTTAGATGAACGCGGGAACATCTCCGGTGAGGGAACCACCGGAGCGGGCCGGTGCCAGAATTCTCGTCTCCTATGCTGCCGAGGACAGGGCATGGGCAGAATGGCTCGGGTGGATGCTGGAAGAAGACGGCTTCCTGGTGTTCGTCGCCTGCTGGGACGACCTTCCGGGCACACGTTCCGTCGGCCTTCTGGACAGCTATCTGCGCAGCGCGGACCGGACGATAGTGCTGTTGTCCGAGGCCTATCTGCGGAATGGCCGGCCGGCTGAATGGCAGACCGCCTGGGCGGCTGATCCCGACGGCCGGGAGCGGTCGCTCCTGGTGGTCCGGATCGATGGCTGCGAGGATGCCGGCCTGCTCGGGCAGATCGTGCCGATCGATCTGTTCGCTGTCGATCGGGACGAGGCGCGACGCCGCCTCCGGGTCGCTGTCCACGGGCGGCGGGGCAGACCGGACCAGTCACCGCCCTTTCCCGGCCGGGCCGCGCGGGTGGCTGCCGGCAACGGTGATCCGCTCCCGCCAGCGGGCGGAGAGCCGATGTATCCGGGGTCGCGCCACCGGGTGTGGAACGCCCCGCCCCGGGTCGCGCAGTTCGTCGGACGGGACGATCTTCTGGCGGCTGTCGCGGCGACACTCGGTGCTCCGGCAACCGGTGCTCCGGCAACCGGTGCTCCGGCAACCGGCACACCGCGAGCGGTGGCGCTCGTCGGCCTGGGCGGCGTCGGGAAGAGCTCACTGGCGCTGGAGTACGTCTACCGCCACGCGGACGAGTACGACGTCGTCTGGTGGGTCCCCGCCGAGCCCGCGGAGCTGATCTCCGGCCATCTCGCGACGTTGGGCGAGGCACTCGGTCTTCCTCGTGACGCCGGCCCGGCGGCGACGATCGCGGCCCTGGGCCGGGCCGGCCGATGGCTGCTGGTCTTCGACAACGCCGACCGGATCGAGGACGTGGCACCGTTCCGGCCGCCCTGGGACGGTGGCCACCTCCTCGTGACCTCCCGCCAGCCCGGCTGGGGTTCGGTGGCGGCGACGGTGGATGTCCCGGTCCTGCGGCGGGCCGAGTCGGTGTCGCTGCTCGCCGGCCGGCTCTCCGGGGCGAGCCCGCACGCCCTGGACCAGATCGCCGAGCTGCTCGGCGATCTGGCGCTGGCCGTCGAGCAGGCCGCGGCGTTCCTCCAGCACAGCCGGACGCCCGCGGAGGACTTCGCGGCGCTGCTGCCGCACCGCCTTGAGGACGTCACAGACCTCGGCGAGGTCGCCGACCGGCCCGGGCAGACTGTGGCCAACCTCTGGGATCTCTCCGTCCGGCGCCTCTCCGCGCGGCGGCCGGGCGCCGTGGAGCTCCTCGAACTGCTGGCCTTCGTCGGTGACGAACCGGTGCCTCTCGACCTGTTCACCAACGCCCCCGACCGGCTGGGCGACGGTCCGCTCGGCGGCGACGCACGCGATCCGGTCGCCTGGGTGCGGACGGTCGGTGACCTGGTCGGGCACGGCCTGGCGGATCGTACGAACACGGTGGTGAAGGTGCACCGTCTGGTGCGGGCGACCTCACGGCGCCGCATCGCCGCTGCCCGCCGCCGTGAGGCGTGCCTGACGACGCTGCTCGGGCTGCTGCGTGCGGCCATCCCGCAGCGGGTCCAGAGCAACCCGGACGCCTGGCCGCGCTGGCGGGCGCTGTTTCCGCACGTCCAGGCAGCCCTGGACCGGCCGGATGACCAGTTCGCCGCTGCCGGCCGTGCTGATCTCTCCTGGCTGTGCGACCGGGCCGCCGGCTATCTCCGGGAGCAGGGGTTGCCGGCCGCCGCGCGTCCGTACGCCGAACGGGCCCTCGCGCACGCCGAGGCCCTGTTCGGCCCCACGCACCCGGAGGTCGCCAGCTGCCTGAACAACAACGCGATGACGCTGCTCGACCTCGGCCGGCCGGCCGAGGCGCTTCCGCTCGCGCGACGGGCGCTGGACATCGCACTGCGGGTGCACGGGGAGCAGCACAGCGATGTCGCGGTGGCGCTCAACAATCTTGCGGGGGTGCTGCGGGAGCTCGGAGCGCCGCGTCCCGCGCTGGGGCTGCTGCGCCGTGCACTGGCGATCGACCGGAGGCTCGGCGGTGACACCGGCCCGGACATCGCGGCCCGGCTGTGTAGCCTGGCGCAGTGCCTGCGCGAACTCGGGCGGTTCGACGACGCACTCCCGCTGGCACGGGCAGCCCTGCGGATGGACGAGGATCTACACGGAGCGTTTCACCCGGTCGTGGCGGGCGACCTCGCGGCGCTGGCTGACATCACGCAGGACCTGGGCCGGCCGGCCGAGGGGGAACCACTGGCTCGGCGGGCGCTGGCGATCGACGAAGGCGTGTACCACGGTGCTCATCCGATCGTCGCGATCAGGCTGAACAGCCTGGCCGGCATACTGCAGGATCTCGGCCGCCTGGACGAGGCCCGGGCGTGGCTGGAGCGTGCGTTGGCCATCGACGAGCGGGTCCACGGCGCGGTGCATCCGGCGATCGCGGTCGATCTCAACAACCTGGCGCAGGTTCTGCAGGATCTCGGTCGCCTGGACGAGGCCCGGGCGTGGCTGGAGCGTGCGTTGGCCATCGACGAGCGGGTCCACGGTGCGGTGCATCCGGCGGTGGCCTCGGATCTCCAGGGGCTGGCGCATGTCCTGCAGGATCTCGGCCGCCTGGACGAGGCCCGTCGGCTGCTCGAACGCGCGGTGTCGGTCGACACGGCCGTACACGGCCCGGACCATCCCGTCGTCGCCCGCCGCCTGCGCAATCTGGCGGGGATCTACCAGGCGCTCGGCTGGGCGGAGACGGGCACGGCCGCGACCGCGCGGGCATCGGCCATTCTGGCCGCCGCGCGCAGGCCGGAGGATCCCACCGCCCCCGCGCCATGACGTCCTTCACCGGTCTCACGCCGGTCGGGCGGTGGCGGACGTGCCGCGGGCTTCCACCATGGTGACGAGCCGCGCGGCAGCGGCCCGAGCCAGCGCGTCGACGGCCTGGTCGGACGGGCGTTGGCCGGCGGCGACGGTGAGAACCACCAGATAGTCGTCCACCCGGACGATGACGAACTGGTTGTGGATGGAAAGAACCCCGTCGTCGTAGGTCACCGTCGCCGCCCAGCTCTCGGAACCGAGCCCCGGCGGCGTCCGGGCCGTCACGGTCTCCTCCGCGGGCGGCTGGGCCGTCGTGATGGTGAACCGTGTGCATGAGGTGAGGGTGTCGACCACCTCGTGGAACCGTTGCCGGGCACCGCCCGGCGGATACGCGCGAAGTACCTGTTGAATCCACGGGCCGGTGATGTCGTCCTGGACGAAGAACGCCCGAGCCTGACTGGCCCGGGGATCGGCTGGCCGGTCGAGCTCCAGTTCGTTCAGGGTGCGGGCGCACGCGGGCGGCTCGGAGACCGCGTCGGTCGGGTCACTCGGCTCGCTCCGCCGGAACCCGGCCGGGACGTCGGCCAGCTGGAGGAGCCCGGAACGGAGCACGGACACCGGCGTTGCTCCTGCACCCAGGCCGGCGACGTCACCGCCGGTCGCCCTTGCCGGCCCGTCCGGGCCCTGGGCGCACGCCCCCGCCACAGCACTGACCAGCAGGGCCAGGACGGCCAGAAGCAGAGACCTGCACCAGGGCCGACGTCGCCCCATCATGGTCCTCCTGACCGCGGTCCGACCGGCAGCGGCCCGATTCCGACCGGCCTGCCGTAGCGCCGCTCCACGTCGCACAGGCGCAGCAGCGCGAGCGAGGTCCCGGCCAGCCCGGAGAGATCCACCTCGCCGAGATAGGCGGCGCCGATCACGCGCATCGCCGGGTCGTCGGTACGGGCGAGATGGCTTCCGAGCGCGAGGCGGACCTGGCGGTCTCCCAGGGCGTCGATGACGGGCCGGCCGTTCGTCGCGCCCAGCCAGGCGCAGACGAAGAACCCCTGGCTGCTCGGCGGCAGCGCG
The DNA here is from genome assembly GCF_000374165.1 of Parafrankia elaeagni. Lineage (GTDB taxonomy): Bacteria > Actinomycetota > Actinomycetes > Frankiales > Frankiaceae > Parafrankia > Parafrankia elaeagni. The sequence goes on from NZ_KB893723.1 coordinate 60,766, forward strand.
AGCGGATCCTGGACGGCGCGCTGCCCGGACAGCCCGGACATCCCGGACACTCCGGACATGGGCCTGGGCGCGGCCGGGGCGGCAGCGAAGGGGCACAGGACGGCCGACGCCAGAAGACCAGCGGCCACAGCGGCTGCGGCGACCGCGGCCCAGGCCCGCCGGAGGCGACGTTCGCCACCGGCGGTAGCTGCCACCGGGACGGCCAGGGCGAGAACGATCGTCGCGACGACCAGACCACGTGGCAGCGGCCGCTGGACCCACCACGCGAGACTCGACGTCGTCCAGCCGGACGAGAGCGCGTGGAGGCTGTGGAACCACAGCGCCAGGGGGAGAGCCAGAACGAGAGCGCCGACAGCGACGAACAGCATCGTCGGTGCCTCCTGCCGCAGGTCAGGAGGGCTCCAGGCCGGGTGGCCACCCGCCTCGTCCGCGCGGACCGTCATGCGCCTGCCCAGTGCGTCAGCCACGGCGACGATCCACGCCGTGACGACCACACACCCGCCGATGGTGACGCCGGCCTGGAGCAGTGCCGTTCCCGGCGAGACCTCGCCGAGGGTCGTCGAGCCGAACCAGGTACTCGCCGTGCTGATCACCGCCGGCCAGTCACCGGCGGCGCGAGGTGACAGCTCGTTGCCCACGACCAGCCCGGTGCCGAGAGCAACACCGGCGCTGACCGTCCGCGGTGCCCACACCCGTGCGCGCCGGCGCGCACGCAGCGGCGTCGCGTGCTGTGCCGTCGCGTGCTGTGCCAGCGCGTGCTGTGCGTACCAGGCCTGGCGGGACCGCCAGGCGGCCAGGCCGACGACCCCGGTCACCGGCAGCCCGACCAGCAGGCCGGTCAACCAGGACGACAGCATGGGGTGGCCGACGACGAGCCCGCCGATCGCCCGCTGGACCTCGGCGAACCCGAGTCCCGCGGCCAGCCCGACCCCCGCGGTCTCACCCGGGTGGAAGGTCATGACCCGCTCCGGGTGGAGCACTGCCTTTCGGCGGTTCTCCATGGTGGGATGCCGGGACAGCACCCTCGGGTGCCGCGACAGCCAGCCAGCCCGCGTGCCGGCCCGGCCCCGGAACGGGCCCAGCGGCCGGTCGTCCGGGTCGGCGAGCGTGTCGACCAGGTCGGCCCGCCCCTGGACGTCGGCCGCGGCCCGCAGGTCGGCGTCGACCTCGCGCGCCCGCAGGTACCCCGCGAACGCCGCATGGACCAGGAAGGCGACCGCGGTCAGGCGCAGGGCGACAGTCACACTCGGCGGCCCGGCCAGCCAGCCGCGTCCGGCCCAGCCGGCGGCCGCCAGCGCGAACTCCGCCACGGTCAGCGCCGCGAATCCGTACCACGCCGACATCGCGAGGTAGGTGCGGTCGACATCCCGGTTGCGTAGATGGCCCAGCTCATGCCGGACGACGGCGCGGAGAGCCCGCTGGCGCGACGCGTCGCCGCCCTCCCGGCAGGTATCGCCGCCGACCGGTGACATGCCGGGGACGACCAGCTCGGAGCCAAGAGCGATGCGGTAGGAACCGCGCCGGCCGAACGTCCACCCATCGTCCGCGTGGATATCGGGGACGAAGAGGAACGACGGCCGCCGCCGCGGCGGAAGGCCGGATTCGGCGACCAGACGTTTCAGCTCCGGGCCTGCCCCCGCCGATTCCGGCAGCGGAACGAGCCCGTTTCTCGCGGCGATCAGAAGGGGGGCGAGGAGCCACCCCAGAGTGGCGGTCGCCATGAGGGCCGCGGGGCCCAACAGGGTGACCACCGACTGCCAGCGCACAACGCTGTCCAGGCAGGCGTTGAAACCCGCGACCGCGGTGATGGCGGAATCGGGGCCGACCGTGAGCCGGTCGAGACAGCCGCGGTTCCTCGCCGGCCAGCTGTTCTGCCCGAGCACGAACACCCAGTACGAGGCGAACATGGACCCGGCCGCAAGACTGAGCACCAGGAGAACCAGCCGCGACGTGGACGGATGAGGCAGCAGAAAAGGATCGAAGCGGTACCGATGCCCGCCAGACTCGGTGGCGGTGGCGGTGGTCTGGACGTCGGCGAGGTCTGGGCCGGTGGAACGGTTGTCGCGGCCGGACGCCGTCCTCATGGCCCGGGGTGCTCGCCACTGTCGCCCAGCCAGTGTCGTTCGATCGCCGCCACCAGTCTGTCGAGCTGTTCCGGCTCGATCCCGATCGCCGCTGCCTTCTCCCACACTGCCGTGATGTAGTCCTGCCGCCGCTCCGGGGGGACGTCCGGCACCTGGGGTTCCGGACTTCCGCGCCGCCCGAGCCGCCACCGGCTCCGGCCGGAGTGCCGTGGCCCGCCCGAGCGCTGTCCGTCCTCATCCTCCTTCTCCGCGGTCTCCAGGAGGACGGAACCCACCGTCATGAGCACCAGATAGGTCCAGCTGTGGCCACGGGTGCGGATTCCGGCGCCGAGCACCCGGTCACGGGTCCGTCGCTTCGCCGGCGCCCCCCGGTACACATCCCACACCTCCGGGAGGAAGGGAGTCTCGCCGGGCGCGAGATCGGTCAGAATATCGACGATGACGTCATAACAGGTTCGCGACGCGTCCGGATCTGCCACAGGCCCCCCGTCCAGAATCCTGGCATCGAGGGGTGCGAATATCCCGTCACCTGTGAGTGGCGCAGCTGATCAGGCAGTGTCAGGAGTTGTTCACCAGAGATTATCGCTGTGCCCTCGAGGCTTCCGGGCCAGATCATACGTCATTCCGGAAGGCCCGGTGGACAGGGCTTCCGGGCGGTGCGGTGCCACAATTCCTGGCCGCGGCCAGGAAATTTTGGCAATAAGCAAGATCGGTGATGCCTCGGAGTGCCGCCGTGTCTGCCGTCTGTAGAGACCAGCGGAGTGCCTGAGGATGGGAGATGGCGCCGGTCAGGCGACCGGGACGAAGGTTCGGAAGGATGCGGCGTCGCCGCCGAGGGTCACCGGGCGCTGCTCGGCGGCGACCTCGTGCGGCTGGCCGAGGGCGACCTGGCTGACCTCGGCCAGCCGCTCGTACTGCTTCTCGTCGAGGTGGACGTCCAGCGCACCGAGGTAGTCCTCCAGCTGCGCGACGGTGCGTGGGCCGATCACCGGCACCAGCGCGGTCGAGGCCCGATCGGCGTGGGCACGCAGCCAGGCGGTCGCGACCTGCCCGGGTGAGGCGTCGAGCTCGGCGGCGGTCTCGAGTACCGCGTCGAGGACGGCGGTCTTGTGGGCACTGTCCTCGGTGTGGATGACCCGGCCGAGGTCGGTGAGCCGGCCCGCGCTGCTGCTGCGGTACTTGCCGGTGAGCAGGCCCCCGCCGAGCGGGGACCACAGCGCGGCACCCAGTCCCAGCGCCTCCGTCATCGGCAGAATCTCGCGGTCGGCGGTGCGCTCCACCAGGCTGTACTCGAACTGGACGGCGGTGACGGGCGCGAGCCCGCGCAGCTCGGCCAGGGTCGCGGCCCGGGCGGTGCGCCAGGCCGGGAAGTTCGACAGCCCGAAGTAGAGGATCTTGCCGGCGCGGACCAGGTCGTCCAGGCCGTGGACGATCTCCTCGATCGGGGTGACGGCGTCGGGGAAGTGCACCCAGAGCAGGTCGATGTAGTCGGTGCCGAGCCGGGTGAGGCTGCCCTCGACCGCGCGGGTGAGCGGGCGGCGTCCGTTGCCGGTGTCGAGGACACCGCTGTCGGGCGTCAGGCCGAGGCCGTACTTGGTGGCGAGGGTGAACCGGGAGCGCCGGCCGGCGAGCAGCCGGCCGAGGATCTCCTCGGACTCGCCGAACTGGTAGCTCTCCGCCGTGTCGAGGAAGGTGCCGCCGGCCTCGGCGAACCGGTCGAGGATCCGGGCGGCATCCTCGGGCTCGGCGCCCGTGCCCCACCGGGTGCCGAAGTTCGCGGCGCCGAGCGCCAGCTCACTGACCCGTAGACCGGTGGCGCGGCCGAAGGTGGTGTGCCTCATCTGAGTCTCCCGACGAGTGGACCGCGCGTCGCGGCGTCGCGTCACGTTGCCCACCAAGCAGAACGATCGGTTTACATCTGGCTACCCGGCGACCGTAACAAGGTCTGGACGGAAGTACAACGATCGGTCTACGTTGGCGCCATGTCACGCGACCTGACCGCGCCCGACCGGCAGCCCGTGACATCCGGACCGCCGGCACCACCGCCGGCACCACCGCCGGCACCACCGCCGGCACCACCGCCGGCACCACCGCCGGCACCACCGCCGGCACCGCGGGCGGCACCAAGGCCGGCGCCGCCGCCGGCACCACCGCCGGCACCGCGGGCGGCACCAAGGCCGGCGCCGCCGCCGGCACCACCGCCGGCACCACCGCCGGCACCGCGGGCGGCACCAAGGCCGGCGCCGCCGCCGGCGCAGGAACCGGCGCACCAGCTGGTGCCGCAACCTGTGCCGCCGCCTGCGAGGCGCGGCGGGCGGGGCGCCCGGGAACGGATCCTGCGCACCGCGGAACGGCTCTTCTACACCGAGGGCATCAACACCACCGGAATGGAACGGCTCACCGAAGCCGCCCAGGTCTCCAGGCGGACCTTCTACCAGCACTTTCCCAGCAAGAACGCGCTGGTCGAGGAGTATCTGCGCCGCCTCGACGCCGACCTCGTGCCGCACGAACGCGTCCTGCGCCGCAACGACCTCCCGCCCCGCGACCGGCTGCTCGCCCTGTTCACCGCAGACCCCACCTGTGACGGCGGCGGCCAGGACGCGGATGGCGATCCCGACGGGGGACCGGGAGACGAAGCGGACAGCGCCGGCGCCGGCGACACCGCACGACCGGGGCGGGCCCGGGTGCGGGTGCGGGGCTGTCCGTTCCACAACGCCGCGGTGGAGACCGCTGGCACCCTGCCCGCCGTCGAGCAGGCGGTGATCAGACACAAGGAGGCGTTCACCGCCCTGCTGACCGACACTGCCCGGGCGGCCGGCGCCGTCGACCCGCACGCGCTCGCACGTCAGCTGGCAGTGCTGTTCGAGGGTGCGACGGCCCTGGCCACCTCCCTGAACGACCTCGCCCCGCTTGCGGACGCCCGGGCGGCGGCCACGATCCTCATCGACGCAGCCCGTCACCGGTCTCCCGTGGGGCGCCGTCGAACGCCGTGAAGGACGCGCTGGTGCCCTCCTATCTGCACCACGACCCGCGGATCACCCGGGAGCAGGTTGTCGTCACCATTCCCGCCTACTTCCGCAACAACCAGAAACGTGCGACGCGGGGCGCCTGCCGGATCGCCGGGGTGCAGGCCGTCCGGCTGATTCACGAACCGACGGCGGCCTGCATGAGCGCGGCCCGGCCGGCGCCTCACCGGCCGGGTGGTCGTGGTGGACCTCGGCGCCGGCACCCTCGACGTCAGCCTCGTGGAGGTCAACGAGGATCTGTACGAGGTGCACCGGGTACTCGGCGACAACGACTACGGCGAAACGAGCTGGACGAGGCCGTCACCGAGGCGCTGAGCACGCGGCTGCGCGGGGACGGCATACCCGTCGCGCCGAAGAGCACCGCACGCCGGCGGCTCACCGTCGCCGCCATTCCCGTGGAGCGGAAGGAGATCTATTCCACGTACAGCGACAACCAGACCGCGATCCAGGCCGAGGTCTTCAACGGCGACCTCGACGTGTCGGCACGCATCGGGCAGTTCCACCTGAGTGACATCCCTGCCCTGCCGCGGGGCGTGCCGCAGATCGAGGTGACCTTCGCGATCGACACGAACTGCCTGCTCACAGTCACATCACAGCCCACGATCTGGGAACCGGGCGGAGACAGTCGATCCAGGTCGACGACGCCACCCTGTTGTCGCCCGCCGAGCTGGACACGATGGCCCGGCGCCGCGAGGAGCAGGAGGAACGCCTCCACCGGCAGACCATGGTCGCCAAGCTGCGCAACCAGCTGCACGAGCTGGGGATCGAGGCGGAGCAGGACGACGGCGCGGCCCTGCTGGCCGAGTTCCGGGATCGGCTCGCCGCGTTCCGGCCGACCAGCGAGGCACGCGACCCACAGACCGAGACGCTGCTCGCCGAGATGTTCAACCCGGTCAGCGGGATGGAGCTCGAGCGTGAGCTGGCGGACACCGCCGAGTGCCTCAGAGACCTGGTTGTGAACGCGAAGGATCACCTGGGGCAGGAGACGGCCGCCAGCGCCGTCGATTCGGCCCCGCTGCGACACCTGACGTCCAGCCTCGAGCGTGAGCTGGATCGCCTGCGCCCCCTGCTTGGCCGGCTCACCCAGTACAACGCGGCCCTCGTGCGGTTCGCGGTGACGGCCGTCGACCCACTGCGCCTGTTCCGGGAACGTCACGCCGCCGACGATCATGCGCACGCGCTGACGGTGCCCGGCGCCGTGACCCCCGACCAGCCCGAAGACGTCGAGCGGCTCCTGCAGTGCCTCGCGGCGGTTGGCGACCCCTCCCGTTACCGGCAGCTTCTCACCGACAGCGCGGACCGTTTGCCGGTCCAGCCCGCCGGGCCGCTCGGGCCGCTTGGGCCGCTTGGGCCGCTTGGGCCGGGCCGCTCGCCGGAGGCAGAGCCGTCCCACCGCGAGATCGGGCTGGCGAAGGTGGCTGTGGCCGGCACCCTCGCCGGTGAAATCCAGGTTCTGGGCGGCGGTTTCCTGATCTCCGCGTGGCTCGCCGGCACCAGCAGGCACTGGCTTGTCGACCCTTTCGGCAGCCGCCCCGAGGATCCCGACCCGACCCGACCCGCGTCACCGTCGTCTCCGACGCGGGGACCCATCGCGTCGAGGACGTTCTTCTACCCGATGCGCCGCACTGCGATGTCGCACTGCTCCGACTCGCGAAAGCAGCGCAGATGCCGCAGATGCCGCAGGTGCCCCCGCTCCGCCTCGGCTACCCGAACCTCGCTCATATCGGAGACCAGATCGCCGTCGTGACGGCCCCTGCCGGCGCCGAGGGCCGGACAGTGTCGCGCGGCATCATCGAACGGTTCGAGGCCTTCCCCGAACAGCAGCTCCGGGTAGTTCGCACCAGTCTCGCCGCGCCACCCACGGACAGTGGAAACCCGCTCTTCAACGACCTCGGGGAGGTCATCGGCGTCCTCACGATCGGCGGCACGCCGACCGCTACCGCGACCGGTGAGCCCGCCCCCGGGGTCTTCGCCCTCTCCATCGAGATCCGCGACCCGCTGCTGGAACGTGCCGGCTTCAGCCGGCTCACGCCCGGAGCCGGAGCCGGGGCCGGGGCCGGGGCCCGTGGCACCTCCGGGACCCCCGCGACCGATACCTGATCCGACCATCGGGCATCGGGCGACGGGCGGGGGCGAGGCGGCTCGCCGATCCCGGGCGGACGGCGTGGGAACTCCGGCAGGTTTCGACGATGTCCCGAAACAGGGACCTTGTCCGTCTACCGTGTGATACCGGCCGGGCGATGGGGCCCGGCGCCGGAGGGGGGACATTCTTGTTCGGGTTCGAATTCCAGACGGCCAATGCGTTCGAGCCGATTCCCACGGGGCTCGCCGTACCCGCGGGGCCGGGGGTGGGGGAGCGGCAGACGGCCTGGCGGCATCTGGAGACCGGAACCACGCTGGAGGGGGACGAATCCCGTCGCGCGGGTGCGAGCGCGGACCTCGAGTTCGTCACGCCGCCGTGCGAGACCGTCGACAGGGCGGTCGCGGCGACCGAGGCCGCCGTCAACCTGGCCAGAGCGATGCTGGCCGAGCGGCACGGCTCGTCCGGCGTGATCTTCCGGAAGGGGCAGGAACTCGCGGGCGGCGTCTGGCTGACGGACTGCGCGGTGCGCTTCTACGACGAGAAGTTCCGCGCGCAGGCGCAGGGGACCGTGGGCGTCCCGCTGAGTGGGTTCACCACGCTTCTGACCTCCGTCTGGAAGCGCAGCGAGCGGCAGGACCAGGTGCGCTCCGAGGCCGACGACATGAACGACCTTTTCGACAACCTGCCCGGGTATGCCGCGGCGAGTGCCAGGGAGTCGTCGAGGCTCTACGGCTTCATGGCCGCCTGCCACCTTTTCCTGCTCCGCGCGATCCGGTCGTCGCCCGCCTACTTCGCCGGCCAGTACGGATCGAACGCCACGCCCACCGAAAGCAAGGCCTTCTTCGACTTCAGCCACAGCGCGGCGGCCCGGGCCGTCAACCAGAAGGTCTGCGAGCTGCCGGCGCCGCCGGCGACGACCCGGATCCTGGTCGGCTCGGACTCCCCGAAGGACATGTTCGGGCTGCTGCACCGCACCGACTTCCACTCGATGTACATGTCGCTCGACGACGCCGAGCGGGCGATCCTCGACCGACCGGTCACCGAGGTGCTCTGGCCCGAGAAATGGGGCGACATCAACGAGCTGCGCCTCTTCCCGCTGCCGTACCGGATCGATCCCGAGGCGACCGACACCGCGGTCCGTTCGGACGTCGAGCCGGTCACGCTGCCGGAATGGGTGGCGCAGCCGCGCCCGGCGCTGCAGCGTCGCCCGGTCAGGTGGACCCTGCTCGAACACGGGCCGACGGTTGCCGAGTGGTGGAACACGGTGCGGTTCGGCGACGTCATGCGCGGCGGTATCGGAAAGGACGTCGCCTCGCCGCCGCCCGGTTTCCGCGGGCGGAACCCGCTCTACCACGGCGAGTTCCCGAAATCGACGCTGGAGGACAAGTCGTCCTACTACGGCATGGGTTCGTTCCCGATGGACACGGAGAAATCCACCGGCACCAGGCTCGCCGTCTTCGAGTACCGGGATCTCATGGCCGACGTGGATGTTCCGCCGCAGGAGGAGCTGACTCTCGACCACTGGGCCGACGTCGTCAGGATCTTCGCCGAGAACTACGTGCCGAAGTCCACCTGACCCGGCAGTACCCTGGCGAAGGAACCGGACCCGGGGGCGCGCGGGGGAACACGATCGCTCCCGGCCTGGTCGACACCGAGACCACGCGCCGCCACCACCACCCCAACCTGGACGGGACCGTCGATGAGGACAAGCGCGAGGCGTTCCTGGGTCGCGGCACCGGTCCCGGCACCGGTCCCGGCCGGGGCGTCGCGCCCGCGCGGCCGGCGCCGGAACGGGAACCGGACCTGATGGCACGGCCCGCACCCGGTGTCGAGCGGACGGTCACGCTCATCACCTTCCTGAGCAGGAATCCGGGCCGTGCCTTCGGCCTGTCCGAACTGGCCCGGCAGCTGGACATGAACAAGGCGACCGCCCACGCGATGCTGGTCACCCTCACCGACGCCGGCTGGCTGCTGCGGGACAGCACGGACAAGAGCTACCGCCTCGGCCCGGCGCTGGTCGCGGTCGGGGACGCGGCCGCCGGCCCCGAACGCCAGGCCCTCGACCTCTCCCGGCCCCACCTGCGCCGCCTGCACGACGAGTTCGGAGCGCAGGCCATGGCGAGCACGGTCGCGGGCGGGGACATCGTCGTCCTCGCCGTCGAAGGTGACAGCCCGGAGCCGGGTGGCTTCGGATCCCGGCCCGGCAGCCGAGTTCCGCTGACACCGCCCCTGGGCACGGCCTTCATCGCCTGGTCCGACGCCGAGAGCGTCGAGCGGTGGCTCCGCCGGCTCAGCCCCCGCCTCGACGACCACCGGCTCGACCTCTACCGCGACGCCATCAGGACGATCCGGCGCCGCGGCTACACGGTCGCGCTGGACGAGGAGCATCGGCAGGGCCTCGCGCAGGCCCTGAACGCCTTCGCCGAGAACTACGGCGACAGCGACGTCCGCCAGGCGGTCGAGCGTGTCCTTGCGGCCATGGACGCGAAGGAGGACTACCTCGTCGTCGACGTCGACGGCATCGAGTCCCACCGGCTAGGCCTGGTCAGCGCGCCCGTCTTCGACAGCACCGGCCGAGCCTGCCTGACCCTCACCCTGAGCGGCTTCCCCGGCGGCCTGAGCGCGAAGGATGTCGACCCCTGCGGCCGGCGCCTCCTCCAGGCGGCCATGGAGATCACCAGGCAGATCGGCGGACGCTCGCCCGATGACGCCGGGGCCTGGCGGCTGACGCCCACGCCTGACACCTCCGACGCCTGACACCTCCGACGCCCGGAGTCTCCGGCACCCTGCGTCTGGGGCCTGGGGCCTCCCCGCCTGGCGCGTCGCGTCGCCGGAGGTGCCCCCGGCCTGTGGATGGCAGTCGACGCCGCTCACAGCGCTCGCGGTCGTGCGCGCATCGACGGGTCCGGCCGACGGGCCGCGGCGCCGTCGACAGCCGCATCGGCGTCTCGGTAAGGGTCTGGTCACCAACGGGGAGGCCGTTGACCTCCCCGTTCTCCGCATTTATGGTTGGTTAAGATATCAACCGCACCGTTTGCTATAGCGAACAAGCATGTGGGGGCAGATCTGCTGAACCAGCTGGATGTCCTTCGTCGCTCGACCTCGTACCACCGTCCAGTCCTCTCGCCGCGGTGGCGCCGGCGCTCCGCCGGGAACCGTCCGATCCGGGCAGGATCCGCCCTGACCATGCTGCCGCAACCCCCTGCGCAACGGTGACGAGCACGCGTCTCCCGGTCTGATCCCGGCTCGCGGTGGAATCGGCCTGGTGCCGCGAGGAAGAACATTCACGGGGTGCTTCCCCGTGCCTGCTGGCTGCTGACTCGAGGGCCTGTGCCCGTGGGTTGCTTCCGCATGCGCGCAGACTCGAAAGAAAGGCTGTAGATGCCACCGTCGATGCTTCGTAGAAAGGTTCTCGCCATCGCTGCCCTGGGCGCGATGGCGCTGGCCGCGTGTGGAGGAGGTGGTGGCTCGGAAACTGGTTCCAGTGAGGCTGAAACGGGCATACCGGTCGCTGGCGGGAGCGGCCAGATCCTCATGGTCGGCGAGCCACGGAGCCTGGACCCTGCTGCCCTGGGGAACGCCTACGCAGCCACCGCCGTGCTGGGGAACGCCTTATACGGGACGTTGATCACGGACGATGAGTCCGGAGAGTTCCACTACGGGTTGGCCGAGTCGTTCACCACCACGGACAACGGTGCGACCTTCGCGCTCAAGATACGTCCCGGCGTCACGTTCTCGGACGGCACACCGCTGAACGCCGAGGCCGTGAAGGTCAACTGGGACCGGGTCAAGGACCCCGCGACCGGCTCCCCCTCCCGCGCGGAGGCCGCGTCGATCACCTCCTCCGAAGTGGTTGACGACCTCACGCTGAAGGTCACCCTGAGCAACCCCACTCCGCGTTTCGCCGGTTCCATCACCACCTCCTCGCTGAACTGGATCGCCTCGCCCACCGCCCTGCAGAAGGGCCAGCAGGCCTTTGACGCGGCGCCGGCCGGTGCCGGGCCGTTCACGCTCGAGAGCTGGGCCCGTCAGGGCGCCATCGAACTGACGAAGAACCCCCGCTACTGGGACGCCCCCAAGCCCTACCTCGACCGCCTCACCATCCGGGTGCTGACCGACGCCACCCAGCGTTACAACACGGTGCTCACCGGCGGAGCCGACGTCACCGTCGAGTCGACCTGGCAGAACCTCGCCAAGGCCGACGGCCAGAACCTCAGCGTCGACGTCCAGAGCCTCAACGGAGGCATCTACCTCGCGATGAACTCGCGGCGGGCTCCGTTCAACGACCTCCGCGCCCGTCAGGCCATCGCCGCGGCCATCGATTTCGACGCGCTCAACAGTGCGGTCTACAACGGCGAGGGCAAGCTCGCCGAAACCCTGTTCGAGAACACCTCCCCGTTCTACTCGGACACCCCCCTGCGTAAGACGGACCGGGCGACCGCCCAGCGCCTCTTCGACGAACTCGCCGCTGACGGGAAATCCGTCTCCTTCACCTTCTACTCGTTCCCCAGCAGCGAGAGCAGGCTGATCGGGGAGAACATCCAGGCGCAGCTCAGCAGCTACCAGAACGTCAAGGCCAACCTGCAGGTCATCGACCAGTCCAAGTTCGGCGAGCTGCGCGCCACCTACGACTTCGACATGCTGATCTCGTCGGCCATGTTCCAGGATCCCGAGCCTCGCCTGCTCACCGTCCTCGGCGGACGATCCCCGTCGAACCTCGGCGGCCTCAACGACGCCGAACTCGACAGGGCGCTGCTGGCTGGACGTACCTCCACCAGCGAGGCGGACCGGAAGGCCGCCTACGCGACCGTCCAGGAACGGATCCAGGCGACCACCCCACTGATCTTCATAGCCCGGATCGCGAGCGGGGCCATCGCCGGCGAGGGCGTCCACGGTCTGGTGCAGTACGGCTCCGGCTCTCTCCTCCCGGAGGAGATCTGGATCTCCAAGTAGCCCTCTGCTCCCGCGCCCGCTGGCCGGCGGAGCCACCGGCACCCCGACCCTCTCCCGCACCGCCTCGGGGCCCTCTGACCCCGAGGCGGTGTTCCCTGCCGCCAGCCATCGCGATCCACCGCGCGGGCCTACCCGGGGCATGGTCCGCCCGTCCCCTACTGGCCGCTCGGCCCTGGCGCTCTCGGTTGTGTTCTGCCTGCTGCGGGCCCCGCGAGACCGGGAATGTCGCCGCGCTCCGGTCGATCAGGTGCGTCCCGAGTGTGAACGGCCCGCGCTTGATCGGCCGGTGGCCAGGCGTAGCGTCAGAGACCCCGTCGACCGTGTAGAGTCATCTGCGGTGCGGGCGAGCAGCCCAGAACCACACCTTGTCCGGGTGGCGGAATGGCAGACGCGCTAGCTTGAGGTGCTAGTGCCCTTTATCGGGCGTGGGGGTTCAAGTCCCCCCTCGGACACAACCCTTACGCCTATATGCCTTGGCATGGGCCTGGCTTCGACCAGCAGGCTCTGCTCCGACGGCCGGTAGGTCAGACTCAGTCCCAACGCGGTGTAGACCGCTGCCTTGTCCTCCGGGGCGGCGTCCCGGAGCACCCTGCGTAGGTCGTCGAATCGTTCGACGAGGTCCGCGATGTCCTGTCGGGTCAGCTGCGGCGGCCTCCGGCGGGGACGGGCGGCGAGGACGGCTTCGGCGGCAGCGCGGCGGGTGGTGACCTCGGAGATCCAGCCGTTGATGGTCTTCTCATCGCCGTCGGCTTCGAGTGCGGCGCGGTAGCGGGAGAGCTTGCGGTCGCAGTCGGCGATCTCGGCCTGGGCGGCGGTGCGGCGCGGGTCGTCGGTGTCCGGGTCGGGTTGGGCCTGGGTCATGGCGTCGATGGTCTCGGCGACGCGGTGGGGGGCGAAGCGGGTGAACAGCCAGTCGTCGAGGGGACGGATGATCGCTGCTTCCCGGAGGTAGACGTTGTTCGGGTGATGGACATGGTTGGCGAGGGCGTACTCCTGGGGGTAGCGGCAGCGGTAGTGCGCCTGCGCGTTGACCCAGTTTCCCTGCATCTTGCGGGTGCACAGGCCGCAGCGGAGCATCCCGCGGAACATGTAGCGGCGGGTGGTACGCCGAGGGCCGCGCTCATCGGGTGGAGTGACCCGCCGGGCGGTTCGGCGGGTCTGGGCCTGGGCGAAGGTGTCGATGTCGATGATCGCGGGGTGGGCCTGGTCGGTGGACCAGACCCAGGTGTCGGTGGCGTTCCAGCGGAACTTGGTCTCGTAGCCGAGGGCGACGTCGTCGACGTCGAGCAGGACTTCTTCTTTGCGCTGCTTCCCCCAGATCTCGTGTCCGGTGTAGCGGGGGTTGGCGATGATGGTGCGGATCGCACCTTTCGACCAGGCGATGCCTTCACGGTGGGGGTTGCGGGCCCGGTCGTACGCGGACGGGCAGGGGATGCCGTCGGCGGTCAGTCCCTCGGCAATCGCGAAGAGACCCTTGCCGGCGAGGTACTCCTCGTAGACACGGGCCACGATGGGGGCGGTGACAGGATCGAGTTCGAGGCGGTGGAGGCGGCGCCCGTCAGCGGCTTTGCTGGGGTTGGGGTGGGGACCGGCGTCGGCGAGCTGGTAGCCATAGGGGGGCCGGCCGCCGAGATAACGGCCTTCGACGGTGGTCTGGGCCTGCATCGCGGTCCGTACTCGGATCTTGATGCGGTTGCGTTCCCCTTTGGACATGCCTCCGAACACGGACATGATCAGGTCGTGGGCTTCGGAGGTGGGATCGATGGGGCCGCCGACCTCGGGTACCCACAGGGCGACGCCGTAGTGCTCGAACACGGGCATGGTCAGGCCGTACTGGTTGCCGTAGAAAGCCCGGTGGGGCTCACCGATCACGACGGCCTCGAAGCCACGGTCGGGGTCGGCCAGGGCCGCCAGGAGCTGGCTTGCCTGGGGGCGGCGCTTCCACGGTAGGGAGCGTGACTGCCCGATGTCGAAGTACTCGACGACGATTTCGCCGTGGCTCTCGATGAGCGCCTTGGCGCGGGTGATCTGCCAGTTGCGGGATGCCTCGGGATCCTGCTGATCTTCTGTGGAGACACGACCGGTGAACGCGAACCTCATCCTGTCACCGCTTTCCTTGCGGTCAGTAGCGGTTTTCTGTCAAGCGCTGGTATGTCTTCGTGGCCTTCTGGCGGTGGGGCGACTCGATGTAGATGTCGGGCCGGTCGGCCGCCGTCTGCCTGCGGGGAAGGTGCTATTCGATCGGCGCTGCGTTACTCCTCCGCCAACGTCTTCCTAGCCTTCCGTGGACGGCGTCTGCTCGTCGGTGTCGGATGCCTGGTCGGTCCGAAGGGGATCCGCTGTGAGCAGTATATGCAGCAGTGCCAGGGCTGCGGAGGGAGGGAGATGCGGTGCCTCATCTGAAAAAACAAGACGAATGATTCCGCTTTGATTGTCATGGGGAGCGGTCTGAATCTTTGGCGATTCAATGTCCGCACCTGGGTGCCTGCCATGATCCTCGGCGTCTGATTCAGGTCGTTGGCGAGGGCTGGTAGACCTTGTCGGGCGTGTGGATTCCTTCTTTTGTCGGGTCATTACTATGTGTTGGGTTGTGCTGACCGTGACTTGCGCTGTTGATGGGCACGCTTCGTGTCCACTGTTGATGATCTACTGAAGTGCCGGCTGTCTGAGGTGGAGGCGGCTGAAGTGGGTGGCGTGCGGGTAGGGTCCGGAAGTCGAGGCCTCATGATGTCTACGCTGGGATCCGGAATCCCTGCGATATTCCCTGTTACTTTCCCCTGGGTCGGAACTTCCAAGGATTTCGTGGCCGGGGCAGGGAAAGTTCGTCCGGGCAGGGGCGCCGAGACACGCGACGCAACCTTGCTCCAAGATAGTCAACGGTGTTGGCAAGTGCCGGACAGCAAATTTGATCATGGACAGTTGTTGTGAATCAAGGGCACTCTGACGATCCGACAAGGCCTACGCCGCACCTGCCGCGTCGTGCTGTGGTCAAGCTCTGGCCAAGGTTCGGAACCGGCACGAGTCCCGCTCGCGCCCTGGGAGGTCCGCCGGAGGCGGACCTCCCTATGTGCCGGTACCGATCGGGTGACCATGGCGCCGTGGTGCGGTGGCTTGCGCGGCCGGGGTTGGGGCGTGGATCTTGATTGGTGGGGGGTATGGCTCGGGGGGTGATGGCGGTGGGGCAGGGCCGTCATCGTGTGGGTGTGGTCCGGGTGGGGCGTGGGGCGTTGCCCGGGATGTCCGGAGCGGACTGTTGATCGGCAGGTGCTTGTTGATCAACGGGTGCTTGTCGGCGTTGCTGTGGGGCGTCGTCGGGCCCGATCGCGCGGGACAGGGTGGCGCGGGCGAGCCTGTCGGTGATGGCGCGGGGCTGGGTCGGCTCGGGGGAGGGGGTTGAGATGGTCATGTGGGCTGCTTCGGTGGCCGGGGGGGTGCCCGTGGCGTGGTGCGCCTGGTCGAGTTCGGAGATGTTGGCTCGATGGGGGATGTTTTTCGGCGGTGTCCGCCGCTGCGTTCAGCTCTTTTAGAGCCCTGTTTTCCTGAATCGGGCTGCGATGCTGCGTACGGTTGCCTCGTCCTGGGCGCTGCCGATGCCGTGGAGCCCGTCCATCGCTCGCCAGGCATTGAAAGTGATGAAGGTCAGGAGCTGGAAGCGTGGTGTGTCGGGACCGTGGTAGGCGCGTAGGGATCGGATGACGCGAGTGAGGTCTCGTCCGCGGGGGCGCACTAGGATGCGTCCGGGGTTGTGGGGGAGGGCGGTCCAGCGTTCCTGGATGAAGATCCTTCCGTGGAAAGGGAAGACCGCGAGAATCCGTTCGGCGGGCGGGGTGGGGTTGTTGTCGTGGGTGTTGTTCATGGGAACCTCTGGATCTTCGGTGGGAAGAATGGTTTTGAGTCTGGTTTTTGCGTGTGCCCAGCGTTTGCTGGAATGCGGAAGGCCCTGCCCGTGAGTGGTGTTGCGGGCAGGGCCTTCCGTCTGCTGCTATCTGGCGGAGGCGAGTCCGGAGGTGAACTGTGCGACGCGGTCGCGGTCGGGTCGGAATTCGATGGCGGCTGGGATGATGTCGATGCCGGCGCGGGGTCTGCCGGTTTCCCGGTCGTTCCACAGGTTGGTCTGGATGTCGGCGACTTGGATGATGAGCCAGTCGGCGATGTTCAGGGAGGCGTCGCGGACCTGGGTGGCGAGGTGGTCGTAGGCCTTGACGGTGAAGTAGCGCATCTTTCCTTCCCGGACACCTTCGGAGGTGACCTGGTCGGGAAGGCGCAGGCCGAGGGGGATGGCGGCCCAGATTCCGGATCGGCGCTTGAGATCTCCGATGATGACGCGCTGGCTGACGTATCCAGCTATCGTGCAGTCGATCATTCCGCGCATGGTGGCCTCCTTGGGCGGGGAGGGTTGGCCGTCGGCGGCGGCCTGGTCTGGGTTTCCCTTCCCGGCGTTTTCGGTCGGTGGCGCCGGGCGATGGGTCGTGTCAGCCGGGCGGCCGGCCGTCAAGATGTTCCACGGCCCGGGGACGCAGCCGGGTACCGAAAGACTGTCGGGCCGTGGAAGATCTCTGAGCGGTCGGAGTAGAGCCCGGTTGACGCGGCCCTTTCCGCCTGGCGCATGCTGACCGAGCCGGGAGGGAATACGCGGATCCAGGATTCAGCGGTGTCGGCCGCTGTACCGGTCAAGGTGCCCGTCCGATGAGAGATGACGCGATGAGATCTGGCGCGCCGCCGAGCGGGAGGTGTCAGGCGGTGTTGACTGGATGCCGGAATCTCGACGGCTCTGCGCCCGTCCGAGGCATGGATTGTCAGGTGTCGGAGGGGGCGGTGTTCAGGTCGTGAGCGAGGTCGACCTGGTCGATGCCGGGGCGGTCGAATCCGGAGAGGTCGGCGAGGGTCCAGGCGATCCTCAAGATGCGGGTGGCTTCGGCCCGGGCGGCGGCGTCGGTGTCGGGCCGGGCGCGCTGCGCGGCCCGGAGAACCGCGTGGGGCAGCGGCCAGAACCGGTCAAGGATGGGGCGGGGGAGCTGCGCGTTGCGCCGCCACGGGGTGCGCCGCAGTCGGCTGGTCATAGCCTGGCGTGCCTGGGCGACCCGGGCGGCGACAGCCGCGGTCGACTCCTGCACGCCTCGGTCCGGATGCGGTTCGCCGGGCTGGACCCGGGGGAGCGCGACCCGAAGGTCGCAGTGCTCCCGGACCGCGGTCGGTATCCGGCTGAGGTAGAGGCGCCGAATCTGGGGCGTGCACGCGCAGGTGGTGCCCCCGGCGGCGTGCTGGCAGGGGCATGGCCTGCTGGTGAGAACGAGCTGGAAGTCTGCGGGCAGGGTCAGGGAGGTTGCCCAGGTGGGAATCTGGATGTGACCGAGGCTGAGCGGCTGCCCCAGCCCTTGCAGGACGTCGCGGGCGAACTCGGGGGCGTCGGTGAGGAGCAGCAGGCCGCGGTGGGCCTGGCTGGCGATCCCGGGTCGGATCGCTGCGGGTGAGGTCCAGGTGCCGAACAGGGCCGCGGTGGTGGTGCTGCGGTGGGGCACGCAGCTGGGTGGCCGGGTGATCAGGTTCGGGCGGGCGGGGAGGCTGCCGGCGGCGGAGTGGATCGCGGTCACCTCGAGCGCTTCCTTGTCCGTCAGGGATGGGAGCAGTCTGGGGATGCCCTCGGCCAGGATCCGTGCCCCGCTGCGTGTGCCGCCGGTCAGTAGCAGGTGGTGGCCGCCTGCGGCAGCGACTTCCGCGGCCAGTCGCCCTCGGCTCCCGATCGGCGCGTCCGCGAGATCCATGGAGTTGTCGGCGGCGGTGCTGGCACTGCCCTGCGGAGCCGGCTGGATCACCGTCGGCTTCTCCTGGCCGCGCAGGAGCCGGACCAGGGCGGCCAGGTCTGGGACTGCGTCCACGGTCATGCCGGGAGCGAGGGTGGCCTCGATCGCGTTCGCGGCCGGAATGACGACACGTGCGACCCCCGCGTCGGCGGCGGCGAGGACCGCGGGAAGTACTCCTCGGGCGGGGCGGAGACGCCCGTCGAGGCTGAGCTCGCCGATGAGCATCCGGTCGGCGATTTCGTCGGGGGGAAGCATCTCGGCGGCGGCGAGGATGGCCGCGGCGATGGGCAGATCGAGCAGGGGCGCGGCCTTCGGCATGCAGGCGGCGAACAGGCCGACAGTGAGCCTCTGGTGCGGCCAGGAGAGACCGGAGTTGAACACGGCGGCGCGTAGCCGGTCTCTGGTCTCGCGGAGCTGATCGGGCGGCAGACCGATGATGTCGAGGTGGGGATCGCCGTCGTGGAGGTCGGCTTCGACCGTGATGGGGTGTCCCTGCGTCCCGATGAGTACGACGGATCGGGTCTGTACGTGAGTCATCGTGGCCTCACCGAAGGTCGGGTCGGTCGGCCGGGCTGTCCGGCGCGGCCTGGTCGGCCTGGTCGGGTGGGTTGGCGGTGCGGCGTTCGATGTCGGCGAGGCTGTAGCCCCACCGCGCGAGCTGGGTGAGGTAGAGCCGCAGGAGGGAGGTGGGGTGCTGCCAGCGGTCGACGCCGGCGGCGCTCTCTTCGAAGGCGCCGAGGATGAGGGCGAGTGCCAGCGTCTGGGCGCGATGCTCACCGGCGTGGGCGACCAGTTCGGCCAGGCGAGCCGGGGTGAGCGGGTCGTCGGGGGCGCCGAGCAGGAGCCGGGCGGTGGGGTGGTGCTGGCTGAGGGCCCAGGTCAGCTCGGTGGGGGCGGCGGCGAGCTGTGCGGCGATGAAGCTGCTGGTTCCCTTCGGCGGGGTACGTCGGGCGAGGAAGGCCCGCAGCCAGTCGCGGCGGACGGTGGTGGCCGACTGCCAGGCCCTGGTGTCGTCGAGGATCTGCTGGTGCCGGGCCTTTTCCTCCTCAGAGGGCTCCTCGACCCGCTCCGTGTGACCGCCGGCCGGAGCGGAACCGCGGTCATGGACGCCGTCGACCTGAGCGGAGCCGCCTGCGTCCCCGGCTCTGGCGGAGGCGTCAGGCGCAGGGGGCGGGCTGCCACCATGCGCGGCTTGGATGTCGCCGGCCGGGCGCTCGTGATCCGTCCCGTCGGCGTGATCCGCTGAGCTGTTCGGATGGACGCCATCCGAATGCGCCGCACCGGTGGGAGGGGCGGCGTAACGGCCGGCGTGTCCGTGGGCGGCGGGGTCGGTGCACACGTACTCAGGCAGGTAGGCGACCTGAAACGGCCCACTGCCGGTGATGTTGTAATCCTGGATGAGGTAGGCGGCGTGCCCGGGGCAGCGGCGGTGGGCCTCGGCGGTGAGTGCGACACCGTCGTGGTCGAGCAGGGACAGCCGGTGGGCCGGGTCGGTGGAGGCGGGCCGGTCGATGATCCGGACACCGCGGCGGCGCAGTTCGTCGAGGGCGCGGCTGCGGGCCTGCTGGTCCGCGCGGCGATCCCGGAGCCGCTGGGCGGTGTGGTCGAAGCCGCCGGTGCTGGCGGCGGTCATCAGGGCGGCGACGGCGTCGAGGTCGTCGGCGAACTCGGCGATGACCACGGCCTGGAACAGATTGATCCCGTGCTCGACGAGCGCGTCCCGGGCGGCGGGGGAGCCGACAACAGCCAACGCGGCGTCGACATGTCGGCGCGGGGTGTGGAGACGTCGGGCGATCTTCGCGGGGGGCAGGCCGAACACGGCGAGCTGTCCGACGGCGTGGACCTGGTCCTTGAGGCTCAGCGCGGCCCGGTGCTGGTTCTCCGCCCACTGGGTGAGAACCCGGTCGATCTCGGCGGCATCACCGTCGGCGTCGTCACCGACGACGAGCACGGGCACGGTGGCCCGCCCGACGTTCAGCGCAGCGCGGGTCCGGCGTGCGCCGTACCGGACCCGGATCCCGTCCGGGGCTCGCACGGCGACGATGGGGATGAGGACCCCGTGGTCGCGGATGGAGGCGAGGAAGTCTCCGTCCAGGTCGGCGTCGGAGCGGATGTTGCGGTCCAGCAGCAGGCTGGCCGGGTCCAGATGACTGATCTGCAGGGTCGGTGGGACGGACACGGCGTGATCACTCCTGAGGGTGGGGTGGCGTGCGCAGGACGGCTCGCCGTCCGGACCCGCGGATCACGGGCCCGGACGGCGAAGTGGCCAGGTCAGACACGGCCGGCGATGTCCAGGACGCGCAGGGCCTGGGCCTCCATCGCGTGGGCGGCGTCGGCGTCCGGCAGGGCCTGCGCGGCACTGGTCACGGCGTGCAGCAGCCCACCGGCGGTGAGATCAGCGCCCTTGACGAAGTGCCGCAGGATGAGGGTCTGCTGCTCGGCGGTGTAGTGCAGCTGCCGGCTGACGACCTCGACCGCTCCGGCCGGGTCGTCCACGGGCACGGCGGCGCGCTGCTGCACGGCGGTGATCTGACGTTCGACGTAGTCGGTGGTGAGGAAGGCGGCGACGGCGTCGCGGACCTTCGCGGTGACCAGCGTCAGCGCTTTACGCTGGGTGTCGGCGGACCAGGAGACGGTGCCCTCCTCCAGCCGGCCGCCGAGGTGGACCTCCCGCACCGCGTCCTGGGTGATCGTCAGGCCGTTGTTGCAGACCTGCACCACGAGGCGCGGGGTGATGGTGAATGCCCCGGCCCCGACCTCGGAGTTCGTCAGTACGAAGCCGGCCCACACCACCGGGTTGTCCGCGCCGCGCTGTCCGGTGAACGGGGAGCGGTAGTCCCGCAGCAGGCTCGGGGCCAGCGCCCGGACCGAGTCGCTGCGGATGCGGACGTGCATGTGTCGGTCGGTCAGGTCGGCACCGTCGATCGTGGTCTGCGCACCGGAGCCGCGGATGCCGGCGAGCGTCGCGAGGAGCACATCGAGGTTGTCGACCGGCTTGTACCTGTCGCTGAGTACCGCGCGGATGATCCCGCCGCCGTGGTCGTGGCGCAGGGCTCGCAGGAGTAGTCGCCGGTCGCGGTTGGCCGGGTGGTCCAGCCAGCCGTTGACGTTGCGGTCGTACAGGTCGATGTGCTGCTCGCGCAGCTGGCGCAGGTAGGCCAGCGGAATGCCGAGCTTGGTGGCCAGCCCTTCGTCGGCCACCGCGGTCGGGGTGTAGACGCCCTCGACGAGGGTCACCCCGGAGTCGCTGAGCTCCGGCTCGGTACCGGACACGACCAGCTGTCCGTCACGGGCCCGGATCGCTCCGGCGGGCGTGACGATGTCCACCATCCGTGCCTGGGCGTCGCGGAGGATTTCGACGAGGTCGGGCAGGGTCGCGTTACGCCGTGCACCCACGTTTCTGAGGTCGTCCATGGCGAATGTCCTTTCGGGAAGTCGTGACCGGTCGACGGGTGGAAAAAGAGCCGGGGAACTACCAGGGGAACGTGACGTGGATGTCTTCGGGGAGGCCGTAGCCCTTCCCGCAGGACCGGCACAGGAACGGCGCGGCCGGCCCGCCGCTGATGTCGAGGGCTCCGTCGGGGCTCCCCTCCATGGAGATGGTGAGGAACCACAACGTTCCGGCCCTGTCGTCGTCCACCTGCTGCAGCGTCGGACGGACCAGCTCGCGGAACGAGTACACCCACTCCTGATGGACGATCCCGGTGCCCGTTTCGCAGGTGGGGCAGGAGATCTCCCGCGTTCCGTCCGAGCGGATGCGGACGTCGAGGTCGCCCTGCCGCGCCGCGACGGGAAAATCGAAACTGTGATCCGGGACGTTGAGGGCGAAGTCTTCGGGACGCCTGCTCTGGTCGATCGTGGTTGCGGACGGCGTGGCGCCCTGCAGCCAGGCAGCACTCGGCCCGTTCTCGGGGCTGGAGAAAGAAATGGTGCTCATAGCGGGACCTCTCTGGTTCTGTTCGCTGACACGCTTGGAATTCGGATATCCAGATCGAGATGGCGTGGATCCGTGCGTTTGGGAGGCTCGGCCCGTGTTCCCGGGATCTGTCGGGAACTTTTCGGGGAGAAATTTCGGGAAGCCGGGAGATGCTTCCCGCGCCGGTCGTGGGTGGTCAGGCCTTCGAGCCGTCGATCGGTTCGATCGGTCCCGTGACCTGGGTGCGGATCTGGCGGATCATCCGGCTCAGCTCGCCGAGTAGGGACTGGCCCATCACGCCCTGTGCAGCCTCGGGGGGCGCGAACTTTCCGGCGACGCGGTGGATGAGGCCGTCCCATTCGTCGGCGGAGATCAGGTCCTGGCAGGCCGCGCACACCGCCCACGACTGATTCATGGACACGGAGCAGCGCATTACCGAGATCACGCCTGCCACGGGCAGAAGGCCCACGGCCGGATCCGTGTTGCAGAAGTCGCACCACCGCCGTGTCTGCCTGCCGGCGCTGTCGACGGGGACTGGAATGTGATCGTCGTCGACAGCCTGACTCGGGGCATGGACCCAGATCTCCTGGCTGTGGATCCTGAGCGAGTCCAACGGTCTGAAGCAGAAAGCGCAGATTTTTTGAGGCATGCTCGATCACCTACTTCTGTCTGGGCGGATGAGAACGCCCGCCGCGGCAGCGCAGATGGCCGTGGAATCTGCTGGTCCCTGCCGGGCGGGCTGATGGTCGAAATGCCGCGGGAGTCGTGGGCTGGCCAGCCCTTCAGCCCCTTGGGGTCGGCCGAAGGCCGAGGCTTGCCGGCTCGCGGCTTCCGTGGCACCTTCCTCATCGCCCGCGGGCAGGGCCAGCTTTCGCGCCTCTATGCGCGAAGGAAAATCATCCGGCCGGGATGTGGTGCGTGCTGAGATCGATGTCGCCGCTGCACCAGCGCGCAGGAGTGTGAGCTACACGGCTGCGAGACCCGGGGGTACCCCCGGGGGCTGCCGCCTTTGCCGCCGTTATGATCGTCACCGTCGGATGATCGGGGGGATCATGAGGCTCTACCTGGGCGCGGCGATGGCGATGCTCGCTGTCGCAGTGACCGGCTGTGGATCGTCGTCGGCCACGGGGAGCTCCAACGCACCATCCGGAGTTCCAGGAACGACCGAGACGGCCGGTACAACCGCGGCGGCGACGCCGGCAGCGGTGGCAGCTGGTCAACCGGACCGCGTGGGTTTGGAGGCGGCGGTTCGCGCCTACTCGCAGGCGTATCTGGGCGGGCAGGGCTCGGTCGCCTACGGGTTGCTGTCGCAGCGCTGCCAGTTCCGTGTCAGCGCGGCAGAGATGGACGGGCTGACGGCAGCGGCCCGAGCCCAGTACGGCCCTCAGCCGATCACGACTCTGACCGTGGATACCTTCGCGGGGACGTTGGCCCGGGTCAGTTACGTTTACCCGGACGCCGCGATCAACCAGCGTGAGGAACCCTGGGCGTTCGAGAACGGTGCCTGGCACCAGGACGACTGCTGACCTGCCCGACCCGCCGTCCGAGGCTCGCGACCAGCCGCGGACATGCCCGCTCCACTGGCGAGGAAGCGGATCACCCTGCCTCTTCCGGCCGGCAGCCCGCAGGAGAACGATCTGCGGTGGAACCGCGCATGGGCTGCCGCACATCTGCTGGTGCCGACCAAGGGTAGGCAGGCGGGCCCCCGAAAGCAGGTGGCAGAGGCGTCGGCCGGAGGCTTCTCCGTTCGGCGTCGGTCAGCGGGGTTGGGAACGGCAGATGGTCCATCCACAACGACGGGTAGTGCGGGTTGGCCCTGGCCGGGCGCGCCCATTTCACGGCCGGTGTGAGGGCGTGAAGAGCGGCGAGATCCTCGGCGATCAGCCTTGATATCCGGCGGAAGGTGGCGGAGCCAGATTCGAGGAGGCGGCCGCTGCCGGTGAGAAGTAGAGAGCCGAAAGTATCGTGTATCCCGCGTAGAGTCAGGTGCGTGTGGTCGTGGTGGTCGATGGCCGCCTCGATGTCCACGGTGCACAGGCCTGGTGCCACGGAGGTCACAGCGAGGCGGATGTTCGCCAGATGCTTGGCGACGAGGTCGAATGTCTCCTGATCATAGGTCCGGCTGGAAACCGGCGCGGGATCAGGAATGTCGGCGATACGGGTTTCGGTGAACTCGCTCATCACGTCTCCCTGGCTGACCGTGGTGGCAAGTGTACATGGACCTGTTGCTGAGATTTGCGAGGGCGATGCGTTCCGGTAGGGCCCGATGGATAAATCAATGAATTGAGTTGAGTGATCGACGCTCTGTCGTCGAGAGAACTGTGTGCGACCGGAACGATCGGTCGAGACTCCAGACGAGCCGTACCTCCGCTTGGACGGGAAATCCCCACGAGCCAGCTTCCGCGCCCGGAGCGTCGCGCACTCCAGGGATCGTCGGCATCGGAGCTCGACTCTGGGAGGTCCCTGTGGGGGAGAGGTGGCGCGCGCGCTGGGGAGGTGGATGTCGGAGACGGTGGGCACGCCCACTCTCCAGGGCGCTGGTCGTGCTGTGGGTGGAGGCCGTCGTCCTGGTCGCCCGAGCGGGGACCAGCATGGCCGACACCATCGAGGTCAATCCGACCTGGGGTGACGCTCCTGGTGTTGATCGGATTCAGCGGATCCTCAATGTGACGGCTCAGGGCAGTCTCGTCTGCTGCGTGCTGTCCGGAGTGATCGGCGGCGGGATCCTCGGGCTCGGCAAGCTCTTCGGGGGGATGCAGTCCGGTGGCACCGCCGCAAAGATGATCTTTGGCGGCGGTGGCGGAGCCTTGATTGTCACACTCACCGCGCGGATCATCGGCTGGCTGATCGGCGACCCGACGACGGTGAACGCGTGACCGGGCCAGGCCGTCATCGAGCGAACGCCAGCCACCAAACGGGACATTGGATCCGGCTCTGCCCCGGCCGGTGGTCCGCAAGCCGGGATCCTGGGCAACAAGTCGCGACACCAGGTGGCCGTACCAAAGCGCGCCAGCGTGCGCGGCTGATGGTCGGCCTGCTCGCGATGGCGAGCGTGTTCGGGTTCGCCGTGTCGACGTTCGTCGAGCGGTCCTCCCCGCTGCCGATGCAGGCCACGGCCACGGCCCCGGCCGCGCAGCCAACAGGTGATCGCGACTGCGACACCTTCGATCCCGCCGTCACCGAGATCTCCTCGAACGACCGTGACAGCTTGGCGTCCGACGTCTGGCAGCCGGCGCAGCGCTGCCCTCCGGGCGCGCTGCAGGATCTGCCATCGTCGGGGAACGGTCTGGTGGCTCAGCCTGCCGTACTGCCGGGAGTCGGCGGGATCATCGGCGGCCTGGTGGGCGGAAGTCTCCAGGGCGTTATGAAACAGGCGGCCGAGACCGTCGTGAGCTGGGCATCGGACAGCCTGGTCGACGGAGCCACGGGCATGATCGGCGAGTTCGTCGCTGAGCCGGCACGACCGAGAGTGACCGCGGAAGAATTCATCGGTCCTGACGGGGCGTACCGGAGTGTTGCTTCAATGGCCACGCTTCTGCTTGTCGGCTGCGTAATGATCGGCGTGGTGCAGGGGCTGTGGTCCGGTGAGCCGACCCAGGCCCTGCTGCGACTCATGGCGAACATACCTGTCGCGGTGCTCGCCATCCTGGGATTTCCATGGATCGTCGATCAGCTGGTAACAGTTGCCGACGTCATGGCCGACTGGGTCCTCCGCGTCGATGTGCAAGGGGCAGATCTGATCGCCAATCTGCTGGTGCCCTTCACGGAGGGCTCCAGGGGGGATCTCGGAAAGATGATCCCGCGGCTCTTCGTGTACCTCGGTGTCGTACTTATTTACCTTGAATTCGTGGCGCGCAACGGATTGATCTACATTGTGGTCGCACTGGCACCGCTGTCCTTCATGGCGGTCACGATGCCGGCGGCAAAGGTCGCGGCACGGAAAGCCGTCGAGCTGGTCGTGGCCATCATCCTGATCAAACCGGCAGCGTTCATCGCGCTCCGGGTCGGGCTGGATTTCGCGCGTCCTGGCCTGGAACACCCGCCGACGGAAGGGGACGCCTGGGGAAGGACGGTCGCTGGGCTGGCCATCGTCCTGATCGCCGCGTTCATGCCATGGATCATCTGGCGTCTCATGCCAGCGATGGAGCAGGCGATGGTCGCGCAGGGGGTGGCACGCGCTCCGTTCCGCGCCGGGATGCAGATCATGCAGCAGGCGTACTTCGGGTCCGCGCTCCTCGGTCGCCTTCGTGGCGGAGCTGGTGCTGGACAAGGCGGGATGGCGGGGAAGCCGTCCACTGGGGCGGGAGGCGGTGGGTTGGGTCCGCCGCGGACGCTGGCGGACGCCGGCACCTCCGCGAACGGATCCTCCCGCAGGATGACGCGCGACAGCGACGGCGTGGGTGGCGAACGGCGAGGTACCGGTCAGTCGGGCACATCCGCTTCGTCGAACCAGCAGACGGGGCCCGGGTTGCGGGAACGCTCGCTGGGCGATCCACCGCCCGGTAGGCGCAGGCGGTCAGGAGGTGAGCCGCCGTCACCACCCGGCGGTCGGCGAGGGCCCGCGCGGCCGCGGGGGCAGTCGTGACCAGCTCTCCGGTGTACCGGCTCGCCCGGCGACGTTCCGGCATGGCCCACTTCGGCCTTGGCCCGGCCCCGCTGATCCTGGTCGCGGGAGGCTTCACCGCACTGATCGTGCTGCCGCTGCTGACCGGAAGCCTGGTTGTCGGGGTGGCCGTGGCCGCCGGCTGTGGGGTGGTCGCTTTCGTGCCCGTGCCGGGCGCCGGCCCTCTCTACGAGGCGGCTCCGTTGGCCGTGCGACACCTGGCCCGTCGCACCGGCGCGCGGCACCACTGGGTCGCGCCGCTTCCGTTGCTCTCCGGCGCGCCAGCAGTGGCGGTGCGGCCCGGGGACCAAGCCCGGCGACTGCTCCCGCCCCCATTGCGTGGCCTGGAGATCCTCACCGTCCCACGCACGGCCGCAACAGGCGCGGCACACAGCCTCACCCCGATCGGCCTGATCCATGACCGACGTGCCGGCACACTGACCGCGGTGCTGTCCGCGCGGGGCAGTGAATTCGGCCTCCTCGAACCCGCCGACCAGCATGATCGGTTGGCCGCCTGGGCGCAGGTCCTCGCTCACACCGCCCGTGACAGCGGCGTGGCGCGGCTGGGGTGGTCGCTGTGGTCGGGCCCCACCCCTCCGTCCGACCACCTCCTTTGGCTGCACGACCGGCAACCCGGCACAGCGACAGCGGATCACGGGCCAGGCCAGGCAGCGGAGGACTACCAGCGGCTCCTGGAGAACGCGGCACCGGCACTGATCCGCCACGACCTACGACTGTGGCTGTCGCTCGACACTCGGCGCCTGCACCGCCGCGCCGCTCCGCTCGACGCGGCAGTGCAGGCCGCGCTCACCTTCGCCGAGCGATGCCGCGCCGCCGGGCTCGTCGTGGGTGACCCGGACTCACCGGTCGACATCGCCGAGGCCCTGCGCCTACGCGCCGACCCGTCCGTGGCGGCCACCCTCACCCATGTGCGCCACACCCTCGCGCAGCAGTCGGGCGCGATCAGCGTCCTCGCGGGCATACACGCGGGGCCGCTGTCGATGCATGCCCGCTGGAACGCCGTGCGCATCGATGACGTCTGGCATCGGACCTTCTGGGTGGCGCAGTGGCCGACGGCCGGTCTACGCCCGGGCTGGCTGGACCCGCTGCTGTTCGACGCCTCCTGCGTTCGCACGGTCGCGTTTGTGTTGGAGCCTGTGCCCGCGCGCTCATCCCGGCGGCGTATCAACGCCGACGCGGTCGAACTCGAGAGCCGGATGGCCGTGCGGGAACGGCACGGCTTCCGGGTCCCGACCCATCTGGCCGGCGCGCAGGCGCAGGTCGACGAACGGGAAGCCGAACTGCACTCCGGCCACGTCGAGTACGGCTACCTCGCGCTCGTCGACGTCGCCGCGCCAACCCTGGATGACCTCGACGACGCCAGCACCCAGCTTGCCGAGGCCGCGGCGTTCGCGGGTGTCAGCGAGATCCGTCCGCTGCACGGCCGCCACGACCTGGCCTGGGCCGCCACGCTGCCGACCGGCCGGGTGCCAGCCCGCGGACTTCTCCGCTAGTCCCCTACTCCCCCTGACCGCCCAGCACCCCTTGCCACGTTCTTGCCATCCGGCAATCCGTCGACCCCGCGGCGGACCAGAGGCAGAGCTCTGGCCGTCCACAGACAGGAGACATCCCATGCCCCCGCACGACATCCCAGGAAAGCAGGAGACGACAACCCGCAGCAAAAGCACCCCAGGCAGGCGGCGGTGGATGCATCCGATCGTCTCCTGGCGCGCAGCCCGCCGCGAAGTGGTCCTCGCCGAGCATCGTGCCGAGCTGGGCCGAGCCGGCCGCCAGGCACAGGCCGACCTGATCCGCTCCGGCTACCACCTCGGCCCCGCCCCGTACGGCTACCACGCGCTGCCCGTCCCGGTCGTCGACGCCACCGGACAGGTGCGCATGCGCCGCCGGCTCCATCGGGACCCGGCCACAGCACACACCGTCCATCTGATCTTCCACCTGCGTGGAAGCCGGCATCGCAGCTACGCGGCCATTGCCCGCCGGCTCATCATCGCCGCCGTGACACCGCCGGGATACGGACCCGACGGGCCACGGCCGTGGACCCCCGACGCCGTTCGCCGGATCGTCACCAACCCCGTCTATATGGGATGGCAGGTCTGGGGCCGCACCAGCGGAGGCCGTCGGACGGATCCGGCGCAGTGGGTGATCTGCGTCAACGCGCACGAACCGCTCGTGACCGAGCTGCTGTTCACCCAGGCGCAGAACCTTCCCGGCTCCCAGCCGACGTTCATGCTGCCCATCGTCGGCTGGGGGGACCCCGGAACGCCTCCCCAGCCGCTCGCGGAGCTGCCATGAACGGCCGGGCCTTCTGGCCACGCGGCGGCAAGGACATGCTGCGGTCTGAGACAGCGGACGACGCCTCGGTGCTGCCGGCCCACCTACGGGACCGCCGACTCACGCTGCCCCGTGACCTGGCCACCACCGCCCACCTGTGCTCGGCGTACCCGTTCACCGTGGAGGCCGGAACCGGAGTGACAGGTGCCTTCCTGGGCACGAACCGCCTGGCAGGCGGCGGTTTCTTCTTCGACCTGCACGACGCCTACGCCGCCGGCCTGCTCCATGGCCCCAACATGGTCATCTGCGGCGCCGGGGCCTACGGCAAGTCCGCCATCGCCAAGACCTACGTCTACCGCTCCGCGGCACTCGCCCCGACCCGGTTCGTCGCCGTCATTGACCCGAAAGGCGAATGGACGGCCCTTGCCCATGCGCTGGGTTGGTCCTCCCTGCAGCTGCGCCCCGGCGGCAACCTGATCGTCAATCCGTTCGACCGCGGGCCAGCCCAGCACACCCTCGCCGACAGCGACCTGCTCGCGCAGCGGATGACCGTCGCGACCACCCTGTTCGCGATCGCTCTCGGGAAGGCACAACTCGCCGCCGGCGAGCAACGCCTTCTCCACGAAGCACTGCGCCATCTCACCGCCGCCACCTCGGCCGCGAGCCCGACCCTCACCGACCTGCAGCATCTCCTCGCCGACCCACCCGCCGCACTCGCCGTCGCGCTGGACACGAACGCCACCGATCTCACCGAACGCCGCCGCCCGCTGCTGGACGCCTGCGCGATGCTCGTCGAGCACGACCTGCGCGGCATCTGCGACACGGCGACCAGCATCGATCTCCGCTGGACAGAAACCCCCGGGCTCGTGCTCGACCTCTCAGCGCTGCTCACCCGCCGGCGCACCCTCAAGCTCGTCCTCGCCGCGGCCGCCGGCTGGCTACAGGGCGTCATGTACCAGCAGACCGACCGCCGCAAACTCGTCATCGTCGACGAGGGATGGATCGCCCTGGAGGACCTCGCGATCACCCGCTTCCTGCAGGACCAGTGGCGCCTGGGCCGGCAATGGGGCACCGCCAACATCCTCATCACCCATGCCCTGGCGGACCTGCGCTCCCAGGTCGACGACGGCGCCGCCGCCGGCAAGATCGCCGAAGGTCTGCTGACCACCACCTCGGCCAGGGTCTTCCTGCACCAGAACCCCGAGCAGATTCGCAGACTCTTGGCCGACCTCGGCCTCACCAGCACCGAAACCACCCTGCTCCGACACCTGAACCCGCTCCAGGCCCTGTGGAAGATCGGAAACCGGGCGGCCGCCGTCGATCACATCGTTGCCCCGTGGGAATGGGCAACCTTTGCCGGTACCGACGATGCAATGAGGTCCGGTAGTGCGTCTTAAAGCGGTTTGGCGCTGTGGGCGTGGGCGATGGCGTCGATGCGGTGGGCGAGGTCGAAGTCGGCTTCGGTGATCTGGTGGCCGGCGTCGTGGGTGGTGATGGCGAAGCGGATGGTGTCCCAGCGCAGGTCGATGTCGGCGTGGTGGCCGATGAGTCGTTCGATGTCGGCGACGTGCACGATCAGCGCGACTCCGCCGTGGTAGCGGATCCCGAAGGTTCTGGTGATCTCCTGGCCGGTGTGTGACCAGCCGGGCAGGTCGCGTAGTCGGGTCTCGATCTCGTGGTCGCTCAGGGGCAGGGGGACGTCTGCCACGTCAGGTCTCCTTCAGGGGATCGAGGATCTCGTCGACGTCGCGGCCGATGATCGTGCCCGCCCAGGGTCGGGCCGCCCGGCGTAGTCCGGTGAGTTCGCGACGAAGCCGTACGGAGCGAGTTTCCCAGGCGAGGCGGACACAGGATCTGTCTCGTCCGCGTGCGGAGGGACCGGCTGGCGAACTTTCCGGCCCGCATCCATGGCCGAAATCCGAATCGGAGAGAGCGTCGATCGGCGTTTCTGCAGCTCAGGAGCCCAGGCGAGGTCGAGACCAAACCTTCCCCGGGCAGGGAATGAATCGCGCCTCGGCGTGGGGCATCGTTCCAGTGGGTCCGGAGCGGATGGATGGCTGTGGCATCACACGCCCCGCTCGCTGCAGATCTTGAGTGACGATCAACTATCACTAAAAGTAAAAAGATAGATACATTCTGTTTCGGTTCGAGTGCCGCGCAGCTGGCAGAAGGTAGCCGCATGACTCAGATGGTTGACACGTCCAGCGATCCAGACCGCGCATCGGGGATCCGCAATGCGCTGGTGGACAAGCTCTGCGTGACCAGCATGATCACCTCCCTGGCCGTGGAACGGGCGTTTCGTACGGTGCCGCGGCACCTGTTCGTTCCCGAGGGCACCTCGCTGGAGGTTGCCTACAACGCCGACGACTCGGTGGCGATCAAGCGGGCTGCAGACGATGTGATCATCTCGTCGATCAGCGCTCCGTTCATCCAGGCTCGGATGATCGAACAGGCCGGGCTCGGCCCCGGCATGAGCGTGATCGAGATCGGGTCGAGTGGCTACAATGCCGCGCTCCTCGCCGAGGTCGTCGGCCCCTCCGGACGGGTCGTCAGTGTGGACATCGATCCCGAGGTGACCGATCGTGCCCGTGCGCTTCTGGACGCGACCGGGTACGCGGACAGGGTCACCGTCATCCTCGCGGACGCCGAGGACGGCGTGGCCGAGCACAGTGGCCGAGTAGACGCGATCTTGGTGACGGCCGGCGCCTGGGACCTCTCGCCGGCGTGGCTCGCGCAGCTGGCCGAGGACGGCAGGGTCGTCGTACCGCTGCGGATGAACGGGATCACCCGGTCGATCGGGTTTCGCCGCGACGGTGATCATCTGGTGAGTACCTCGGCCGAGGTCTGCGGGTTCGTCCCGATGCAGGGCGCCGGTGCCCAGGACGAGCGGGTCTTTCTCCTGCCTGATGGGCACGGTCATCACGTCCGGCTGCGTTTCGACGTCGACCCGCCCCAGGATCTGGATCTTTTGGACGGTGTCCTGGCAACACAGCGGGCCGAGGTGTGGTCCGGGATCACGATCCGTCACGGGGTGTCGTTCGCCGATCTGCACCTGTGGTTCGCCTGCTTCCTGCCCGGCTTCTGCCGGCTGGCGGCGGACGAGGGAACCGACCTGGCTGCCGAGCGCAGGAGCTGGTTCCCCTTCGGGACCGTGCAGGGCGACTCGTTCGCCTATCTGGCGGTGCGTCCGGCGCTGGAGGGCGCCGGTGTCGAGTTCGGCGCACGGGCGTACGGCCCGTCCGGCGAGACCACCGCCACCGCGCTCGTCGAGCAGATCCAGGCCTGGGACCGCCAGGCACGGGGCGGACCAGCCCCGACCTTCGCCTACTGGCCGACGGGCACCGACCGTCCCCCGGCCGGCGAGGGCACGGCCGTGCTGGCGAAGACCCACGGCCTGGTCACGATCTCCTGGCCGGTCGCAGGCTGACTCGGCCGGCCCAGGACGCACCACCCCCACCCGAGAAATTCCCACCCAGAACAAGGAGTGATCTCGATGTCGCCGGTGCTGATGGCCGACCGAACGGAGTCCGCGGACTTCGTCCTCGACGATGCGGAGCTGGAACTCGACATGCGAGTGGTGGAGTCCACCACCCGGATCGCGATCATGATGTGCGACACGAGCGACGGCTGCGGCAACAGCTGCAGCACCAGCGCGTGCAGCACCTCCTCCAACGACCCCGTCTGACCCAGTCGTCCGCCGTCGGCGTCCGCTGGTCGGACGCCGACGGCGGATCCCGAACCGGCGAGGAGAGGGGACCGCCATGACCGTGCCCCCGCGCTACCAGCACACCGGCTTCATCCTGGTCCGCGCCTCGACGGACCCGGGCGGTCTCGACCTGCCGGCTGATCTCGACCTGTCCGACTCCACCGCGGTCGAGCAGGAAGGGCAGGCATGGTTGGCCAGAACATGGGCTCGCCCGGAGGCGGGGGAGGCGCTGCGGCTGGCAAGCCCCGATCTTTGCGCCCGTGTCGAGCAGATCCTTGACGGCGGCGCCGGGCGGCGTTCAGGGACGGAGGTCCGTCGGGTCCTCACCGCCGTGGCGTCCTATCTGCTGCGGTGGCAGCGGCGCGCGACGCCGTTCGGGATGTTCGCCGGAATCAGCACCGCGACCGTCGGGCCGGCTACCGCCGAGGTGGGATGCGCGCATCGGGTAGTGGCACGCGCGGACGCCGAGTGGGTCACGGTGCTGGTCGATCAGCTCGAACGGCATCCGGGGCTGCGCGGACGGCTGACGGTGGTGGCCGACAGCGCGCGGATCGTGCGTGACGGCCGCATCATCGTGCACCAGCGGGCCGAGGTGGGTGCCCCGAGGCCGGGGCCGCTGCGGGAGTCGTCGGTGCGGCTGACGCGGCCGGTGCGGTTCGCCTTGACGGAGGCCGGCGACCCGATCCGGCTGGACACGCTCGTCACGAGGACAGCAGCCAGGTTCCCCTCCGCCTCCGCGGACAAGGTCCGTGCGCTGGTGCACGGTCTGGTCGATGGCGGCCTGCTGGGCACGAGTCTGCGGCCACCGATGACCGCCGTTGATGGTCTGACCCATCTGGCCGACGCGTTGCGTGCAGCCGGTCCTGACGACCTGGCTGACGTGAGCGAACTGCTGCGGGAACTCGACTTCCTCCGCGCCATGCTGGCCTCTCACAACCGCACCGCTGATCCGCAGCAGGCGGCGGAGACACGCAGGGTAGCCGCCGCGCGGATGACCGGGCTTGCGTCGTATGTCGGTCAGGTGCTGGCGGTCGACACGCGGCTTGACGCGAGGATCGCTGTGCCCGAGCAAGTGCTGACCGAGGCGGCGCTCGCGGCCAGCGTGCTGCTGCGGGTCTCCTGCCAGCCGTTCGGTTCGACGGCCTGGCTGGACTATCACGCCCGGTTCCGTGCCCGCTACGGTCCTGGTGCCCTCGTGCCGGTGCGGGATCTGATTGCCGATTCGGGGCTGGGCTATCCCGGTGGCTATCTCGATGCGCCACGGGCGAGGCCCGCCTGGCGGACGCTCACCGAGCGCGACACCGCGTTCCTGGCGTTGATCCAGCGGGCCGCTGTGGACGGGGCCGAGGAGATCGCACTGTCCGACGCCGACGTTGAGGCGTTGACCGTCGGGGAGCACGGGGACATCGTGCCGCCGCAGCGTGTCGAGCTCGGTGTCGAGGTGTGGGCGGCCTCGACCGAAGCGATCAGTCGCGGGGACTTCCGGCTGCGGGTCACTGCGGCTCCGCGGACCTGTACCAGCATGGCCGGACGGTTCGCCTACCTGCTCGATCCGGCAGACCGTGATCGGCTGGCCGCGACCTACAGTGCGAACGTCGAGACCGGGGCGCCCGATCAGCCGCTGGCGGCCCAGCTGTCCTTCCCACCACGCCGCCCGCACAACGAGAACGTCGTGCGCGTCGCGCCTCTCCTGCCGGACGTCGTCTCCCTGTCGGAGCATCCCAACCCCGCCTGCCCCGAGGTGAGGCTGATCGGGCCGGATGATCTGGCGGTCACTGCCGACGCCGCGCAGATGTACCTGGTGCAGCGCTCCACCGGCCGGCGGGTGATCCCTCGGATTCCGCACGCGCTGGACACCAGCGTGCAGAGCCCACCGCTGGCACGGTTCCTCGCTGAGGTCGCCGACGCCCGCAGCGCCGTGTTCGGCGGGTTCGACCTCGGCGCGGCCCGCGTCCTGCCCTACGTGCCGCGCATCCGTTACGGCCGCACGGTGCTGGCCGTCGCCCGCTGGATCCTCACCTCCACCGACCTGCCCCGTGGCCGGGCAGGTGACGGGATGCAGGAGGCGCTGTGCGCCTGGCAGCAGCGGTGGCGCGTGCCGGCACGGGTCGTTCTCTGCTACGGCGAGCTGCGCTTACCCCTCGATCTTGATCGTCACCTGGACCAGGCGCTGCTGCTGACCCACCTGGAGCGGGCCGGTCGCATCGAGGTGCAGGAGGACGGTCCGCCTGACGCCCAAGGCTGGATCGGACGGCCGGCGGAGCTGCTGATCCCACTGACCGCGATCAGCCCGCCGGCACGACGACTCCCGGCGACCGCAGGGCCGGGGGCGGTGCTTCGCCCGGGTGACTCGACCCTTCTGCACGCGCAGCTCGTCGGCAACCCCACCCGGTTCGACGACCTCCTCACCGACCACCTGCCGAGACTCGCCGACAACCTCGAAGGACTCGTCGGTCTGTGGTGGGTCCGACGACACCGCGACATGATTCATCCCGAGAGCGATCAACACCTCGCCGTGTTCCTACGCCTGAACAGCCCGGACCACTACGGGCCGGCCGCCGCCACGGTGGCCGCCTTCGCGGCTGGTCTGGAAACCCGCGGCCTTCCCTGCCAGCTCACCCTGGCCTCCTATCCGCAGCATCCCGCCCGCTACGGCGGCGGTGACGCGCTGGCCATCGCCGAGTCGGTGTTCGCCGCCGATACCGTCTGCGCCATCGCTCAGATCACGGCGGCCCAGACGTCCGGGGTGTCCACCCAGGCACTGGCCGCAGCGTCGATGGCGGACCTGGCAGCGTCCTTCGCCCCCGACCGGCCGACCGGATACCAGGCGCTCGTCGGATGCCTCGGGCAGGAGCACGGTGCCCTGGACCGCACGCTCCGAGACCAGGCCCTCGACCTGGCCGATCCTGACGGCGACCACCACGCCATTCGCGCACTGGTTGGCGGCGAGGTAGTCGTCAGGGCCTGGAGCACCCGAGCCGCCGCGCTGACCCTCTACTACCAGGCCCTCGCGCGGCAGCGTGATCCACGGACACTGCTGCGGACCCTCCTGCACGAGCACCATGTGCGCGCGGTCGGCGTCGACCCGACCCTGGAAAAGGAGACCGGCCGCCTCGCCCGCGCTGCCGCGCTACGCCACCTCGCACTGGCCGGTGTGCGGTGACCCCCGACGAGGCCACCAGCGGGACGACGCTGACCGCCGACGACGCGGCGCGACAGTCCCTGGCCCGGGGCCCGGTCGGGACAGCATTGCTGCACATCGAGCGGGCCCGGACCGGCTCGGGCAGCTGGGACATCGCGCACGCCCACATCAGGCGGGCCGCCGCCGGGCCCGTCGAGGCTGGCGAGCACGCCGGCCTGTACTACGGGGCGCCTGCCCTCGCCTTCCTTCTGCGGGCCGCCGCCGACGGGGAGCCCCGCTACCGGCGAGCCCGCGACACGCTGGACGACCATGTACTGCGCCTGGCCCGCCGACGGCTGACCCTCGCTGCCGGCAGAGCCGAACGCGGCGAGCCCACCACGTTCGCCGAATACGATCTTTTCTACGGCCTGACCGGCGTCGCCGCCCTCCTACTGCGCAGCCATCCCGACAGCGAGATTCTCGCCGCCCTCCTGCGGTACGTGATCAGCCTGACCCGGCCACACCACGAGGACGGCGTCGAGCTGCCGGGCTGGTGGGTCGCACACGACCCGGATCCCACCCTGCCGACCCTGGGCGGGCACGCGAACCTCGGCATGGCGCACGGCGCGGCCGGTCTGCTTGCCCTGCTCGCTCTCGCCACCGCCCGCGGCTGCCTGGTCGACGGCCAGGAAGAAGCGATCGCTGCCCTGACCGGCTGGTTCGACCGATGGCGCCAGGACAGCGCGGATGGCTCCTGGTGGCCCCAGTGGATCACCCGCGAGGATCTGCACACCGGTCGACCCACCCAGACCGGTCCCGGCCGCGTCTCCTGGTGCTACGGCACGATCGGCATCGCCCGCGCCCAGCAGCTCGCCGCCCTCGCCATCCACGATCACCGCCGGGCACAGGACGCCGAGAACACCCTCGCCGCCGCCCTGACCGACACCCAGCTCGACCGGATCAGCGATCTCGGCCTGTGCCACGGGCTGGCCGGTATCTACCAAACCGCGTATCGAGCCGCCTGCGACGCGCGAAGCTCCGCCATCGGCCGCAGACTTCCCGCGATCACCACCAGGCTCGAGCAGCACGCCACTGCTCCCACCCGTCGGGAGGAGGACAGCGGGCTGCTGACCGGCGATGCGGGGATTGTTCTGGCGCTGGAATCCACCCGACACGTCGGACCGCCACGCACGGGATGGGACACATGCCTGCTCATCACCTGACCGCCACAGCTCCGCACGATCTTGTCGCCGGCGTCCTCACGGTGCTCGCTGGCGCCGACCTGCACGCCACCGCCAC
The DNA here is from genome assembly GCF_000374165.1 of Parafrankia elaeagni. Lineage (GTDB taxonomy): Bacteria > Actinomycetota > Actinomycetes > Frankiales > Frankiaceae > Parafrankia > Parafrankia elaeagni. The sequence goes on from NZ_KB893723.1 coordinate 97,650, forward strand.
CAGCAGCGCGCTCGATCCTGCCGACCTGGACGACGCCGTGCAGGTCTACCAGGCCGCCGGGCTCGCCGCGCTCGAACAGCGCGCCGACCAGGACTGCTACCAGGTACGGGTCGAGTTCTCCGACTGGTCCACCGCCGAAGCCACTGCCGCCACACAGCTCGGGCCACGTCTGGACCAGCTCCAGGCCGGCGGCGCGGTCGGCGGCTGGTGGTTCCTGCGCAAGCACCCCTGCTGGCGGCTCCGCCTGCACCGCGCGGACACCGCGGCCGTCGACCATGTGCTCGACGAGCTGACCGCTGCCGGTGCCCTCGTCCGTTGGTGGCCGACGGTCTACGAACCGGAAACCTTCGCCTTCGGTGGTCCCGCCGGGATGCGCACCGTCCATGAACTGTTCTGCGCCGACAGTTGCGGCGTTCTCGACTACCTGCGCCACGACGCTCCGGGCCTGGGCCGCCGCGAGTTGTCGATCCTTCTGCTCAGCGGCCTCATGCAGGCGGCCGGGCTCGACACGTTCGAGCGCGGCGACGTCTTCGCTCGTGCCGCCGTGCTACGCCCCGCGCCAGGGACTGCCGATCACCCGAAGATCGCCCAGCTCGCCGCGAACGTACGGCTGCTCCTGTCCATCCCCGACCTGCCTACCAGTGAGCTGTTCGCCCCCGGCGGGTCGGTGGCGCACGCCGCTCCCTGGCTCGCCGCCTTCCACACCGCCGGCCGCCAACTCGGCGATGCCGCCGCACAGACACAGCTCGGCCGAGGCCTCCGGGCGATCCTCACCCACGTGCTGATCTTCCACTGGAACCGGCTCGGCCTGTCCGCCACCAGCCAGGCCGTTCTCGCCCGCGCGGCTGCCACAGCCCTCCTGCCTCGGGACTGACCATGAACCCCGCAGCGCTGGCCGTGACCTGCTTCTTCCCCCTGATCGGCCGTCCTCGCCTGGCCTGCCCTGCTCTTCCTGCCCGAGTCACGGAAATCGCCGAGATCGCCCAAACAGCCGCCCGGGACGGCGCGGACGGACTGGCCGAAGGAGCGCATGCCCTGAACAAGGCCGCGCTGCTCGCCAGCGACTGCGGCTTGGCGCTCCTCGCCCGCGACCTGTGCTGGCAGCACATCAACATCTACCGCGCCGCCCCGCGCCCCCTCACCATCCTTCAGGCCAGGTACATGCTCGAACCCGTCGTCAACCTCGCGCGGCTCCAGATCCGCGCCAGCGACGGCCAGCAGGCGCTCGACCTGCTCACCTCGATGTTCCAGGCCGTCTCGTCGAACACCGACCTGATCATCGACGGTCAGGTCCTCCCCCTGGCCAACCTCACCGGCACCTGCGACGAGCGCCACAAGCTGCGTGAATGGGTGTGGCTGCATCTCGTCGGGGACGGAGTCCGCGCCCTGGCACTCGCCGGCCGCTGGGACGACGCGGTCAACCACGCAGACACCCATCGAGGGATCGGACTGCATCTCCTGGAAGGCCGGCAGGCGAAGATCCTCGCTCACTGCCTCAACGGCACGTCAGCAGCGGCCCGCGCAGCCCTGGCGGAGAGCACGCCGACCAACCCGTGGGAGTTCCAGGTCGCCTCCTGCCTGGAGGCGATGTGCACCGAGGGTGCACCCACAGGACGGAGCATCGCCACCATGATCGGGTACTTCCGGGGACAACGACCGGTGCCCGGCTACACGGTCTTCCGCGCCCACCTCGGCATGACCGTGGCCGCTCTCGCCACCGCCACTGACCGAGACGCCGCCGTTCGTGTCTTCGCCCAGGTCGTCAACGAAGTGATCGAAGCCGAGGACGGGTACGCAGCACGGGACGTTCTCCGATTTCACCACACGCACGCGGTCGAGCTGCCCGCCGCGAAGGGCAAGGCGCTCGCCGACCTACTCGGCGCCTCCGGCCTGAGAGCAGGACCACCGCCGGAACCGGTTCTGGACGCCATTCTCAGCGCCGCCAGAACCGCCGAAGCGGCGATCGCCGCGTCGATACACCCTTAGTGACGGTGATCTCGGTCAGTACCCGCGGGCGCTCGGTCGGCCCTGGGCGCCGTCGACGGCGATGTCGGCTCCGTTCACCCAGCTGGCTCGATCCGACAGAAGGAAGGTCACCACGTCCGCGACTTCCTCGGCGGTCCCCAGCCGGCCGGCAGGGAGATCCCGCTCCAGGAACGTGTCGAAGTCCTCCGGGTGCTGGCGGGCGTAGTTCTCCCAGCCGCCGCCAGGGAAGAGGATCGACCCTGGGCTCACCGCGTTGACCCGCACGTTGAACGGTGCCAGTTCCCGGGCGAAGGCCGACGCCAGGTAGATCTCCGCGGCCTTGGCCGCCCCGTACTGCGCCCGCGGTGATGGCTTCGAGCCCGTGATCGACGAGACGATGACGACCGACCCGCCTCCGCTCTTCTTCATGTGCGGGACGGCGGTGCGGACCGCCCGGACGGCGTGGCCGGCGTTGAGCTCGAACGTCTGCGCCCAGTCCTCGGGAGTGGAGTCGAGAAGATCTCCTCCGACGGTGCCACCGACATTCGCGACCAGCAGGTCGACGCCCTCGAAAAATTCGGCAGCCGCATCGACGAAACGCTCGACGTCGCCAGGTCTGGTCACGTCGGCCTTCAGGCTGAAGACGTCGGAGTCGGCCAGGTGGAGATCCGCCGTGGCCTGGGTGAGGGCTTCGGAGTCGCGTCCGCACATCCCGATCCGGCAGCCCTCGGCCGCCAGGCGGGACGCGATCGCCCGTCCGATGCCGCGGGAACCCCCGGTGACGAGCGCGACCTTACCGCTCAGATGAAGATCCACTAGAGTGTGTCCGCCTGTCGATCATGCGCCGCCGGACCGGCGCCGGTGTCGGGACGGGTCCGCTGCGCGCCGCGGACCGTGCGGGCAAGGTTCGTCTGGCGCTCCTGAAGGTCTCGGACGGACGGCAGCGCCTGGTAGGAGCGCATCTCCCGCACGACCTCACCGGTGCGGCGAACGATCAGATCCAACGGGCGCTCGGTCGCGCAGATCTCCAGCGCTTCGACGGTCACGGCGCACGCCCTGTCCGGTTCCTTCTGTCGCACCGCGGCGAGCGCGAGATCCACGCGGGCCAAAGCCCGCGCGACCGGCCAGTTCGCCGCCGCCGCGTCGCACAACGTCACCGCCTGCTGGGCGAAGGTTTGTGCCTTCTCGGGCCTGGCGAGCGCCGTGTAGGCGGTGCCGGCGTAGAACGGCAGGNAGGGGTAGTCGAAGGAGAAGATGCTGTGCGACGCCTTCTCCGCCACCGACTCGAAGGAGTCCTCCGCGCGCGCGAACGCGGCACTGACACCGTCGGCGTCGCCCAGACGCGCATGGGCTCGTCCCTGCTGCGCGAGGAGTCGAGTCTGGACGAAGGAGTTCCGCGGGGCGATGTCCAGACCGGCCAGGGCATAGCGCAAGGCGTCCGCCGCGTCACCCGTGTAGAAGGCGATCATCGCCTGTGTTCCTCGGACCCACGCGCCCAGCCGCGTGTCGCCGGACTCGCTGGCGAGCTGCCACGCCGTAAGGCAATGTGCGTGAGCCACGGGGCTGTCACCGAGATCGAGCGCCACATGGCCCATCAGGCCCGACAGCCATCCACCGACGGCGCACAGATGCCGCCGCTGGGTCAGGGTCTGCCGCCCCGCCACCATCGAGGAGACCCGCTGCTGGCACTCGCGGACCTGCACAAACAGCTGCTCAGGTGGCGTGCGCAGGTACGACAGGCCGAACCGCTGCACCTCCAGATCAAGGTGTTCCAGCGTCGTCGAGCCGAGATCGGATTCCTCCCAACGCTGCCCGAACATCGCCGACTCCACCGCCGACTGGGCGAGCAGGGCCGCAACGGCGGACGTGCCCGCCGCGACGAGAACCTCGCGACGCTTCGTCGGCGACCCCTCTCCCTCGACCCCGACAGGCACCGGCGCCTGCGAACGCACGGCAGGAGGCCTGGATATGGCTTCATTGTCCACGAAGGCCGACAGGAGCGCAGGCTGCGGCATTCCACCCGCCGTCCCCGGCCGTGAAAGCGAGTCACGACCACGAGGGACGACCGTCGCCGCGGTCGTCGGCCGTCCACGCGCAGCGCCGACCTCACGCACGCAGTTGTCGATGAGAAGAAGATCCGCGGGCGCCAGGTGCTCACGGTCGTCAAGGTCGAGAAGATGATGGATGTCCGTGCCATACACGTGTGCGAGCAGAGCGAGGACCTGCGGGGTCGGCCGGCGCCCGCCCGAGGCCGGCCAGGACTCAAGCTCTGACAACCGCGGCCCTGTCATGCTCGCCCGGCCCGCCGGGTCGAGCCCGAGGCTCGCAGCCTGAGCGTTGATCGCGTCAGCAGCCTCCTGGAGGGTCCACCCGAACGCGTGCCGGAACGCGGCCCGAGGCCGGAAGCGAAACCGCCGCCCGAACTCGCCGGCGATCTCGTCATGGCCCATACCGAACTCGCGCATCCGACCACGAAGCCGCCGCTGCTCAGCACGTTGACTGACACGGGCCACTGTCGGCTCACCCAACCCTCTGGACTGGGAAAATGAGGCCGTCCATCCGTCGCGAGCGGCCACGGGAAGTGATCTTACGGCGCGGATCTGTCATGGTGGGACGCGCGGTGCGTCGGAGCATGCTCACTGTGGCATTCCCGGGTAAAGGAGGCACGAGTTTGCGGTCAGTGCTGGGTGGCCGCTCGAATCCGCAGTCCAGTCCGGACGGTTGGGCGCGGCAAACGCGCATCCAGGAGAAGATCGCTGCCCGGACTGGGGCGCCTTCCGACTGCGTCAGGCACGGGCGAAATGTGACCGACGCCAGTAGATGCGGCCCGGCCGTGTTGTGTGGCAGGGCCGATGATCGAGTGGCTCGTGGCTCGTGGCAACGTAGAAGCGATCACGGGCTGCTGAACGTGATCGACCGCCACCACGGCAGTCGACGGGAGCCCCGTTCGCGTCGATCGCAGGCAAGTGCCTCGGGCCGAGAAGAAGCACCGTCAGCGCGGCCGGTGCCCTCTCGCCAGACCCTGGGCGTGGCCATGCTGTTCCGGAAGGGCCGGCGGTAGTCCTCGATGATGCAGGCGTGGGCGCTGCGGGCTCATGCTCCGTTGGAGTGGGCATCGATCTCTGCTTCGGGCGCGTCTGGCCCGATGCGCAGTTCAGCCCAGACGGTCTTGCCGCCAGCCGGCGATCGACGCCAGGACCATCTGGTACTCACCGTGTCGACCAGGAACAGCCCTCGGCCGTCCTCCGCCGCGTCGCTCTGCTCCTGAAGCACCGGCGGGTTGTCGTCGGGATCCCAGACTTCGAGGAGAATCCGCGGACCCGTCCTGGTGATGCACAGGCAGACGGTGACGATGGGCCTGTCGCGAGCCGGCACCGCCGACGGGTCGAGGTGGTGCTGCCTGCCCGCTGACGCGCGAATCGCGTTGGTGATGAGCTCGGAGACGAGCAGGACCGCGTCGCTGGTCGTGTCGGTCCCGACCTGCCAGCTCGTCAGCGTGTCACGGGTGCTTGCTCGGGCCGCCGAGGCCGCTGCTTCGGCGGCCGGGAAGTGGAACTGGCGGCTTTCCGCCGTCATGGGGTGGGCTCGGAGATGGGTTCAACGGCCTGGATCCTGCCTCCGAGATTGACGACGACGGCCGTGATGGCGTGGCGCGCCGAGGCGGACGCGGCGAGGTGCTCCCACTTCGACAGCAGGACCACAGCCCGGCCATCGCGGCGCACGGCCTCCAGGAGAACTGTCAGCCCCGGACCGATGACCTGATCCGAGCACATGTTCCGATCGACGAAGACCTCGGCGAGAGCCAGCCCTTCCCGTTCGGCGTGGTCGGACAGCACATCATGAAGCCGATTGACATCCTCCTCGCTCTCGCCGTCCTCGAGACGCAGGTAGCCGAAGGCGGTCGGCATCATGCGGCCGCCCTCCCGCGGTTCGGGGCCGCGATGGTCTCGAACCACCGCGGCGGGCGGCTCTCGCCGAGAGAACCCACACCTCGTGGGGCGGCGGCGGTGCGAGCTACTCGCTGAACGCTGCCGCCGGGCGTGAAGTCGCTCGGTCTGGTGGAGCTCCCTCGGGATGACGGACGTGCCTTCATGATCTTCACCCGTTCCCTTCTGGCCGGACCTCTCCGGTGTCGTCCGCGACCCGCGCGAGGGGGTCCGTCGTACACGATGCGAACGTTGCTGCAACTATGAGCGTTGCTGCAACGTCTGGCAAGGGTGGAAAGAGGTCGACAGACGCGGTCCGTGTAGCGTCCGAGCTGAACGAGATCATGATCGAGGAGGAGAGGCGATGCCCCGGCGACCTCCGTCCGCGCGTGCCCGTGGACTCGGCGCCGAGCTGCGGGATCTACGGGCGGGCCACAGCCTCACCAGCCGCTCCGTCGCGGCGCAGCTTGGCTGGTCACCGAGCACCCTGAGCCGGCTGGAGAACGGCCTGCGCGGCATCAGCGTCGAGGAGGTCGCCGCGCTGCTCGTCGTCTACAAGGTCACCGGCGTCGAGCGTGACAGGCTACTGGCGCTCGCTCGTGACATCGACCGCCCTGGCTGGTGGGAGACCGGCCTACCAGGTCTGCCGAACCAGCTCTCCGCGCTGATCGGCTTCGAGTCGCAGGCGAGCCGCATCGTGGACGTGGCGATGCTGCTCGTTCCTGGCCTGCTGCAGACAGCCGACTACGCCCGGGCGGTCATGGTCGACGGTGGGGTCGCCGCCCACGAGGTCGAACCGCGTGTGGTCACCCGCCTCGGCCGCCAGACCGTGCTCAGCCGACCCGATCCGCCGGACCTGCACGTGCTCCTCGACGAGGGAGTGGTCCGCAGACCCGTGGGCGGCCCCGACGTCATGGCCGGCCAGCTCCGACACATCGTCGCCCTGGGCCGGCGCCCCGCCGTCACCGTGCAGGTGATCCCGTTCGGCGTCGGGGCGCACCTGGGTGTGCACGGCTCGTATGTCGCTCTCGACTTCGAGAAGTCATCCAGCATCGTCCACCTCGAACACCTGAGGTCGAGCCTCTTCGTGGACGAGCCCGAGGACGTCCGACCCTTCCTCGACGCCGCCGATACGCTGGCGGGACAGGCACTCGACCCCACCGGCTCCGCGGAGTTCCTGGAGGCCGCGGCCGATGCCTACGAACGGAGGTGACCCTGGTGGACCTGACGAACGCGGTCTGGCGCAAGTCGAGCCACAGCGCCACCCAGACCAACTGTGTGGAGATCAGCCGCGTCCCCGACGGAGTCGCCGTCCGTGATTCGAAGGACCCGGACGGGCCCGTCCTCCTCTTCACCCCGGGTGAGTGGGCTGCCTTCCTCGCCGGCGTCCGCGACGGCGAGTTCGAACTGTAGGGCCATCGTAGGTTCCCATCGTTGATGGTCATTTTCCCGCGCGGGCTGTCATCTCCTTGGCCAACATGACAAGATCCAGATAGAACGATCTTCTTCGTTCCCGGTATCCCATGGCCGCCGGCGGGGCCGCCAGACGCCCCGCCGGAAGCAGGGCCGACGCCACCGCCCGGCCAGCGGCGCCGCGCGCCCCGACCGGGCCCGCAGCTCCGCCCGACGGGAACCGCCGACGCGCACCAG
>NZ_KB893724.1 GCF_000374165.1 Parafrankia elaeagni
AAAAAGAACGTCGCGATCGTGGCGAGGATGCCCATCAGCCAGTTCCTCGCGTTGTCCAACACCGCCTTCAGATCCGGAGCGGTCGAGACCGGCGCCGGGGCCGGCGGCGCCTCCTGTCCCGTCACGACCGCCGCGGCCCCGGCCGCATCGGACAGCACGACCAGCAGGGCCAGCACGGCCGCCGCGCCGACCGCGAGCCGCAGCAGGTCCGCACGCCGCGGTGACGGGCGCGCCGCCACGCCACCGGCCTGCACCAGCAGGATCACCAGCGCGCTGGCCAACGCCGCACCCACCAGCCGCAGCACGCCCTCGACCGACCCCGGCACCAGCGCCACCACCCCGCTCGGCGCACCGCCGGGCTGCGCGAGCAGCCACCCGGCTGCGGCCAGCCCCGCAGCCACCCCCACCCACACCGCGCAGGAGACCCGCCCGAGCACACGCCGCAGCGGGGCCACCGCGGCCCGCGCGGCCGTGTCTGCCCGGCGCCGCAGGGCCTGGCCTCGGCCCGTCATCGGCCACCCGTGCCAGGGCCCAGGTCGCTGACCGCGATCGCCGCGGCCAGGCACCGCTCCGCGCGGCGGCGGCGCACCGCGAGCTCCTCACCCGGCCACTGCCGCGACGACAACTCCGCCAGCGCCACCCCCCGCAGCCGGGTCGCCACCAGCAGCCGCGCGTCCTCCGGGCTGATCACCTCCCGCTCGGTCGCCTGCGCCAGCAACCACCGCGCGTCCAGCCACGGCCACGGCGGCACCGCGCCCAACACCGGCAGATCCGTCCCAGGCCTGCCGTAGGAGTCCACCTCCGCCAGCCCCGCCCGGTACCCCCCGAACACCACCCGGGCCGCAATTCCCCGCGCCCCGGCCGGCAGCCCGGCGAACACCTCAACGAAACCGGTCAACACCTCGGCGTCGAGATCCGCGATATCCCCGCGGTACGCCGGGGCCAGCGTGGCGGCGATATGCCGCAGCGCCGGCATCGCCATCCCCACCGCCGCGACCTTCCACGCGTCCACCTCCCGCGAACGCAGGAGAAACGCCCACACCGCCTGCCGGGTCACCACAGCTGTCTGCGGCCGGTCCACCTCCACCCGCAACTCCCGCAGACCGAACCACCGGTCCGCCAGCCCCGGGAAATCGGCACCGTTCACCCCCAGGCCGCCCGGGGACTCCGTCAGGGTCAGGAACGACCTCTCGACCAGGTCCAACGAGGATTCCGCGGTGTTCTCAGACTCGTACAACACGATGGTTGGACTCCCGTCCGTAAGGGCCTGTGTTTCGCCGGCCCCAAGGACGCCACACCCCATCTGACGGTGATCTGACACTCGTCCACGCCCGGGTAGACGGCGTGAAGAGGTGTCCGGACGCGACCTGACGGTGATCTGACACATCACCATGAATCATGCAGATGATCAGGTGTCAGATCTGTGTCAGATCACCGTCAGACGCCCTGGTCTTCACTCGGACCCGAACAGCCCACGGCCACCAGCCGCCCTTTTCGCAAGCGGTGAACTGGCGGCATCCTGTTGCGGAGGAACCGAGTGCCTCAGCCCCGTCCCACCCGAACCGATCAGCCGCGGATCATCCCACTCACCGTCTGGCCCACCACCACCCCGGAAATCCCCGGGGCTCTCCCCGCCGATGCCGCGGCCCGCGCCATCGCCACCTTCAGCCACACCAGCGATCTTGTTATCGGGATCGACGACAGCGGAATCCTCATCGGTGCCGCTGACTACCTCCAGCGCCGATACCACGCGCTCCACCGCACCCAGCGGAGCGCCGCCACCCCGATTCTTCCGCACTGCCGGGAACGCAACGCCGGCCTCATCATCGACCATCCGCCGGTCACCACCCCGGATACGCTTCTCTCCGACCTGAGCGGGCTCGTGGGAATACTCCGACCAGGGGGGTATCTCCTCACCGTGCACACCCCGATCGGTGGGGAACACGACCCGCTCGCGGACACCATCACCGCCGCCCGTGCCGCTGGGCTGCGTTACCTCCAGCACATCATCATCCTCACCAGCCCCATCCAGGGCGACGAGATCCACCCGCCCGCCGAGAACCCCATCAGAATCGGGCTGGTGGAACCCGTCCACACCGACCTGGCCGTCTTCGCCCGGCCCGGCGGTGGTGCGCGTGGCTGACCGGCACACACCTGTTCCGCTCACCGTCTGGGCGGTGTCGCAGACCCACCCCCGATTCCAGCGGCTGCACCGCTACACCCCCGAATCCATGGCGCACCCCGCCCGCATGCTGCCCGCTCTCGCCCGCCACATCATCACCACGTTCACCGAGTCCGGGGATCTCGTCGTTGACCCCATGTGCGGTATCGGCACCACCCTGGTGGAGGCGGCCCATCTGGGCCGGCACGGCCTCGGGATCGAATACGAACCCCGCTGGGCCGCGATAGGCCGTACCAACGCCACCCTCGCCCGCACCCACGGCGCCAGCGGAACCATCCAGCTCATCACCGGTGACTCCCGTCGCCTGCCCCACCTCGCCCCCGAGGCTGCCCGCGGAAAAGCCGCGCTGGTTCTCACCTCACCGCCGTACGGGAAAGCGACCCACGGCGCGGTCGACGCCGACCAGGTACACGGGGTCCGTAAACGCGACTACACCTACAGCAATCGGCGAGGAAACCTCGCCGCCGCCGACCTGGACGAACTCCTCACTGGATTCACCGACATTCTCACCGGCGCCGCGGCCCTTCTCCGCCCCGGTGGACTGGTCGCGATCGCGGTCCGCCCCTACCGCCAGGACGGTGAGCTCATCGACCTCCCCGGCGCCATCCTGCACAGCGCCAGCGGGGTCGGCCTAGTCCGCGCGGGGCGCGCCGCGGCCCTCCTCGCCGGCCTCCGCGAGGACCGCCTCGTGCCCCGCACGACCTTCTTCGCGCTCCACAACGCTCGCACCGCCCACGCCACCGGCACCCCCCTCCACGTCACCGCCCACGAGGACATTCTTCTGCTCAGATCCGCCCAGTAAGACACGATAGGGCGCTGACCTGCGCACACGTGATCTGACGGTGATCTGACACAAGTTGCACACGCAACATCGGTCAGATCACCGTCAGATCGCTGTCGGGTCCCGCGCCGCCCCGGGCCGCCCGCTCGTCGCCCGATCGGTGCGAGCGAGCCCACTCGGGGCGCCTGGGACGGCGCAGCACCCCCCGCTCGATCACCGGGCGTCCTCGGGATCCTTCCGCGCCCGCCGCGGAGCCTCCCGAGGCCCGCGGCCAGAGGAGAACCCACGCATCCTCGCGAGGAGCCGAGTGAAAACGTGGACCGCACAGGACATAGAACAAATCGGCGCGACGGTCGGCATCGTCGTCGCCGGTGAAATCCTGGGAATAGGCCGGACGAAAGCCTACGAACTCGCCGCCCGCGACGAATTCCCCGTCCCCGTCCTTCGTGTCAAGGGCAGATATCAGGTCCCGACCGCACCCCTGAAACATCTTCTCGGAATCCGTAAAGAAAATGGTGGATCGGCTTGACAGGAACCGAAACGGCGAGCCTGAATCGGATGCGGCGCCGGACGGCGTATCCGATTATCCGGACGGCCGGCACCCTACCCTTCATATTCTTCTGCTGGAGTGCCCGTGACGAGCCCCATGGCTAACCCGAACGGAACTATTTACAAACGGTGTAGCTGCCGAGACCCCCAGACCGGTCGGCAGCTGGTGAACAGGTGTCCGAAGCTGCGGAGGAAGAACGGGGCCTGGCATTCTAGCCACGGCACCTGGGCCTACCGCATTGACCTTCCGACCGCCGGCGGTCGGCGCCAGGAGGCCCGCCGGTCCGGCTTGGCCACGCGCGACCAGGCTAACGCCGAGATCAGGCGCATCCAGGATCTCCTGGCCATTCCTGGCACCGACACTCACGGTATCGACCAGATCCGTACGCTCATCCTCGACGCGCTCAAGGCCGGGGATCCGTTGCCGGACCCCGCGGTCGTGAAGGAGCGGTACCGGCGCCGCGCGGACCTCAACCCACAGATCACTGTCGCGGACTGGTTGAACACCTGGCTGACGGGACGGCGCACCATCCGGCGGTCCACCCGCGAAGGCTACGAGATAACGATCCGCATGCACCTGGTGCCCTTCGTCGGAGATATCCGTCTCGATCAGCTGACCATCGGCCATCTCGATGACATGTTCGACCGGATCGACATCCGTAACGAAACGATCCGCCGGATCCGCGCCGGGAAAGACCCCGAACTCCGCGCAAGGTTCAAAGGCCAGAAAGTCACCAGCGACGCCTACAAACAGCGGATCCGCGCCACACTCCGCGCCGCGCTCAACCACGCCATCCGCATCGGGCTGATCACATTCAACCCGGCGGCTTGGGTGGAACTACCCTCCGGGAAACGCCCCAAAGCACTGCTGTGGACGAAGGAACGCGTCGCCCGCTGGCACGCCACCGGCGAGATCCCCTCACCCGTGATGGTGTGGACCCCGGCCCAGACCGGGGCTTTCCTCGACCACGCGGAAACCCGGAACGACCGCTACTACGAGCTGTATCACCTCATCGCCCACCGTGGTCTTCGCCGCGGAGAGGCCTGCGGTGTCCACTGGACCGACCTCAACCTCGACGTCGACGAGGGCAGTCTCACCGTCCGCTGGCAAATCACCCAGCACGGCGCGGACACCGTGATGGGCGCCCCGAAATCCGACGCCGGGGACCGGCAGATCTCCCTCGACGCCGACACCGTCACCGTTCTCCGCCACCGCCGTTCCCGCCAGAACGCCCACCGGCTCTCCCACGGCAGGAACTGGACCGACAGCGGCCTGGTCTTCACCGAACCGAACGGTGCGCCGCTCATCCCCGACGACGTCACCTCACACTTCAAGGAACTCGTCACCGCCGCCGGTCTGCCTCCGATCCGGCTGCACGACCTCCGCCACGGCGCCGCCACCCTCGCCCTCGCGGCCGGCGCCGATATCAAAACCGTCCAGGAACTCCTCGGACACGCCAGCATCGCGATCACCGCCGACACCTACGCCCATATCCTTCCCGAACTCGCCCGCGAAGTAGCCGAGAACGTCGCCCGCCTCATCCCCCGACAGAAAACCGCACCCACCATCAAGGCATAGCCGCACAGTGCTGATGGCCGGGCAACGTCACGTTGTCCGGCCATCAGCGCGTCGGAGGACACCCGGCAGCCCGCGTCGCCGAGGCGTGAGGGCTACTCGACCACCTGGCCAGGCTGCGCCGGCCGGACCGCGGTCCACGCCCTGCGGCTGGCCATCCGCGTTGCCGGTTAGGGTCCTTCGAGGCCGATGACGGTTCCGAACGGGTCGATGATCTGGCAGATCCTTCGCCCTTCGGACACGGTGAGCGGGCCCCGATGGTGGACGCAGCCCGCAGCGAGGAGACGCCCGCGGGCGGCGTCGAGGTCTGCGACGGCCCAGTAGACGACGGGGGAGCCGCCGCGGGGGTTGCGGTCGTCGTCGGCCTGGTGGAAGCCGATCTCGACGCCTGCGGTGGTGAGCCAGGCGTAGACCGATTCCCCGTCGATGTCGAGATGGACCTCTGCGCCGAGTTGGTCGGCCCACCAGCGCGCGGATTTCTCGGGGTCGTCGGCGAACGTCATGACGGTGGTGACGGGACCGAACATGGGGTGGGGCCTCTCCGCGGGCGGGCGATGATCTGGAGAGGCTACCCAGCCGTCTCGGGCCTGTGATCGGTTCAGAGGTCGAGTCCGTGCAGCGAGGTCAGTCCGGTGGCCGCCGCGAAGCCGCCGAGTGCTGCGAGCAGGTTTCGGTCGGTCCAGGTCACTCCGACGCGGGCCAAGTGGTGGAGGTAACGGGCGCGTACCCACGGTCCCGGCCGAGGGTGGTGTGCGCGGGTGGCCAGGTAGGCGAGTGTCACGACGTCCGGGAGGCCGGTGACGTCTGGACGTAGGGTCTCGACGTCGACGAGCGCGAGCCGTCCGCTGGACTGGCGGCGGACATGGTCGGCTGCCAGGTCGAGGTTGCCCACCGGGACATGCGCGGGTCCGTGCGCGGTGGCGACGAGGTGCAGCATCCGCCGCCACGAGGGCGCGTCCTCGACCCAGGGCGGATCCTGGGTCAGCAGGGTGTCCACCCGCCACTGCACCATCGCCTCGCGCACGGCCGGTTCCCATCGTGCGGATGCGGTGTGCACGCGTGCCACCAGGTTGATCAGGTCGTCGAAGACGTCGAGGTCGGTGAGGTCGGCTGTGTCGGGCAGGTAGTCGACGAGCAGGGTGCGGGCCTCGTCGCAGCTTCCTCGCAGGCACGGGAGGAGCCGCTCGGCAGCCAGCAGGTCGTAGGCGAGGCGTTCCCCGAGGTAGGCGGCTTCGTCCGCATGCCATTTGACGATCACGTGGGGAGGATCGCCCACGGTGAACGTCGCGGACCGGTCCCGGGTGGTGAGGCAGCATACCGGCCCGGTCGTGTCGGGATGGTGGGTGGCGAGGAGTTGGCGGGCTTGTGCGGTGACGGTGTCGCGGTCCGTGGTGAGGGGACGGGCGAGCCACCGCTGCGGGCGGGGGTGGGCTGCGCCGGCGAGGGGTCCGGCGGCGACGGCGGTCACGGCGCGCTCGGGGCCGGCGCCAGGCCGGTGAGCCGGGCGAGGCTTTCGGTGTAGCAGCGGGCGGCGAGGTCGGGGCGCTGGTGTTCGCCGTAGACGGCGAACAGGGCGTAGACCGGGGAGTCGAGCCGTTCGCCGACGTACCAGCCCTGGTAGGAGCCGCCGACGATGTCCCAGACCTGCAGGCGGCCGGCGAGCAGGGCGACGAGATCCTGGTAGAAGATCTCGATCCCGAACGGGTAGGTGGCCATGGCCTCGTCCCGCAGGGTTGTCGGGACGGGCGCGAACGCCGGGCCGGTGATGTCCCAGGCGTAGGAGGCGATCTGGTCGAGACGGCCGGGTGGGGCGAGCAGTCGCAGCAGCAGGCGGCGGCCGTCGAGGGGGCCGTACAGGTAGTCGTGCAGCGAGGTGGCGAGCGCGCCGGTGCGGGTAGCGATCAGATGCCGGGCCAGCCGCGGGAGTTCGGCGGCGACGAGCCGCTGTACGGCGGCGCTGTCCTCGGGGGGGATCGCAGGGCCGACCGGGGTCGGTTCGACCGGCCGCGGGTCGGCGAGGAAGGCGTCGAGCCTGTCGAGACCCGCCTGCTCGGCGGCGGCGTCGATGCTGACCCAGGCGGCCGAGCCGGTGGTGAGGGGCCCGTCGGGTGGGACGGTGAGCTGGTCGCCGGGCCGCGGGCCGTGGACCCGGAACAGATGCTGGAGCAGGTTCGCGGCCTGGGCGAGGGCCCGGTGGTCGGCGTAGAGGAACGGTCCGTGGGGGCTGCGGGGGGCGGTGAACCCGTTCCCGCACAGCGCCACCTCGCGGACCCCGTCCAGCGGTTCCAGATAGTCGATCAGCAGCGTGTGCAGCGCCTGGATACCGGTGGTGCGATGACGCGGCCCGTCGAGACCGGGCAGCAGGTTGACGTCCGCGCCGAGCGCGCCGTACGGCACGGACTGGGTGTTGTTCGACACGACCGCCAGCCATGGCACCGGCATTCGCCCGGCGCGGATCTGTTCCACATACAGGTCGGAGATGTCGGCATCGACACCGATGAACACATCCCGCGCCGATCCGGCGCGGCGGACGACGGGCTGCACGACCCGGCTTTCCCAGAACAGGGTGCGCGCTCCCGCCGGGTACAACCACACCTCAAGATCACCGATGGTGATGGGCTGGTGGTGGCTGTGGCGGTGGACGGTGAACCCGAGTGTGGTCAGCGCCTCGACGACGGCGGCGGGCAGCGTCTGCCCGGTGTGGATCGGGGTCGTGCGGTCCAGCAGAGCCAGTGACGCGAAGTGCAGATGGTCAAGGTGCTCGTGGGTGAGGAGGACCGCGTCCGGGGCGGGCATCGCCCCGTGATCGACGCGCCGCGGCGGCCAGACGGGAAACTCGACGGCGCCCGCGCCGAACGCGGGGGTGAGGATCGGATCGACCAGCACGACCGTGTCACCGGCGCGCAGGTGCCAGCTCTGGTGGCCGAGGAACGTCAGCTCGACGGATCCGGCAGAAGCAGCGGATGACATGCGGGGCTCCCTTCGACAACAGCGGCGACCGAGGCCGGGGCGCGGGTCTCACCGGACGGTGTCCCCGCACCCCGGCCACGGGGCTCTACCGGTGGTAGGCGACCAGGGCGGTCGAGGTGACACCGGTCCCGGCGAACGCGGCGACCCGGCGCTGGAACGCCGCGACCGCCTCCGCCGTCGGCGCGGCCGGCGGGGTACTGGTGCTGGTGGTCATGTGCACTCTCCTGTGGGTGAACCCGAAGCGGCCTGTACCGCCCCGGTGCACCTATCAGGGAAGCGCTTCCTGCCATGCAGGAACAGCTCCTGGGGTTTCTCTTGGTTTCTCTCGTATTGCGCTGTTTCTCGCGGTCCGTCATCCTTGAAACGCCCGTCTCCAACGACAGGAGAAGAGCGGATGCCTCGACCCCGCGCCACACCTATCCAGAACATGCGGTTAGCGTGTCTGATTGAGGAAACGGGACGCACCTACACCGCTATCGCCGCTATGATCCGCCGCGTCAGCGGCGAAAACGGCACCGAGACGCGGTGCACCGCCGCGTCACTGGCACGTTGGCTCAACGGCGCCGCCCCCCAGCCGGCGATCGTTCCTGCTGCGGTAGAAGCATTCGCTCGCCTTCTTGACCGGCCCGTACTCACCCCGGCTGACCTAGGCTGGTCGTCGGGCTCCACAACCCGCGATGCGCAATCCGAGGACCCCTGGCGCGGTGACCCCGTCGCCTGGGTCATCCGCCTGGGACGGACTGACATGCTCAACAGACGTGCGGCGGTCACGGCCGGCCTCTACTCCCTGGCCGCCGCCGCTACCCCACTTCCACCTGCGGCCCGACCAGCCACCCGGCCTGGCACGTCGATCCGCGTCGGTCCGGCCGACGTGACCCGGGTCCACGCGATGGCCGCGTACTTCGGTGAGATCGACGATCTGTTCGGTGGCGGCCACGCCCGCTCGGCGGTCGCCGCCTACCTCGTCAACGACGTCGCCCCCCTACTCCAGGGCGCGTCCGGCCCGATCCGCGCGGACCTGTTCACCGCCGCCGCCGAGGTCACCTACCTCGCCGGGTGGATGGCCGCCGACGACCTTCAACCCGGTCTCGCGCAGCGCTACTACATCCAGGTCGTCCGGCTCGCCGCCGAAGCCGACGCCCCCCTGATGCGGGCCACCGCGCTACGTTCCCTGGCCTCACAAGCAGTGGAACTGGGACACCCCGCCCAGGGCCTCGCGCTGGCGGACGCCGCCGCCGACGCCCTCCACAACACCGCACCCGCCCGTACCCGGGCGTGGGTGAACGGCATGCGCGCCGAGGCCCTCGCCGCCACCGGCCACAACCCACGCCGGGTGATCAGGCTGCTGGCCAGCACCGAAACAGACCTCGAACGCGCCGACAGCCCACCAGCGTCCGACCTGACCGGTAACTACCGCCGCGAAGGCTTCGAACACCAAGTCGGACTGACGCTGCTGAACATGGGCGACCTGCCCGGCGCGGAGGAACACCTCTCCGCGTCCACCGCCGCGCGCAGACCCGACGAACGCCGGACCCGCGCGCTCATCGGAACCCGCCTCGCCACCGTACAGATCCGCCAGCACCGACCCGAAGCAGCCGCGGCCACGCTTCTCGGACTGGCCGACGACCTCACAGCGGTGAAATCCGCGCGCCTACGCCGGACACTCGGTCAGATCCGCAGCTCCTGGCAGACGAGCCGCGGCGACCCGACAGTGGCTCAGGCGGATCGGTTGCTGCTCTCGGCGCGAGCCACGGGCGGGACGTAGGCGTCAGATCCGTCCGTAGAGGCGAGCCGCGCAGACGAACGTGAATGATGTTGGAGACCGCCTACTCGACTTCCCCAACTCGGTTACTCGGCGGGGCGGTACGCCTCGGTCTGCGAGCGATGGCCGGTGGAGATGCCCGCCGGAGCGGCCCCAGGCCCGATCCCCGACCAGCCGGAGGGACTCGCCGCATAAAGAGCGGCGATCGTCCGGCACACGGACCTGGGGCGGATGGACCGCGCCCTCGCTGACGCTCCACACACCACGGCGGTACTCATCCCGGCCGGGGTCGTCCTGCGAACGCCCCGGCCGCAGCCGGTTAGCCCGCGTTGTAGCGGAACGTGAAGTGGTGCCGACGGCCGCCTTCCTGCACGCCGATCGACTCGTAGTGCTCGAACAGCACAGCGAGCCGGCGGTGGGTCTCGTCCTGGCCGATCCAGTACCGGCGGGGTATGACGCCCCAGTTCGCCGCCGCGTAGACCTGGTCGGTGTAGTCGTCCTCGTCGTAGGTGGCCCGCTTGTTTCCCGTGCTGTGGATGAACACGAGGCCCAGTTCGGTCTGGATCCGGGACAGGGTCGTGAACTGTGCGGTGAGCGCGCGGACCATCTCCTCGACCGGGGCGGACACGTCGAGGTCGGCGAGGCGCTCGTCCGCGGTCAGTTCGTAGACGGCTGCCTTCATGGCCAGGACCTTCACCGCTTCGGTGACCAGGTGTGGCGCGTCGTCGTCGAGGTCCCATTCGGCGATGAGAGGAAGGCCGGTGAAGGTCGCCCAGCTGTCCGGGTACGTCAAGGTGCTGGTGCGCAGCCGGTCGAACTCGCGGTGGTTGCGGATCTCGTCGAAGATCTTCCCGGCGCGGCGCGCGACCTCGAACGAGTTCGGGAGAGCCTCCCGCCCGTCCGCGTCGGACAGCACGGCGGCGATGGTGCTGGTGGTCATGAGAGCCTCCTGGCTCACTCGTGAGGATGGGACCGGTACCCCGACGGGCTGGACGCCGACGCTGTCAGGGCAGGTGCCAGACCGGCCCCGCCCGCGGATTGGCCCAGGTCCGGGACAGTGGCCGACGTGTGTCCCGCCGTGCACGATCCATGACACACTGCGCACCAGATGCGAGACAGATTGCGTGCCGCACACGCGATATGTGCTGCCAGCACCCGCCGTGCGTGCGTGCGGCACACATCCCAGTACCGCGGTTCGGGAGGGGGCGTCCCGTGCAGAATGGCCACCGCCAGCCACGACCAGCTCGTGCGCGCTACATCGAGCACGCCGAGGCTTTGATGCGGCAGAAGCACCTCAGCTACACCAGGCTGGCCGAGGAGATGACCACGGTCGCCGGCTGGCGCCGGATCGACCGGGCCACCGCGACCGCCGCGGTTCGGGGCCACCAATCAGGAAAACCGCATCTCCTACCCACACGGGAGACCGTGGAGCACCTCGATCAAGCCCTGGGCGCCGCCGGGGAACTCGTCGCCCTGTGGTGGGACGCCTCCATGGAGGACCACGCCATTCAGATCGGGGACAGATCACCGGGCACATCCGCGGGTATAGGTGGACGTGCCGGCGCCGGTCCGGCGACAGTGGAGCGAGGCGAGGAGGTGAGTCCCACGAATCGACGCGACGCCCTACGCGGCGGGCTGGTGCTCGGTTCAACGGCGGCGGCAGCCGCACTCTCTGAACGCATCGCGGCAGCCGACCCACGCCCCGCCAAACTGGACCAGTACGAAGCCGACATCCACCACATCGCCAGGGTGTACCGCACCACCCCACATCATGATCTCGCGGAGCGCCTCGAACCGGCCTGGGCGCACACCGAAGGCTTCCTCGACACCCGTGTGTCAGCCAGGACCCGTCACCGGCTCACGTGGATCGCGGGCTGGCAGGCGTTCTACCTCGGAACGCTCGGCTTCGACACCGGCGATGACGACGCGGCACGCGAGTTCCTCTCCCTCGCAGGCCAGCACGCCACCGACATCGGCGATCGGCTCCTCGCCGGTTCGGCCGCCGCCATGCGCTCCACGGTCGCCTACTTCACCGGCGCCTACGACACAGCCGCGGACATCGCCCACCAGGCCAGGCAGAACGCCCACAGCTACACCCGGCCGGTCCTCGCCGGCTGCGAGGCACGCGCGGCGGCCCTCGCGGGCCGACCCGAGGACGCCCACACCGCACTCGCGGACATGCAGGACCACGTCTGGACCGGAGGAGTCATGCCCGGACCGAACCCAGGCGACGAAGCGTTCACCCACGCGTTCCTCGCGGTCACCTACTCCCACCTCGGAAAGGGAAAACGAGCCGAGCAGCACGCACAGACCGGCCTCGACCTCGAACTCGCCCACGGCCCCGGCCCCGGCCCCGGCCCCGGCCACTATGTCCAGGTCTCCGGGAAGTACACGGCGCTCGCGTTGACCCTCCTCCACCGAGAAGATCCCGACCCCGAACAGGCCGCCACGGCCACACGGCAGGCACTCACCGTCCTCGGCAACACACCCACCCGCAGCACGATCCAACGCGCCGGAGAGGTATGGCGCGACATGAACGGACGCTGGCACGAGCTCCCAGCCGTCCGAGACCTCGGCGAGATGATCACCCAACAGCGGCGCGCTCTCCCAGCCGCGACGGCCTGATCCCGAACGTCTGATCGCCCATGTCGCGCACATGGCCGTCCCACCGTTGAACGATCGGCCCTGGCCGACGCGGGCCGCGGCGCCTCCAGCAAGGCGATCGCGGCGCCGTCGCCAGCATGAGCCGCAGCCGCGCAGGGCCCGCACCCACCCGCGGTCAGACTCCCCGAGCTTGAGACGGACAGAACCAGCCGAGGGCTGACCGTCCGCGCTAGGACAGCACCGTTGACGGCAGACCAGCGAGCAACGCCGCGCGGTTCTCGACAATGAAATCTTTGATCGTCACGGGTCTGAGATCACACCCCGCGAGTTGATCCAGCGGAATCCGCTCCACCTCATAGCCGCCCCGAGCGACATCAATGTGCTCATCACCGCACCGCACCGCCGCGTCGAGCCCGACCAGGCGAGCCACGAAGAAGTACTGCACGGACTGACCGCCATCCACTGGTGTCGCCACCAGCGCCACCTGCCGACCCACGGCAGCCGTCGCGCCGAGTTCCTCCAGCAACTCACGTTCCAGCGCCGCCTCCCTGCTCACATCCTCCGGCTCGATCCCCCCACCCGGCGTCGTCCAGTACGGCGCCACCCCGGGCCTGGTCCGCTTGATCATCACCAGACGGGCCTCGTCATCGATCAGCACCGCCCGAACCGACCGGCGTACAACCGGCGACACCGCCATCAGCACCGGCTCGGCAGCCATCGCCTCACCGGGCAACACCGAACAGATCCCGCCGCTGCGCACCCCGACCCTCCGAGACCCGTCACAAGACCTCATCGTGCCCACCCCACCCCTTCCCACCAGGGGCAACCCAGACCACAGGTATCCGCGCGACGAGGACGCTCCCATCAACCGGGATCGAGCGACCCACCGTTCCGCCCCAGTCTCTCCGAGGCGACGGTGCGGGTTCACACCGCCGACGATCCCGACGGGTCCAGACGGTGGCACGACGAAAGACCGAACTGATGCCGAGCCGGGATGCCAGGCAAACACGCCAGGACAGCGTGCTGGCGACCTGCCGGAGGGCGCCGTCAGCAACCCGCCCGACATGGGCCACGCCGGCGAGCAAGGGAAGACAGCGACAGAGAACCCGCATCCACTATCACGACATGGACACCAGGAAGCATCGCACCGATGCCGCCATGTCCGCGTTTCGAGCCCGCCATCGGCCCTGGCGGCGCCAGGAACGTCCGATCCCACCCCGCGGTGGCCATGGGGGTGGAACGGCGGACCGGCCACCGTCAACCGGCGCGCGCCGTTCTTGCCACAGTCCAGCAACCCGGGACCGCCGATAGTAACGGAACGTAACCGCTTTAAGGGTGGCGTCGCGACCGCAGATCCCGGCCCAGCCACCCAAAGAGGACGCCCCACCGATGATCGTTCTGAGCACAAACCCGCCAAATGCGCACACAATGCGCACACAAACCCGGTTTGATCTTGTCAAAATGATCTTTAACTCTGCAAAACCGCAGGTCAAGGGCCATTCTCCTGGAGCCGGCGAGGGGACTCGAACCCCTAGCCGCTCGATTACAAGTCGAGTGCGCTACCAATTGCGCCACGCCGGCCAGTGCCACCAGCGTACCGGACGGTGTCGGTCGCCCGGGCCGACCGCCAGCCCTCACCGCACCCCCGGCCACCGCCCGCCGGGTCGACTCGAGTGTGGCCGGTTCGAGCCTGCCGGACCGGCCTGAGGAGGGCGGGGGCGCCCGCGGCCGCGAAGGCCGTCTCGCTGGCGGTTCCGGGGATCGCGAGGCACAGGGGCAACGGGCACGGAAGCCGACACGGCCCCGGTCGGCTTCCCAGCGGGTGGTGCCGGGCCGCAGGCCACTGGTCGTTCCTGCTTCCACCCCGGCTCCGAAACGCCGCCGCGGGCGGCCGTACGACACCCGGCGAAGGGTGTCGGGTACTGGACATTGAATATTCTGGACCAGGTCGGATGATCTGATCGTACATCTCTTTAGTTCCGGAGGTCTTCCCTCAAATCAGGCTGGCTGGTCCGGATTCGCGGTTATGATTCTGCCGGGCCCGCCGCGTAAGCGGGTCGAAGGACGGGGACGACGATGGTGGGAATGGAAACGACAACGGTGTTGGTCGTGGATCTCGTGGGTTCGACACGGGCCATCGCCTCCGTTCCACAGGTTCGCATGGACGAAATGATGACCGAGGCCATGCTGCCGGTTCGCCGGGTCATCGAGGAGCTCGACGGTGAGATCATCAAGTTTACGGGTGATGGCTATCTGACCGCGTTCCGGTCGGCGACGGGCGCGCTGCACGCGGCCGCACAGATCGTCAACCTGTTCATCTCCGGGCGGCGGTTGCCGATCGGCGAGTGGGTGGAGGGGTGCCGGGTCGCGATCCACACCTGCGACACGATCAGATTCGAGAACGATCTGCTCGGCGAGGGTGTTGTCGTCCCGGCCCGGATGGAGAAGCAGGTGCCTACGAACGAGGTGTACGTGACGTCGACGACGGTGGAAGCCGCGAAGTCGGCGGAGTTCACCTTCGACCTGATCGGCGATCTCTCGTTCGGCGGGATTCCGCGGCCGGTGCGCGTCCATCGGCTGCTCGCGGAACGCTACCGGGGAATCGAGCGCGAAACTTTCCTGACGGTGACCGATCTGATCGGCCTGAACGCGCTGGCCGCCCGGGTCTCGCTGACCGCGCTGAACGAACGGCTGCACAGCTGGGTCGGCATGCACCACGAGGCGCTGGGCGCAACGCGGGGTCGGCTTCGCTCCGTCGCCGGCGACAACATTCTGTCGACGCACGACAGCGCGGACGACGCAGTGGACTTTCTGGTCATGTTGGATCGTCTGGCCCGCGACCAGGTTGGCACGCCAGTCCCCGAGCAGGCCGCTGCCACGGACCCGGCAGCGGCAGGTGTGACGGTCGTTCCGGGGCCGGGCGAGAGGCTCCAGGCGCCGTTCGCCTTCAGCGCCGTCATCATCTACGGGGACCTGTTCGTCCCGGATTTCGGACTGGCCGGACCGGCCGTCAGCACTGCCTGCCGAACACTGCAGGCCCTCACACCGGGGACGAAGATCGCGGCAGCGGAGGTGCTGCGCCAGCTCACCGCGCCACGCGAGGATTTCGGCGGCGCACCACCCCCGCTGCCGGACGGTTACCACCTGTTCGGGCCCCCCGACGGCGGCGAGGCCGCCTTCTCCGGAGCCTGACCGAAGCGGCCGCAGGTCAGCTCAGGGCAGCCGCCAGCAGCGCGCCGACGAACAGGCAGCCGATGTGCAGGGACTGGTCCGCCAGGTAGATCCCGTTGAGGCCGCCGCTGTCGATCTCGGCGAAGCGGGGGGAACGCCCCCGTTGCAGGATGCGGCGGACCGGCCATCGACGATCGATGAAGGCGTGGGTGACGAACGACCAGGCCAATGCTGCCGCAACACCGGCAGGTCTCAGCGGGACATCGATCAGCACGAGCCCCAGCAGCGCCGCGCCGATACACAGGTGGTAGTTGAGCAGATGACTGGTCATCGCCCGGGCCGCCGCCCAGCCCGGACCGTGCTTGCGGGTGGCCTGCCAGTCGGTCTGCGCGACGTGATCACCAAGATGATGCCCGACAAATAGCGCGATGAACACAGCAGAGAATAGTGCGGGCTGATTCACGGACATTTCCCCCTCCTGCCGAAATCACAGTAGGACAAGAACGCGGGAGATATCCGCGGGTTCGGTGGAGAGAGGGCTCGGAACGCGCCATCTGACTGGCATCGCCGCCTCCAGTCGTCGCGCAGCCGGGCGGAACGACGAAAATCAGCGGTGTTCGTCCCGATACGTGACGACCAGCCAAGACAGAATACGCATATCTGTTTTATATGGACAGAAGCGGCAACCGGGGCCCTGCTGAGCCTGGTTCCGGCGACCAGGCGCGGCGTGCGGGCTGCCCCGCAGCGCCTCGGCTCGGAACCGTGGCCCGGTCAGGGCTACCGGCCGAAACGGAAGGCCCGACCGGTCGAACCGACCGGTCGGGCCTGACGGTGCTGCGAGGCGGTGCGGCGGTGCTACAGGGTGCGGGTGCGGGTGCCGGTGGAGCTGACCGGGCCGGAGAACAGGACGTTGCCGTTCAGGTCGTAGGCGGTGGCCGTGCCCGTGGAGGTGTACGTGTTCCACGCCGTGAAGGTCGCCGAGTGGCGGATGTCGATGGTGCCGATCACCGAGCCGTTCGGGCCGGGCAGGCTCCGGACGAACTTGTAGGTGAAGGTGCGCGGCCCGGTCGACTTCCAGCTGCCGGTGAAGGAGCCGGTCGGGGTGGCGACCTGGAGGGTGCCGTTCAGCAGGAACTTCGTCTCAACGGCCTCGGTCTGGCCGGTGGAGGTCGTCGCCGTGCCCGACCAGCAGCCGACCGGCAGGTAGTAGACCGACAGGGCCGAGGTGTCCGCGGTGGCGGGAGCCGCGGTGGCGGCCGGGGCACCGGCCAGGACGAGTGCCCCGGCCAGTGCGGTCAGGATCAGTGTCACGCGCGTGGCGGCGGCCCGGACGCGAGATCTCAACATTCATGTGCTCCTTTGTTGCCGTCATCATCGAGGCGCCTGAACACCCGGACCGACATGCGGATGCCTGGGGGATCACGTCGGTATGCGCACTCAGGCGGCGTCGCGCACACATGCCCGCCCCGCGACAGATCTGGGACTCCACGCCCCCCGTCCGTGGTGTTGGGGGTTCGTGTCGGCATTCACGGCACGAACCCCCGACCTCACGGCTGGCGGACCCCGTTCTGTCAGCATGCGGGCGACGGCGACGACGAGCGTGCAGAAAAAAGGGGGGAAGCGGGACGTGTCAACGTCCACACCGAGTGCTTCTGACCAGTCCCCCGCCGCTGGGACGACGACCTTCCAGTCGTCATCGACCCAGCCCACCCCGACCCGCATCGCCGCCGTGACGACTCCACCGCCGCCCCCGGACCGGGTGAGAACATACCGTACAACCGCGTTCCCGGATGAATAACGCTCCATCTGCCATCCGCTGGTCTCAGTCAGATCAGGAACGAAGTAGGTATGCTCCCGGATTTCTTCGGCCTCCCGGCGGATCATCGGGGTGGCCGGCGACGGGCCTGACCGTTGCCGCCTCGGCCGTCAGCAGCAGCATCGTCATGCGACGTCTCCGGGGGTGATCCGGGGGCGCGAGCTGGCCGGCGGCAGGTCGGCCAGCTCAGGGTGGTGGTCAGTGCCGGCGGCCATCCGGGCGGCCGCGAGCAGCGCGCGGGCGACCTGGGCCCATTCGCTGCAGTCGCCGCCTATTGCGCCGCGGATCGTTTCCAGGCTGTGCAGTTCATGGGAGAGGCCCCCGGCGACGTAGGCGGGCATGCGGACCATGACCGCCGGCCGCCGGCTGTTCGGCGGGTCCTCGACCTCGATCGGGTCCTCCCAGTCGACATAGATCTCCATCTCCACTCCGGGCACCCGGCCGTGCGGCCGGGGCAGGTCGAGGTCGTGGCTGGGCATGGCGGCCTCCTGCTGTCCCCCCGGACTGATCACGTCTGTCCTGGCGTTACGGGCCGGAACCGGGCCGGACCCGCATCGAAACGGTCCGATCACGGACCGTTTTGCCATGGACCATCCGCAGGCTCACCGGAAAGTGCCAGCTCCAGCGCATGGCGCACCAGGTGGACGAGCGTTGTCTGGGCACTGTCCGCACGCCGGGCGTCGCAGTACATCAGTGGTCGGTGCGGTGCGAGGTCAGCCGCATCGCGGACCATCGGGAGGGGGTACTCGCGATTGTTCGCGTCGAACCGGTTCACCGCCACCAGGAACGGCACCTGACGGTTCTCGAAGAAATCGATGGCGGGGAACGAGTCGGCCATGCGGCGGGTGTCGACCAGCACCACCGCGCCGATCGCGCCGCGGACCAGCTCGTCCCACATGAACCAGAACCGGTCCTGACCCGGCGTGCCGAACAGATAGAGAATGATGTTGTTGCTGAGCGTGAGGCGGCCGAAGTCCATGGCAACGGTCGTGGTGGTCTTGCGGTTCACGGCGGAGGTGTCGTCCACGCCGACGCTCGCGCTCGTCATGGCAGCCTCGGTGGTGAGTGGCTCGATCTCGCTCACCGCCCCCACGAAGGTCGTCTTGCCTACGCCGAAGCCGCCGGCGACGAGCACTTTCACCGCGGTGGGCGCGCGCCTAGAGAGTGGTGAGACCATGCAGAACCCTCCGTAGGAGTTCCGGGCTGGGCCGATCGGGATGTTCGGGGCGGTGGACGGAGACCATTCCGTCCCGCGCCATGTCGTCGATGAGGACCCGCACGACCATCAGCGGCAGTTTCAGCCGGGCGGAGATCTCGGCGATCGAATGGATGCGCATGCAGAGGATCGCGATGTCGTGTTCCTCGGGGGCGAGCCGGCCACGGCGCCGGATCGCGGCCATGCCACCGTCCGTCGTCGCCACCAGGGCGACGAGTTCGAGCGGCACGGCCGGAGTGGTGCGTCCCCGGGTCACCGCGTAGGGGCGGACCAGCGGTTCGGCGTCATCCCAGCTCTCGCCCGGTGCCGGTGACCCGGACCAGTCCTGCGCCACCGTGTTCCTCCTCCCTGGTCGGGCCGGTCCCCGCGGTCCGTCGTCAGGACGGCAGGGCCGCCCGCATCTGGTTGCGCAGTTCGGGGGTCAGGAAACGGCCGGCTCGGCTGACCAGGTGGGCCATCTCGTAGGCGATCTGGCCGACGTCGGCGTCGGCGGTGCTGGAGACGGCGAGGCAGGCGCTGTGCCCGACGGCCGTGATGAACAGGTAGCCGTTCTCCATGTCGACCATGGTCTTGTTGACCTGGCCCCAGCCGTGCTGCCGCGCCGCGCCGCGGGCGAGCGCGTCGAAGCCGGAGGCGACGGCGGCGAGCTGGTCGGCCGCGGCCCGGTCGATGCCGCTGGAGGTGGCCAGCAGCAGTCCGTCGGCGGACAGGACGACCGCGCAGAGGATGTCCGGCACGGTTTCGCGGAGCCTGTCGAGCAGAAAGGACAGGTCGGGCTGTCGGGGCATCGCTTATCTCCCGTCGAGGTCGTCGGCGTCACGCATGCCGCGTTCGAAAGCACTGGTGAAGCCCTGCGCGAGTGCGCGGGCGGCCTCGGGGTCGGGCGTGCGGGCCATCCGCCGGGCAGCCGGCTCGCCGGGTGCCCCACCGGGGTCCTCGCGCAGGCTTTCGGCGAGGTGTGAGCCGCGGCGACGCCGTGGGAGATCTTCCAGTCGCGGGTGACCGCCGGCGCCGGTCGACGCGGTCGACGCGGCCCCGTCGGTGCCTCGTAGTGGTCCGAACAGGGGGTCGAACATGCCGTTGTCAGCCAGCTCCGTGGCGCCGTGGGCGGCCGGCCCGGGCACCCGGCCGTCGGTACGGCGCGGCGGGGCGGCGTCGAGATCCCGGTTGAGGCGGATGTGCCGCGAGTCGTCCGCGAACCGGTCACCGACGCCGCCGGCATCCCCGTACCCGCCTGTCCGGGCCGTCTCGCCGTACCCACCGGCAACCCGCGCTCCGTCCCCACCCCGCTGGGCCGCGGGGCCGGCCTGTGCCTCCGCGGCGGCGCCGTCGAACCGCCCCGCATAGCCGTCCCGCCCGCCATAGCCGTCCCACCCCGGGTAGCCGTCTCCACCCGCGTGACCCTCCCCGCCTCCGTGGCCTTCCCCACCCGCATAGCCGTTCCCGCCCTGCCTCGCGTAGCCGTCGTGACCGGGCTGCCTCGCGTGGCCGTCGTGGCCGGGCTGACCGTCCCGGCCGGCGGAACCGTCGGGCTGTCCGCCGTAACCGTCGGGACGTCCGTTGATGTCGTCGGGACGTCCGTTGAGGCCGTCGGGACGTCCGTTGGGGCCGTCGGGACGTCCGCCGTAGGGGTCCTCCGCACGCGGGCCCAGGTGGTGCGGTGCCGTCCCGGCCGCGCCGGTCAGCGCGAGCTCCTCGGTGGGGGCGTGCATCCCGCGCATCCCGGCCCGGCCGCCGGCGCCGGCGCCGGCGCCGCTCCCCTCGCCGCCCGAGCCGAGCTCGGCCATCCGGTGGCCGGAGGCGGCCGGGCCGCCGGGCGTCGCGGCCCGGCCGGCGGGGAGCAGGGCGTTCTGGCGCGGAACCTCGGTGTGGATCAGTGCCGCGGGAATGATCGTGACCACGTGGACGCCGCCGTACACGCTCGGCTTGAAGCGCACCGCGATCCGGTGCCGGGCCGCGAGCCGGGCGACCACGAACAGGCCGATCTGGCTGCCGTGGGTGGAGGCCTCGAAGGGCGGCGGGTTGGCCATGCGCTCGTTCGTCGCGGCGTAGGTCTCGTCGTCAAGGCCGACCCCGCGATCCTCGATCTCCACCGTCCAGCCCTGGCCGACCCGGCTGGCCTGGACGGTCACCGGGGTGTCCGGCGGCGAGAACGCGCAGGCGTTCTCGATCAGCTCGGCGAGCATGTGGGTCAGGTCGCCGACGGCGGTGGCGACGATCTCGACATCCGACGTCGGCAGGTGCACGTGGACCCGGGTGTAGTCCTCGACCTCGCTGACCGCCGCGCGCAGCACCTGGACCAGGCGCACCGGCCCGCGGAACGTGCGCCCGGGCTGGCCGCCGGACAGCACGATCAGGCTTTCCGCCAGCCGCCGCATACGGGTCGCCTGGTGGTCGACACCGAACAGTCTGGTCAGGATCTCCCCGTCCTGCTGGTCGCGTTCCAGCTCGTCGATCAGCCGCAGCTGGCGCTGGATGAGCCCCTGGGTGCGCCGCGCGAGCGTCTGCAGGATCGCGCCGACACTGCGGCCCTCAGCGACCTCGTAGGCGGCGGTGATGGCCGACGAGTAGGTGACGTTGAAGGCACGCGCCACGTCACCGATCTCGTCGCCGGCCGCGGTGGCGAACGCCGGTGGTTCGGCGGCGAGATCCACGGGGTGTCCCTGCCGCAGCCTCGAGGTGATGGCCGGCAGCCTGCTCTGGGCCACGTCGAGCGCACCGGCCCGCAGCATCCGCAGCGCGCCGACCAGCCGGGAGGCGACACCGACGGACACCGCGATGGACAGCGCGAGGACGCCGGCGGCGAGCAGACCGGAGAGGATGGCCTGGCGCAGCGCCGCCTCGGCGAGGGTGCCGCTGCGGTTCTCCAGATCCTCCACGACCCGTCGCTGCACCGCGCGGGTCTGCTCGGACTTCGCTCCGCTCGCGGACGCCCAGGCGGTGAAGTCGATGCGCTCGCCGCGCAGCACCCGGTCACGCAGGTCGGTGACCGGAGCCTGGGTCGGGCCGACCAGCCGGTCGTACAGTGCGGCCTGGTCAGCCGTCGCGGACAGGCGGAACTGGGTCAGCCACGCGGTCTCGGACCCGGTCGCGGCCTGGACCCGGGTGACGCTGTCCGGCACCGCGGTGCCGAGCACCGCCGCCGAGGCGACGTACCCGTACTGCTGGCTGATCGCCTCGCCGACCCGGGAGATCGCGGACAGCGCGGTCGCGACCCGGACGAGCTCGGTGTCCTCGCTGCCGATGCCGACCATGGCGGCGCCGACGTCCAGCCAGCCGGAGATCATCTGGTTGTAGGTGACGGTGCCCGGGCCCGGCCGCAGGGTCTGCGCGTCGACACCGGCCCGGACCGTCGCCAGCCCGCCCATCTGGCCGCGCGCGGCGGTGACCGCGTCCCGGACCTGGTTACGGGGGCCGGCCGGAAGCTCGCCGGCGGCCTCCGTGACGGTCGCGAACGCTCCGTCGACCGGGCCCCGCGCGTTCATCGAGCGGACCGCGAAGTCCCGTTCCCGGTACCCGGAGCCGACCAGGCTGGAGACGGCGTACCGCTCGGTCTGCAGGGCATACACAAGATCGTTGACGTGGATGAGGAAGCGGGCCGCGGTGCGGGTCTGCTCACTCGCCTGCTGGGCCGCGAGCTGGCCGGACACGACCCAGCTCCCGAAACCGACCAGGGCCAGCAGCGGCAGGAGCAGGACCAGCGTGATCTTGTAGCGAATGGGCCAGTTCCGCACTCCGCCACCTCTCGTCGGGGACGTGGCCGTCCTCTGGACGTCAAGTCGGCCGACGGGACCGGACTGTGGCAGGGAGGGGACTCACCACGCCCAGCCGCACGCGCGCTGGGTGTCGTGGCGACTGCACGCCGATTTCAGTCGCCACACAGAGCCACGCTGAGCAGCTGCACCGATCCCGTCGGCGATTCCCGACGGTAACCGCGGCAGACGGTTGGCCGGAAGAGTAATCATGTGACGCTTAAGGGACGCCGTGTCCTGTTCATGCCATTCCGGCCGTGGATAGGCCGAACTGTTGACAGATCGGTCACCCTCGCGCGCGCTTCGCCGGTGCGCCCTGCGGCGGACGTCCCGCGCGGCCCCGGGCCCCCGCCCTCGACATCCGGCCCGGACCCCGGTCGGGCGTCCGGTGCCGCTCGGCCATCCGTCGCCGCTCGGACGTCCGGCGATAACGACGGCGACGGCGACACCGCCGGGCGCGACGGGCTCGGCGGGCTCGGCACGGCGCTCGCGCGGGTGGGCAGCCGCGCGCTGCCGGGGATCGCCAGCACCCCGCCGGTCCGGATCACCGCGGCCGGACCTGCGCCGTCCACCGCGCGGCCCGCCCCACCGGCGCCGACCCCGCCAGAGGCATCGGCCGTCCCGGCTGTCCCGGTGAGATCGGCGATCTCGGTTTCCTGGGGGGCCTGGACCAGGAAGCCGGCACGCGCGGCGGCGGCACCCAGCTGGAACCGGGTCAGCACCCCGAAGCGTTGGCACAGTTCCGCCACGTCCCGTTTCACCGTCCGGTCGGAGACGCCGAGCTCGCGGGCCGCCCGGCTGTCGTCGAACCCGATGGCCAGCAGCCGCAGCAGCGCACGCTGGCGGCGCAGCGCGGCGGGCTCGTCGACGGTCCCCGCCGGGGTTCCCCGGCGTTCGGCCGCCTGCTGCGTCCGGGTCACCATGTCCGCCACCGCCAGGACCAGCGTCGGCGCCACAACGACGAAGGCGCCCTCGTCGAGATCGTCGTCACGGACGGGGACGAGCGCCGCGGCGCCGTCCCACACGATCGCGCGCATCGGCAACGCCTGGGCCACGTGGATCTGGCCGATGGGTGGCAGCCGCCGGCCCTGGTTGCGCCGCCGGGCCGCCGAGATCGCGCTTTCGGTCCACGCGCTGGAGATCCGCACGCCGCGACCGACAGCTGGCACGAGCAGGTCTGTGACCTCGCCACCGAGCCCAGGGGGCTGCGGTCCGTTCAGCAGGAAGCGGATCGACTGGTTCGACTTCCTGGTGAACTCGGCCATCCGGGGAAAGATCTCGTCGCGGGCGAGCACCTGCACTCCGGAGCTCGTCCCGGCCCGGCGGCGGCCGGCGACGTAGTCGCCGAACAGGCCGGAGCGGTAGAGCTGGGCGCGCTCGTCGGCCATGCGGGCCCGCTCGGCCACCAGCGCCGCCTCGCGTGCCGCGTGCCGGGCCTGCAGCACACGGGCCGGGTCCTGTGGCTCCCACTGGTGCCCGACCTGGCGGACGAGGCCGGCCTCGACCAGGCGTTCCAGCTCTTCCTGGACGATCGACTCGGGTCGACGCAGCCATTCGGCAAGCAGATCGACGCCGCAGGAGGGGTGCCGCGCCACTGTGCGCCACACCTCGTCGGAGAATTCGTCCAGCCCGTCGAACCCGAGTTCGGACAGACGCATGCGCACCCCTTCCCGCGTGACCTGCCGCCACGAGCAACGAACATTCCAGATACGCCCCGGAAACACTTCGCTGGATTCACGGGAAATCGCGGTGTGCGACAGACCACACGTTGCGCTGACACACCGATTACAACTGGTTACAGCAAGCTATACCAGCCCAGCCGGTTCTTCAACGGCTTTGCACGAAATCGCAGAGAGATCCCCGCAACACCACAACGCCATCCCAAAGATGATCGATCATTTGCGTTGCCATGTTCTTGCATGGTGTGTCCGAACGCGGATATGGCCGGAATCCGGCTACCGCGATCAGCACACCAATACACGCCAACGGAGGCACATCGAAACGCCGTGCACGGCCATCCGCCCACGTCAAAAGGCCGTCGCCGACACCGAGACGCCTGGGCGGTCCGCCATGCGCCGGGCACCGAGCGGTAACTCGTCTGTTACCCGGAAGTCGCCCGGTGCCTGGGCGGGAATCACTGCTCGCCACTCGGAGAACTATTTACCGAACGGACATCACCGACCCGGAGACATCGGGTTCAGAATAGCCATCCGACGGAAATGCGGTCCTACCCGGCTCTCCTACCCACCGTGTCGCCCGTACCCACCGGTCGCCCGTACCCACCGGTCGCCCGCGCCCGGCGGCGCAGGCGCCCGGCGGCGCAGGCGCCGGGCGCGCGAAAACGTGACTACCGAGGGGACTCCCGGTCGCGCCACGGCACCGTCGCGACAACCTCGGTCGGGCCGCCGGCCGGACTCTCCAGCCGCAGTGATCCGTCCAATGCCCCCAGGCGTTCGGTGAGACCGGCGAGACCGCTCCCGATGCCGGGCCGCGCACCGCCCTTCCCGTCGTCGGTGATCCGCAGCAGGAGCCGGTCACCGGCACGGCGGACGTCGACGGTCGCCGCCGCCGCACCGCTGTGCTTGCTGATGTTGGTGAGCAGCTCGGCCGCGGTGAAGTAGACGATGCCCTCGATGGCCGCGGCCGGCCGCTCCTCGAGGTCCACCGCGACCTGCACCGGCACGGTGCACCGCGCCCCGAGCGAGGGGATCGCTCCGGGCAGACCGCGGTCGGTGAGGATCGCCGGGTGGATCCCGCGGGCCAGGTCACGCAGCTCGCGCAGCGCGAGCTTGACCTCCCCGTGTGCCTCTTCGACCATCCTCGCCGCGGCGTCCGGGTCGTCCTGGAGCTTGTCGCGGGCCATCCCGAGACCCATCGCCAGCGCGACGAGGCGCGCCTGGGCGCCGTCGTGCAGGTCCCGCTCGATGCGGCGCAGATCGGCCGCGGCGGTGTCGACTACAGTGCCGCGGTCGGCCTCGAGCTCACGGATCCGCCGTTCCATCCGGTCGGACGGTGCCAGCAACGTGCTGATCATGGCGGCGTCGGCGGCGGCCAGGGCACGTGCCACGACCGGCAGCACCGGCCAGCCGACGAGGAGCACGACGAGCACCACCACGAAGGTGAAGATCACCCAGGGGAGCCGGACGAGGAAGTACAGCGCGTGCCGCCACCCGACCGGGTCCGCCACACCGGCCCACAGACGGGCGACGATGCCGGCCGAGGACGAGCGGGGCTTCGACGCCGACGGGACGCGCACACCCAGCATCGCCCCGGCCCGCGCCCGCTCGACCGTGCCGAGAGCACGCACCCCGACCAGCCCCAGGGCCAGCAGCGGCAGCCCGACGACGGTGACGGCCAGGCCGACGCCGACCGAGAACCAGGCTGCGACGAAGACGAACCCGACCAGCCCCAGCGGGAAGTCCAGCAGCAGGAAGAGCACCCGCCGCCAGGAGCGGACATCCAACGCGAAGACGGGCTCCTCCGCGGTACCCGTCTCGCCGGAGCCGACGGGACCGCCGAGACCGATGGGACCGGTGGGACCGGCGGGACCGGCGGTGCCCGGGCTCACGTCGACGGGACCGGCCACCAGACGCTCCTCTCCGCGGTACAGCGCCGAGGGCAGGGAAGCGCGGTTTCCCGGGTTCGTCAAGCCGCTGATCCACCGGCCTTGCGGCGGCGTGGCGCCCGGCGGCGCTACGAGAACTGCCAGCCACCCAGCAAAACAGAGCATACAGATTATTTAAATTTGCTTCACGCACCTTGTCGGGACCACATTGTGAGACGGCGGGCCCGCATCGAAGAAAAGTCGGCCTTCCGTACCACCACGGTCGCACTCCGTGTAAGAATGAAGCCGAACACGCACGTCACGGGGCGCCCTCCCGCCCTGGTCCACTGAGGATTCAGCGAGATCGCCGGGATTCAGCGAGATCGCAGGCGTCGCCTCCAGCTGGCCGTCCAGCGGTTCCGGGAGGCATGCTCCATTGGGGGGAAGATCTGAATCAGCAGCAGCCGACGGGCGGCGAATCGCGCCGATGCCAGGGCGCATCGGCCACGGCCATGCCCGCAGAATCCACCTGCGCCGGCCCCATGCCGGGCAGACGGTCCGTATCGTGTTCCGAGCTCGCCGCAGCCACTGCCGAGCACTGGCCCACATGGGCAACCACTGTCCCGGAAGGCATCCGGGGAATGCGCTCGCGGCGGCGTGCGGCAACCGGCCGCCGTCCCCGTCACCACGGCCGGAACCGCAGCGGCAGCCATAAAACGGCCCAGGCGTTGACCGAATCCAGGCGTCCAGACTGGTTCTGACCGCCTGCCGGTCGGGTGTCACCGCCGAGCTTCCGTTCCCGTGAGGACGGCGGCCGGCGCCGTCACCGCGTGATTCTGCCCGCGCTTCCACAAAGACGTCGACGTTCGAGCGACACCACTCCCGCATAACATCGCGCCTTCGAATCTCCCGCCGATTCAAAGGTGTCGTCCCGGCATACCTTTCCGGGCACGGAACAGGCCGCGCCGCGCCGTTCGACACACGAGCACAGACCTGTGTTCCGCATCCGTCGTTCCGCCGCGGTGTCGTTCCGTCGTTCCCGACGCCACATCACCCGGCTCCGGCCGACGAACCACCGGTGCGCTGGCGCGCCGACGCCGCCCCCGCCAGCTCCGCGAGCCGGCGGGGGCCCCGCGTGCGCTCGGTCCCTCGCACCTGATCTCGCACGGAGGACTCATGTACGTCCCGCTGCCCGCTGCCGAAACGTTCACCCCTGCGGGGCTCGGCCCGACCGAACCGCTCCACGCTCCCGGGGCCCAGGCGGTCGCCCCAGCCACTCGCGAGGCATCGCCCGACCACGCGACCGTCCTGCTCGACCTGGTCTCCGGCCTGCTGACCGACGTGGTGGGTGTCGCGTTCCTGCTGTACCTGTCGACCGGGCTGCTCGGCATCCTGGTCGCCCTCGTGCTGCGGGCCGGCCGCCGGCCGTCCCGGCCCGGTCCCGGCCCGGCCGCGTGAACCTGCTCGACGCCGACGGCGGTGACGCCCGGCTCCTCGCCGCGATCATGATCGCTTTCGGAATGCTCTACCTGCTCATGATGCTGGTGCTCTCCCGCGTCCACCGGGCCCGGACCGGGCCTCCTCCGACTGGCATCTTCTTCGTCTTCGTGATGCCCTGCCTCAACGAGGAGGCGGTCATCGAGGCGAGCCTGCGCCGTCTCCTGCTCTCCCCCGACCCGAACCGCCGGGTGCTTGTCGTGGACGACGGCTCCGACGACCGGACGTCCCAGCTGGTGCTCGACGTGGCCGACGATCGGGTGTGGCTGCTGCGCCGCGACCTGCCGGACGCCCGGAAGGGCAAGGGCGCCGCGCTCAACGCCGCGATCGCCCACCTGGCGACCCGCGACGAGGTCGCCTTCCGCGACCCGGACAACGTGATCATCGCTGTGGTCGACGCGGACGGACGGCTTGACCCGCACACGGTGGACGCCGTCGCGCCCTACTTCGCCGACTCCCGCACCGCGGGGGTGCAGACCGGCGTGCGCATCAACAACCGCGGCGGCAGTCTGCTCGCCCGG
This sequence comes from Parafrankia elaeagni, assembly GCF_000374165.1. Lineage (GTDB taxonomy): Bacteria > Actinomycetota > Actinomycetes > Frankiales > Frankiaceae > Parafrankia > Parafrankia elaeagni. Next base: position 27,942 of record NZ_KB893724.1, read on the forward strand.
CTCCAGGACATGGAGTTCGTGATCTACACGGACGTGTTCCAGCGCGGCCGGGGCGAGCTGGACAACGTCGGCCTCGGCGGCAACGGCCAGTTCGTCCGGCTCTCCGCGCTGCGCTCGCTCGGCAGTGGCGGGCCGTGGTCGCACAGCCTCACGGAGGACCTGGACCTCGGCGTCCGCCTGCTCCTCGCCGGCTGGCGCAACCAGTTCTGCCCGCAGGCGGACGTCCACCAGCAGGGAGTCGTCCGCCTCGGTCGGCTGCTGCGGCAACGGTCCCGCTGGTTCCAGGGCCACCTGCAGTCGTGGACGCTGCTGCCCCGGGTGCTGCGGCAGGCGCGGGCCCGGGCGCTGCCGGACATGCTGTTCCACCTGTCGAGCCCGCTGCTGATCCTGCTGGCCTCGATGCTGACAGCGGCGTTCGCGCTGAGCACCGTGGCCGTGCTGACGCGCTGGCTGGCGGGTGGGGTGGCGCCGGATCCGCGCTACTTCCTCGGTGCCTACGTGATGGCCGCCTGCCCGGCGCTGATCTGCGGGCTGATCTACCGCTCGCGGGAGCCGCTCGTCGGCCTCGGCATGCTGCGACTCGCCGGCTACGCCCATCTCTATCTGCTCTACTCGCTGGTCTGGTTCGTGGCCGGCTGGTGGGCGCTGGCCCGGGTGGTGGGACGCCGGACAAGCTGGCACAAGACCGCCCGCACCCCGGAACCGGCACGCTCCGAGCCCAGGGCGCCGGTACCCGCCATCCACGACAGCTCCGGCCGATGAGGGCCGCGACGCGGGCCGCCGCCGGACGCCAGAACGACGGGCCCCAGGCTGCCGGACGACGGGCCGCCCGACACCAGACCGCCCGACACCAGACCGCCCGACACCAGGCCGCCGGTCGAAGGCCGCCGCGACGACAGCCGAACGGGCGACCCCGCCGCGGCGCCCATCCGGTGCCGGTGGTGGTCCTGCTTCTGCTGGGCGCCGTCGCGGCGCTGACCGCGGTGTGGGCGGTGGTCCAGCTGGGCTCCGACGGCCGTCCCACCCGCTGGCGCGACGGGACCGCCCACGGCCCCTGGCAGGCGATCTTCGACGGCTACGGGCGCACCACCGGGCACACCGTCGGCGGCGATCTCGTCATCACGCTGGCCCCGCAGGTCGCCGAGGGACCCGAACACACCCACGCCGGCCTCGTCATCAGCTCCGAGGAGTACCGCGACGTGCGCTTCACGGCGCAGGTCCGCACCGTCCGCCAGCTCCGCCCGGGTTCTCCGTCCCCCTGGGAGGTCGGGTGGGTCCTGTGGAACTACACCGACTCGGCGCACTTCTACGCCTTCGCGCTGAAGCCCAACGGGTGGGAGCTCAGCAAGCAGGACCCGGCCTATCCCGGCGGCCAGCGGTTCCTGGCGAGTGGGCCCACACCGCGGGCCCAGCTCGGCAGCTGGCACACCGTCGACGTGGTCCACGCGGGGAATGCGCTGGCGGTCTCGGTGGACGGCGTCCCGACGGTGCGGACCCAGGACGCCGAGCGCCCCTACCACTCCGGAGCGGTCGGCCTGTACTGCGAGGACGCGGTCGTGGAGTTCCGCCGGGCCGGGGCCCGCAGCCTGCGACCGACCGACCGGCCGGCCTCCTGACCCACCTGCCCACCTGCCCACCTGCCTGCCTGCCTGCCACATCCGACACGCGATCAACGATGGGAGGACGACGTGACCAACAGCTTCACCGGTCACACGGTGCTGCTTGTGTACGGCACGAGACCCGAGGCGATCAAGATGGCGCCGGTGGTCCACGAGCTGCGCCGGGGCCGGTCGCTGCGACCGGTCCTGGCCGTCACGGGCCAGCACCGAAGCATGCTCGACCAGGTCAACAGTCTGTTCGGGCTGGTGCCTGACTACGACCTGGAAATCCTGCAGCACCGCCAGTCCCTGTCCGGGGTGACCACGCGTGCCCTTGCCGGCCTCGAGGCGGTGATGGCCGAGGTGCGGCCGGACGCGGTCGTCGTCCAGGGTGACACGACCACGGCGTTCACCGGCGCGCTGGCGGCCTTCTACCAGAACGTGCCCGTCGTCCATCTGGAAGCCGGGCTGCGCACCGACGACCCGTCCTCACCCTTCCCCGAGGAGATCAACCGCCGGCTCACCGCACAGCTGGCGGACCTGCACCTCGCCCCGACCCCGTCGGCCCGCGCCAACCTGCTGGCCGAAGGCGTCCGGGCGGACTCGATCCTCGTCACCGGGAACACGGTGATCGATGCCCTGCTGCAGGTGACCGCGGCGCCACCGCCCGACGACCGGCTGCTCGCCGACGTCCGGCAGCGCATCGGCGACAGCGGGCGGCCGGTCGTCCTGGTCACGGCGCACCGGCGCGAGTCCTGGGGCGAGCCGCTCGCGCGGGTCGGCGCGGCGCTGGCCCGGCTCGCGACCGAACGGCCCGAACTGTTGATCGTGCTGCCCGTCCACCGCAACCCCGCCGTGCGGGAGGCCGTGCTGCCACCACTCGCCGGACTGCCCGGCATCATCGTCGCCGACCCGGTCGACTACGCCGCGTTCGCGCACCTCATGGCCATGGCGACGGTCGTCCTGACCGACAGCGGAGGAGTCCAGGAGGAGGCGCCGAGCCTCGGCAAGCCCGTGCTGGTGCTGCGGGACAACACCGAGCGCCCCGAAGGCGTGCGGGCCGGCACCGCCCGGCTCGTCGGCACCGACCCGGGCCAGATCGTGTCGGCGGTGGGGAACCTGGTGGACGACCCGGCGGCATACGCGGCGATGGCCGGGGCCGTCAATCCCTACGGGGACGGGCAGGCTGCCCGCCGTGCGGTGGCGGCGATCGAGCACCGGCTGCTCGGCGCTCCCGTTCCGGACCCCTTCGTCCCGCATCTCCCGCTCCCGCCCGCGCGCCCGATCACCATCCCGCGCCAGCCGGCGGTTCCGGACCGCGAGCGCACCAGCACCGTGGTCGCGGCAGACCGAGAGGAAACCGGCGGATGACCTACCCCGGGAGACCCCGACACCATCTCCTCGGCCGCGCCCGAAGCGTCGGCAGCCGCCGGGTTGCCGCAGGCCGTCAGACCGTCGGCCGGAGCCGGAGCCGGAGCCGGAGCTCGAGCCGGCGGCCGGTGACGCTCGCGGCGGCCGGGCTGCTCGCGGTCGCCATGAGCGCCGGCGCCACCACCGCCTCTGCCACGGCCACCGCTCCCGGGGCCGCTCCCGGGGCCGGGGCCGGGACGGCGCGGTCATCGGTGCAGACTCCGCTTCACGCCCGGGCGGCTACCCCCCAGGTCCATCACGCTGACGCCCGGACCGACCTGCTTCCGGCACCGCCGGCGCCGCCGCGGACACCGCCGCCGCGGCGCGCGCCACGGCCGGCACCGCCCGGTAGGGGGACGGACCCGCCGCCCGCCGCGGCAGCGGCCGGTGTGGGGACGCTGATCCTCTACGACACGACCGGCGCGTGGGGCTGGCTCGGCGAGCAGTACGCCATGCAGGCGGCGAACCTCGCGTCGCGGTTCGGCACCTGGCAGGCCCGGCCCGTCAGCACCTACACCGCCGGCCAGCTGGCCGGCTACGCGGCTGTGATCTACATCGGGTCCACCTATGACGAACAGGTGCCGACAGCCTTCCTGACGGACGTCCTGGCGGGCACCCGCCCGGTGGTCTGGATGTACAACAACATCTGGCAGCTCACGGCCCAGTCGCCGACGTTCCCGGCGACCTATGGCTGGAACTGGTCGGGCTTCGACACCTCCGCCGTCGGCGCCGTTCGCTACAGGGGGACGGACCTCACCCGGTACACCGGCAACGCCGCAGGGATCATGAACTACGCGGCGGTGGACACCACCCGGGCGACCGTGCTGGCGGAGGCTGTCCGCGGCGACGGGACGAGATTCCCCTGGGCGCTGCGGGCAGGGAACCTGACCTACGTCGGTGAGATCCCGTTCGCCTACGCCGACATGACCGACCGCTACCTCGCCGTGGCGGACGTTCTCTTCGACGTGCTGGCGCCGCAGACACCGACCAGGCACCGGGCCCTGGTACGCCTCGAGGACGTCGGGCCGGATGCCGACCCGGCCGAGCTGCGCGCCATCGCCGACTACCTCTCCTCGGCGCGGGTCCCGTTCTCGGTCGCGGTCTACCCGCGGTACGTCGACGCGAACGGCACCTACAACAACGGCGTCGCACAGGACTACAGTCTCGCCGCACGGCCGGACGTCGTCTCCGCACTGCGCTACATGACCCAGCGCGGCGGAACGCTGATCATGCACGGTTGGACGCACCAGTTCTCGAACGCGGCCAATCCCTACTCCGGGGCGAGCGCGGACGACTTCGAGTTCTTCCGGGCCCATGTCGACGCGCAGGACAACGTCGTGTACGACGGGCCGGTCCCCGGTGACAGCCAGGCCTGGGCCACCAGCCGGATGAACGGCGCCGCGGCCGCTTTCACCGCGGCCGGGCTGGCTGTGCCGACCGTTTTCGAGTTCCCGCACTACGCCGCTTCCGCACCCGACTACGCGGCGGCCCGGGCGAAGTTCCCGCGCCGGTATGACCGTGGGCTGTACTTCCGCAACCAGCTGGCCGGCGGGACCGTCGACCACACGAAGTACGGAGGTCAGTTCTTCCCCTACCCGGTCACCGACGTCCACGGGTCGTTCGTGATTCCGGAGAACATCGGGAATGTGGAGCCGGCGGCGTTTAACAACCACCCGGCGCGGCTGCCCGCGGATCTGATCGACGCGGCACGGCGCAATCTCGTCGTCCGGGACGGGTACGCCAGCATGTTCTACCACCCGTATCTTGGCGTCGACTACCTGCGGCAGACCGTCGAGGGTGTCAGGGCGCTCGGGTACTCCTTCATCGCCGCCTCGGCGGTCTGAGCGCAGGGACCCGCCGGCGGGGAGGGCGTGGGAACCGGAGTTCCCGTGCCCTCCCCGCCCGCCCCCGCCCTCACACCGGCCGATGCGAGTCAGGCCGGGGGCTGCCGGTCAGCGCCCGCCCGCCCGGTGGCCGTGACCGTGACGCGCGCGTCGACACCGGTCAGGTAGAGCGGACTGGTCTCGGTGAAACCGGGGCCGTCCTCCTCCCCGATGTAGAGATCGAGCCGACGCTCGCCCCCGAACCCCGGGGTGAACTCGTCGCGCACCTCCCAGGTCGTGCGCCGCAGCGCCTCGCAGGCGGCCGGGTCGATCGCGGACCCGTCCTCCTCATGGCCGCAGTCGTCGATCACGAAGGCCGTCCCGGCGGGAAGGGTCGACGGATCCGCCGCGGCGCTGCGGAAGGGAACCAGGGCCCGGCCGGCGGTGTCGCTGGGAATGTGGTCGAGCCAGAAACCGGTGTCGAAGGACCAGTTGAGCATCGACCCCGATCGCGGCCCACTGGTGATACGCCCCGTCCCCTCATCGCGTACCGCGTCGACGAAACCGGCGGGAAAGGCCCCGAGAAGCTCGTCACCGAAGGCGCAGTCACGCTGCGGGCAGCCGCGCACCGTCGTCAACGGCGTATTCGTGTGAAAACCTTCCACCGCGGTGTAGTAGACGGTGAGATGCCAGCCTTCACCCGTTCCGCCCGTAACCTGGCCGCCAGCAGGCTCCGTGCAGGAGACGGTGCCCACAGCCGATGTCAGCAGCACCGCCCCGGCCAGGATCCGCCGGCGCAATCCCCGCGGGAATCTCACAGACGACGCCCGGATGTTTTCCGCAGTTTTCACAGCCACCACTCTGCGGGCACCCCCCGGACGCCGGCAATGCTCCGGTTCAACCGGGTCACCACAACGCCAGGAAGGCCACAGCCGCCGACTTCGGCCCCATCATCCCGCGATGGGACGGGAATCAGATACCAGAAGCGACGAAGTGCCGGGATGAAACGCGGCCGATCCTGCCGGTGCGGGCCGATCAGACCATTGCGGCAGATTTCGGCGGGCCCTGTGCCAGCGGGAGGCACCGGCAGTGCGCGGGCAGCGGCAGCGGGCCCGGCGGACCCAGGAAGTCGCCCTGGCCCTGGTCCACACCGGCCGTGGTCAGCACCCGCATCGCGCCGGTCGTCTCGATACCGGCAGCGACCAGGGTCGCCCCGATCTGCCGGGAGAAGTGCACCAGTGCCTCGACCAGCGCACGGCGGGCCGTGTCCGCGCCGACCTCGGCGGAGAGCCAGCGGTCCATCTTCACGACGTCCGGCAGGATCTGCACGAGCCGGCGCAGGCTGGCATAGGCCACGCCCACATTGTCGACCGCGACGCGGACGCCCAGATCCCGCAGCTCCTGCAGCCGGCCGAGCGTGCCGGGCAGGTCGTGGATGCCCTCCCGCTCGGTGATCTCGACGACCACCTGGTCGGCGGCCGGCCCGCTGAGCAGCTCGGTGAGACGTCCGGAGGCGATGGTCGCCGGTGCGGCGTTGACCGCGACGGACAGGCCACGCGGGAACCGGGGCAGCACCGCGAGCGCCGCCCGGATCGCCGCGAGCTCGAGATCGATGCCCATGCCGACCGACGTCGCGTAGGCGAACCACCGCTGGGGGGCCAGGCCGCCGTACTCCGGCCGGCGAGCCCCGTTCCCGGTCCCGATCTCGGCCCCGGCCCCGCTCCCGGCCCCGATCTCGGCCCCGGCCCCGGCCCCACCACCGTCACCCTCCTGGCCGCCCGGCGGCGGGAAGGAGGGGAAGCGCGCCAGTGCCTCCGCCCCGACGATCCCGTGGGTCGGCAGATCGAACACCGGTTGGAAGACCATCTCCGGACCACCGCGGTCGATGATCCTCCCGATCACCGACCGGAGGTGGTCGTCGTCCGCGCCGCTTCGGTGCAGTGCCGACACCGTCTCGGTCAGGGCCTCGGCCAGCAGCCGCAGGAAGTGACCGTCCCTGTCGCTCAGCTCCGGGTCCGGGTCGGTGCCCAGCGCGCACAGCATGCCGTAGAGGTCACCGGAGTCCAGATAGACCGGCGCTCCGACGTAGGAGCCGATCCCCAGCTCCCGGGTGACTGCCAGGCCGGCGGTGCGGCTGTCGGCCCGCGCGTCGGGAATCACCGCCGGCAGCCGCCCGTCCAGCACCCGGGCACAGTACGTGTGCTCCTGGTCGACCTGACGCCCGACCAGGCTCTCGACCAGGGCGCCGTCGCCGGCGACCAGGTCGATGACCTGGTTCTGCCCGCTGAAGCGGGACAGCCAGGCGACGTCGGTGCGCAGGTGGCGGCGGGCCAGATCGAGCACCCGCGCCATCTCGTCGGTGTGCTCCCGCGCCGCCCGGCCCCGGTCGCGCCCGCCGTGCCGGTCGCTGTCCGCACCGCCAGGATTCGCCTGCCCGCGCACGGCCTCCCGTCTGCCGTTGGCCACACGCTCACTCACGGGTGCACCTCCCGCTCCCCGGCCGCCGGCGCCGACCGGCGGTCCTGCCCCGTCGGTGGCGCTTCGTGCCGTCGCTGCTCCCCTGGCCGCTCCTCTGTTCATGGTGCGCCGGCCCGCGTGCCTGCGCAGCTCCGCCGGCCCGCAGGCCTCCGCGGCTCCGCGGAGCCCGGCCGGGGGAGCTCAGCCGGCCGTGAGGGCCTGCCGGCGACGGCGGGCGATCTCCGCCAGTGCGACGCCGGCCGCGACACCGGCGTTCAGCGACTCCGTGGCTCCCGCCATCGGAATCCGGACCCTGAGGTCACAGCATTCACCGACCAGCCGGGAGAGCCCGCGGCCCTCCGACCCGACAACGACGACCAGCGGGTCGGTGGCGACCTCCAGGTCGTCGAGGCTGACCTCGCCGTCCGCCGCCAGACCCGCGACGAACAGGCCCGCTTCGGCGTACGACCGCAGCGTGCGGGTCAGATTCACGGCGCGCGCGACCGGCAGCCGCGCCGCCGCGCCCGCGGACGTCTTCCAGGCCGCCGCGGTCATGCCGGCGGCGCGCCGCTCCGGCACCACCACCCCGGTCGCGCCGAAGGCGGCTGCCGAGCGGACGACCGCCCCGAGGTTGCGCGGGTCGGTGACGCCGTCGAGTGCGACGACGAGGCCGGGCTGCGCGCCGCGGGTGGCCGCGGCCAACAGGTCGTCCGGGTGGGCATAGCTGTACGGCGGGACCGTCAGCGCCAGCCCCTGGTGCGGGGCGTTCGGGCAGAGCCGGTCGAGCTCGATCCGCCCGATGTCGACGACGCTCAGCCCGGCCCGGCCGGCGAGACGGCGGGCGTCGGCGACCCGCTCGTCGAAGTCGAGACCGCCGGCGATCAGCAGCGTGGTCGCCGGCACGCCGGCACGCAGCGCCTCGACCACAGCGTTGCGGCCGACCACGTACTCGTCGGACTCGCCGCCGCGCCGTGCGGCGTACGCCGCCGAGCCGCCAGCCGGGCCCGCCGCCCCCGCGCCGGCGCCGCCGCCGGCGGCACGCTCCGCCCCGGGACGCCCACGCGCCCCCCGGGTGGCCGCGTTCGCCGCCGCGGCTGCCCGGCGCTGGGCCGGATGGCCCGGCCGCATCTGCGCCGGCGGTGTCGCGCCCTTGCCCTCCAGCGCCTTGCGGCGCTGCCCGCCGCTGCCGAGCGCCGCGCCCTTACGGTGGGAGCCCGCCTTCCCGGCCCGGCCCCCCTGCCCACCGCGGGCGATGCCGCCACCGCCCCGGCCCTGGCCACCGGCCATCACAGACCACCTCGTCACTCACGCGTCGGGCCGTCGACCCGTCTGCGAGCCAACGATCATCAGACCGCACCCGGGTGCCGGCGCAGGCCGGCGGGGTGTTGTCGTCCATCAACGGTATCCGCCGACATCACGCCACGCGGCGGACACCGTCACCGGCGCCCCTCGGCACCTCCACGCCCCGCCGGGCGCCGGAACCACGGCCCCGATCGGCCCAGACGGGCCCAGGCCGGCCCGCGGCCGCGCCGACCGGCCGCGCCGACCGGCCGCGCCGACCGGCCGCGACTGACCCGGTCGGGGCACCAGTTGGCCAGGACGTACGCCGGAGCGGCGCCTTGCTACCTATCCTCAGGGTGATGCGCGGACCGACATCTGGAGGGCAGGTGGCAGGCTTCTCCGGAGCGGGAGCGACGGATTCCGACCCGTCCGGCGCTCGCCCTCCCACCCGGTCCCACACCCATGCCCGCGCCACCGCTGCCGGCGCCTGGCGACGGGCACACCCCGCCGTCTCCTGCCCGGTCTGCGCCAGCCCACTGGGCCGCGCCGCCGGCCGCGGCGCCGGCCGGGCCGGCGCCGGTGGGCACCTGCGGGAGAGCGGCTTCTGCCCGCGCTGCCGGACGCCCTACTCCTTCGCACCGCCGCTGCGCGCCGGGGACGTCGCCGGCGGCTACGAGATCGTCGACTGCCTGGGCGCCGGAGGCCCGGGGCCAGGCGGCTGGGTCTTCCTCGCCGTCGCGCCCGGCGGCCCGGTGGGCGCCGGGCGGCGGGTGGTACTCAAGAGCCTGCGGCGAGCGGGGGCACGCCCGGCCCCGCTGAGCACGCGGTTCTCCCGACGCCCGCTGCCGGATCCCCCACTGCGGCATCCGGCGATCGTGGAGACCCTCGGCGAGGTGCGGCACGGCAACATCGTCTACACGGTGATGGACTTCGTGCCCGGCCCGTCGCTGGCGGAGCTGCTGCGGTCCAGGCGGCTCACCCGCGGCGCGGCGGGCGCACCGCTGCCTGTCCCGGACGGGATCGCCGGCGCCCTGCGGCTGCTCTCCGCCCTGCGGTACGTGCACGAACGCGGCTACGTCCACGGCGACCTCGCGCCGGGCAACGTGGTCTGGAACGGCGACCAGGTGACGCTGATCGATCTCCAGTCGGTGCGCCAGCTCGGCCGGCGCTGCGGGGCCTTCCACGTCACGGCTGGATTCGACGCCCCCGAGCTCGCCATGAGGCCCCCGTCGGTGGGTTCTGACCTCTACGCTCTCGGCAGGCTCTTGGCAACCGCGGTGCTCGATTTTCCACACCGTGCGTCAACATATCGCTACGCTCTTCCGGCGGAGGAGGTCCACCAGGTGCTGGCCCGGAACGAATCCCTGCACCGGTTCCTCCTTCGTGCCACCGCGACCGATCCCGCGCGGAGGTTCGGCACCGCCGGTGACATGACCGCGGCGCTCGCCGCGGTGGCGGCGAACGCTGCGCCGCAGCGCCCCGCCGACGCCGAGCCTCGCCCGGCCGGAGCCCAGCAGAGGCCGCTGACCAGGCAAAAGGCCTGGGGGGCAGCGGAGGTTCCGGAGCACGCGCGGGCGGCGGGCGTACTGCAGGGGAGAACTTCCGGCATTCCACGCAGGACGGGCGGACGTTGACACCGAGGCAGACACCGAGATCACCGGCGTCGACGCACCTGGCGGACCATGCCACTATTCATCTCGGCGTCCTTGGATCTGAGCAGGTCGACGTGATATATCCGGTCCCCACAGGACGGGCAGGAGGCACTTACCACATGGCTCCGCGCCAGACGGCTCCGCGCATACCGCCCAGACTCGCTGTCACTGGCGGGCCGCTGCCGCGGCCGGTGGCCTGACTGTGGACCTCAACCCCCGCCCGGGGCAGAGCTATCCCGGGCACGGCTACCCGCCGGAGAGCCCGGGTGCCCCCCGCCCCGGTGACGGCTACCCCGACGAGTCGGGCCAGCAGGGCCGGTACCAGGGTGGCGATCTGCCGCCGGAGGGCTACCCGACGGAGGAGTTCCGTCCGGAGCACCGCGGGGAGGCCTACGCCGCGGGCCACTTCCAGGACGCGCCCTATTCCGGGAACGGCTACCCCGAGAACAGCTACGGCGAGGGCGGCTACCCGGAGAACGCCGGCTACCCGGAGAGCGGCTATCCGGGCGGCGCGGCCTATCCCGGTGCCGGCTACCAGGCAGAATCGGGCACCTATCGGGACAGCGAGTACCGGGATGGTTACACGGAGCGCGGTTACGAGGCTGGGACCTACCCGCCCGGCGGTTATTCGGACGGTGACTACTCCGGCGGCGGATTCACCGACGACGGGTACAGCCCCGACTCCGATCCCGCCACGATGCTCCTGGGCCACCGCGCCTCGCCGGTGAGCGAGTCCGCTGCCGGTGAGGAGGTCGTCCGCTGCCCGGTGTGCGCGGCGCCCAACTACAGCGACGCGCGGTACTGCGAGGCGTGCGGCTTCGCCTTCACCGGCGCGCCGGTGGGTGGCGGCGACGCGGACCACCGCGAGATCGACCTGGGCCCGCTGGCCGGGGTGTGCGACCGCGGGGTCCGGCACACGACGAACGAGGACTCGATGGGCGTGGCGATCGTCCACGGAACGCTCATCGCCGTGGTCTGTGACGGCGTCTCGACGACCCCGGGTTCCGGCGAGGCGTCCGCGGCAGCCACCTCGACCGCGACGGCGATCCTCGCGGACGCGGTGCGCGCCCACGGGCCCGGCGAGACCGTCCCGTACGAGGAGCGCACCGAAAGCTCCGCGAACGATGTTCTGGACGTCCTGGAGGAGTACACCGAGTACGACGAGCCGCGTACCGCGCCGCGCCGGATCTCCGGAGGTTTCGGCCCGGACGAGGCCGACGCCGCCCTGCACGCCGCGGTCGAGGCTGCCCAGGCCACCATCGCCCAGCTCAGCGCGGCCGAGGGCCGGATGGCTCCGTCCTGCACCATCGCCGCGGCGATCATCACCCCACCCTCGGTGGACGGCCCGGGCATGGTCACCGTCGGCTGGGTCGGCGACAGCCGGGTCTACCTGCTCGGTCCGCGCTGGTGCGAGCGGCTGACCGCGGACGACACCTGGGCGGCCGAGGCGGCCCGCGCCGGGCTGATCCCCGCCTCGGAGGCCGAGACGCACCGGCGTGCCCACACCCTGACCCGCTGGCTGGGTGGCGACGCCGAGGACGTCACCCCGCATACGGCCGCCTTCCCGATCGAGACGCCGGCCACGGTGCTCGTCTGCAGCGACGGGCTGTGGAACTACTCCTCCCGGCCGGACGTGCTCGCCGCGCTGGTGAACCAGCTCGACCCCGGCGCCGCCGCGCTGGACGTCGCCCGCCACCTCACCGACTTCGCGATCGACCAGGGCGGCCATGACAACATCACCGTGGTCGCGGCCAGGGTGACCAGTCAGTGACCTTCCACGGCCGGCCGGAAACGGCCCGGGGCGGGGATGCCCGGCCGTCGACCGCGGCGACACGGCTGCCAGACCGGTGATCCGGCCAGGCGATTCGGGAGGCCCTCACCTGGGGCAACGACGCAACCCACCGCCTCCTACAGGAGGCGGTTCACATCGACATTCCAACAACGGGTACGGTTCGTCTGAAGAAATACGTCGAGAAGATGGACGAGATGGTCCGCGACTCGTCGATGTCGGCCAGGACCGTTCGGGTGAACAGGTGATCAGGTGAGCGCACGCTGCCCGGAGGGGCACCTGTCCCACGATCCTGACTACTGCGATCAGTGCGGGCTACGGATCGTGGGCGGTCAGGATCGTTATGGTTTCCGCCAGGACGATGGCGGCCGTGATCCCGCGTACCCGGCGGGCGCACCCGCCGGCCGGGCGGCGGACCCGTACGCGCGACGGGCACCGGAGCGGGACCCGTCGGTTCCGCCGGGTCCCGACGGCGCCCAGGGCGGCTACGACCCGCTCGGGATCCGGCGCGCGCCGGCCGACGCCCCCGGGGTGGCGGACCCGCCCCGCGGCGCGGGCCGCGGCGGTGACCCGTACGGCGGCTACGGCCGCGAGGGCTACGCCGAGGAACCGCGCTCCGCTCGCGGTGGCTACCCGGCGGACCCGTACGCCCGCGAGGGCTACGGGCGGCCGGAGGAGCGCGGGCGTCCCGACGCCCGCGGTGAGCGGCACGACCCGTACGGGCGTGAGCCCGACGAGCGCGGCGCCGGCTTCGGCGGCCGTGACGACCGGACACCACCCGGGTACGGCCGCGAGAGCCGGGACGGGCGGGACGGGCGGGGCGGCTACCCCGTCGGGCGCGCCGAGCCCGACGGCGGGTTTCCCCGCGGCCGTGACGACCGCGGCGGCTACGGCGGGCCTGAGGGCCGGCCCGACGGCCGCGGCGGGTACGGCGCGGGCGAGCCGGCCCGGGTTGCCCCGGACGCCGACCCCCGGCGCGGCTACCGCGACGGCGGGTCGTTCGGTGCACCGCCCGGCGGCGGCTACGGCGCCGACCCACTGGGCGCGGCGGGCGCCGGCTCCACGCCGGTGCCGGCGGGGCCTGCCGGGCCGGGTGTCCGGGACCGTGCTGCCGACCGCTACGCGCCCTGCCCCAACTGCCGGTCGCTGAACGACCCGTCCGCACGCTTCTGCGAGAACTGCGGGCTCGACTTCAGCACCGGCCAGCTGCCCGCCCCGGCGGGCGCCGCCGGGCTCGACGACGCGGGTGTCACCTCGCGGCAGCCCGGGCCGCGGCGCGGCCAGGAGGCCCGCCACGCCACCGATCCGAGGATGGCCGACCCACGCCTCGGTGACCCCCGGCTGGCCGACCCGCGACTGGCCGACCCGCGGATCGGCGAGCAGCGCCGCGACGACCCCAGGATGGGCGACCCGCGCGCGGGGAGCCGGGGCCACGACTGGGACGCGCCGCAGGCCGGCACCTGGGAGGCTGTCGTCGAGGCCGAGCGGGAGTACTACGACAGCGGCGACGACCACCGCGTCCCGTTCCCGGCCTTCTACCCGCGCCGAGTCTTCGCGCTGACCGAGTCGCAGATGCTCATCGGGCGGCGCAGCGAGTCCCGGGGCATCAACCCGGAGATCGACCTGTCGGGCGCGCCGGAGGACCCGGGGATCTCCCGGGCCCACGCGACGCTGGAGCGGATGCCCGACGGAACGTACGCCGTCCGGGACCCGGGGTCGACCAACGGAACCCGGCTGAACGACGAGCCCGACCCGATCGAGCCCGGCCGCCCGATCCCGCTGCGCGACGGCGATCGCGTCTATGTCGGCGCCTGGACGAGGATCACCGTCCGCGCGCAGTGAGAACCGCCGTCCAGGCTGTGGCCTGAAGCCTCGGCACGGCCCCGGCCCGCGCCGCTGTCACCAGCGGGCGCGGGCCGGGGCCGTTTCCGGGCGGGGGCCGTGTTTCCGGGCCGGGGCCGGGGCCGTTTCAGGCGAGGTGCCAGCGCTGGCCTTCGGGCGCGTCCTCGATGACGACGCCGGCGGCGGCGAGCCGCGAGCGGATCGAGTCCGCCTCGGAGTAGTCCCGCCGGGCCCTCGCCGCCGAACGCAGATCGAGCAGGACGTCCATGACGCCGTCGAGCGCCGGGCGCAGCTCGGCGCCGGCTGTCGGCCACTGCTCCACCGGGTCGAGCCCGAGCACGGTGAGCATCCGGCGGGTGACGTCGACCCAGCCGGCCAGTTCCCGGCTGTGCGTCTTGGAAAGCACCTGGTTGCCGCGGCCGACCACGCCGAACAGCGCCGCCAGCGCACGGCCGACCGAGAGATCGTCGTCCAGCGCCGCCGCGAACTCGGCCCAGGCCTGACGGGGCGTCAGGTCATCGCCTGCGGGCGCGGCCGCAGCCGCCAGCCTCCCGGGCGGCAGGCCCCGCTGCGCCGGCCCCGCGGGACCGCCTCCCGGATCCGTGCCGTCGCGGTCGGTCTCCGCGGCGAGCGCGGCGGCCTCGTCCGGCCCGCCCAGGATGTCGAGGGCGTTGCGGACGAACGTCTCCACCCGGTCGTGCGCCGCGCCGGACTCGTCGAGCGTCTGCGCGCTGTACTCCAGCGAGGAGCGGTAGTGCGCCGAGAGAAGGTGGTAGCGCAGCACCTGCGGGCGGACCGCGGCGAGCGCGTCCGTCACGAAGAACGAGTTGCCCAGCGACTTGGACATCTTGGTGCCGCCGGTGGTCAGCAGACCCACGTGCAGCCAGTAGTTGGCCATCTCGGCGGTGTCTGGACCACCAGCCGAGCAGACGGTCTGGGCACGCTCGTTCTCGTGGTGTGGGAAGACCAGATCGAGCCCACCGCCGTGGATGTCGAAGACGTCACCGAGGTACTTGCCCGCCATCGCCGAGCACTCCAGGTGCCAGCCGGGACGGCCAGGCCCCCAGGGCGACGACCAGGAGGGCTCACCGGGCCGCGCCGCCTTCCACAGGGCGAAGTCCCGGGGATCGGACTTGCCCGGCTCGGCCTCCGGAGACGGGTGCATCGACGCGGGCCGCTGGTGGGACAGGGCACCGTAGTCCGCGTAGGAGCCGACCCGGAACCACACCGAGCCCGCGCCCGGGTAGGCCAGCCCCCGCTCCACCAGGACCGAGACCATCTCCAGCATCTCCGGGATGTGCCCGGTGGCACGCGGGGAGATCGTCGGTGGCAGGACGCCGACAGCCCGGTAGGCCTCGTCGAACGCCCTGGTCTGCCGGGTGGCGAGCTCCCAGACGGTGGTGCCCGCGAGGTCCGCGTTGACGATGATCTTGTCGTCGATGTCGGTGACGTTCTGCACGAAGGTCACCGCGAGCCCGCCCTGCGTCATCCACCGCCGCAGCAGGTCGAACGCCAGCGCGGTGCGGATATGGCCCACATGCGGCGGTGACTGGACGGTGGGCCCACACACGTACACGCCCACATGACCGGGGCGCAGCGGCACGAACGGCCGCACGCGCCGGGTGCGCGTGTCATAGAGGCGAAGACCCATCTGTCAAGGGTACGGCCCCCGGCGGTCACCACGCCGAAGGGAGGTACTGGAATGGGGTCGCGCCGGGGTGACAGGGCGCCGCATCGCGGAACCGACCCCCCTACGACGGGAGCCGCGGGCGGTGCCAGCCCGTGGTGAGAAGGTCAGCCCGTGGTGAGGACGCGCTCCGCGATGACGCGGATCACCAGCCTGACCTCGTCCGGCCCGTCCCAGCCGTACGGAGAGCCGGTGTACTTCGTGGACAGCAGGTCGATGAGCTCCTTGCCGCCCTCCTCGGAGAGCGAGGCCACACCGCGGATCTCGACGTAGGCGTACGGGTCGCGCTGGTCGAGAAACATCAGGCCGACCCGAGGGTCCCGGGCGATGTCCCGCTCCTTGGCCCGGCCGCGCACCGTCGACAACAACAGGTCGTCACCGTCCCGCGCGATCCAGAGCACGGTGAGGCGCGGCGCGCCGTCCGGACGGATCGTCGCCAGCGTCACGTAGGTCGGAGCATCCGCGAGTGCCCTGACCGCCTCCGGGAGCCGCGCCGCCATCACACTCCTCCGAGACTCGCTCACCGGGCACACCTTCTCACTCCCCCAGCATCAAACTACGTCCGATGCCAGTCAGGCATGCCAACAATCCGGCAACCGCGCCTGCCACCCGGGAGCGCGAACGCCGCCGGCCGAGGCCGGCGGGAGTGGACTCAGAGGCGAGCGACCAGGGCCGTCGCCACCGCGGCCAGCCCCTCACCCCGCCCGGTCAGGCCGAGGCCGTCCGTGGTCGTCGCGGACAGGTTGACCGGGGCGCCCAGAGCCGACGACATCGCCTCCTGCGCCTCGAGCCGCCTGGCGGCCATCCGGGGGCGGTTGCCCACCACCTGGACAGCGACGTTGCCGATCAGCCAGCCGCCCTCCGCGAGCAGCCGGGCCGTCTCGCCCAGCAGTGCGGCGCCGGAGGCACCGGACCACTCCGGGCGGCCCGTGCCGAACACCGCGCCGAGGTCGCCGATGCCGGCGGCGGTGAGCAGCGCGTCGCAGGCCGCGTGTGCGGCCACGTCACCGTCGGAGTGCCCGGCCAGGCCGGTCTCGCCCGGCCACTGCAGGCAGGCGACCCAGCAGTCGCGCCCTGTCTCGAAGGGGTGGACGTCCACCCCTGTGCCCACACGGGGCAGCCGCGGCGCGGTCATCGCTGGCCGTCCCGGGCCAGCGAGTCGGCCAGCAGCGCCTCCGCGAGGACCAGATCGACCGGCCGGGTCACCTTGAACGCCTCCTCCGCGCCGGGAATCGTCGTCACCGGCACCCCGAGCGCCTCGACGAGGCCCGCGTCGTCGGTGACGGGCAGGTCGCGGTTCGCGTAGGCGGTGCGCAGAATGTCCCGCCGGAAGCCCTGCGGGGTCTGCACCGCGCGCAGCATGTCCCGGCGCGGGGTCCGCACCACCCGGCCGTCCGCGTCGATCTCCTTGACGGTGTCGGTCACGGGCAACACGGGGATCACCGCCGGATGACCGGCGAGCACCGCCGTCGCGACCGCGTCCACCAGCGTGGCCGGCGTGAGCGGCCGGGCCGCGTCATGTACGAGGACGACCCCGATGTCATCGTCCAGGGCGTCCAGCGCGGTACGCACCGAATCCACCCGCTCCCCGCCGCCCGGCACCACGCACACGCCGGGGCCGAGGATCTGCCCGACGACATCCACCAGCGTGGGTGGCGCCGCGACAACGACCTGGGTGACGTGCGTGGACGCCAGAAGGGTCTCCACCGCCCGCAGCAGCATCGGACGGCCGGCGAGCGGCCGCAGTGCCTTGGGCGTGCCGCCACCGAGGCGCTCGCCCCGGCCGGCTGCCGGCACGACCGCCCCCACTCGGGTGCTCACCACCTACGGCCTCCGCGGCGTCCGCCTGTCGCGACCCGGTTGATCCGGGCAGGCGAGAGGCCCCCTTTCGGGGGCGCTCCCACAGGTACGGAAATCTGCCGCAACCACGATTCGGTCGGGAACATCAAGCCTTCCGCTGACGTCGAGCGGCGTGTGCAAAGCCGCCCTGGTGTTGCCGACCGTGCAGGTCCGAGGTGGCGCCGGTATCAGCCGGCGAGGACCTCGTCGAGCATCGCTTCGGCCTTGTCCTCATTGGTTCCCTCAGCGAGCGCGAGTTCACTGACAAGAATCTGCCGCGCCTTGCTGAGCATGCGCTTCTCACCTGCGGAAAGACCGCGCTCGCGATCACGCCGCCAGAGATCGCGAACCACCTCGGCGACCTTGTTCACGTCGCCGGAGGCGAGCTTCTCCAGGTTGGCCTTGTAACGCCGTGACCAGTTGGTCGGCTCCTCCGTGTGCGGGGCGCGCAGCACCTCGAACACACGCTCCAGGCCGTCCTGGCCGACAACGTCACGCACGCCCACCATGCCGACGTTGTCGGCTGGAACACGGACAGTGAGATCGCCCTGAGCGACCTTCAGCACGAGATAAAGTTTCTCTTCACCCTTGATGACGCGCGTTTCAATCGCATCAATCAGAGCAGCACCATGATGCGGGTAAACAACGGTCTCGCCGACTTGGAACGCCATGTGTCACGTGCCCCTTCCGCCTCTACCAGCGTAACACGCACGCATCGCCGCAGGTCAGACGCGCACTCCCGGCCGGCGGGGGAAGAGCGCCGCCGTCGTGTTCCGGCCACCCTCCGGGACGGACGGCTGCTGCATGCGACCGGGTCGGTGCGCAGGCCGACCGGATCCGTGCAGGTCGGGGCCTATCAAGAGGCGGATCGACCCGGCTGGCGAAACAGATGGCGATGCGGCGGAAGTTGTCCGGTTGTTGGTATCAAGGGCGTCGCGACACTACCGCTCCGGCCACGCGTCCCCCCGCCGACCCGCCGGATGTCCCCCCGGCACCGGCCGCGCCGGCCGGGCGTGTCGCACCGCCGCCCCCAAAGGTCTGGCACCCCACCCGTTGGTTCCGGGCACGGTCCGGCCCCGTCCGACAGGTGCACCGGCGCCCCGCGCGGACGCCGGCGGACCGCCCGGCCGCCCGCCGATGATCATCGGCCCGAGGTGGCCAACGGCCCGCGATCCCCGTGTACTGCGGCCTTTTCCGGCCGGACCGGCGGGGACCAGGCGGCCTCCCCCGCGCGTGCCAGGCCCGGGCGGGCCCCCCTTTCCGCGGCTCCACCTTGGCCGGAGCGGACGGGTCCCGAGCGGCGGCGCACACCGTGGACATCCGCGTCCTGTTGCGCGAGCCAGGGCCGAAACGCCATGCTCTCGATCGCTCGCCCCCGACCCCCGCCGGCACCCTTCCGCCCGCTCCACCTGCCGGCCGGCTCCAGGGGGGCCTGGTCAGACCGGCACCGGCGGCCGCCACCGGCCCGGGCCCGGCCCGGCCGGACGGCGGCGTTCCTGCCGCGGCGCCCCGCCCGGGCCCGCGGACGGTTTCGTCTGGGCCGTTCGGGCGGCGCCGAGCCGTCCGAACGGTCCAGATGTCGAGCCCGACACGTACCAGACGCACATTGAGGGCCGGGATGGCTAGTGTTAGCCCCGCACCCGCGGCCCGACCTGGGTCTCGCGGGTGACCGGGTGCGCTCCCGGTGTGCCATGGACGATCCACCGGCTGGACTCTCCACGGCCCGCGGGGGAGCACGCCGGCCGCTGCGGATTCCCGCAACGGCCACCTGACCGGTCACGACCGTT
The DNA here is from genome assembly GCF_000374165.1 of Parafrankia elaeagni. Lineage (GTDB taxonomy): Bacteria > Actinomycetota > Actinomycetes > Frankiales > Frankiaceae > Parafrankia > Parafrankia elaeagni. The sequence goes on from NZ_KB893724.1 coordinate 47,107, forward strand.
CGGCACCGGCGCCAGCCGCGCCGGTCCCTGCGCAGGAGGAGCCACCGAGCCGTGAGCCGCCGTCTGGGTGCTCGTTCCGCGACGTCCACCACCATGGGGACGCCGCCCGTCGACGCCACCGATACCGATGGCCCCAGCCACGCACCGCGAGCCGGGGTCGGCGCACCCGCCGCCCGCCGCAGCGGCACGCGCAGGCGGGCCGCCATCGCCGCGTCGTCCGTCGCCGCGGCCATTGTCACCGCCACTCTCAGCGGCTGCGCGTCCGGGACGGACGCGGTCACCAACTCCGCCCGCACGACAACCAACTCGGTGAGCGGATCCGTCGGCTCCGTCACCCTGCGGAACGTCTACGTCGCCGGGCCCGCGGACGAGGGCGGCACCGCCCAGATCATCTCCGCGGTGTTCAACGGGGGCGCCGAGGAGGACAGTCTCATCACCGTGTCCTCGCCGGCCGCGAGTGGCGGGCAGGCACCGTCACCGTCGATCATTCGTCCCGGCGGCGGCAACATCTACATCGCCAACGGCTCGGCCCCGACACTGACCGGCCTCACCGAGGACCTGATGGTCGGCGCCGAGATCCCGGTGACGTTCACCTTCGCCAAGTCCGGCAGCGTCACGCTCGACGTACCGATCGAGCCGCCCGCTCCCGGCGCCTCGGCGGCCGCGACAGCGAGCACGACCCTGCCCGCCACGGAGCCGGCGACGACGTCACCGGCCACCGCCGGCGCCCCGCCCGAGGCCGGCGCCGGGACACCTGGAGCCGGTGGGACCGCACCCGCGCCCACGGCACCCGCGGAGACCGCACCCGCGGCCACGGCGCCCGTGCCCACCTCCTGACCGGGGGCTTCCTGACCCCGCGGCGCCGAGGGCGCAGGCCCGCCTCGCCCGAGCAGGCCGCGGGCCCTGACTGGACGGCGCGCAGCCGCCGGGCCCGAACTGTCGGACCCGGCGGCTACCGTGGCCGTCATGTCCTCTGTTGGCCCTGCGGGGCGGTCGGCCGGTGGCCTGGGGCGGGCTCCGTCCCGCGGCGCGAGCTCCCGCAACCCCGCCGGAGGCTTCCGCTGCTCCGCCTGTGAGACGGAGACCGTCCGCTGGGCCGGGCGGTGCCCACGCTGCCAGGCCTGGGGCACGCTCGAGGCACAGGCGCCGTCCACCCGCCGCCCCGGCGCTCTGAGCGGTGGGCTGGGCGGCGGCGGGCTGGGCGGCGGAGCGCGGCTCGGGGCCGCCGCGCCGGTGACCGCGCCGGCGACTCCCGTCACCGCGGTCGACACCACGGCCACCCGCATGCGTCCCACCGGCATCGGTGAGCTCGACCGGGTCCTCGGCGGCGGGCTGGTGCCGGGCGCGGTGATCCTGCTGGCCGGCGAGCCGGGGGTCGGCAAGTCCACACTCCTCCTGGAGGTGGCCGCGCGCAGCGCCTCCGGCGGCTCCCGGGCCCTCGTCGTGACCGGCGAGGAGTCCGCGGCCCAGGTGCGCCTGCGCGCCGGTCGCATCGGGGCGTTGCACCCCGACCTCTGGCTGGCCGCCGAGACCGACCTCGGCGCCGTGCTCACGCACGTCGAGGAGGTCCGTCCGGAGCTTCTCGTCGTCGACTCGGTGCAGACGATCTCCTCGTCGGGCTCCGAGGGCTCCGCCGGCGGCGTCACGCAGGTGCGCGAGGTGACCGGGGCACTGATCCGCACGGCCAAGGCGCTGGGCCTGGCGACCGTGCTGGTCGGCCATGTCACCAAGGAGGGCACGGTGGCCGGCCCGCGGCTGCTCGAGCACCTCGTGGACGTCGTCCTGCACTTCGAGGGTGAGCGGCACTCCACGCTGCGGCTGGTGCGCGCGGGCAAGAACCGGTATGGCCCGGCCGACGAGGTGGGCTGCTTCGAGATGCACGACTCGGGCATCCGCGAGGTCGCCGACCCCAGCGGGCTGTTCCTCTCCCGGTCCGGCGGTGCGGGCCCGGCGACCGTGGCCGGCACCTGTGTGACGGTGACGGTCGAGGGCCGCCGGCCCCTGGTCGCCGAGGTCCAGGCCCTGGTCGCCGAAGCGTCCGCGCAGGTCCCCCGCCGGGCCGTCTCCGGGCTCGACGCGGCCCGGGTCGCGATGATCCTCGCTGTCGTGGAGCGGCGGGCCCGGGTCCGCTTCGGCCGGGCCGATGTCTACACCGCGACCGTGGGCGGGGTTCGGCTCGCCGAGCCCGCCGCCGATCTGGCCGTGGCGCTGGCCACGGTGAGCGCCGCGCGGGACCATCCCCTCCCCGGCGACCTGGTCGCGATCGGCGAGGTCGGCCTGGCCGGCGAGGTGCGGTCGGTGGGGGCGGTGCGGCAGCGCCTCGCCGCGGCGGCCCGGCTGGGCTTCCGGCGCGCGCTCGTCCCCACCGGCTCCGGTGAGGCTCCGGAGGGCCTTGTGGTCCAGGAAGTGCCCGATCTTATCGCGGCCATTGCGCACATGTACGACGAATGAACATGCTTTGGCGATTGCCGGATATGGTGAGATGGCGCTGAGCCTGCGCTCATCCGCACGGGGCCTACCGATACCATCAGGGCGACAGGCACGACACGACGGGGGCGTTCGACGCACAGGACGTCGGAGAACAACGAGGGAGCCTGATGGCAGGACCACCCGGGGATGACATCTTCCGGGCGACACTCGCCGCGGTCGCGCCCGGAACTCCGTTCCGTGATGGTCTCGAGCGCATCCTGCGTGGTCACACCGGAGCCCTGATCGTGCTGGGCCACGACAAGGTCGTGGAAGGTCTGTGCACCGGCGGGTTCGAGTTCGACGTCGAGTTCTCCGCCACCCGCCTGCGCGAGCTGGCGAAGATGGACGGCGCGATCGTGCTCTCCTCCGACCTCACCCGCATCGTCCGGGCAGCGGTGCATCTGGTCCCCGATCCGACCGTCCCGACCGAGGAGTCCGGCACCCGGCACCGCACCGCGGAGCGGGTCGCCAAGCAGACCGGCTTCCCGGTGATCTCCGTCAGCCAGTCGATGCACATCATCGCCCTGTACGTCGCCGGGCGGCGCTACGTCCTCGACGGGGCGGCGGCCATCCTGTCCCGCGCCAACCAGGCGCTGGCGACGCTCGAACGGTACAAGCTGCGGCTCGACGAGGTCGCCGGCACGCTGTCCGCGCTGGAGATCGAGGATCTCGTCACCGTCCGCGACGCCATCTCGGTCAGTCAGCGCCTCGAGATGGTCCGGCGGATCGCGGACGAGATCGAGAGCTACGTGGTCGAGCTGGGCACCGACGGCCGCCTGCTGTCCCTGCAGCTCGAGGAGCTGATGGCCGGGGTCGAGACGGAGCGGGAGCTCACCGTCCGCGACTACCTGCCGGTCGGAGCCCGGGCCGGGAACGCCACGCAGGTCCTCACGGAGCTCTCCGCGATGTCCCCGACCGACCTGCTCGACCTCACCGTGATCGCCCGGGTGATCGGCTTCTCCGGCGGGGCGGACATCCTCGACCGCCAGATCAGCCCGCGGGGCTACCGGATGCTGGCCAAGGTGCCGCGCCTGCCCCGGATGGTCGTCGACCGCCTCGTCGACCACTTCGGAACGCTGCAGAAGCTGCTCGCGGCCGGTGTCGACGACCTGCAGGCCGTCGAGGGCGTCGGGGAGGGCCGGGCACGGGCCGTCCGCGAAGGCCTCTCCCGGCTCGCCGAGTCCAGCATCCTCGAGCGCTACGTCTAGCGTCTGGCGGCGGTCACCGCGCCAGTGCCGTACGGCAGGTTTCGGGTTCGCCCGGCGCCGATACCGGGCGCGCCGGGAAAGATATCAGCACCAATAACGGCACCATTGTTCTTCGAACGGGAGAATGCCTTTCTGCTCCGCGGCATTTCCGGTCCGCCGGGAATACGTCCTCGCCGCGATGCCGAACCGGGCTGCCGAACCCGGGCTGCCGAACCGGGTACCGAACGACAAACGGACCAGCGACCTGATCCGGGCACCCGGATGGCACGATGGAGCCGATGACATCGACGACGACATCCGGGATCGAACCGGCCGGAACGGCCGACCCGACGCCGGCACTCGCGGAGCGCGTACTGGGCTGGTTCGGGGCCCACGCCCGGGAGCTGCCGTGGCGGCGGCCGGAGACCGGCCCGTGGGGCGTTCTCGTCAGCGAGTTCATGCTCCAGCAGACCCCGGTGAACCGGGTCCTGCCGGTCTGGGAGCTCTGGCTGCGCCGCTGGCCCACCCCTGCGGATCTCGCCGCCGAGCCGTCCGGTGAGGCGGTACGGCAGTGGGGGCGGCTCGGCTACCCACGCCGGGCGCTGCGCCTGCACCAGGCCGCCGTCGCCATCGTGGAACGGCACCGCGGGGCCGTTCCGGACGACCTGGACGACCTGCTGGCACTGCCCGGGGTCGGCAGCTACACCGCCCGGGCCGTCGCCGCGTTCGCCTTCCGCCAGCGCCACCCCGTGATCGACGTCAACGTCCGGCGTTTCGTCGCGCGGGCCGTCGAAGGCGTGGCCGAAGGGCCGGCCGCGGTGTCGCGGCGGGATCTGGAGCTCGTCGCCGGCCTGCTGCCGGCGGACGCGGAGACGGCGGCCCGGGCGAGCGCGGCGTTCATGGAGCTGGGCGCACTGGTCTGTGTGGCGCGCACGCCACGCTGCCCGGCCTGCCCGGTCAGCGATCTCTGCGGGTGGGCGGCGGCCGGTAGCCCGCCTTCGAACGTCCCGGCCCGGCGCCCGCAGGCGTACGCCGGAACCGACCGTCAGGTCCGCGGGCGGCTGCTCGGCGTGCTCCGCGACGCCACCGGCCCCGTCGAGCAGGCCGTTCTCGACCAGGTGTGGGACGAACCTGTCCAGCGGGCCCGCGCGCTCGCCGGGCTCGTCACGGACGGGCTGGTCACCCAGCTGGCACCCGGCGTCTACGCCCTCCCGGGCTGAGTGGTTCCTCCACCGGACGGGGCGGCTCCCGCGGGCCGGCCCACCCTCACACCAGAGGCCAGAGGCCGGGCTTCCAGGTCAGGCCGGGCCTCCAGGTCAGGCCGGGTGCGGTGAGGGCGGTCGGAAGCGGTATCCGACGCCCCTGATGCTCTCGATGAAAGGCGGGCGGGTGGGAAGGAGTACCCGTGCCGTCACGATCGCCTTCGAAGAGCCAGGAGCCTGGGGCACCAGGGCGGCGGCTGCGCCGCCCGTGGGCGGGGCGGTCCCGGGCTCCTCCCCCATGGTGGTGGAGATCGAGTCGCCGAGGCGGCGCCGGAGGCGACGCACGTGTACCGCCAGCGTGTTCGGGTCGGTGTCCGGAGATCCCCAGACCTCGGTGAGCAGGGTCTCCCGGGTGACGACCCGGCCGGCGTTGCCGAGCAGCAGGTGGAGCAGCCGGAACTCCCGCGGCGGCATGTGCACGGCCCGACCGGAGACTGTGACCTCGTGCGCGTCGACGTCGAGCACGACCGGACCCACCCGCAGCACCGCCGGCCCGGGTCTGGGTCTGACCAGTCCGGGCCCGGTGACTCCGGCCGGTTCGCCCTGCCCGCCCGGGGCACCGGCCATGGTCGCGCTCGCCCCGCCGGCGGCACCTGCGGCGCCGACCATGGCCAGCACCTCGTGCACGCGGTAGGGCTTGCCGACGCAGGCGCTGGCCCCCGCCTCCAGGGCGGCCGAGGCCTGCTCCCGGTCGTCCGCGCCGACCGCGAACAGGATCGGGGTACCGGTCCGCTCCGCCACCGAGCGGACGGTGCGGATCAGGGTGACCCCGTCCACGATCGGCAGCCGTGCGCTGATCAGGATCACCGACGGATCGAGACGCCCGATCTCCAGGAGCGCCAGCGCCCCGTCCGTGACGACGCTGACCTCCATTCCCTGGTCCCGCAGCGCGGGCAGCAGCTCGTCGTCCGCCTCGTCGTCCGCGATGAGCAGCGGCCGCTGCCGACGGCCGCCACCCGCCGACGCGACCAGGTCGTCGCCCTGGTCACCGTCTGCTTCCCACCTCTCGGAACCGATCAACCGAACCGCCTTAGACATAGTCCGACCGACCAGGTGGAAAGCCTGGCCTCTCGGGCTGCTCAACGGCACAGCGTCCCCGATCCGCTGAACCCTGCTGCTGACAGCACGCTGGAAGGCAGACGCGCCGCAGGTAGAACGCGCCGGCCGATCCGACCTTCTCCGCACCGGCGGCCGGCGCAGGACATCCGGCACAGGACTTCCATCCGGCACAGGCCCTCCGGGCAGGTCCGCTCAGCCGAAACGGCCGGTGACGTAGTCGTTGGTGGCCGGCACCTTCGGGTTACTGAAGATGATGCTGGTCTCGTCGATTTCGATCAGCTTTCCGGGCTTTCCGGTGCCGGCGATGTTGAAGAAACCGGTGCGGTCGCTGACCCGGGACGCCTGCTGCATGTTGTGGGTGACGATGACGATGGTGAACTCGGCCTTGAGCTTCTGCATCAGATCCTCGATGGCGAGGGTGGAGATCGGGTCCAGCGCCGAGCAGGGCTCGTCCATCAGCAGCACGGCGGGCTTGACCGCGATCGCCCGGGCGATACAGAGCCGCTGCTGCTGACCACCGGAGAGGCTGGAGCCGGGCCGGTTGAGCCGGTCCTTGACCTCCTCCCACAGGTTGGCACCCCGCAGCGTCTCCTCGACCAGGCTGTCGAGGGCCGCCTTGCGCATGCGGCCACCGTTGAGCTTCACCCCGGCCACCACGTTGTCGTAGATGGACATGGTGGGGAACGGGTTGGGACGCTGGAACACCATGCCGACCTGCCGGCGCACGGCGACCGGGTCGACCCCGGTGCCGTAGAGGTCCTCCCCGTCGATGAGGACCTTGCCTGACACCCGCCCGCCGGGCACGACCTCGTGCATCCGGTTGAGCGAGCGGAGGAAGGTCGACTTGCCGCAGCCGGACGGGCCGATCAGCGCCGTCACGGTTCGTGGCTCGATTTCCATGTTGACCTGCTCTACGGCTTTGAAATCGCCGTAGAAGATGTCGAGGTCGGAGACCTGGATGCGCTTTGACACCGCGGCGCCCTTTCCGTGTTCCGTGTGCAGCGGCTGGTTCAGCGGCTGTTCGGCAGCGAGAAGATCCGGGAGATGAAGCGAGCGATCAGGTTCAGCAGCATCACGATGATGAACAGGGTGAGCGCCGCCGCCCACGCGCGATCCACGCCGAACTCCGGACGTGCCCCGGGAATGCTGTAGGAGCTGTAGGTGAAGACGGGGAGCGACGCCATTCTGCCGTCGAAGAGGTCGTAGTTCACCCTGGTCGTGGCGCCGACGATGATGAGCAGCGGCGCCGTCTCACCGATGACCCGGGAGATGGAGAGGGTCACACCGGTCGCGATACCCGCGGCGGCGGTACGCAGGACTACCCTGATGATTGTGAGCCACTTTGGCACGCCGAGCGCGTAGGAGGCCTCCCGCAACTCGTTCGGCACCAGCTTGAGCATCTCCTCGACCGAGCGGATCACGATCGGCACCATCAGCACCGAGAGCGCGACGGCGCCGCCGATACCGAACCGGACACTCGGCCCGAAGAAGATCGAGAAAAAGGCGAAGGCGAACAGGCCGGCGACGATCGACGGGATGCCGGTCATCACGTCCACCAGGACGGTGACCGCCCGGGCCAGCCGGCCTTTGCCGTACTCCACGAGGTAGACGGCGCACATGATGCCGACCGGCACGGAGATCACCGCCGCCGCCGCGGTGATCAGGAGGGTGCCGATGATGGCGTGCAGCGCCCCGCCGCCCTCACCGACCACGCCCACCATGTCGGAGCTGAGGAAGGTCCCGTCGAACCGCGCGGAACCGTTCTCGACGACGGTGACCAGCAGCGACAGCAGCGGAAGCATGGCCAGCGCGAAGGCGAGCGTGACCGTGACGGTGGCGAGCCTGTCCCTGGCCCGGCGAGTCCCTTCGACCTGCCAGGAGACGACCGGCAGGATGATCAGGTTCAGCACTCCGGCGACCATGAACATCGCCAGCGGGGTGAAGCCGAGCAGGAGACCGAGGAGCAGGGCGACCGCCAGGCACCCGCCCACCACGGCCCAGGGTGCCCAGCGGGGAAGCGATCCCCGGGTCAGCTGTGACAGGGTGACCGGCCCGGGCGGAACGGCGGTGGTCATGCGTTCGCTCCCGAGAATTCGCGCCGGCGGGCGATGACGGCCCGGGCGGCGAAGTTGACGACGAAGGTCAGCACGAACAGCACCAGACCAGAGGCGATCAACGCGTTCACCGCCAGACCACTGGACTCGGGGAAGTCGAGCGCGATGTTGGCCGCGATGGTGTTGGAGTTGGTTGTGCCAATCAGGTCGACGGTGACGATGCTGGAGGCGGAGAGGACCATCGCGACCGCGAGGGTCTCGCCGAGCGCGCGGCCGAGGCCGAGCATGGAACCGCTGATGACCCCGGAACGCCCGAACGGCAGCACCGTCATCCGGATCATCTCCCAGCGGGTGGCGCCGAGCGCCAGGGACGCCTCCTCCTGCAGCCGCGGTGTCTGCAGGAAGACCTCCCGGTTGACCGCGGTCATGATCGGAAGAACCATCACGGCGAGCACCAGCCCGGCGGTGAGCGTCGTCCGCCCGGTGGTCGACGCCGGGCCGTCGAAGAACGGGATGAACCCGAGGTTGTCGTCGAGCCAGCGGTACACCGGCACCAGCTCCGGGGCCAGGAAGAAGATGCCCCACAGCCCGTACACGACGCTGGGCACCGCGGCGAGCAGATCGACCAGGTAGCCGAGGAACGAGGCGACCCGGCGCGGGGCGAAGTGCGAGATGAACAGCGCGATGCCGATCGACAGCGGCGCGGCGAACACCAGCGCGATCAGGGCGGCGAACACCGTGCCGAACAGCAGGGGGCCGACGAACGACAGGAAGCCCTCACCGCCGGGCAGATCCTCGCCGTCCGCGGTGAGGGCGGGGAAGCCCTCCACGATCAGGAAGATGCCGACGGCCGCGAGGGTGAGCAGGATCAGGATGCCGGCGCCGACCGCGGTGCCGGCGAAGATCCGGTCACCGATCCGACCGCGGGAGCGGTCCAGCCCCAGAGCGGGACCGCCGGAGGTCTCTTCCGATGACTTGCCGCCCGGCGACGCGCCACCTGAGGGCGGGTCGGCGGAGGGGGTACCGCTTTTCGCGGTGGCGGGTTTCGTCACGGATTATGCCTCCTCGGGCCGTGGCGTGACGGGTGGTGCGGGAGATGACCGCGGGTCTGGGCGGCCATCTGGTGACCGCCCAGACCCTGGATCAGGAACCTGGGAAAAGGTTCAGAGCCTGGAAACCGAGTGTGTCGAGCTCAGGAGGCGGTGATCGCGTCGATCGCGCCCTGGGCCCTGCCGCGCAGCTCGTCGGAGATCGGGGCGGAGCCCGCGTTCTCCGCAGCGGCCTGCTGCCCCTCCTCGCTGATCACGTAGCCGAGGAAGGCCTTGACCAGGTCGGCCTGCTCCTGGCTGTCGTAGTTGGCACAGGCGAGCTGGTAGGAGACCAGCACGACCGGGTAGACGCCGGCCTCGGTGGTGTCCCGGGGCAGATCGACGGCGAAGCTGTACTCCGAACGCCCGGGCACGACCTCGGCGGCATCCACGACGGCAGCGGCGGCCTCGGGCGAGTACTCGACGAACTCGTCACCCACCTGGACGGCGGCGACGCCCAGGTCACCGGCCTGCGATGCGTCGAGGTAGCCGATGGTGCCCTCGCCGCCGCGCAGCGCGGCGGCCACACCCTGGGTCTGCGCGGCGGCCTCGCCACCCTGCACCGGCCAGTCACCGGAGACCTCGTGCGGCCAGTCCGCCGGGGCGGCCTTGGAGAGGTAGTCGACGAAGTTCTCGGTGGTGCCGGACTCGTCCGAGCGGTGCACCGGCGTGATGTTGGTGGACGGCAGGTCGATGCCGTCGTTGAGCTCGACGAGCGCCGGGTCGTTCCACATGGTGATCTTGCCGTCGAAGATCCGGGCCATCACCGACGGGGTGAGCTTCAGGCCCTCGACACCCGGCAGGTTGTAGGCCACGGCGATCGGGCTGATGTACCCCGGGAACTCGATGAAGCCGTTCGGGCCGCAGGTCTCCTCGGCGGCGGCGATCTCCTCGTCGTCGAGGTAGGCGTCCGAGCCGGCGAACTGGACACCACCGCTGGTGAACTGCTCGCGGCCGCCACCGGAACCAATCGGGTCGTAGGTGACCGACGCGTCCGGAGCGACCTCCGCGAACCCTGCGATCCACGCCTCCATCGCCGATCCCTGGGCGGAGGAGCCGGCGCCGGCGAGGTCACCGCTGACAGAGGTGGTCTCGGTGCCGTCAGCACTGTCGGTGCTGCTGTCGTCGTCATCACCGCACGCGGCCACGGTGAGGGCGAGCATGACGGCGACCGGCAGGCCGGCCAGCCGGAGGAGCTTACGGTTCACGACGAGTTGCCTCTCTGAGGTCGGGTGGCGGTTCACCGCCCGCAGGTGGGGCGAATTACCGTCTCAAACGCCGAGCAAGTTATGAGCTGCGCCTGAACTACCAGCCGGAGCACGCGGAACGCAAGATGAACGAAACATGTCCTTTGCCCCACCCTGAATCACTTCATGGTCACGACCCGAAGGTCAACACCACGCCAGACTCCCACCAGGACCCCGGGCTCCAGAGCCCGGAGCCACCCGGTCTACCCATAGGGCCCCTTAAGTAGTATCTTGGAAGTTTTGCCATAGAACTGGCATCGACCTTCAGTCCGCGTGATCCGTCGCGTGGCACGGAATGACCTCACGAACGAGCGATGGGCCGCGCCGGAGCCGCTGCCGCCCCGCCGTCGCGGGCGAGCGCCCCGAAGGCCCGACCGTCGGCGACGATCGCCCCGTTGCAGCGAGACCACCGTCAGACACGAGAGCGACCACGCCGAGCGCGATAACTCGCCAAGGCGTCATATCGGGCGTCTAGTTACCCAGACGGACGAAAGATTCGCTCTGCGTGACGAGACGTCCACTCTGCCCCGAGATCACCACCCACCTTCCCTCTCGCCACCTCACTTGCTATAAAGCAAATCAGCGGTAGCTGACAGCATTAGCCCGTACCCACAGAGTCAGGAGGCGCCCGAGGTTCGATCCGCTCGCACGCCACGGCGAAACGACGCCAGTCCAGTCCGCGCCAGGCTCTCCGGGTACCTCACGGACCCCTCGGACGCCCCGTCACGCCTCCGCACCGGTGCCCAGCGATCACGCCGTCCCACCGTCACCGTTCAGTCACCGTTCAGTCGATGATGGTTCACGTCAGGTTTGGTGACGGGCCGCCCGGCCCCACCAGGCGACGCGAACGCCCTCCCGCCCCACCGAGCCAGGCACGGCTGTTCCAGCCATCCCCGGCGGCACCCCCAGACCCGCCGGTGAGCCCCCTTCCCCGAGCACGGAGCCAGGCCACGGTGGCGAACCTGCGCGCTGAACGCGTCGGTCTGACGTCTCCGCCCACGCCCATGCCACCGGTCTCGGTGACCGCCAGCAACAGGAAGGCAGCGCGCACGATGAACACCGTCGACACCGGCGAACTCATGCCGGAGCCCAGACCCGTATCCGGTGGTCCGCCGCCGTCGCTGGCGGAGGTCGTCACCGTGCGGGCGGGATTACTGGTCGAGCACGAGCTGGTGCTGTCCCCCGGCGCCACCGCCGCCGACCTGACCAGCGCGATGATCCTGGTCCCGCCGACCGCCGCCCTCGTCAGCCACCATGGCGACGTGGACCTTTCGCTGGTGTTCCGCGAGGTGCCCCGCCCGGCACCGGAGGCTTCCTCCGAGCCTCGCTGACACCGCGAGCGGAGCGGCCCGTCCACGGGGGGCGGGCCGGCTCCGCCGTACTCCCGCTCCGAACCAATATCGTGGACGACGTGGCTGTTATCACCCCCCGCTCCACCGACTTCCCACGCTGGTACCAGGACGTGCTCGAGAAGGCCGAGCTCGCCGACAACGGGCCGGTCCGCGGCTCGATGGTCATCAGGCCGTACGGCTACGCGCTGTGGGAACGGATGCAGGCCGACGTCGACGCCCGGATCAAGGCCGCGGGCGCGGTGAACGCCTACTTCCCCCTGTTCATCCCGGAGAGCTACCTGCACCGGGAGGCCGAGCACGTCGAGGGGTTCAGCCCGGAGCTCGCCGTCGTCACCCACGGCGGCGGCAAGGAACTGGCCGAGCCGGTCGTGGTCCGCCCCACCAGTGAGACGGTCATCGGCGAGTACATGGCCAAGTGGACGCAGAGCTACCGCGACCTGCCGCTGCTGCTGAACCAGTGGGCGAACGTCGTCCGCTGGGAGCTGCGCCCGCGGCTGTTCCTGCGGACCAGCGAGTTCCTCTGGCAGGAGGGCCACACCGCGCACGCCGATGAGGCCGACGCCGCCGCGTACGCCCGCCGGATCGCGCTGGAGGTCTACCGGGACTTCCTGACCTCGGTGCTCGCGCTGCCCGTCTTCGTCGGCGCCAAGACCCGCAAGGAGCGCTTCGCCGGCGCCACCAACACGATGACCTGCGAAGCGATGATGGGGGACGGCAAGGCCCTGCAGATGGCGACCAGCCACGAGCTCGGCCAGAACTTCGCCCGTGCCTTCGAGATCGACTTCCTCGGCGCCGACGGCGGCCGCCACCTGGCGTGGACGACGTCCTGGGGCTGCTCGACCCGCATGGTCGGTGGGCTGATCATGGCCCACGGGGACGACAACGGCCTGCGGGTCCCGCCGACGCTGGCGCCGACCCAGGTGATCGTGCTGCCCGTCCGCGATGACGAGGCCGTGGTCGCGAAGGCCCGTGAGATCACCGAGGCGCTCACCGCGGCCGGCGTCCGGGTGCGTCTCGACGCCCGGCCGGGCCTGTCGTTCGGCCGCCGCGTCACCGACGCCGAGCTCAAGGGCATCCCCGTCCGGATCGAGATCGGGCCGCGCGACCTCGCCGCCGGAAACGTCACCGTGGCCCGGCGGGACACCGCGGAGAAGTTCCCCGCGCCGCTCGCCGAGGTCGTCGCGCGGGTGCCGGCGCTGCTCGACGAGGTGCAGGCCGATCTCCACGCCCAGGCGCTGGCCCACCGGGACGCCCGCACGGCGGATGTCACCTCGCTCGCCGAGGCGGTCGAGGCCGCCGCGACCGGCTTCGCCCGGCTGCCGTGGCGCCTGGTCGGCGAGGACGGCGAGGCGCGACTCGCCGAGGACTCGGTCACCGTCCGGTGCCTGCAGACGGCCGACGGCGAGCTGCCGGCCGCGGGCACTCCGGAGGACGATCTCGTCTGCCTGGTGGCTCGCTCCTACTGAGCACCGTGGCGCCGGCCGGCCCGCCCTGCGGCGGAACCCGGCCGGCGCACCACGGCACGAGATGCTATACGCTCGGTCAACAGCATCGACGGCGCGCATCGGTGGTCTTTTTCGGCAGCCCGTAAAAGTCGGCCGTGCAGATCGTGGTACAGGTCCGCAATAGACCTCCGGTGCGATCTTCGAATGTCGGGTGAGAGCGGTGGCGGCTCACCTGCCTCCCCGACTCACCGCCCGGAATTGTGCCGGCCGGGGCCGCGAATCCGCAGCCGGAGAATGCGTGACGGATTCGTGCGCGGCCGGTTTCGGGTGGTGCGTCGCCGGCGACGGAGGGCGACTCCGGAGTTCGGATGCACCATCCCCGGCACGGACAGGGCACGGTCAGCCCGGGGCCCGCCCACGCTTCCGTGGGCCGGCTGCCCTGCAGGTGACGAGGTGACTGCCGGCCTCGGGACCCGGTGTCGTGCGCCGTGCCGTCGATCAGGCCGGTTGCTCCGGTCGCCGGCCGGCCTCTTGGTCCGGTCGCTGAGCAGTCTCTCGATCCGGTTGTTGGACCGGGTTGTCGGGCGGCTTGTTGATCCCAGCCGCGGGCGTGGGCCACCGCCAGAGCAATCGGTTGACTCCGAATTCGGCGCAAGTAGAATTACGACACGAATGCGACGTGACGGCGACGTGACGGCACCGTCTCACCGTGGCTCCGGTCGGGTCGTCGACTCCGGGCGGGTCATCATGGACTACCGACATCAATGAGGAGCGGCTGTGAAGCGGTTGCTGATCGACGGGCAGCTTGTCGAGACCGAACGATCGGTCGACTCGATAAACCCCGCCACCGGTGAGGTCGTCGGCACGGCCGCGGAGGCGACGGTCGAGCAGGTCGAGGCGGCGGTCAAGGCGGCCCGGCGGGCGTTCGACACGACCGACTGGTCGACCAACGTCGAGTTCCGCGTCCGCTGCCTCAACCAGCTGCACGAAGCCCTCGTCAAGCACCTCGAGGAGTTCCGCGAGCTGACCATCGCCGAGGTCGGCCACCCCCGCATGATCACCGAGGGCCCGGCCCTCACCGACCCGGTGAACCTCGTCAAGTACTACGCGGACGTCGCCGCCGGCTACTCCTTCACCCAGGACCTGGGTGTGGTCGAGGCCCGCGGCGGTCAGCACCACCGCTGGATCGAGCGGGAGCCCGCCGGCGTCGTCTCCGCGATCGTCGCCTACAACTACCCGACCCAGCTCGCGCTCGCGAAGCTCGCCCCGGCGCTGGCCGCCGGCTGCACCGTCGTCCTCAAGGGCGCGCCCGACACCCCGCTGCTGGCGCTGGCTCTCGGCGAGCTGATCCTCAACGAGACCGACATCCCGGCCGGCGTCGTCAACGTCGTCACCGCCGTCGACGTCGCGGCCGCCGAGGTGCTCACCACCCACCGGGACGTCGACCTGATCACCTTCACCGGCTCCACCGCGGTCGGCCGCCGGATCATGGCGGCGGCCAGCGACACGGTGAAGAAGGTCTTCCTGGAGCTCGGCGGCAAGTCGGCACTGATCCTCCTGGACGACGCGGATCTGGACCTCTCGGCGATGATCGCCGCGTTCACGATCTGCTCGCACTCCGGCCAGGGCTGCGCCATCACCTCCCGGCTCGTCGTGCCGCGCGAGAAGCACGACGCCGTGGTGGAGAAGGTCGCGGCGATGATGGGCAACATCAAGGTGGGTGACCCGACCGACCCCGCCACCTACATGGGGCCGCTGATCAGCGAGAAGCAGCGCGAGAAGGTCGACGGCATGGTCCAGCGCGCGGTCGCGGCGGGCGCCACCCTGGTCACCGGTGGCAGGAAGATCGACCCGGGCTTCTTCTACGAGCCGACCCTGCTCGCGAACGTCGACCCGAACAGCGAGATCGCGCAGGAGGAGATCTTCGGCCCGGTCCTCGCCGTCATCCCGCACGACGGTGACGACGACGCCGTGGCGATCGCCAACAACTCGATCTTCGGCCTGTCGGGCGGCGTGGTCAGCCCGGACCAGGAGCGGGCGCTGGCCGTCGCGCGCCGGATCCGCAGCGGCACCATCAGCGTCAACGGCGGGAACTACTTCTCGCCGGACGCGCCGTTCGGCGGCTACAAGCAGTCCGGCATCGGCCGCGAGAGCGGCATCGCCGGCCTGGAGGAGTTCCTGGAGATCAAGACCATCGCGACTCCCGCCCAGTCCGCCTAGTACGGCCCCGTCCGCCGGGTCCGCCTGGTGACGGCTGGTTCGCCTGGTGCGGCCCGCCGGTGGCCGGACGGCTCCCTGACTCCGGGAGCTCGTCCGGCCACCGGCGGCCGGTCACGCCGGGCGGATCGCGGTCACGCCGGCCCCGCGCCGTCGCGGACGGCCGCGACCACACCGCCGTCGACCAGGACGTCGATCCCGGTGACGAACCGCGCCTGGGCCGACAGCAGGAACGCGACCACGTCGGCGACGTCCGCCGACTCCCCACGCCGGCCCAGCGGCGTCCGGTCGACCAGCATCTGCATGCTGCCGTGTTGCTCCGCCTCCTGGCGGCCCTGTGGGGTGTCGATGACCCCCGGGGAGACCGAGCACACCCGGCCGCCGAGCGGGCCGACGCGCACCGCCTCCTGCCGGGCGAAGCGGTGCACCCCCCGCTTGGCCCAGGAGTAGGCCCAGCCCGGATCCTCCACCTGGGTGCCGAGCACATCGTGGAGCCGGTCGAGGAAGTCGTCCGCGAGCGGATCGGCCAGGACGGCGTCCGCCTCCGGATGCGGCTCGCTGAAGGCGAGCAGCGGCGCCATCGAGGCGAAGTACACCGACGCCGTGCCGGCGACGGTGAGCGGGCGCAGTGCCCGCGCCAGCAGCGCCGTGCCGATCAGGTCAACCTGGAAGATCCGGCGCCAGTCGGCCATCGTCGGGGAGATCCCCGCGGCGTGCGCGACGGCGCGGAGCTCCCCGAGCTCACCGACCCGCTTCGCCAGCCGGTCGATCCCCTCCGCATCGGTGACGTCGAGGACGAAGCCCTCGACGCGCGCCGGGGTGCGGCCGCCGAGCTCGTCGGCCACCGCACCGACCGATTCGTCCCGGTCCACCAGCAGCAGGACGTCGACCATCTCCGCCAGCCGTTCGGCGCAGACGAACCCCATCCCCCGCCCGGCGCCGGTCGCGATGCCCACGGTCGTCACGGCTCCACCACCACCCGCAGCGCGCCGGCCGCACGGTCGGCCGCGACTCGGAAGGCCTCCGCGGCGTCCTCAAGGGGAAAGCGGTGCGTGATCAAAGTCCGGGCAATCTCCGGCTCGGCGGCCAGCATCGCGGCGGCACTCTCCATCTCACGCCTGTCGTCATGGACTCCGTAGCCCATGGAGGGGATAAGTCGTGCCTCCCGGTGGAACAGCGTCCCCCAGTCGACCTCCACCCGGCCCAGCCGGACACCGATGCAGACCACGGTGCCGCCCGGCGCCACCAGGCTGATCGCGCGGTCCAGCCCGCTCTCTGATCCGGCGGCCTCGACCACCACGTCGTACAGCCCCGTCGGGCCGACGGTGGCGCCCAGCCGCTCGGCGGCTTCGGCCTGGTGGGGATGGCGAGCCTCCACAGCCACCTCCGGCGCGCCCTGGGCACGCGCTCCGGCCGCCGCCATCAGGCCCAGCGCGCCGGTGCCGACCACGGCGACCCGGGTGGCCGGGCCGGTCCCGGCGATCCGGACGGCGTGCCAGGCGACCGAGGCCGGCTCGACCAGCGCGGCGTCACGGACATCGAGCCCCTCGGGGAGCGCCACGAGGTGCTCGGCAGGCACCCGGAACTGCTCGGCCATGCCGCCGTCCGCCGTCGAGCCCAGGGCCCGCTGGCGGTGGACCGAGCAGAGGTTGTACCGGCCGGACCGGCACAGCTCGCACTCCATACAGCCCATGATCGCCTCGACGACGACGGCGGTGCCGTCGGCGCGGACGCCGGCCAGCTCATGGCCGACGACCCGCTCGCAGCCGAGGCGGATGTACAGCAGGTCCGAGCTGCAGATGCTCGCCGAGCTGATGGTGAGTAACTCCCCGGTGCCGGGCGGTTCGTCGACGTCGACGACGCCCACGGCCCCGGCCCTGGAACGCACAGCCTTCACGAAAACTCCCTCGCGGTGGTACGAAGCCCGGCGACGCGACTGCCCTGCGGTTACCCGGAGGGCAGAACGCAGTTCCTGTTATTGAGAAGGTTCTTCCGCCGGACGGGAATCGTAACCCGCTTCGCCTGCCATGGGATACCCGCGCGGCGGGCCGTCATCGGCGGGTCGACCGCCCGAAACCGGACCCGGCTCCGGGTGCGGGTGCGGGCGCGGGCGCCACGGGCGAACGACGAGGCGCTCCGGCCGGCAGCCGCCGCCCAGCGCTCATCACCGGGCAAAAAAACAGGGGCATGACCCAGAAATGGATCATGCCCCTGCGTTGGTCGGGGTGGCGGGATTCGAACCCACGACCTCTTCGTCCCGAACGAAGCGCGCTACCAAGCTGCGCCACACCCCGCGACCGTGGCTCAGTGTACTAGAAAGCCCGGAGCATGGGACGAGACGGGCCCCCCGAAACCGAACGCCGGCGCCACGACCCCACCGCGCCGGCGGTCACTGCGGGCCGGACAGGGCGAGCAACGTCGCCTCCGGGCGGCAGTTGAGCCGGAACGGCGCGAACGGCGAGGTCCCGAGCCCGGCGGAGACGTGAAGCCAGGAACGGCGTCCCGCGGCCTCGTGCCGGGACAGGCCCCAGGCCCGCCCGCGGTCGATGCCGCAGTTCGTGACCAGCGCTCCGACCCCCGGCAGCCGGATCTGCCCGCCGTGCGTGTGCCCGGAGAGGATCAGGCCCACCCCGTCGGCGGTGAAGGCGTCGAGGACGCGCGGCTCGGGGGTGTGGGTCAGGCCTAGCGCCAGCTCGGTGCCGGGCTCCGGCGGGCCTGCCACCAGCGCGGTCCGGTCACGGCGCAGCCGGGCGTCGTCGACGCCGCGCAGGTCGATCCCGCGCCCCCCGATCTCCAGGCGCGCCCGGATGTTCGTCAGTTCCCGCCACCCGCTCGCCGCGGCCAGCTCGCGGGCGAACCCGGGCCAGTCGAGCGGCGTGCCGCGGCGCGTGGGCTGGTTGTTCCGCTTCAGGTAGTGGTGCGGACTGCGCAGTGTGGGTGCGTAGTAGTCGTTGTTGCCCGGGACGAAGAGGCCGGGGAAGGCGAAGAGGGGCTCGAGGGCGGCGAGCAACGGCTGCCGGGCCCGCGGGTCGGAAAGGACGTCCCCGGTGAGCACGACGAGGTCGGGGACGAGCCGGGCCAGATCCGACAGCCAGGCGAACTTGCCGTGCTGGTTCGGGGTGACGTGCAGGTCCGAGAGGTGCAGCACGCGCAGGGGCACGCTTCCGGGCGCCAGCACGGGCACCTCGCGCCGACGCAGGGTGTAGGCCGTGCGCTCGTGGACGCCCCCGTAGAGCGCGGTCCCCACCCCCGCGGCGACCAGCCCCGTCGCCGCCCGCACCGCCACCGCGCGCCGCCGCACCGGCGGGCGGCGCTGAACGTGAACGGGTGCACGGGTTCCACGTCTCGATCGCATCACTCCAGTCTCACCCAGCCGTGCGACACCGCCGTCTCCCGCCCCGGAACGCTCCCCCGTGTCTCCCGCCAACCCGGTGTCTCCCGGTGTCTCCCGCTGTCCCCCGCCGGCCCCCGCCGGCCCGGTGTCTCCCGCCGGCCCGGGCCGCCGCCCGCCACTCCCCGCGTGGGCGGCGGAAATGGCGTGGCCCCCCGTCCGGACGGGCCGTAGGCTCGATCACCATGAGCACACTCAAGGAGCGGCTGCGCAGCGATCTCACCAGCGCCCTGCGCGCACGTGACGAGCTGCGGCTGTCCACGCTGCGCCTTGCCGTCGCCGCGGTGAAGGACGCCGAGGTCGCCGGAGACGCGGCCCGCGAGCTCGACGACGCGGAGGTCGAGAAGATCCTGGCCCGGGAGGTCCGCAAGCGCCGGGAGGCGGCCGAGGCGTTCGCCGGGGCCGGGCGCGCCGAGCAGGCGAGCCGGGAGCACGCCGAGGGCGACGTGCTCGCCGGCTATCTGCCGAGTCAGCTCGGTGACGAGGAGCTCGCCGCCATCGTCGACAGCGTGCTCGCCGAGCTCGGCCTCTCCGGCCCGAAGGCCATGGGGCCGGTGATGAAGGCGACCCAGGCACGGGTCGCCGGGCGGGCGGACGGCCGCCGGGTGTCCGACCTCGTCCGCGCCCGCCTCACCAGCGGCGGCTGAATCCGCCAGCGGCGCAACCGCGGATCAGCCGTTGAGCTGGTCCCGCAGGTCCGGCGGCCGGCCCGGCCGCAGGCGGTCGTTCACCGCGGGCGGCCAGACGGGCTGACCGGGGCGCGGGGCGATCCCGTTGGGCAGCAGCGTCGCCCCGGTGAGGCCGCCGGACACCTGCAGGACGATCTCGGTGTCCACCGAGACCTCCCCCGGGCCGGGCGCCATGCCCACGACGGTGCCGGGCGGCGCGATGTGCGGCACGATCTCGGACCTGACCCGGAAGCCCTGCGCGCGCAGCGCGGCCTCGGCCGCCTGCTGGGCCTGGCCGCGGACGTCCGGCAGCGGCTTCTTCGGCACCACCGGCTGCGTGTTGTCCGGCGCGGGCAGCGGCGCGACGGGCAGCTGGAGGCCGTCGATCGTGCGGGTCATGGTGCGGGCCCAGATCTGGGCGGGGAAGCCACCACCGAAGACCTGGCGGCTGCCCAGGACGTTTCGCAGCTGATGGGTCGTCGGCCCGCGCGGGTCGGCCAGCGTCACGGCGGTCGCGAGCTGCGGGATGAAGCCGGCGAACGACGCCGTGCTGAATCCTTCCGCGGTTCCGGTCTTACCTGCCGCCGGACGTCCGATCCGGGCGTTGCCCGAGGCTGTTCCGTGGTTGATGACCCCCTGCAGAACCGCGGCGACGCTGTCGGCGATGCCCGGGTCGAGAACCTGCTCGCAGGGCTTTCCGGCGTTGAACGCCAGCGGCCGGTCCGCGGATCCGACGCGCTGCGTGATCGACTGGACCACCCGCGGGTCACACCGGTTCCCGCGCGCGGCCAGGGTGGCATAGGCGGTCGCGAGGTCGAGAGTGCTGATCTCGTTGGAGCCGAGAATCGCCGACCCGTCGACAGCGCTGATGCCGTTCACACCCTCGCATTCGGGGTCGTTCTCACCGGCGGGCCGGATGCGGCAGGAGCTGACGCCGAGCCGGCGGGCCATCTCGGCGGTCTTCATGACACCGAGCCGTTCGGCGAGCTGGATGTAGTAGGTGTTGACCGAGCTCCAGGTGGCCGTGGTGAGCGAGTAGAAGCCGTCCTCGCTCGGGTCCGCGTTGCTGTAGCAGTTCTTCCCGCCCGGATCCGGATTGGGGAACTTGCCCGACCGGTAGCAGAGGGGTGAGTCGAAGGTGGTCGACAGCGGGATGTTGTTCTCCAGTGCGGCCGCCAGTGTGAAGACCTTGAAGGTGGAGCCAGGTGAGAACGAGTCGGTGTCGACCGGGTAGATCTCCTTCGTGTGCACGAAGTCGCTGGTGAGCGCTGGCGCGAGATTGTCCGCCGGTGTCCCGTACTCCCGGTTGACGGCGAGCGCGAGCACGTTGCCGGTGCCCGGCTGCACCATCGCGACCCCGGCGGCGACCCGGTCCCCGATCGGGATCACCTCCGACGCGGAGGTCTGTGCCGCCGCCTGCGCGACCGGATCGAGGGTGGTCCGGATCGTCAGCCCGCCCTCGAACAGCAGGCGGCGGGCGTCCTCGGACGTCGCCGCGAACGTCCGGTCGGCGAGCAGGAGCTGCCGGACGTAGGAGCAGAAGAACGGCGCGGACGAGTCCCCGCAGGCGTCGGCCGAGCGGGCCGGCCGGTCCAGGACGACCTCCTCACCACGGGCGGCCTGCCAGACACCGGTCTCGACGTGTCCCAGTTCGTGCATCCGGCCGAGAACGGTGTTGCGGCGTTCGCGGGCGGCCTGCGGGTGCAGGACCGGGTTGTAGGCGGTGGGGTTCTTCACCAGACCGGCGAGCAGCGCCGACTGGGTGAGCGTGAGCTTGCTGACGTCGATGTTGAAGTAGTGGTGCGAGGCCGCCTGGATGCCATACGCGCCGTCGCCGAAGTAGGCGATGTTGAGGTATCGCTCGAGGATCTCGTCCTTGCTCAGGTGGTCTTCCAGGTAGAGCGCGTAGCGGGCCTCGCGGAGCTTGCGGTCGACCGTCTGCTCGGTCGCCTGCTCCTTCTCCTCCGCCGTCCGGGCCTGGGCCAGCAGGACGTTCTTCACATACTGCTGGGTCAGCGTCGAACCGCCCTGCGTGACCTCGCCGGACTCCTGGTTCGCCAGGTAGGCACGGATCATTCCGCGGTAGTCGACGCCGGTGTGGTCGTAGAAGCGGGCGTCCTCGATGTCGATTATCGCCTGGCGCATGTACTGGGGAACCTGGGCGAGCGCGACGAGCTCGCGGTCCTGTTCGCCGCGGAGCACCGCGATCTCGTTTCCGGCGGCGTCCAGAATGCGCGACGGCTGCGCCAGCGGAGGTACCGTCAGATTCGCCGGCAAGGACAGGAAATGGTTCGCACTGCTCTTCGCGGTGACGCCGGCCAGCCCGATGACGGGCAGCGCCAGCATGCTGACCAGAACGCCCGCGGCGACGCTGGCGGCAAGCACACCGAGAAGTCGCTTCGGGGTGGCGCGGCGCCAACCCGCCGACGATGGCCTGGTTCCGCCCACGGGGGCCGCCCTGTCCGGGGCCGGACGGCCGTCAGGGCCCCGCCGCGTCACCGCATCCGTGCCTGGGAGCTTCACGGGCACTCCTCGCGTACGCCGCGGGGCGCCGCAACCGCGCCCGTCCGATATGTCGGGGCCGGCCACTCTGGCAGCTGCCAGGTCTCAACGCGGGCCCACCTGCCCGGAACCGACGCCCGACCGATGGTTCGGCCTGGTATGAACACTGAGCCCGGGACCCTCCGCTCGAGTCCACCGCCGCCGTCGACGATGTCGGCTTTCGGCGGGCACCCGCACCGCCCGTGGCCGAGGCGTTGATCCAGTACTGCGTTGATCCACACCCTGTGATCCAACAGATGACTTGGCTGATGCGCCACTTCATCGAACTAAGACTACGACGCCACAGCAGAGTCACGGTCGCGTCACCGAGGCGACACATGGCTGTCACAGACCGCACTACTGCGGCGATCGGGATCAATGGCCCGGACTAGTCATTTGGACAACCACCCGTGTGGGGTCTGTGCCGTGGCCACGCCACTCCGTACGGTTTCGGTTCAACGCCACGTCACCACCCGCACGGGCCCCCTGACCCGGACTCGAGAAGAAAGGCAGGTGGCATGACCAGAAGCCTGACCCCCACCGTCAGCCTGTCACGCCGTACCAGTACGACCGGGCTCGTCGGCTCCACCGCCGACGGCGACTGGACGGCTCACGCCGCCTGTCGCGACCTCGACCCGGACGAGCTCTTTGTTCAGGGGGCAGCCCAGAACAGGGTGAAGACCAGGTGCTTCGGATGCGTGGTCCGCACCGAGTGCCTCGCCGACGCTCTCGACAACCAGGTCGAGTTCGGCGTCTGGGGCGGGATGACCGAACGGGAGCGACGCGCTCTGCTGCGCCGCCGACCGGACGTCACCTCCTGGCGGAAACTGCTCGCGGACGCCCAGGCGGACCACCGGTCCGCGTCCGCCGGCTAGCTCCGGCCCGTAACCCTCACCCGGCGGTGTCCGACGACAGCGGGGTCGAACGGACGCCACCACACCAGGTAACACCGGTAACGCACAGTTGTTTCCATCCGAGTCGCGTATAGCCCGGATGGGCGGTGAATGCTCCACCAGTGGCGCTAGTCCCCACCAGCTCACGGTCCACACGGTCTCCGTGTATGGCCCGAATGGGCGGAGGGCGCACTTCAAGGACCCGGGTTCACATCGCACCGGCGCGATTCCCGGGGCCGTATCTCGACCTCCGGTTTTCAGGCCCCAGATCTGCCTGCTCCGTTCATGCCCGGCTGCTCAGCACGCGGTTCCTTCTCCCGGCTGAACATCCCGTCATTCCGTTCCGGCTGGTCAGCGCGGTTGTCGCCCCTTCGCGGTTGCCTGGACAGGCCCGCGGTGACCACCCCCTCGTGCCTACGGCAGGACCCGCCAGGTGCCTACGCCAGCCACCGTCCTATTGCTGCTCCCCGGCCAGCGCCCGTCCGATCTCCCGAAGACCCGCCAGGTCGTGCACGTCGCCCGACAGCGCCTCGACCTCCACCAGCGCGGTGTCGGGATGGGCGCTGGTGAAACGCTCACGCAGCCGCGTCTCGCGCTCCGCCAGCCGCGCGCGGTCGGCGTGGATCCGCAGCACCGCCGCGGCGAGAGGATGCTCCCCGTGTTCGGCCAGTGTCTCCGCACCGGCCAGCCCGCGCTCGACCGTCAGCGCGGACGCCTCGGAGAAGTGCATCCGGTTGACGATCAGGCCGGCCAGCGGCATGCCGTCCGCGTCCAGCCGATCGACGAAGTAGGACGCCTCCCGCAGCGCCGCCGCCTCCGGCGCGGCCACCACGACGAACGAGGTCCCGGGCGCCGCGAGCAGCCGGAAGGTCTGGTCCGCGCGGGCACGGAACCCACCGAACATCGTTTCCAGGGCGGCCACGAACTGGCTCAGGTCGGCGAGGAGCTGGGCACCCAGCACTTTGGTGATGACCCTGGTGAACATTCCAAGGCCCGCACCCAGCACTTTCGCGTATGCCCGGCCGCCCGCCTTGGCCGGCGCGAGCAGCACCCGCAGCAGGCGGCCGTCGAGGAAGTCCCCGAGTCGGCCCGGCGCGTCCAGGAAGTCGAGCGCGGAGCGGGTCGGCGGGGTGTCGACGACGATCAGGTCCCAGACGCCGCTGGCGTCGAGCTGGCCCAGCTTCTCCATCGCCATGTACTCCTGTGTGCCGGCGAAGGAGGACGACAGCGACTGGTAGAACGGGTTCGCGAGCAGCGCCTCGGCACGCTCGGGCGTGCTGTGCTCCAGGACGATCTCGTCGAACGTCCGTTTCATGTCGAGCATCATCGCGTCGAGGCGGCCGCCGGCCGAACCGTCGACGCCGCTGACCTCACGCGGAGTGTTGTCCAGGGCGGTGAGACCGAGCGACTGCGCCAGCCGGCGCGCCGGGTCGATCGTCAGCACGACGACGCGCCGGCCCCGCTCGGCCGCACGCAGCGCGAGCGCGGCCGCGGTCGTGGTCTTGCCGACACCACCCGACCCGCAGCACACGATGATCCGCTCGCTGTCGAGCATGTCGTCGACGTCCAGCCGCGGAACGCCGGACGGATGCGGCCGAGGCCCGGGCCGGCTCGGCGCCGGCCGCTGGCCCCGTCCCGTGGCCCGACGGGTCCCGGCCGGCTTCCGCGCCGGTCCGGACGCCGGCTTCACCCGCCCCGGGGAGGTCTTTCCGGTGGTACCGCCACCGGTCCGCGCGCCGGAGCCACCGGTCTTCGCACCGGAACCGGTGGCCCTCGAGCCCGGGCTGGTGGACTTCGAGTCGGCGCCGGCGGCCTTCCCGCCGGACCTGCCGGAACCACCTGGCCTGCCGGAACCACCTGGCCTGCCGGAACCACCTGACCCGGCGGAGCCGGCGGGTTTCGCCCGGGTGCCGCCGGTCTTCGCACCGCCGGCCAGGGTGCCCCCGCCTCCGGCACCACCGGTTCCGGCCGCACCCGCCGACGTCCCGCCCGCCGAGGCTCCGCCCGCCGACGTGCCGCCCGCCGACGTGCCGCCCGCCGACGTGCCGCCCGCCGACGTGCCGCCCGGCCCCGGCCCGGATCCGCTGTTCTCGGGGCCGCTGTTCTCGGGGCTCACGGGTTCATCCGCTGGGACCGCAGCAGCTCGGCGATCTGGTACACCGTGCCGACGTCCACACCGTCCGCGGCCATCGGCACCTCGCAGACCGGACGGTCCAGGCCGGCGATCTCCGCACGCTGCGCGGTCTCCAGTGCGACCCGCTCGGCATGCTGGGCGGCCTCCCACGCCAGGTTCTCGATCAGCTCCTCGGTCGGCTCGATGCCGGCCTCCTTGACTCCCGTGACCAGTTCCTCGTAGTCGAGCTGGCCGTGCCGGGCCAGGTCCAGCTCGGCCGGCGCGAGCAGCGGCCTGCGCACCATGTTCACCACGACCGCGCCCACCGGCAGACCGACCTCGCGCAGCTCGCGTATCCCGTCCACCGTCTCCTGGACCGGCATCTCCTCCAGCAGGGTCACCAGGTGGACAGCCGCGCGCTCCGGAGCCAGCACCTTCATCACGCCCTCGGCCTGGGCGCGGATCGGGCCCATCCTCGCCAGCCCCGCCACCTCGGCGGTCACGTTCAGGAAGCGGGCGATCCGGCCCGTGGGGGGCGCGTCCAGCACGACCGCGTCATAGGCGAGCCCGCTGGGCCTGGTCCCGTCCGGGCGGTTGACGGCCTCCTTCACCTTGCCGGTGAGCAGCACATCCCGGACTCCGGGGGCGACCGTCGTGGCGAAGTCGACCGCGCCGACGCGCCCGAGGGCACGTCCCGCGCGGCGCAGGTTGTAGAACATCTCGAGGTACTCGAGCAGAGCCTCGTCCGCATCGATCGCCAGCGCGAACACCTCGCCGCCGCCCGGTGCGCTGGCCACCTTGCGCTCCCGGTAGGGCAGCGGCGGGGTGTCGAACAGCTGCGCGATCTGCTGGCGCCCCTCGACCTCGGTCAGCAGCACCCGGCGCCCGCCGGTGGCCAGCGCGACGGCCAGCGCCGCGGCGATCGTGGTCTTGCCCGTCCCGCCCTTGCCGGTGACGATGTGCAGCCGGCGGTCCCACAGAGCCACGGCCGTCTCCCGCGCCAGGTCGTCACCGCTCACGTGCTCGACCGTACCCGGGGGCCGTCACTCCCGACCGCCGCACCCGCGGCCCGCGTCATGACAGATGCTCCCGCCCACCCGGCCGGGCAGCAGGGCGGGGATGCTCTAGGGTCCAAGGTCATGCAGACCACGTGGGAGTACCTGACCGCCCCGCTCCTGATCCACGCCACCAAGCAGATCCTCGACAACTTCGGGGCGGACGGCTGGGAACTCGTGCAGGTCGTGCCCGGGCCCAACCCGGAGAGCCTGGTCGCGTACTTCAAGCGGCCGAAGGCCCAGTAGGCCGGGCCCGGCGATGGCCCCGCCCGAACCCCCCACCCCGGCCGGCGCAGGCGCAGGCGCGCGCGCCGCGTCCCCGGAGCCCGATGGCACCACGCCGTCCGCGCGGCTCGCCGAGCTCGGGCTGGTCCTGCCGGCCGTGCCCACCCCCGCGGGCGCGTATGTGCCGGCCGTGCGGGACGGCGACCTCGTCTGGACGGCCGGGCAGATCCCGCTCGTCAGTGGCCGGCTCGTCGAGACCGGCGTCGTCGGAGCCGGGATCAGCACCGGGCGGGCTGCCGAGCTGGCCCGGCTGTGCGCGCTGAACGCGCTGGCCGCCGCGGCGGAGGCGGCCGGCGGCCTGGACGCCATCATCCGCATCGTCAAGGTCGTGGGATTCGTCGCGAGCGGGCCCGGTTTCGTCGAGCAGCCCCTGGTGGTCAACGGCGCCAGCGAGCTGCTCGGCGCGGTCTTCGGGGATGCCGGACGGCACGCCAGGTCAGCCGTGGGCGTCGCGGCGCTGCCGCTCGGGGCCCCCGTGGAGATCGAGCTGGTGGCCCGGGTGGCCAGCTGAGGCCGCCGCCCGCGGGCCGCGGGACGAGCGCGCGATGAGTGCCCCCCGCCAGGTCACCGGGCTGGCCGCCGTCGCCCTCGCGCCGAACCCCGGCCCGATGACCCTCGAGGGGACGAACACCTGGATCCTGCGGGCCCCGGGCGAGGAGGGCTGCGTGGTCGTCGACCCGGGGCCCGACCACGACGAGCACCTCGCCCGGGTCGCCGCCGCCGGGCCGGTGCGGGCCATCCTGCTGACGCACGGCCACTCCGATCACAGTGCGGGCGCCGCCGTCCTGCACGCCCTGACCGGGGCGTGGGTGCGCGCGCTCGACCCGGCGCACCGGCTCGGCTCGGAGGGCCTGGCCGCCGGGGACGTCGTCGCCGAGGCCGGCGTCGAGCTGCGCGTGCTGGCGACCCCGGGGCACACCGCCGACTCGCTGTCGTTCGTCCTGCACGGTGACGGTGAGCCGCCGGCGGTGCTCACCGGCGACACGATCCTCGGCCGCGGCACCACCGTGGTCGCCCACCCGGACGGCCGCCTCGACGACTATCTCGCCAGTCTGCGGCTGCTGCGCGAGCTCGGCGACATGGCGGTGCTGCCCGGGCACGGCCCGGAACTGCCGGCCGCCGGCCGAGCCGCCGAGGCGTACCTGGCCCATCGCGCGAACCGCCTCGAGCAGGTCGCCGCGGCGCTGGCCGAGCTGGGCCGGACCGCCGACCAGGTCTCCCCGGGCGACGTCGTGCGGCTGGTCTACGCGGATGTCGACCGGGCGCTGTGGCCCGCGGCGGAGCTCTCCGTACGCGCCCAGCTCGACTACCTGAGCACGTACCTGCGCACGCACTGACCTCACCGGCAGCAGCACCGGCCTCACCGGCAGTGGCACCGGCTCCACCGGCAGCGGCACCGGCTCCACCGCCACGGGTGGCGCGGGCCACTCCGCCGGGCGTGACGTCCACCACGGCCCGCTGCCGCCGTCCCGCGGGCGGGGGGTCTCGTCCGGGGGCGGAGGGACGTCCACGGGGTGGCTGGAGGGACGTCCGCCGGATCGGGTACCCCAGAAAACAGGTCACGGAGTGACCTGCGCCACAATGGAGCCCCGACCGGCCGTTGTCCCGGACTCGGCCCACCGGCCCAGGTCAGTCATCCGACACAGCTTGATCCAGAAAGGGAGACGAAGGCCACTAAACTTTCCGGCGGAGGGGACGGCTCGTGCGCTTTGTGACCATTCGGCCCACTGGTACCGCCCGCGGAACCTCGGGTTCGCGGGGCGTGGCCCACCGCGCGCGATCCGGCGCCGGCCATCGACCGACCGCCTGTTCCCGCGGCCAGCGGGGATCCCACCTCCCACGCGGCTCGTGCCGCCCACGCGCCTGCGCGATCATCCGGCGGAGAGGAACCGGTCCAGAATGGTGATCAGCTCTCCCACGCCCGGCCCGCTCGTGTGTCCTCGGTGCGGCACCCCGACCGTCCCCGGCGGGCGGTTCTGCTTCAACTGCGGCCTTCAGTTCACCCAGACCGACACCCCGCGCGCGGAGGCGGCGGAGCGGCGGGTCGTCACCGTGCTCTTCGGCGATCTCTCCGACTTCACCGCCTGGGCGGAGGACCGTGACCCCGAGCGGGTCGGCGAGGTCACCGACCGGGTGCTCGCCGCGCTCGCCCGCGAGGTCGACGAGGTCGGCGGCCGGGTCGACAACCTCAGCGGAGACGGGATCATGGCCGTCTTCGGCGCGCCGACCGCCCACGAGGACGATCCCGAGCGCGCCGTGCGCGCCGCCGCCGCGATGCAGGAGACGGTCCGTCGCCTGATCATGGACGAGGGTGGCGACAGCAGCCCGCTGGGCCTGCGGGTCGGCGTCAACACCGGAGAGGTCCTCGCCGGGGTGCAGGCGGCCCTGTCGTACACGGTCATCGGGGACACGGTGAACACCGCCGCCCGGCTGTCCGGTGCGGCCGCGGTCGGCACCGTCTACGCGGGGCGGGACACGGTCACCGCCACCCGCTCGGTCGCGACCTGGCGTGACCTCCCGCCGTTGATCCTCAAGGGCAAGCGCGAGCCGGTCCCGGCCTACGAGCTGGTCAGCCTGCGCCCGTCCAACATCGCCCGCCCCGGCCTGGCCGACGACGCGACCTTCATCGGGCGCGAGCGGGAGCTGGCCGAGCTCTGCGGCTACTTCACCGGGGTGGCCGACGGCGGTCGCCCGGACGTCGTGGTGGTCACCGGCGAGGCCGGCATCGGCAAGACCCGGCTGGCCCGCGAGCTCGCCGAAAGCGCCGTGACGGCGTCCGGCGCGACGGTGCTGTGGGGGCGCACCGTCCGGCACGGCGACGTGCGGGACCTGGCCCCGCTGATCGACCTCATCCGCGGCGCCTGCGGCATCACCGACGGCGACAGCCTGGACCGGGTGGCCGAGCGGGTGCGCCGCAAGGTCGCCGCGCTCACCCACCCGATCTTCGGGACGAAACTCCCGTCCGGCATCGGCGACCGGCTGCTCGGCATGCTGGGCGTGCCGCCGGACCGCCGGCCGGGCGCGGTCGGGGTGCCGCCGCCGGGCGATCCGGTGGGCCGGGCCTCGCACGGCGAGGCGCTGCAGCGGGCGGTCGACGACGCGGTGGAGACGGTCGGGCTGCTGCTGAGCGCGGTCGCCGTGCAGGGCCCCGTGCTGGTCATCATCGATGACCTGGAATGGGCGACGAGCCGGCTGACCATCGCACTGCGCCGGCTCGCGACCGCGCTGACCGGCCCGGTGATGCTGCTGCTGCTCGACCGGGAGAACCCCCGCTTCGCCGACCTGGCCGCCGCGCGGCGGATCGCGCTGACCCCGCTGCCGGAGAACGCCGCCCGCGCCCTGCTCAAGGACTATCTGGGCGAGCCGGGCCTGTCCCGGGCCAACCAGGCGGGTCTGCTGGCCCGGGTGCACGGCAACCCGTTCTTCCTCACCGAGCTGCTGAACCTGCTGGTGGACAGGGGCCTGCTGCGCCAGGTGCCCGACCCGGACGGGGAGGGGATGCGCTGGGTGCTGGAGGGCTCCCTGGCCGAGACGGTGCTTCCCGCCGGCGTCCAGTCGGTGCTCGCCGCGCGGATCGACGACCTCGACCCGTCGTCGAAGGCGGCGTTGCGGGCCGCGGCCGTGCTCGGCCCCCGGTTCCCGGCCGAGGCGCTGCAGGCGGTCGGGGAGCGCCCCGCGGCCGAGGTCGAGCGGGCCCTGTCCGTCCTCACCGAGCGCCAGCTCGTCCGGCCGCCGCGGCAGGGCGAGACGCTGTGGCGGTTCGTCCATCCGATGGCCCGCGACGTCGCCTACTCGGGCCTGCCGAAGGTCGAGCGGGCCCGCCGGCACGCGACCGCCGCCCGCTGGGGGGTGACCGCGATGGTCGGCTCGTCCCGGGAGGTGTCGACCTTCGTCGCCGGGCACGCCCTGCGGGCCTACGACCTGGCCGCGTCGATGGCGCTGCCGGCCGACGACCCGGCCTGGTCCGCGCGGGAGGCCGGCTTCCACGCGCATGTCCGGCTGGCCCGCTCGGCGCTCGCCCGCGACGACCACCGGGCCGCCGCCGACCTGCTGGCCAACGCCCGCCGACTCGGGCGCGACGTGGTCGACGGCGACGACGACATCAAGGTGCGCATCCTGCACGCGGAGGCGCTCGTCTGGCTGCGCCGGCTCGACGAGGCGGAGCGGGTGCTGCGCCCGGCGCTGCGGCTCAACACGCCCGCCCAGCGGGCGTCGGCCTACGCCGTCCTCGGTGAGCTCCGGCAGAAGCAGGGGCGCGGCGAGGAGGCGCGGCAGTCCCTGATCACCGCCCTGGACGCCGCGCACCGGGCCGGTGACGACCGGGCCGTGGCCGCAGCCCTGCGCCGACTCGGGCTGCTGGAGTACTCGGCCGGCCGCATCCAGGCGGCTGAGGAGCGCTACAGCGAGGCGCTGACCCTCGCCCGGCGCGTCGACGACCCCCGCGGCGTCGGCTGGGCCCTGCAGCACCTGGCCTGGAGCGCGACCACCCGCGGCGACTACGGCCGGGCCGAGCGCACCCTGCGCGAGGCCTCAGCCCTTTTCGAGCGGCTCGAGGACGCCGGCGGCCTCGGCTGGTGCTCCGGCACCGAAGCCCTCGTGCTGCTGCTCTCCGGCCAGCTCACCCGGACCCGCAAGGTCTCCCGGGTGCTCATCAACCTCGCGGAGTCGATGCGGGAACGCTGGGGGCAGGCCGTCTGCCTGACCATCGACGCGGTCGCCGCGGCCGAGCTCGGCGACATCGAGACCGCCGAGGCCGAGGCGGCCCGCGCGGCGGAACTGTTCACCGAGACGGGCGACTCCTGGGGGCACACGCTCACCCTGATCGCCCGCGGCCTGGCCGCCCGCGGCGCGGGCGAACCGCAGCGCGGCGCCGACCTGCTCACCGAGGTGTGCACCGAGGCAGCCGCCACCGGGCATGTGATCATCGGCGCGTTCGTGCAGGTGCTCCTCGGCCTGACCAGGCTGGACGCTGGTCAGGTGGACGCGGCCGAGGAGGCGGCCCGCCGCGCGCTCGCCGATCTGGACCGCCTGGAGCTGCGCCCGCACGCCCAGCTCGGCGCCAAGGTCCTGGTGGCGCAGATCGCCCGGGCCCGTGGCCGGTTGGACGAGGCCATCGCCGGCCTGCGCGGTGCGCTCGCCGTCAGCGAGCCGGCGACCCTGATGTTCCCCCGTCGGCAGGCGTACGCCCACCTCGCCGGCACCCTGCTGGACGCGGGGGAGCCCGACGAGGCGCTGCGGGTGGCCCGGCGCGCGGTCAGTGTGGACGCTGAGGACGTGCGCGCCCAGGTACTGGCCTACCGGGCGCTGGGCACGGTGCTGGCGGCCCACGGGGACGTCGAGGGCAGCCGCGAGGCCTACCAGCAGGCCCTGGCGGCGGCGACGGCCACCGGCGCGGTCAGCGAGGCTCCGCAGACCCGGCGGCTGCTCGCCGCGCTCCCGCCAGCCGGGCCCGGCGACGACGATCCGTCGAAGGACGACGGCGCGCCGTCGAGGAACGGCGGCGCAGCCCGGGACGGCGGCTTCGGGATCACGAACGAGGGCCGCCTCGGCGTCGCGGAGAACGGGCTGGGGAAGACGCCGCTCCCGGATCCGGCGCCCTTGGCGGATCCGGGAGACGGCCGGGTAACGGACATGCCGGCTCCCCTACCGGCGGTGAGTTCAGCGGGCCCGGCGGGCGAGCCGCTCACGATCGAGCAGCACGACGGCGCGTGAGTCCAGCCGCAGCCACCCTCGGGTGGCGAAGTCGGCCAGGGCTTTGTTCACCGTCTCCCGCGAGGCACCGACCAGTTGTGCCAGTTCCTCCTGGGTGAGGCCGTGTTCGACCCGGACCCCCGCCGCCTCGTTGCCCGGCTGGGCCGGCTCACCGAAACGGTCGGCCAGGTCGAGCAGCGCCTTCGCCACCCGGCCGGGCACGTCGGTGAAGACCATGTCCGCCATCGTGTCGTTGGTCCGCCGCAGGCGGCGGGCCAGCACACGCAGCAGCAGCGCCCCGGCCTCGGGCCGGGAACGCAGCCACGGCCGCAGCGCGGTGTGGTCGAGTGCGACGAGCGACGCATCGGTCACGGCGGTCGCCGTGGCGGTGCGCGGCCCGGGATCGAACAGGGAGAGCTCTCCGAACAGATCTCCCGGCCCCATCACGTACAGCAGGTTCTCCCGCCCATCGGCGGACTGGCGTCCTATCTTGACCTTGCCGGAGAGAACCACGAAAACGCGGTCACCGACATCCCCTTCGCGGAACAGCACATCGCCACGGGTCACGTCCTGCCGGTCCAGGTGATCGGAAAGCGCCTGGCGGTCGGGCTCGGACAACCCGGCGAACAGCGGAACGCGGGCTAGCAGATCGTCCACGAGGTGAGCATGCCAGGGTGCGGGGCTTTGGGCACGGCCAGGGACCCCCATCGGCCTGGTCAGGTCACGCAGATGTACCCGAATACGTCGTTCTGATACGCAAAGTGACAGCAGAAGCACCACCAAGGTGGCGTGAGTCACAATCCGCGCAGCACGGCCGATCTGTGGGCCTGCGCACCGTGCGACCGCTCACGGCGACGGTCACGCCGTCAACCGAACAGGCCGAACAGGCCGAACAGGCCCGATCGGGTCAGTCGGACAGGTTGGGCAGGTTGGAAAGGTTGGGCAGACCGAGATGGCGGCCTCGTCGGGCGTCAGGCGTCAGGCGTCGGGCGTCAGGCAGCGCGGTGCTTGCCCGGCGGAGTGCGGCGCAGCCGGCGCCGGTAGCGCTCGAGCGCGGCTGGCAGACCCTGTTGGACGAAGGTCGCCACCTCGTCGGGCCGGGCGCTGTCGAGAAAGCCCTCAAGCCCCTTGCCCGTGTCGGCAGCGTTGAGGGGGCGCTCCACCCGCTCCATCGCCAGGAGGAGCCCGAGCAGCACCAACGGGAACGTAACCACAGCAAAGGCAAACATGACGAACCCATGGTCCACGATGGCGGCCGGTGGCATGCGTTCGGGGTGGCGACGCGCCATCGCGGACCACCATCAGGCAACCGGTCCCGGCCAGGGCACGGCAGATAACCTGCGGAGTATGGCAATCACCGTCGACGCGTCAGCCGAGACGGCCCTGGCCCGTACCCGGCGCGCACGCCGCATCGTGCGCGCGCTCGGCGAGCTCCATCCCGACGCGCGGATCGCGCTGCGCTTCGGCAACCCGCTGGAACTCCTGGTCGCGACGGTGCTGTCGGCCCAGTGCACCGACAAGAAGGTCAACGAGGTCACCCCGGCCGTCTTCGATCGCTACCGGGACGCGGGCGCCTACGCCGCGGCGGACCGCGAGGAGCTCGAGGCCCTGCTCCGCCCCACCGGCTTCTTCCGGGCGAAGGCGAACTCGCTGATCGGCATCGGCACCGTCCTCGCCGAGCGGTTCGGGGGCGAGGTACCCGGCCGCCTGGCGGATCTGGTGACCCTGCCCGGCGTGGGGCGCAAGACCGCGAACGTCGTCCTCGGCCACGCCTTCGGCGTCCCCGGCATCACCGTCGACACCCACGTCGGCCGGCTGTCGCGCCGCTTCGCGCTGACGACCGAGACCGACCCGGTCCGCGTCGAGAGCGACCTGGCGGGCCTCATCGAGCGGCGGGACTGGACGATCGCCTCGGACCGCATGATCTTCCACGGCAGGCGGATCTGTCATGCCCGCCGGCCCGCCTGCGGGGCGTGCGCGATCGCCCCGCTGTGCCCGTCCTTCGGGGAGGGCCCGACCGACCCGCTCCAGGCCGCCCGCCTGGTCCGCGGGGATGCGGAGGCGGCCCGGTGAGCGCCCCGCGCCGGTCCGGCCCGGGGCGGCCCGGCCCGGGGCGGGCGGCGGCTGCCGGTGGCTCGCCTGTCCCGGACTGGCTGACCGCGCTGGTCGGTGCGGTCGGCGACGGCATCCCCGTCGAGACGTCCCGGAGCCCGCAGCAGCGGCAGCCCGGCCCACGGCGGCGGGCGGCGGTCCTGATCCTGTTCGGCCAGGGGCCGGGCGGGCCCGACATCCTGCTGCAGCAGCGCGCGGCGGACATGCGCGACCATGCCGGGCAGCCCGCCTTCCCCGGCGGCAGTGCCGACGAGACGGACGTCTCGATGGCCGCGACGGCGCTGCGCGAGGCCGAGGAGGAGGTCGGCCTCGACCCGGCCGGCGTCGAGATCCTCGCCGCCGCCCAGCCGCTCTACCTGGCAGCGAGCCACTTCCTCGTCACCCCGGTGCTCGCCTGGTGGCGCACCCCGAGTGCCGTGCAGGCGGTCGATCCGGCGGAGACGTCGTCGGTGGCGCGGGTCCCCGTCGCGGAGCTGGCCGACCCGGCGAACCGGATCCTGCTGTGGCACCCGGCCGGGTTCGGCAGCCCGGCCTTCCGGGTGCACGGCATGACGGTGTGGGGCTTCACCGCCGGCATCCTCGACGTGCTGCTGCGGCTCGGCGGGTGGGAACGCCCCTGGGACACCACGACCCCCGTCGACGTGCCGGAGATCACCTCCGCGATCACCAGGGCCATGGTCCTCCCCCGAGCGGTGGTGGAGCCCCGGGCCGCGCCGGGCGAAGCGGACGGTACGGCGGACGGTACGGTCGGAGGATGACTGTCCGATCCGCCCGATCCGCCAAAAACGCGCTGGTCGCGCTGGTCGCGGCCGTCATGCTGGTCACCGTCGCGGCGGGCTGCGGCGGAGGTGGCGGCGGGGGCGAAGCAGCTGCCACGGCGACGCTGACGCCGACCGTCCAGGACGGGGTCCAGGTCTTCGACGTCGTCGGCCAGGCTGACCTGGCCTTCTCCGCCCGCGAGCTGGTCGCCAGCCCCGGCCGGATCCGGGTCGACTTCTCGGTCGCGAAGGGCTCCGCCCCCCACAACTTCGTCATCTCCCAGCTGCCCGGGGCGAGCACGGACATCCTGAGTACCGGCGAGTCCCAGACGATCACGTTCACGGCCACCGAGCCGGGCGAGTATCCCGTGATCTGCACTCTGCACCCGGCCATGACCGCCACCCTCGTGGTCCGCTGAAGCACCGACGCGGCCCTCGGTGAACCTTCTCGACCTCGTCCTCATCGCTCTGGTCGTGATGTTCGCGATCTCCGGGTACCGGCAGGGGTTCGCCGTCGGTGCCCTGTCGTTCGTGGGCTTCCTCGGCGGCGGTGTCCTCGGCGCCAAGATCGCGCGCCCGTTCGCCGAGCTCATCGGGCGTGAGGACGACGGTGCGGTGGTCGGCCTCATCGTGGTCGTCGGCCTGGCGCTGATGGGGCAGATCCTCGGCACCGCCCTGGGCGCGATCCTGCGCGGCCGGCTGACCTGGCGGCCCGGGCAGCGGCTCGACTCCGTCGCCGGCGCCGTGCTGTCCGGGTTCTCGGTACTGCTGGTCGCCTGGCTCATCGCCACCGCGGTGGACCGCTCCCCGTTCCAGACCCTCGCCCGCGCCGCCCGCGGCTCGGAGATCCTCGGCGCCGTCGACACCGAGATGCCCGACGACGTCCGGCACACCTTCGCCGACCTGCGGCGCCTGATGGACGACCAGGGCTTCCCCGAGGTCTTCGCCGGCCTCGACGGCGAGCGCATCGTCGCCACCGACGTGCCCGACCCGGCGGTTGTCGGCACGGCCGGGATCCAGAACGCCGCCGCGAGCATCCTGAAGATCCGCGG
Source organism: Parafrankia elaeagni (assembly GCF_000374165.1). Taxonomy (GTDB): domain Bacteria; phylum Actinomycetota; class Actinomycetes; order Frankiales; family Frankiaceae; genus Parafrankia; species Parafrankia elaeagni. The sequence continues at coordinate 83,046 of NZ_KB893724.1, forward strand.
GCAGGCACCGTCGTGCGGCAAGCAGGTCGAAGGCACCGGGTTCGTCTTCTCGCCGCAGCACATCATGACGAACGCCCACGTCGTGGCCGGGGTCAGCGAGGCCGTCGTCGAGCTGGACTCCGGCTCGCTGCCGGCCGAGGTGGTGCTCTTCGACCCCGGCCGGGACGTGGCGGTGCTGCACGTCCCCGGCCTGGTCCGCCCGCCGCTGCGGTTCCACTCCTCGCCCCCGGCCGAGCCGGGTGACTCCGCCGTCGTCGCCGGCTATCCCCAGGACGGGCCGTACACGACCGAACCCGCGCGGATCCGCAACCAGCAGAACGCGAGCGCGCCGGACATCTACTCGCGCGGCACGGTCCGCCGGGACATCTTCGCGATCCGCGGGCAGGTGCTGCCCGGCAACTCCGGCGGCCCGCTGCTGTCCGAGTCCGGCACCGTGCTGGGAGTCGTCTTCGCCGCGGCGACGGACGACGACGACACCGGCTACGTGCTGACCGCTCAGGAGGTCTCCGTCCCGGCGCAGCGCGGCGCGCAGGCGACCATCCCGGTGAGCACGCAGAGCTGCGACTGACGGCGGGTCGCCGGCCGGTCGGCGCGCGGCGGGTCAGCCGGCCGGGTCAGCCGGCCGGGTCAGCACGCGGCGGATCGGCCGGCCGGGTCAGCGGGTCGGGGAGTCCTGGGCCGTCTGCGCCAGCCAGGCGACAAGATCACGGGTGATCGTGTCGGGATCCTCCTCGTGGGGGAAGTGCCCCAGCCCCTCGTAGGACCGCCAGGTGTAGGGCGCGGCGACATGGCGGTCCGACCCGAGTGCTGTCGAAAGCAGGAGGCAGCGGTCGAGGCAGCCGTGCAGCTGCAGGGTGGGGACCCGCACCGGCGTCCGCAGGAGCTCGGCGAACCGCGCGCCGTCCGGGCGGAACAGGGATCGCACCGCCCACCGGTGGTACTCCAGCGCGCTGTGGGCGACACCGGGGATCCGCATGGCGCCGCGGTACCGCGCCTCCGTGTCCGGAGCCGGGTAGCCCGGCCCGCCCCAGGCCCGCAGCAGCTCGGCGACGTGGGCCGCGCCGTCCGCGACGAGCCGGCGCTCGGGCAGCCACGGCAGCTGGAACGCCCCCAGATAGCGGCTGGCCAGGCCCTGCCCACCCGGGTCGGCGGCGACCTGGCGCCGGATCCGCAGCGGGTGTGGCATACCGATGACGGCGAGGCCGCGCACCACCCGGGGCCGGCGCACCGCCGTCGTCCAGCCGAGAAGGCCGCCCCAGTCATGGCCGACGATCACCGCGTCGCGCTCACCGAGGGCCCGTACCAGACCGGCGACGTCGTCCGCCAGGGTGAGAGCGTCGTAGCCCCGGGGCGGCTTGTCGCTGGCACCGTACCCGCGCAGGTCCGCGGCGACGACGCGGTAGCCGGCACGCGGGAGGTCGCGCAGCTGCGAGCGCCACGTCCACCAGAACTGCGGGAAGCCGTGCAGCAGGAGGACGAGCGGCCCCTCGCCGGCCTCGGCGACATGCAGGCGGGTCCCGTTGGTCGAGACGTCCCGGTGCCGCCATGGCCCGTCAACGAGGACGGTGGCGGGCTCGGGGGGGGCATCCTCCATCGCCTGCAAGGATGGCAGACCGGCGGACACCGCCGGGGAGGTGGTGCTCGGGCCCGGGACAGCCGCGCCGCTCAGCCGGCGTGCCCGCCGCCCTCGCCCTGCCTCGCCCGTGCCCTGCCAGCCGGGCTGCGCAGCAGGGTGACATCGTCACGCAGGGTCTGGATGGTCCGTTCGGGCGGTGACAGCTTCTTCAGGCGGGTCACCGCGAAGATCGACAACAGCCCCGCCAACGCCAGATAGAGCAGGGCCGTGAGCAGGTAGGCCCAGAAGCGCTCGACACCGGCCCAGGTGAACAGCTCACCGATGAAGATGGTTCCGGCGATGAGCGCGCCGAGCCCCAGGCCGGCCGCCGCCACGAGGAAACCGATCCCGAGCCCGGCGGACACCGCCTGACGGGCGAGCTCGGCCTTCGCGAGCTCGATCTCCTGGCGGACCAGCAGGGACATGTCACGGGTCGCCAGGGCGACCAGCTCCCCCAGCGTCGGCTGCTCGCGCTCCGCCCCCGAGCTGTCCGTCCTCATCGGCACACCGGCCCTCCCTCGTGAAACCGGCCCGCGACCCGCCGATCAGATCCGGTACCGGCGGCGCCCTTCAGCCGGGTGCGCGGGCATCGCCGCGCGGCCCCCGCCCACGCGGACGGCCCCGTCCTGATTCCCTGTGCACAGTGTGGCCCGCGACGAGGGGACAGGTGCGGCAACACCGCGATCGAAAGGTGTGATCCGAAGGACGATGCGCCCTGGCACTGGTCGTGGTCCCGGCGAGGCCAGCCCCGGCAAACCCGGGCGGGGTAGCGTCTGCGAGGTGACAGCACGTTCGGCAGTACCTGTCGCCGCGGCGGACCCACTGAGCCAGGTCGCGGCGATTCCCGGCGTCGGCGACGCCGCGACGGCCGCCCGCGCCTCCGTGGACACCCTCCTGCGGCACCGCATCCTGCGCCGCCGCAGCGCGGAGGTGACCGCGGAGGCCTCACTGCGCGCCGCCCGCGCCTCCGCCGCGCTCGAAGGCCACGACGTGCCGCTGGACGTCCTGAGAGCCCACCTCAGCGATCAGCTGCCCGCTGGTGAGGTGGCCGGCGAGGCTGCCGTGGGGCCCACCGGCTCCGGAGGTCCCACCGGCTCCGGAGGCCCCGCCGCCGGTACCGACGCGGAGAACCTCGGCGTGACGTTGGGAACGGTCCGGCTCTACGCGGAGCTGGGCACGCTGGCGCCCGCGTGGGAACGCGCGCCGCGGCAGGCGCTGGCCCGGATGCATCTCCTCGCCGGGCGGGGCCTGCTGCCCGACACCGTGCTCGGGCGGCCCCGCACCGCCGGCAGCGATGCCGTCGCGGGAGGCCGTGCCGCGGCCGCGGCGGGCGGCAGTGCCGCGGCAGGCGGCAGTGCCGCGGCGAGAGGCGGTGCCGCGGCGAGAGGCGGTGAGCCGGTGTTCGCCGGCGGGCTGAGCCTGCCGACGGTTTCCGCCCTGGAGATGTCGGCGCGCCTCGACGGGCTCACCGCGGTCCTCACCGCTCCGACGGCAGCCCCCGCGATCGTGGTCGCCGCAGTGGTCCACGGCGAGCTCCTCGCGATCCGTCCGTTCGGGGCCCTGGACGGGATCATTGCCCGGGCGGCCGCACGGCTCGTCCTGATCAGCCGCGGCCTGGACCCGAAGGCCCTGGTCGCCACCGATGTCGGGCACCTCGAGCTGGACCGGCCGGCCGGCGGCACGGGGGACGACGGTGGCGACGAGCAGGCAGGGGCGTACAGCACGGCGCTGGCCGCCTACCTGGCCGGCGGGCCGGACGGTGTGGGCACCTGGGTACGACACTGCGCAACCGCTGTCGGGCTGGCTGCCCGGGAGTCGCTCGCGGTCTGCGAGGCGCTGTCCCGCGGCTGACCGCCACGAGAACCGATTTTTATAGCACGGTCCCGCCCGCATCGAAGATCCACACCTGCCAGGGGCCCTGGCGCATGGTGGCCGCACACAGCCACCCGCGCCGAAGGGACGGGCCCGCCATGACCCCAGCGAAGCCCCTCACACCCGCGGACGACGCACCGCGCGGACGTCCGCTCATCGTCACCGACTCGCCGGACCTGCTCGACGACCTCCTCCGGCTCGCCGCCGCCGCCGGCGCCGCCGTCACAGTGGTACCGACCGCCCGGGCAGCGGGCCGGTACTGGGCGAACGCGCCCCTCGTCGTGGTCGGCGCCGACCGGGCCGCGGCCTGCGTCGCCGCGGATCTGCCGGCTCGTTCCGACACCGTTCTGGTCGGCACCGACGTCGACGACCGTCGGACCTGGAGCCTGGCGCTCCTGCTCAACGCCGAGCACGTCATCTTCCTGCCCGAAGCTGAGACCTGGCTGGTCAACCTGCTCTCCCGCGCGACGGACGCGGCCCGGAGCCGGTCCCGGACCGTGGGCGTGCTCGGTGGCCGCGGCGGTGTGGGCGCCACCACCCTGGCCGCGGCGCTGGCGCGGGCGGGGCTGCGGCACCGGGTCCGCTCGGTCCTGCTGGAGATGGACCCGTTCGGCGGCCTCGCCATCGGCCCGGACGGTTCTCCGGGCAGCGACAGCACGCCGGCGGGCGGTGCACCCGGCGCCGGCGGCAGGCGTGGTGTGCATGGCGTCCACAGCCTGGACGATGCCCGGGCCGGGCAACCCCGGCCCAGGGCGGCTTCCGATCCGGCCGCCGGGTCCGGATCGGAGCTCGGGTCCGGATCGGAGCTCGGGTCCGGGCCGGGCTCCAGGTCCAGGCCGGGGTCCAGGTCCAGGCCGGCGCCAGGGCCGCTCGACGGTGACGACGACCTCCTCGACCACTTTCTCGCCGGGCCGCCCATGCTTGGCGGTGACCTGCCGGTGTTGTCCTGGGACCGCGACCAGATCCCGGTCCTGTCCCCGCCGGCCGTCAGCGCACTGTTCGCCACCGCGCGCGGCAGCGCGGATCTGATCGTCGTCGACCTTCCCCGCTCGGCCGATGCCGCGGCCGACGTCGGCCTGTTCCTGTGCGAGACGGTCCTGATCGTCGTGACCGCCGATCCGCCCGCCTGCGCGGCGGCCACCCGGATCGCGGCGCACGCGACGCGTACCTGCTCGGACGTCCGGCTGGTCGTACGACTGCCCGAGCCGGGCCCGACGCGGCACGCCACCACCGGCCTCGCCTCCCGTGCCCGGCCCGGTGAGCCCGCCGGTGCGGCACTGGCCCGCGCGGTCGCAGCCGAGGTCGGCCTCCCGCTCGGCGGAATGATCCGGCATGAGCCGGCCGCGACTCCCACGGCGATGGCCGCTCCGGGCCGGCGGGCGACGACCGGATTCGAGGGAAACCGTCCGACCACACGCCGACCCCCGGGCGATTCCGGCTCAGATCCCACAGACGGGACCACAGGACGTCCCAGCAGGAACGCGGTCGCCGGGGCGGAACCGGCCGAGCCGACCGAGCCGACCGAGCCGACCGTCGGAGAGTCGATCATTCAGTTCAGCGACCGTTTCCTGGCGGATCTCGGTCTCAGCCGTGGCGAGCACCCGTGAGGACCAGCCGTTCGCTCGCCGGCCCACGGCAGCGGCCGGATCCCGGCCCGCCACTCGTGCCCGCCCCACCCGAGCCATCCCCCGCCGGCCCACACCGGCCATCCACCCCGGCCCCGCCGCCCGCTCCGCTGCCCACCATGACGCGGACCGCCGCGCGGCAGACGTACAGTCCGCTCTCCGCGGCGGGCGGCATGCCCCTGGCCGCCGGAACCGTGCTCTCGGAGCATCTGGAGCGGCTGGGGCCGCTGGCAGCCCTCCTCCGTGACCCGGAGGTGACCGACGTCCTGGTCAACAGCCCGGACAAGGTCTGGATCGAACGGGCCGGCCGGCTCCGCCTCACCGGTGTTCGGTTTCCCGACGACGGCGCCGTCCGTGCCCTCGCCGTGCGACTCGCCGCTGGCGGCGGGCGCCGGCTCGACACCGCGATGCCGTTCGCCGACGTCCGGCTGCCCGGCGGAATCCGGCTGCACGCGATGCTCTCCCCGCCGGCCCTCAGCGGCACCTGCCTGTCCCTGCGCAGGCCGCGCCCCCGCCCGTTCACGCTGGCCGACCTCGCGGCGGCGGGCACGGTGGGGCCCGACGCGGCGGCGGTCCTGCGGGCTGTCCTCGACGCCAGGCTGACCGCACTGATCAGCGGCGGAACCGGGACGGGGAAAAGCACCCTGCTCGCCGCACTCCTGGACGCCGTACCTGCCACGGAACGGATCGTGCTGGTGGAGGACACCGCCGAACTGGTCCTGTCCCGGGTCAACGTCGTCCGGATGGAGGCCCGGCCCGCCAACATCGAGGGCGCCGGGGAGATCACGCAGCGGGACCTCGTCCGGCAGTCGCTGCGCATGCGGCCCGACCGCCTCGTCGTCGGCGAGGTGCGCGGGCCGGAGGTCCTCGACCTGCTGATGGCGATGAACACTGGTCACGAGGGCGGTATGGGGACGGTGCACGCCAATGCCGCCGAGACCCTCCCGGCGCGGCTGGAGGCGCTCGGCACGCTGGCCGGGCTGCAGCGCGCCGCCCTGCACAGCCATCTCGCCGCGGCTGTCCAGGTGGCCATCCACCTCGGGCGTGACGGCGCCGGCGCCCGCCGCGTGGTCAGTATCGGTGTGCTCGGCCGTGGTGCCGACGGACTCGTCCAGGTCGTCCCGGCGCTTGTCGCGAGCAGTGGGAACACCGCGTCACACAGCCGTCGGCGGGACGAGCGCAGCCCCGGCCGACCCATGGCAGCCGAAGGTCTCCCGGTGCTCCTGCGCCTCCTCGAGGATCGCGGCGTGCGCCTCCCGCCCACCAGGCTCACCGCACCGTCCACACCGACCGCACCGACCGCACCGGCGACACCGGCGACACCGGCCGCACCGGCGACACCGGCGACACCGGGCCTGCGCGGTGCGCGGTGATCTCCGGTGTCGGGCTCGCCCGCCGTGCCGCGCAGGCCGGTGCGAGCCTCACGGCGGCGGCTCTCGGCGGGCCGTTGGCGGGGCTCGCGGTCGTGCTGGTCTGCTCCGGGTACCGCGCGGTACGCCGGTGGGCACTCGCCCGCTACGAAACGCAGCTGCGGGGGGCGGCGGAGGACGTGCTCAGCGCGCTCGCCACCGAGCTGGACGCCGGCGCGGCTCCGGGCGACGCGTTACGGACGGCGTTGGCCTCGGTCGGCGACCTGCCGGCGCACCCTGCCGGCGAACGACACGGCCCCCGCCCCGGGCCGGTGCCCGTACCGCCCCGGGGCGGGAACAGCCCGGCGGAGCACGGACTTCTCCGGGCCCGACGGACCTCGCGCGCGGCACGCAGGCCACCGGGCGGCTGGCTCGACCTGCCACGGCTACAGGAGCTGCTGGTCAGCGCTGACGATCCGGCCAGGTTGCTCGCCCGGTGCGACGCGGCCGCGCTCCGGCAGCTCGCGACCGCCTACCGGGTCTGTCAGCTCGCTGGCGTGCGGCTCGCACCGGTCGCGACAATGCTCGCCGACGCCGCCCGGTCGGACGCGGCCCGGGCGGACGAGCTCGCGTCCGCGCTTGCCGGCCCACGCTCGTCCGGCCGTCTTGTGGCCGGGCTACCCGTGCTCGGCGTGCTCCTCGGCGTGCTCCTCGGCGCCTCGCCTCTGGTGGTCCTGGTGACGCCGCCGGTCGGGACGGCGTGTCTGGCCACCGGGGTGCTGCTCGACCTCACCGGGCTGCGCTGGCTGCGCCGGATCGCGGACGGCGTCCAGGCCCGGGTGCCTCCGGTGTGTGCCGGACCAGTCGAGCCCAGGCGAGGCCGGTCTTCACGGAACCGGTCTCGTCCAGGCAGGTCGACGTCCCGCGAGTACCGGCGCCGGCTGCTCGCCGACCTGCCACTCGCGCTCGACCTCGTCGCCGCGTGCCTGCGCGCGGGGGCCACCACGCAGCACGCGCTGGAAGTGGTCGGGGCGGCGACGGGCGGCCCCGCCGGGGCACAGCTACGGGCGACCGGCCACGCCCTGCGGCGCGGCCTGCCCGCGGACGAGGCCTGCCAACGACTGCTGGACACGGTCGGCGCGCGGCGCCCGGCGAAATCCTCGAGGGGGCGCCGGACCGGTGGTCGGCGACATCCCCGGCCGCACCGTGTCGCCTCCCGACCTGCGCGGGCAGTGTGGACGGGCCCGCTCCCGGGCAGATCCAGGCCGGCGCGGGGGCACGAGACGCGGGCCGTGCTGGCCGCGGTCGCAGCCATCGGTCGGACCGAATCCTCTGGTGCCAAGCTCGCGACGACGCTCACCAGGATCAGCGCCCGGGCCCGGCAGGATGCCCACGCCGCGGTCATCACCGCGGCGCGGCGGGCGGGTGTGATGGCTGTCGCTCCCCTCGGGTTGTGTTTCCTACCCGCCTTCCTGCTGCTGGGGGTCGTGCCGGTCGTCGTCGGTTCCGCCCCGGACCTCGGTCCCGGTCTGACGTTCCCCGGCCGTGGCTGAGGCCCGCCGCCGCCGTCCCCGCGCCGGCCGTCCCCGCCCTGCGTTGGCCAGCACGCGCCCCGAGCCGGGCGGGGTCGGGCGGGCGCAGGGCTGTGGACGAGATCGGGCTGTCCACAGGGACCGTGTTTCCGGCCTGACCGAGGCGTCCGCGGATGACGATCAGTGGGCACAACCACTCGATCGTCCGATCCTGACCCGGAGGCCAACGATGCGGCTCCTGCTACCTCTGTCTGTCCTGGCGGCGTTCCTCGCCGTCTCGCAGCCGCCCCGTTGCCGGCTGCCGCTCGACCCGAGGCTGCCGACTCGTCCAGGGCTCACCTTCGGCTCGTGGCTGCCGTCCCGTCCATGGCGGCCCGCCCGCGTGGAGGGGCCGCGGCGGCGTCCACCCAGGCTCTCAGGCATCCGCTCTGGTTCTGCCGACGCGGGGATGTCGACAGCCGAGTACGCCGTCGGCACGCTCGCCGCCGTCGCCTTCGCGGGGGTGTTGTACGCGGTGGTGTCGAGCTCGGCGACCCGGTCCCTGATCGCCTCGGTGGTACAGCGCGCGCTGACGGTCTCGTTCTGAGGCCATGTCGATGAAACCGGCCAGGCTGGCGACCAGCCGCGACGACAGGGACCAGGGCCAGGTGACAGCCGAGCTCGCCATGGGCCTGCCGAGCCTGGTGGCCGTGGTGTTCCTGCTCCTGTGGATGATCAGCGCGGTGTCGGCGCAGACGCGGTGCGCCGAGGCTGCCCGGCTGGCGGCCCGGGCCGCCGCCCGCGGCGAGACGCCGGCGGCGACCCGCGCCTGGGCACTGCGGGCCGCCCCGCCCGACGCGGTGATCGACATCGAGGAGGTCGAGGGAGGAGTCCGTGTCCGTGTCACCGCCACCGTGGGGGCGGGTGGAGCGGGTGCGATCGCACCGGCGGTCACGGTCTCCGCGTTCGCGGTCGCCGCCGTCGAGGCCACGGCCCGGGACCATGAACAGTGACATCGACCTTCCCTGGCGCATCGCCGCCGGCCGCCGACCAGGGCTCCGCCACCATCTGGCTGCTCGGCGGGCTGATGGTGCTGATCCTGGCGGGGTCGACGGCGCTGAGCCTTCTCCAGGTCGACTCGGCCCGCCAGCGGGCGGCGACCGCCGCGGATCTCGCCGCGCTCGCCGCCGCGGCGGACCGCTCGGCCGCAGCCGACCTCGCCTGTCAGCGGGCCCGGGACACCGCCCACGCGAACATCGCGCGGATGACGTCGTGCGAGATCGACGACACCGGCGTCACCGTGGCCGTCGAGGCGGATCTGCCCGGTCCACTGCACGCGTTCGGCCCGGCGCGGGCCAGAGCCCGCGCCGGGCCGTGGGAAGGGGCACCGAACGCCTACACGGCGGCCACGCCGACGCGAGTCGGCGCCGGCCAGCCGGAGGGTCAGCTCGTTCGGGCGCCGGTGGTGGACGCGGAGGTGCCGGCGGGCTCGCCACTCCCCGGCGTGTCACCACCAGCCGCCCCGTCGGCGGGACGCGACTCGTGCTTCTTCCGGCGCAGGTCGGCGACCCGTGCGACGACGCGGTCAGCACGCGGTGTCGGAGGCTTCGGCTCAGCCGGCCGTGGGGAGGCGCCCCCCGCCCGGCCGGCGGACGGCACGGACTGGGCGGCGGGGACGACGGCGCCCGGCGCCGTCGCCGCGACAGCGGGGCCGGCCTGCTGCGCGGGCGAACTGGTCACGGCAGCCGCGGGCCGGGCGTCCCGCGGGCTGGCCGACCCGGTTGCCCGGGGCCTCGTCGCCTCCGGCGCGTCGGGGCCAGGGCGGCCCATCGACAGCGGTTCGGTGGGCACGGTCACGGAGCCGGCCGCCCGACCAGCCGGGGCCGGGGGCGGGGCGGTGACGCGGGGCGCAGTGCCGGGAACGGGCATGCCGGCAGGCACATCCGCGGTTCGGGCCCGGCTCGGCGCCGGCCCCGGGCGGGGGTTCGTGCCCGCCTGTCCCGTACGGGCGGGAGCGGCACCCATGGAGGCCGGCACCGGGGTCGGGGCCGTCCGCGCGGGCACTGGCTGCGGCGCCGGCACCGCGCGGGTCATCGCCGCCAGGTCCCGGGCACGCTGGCGCTCTTCTCTGCGCCGCTGCCGGTCCCGTGCGAAACCCTGCAGCCCGATCTGCACGCCGGCAACCACCAGGACGCCGGTGGCCAGGCCCAGCACGAACAGGCCCCAGATGTCGAAGGACAGCGACTGCCCCATGATCATGACTTCGGTCTGGCCGGAGTTCTCCAGCACGATGTCGGCGGTGAGAACACCCGCCAGTAGCAACAGGACCACGCCGACGGTGACCACCGGGACCTCCAGATTCCTGCCGTGATTACGGGATACCAGACCGCTTCGCGTATCCGACAGAGGGCGGTCTACCCCCGATACGGTCGTCTGCACCCCCAGCCCACGAAGGTGTCTATTCCTGTCGGGACCCCAGCGCTTTCTGCCGGCCGCCGTCCACCGCGGCGAGCAGAGCATCCAGCAGCCGCACGGCCGCCGCCTTGGCGAGAGGCTCGTTCCCGTTTCCGCACTTCGGCGACTGCACACAGGACGGGCACCCGGCGGGGCACTCACACGCGGCCACGGCGTCCCGGGTCGCCCCCAGCCACTCCGCCACCCGTTCGAAGCCCCGCTCGGCGAACCCGGCGCCACCCGCATGGCCGTCGTAGACGAAAACGCTGGTCAGGCCAGTGTCCGGATGCAGAGCAGTCGACACTCCGCCGATATCCCACCGGTCACAGGTCGCGAACAGCGGAAGCAGGCCTATCGCCGCGTGCTCGGCGGCGTGCACCGCGCCGGGCACGTCGGCGGGCTCGATTCCAGCCGCCGCCAGCAGCTCGTCGGTCACGGTGTACCAGACGGCCCTGGTCCGCAGATGGCGTGGCGGCAGGTCGAGCGGCTCCCGCCCGAACACCTCGCCGGTGGCGAGCCGGCGTCGCTGAAAACCGGTCACCTGATGGGTGACCTCCACCGTGCCAAAGTGGATCTCCACAGCGCCGAACCGGGCAGCACGGGTGGATTCGACGACCCGGATGTCGGTGTGCTCTCGCGCGACGGTCGTCCAGTCCGGCGCCGCCACCTCGACGAACGCGACCGCGTCCTCGAGGTCCAGCTCGGCGACGATGAAGGTAGCGCCCTGGTGCACGTAGACCGCCCCCTGGTGCACCGTCGAATGCGCGGTCGCGTTGTCCTCGGTGCCGAGCAGGCGGCCGGTTCCCGCCTCGACGATCCGGACCGGAGGCCCGCCGGCCCCCCGGATGTCGACATCCGGTCGGTGGCGCTGGGTCCAGAACCAGCCGGTGGGTCGGCGCCGGAGCTGGCCGCGGCGGACGAGGTCGTCGACGGCCGCGCGGGCGCCGGGGCCGAAAAGCGCGAGATCGTCCTCGGCCAGCGGCAGCTCGCTGGCGGCGCACTCCAGATGCGGCATGAGCACATACAGGTTGTCCGGATCGAACACGCTCGCCTCGACCGGCCGGCCGAAAACGGCCTCCGGGTGGTGCACGAGGTAGGTGTCCAGCGGGTCGTCCCGGGCGACGAGGACAGCGAGTGCGCCCTGCCCGGCCCGTCCGGCACGGCCGGCCTGCTGCCACAGCGACGCGAGCGTCCCAGGAAAACCGGCGATGACGGTGGCGTCGAGCCCGCTGATGTCGACGCCGAGCTCCAGCGCCGGCGTGGCGGCCACGCCGAGAAGCTCGCCGGTCCGCAGCCGGCTTTCCAGATCTCGGCGTTCCTCGGCGAGATAGCCGGCACGGTAGGCGGCGACCCGGGTGGCCAGATCCGGGGACACCTCACCCAGCCCGCGCCGGGCCGCCGCGGCGACGACCTCCGCGGCCCGCCGCGACCGGACGAACACCAGCGTCCGCGTGCCGTCCGCGACGAGATCGGCCAGCAGGTCCGCCGACTCGGCGGTCGCGGCCCGCCGGACCGGCGCGTCGTTCTCCCCGCGCGGGATCGGGAGGTCCTGCGCGATCTCGCCGGAGCCGCCGGCTCCGGAGCCGGCGGCGGTGAAGCCGGCAGCGGGTGGAGCCGGCTGGCGGGAGCCCGCTCCGAGCAGCGGAGGCTCGTAGAGAGCGAAGTCCATAGGCCCGCGAGGCGAGGCGTCGATGTCGACCACCTCCACGTCCACGCCTGTCAGCCGGGATGCCGACACCCCCGGGTCGGCGACGGTCGCCGACGCGAGGACGAAGACCGGCCTGGATCCGTACCGGGCGCAGACCCGCCGCAGCCGGCGCATGATCAGCGCCACGTGGGCGCCGAACACACCCCGGTAGCCGTGACACTCGTCGATGATCACGTATCGCAGACCGCGGAGGAACGGTGCCCACCGACGGTGGCCCGGCAGGATCCCCCGGTGCAGCATGTCGGGGTTCGTCAGGACGAACGTGGCGTGCGCCCGCACCCATTCACGCTCTGAACCTGGCGTGTCACCGTCGTAAGTCGAGGCGCGGACGCCGGTCAGCCGCAGTGACCGCACCGAGCGGAGCTGGTCGTGGGCCAGTGCCTTGGTCGGCGCCAGGTAGATCGCGCGGGCCCCCGGCTCCGCCAGCAGGCGGGACAGCACCGGCAACAGATAGCCCACCGACTTGCCGGAGGCGGTGCCTGTCGCAAGCACGACATCACGGCCCTCGTGGGCCGCCTGGGCGGCTTCGGCCTGGTGTGCCCACGGCTGCTCGACACCCGCGGCGCGCAGCCGGCCGACCAGAACCGGGTCCGCCCACTCCGGCCACGGCGCGGTCTGGCCCCGGCGGGCCGGCACGTGCTCGACATGGGTGATGTTGCCTGCCCGGCGGCTGTCCCGGGCGAGTCGGGACAGCACGCTGCCGGCGCGGGAGAAGTCCTGCGCAGCGGCTGCCGACGAACCCACGCCCGCCACGATAGGCCGTCCCGGACAACCCACGTGTCCCACCACCGCCGGGGTACGGCGGCCACGGCGGACCTTGACGGTCACGGCCCTAGATCGGCGATAGCATCATCCGAGGTGCACCGCCCCCAGGGCTGCGCAGAGATCGCACCAGGTTGTGATCAGTGACGTTCCGTAGCCACGTTGTGGGGCGCCTCAAGGTGCCTTGCGCGGAGCGGAGCGAGTTGGATGCGATCCCGCCACGCTCGCCCGGGATGGGCCGCACAAATCAAGGCCACGCACACCCGGATCAAATTCCGAGGAAACGACGCAGAGCTTCACCGGAGAAACTCCGGCAGCCGAATTACCGAAAACGTGGCCAGCCGTAGTGACGGAAGTGGCCTTCCAGTCGGATGATGAA
>NZ_KB893725.1 GCF_000374165.1 Parafrankia elaeagni
CCTCTCGATCCGTCAAGGCTCCGGGCAGGACGGACACAGGTGGCCCTTTAGGCACGCGAACGCAGCACTCGACCGCGCGGCGAGAAACCAGACACAGTGTCAGATCACCCGATGCGACCCACAGGTGTCGGACCACGACCAGCCAACCCGGCGCTGGAGCGCTCGTGACGGCCGCTCCGTCACACCACCTTGTCGGCACGGAGGGCGACGATCTCGTCCGCCGAGTATCCGAGCTCGGCCAGGACGGCGTCGGTGTGCTCCCCGAGCGCGGGCACCGCGCCCATCGGCGGGGACCACTCGGCCGCGATGGGCGGCGGGAGCAGTGCGCGCACGGTGCCGGTGGGAGTGGCCACGTCCTGCCAGCGGTCCCGGGCGACGAGGTGCGGGTGGTCCAGGACCTCCTGGACGCTGTTGAGGCGGGCGTTGCCGAGCCCCGCCTCGTCGAGGATCTCCTGCGCCCGTGCCAGGGTGAGGCTCTTCGACCAGGCCGAGATCACGGCGTCCAGCTGGGTGCGCTCGCGGACGCGGTCGGCGTTGCCGGCGTAGGCCGGGTCGTCGGCGAGGTCGGGGCGGCCGAGGACCTGGCGGGCCAGGCGCTGCCACTCCCCGTCGTTCGTGGTGCCGAGCACGACTGTCTGCCCGTCGGCCGTCGGGTACGCCCCGTAGGGGGCGACGGCGGGCGAGCCGACGCCGGCCGGCTCCTGCTCGACGCCGGTGCCCATGGTGAAGTTGAGCGGGTAGCCCATCCACTCGGTGACGACGTCGAAGAGGCTGACCGCGATCGCCGAGCCGCGCCCGGTCTCCCGCCGGGCGTAGAGGGCGGCGAGCACCGAGGTCAGGGCGTACATACCGGTGGCGAGGTCGACGAGAGGAATGCCGGCCTTCGCCGGCCGCCCGGGCTCGCCGGTGATCGCGCAGGAACCGCCCTCGGACTGCACCAGCAGGTCGTAGGCGCGCTTGTGGGAGAGCGGGCCGCCCTCGCCGTAGCCGGAGATGTCGACCGCGACGAGCCGCGGGTGGCGCGCGGTGACCTGCTCGGCGGCCAGGCCGCGCCGACTCGCCGCGCCGGGCGCCAGGTTCTGGATGAGGACGTCGGCGCGGCTGAGCAGGCGTTCCAGTGCCTCGGCGCCGCGGGGGTCCGTCCAGTTGAGGGCGAGCGACTCCTTGCCGCGGTTGCACCAGACGAAGTGGGCCGCCATGCCGTTCAGAGCCTTGTCGTAGTGGCGGGCGAAGTCTCCGCCGCGGGGGTTCTCGACCTTCACCACCCGGGCGCCCATGTCGGCCAGGTGGCGGGTGGCGATCGGAGCGGCGACGGCCTGCTCCAGTCCGACGACCAGCAGTCCCTCCATCGGGCGCCGGCCGCCCCCCGTCGCCCCGTGACGTTCCCGCTCGTCTGTCGCGGTCATGGCGGCCTCCTCGGGCTGAGCCAGCAGCGTCCGGATGACGCCTGGCGGGACGCACTGCCGCCGGCCGGGACGGAGGCCCTGCCCGGCAGCCCGTGCGATGGGACGCGTGGGGAAACCCTGGCGGCCAGCAACCCCCCTGCGGGGGATGCCCCGGGGCTGGAGCTGTGGACGCGGTCCCGGGCGGCGCGGTCCCGGGCGGCCTGGCGCCGGGCACCCGGCGCCAGGGACCGGAGCCGGGCACCCGGGACCGCGGAGGCGGGCGGCTAGTCGGCCTTCTTGATCGCCGTCTTCATCTGGTCGAGATTGACCAGCACCGGCCACCCGCCGACGCTCAGCGCGTTGCCGTGCCCGGTCTGGTGGATCTCGAACACGGACTGGATCGCCGCGTAGAAGCCCTGGACGTCCAGCGTCTGGTTGACCGCGCGCTTGGCCTGGCGCAGCCCGAAGCTCGGCATCGTGGCGATGTGCTCGGCGAGCGCCCGGACCTGCGTGTCCAGCTCCGCGCGGGGCACGACCCGATTCACCATGCCGACCTGCTCGGCCTCGGTCGCGGTCACGGCCCGGCCGGTGAACAGGATCTCCTTGGCCTTGCGCGGGCCCAGTTCCCAGGTGTGGCCGTGGTACTCGACGCCGCCGATGCCCATGGCCACGACCGGGTCGGAGAACAGCGCGTCGTCGGCCGCGACGATGAGGTCACACGGCCAGGCCAGCAGCAGCCCGCCGGCGATGCACCGGCCCTGCACCGCGGCGATGGACGGCTTCGGGACATTGCGCCACCGCAGCGAGAACTCGAGGTAGCGGCGCGCCTCGATCCGGTAGATGTCCTCCAGGGTGATCTTCTCGGGGACGGGCTCGTTCGACTTCAGGTCGTGGCCCGCCGAGAAGTGCTTCCCCTCGGCCCGCAGGATGATGACGGCGACGTCGTTGTCGGTGGCAGCACGCGTCCAGGCCTGGTCGAGCTCCTCGAGGAGCTCCGCGTTCTGGGCGTTCGCCGCTTCAGGACGGTTGAGAGTAATCGTCGCGATCCGGTCGGCGACGTCGTAGTCGATGTACACACCAGCTCCTCAGCTCCGGGGCAGTCCGAGCACCCGCTCGGCGATGATCGTGCGCTGGATCTCCGAGGTGCCTCCCGCGATGGTCCCGGCGAAGGAGCGCAGGTAGCGCTCGAACCACCCGGACGAGAAGGCCTCGAGGCTCAGGTGAGCGTACGGCGCGGCCACCACCGGATGGACCAGTGCGTCCGCCCCGGCGGATTCCATCGCCTGCTCCGAGGCCTTCTGCACCGCCTCCGAGCCCAGCAGCTTCAGCACCGACAGCGCGGCGACGTCCTGCTCGCCGCGCGCGGCGCGGGCCAGCGCCGCCGAGCCGAGCAGGCGCAGCGCCTGCAGGTCCATGACGAGGCGGGCGTAGGCGTCGGCGCCGAGGACGTCGGCCGGGTGGAAGTCGCGGGCGAGGTCCTCGAGCCGTTCGGCGAAGCTCAGCCACAGCAGGGTCCGCTCGTGCCCGAGCGAGCCGTTGGCGACGTGCCAGCCGTTGTTGAGCGCGCCGACGAGGTTCTCGGCGGGCACCCGGACGTCGTCGAAGAAGACCTCGTTGAAGTCGACGTCGTCACGGTCGACCACCGAGCCGAACGGCCGGCGGGTCACCCCGGGGGTGTCGGTCGGGATCAGCAGCACGCTGATCCCCTTGTGCTTCGGCGCGTCCGGGTCGGTCCGCACGAAGGTCAGCAGGACGTCGGCGTCGTGCGCGCCGGACGTCCAGATCTTCTGGCCGTTGACGACGAAGTGGTCACCGTCGAGGACGGCGCGGGTGCGCAGCGAGGCGAGGTCGGACCCGGCGCCGGGCTCGCTCATCCCGAGCGCCGCGGTGATCTCGGCGCGCAGGATCGGCACCGCCCAGCGCCGCTTCTGCTCCTCGGAGCCGAAGGAGAGCAGCGAGGCGGCGATGATGCCCAGGCCCTGTGGGTTGAAGCTGTGGTAGATCCGCCGCCGGCTGAGCTCCTCCAGGTGCACGTACTGCTCGACGATGGAGGCACCCCGCCCGCCGAACTCGGGGGTGTTGCCGGGCAGCAGCCAGCCGGCGTCGAACAGCAGCCGCTGCCAGCGCCGGGCCCAGTCGGGCACGTGGGCGCTGGAGTAGGCACGCTCGGTGGTCTCGGCCTCGGTGGGCAGGTTCGCGTCGAGGAAGGCCGCGAACTCGGCGCGGAAGCTCTCGACGTCGGCGTCAAATGTGAGCTGCACGGTACTCCTCGGCGATCAGTGCCCGGTGTTCGGCGGCCCCGCCGAGCAGCAGCCCGCCCGCCACCGCCCGCTTGAGCGCGAACTGCAGGTCGTTCTCCCAGGTGAAGCCCATGCCGCCGAACAGCTGCAGGCCGTTGCGGACGACGACGGACTGGCATTCGCCGGCCGCCGCCTTCGCCATCGACGCCGCGAGCCGGCGTCGCGGGTCGTCGGCGGCGATCGTCAACGCGCCGAAGTAGGCCAGCGCGCGGGCCCGCTCCAACGCCACGTGCATGTCGACGGCCTTGTGCTTGACGGCCTGGAAGGAGCCGATCGGCGCGCCGAACTGCTCGCGGGAGCGGATGTGGTCGAGCGTGAGGTCCAGGATGCGGCGGCAGGCGCCGACGATGGTGAGCGCGAGCCCGGTGAGGGCCAGGTCCCGGGCCGGGCGCGGGTCGACGGCCAGCCGCGCGTCGGCGGCGACCCGGACGCCGGGCAGCGTGACACTGGCGACGTGCAGGGTGGGGTCGAAGACCGGCAGCCTGGTCACGACGGCCTCGGAGCCGGGGATGGAGAAGACACCTGCCTCGGTGACCACGGCCAGCCAGTCGGCGCGGTCGCCGTCCAGGACGTGACGCGCCGAGCCGTGCAGGACCCAGCCGTCGCGGTCGCGGTGGGCGGTGACGCCCTCCAGCAGGGCGGAGCCGGTCTGCCCGGGCTCGGCGACACCGGGCGCGAGCGGCGCGAACCAGGTGGTCGTCGCGAGGAAGGGAGTGGGGTCGACGGCACGGCCGAGCTCCTCGAGGAGGATGGCCAGCTCGACGGCCTCACCGGGCTCGACCAGCTCCGTCCAGCCGAGGTCGGTGTAGGTGCGCCACAGCGGGGCGGGGTCGGCACCGTCGTCGGCGACCGCGCGGACCAGCTCCGGCGGGCACTCCCGGGTCAGGACCTCCCGGGCCGTCTTCTGCCACAGCCGCTGGTCGGAGTCGAACTCAAAGAGCATGCCCGGCTCCTCGGAAGAACGTCACATCGGCTCCTCGCGGTAGATGCACCCCGTCGTGTACCGCACCTGGACGTGCGCCCGCCCGCGGTGGGACCCGCGGTGGGATTCGGGCACGGCCCGGGACCGACGGCCCCCCGCCGACGTTCCCAACATCCCAGAGTCGGTTTGCAGGTTCCAGGTAAGGTCCGACCCGCCTGTAGCCATTCGGGGCGAACTGGTGCGAGAATACCATTCTCGCCGGCCGAAACCACGGTCTCGTAGCCAGTACGTGTGGCCTACCACCACGGTTGGCCGGATGTACCGGCAGCAGTGCAGTACGTTCTGAACATGGCCCAGAAGACGGAGCTGCCCGTGACCATGCCTAAGGAAGAGCCGGCCTGGAAGCAGCGCGCCGTCGAGCGCTCCACGCGGGCCGCCAAGCTCCGCGCCGAGCAGCGCGTCGTCCAGTTCCTGGACGCGGCCCAGGCGATCATCGCGGAGAAGGGCTCGCTCGACCTGACGGTACAGGAGGTCGTGGACCGGTCGCGCCAGTCGCTGCGTAGCTTCTACCAGCACTTCAGCGGCAAGCACGAGCTGCTGCTCGCATTGTTCGAGAACGCGCTCAGCGAGTCCGCCGAGGAGATCAGCGAGGCTGCCGCCGACGAGCCCGACCCACTGGTCCAGCTGCGCATCGCCGTCCGCCTCCTGTTCGAGCAGAGCCATTCCGACCAGGCCCGGCAGCGCCGGCCGCTGTTCACCGACTTCGCGCCGCAGCTGCTGATCTCGCATCCGGCCGAGGTGAAGGTGGCACACGCCCCGCTGCTCGCCGTGATCACCGAAATGATGACCCGGGCGGCGGCGAGCGGTCAGCTCCGCTCCGATCTCCGGCCGCGCCGCGCGGCGGCAATGGTGATGCAGACCGCGATGTTCCTTTCGCAGTCAAACGGTGTCGCCGCGGGTGAGCACGCCCACCCGATCACCGCCGACGAGGTCTGGGCATTCTGCCTGACCGGCTTCAACGGCTCAGCGAACAACTCCGTCAACGGCTCCGCGGCGTCCAACGGCTCCGCGGCGTCTAACGGCTCCGCGGCGTCCTGACCAGAAACTCGGCCGCCGAGTAGGGGTCGCGCCGGCCGGCGGCCACCTCGGCGGCGAGGCCGGCCAGATCGGGGTGCTCGCGCAGGCGGGTCTGCGCGAGCGACAGGATCTGGGCATGCGCCCGGGCCGTGCGCCTGGCCGGCGTGTCGGTGCGGTGGTGGGCGTCGATCGCCTCGGCCAGGGCGGCGATCCCCTCCCCCTTCGACGCGACCAGGGTCAGGACGGGGACGTCGATCTCCTGGTGCAGGTCACGGACGGTCTGGTCGGCACCCTCGCGGTCGGCCTTGTTCACCACGATGATGTCGGCGACCTCCAGCAGGCCCGCCTTGGCGGCCTGGACGGCGTCGCCGGCGCCGGGCGTCAGCACGACCAGCGTCGGGTCGGCGACCGCGGCGATCTCGATCTCGGACTGGCCGACCCCGACGGTCTCCAGCAGTACCAGGTCGTAGGACAGCGCGGCGAGGACCCGGACGGCGGCGGGGACCGCCGCGGACAGCCCGCCCAGGTGGCCGCGGGCCGCCAGCGAGCGGATCAGAACACCCGTGTCGGTGGTGTGCGCGGCCATCCGGATCCGGTCGCCGAGCAGTGCCCCACCGCTGTAGGGCGACGACGGATCGACGGCGAGCACCGCCACCCGCAGCCCGCGCTCCCGGTAGGCGCCGACCAGCGCGCCGATCGTGGTCGACTTCCCGGCGCCGGGCGGGCCGGTCACCCCCAGCACCCGGATCGGCGCCGATTCCAGCACCGCGAGCAGCTCGTCGCGCCCGACCCCCTCGACCATGGTGAGCAACCGGCCGACCGCGCGCAGTGAACCTGCGCGCGCGGCGGCCACAGTCTCCAGAATGGTCATCGGGCTGCGCCGACCCGGCCGGGGCACGAACCCGCCGCGCGCGGCCGGACCGACGGCCGCGTCAACGGCCGCGTCGCGACACAGTCCCGCGAGAACCGGGAACGACAACTGCCGTGAGGCACCGCTCTATTGATCGGGATCGCATTCATGAGAATGTTAGTGTTCCAGATCGAGAGCATGACTAGCAAGAGAGGGAAACGTTAATGCAGATCAGCGGAAACTCCGCCCTCGTCGTCGGTGGCACCGGCGGCCTCGGCGAGGCCACCGTCCGTCGTCTCCACGCCGCGGGCGCGAAGGTCGTCGTCGCCGACGTCGCGGACGAGAAGGGCAAGGCGCTGGAGGCGGAGCTGGGCATCCGCTACGTCCACGTGGACGCCACCTCCGAGGAGGACATCCTCGCCGCGATCGCCGAGGCGAAGACGCTGGGCCCGCTGCGGATCTCGGTCGACACCCACGGTGGCCCGGCCGGCGGCGGCCGCCTCGTCGGCAAGGACGGCTCGCCGCACAGCCTGGACACCTTCCAGACGACCGTCACGTACTACCTCACCGCGGTGTTCAACGTGACCCGGCTGGCGGCTGCCGCCATCGCCCAGGAGGAGCCGCTCGAGGACGGCACCCGGGGCGTCATCGTCAACACCGCGTCGATCGCCGGCTTCGAGGGCCAGATCGGCCAGATCGCGTACGCGGCCGCCAAGGGTGGCGTCATCTCCATGACGCTGGTCGCCGCGCGTGACCTCTCGCCGCTGGGCATCCGGGTGAACGCGATCGCTCCGGGCACCATCCTGACGCCGGCCTACGGCAAGGCCGGCGACAAGCTGGAGGCCTACTGGGGCCCGCAGATCCCCTTCCCGAAGCGCATGGGGCAGTCCCCCGAGTACGCGCTGCTCGCCGAGCAGCTCATCGTCAACGACTACCTCAACGGCGAGGTCATCCGCCTCGACGGCGCCCTGCGCTTCCCGCCGAAGTAGGTTTCGGCACCCCACGGCCCGGCCGGGGCCCCGATGCGACACCGGGGCCCCGGCCGGCGCGGTCAGGCCTGTCGGCCCGTCAGGCCTCCAGCCCGATGATCCGGGTCGCGATGATGTTCTTCTGGATCTGCGACGTCCCGCCCATGACGCTCTGGGACCGGCTGTACAGGTAGGTGCCCAGCAGCTCGGGGTCGCGGGTGCCCCCCGCGTCCAGCGAGGCGTGGCCCACCGACTGCTCGACCCAGGTCATCAGCAGCTTGTCCAGCGAGCCGTCCGGGCCGTGGCTGAGCCCGTCGAGCTGCTCGGACAGCCGGCGCCGCACGTGCAGGCGGAGCATCTCGGTCTGCACGGCGGCCCACCGCAGCGACTCGGACGGCTCCCCGTCGAGGCGCGCGACCAGGTTGCGCACGGTCTTGCCGTACCGCGCGGTGAACCCCAGGGTGGAGGGCTCCCGCTCGTGGCTGACGACCGTCATGGCCAGCTTCCAGCCCTCGCCGGGCGCGCCGACCATCTGGTCGGCCGGCACGGTCGCCCCGTCGAACAGGACCTGACCGAACTCCTTGGTCACGCCGCTGATCATCGGCAGCGGGCGCTGCTCGATGCCAGGCTGGTGCATGTTCACGATGAACCCGGAGATGCCCTTGTGCCGCGGGACGTCCGGGTTGGTACGGGCGAGCACGAGGCACCAGTCGGCGTCGTCGGAGTAGCTCGTCCAGATCTTGTGGCCGTTCAGGACGTAGTGGTCGCCCTCCAGGGTGGCCGTGGTGGTCAGCGAGGCCAGGTCGGAACCGGCACCGGGCTCGCTGAACCCCTGGCACCAGCGCTCCGTCCCGTTGATCATCCCGGGCAGGAAGCGCTGCCGCAGCTCCTCGCTGCCGTGCCGGCCCAGGCCGATCACCAGGTAGCCGAGGCTCGGCCGGGCCGGGGCGCCGGCGCGGGCCAGCTCCTCGTCGACGATCACGTCGTAGACGGGGGGCAGCTCCTGCCCGCCGTACGCCTTCGGCCACGACGTCCCGAAGAACCCGCCGGCATGGAGGGCCTGGTGCCACTCGGCCGCCTTGGCCCAGTACTCGTCCCCCGAGGTCGGGAACTTCTTCGCGTTCTCGCCCAGCCAGTCCTGCAGCCGCGCGCGGAAGGCGGCCTCCTCCGGCGAATCACGAAAGTCCAAGGCTGATCTCCTCCAGAGAGACGGGCAGCAGCGCGCCGGACGTCAGCACGCGACGCAGGAAGACGTGGGCGAGGCACTCCCAGGTGTTGCCGATGCCGCCGTGCACCTGGATCGAGGTCTCGCAGATGGTCCGCGCGGCGCGCTCGGTGTAGACCTTCGCGACTTTGCCGGCCCGCAGCGCCTCGTCCGGGCTGAGCTCGTCGACGGCCCAGGCGGCGTACCGCAGGACGCTGACCGAGCCCTCGATCAGCGCCAGGCTCTCGGCGAGCAGGTGAGCGACGGCCTGGAACGAGCCGATGGTCTTGCCGTACTGGGATCGCACCTTGGCGTAGTCGCAGGCCAGCGCGTACGTGCCACGGGCGGCGCCGAGGATGTCCGCGGTCGTGACGACGAGAGCCAGTGCCTCCCAGCGCTGCACCTCCTCCGCCGGGATCTCGCCGACGGGCTCGAACGGCCCGCTGACCGCGGCGCTGGTCCGGGTGAGGTCGATCCCGTACACCGGCTCGCCGACCGTGGCCGTGCCGACACCGACGCTCCCGGCAACCGCGCTCCCGGCACCCGCGCTGCCAGCGCTGGTCCCGAGGATGCCGAGGGCCGTGCCCAGACCGCGGGCGTCCACCGCCTCCCCGCCGACGGCGAGCGCGGTCGGCTCCCCCTCCACGCCCAGCTTCGCCCGCAGGTCATCGGCCAGCACCGGGCCGAGGAACGGGACGTCCACCAGCCCGCGGGCGAACTCCTCGACGACCAGGGCGACCTCGACCCCGGAGGCGCCGTCGGTGCGCAGCGACCGCCAGCCGGTGGCCGCGACCGCCTTCTCCAGCCGCTCGACCCGCTCGGTGTCCTCGAGGTCGAGGACGGATCCCGGGCCCAGGTCGTCGGCCAGCCGGGCGGCCGCGGTGCGCAGCTCACGCTGCTCAGTGGTCAGACGTACGTCCATAGCGCTCCTTGAGAACTCGCCGCAGTACCTTGCCCGAGGGCAGGCGGGGGATGTCGGCCACGAACACGACCTCGCGGGGTCGCTTGTAGGAGGCGAGCCGCTCGCCGACCCAGGAGACGAGCTCCGCCGCCTCGACCGGCCCGCTGGTCGTGACGGCGGCGACCAGGGCCTCGCCGTCGGCCGGGTCGGGAATGCCGAACACCGCGCAGTCGATCACCGCGGGATGGGCGTGCAGCACGCCCTCGACCTCGGCGGGGGCGACCTGGAACCCGCGGATCTTGACCATCTCCCGGACCCGGTCGGTCAGCCGCAGCCAGCCGCCGTCGTCCAGGCTGCCGACGTCGCCGGTGCGGTACCAGCCATCGTCGAACGCCTCGGCCGTGGCCTCGGCGGGCAGGTAGCCGGCCATCAGCGAGTCGGCGCGGGCCTGGATCTCGCCGGTCTCCCCGGGGCCGAGCACGGCCCCGCTCTCCAGCGACACCACCCGCAGCCGCACGCCGGGCACCGCCTGCCCGACGCTGTCGAGCCGGGCGCCGTCGAGCGGACTGCAGGTGATGACCGGCAGCTCGCTGGCCCCGTAGGCGGGGACCCAGCCGACGCCGGTGCGCCGGGTGACCGTCTCGGCGACGCTCGCGGTGACCGGGGTGGCGCCCCACATGATGTACCGCAGGGACGACAGGTCGTACGACTCGAGTGCGGGGTGCGAGGCGAGCGCCAGCGCGATCGGCGCGACCGCCATCTCCACGGTGATCCGGTCGCGCTCGATCGCGCGCAGCATCAGCTCCAGGTCGAACCGGCGGTGCAGGCGCAGCCAGGCGCCGGTCTCCAGCGCGGTGACGATGTTGAGCAGGCCGAGGATGTGCGACGGCGGGGTGGTGATCTGGATCCGGTCGGCGGCGGTCAGGCCCAGCGCGGTGCGCCAGTGACCGACCGCGGCGGCGAAGGAGCGGCCCGTGTGCCGGACGGCCTTCGGCAGGCCGGTGGTGCCCGAGCTGAAGACGAGCAGCGCGTCGGCGTCCGGGTCGGTGGCGGGGAACGGGCCGCCGGCGTCGGGGAAGGGCTCGTCCAGGTGCCACATCGGCAGCAGGGCGCCGAGCGCCTCCTGGTCGCCGATCGCCCGCTCGGCTCCGGTGATGGCCAGCGCGTGCTCGATCTCGACCTGTTTCCAGGACGGGCTGAGCAGTACGATGGCCGCTCCCAGCCGCCATGCGGCCCGGACCGCGACAACGAACTCCGGCCGGTTCGAGGCCATGAGCGCCACCCGCTCACCGGCCCGCACCCCGTGCTTCGCCAGCGCCGTGGCCATCCCGTCCGTCAGCGCCTCGATCCGTGCCAGGCTGTACTCCCGTTCGTCGAAGACGAGCGCAGTCCGTTCACTCACTGGCGCTCCTCTCGAACGGTCACCGCGCGGGTCGGAAGGTCACCACGCGAAGCAGCTGCGCACGGGGGCGCCGCTGCGGCCCCACTCGCGTTCGGAAATTATATTCTCACCCAAGTAGAATCTTCATACCAGAAGGAGGCCGTTGATGCCGAGACCCCCTCTGTTCCAGAGGGCGACCGTCACCCGGGTCATCCGCGAGACCGCCGACACCCGCACCTTCGTCATCGCCCCCAGCAGCGGGCCGTTCACCTACCGGGCCGGGCAGTTCGTCACCTTCCGGCTCCAGATCGACGGTGAGGAGCTGCTGCGCTCGTACTCGATGTCGAGCGCCCCGGAGACCGACACCGAGATGATGACGACCGTCAAGCGGGTGCCCGGCGGCCGGGTCTCCAACTGGCTGATCGACAACGTCTCCCCCGGCGACGAGGTCGAGATCACCGAGCCGCACGGCGTCTTCTGCCTGCGGGACACCGACGTCCCGCTGCTGGGCTTCTGCGGCGGCAGCGGCATCACTCCCGTGCTGTCGCTGGCGAAGAGCGCGCTGGCCGGTACGAAGCGCCGTGTCCGCCTGCTGTGCGCCGACCGCGACCAGCCGTCGATGATCTTCGAGGCCGCCCTGGCGGACCTGGTCGCGCAGTACCCGGACCGGCTCACCGTCGTGCGCCACCTCGACACCGACAGCGGGTACGTCGACGCCGCCGGCGTCGCCGCGTTCGTCGGTGCGGACACCGACGCCGACGTCTACGTCTGCGGGCCCGAGCCCTTCATGGACCTCGTCGAGAACTCCTTCCCCGGGCCGGGGAAGGTCTTCACCGAGCGTTTCGGCGCGGCCGCGGTCACCGCGCCCGCCACCGAGGCCGCGGTCGAGGCCGGTGGCCCGGCGGCCACAGCCACGGCGGAGCTCGAGGGCACGGTCACGATCCACCTGCGCCGCAAGAAGATCGTGGTGCCGCGCCGCCCCGGCGAGACGCTGCTGGAGAGCGCCCGGCGCGGCGGGCTGGCGCCGCCGTTCTCCTGCGAGTCCGGCACGTGCGCCACCTGCATCGCCAAGCTCGAGGAGGGCAGCGCCACCATGCGCGTCAACGAGGCCCTGACCGAGGAGGAGGTCGAGGAGGGCTACGTCCTCACCTGCCAGGGCGTGCCGGGCTCGGCGTCCGTGGTCGTCCGCTACGAGTAGTGACCCGACCGCCGCCGACCGGGCCGTCCGAGGCCCGGTCCGGCAGCGGGCGACCACGGCGCTGCGGCGTCGGCTGGCGATCCGCAACCGGGCGTGACGACGCCAACAGCGTCACCGTCTCCGACGACCTCCTGGAACGCTGCTTCGCCCACTTCCAGGAACCCGTGGGCGGGGGGGGAACGCGTTATCTTCCAGTCCAGCGTCCCCGCAGATCAAGGATGATCTGATCAAGGTGATGCCTGGTGCAGTTCGTGACTGTCACGCGGCAGGTGTGTCGGCGCCCCGCAGGATATAGATGTCGTCACCGAAGACGGCGGTGATCTGGATCTGTCCGCCGAGAGCCTGGACGTAGCGGGCGATGACGTCGACGGTGGAGACCTCGCCGCGTTCGATCTGGGAGACCCGGCTCTTGCTGACACCCATGCGCTCGGCGACGTCGGTCTGGGTCAGGCCGAGAAGTCTGCGGCGTTCGGCGAGCCGGTGGCCGTCGATGTAGGCCTGGTTACGCCGGTGAGCCTCGGACAGGGCCTGGTCGCCGCCGGCGTCGGCGACCAGGCCGGCGCGGACGTCGTCCCACCGGGGAAACCTGGTCATGAGCTGCCCTCCTCGGCTTCCCGTTCTTTCACGTACTCGACGTACAGCGTCTCCGCCTGTGGGATCGCCGTGCGGTACCACCCGGACCAGTTGCCCGACTTGTCGCCGCCGACCAGCAGAATCGCGGAGCGCCAGGGGTCGAAGACGAAGAGGATGCGGATCTCCGAGGAGCCCGCGGAACCGGGCCTGAGCTCCTTGAGGTTGTGGATCTCCGAACCGACCAGACGGTCGACCAGCGGTCGGCCCAGGCTTGGCCCGGCATCGGCCAGCCGGTCAATCGCGTCGACGACGAGGGCCTTCGACCTCGGGTCGAGCCCGCCGGCCCAGGTCAGAAACTCGTCGGTGACGCGGACCTCCCACTCGTCCACGACCGGAGTTTAGCAAATCCTCTACGCCCTATGCCGTGCCGGTGAAGTCGCCGTGTTCACCGAGGTGGGGTGGGGGGCCGTACTCCGGCTCGTAGCCGGCGACCCGGATGGGGCTGGCGACCAGCCGGAAGTCGCCGGCCTGCACGACCATGTCCGGGGTGCGTTCGAGTGCCTCGGGCAGCGAGCGGACCTTGGCCGCCGGGACGCCGAGGCGCTTCAGGCGCGTCTCCCAGCTCTCCGCCGTGTCGGCGGCGAGGGCCTTGGTGACCACGTCGAGCACCTCCTCGCGCCGGGCGGCCCGCTCCGCCATCGTCGCGAAGCCCGTCACGCCGGCCTCGGCGGAGAACTTCCTCCAGAAGCCGTCGTGGGTGACGAACAGCGCCAGGTGGCCGTCGGCGGTGGGGAACAGCTGCGCGGGCACGTAGTAGGAGTGCGCGCCGTTCGGCAGCCGGCGCGGTTCGACGCCGTCGTTGAGGTAGGCGGACGCCCGGTAGTTGAGCTGGGAGAGCATCACGTCGCGCAGCGAGACGTCCAGCTGCCCGCCGCGGCCGGAGACGATCTGGGCGAGCAGGGCGAGCGCCGCCGTCATGCCGGTCGAGTTGTCCGCCGCGGAGTAGCCGGGCAGGGTCGGCGGGCCGTCGGGATCGCCGGTCAGCGAGGCGACCCCGGTGGCGGCCTGGATGACGTAGTCGAACGCCGGGTCGTCGCCGGCGTTCAGCCCGAAGCCGGTCAGCGCCACGCAGACGATCTTCTCGTTGTACCGGCGCAGCGCCTCGTAGGTCAGGCCGAAGTTCCGGATGGCCGACGGCTTGAGGTTGACCAGCAGTGCGTGCGCGTCGGCGGCGAGCTCGCCGAGCCGGGCCTGCCCCTGCTCGCTGGTCAGGTCGAGGCGGATGCTGCGCTTGCCCCGGTTGAGGCTGGCGAAGTAGGCGTCGCTGACCTGCCGGGAGAGGTCACCGCCCGGCGGCTCCAGCTTCGTGACCTCCGCCCCGAGGTCGGCGAGCAGCATCGTCGCGTACGGGCCCGCGAGGATGTGGCCGACCTCCAGGATGCGGATGCCGGCGAGCGGTCCCGCGCTCATCTGACTTCGGCCGCGAGGGCGGCGATCACTTCCCGTGTCCGGCGCTTGGAGGCGACGAGCTCGTCGCGGTTCTCCCCGATCGGCAGCAGGCGCACGGACAGGTCGGTGACGCCCGCGTCGGCGAAGCTGCGGAACCGGGCCAGGATGGCCTTCTCGTCGCCGACGGCGGCGATGTCCCCGACGTTCGTCGCGTCGCCCTGGTCGAGCAGGCGCTGGTAGTTCGGGGAGACCTCGGCCTCGCCGAGGATGCGGTTGGCCCGCTCGCGGGCCCGGTCGACGTCCTGCGGCGCGCACAGGCAGACCGGGATGCCGGCGACGATGCGGGGCGCCGGGCGGCCCGCCTCCTCGGCCGCCTTGGTGATGCGGGGCGCGACATGGTCGGCGACCGCGCGCTCGTCGGCCAGCCACAGCACGGTGCCGTCGCCCTGCTCACCGGCGATGCGCAGCATGACCGGGCCGAGCGCGGCGAGGAACACCGGCAGCGGGGCGACCGGGCCGATCTCCATCGGGTTGTGGACGGTGAAGGTGTCGTTCTCGACGTCCACCGGCCCCGGCCCGCTCAGGGCGGCCTTGAGGACCTGCAGGTAGTCACGGGTGAACGCGGCCGGCTTGTCGTAGGGCAGGCCGAGCATGTCCCGCACGATCCAGTGGTGTGACGGGCCGACGCCGAGCGCGAGCCGCCCCCCGGTGGCCGCCTGGGCGGACAGGGTCTGGCGCGCCAGCGCCACCGGGTGCTGCGGCTGCAGCGGCACGACCGCGGTGCCGAGCTCGATCCGCTCGGTGCGCGCACCCATCAGCGCCACCGCGATCAGGGCGTCGAAGTCGGACGGCACCTGGGGGATCCAGGCCGTGTCCATTCCCGCGCCCTCGGCCCACAGGACGTCGTCGATCATCCGCCCGACCTTGCGCGCGGAGTCACCCCGCTCCGGTCCGATCATCACGCCGACCCGCACTGGACCCTCCCGATGTCATTACTTCGATGTCACGCCCACCCGCACGCCCGTCCGGCGGCACGGGGTGCGTCAGGGCGACGTGGACGCCGCGGTGAGTTCCCGGACCCGGCTGACGACCTCGTCCAGCGGGGTGCCGGTGGGGAAGACGGCGGCGGCGCCGGCCTCGAGCAGGCGCGGGACGTCCGCCGGCGGGATGGTCCCGCCGACCACGACGGCGATGTCGCCGGCGTCGGCGGCCCGCAGCGCCTCGACGGTGCGGGTCGTCAGCGCGATGTGCGCTCCGGAGAGGATGCTCAGGCCGACCAGCGCGACGTCCTCCTGCAGCGCGATCGTGACGATGTCCTCGATCCGCTGGCGGATGCCGGTGAAGACGACCTCGAAGCCGGCGTCCCGCAGCGTCCGCGCGATGATCTTCGCGCCGCGGTCGTGCCCGTCCAGGCCGGGCTTGGCGACCAGTACCCGGGCCGGCATCAGAACACCACCGGCTGCTGGAACTCGCCCCAGACCGCCTTGAGGGTGGCGACCATCTCGCCGACCGTGCAGTAGGCGTTGGCGCAGTCGATCAGGTTGTGCATCAGGTTCCCGGTCCCCTCCGCGGCGCGGGCCAGCGCGTCGAGGCTGGCCTGCACGGCCGCGCCGTCGCGTTCGTCCTTCACCTTGGCCAGCCGCTTGAGCTGCCGCTCGCGGCCTTCCGCGTCGAGCTCGTAGGTGGCCAGGTCGGGCGCCGGCTCGTCGGCGACGAACCGGTTCACGCCGACGACCGGCACCGTTCCGCTCTCGATGTCCTTGTGTAGCTGGTAGGCCTCGTCGGCGATGAGGCCCTGCAGGTAGCCGTCCTCGATGGCGCGGACCATGCCGCCGTGCTGCTCGAGATCGTCCATGATCTCGATGATGCGGGCCTCGGTGGCGTCGGTGAGCGCCTCGACGAAGTACGAGCCGCCGAGCGGGTCGACGGTGCGGGTCACGCCGGTCTCCAGCGCCAGGATCTGCTGGGTGCGCAGCGCCAGCGTCGCCGACTCCTCGCTGGGCAGCGCGAACGGCTCGTCCCAGGCGGCGGTGAACATCGACTGGACGCCGCCGAGCACCGAGGCCATCGCCTCGTAGGCGACCCGCACGATGTTGTTCTGCGCCTGCGGCGCGTACAGCGACGCCCCGCCGGCCACACAGCCGAAGCGGAACATCGATGCCTTGTCGGCGGTCGCGCCGTAACGCTCGCGGACGATCGTCGCCCAGCGCCGCCGGCCGGCCCGGTACTTGGCGATCTCCTCGAAGAAGTCGCCGTGGGTGTAGAAGAAGAAGGAGACCTGCGGGGCGAACTGCTCGATCGTGAGCCGGCCCCGCTCGATCACGGTGTCGCAGTAGGTCACGCCGTCGGCGAGGGTGAACGCCATCTCCTGCACCGCGTTGGCGCCCGCGTCGCGGAAGTGCGCGCCGGCGACGGAGATGGCGTTGAAGCGCGGCACCTCGGCGGCGCAGAACTCGATCGTGTCGGCGATCAGGCGCAGCGACGGCTCCGGCGGCCAGATCCACGTCCCGCGGGAGGCGTACTCCTTGAGGATGTCGTTCTGGATCGTGCCGGTCAGCTTCGCGCGGGGCACCCCCGCCTTCTCCGCGGCGGCCACGTAGAACGCCAGCAGGATCGCGGCGGTGCCGTTGATGGTGAAGCTGGTGCTGATCCTGTCCAGCGGGATGCCGTCGAAGAGCACCTCGGCGTCGGCGAGGGTGTCGACGGCGACGCCGACCCGGCCGACCTCCTCGGTGACCTCCGGGTCGTCGGAGTCGTACCCGCACTGGGTCGGCAGGTCGAGTGCGACGGACAGACCGGTGCCGCCCTGGTCGAGCAGGTAGCGGTAGCGGCTGTTGGACTCCTCGGCGGTGCCGAAGCCGGAGTACTGGCGGAAGGTCCAGGTGCGCCCCCGGTACCCGGACGCGTAGTTGCCGCGGGTGAACGGGAACCTGCCTGGCTCCGGTGGTTCGGCCCCGCGGTCGGCGGGCCCGTACAGCGCGCTGACCGGCAGGCCGGAGTTGGTCTGGAAAGAATCGCTCATCGTCGTGTCGTTACCTTCTGGAGACGGAACGTCAACACCGACCCCGGGCCCGGCGGGCGGCTTGCGCCGCTCCCCCCGGGCCCGCGCCTGGACCTCGGGCAGCTGGTGCTATCGCAGCTGGTCCTTCATAACTTTCCCTGACGCGTTCAGCGGCAGGCTCTCCAGGAACTCGACGGACCTGGGCACCTTGAAACCGGCCATCTTCCCCCGACTCCAGGTGATCAGCTCCTCCTGGGTGACCGGCCCGCGCCGGACCACGAAGGCCCTGCCGACCTCGCCGAGGCGCTCGTCGGGCACGCCGATCACAGCCGCCTGCGCGACCGCGGGGTGCTCCAGCAGGAAGCCCTCGATCTCCGCCGGGTAGGCGTTGAAACCGCCGACGATGAACATGTCCTTCTTGCGGCCGACGATCCGCAGGTAGCCCCGCTCGTCGAGGGTGCCGAGGTCACCGGTGTGCAGCCAGCCGTCGGCGTCGATCGTCTCCGCGGTGGCGGCCGGGTCGTCGAGATAGCCCTGCATCACCGTGTAGCCGCGGATCAGCACCTCGCCGTCGGCCGCGATCGAGACCTCGACGCCGTCGCAGGCCTTCCCGACCGTGGTCGCGATGTCCTCGAAGGAGTCACCGGGCCGCGAGGCCGTGGCGGTGCCCGCCTCGGTGAGCCCGTAGCCGGTCATGATCGACCGGAACGGCAGCTCCTCCTTCATCCGCCGGATCAGCTCGACCGGGATGTCGGCCGACCCGGTGACGGCGCACCGCAGCGAGGACAGGTCCGCGTCACCCTGGGCCGCGAGCAGCGAGTGGTAGAGCGTCGGCGGCCCCGGGAGCATGGTGATCCGCTCCCGCTCGATCAGCGCCAGCAGCCGGTCCATCTCCAGGACCGCCATCGGCACGATCGTCGCGCCCCGGATCAGGGCGGCGACGATCCCCGCCTTGTACCCGAAGTTGTGGAAGAACGGGTTGACGATCAGGTAGCGATCGCCCTCCCGCAGATCCGCCTGGTTGCACCACTCCTCGTACAGCCGCAGCGTCTGCGCGTGGTTCATCATGACGCCCTTGGGCCGCCCGGTCGTCCCCGAGGTGAACAGGATGTCGGCGATCTCCTCGCCGTCCACCACCACCGGCTTCTCCAGCGGCGTGCCCCGGTCGAGGAAACCCGACCTGATGTCGACCGCGGGAACGGCGGTGACGCCCTCGTAGGACTGGCCGAGGAAGCCCTCCTGCACCAGGACCATCTTCGCCCCGCTGCGGGTGAGGATGTCGTTGGCCTCCTCGGCCTTGTAGCGGGTGTTCACCGGGACGAGGACGCCGCCGGCGGTCAGCAGCCCGAAGGCCGCGATGATCCACTCGGCGGAGTTCGGCGCCCAGATCGCGACCCGGTCACCCTTGCCGACGCCCGCCTGCGCGAACGCGCCCGCGGCCGTGCGGACACGGCCGACCAGCTCGGTGAAGGTGAGGCGCAGCTCACCGTCGACGACCGCCTCGGCAGCACCGAAGCGGTCGGCGGCGCTCAGCACCATCTCCGGGATGGTCGACCAGGTCATGCGTCGATCAGCCTGGCGAGGTTGCCGCCCATGATCTTCGCCTTGTCCTCGTCGCTGAGGTTCGCCAGCACGTCGACGTAGCTCACCGGGTCACCCAGGCCCTCGGGGTGCGGGAAGTCGGAGCCGAAGAGCACCCGCTCGATGCCGAGCAGCTCGCCGAGCTTGGCCATGTCCTCCTCCCAGAAGGGGCTGACATGGATGTTGCGGCGGACGACCTCGACCGGGTTCTCGAGGAACTGCTGCGGGTACTTCTTGTAGACGTCCTTGAGCTCGCCGAGCAGCGGGGCGACCCAGGAGGCGCCGTTCTCGACGACGGCGATCTTCAGGTCCGGGAACCGGGACAGCGCGCCGTGGCAGACCAGCGCCGCCACCGTGTCCTGGATCGGGCGCCACTGGCCGATCATCCGGAACGCGTCCGGCTGGAACGGCAGGTACTCGCGGGTCTGGCCTTCCCAGTCCTGGGTGTAGCGGTTGTAGCCGCTGTCGGACGAGTGCAGGCCGACCAGGATCTTGTGGTGCACCACCCGCTCCCAGAACGGGTCGAACTCGGGCAGGCCGAACGACCGCGAGCCGCCGTAGCCGGGCACCGGCGCCGGGCGGATCAGGATGGCGCGGGCGCCGCGCTCGACGACCCACTCCAGCTCCTCGATCGCCTTCTCGACGATCGGCAGCGTGATGACCGGGGTGGTGAAGATGCGGTCCTCGTAGTTGAACTTCCACGTCTCGTACAGCCACTCGTTGAGCGCGTGGATGACGACGTGCGTCAGCTCCGGGTCGTCCCGCATGCGCTCCTCGATGAGGCTCGCCAGCGTCGGGAACATCAGCGTCCGCTCGATGCCCTGCTCGTTCATCAGCTCGAGACGGGACTTCGGCTCGCGGAACGCCGGAATGGAGCGCATCGGCTTGCCGATGATCTCACGGTAGGACTTGCCCTCGGGGTTGCCGAGGCGGAAGAAGTCCTCCTGCGCACCCGGGCGGGCGACGACCTCGAAGGTCGGGTTGGGGATGTACTCGCTGATCTGACCCCGGATCGCGATCTTCGTACGCCCGTCGATCTGGACGTACCGGATCGCACCCTTGAACTCCTCCGGGAGGTGCTTGGTGAACGCCTCCTCGGTCTCGTACAGGTGGTTGTCCGCGTCAAAGATGGGGTACGGCGGCACGCGCGTAGGCATGAGATCCTCCCTTACTGATAAGGAGAACCCTATTCTCTTCCCTGCCCCGCCGCAATGTCTACCGCCGGTGCCAGGGTCCTCCACGGCCACCGGGCCTGTCACTGGGCGCCACCGGGCCTATCGCCGGGCGAGGCCGCGGCGCAGGACGGCCTTCTGGATCTTACCGCTGGGGGTGCGTGGGAAGTCCGCCGTCCCGAGAACCTCCTCCGGCCACTTCTGCCGGGCCAGGCCGGCCCGCTCGAAGTGGGCACGCACCTCCTCCAGCGTGGGCAGGACGGCGCCGGCCTGCAGCCGCAGCACCGCCGCCGCGTGTTCCCCGAGCCGGGCGTCGGGTGCGGCGACCACGGCGGCCTCCGCGACACCGGGCATGGTCAGCAGCACCTCCTCGACCTCCAGCGCGCTGATGTTCTCCCCGCCGCGGATGATGAAATCCGCCTTGCGGTCGACAATGGTGAGGTAGCCGTCCTCGTCGAGCACGCCGACGTCACCCGTGCGGTACCAGCCCTCGGCGTCGAAGACCTGCGCCGTCAGCTCCTCGTCGAGATACCCCAGGCACAGGTCGGGCCCGCGGCTGAGGATCTCGCCGTCCGGCTCGAGGCGGATCTCCACCCCCGGCAGCGGGTCGCCGTCGGTGAACAGGCGCTTGGCCTCCGGGGCGGTGTAACGCGACCCGGTGATCGAGGGATGCTCGGTGCTGCCGTAGGAGCGGAACACCGTCATCCCCAGCCCGGCCAGCCGGGTGGTGACCGCGGCCGGAACCGAGGAGCCGCCGAGGCCCGCGTACCTCATCCCGGCCAGGTACTCCGGGGTGAAGTCGGGATGGTCGAGCAGACTCGTGACGAAGTAGGTGGCGCCGCCGCCGACGGTGAGGCCGTCGGTGCGCATCAGCTCCAGCGCCTTCCCCGGGTCCCAGACGTCCGCCAGGTTGATCGGGCGGCCGTCCAGCACCGGGATCAGGAACGCGTTGAGCATGCCGATGAAGTGCCCGACCGGAGCGGCGGTGAGCTGACGGCCGCGGTCGGGCGGGTAGAGCCCGGCGAGCTGGCGGGTCTCGAAGCCCAGGGTCTGGTGGCTGTGGATGACGCCCTTGGGGTCGCGGGTCGTCCCGGAGGTGAACGCGATCACCGCGGGCGACGCCGGGTCCGTCGCGACGACACCGGCCAGCGGCTCGTCGGCGAGCAGGTCGTCGAAGTCGCGGCCGACCACGCCGACCACGGGGACGCCGGCGCACAGGTCGGGCTGGAACTCCATCCGCCCGAAGCCCTCCGCCGTGACGAAGACCTTCGGCGCGGTGCGCTCCAGGATGTAGCCGAGCTCTTTGCGGCCGTAGAAGTGCACGACGGGGACCACAACCGCCCCGAGCAGCGCCGAGGCCCAGAAGGTCGCGGCCGCCTCCATCCAGTTCGGCAGCTGGAACACCACGACGTCGCCGGGGCCGACGCCCCGCGCGCGCAGCCCGGCCGCGAGCCGGCGGGCGACCCGCTCGACGTCGGCGAAGGTGCCGCTCCACGGCCGGACCGCCGAGTGCACGCGGAACTGCGCGTCCGGCGCCGCCGCCAGGCCCGCGGCGAGAATGTCGCCCAGCGTCTCCTGTGTCCACCAGCCTTCGGACTCGTACCGTTTGACCAGGTCGGGGGGGACCGTGCGCATGCCACGAGCTCCGATCTCTGCCGCGATCACCTGTGCACGCAGGGCGATAATGGTACTCTCAATTGTAAAGAATTCTATTCTCAGATAACTATATTCTCAAGGTGGAGCGGGGTCCATGATTGATCTTGAGCTCGAGGACGGGCTCGCCGTCATCACGATCGACCGACCCGAGGCCCGCAACGCCATCTCGCTGGCCACCATGGGCGAGCTGGAGAAGGCTCTCGACGCCGCCGAGGGCGCCGGCGCGCTGGTCATCCGAGGCTCCGGCGACCGGGCGTTCGTCTCCGGCGGTGACCTCAAGGAGCTCGCGGCCCTGCGGACCGAGGACGAGGCGGCCGCGATGGCGCTGCGGATGCGTGCCATCTGCGACCGGCTCGCCGACTTCCCCGCTCCCGTGATCGCCGCCGTCAACGGGCATGCCCTGGGCGGCGGAGCCGAGGTCGCGGTGGCGGCGGACATCCGCGTCGCCGCCGACGACATCAGGATCGGTTTCACCCAGTCAACTCTGGCGATCATGCCCGCGTGGGGTGGCGCCGAACGGCTCGCCGCACTGGTCGGCCCGGGCCGGGCCCTGCTCCTCGCCGGCACCGGCCAGACCCTGACCGCGCCCGAGGCGGAGCGCCTCGGCCTGCTCGACCAGGTCCTGCCCCGCGCCGACTTCGACGCCGGCTGGCGGGCTCTCGCCCACTCCCTCACCGCTGCCCCCGCCCGAGCGATCAAGCATGTCATCGGGCGTCCCGGTGCCCCGGTGTCCGCCGAGGAGGCGGCCCGGACGTTCGCGCGGCTGTGGGTGGACGACGCGCACTGGGCCGCCGTCGAGCGTGCGACCGCCAAACGCTCCCGCTGACACCGTCGAACAGCCTCGCGGCCGTGGGGGGACGGGGCCCGTCCCCCCACGGCCGCGTGCCGATCAGGTGACCGCGCCGGCGGTCTTCAGCTCGATGATCCGCTCCCAGTCGAGACCGAGCTCCATGAGGATCTCCTCGGTCTGCGCCGCGAACTCCGGCGCCGGGCCGAGCTGGGGCGCGCCGACGTCGAACTGCACCGGGCTGGAGACCACCTCCATCTCACCGGCGGCGGACAGCAGGTACTCGTTCGCCCGGATCTGCGGGTCGCTGCCGACCTGCAACGAGTCCTGCACCGGCGCCCACGGGCCGGACAGCGTGCCGAGGCGCTCGGTCCACTCCGCCAGCGTGCGGGTCGCGAACACCTCGCGGAGGATCTCGACGGCCTCCGCGGTGTGCTTCGCGATCTCCTCGGCCGAGGAGAAACGCGGGTCGTCGATCAGCTCCGGCCGGTCGATGTGCCGGCAGACGTCCGCCCAGTACCGCCCCGGCTGCAGCATCACCAGTGACAGGAAGCGGTCGTCCGAGGTGCGGTAGAGGCCGGACAGCGGGTTGCTCGGCGACCCGTGCCCGCCCGGCTCCGGTGCCTGCAGTGCCTCGTCCAGCAGCAGCGACAGCGCGATCGTCTGGCCCATGGCCCACAGACCGCTGCCCAGCAGGGAGACGTCGACGACCGACGGCTCGCCGGTGCGCTCGCGCCTGAACAGGGCCGCCGCGATGCCGCCGGCGAGGTTCGTGCCGGAGATCGTGTCGCCGTAGGCCGGGCCGGGCGGTGGCGTCATGCCCTTGTGGCTGCGCGGCGTGATGCTGGCCGCGGACGACGCCCGCGCCCAGAACGCCGTCATGTCGAAGCCGCCCTTGTCGGACTCCGGCCCGCGCGGGCCGAGCGCGCTGCCCCGAGCGTAGATGATCTTCGGGTTGAGGGCGCGGATGTCCTCGACGTCGATGCCGAGCTTCTGGCGCGAACGCGGCAGGAAGCTGGTGAGGAAGACGTCGGCGCGCCGGACCAGCTCGTCGAGGACCTCCTTGCCCTCCACGCTGGCCATGTCGAGGCCCAGGCTGCGCTTGCCGCGGTTGGCGTGCCAGATGTTCGGGTTCGGGCCGTCGCCGACCTTGAGGTTGCCGGTCTGCTTGAGGCCGCGCTGCGGGTCACCGGTCACGGCGTGCTCGACCTTGATGACCTCGGCGCCCCAGTCGGCGAGGACCCCGCCCGCCGAGGGCACGAACCCGTACATCGCGACCTCGAGAACGCGGATCCCCTCAAGTGGCTTCATGTGCCATCCTCCCCGATCGCCATGCTCAGCACGAACTCCTCCAGACCACCACTGCGACTCCCGGGCACCCGCCGACCGGCGCGCCACGGTGCCGGCCCCGACCACCACTGATCAGCGGTGGTCGACCCCGTGGGACGGGGCTCTGGCGGCACCCGGAAAGGATGCCCGAAAGTTACATTCTCAGAACACGGGAATCAACCAACAGCACTACGAGAACCACCGGCTCAGCCCGGGTGCCGGCGCCGTGCGGGGCGCCGTCCTGGGCGCCCGCACCCGGGTCCGCCGGTCGGCCGCGCCGCGGGCGTCTCAGCCCAGCCCGGTCGCGAAGATCTGCGGCAGCTCGATCGAGGTACGGATGCCCGGCGCGGCGGCCACGACGACCGGCACCGCGTTGACCGCCCGGTTGGCGGTGTACGCCGGGGAGACCTCCGCCATCCGTTCCAGCGGGGTCGGGAACCGCAGGTCGATGTCGAGCGGCGCGTCGCCCTCGACGGAGATGTGCCACCCGGTGTCACGCAGGTCCCACGCCGGTTCCAGGTCGGTGGTGCAGTACCAGTTGGCCCGGAAGCTCATGACCTCGCGGCCGCCCCGCATACCGGAGACCGTGAGCCGCTGGGCCGCGACCGTACCCGGCTCGATCGTCCCCGCGGCGATGTGCACGGGTCGTGGTGAGACACCGACCTCGCCGGAGCCCTCCACCGAGTCCAGCGGCATTCCCAGCGTCTCGGCGACGAGCTCCAGCGACGGCCCGAAACTGATCACGCCGTGGGCCAGCCGGGCCTCGTCGACGCTCGCCGGCGGCTGGCCGAAGCCCATGACGTCGAACAGCAGCCCGGGCGAGTTCCGCTTGGACAGGTCCGCGAACTCCTGGATGACGAGCCGGTCCAGCCGGCGCTGGATCGACGACAGCGCCAGCGGGATCGCCTCGGAGATGAACCCCGGGCTGCTCCCGGTGCTGTGCACGGACGTCCCGCCCTGCTCGCAGGCGGCCTCCACCTTCTTCCGCACATCCGGGTCGATGTTCGCCAGTCGGTGGAACTCTCCGCGGGTCGTGACGATGTTGGCCCCCGAGGCGAGGATCCGGCTCACCTCGTCGGCGTCGAAGTACCGGGGCATGTAGAGGACGCAGTCGGCACCGAGCGCGAGGATCTCCTCGACATCCCGGGTGGCTGTCACGCCGGTCGCGTCGACCCCGCACAGGTCGCCCGCGTCGCGGCCCGCCTTCTCCTCCCCGTGCACCAGCACACCGGCTAACGCGAGACCTGGGTGCTGGATCACCGCCCGCAACGCGTAGGTACCGATGTTGCCGGTGGCCCACTGAACAACCCGCAGCTGACCCACGTCTGCCATCCCCAATCGACTCGTCGATCTGTCGGACACGGCACCGTGCCCGACGCCAGCGGAACATCCGGGCATCGCGCGGGATCGGCCGAGCGCTGGCTGGCGGGCAGCACGGACCTGCGGTCGCTGTGGTGGCGCGGCGTCCGCCGGTGCGGCCGTCCTGGTGCGCTGGTGCGCTGCGGGCCGGCTGCCCCGTGCGCGGGCGCCTCGTGCATCGGCGCTTCACGCATCAGCGTTCACGCATCGGCACCCTGTGCGTCGCGGTGCACCATGCGTCGCGGTGCACCGCGCCGGGCGGCGCCCTGTGCTTTGCGCCACAGCCTAAGCTCGTTCTGACCTGGGCGTCAATATTGTCGACAGCGGCCGGCCACTGCCCTGTGGCGGGCCCAGAACCGGTCAGACCAGGCGGGTACCGGCGCGGCGTGAACGCCTCGGCGCTCGGCGGCCGCAGCAGACAATCCACCGTGTCGCCGTGGCCACCGGCGTGTGCGCACCGGGGTGCGCGACCGCCCGCCCGCGCATCATCACGCTGGAGGATTCGTGCAGCTCAACGGACAGTCGACACTGGTGACAGGCGGAGCGTCGGGCCTCGGCCTGGGCACCACGCGGGTCCTGCTGGAGCGCGGCGCGTCGGTCACCATCGTCGACCTGCCCTCCTCCCCGGGCAAGGAGGTCGCCGCGGAGCTGGGCGTGCGCTTCGTCGCCGCGGACATCACCGACACCGACCAGTTCGAGGCGGCGCTCGACGCGGCCGCGGCCGACGGCCCGCTGCGCGGGGTCGTCCACTGCGCCGGCCGCGGCGGTGACCGGCTGCGCATCCTCGACCGCGAGGGCCAGCCCGGCGCGATCGACAGCTACGCCGACATCATCCGGATCAACCTGGTCGGCACCTACAACGTCGTGCGGCTCGCCGCGGCGCGGATGGCGCGCAACTCCGAGCTCCTCGACGGCGACCGCGGCGCGGTCGTGCTGACGGCGTCGGTCGCCGCGTTCGAGGGCCAGATCGGTCAGACGGCCTACGCCAGCGCGAAGGCGGGCGTGCGCGGCATGACCATCGTCGCCGCCCGCGACCTGGCCAGCTGGGCGATCCGGGTGAACACCATCGCGCCGGGTGTCTTCGAGACGCCCATGCTCGGGCGGCTGCGGGACGACATCCGCGACGGACTGGCCGCCGGTGTCCCGCACCCGAAGCGCCTCGGCACACCGGCCGACTTCGGCCGCCTCGCCACCGACCTGCTGGAGAACGGCTACATCAACGGCGAGGTGATCCGCCTCGACGGCGCGCTGCGGATGGCACCTCGCTGACCGCGGCCCCTCGCTGACCGCGGCACCTTGTCGACCGCGGCACCTCGCTGACCGCGGCGTCCTGCGTCAGCGGTGCCTGGCCTCCGCGGCGCGGGCGTGAGAGTGTCGTCACAGACGTGACGACGGTGTGACAAGCCGGTCCTGACCGCACCCGTGCCAGGCCTGACCGCGGGCGAGTCCTCCGCCCGCACTGCTGGTGACCGCAGTTCGAGATCGCCAGATCAGCGGCTATGGCCCAGCCTCCCGCGGGCTGGGCGCGGCCCGCAGACCTGGACCGGCCCCTGCGAACCTGGTATCGACGTCAATGTTAAATATTCGTCGGCCGGCCGAACCCTCGACCGCGGGCGCGAGCAGGAGGATGGTCATGACACCGGTCATGCAGGGCGTCCGGATTCTCGAGGTCGCAGAGCACACGTTCGTCCCCGCCGCCTCGGCCCTCCTGGCCGACCTCGGTGCCGACGTGATCAAGATCGAGCACGTCGAGCGCGGTGACGCCATGCGCGCCCTGGCCTCCTCGGGGATCGCCGTCGTCCCGAAGGACGTCCACGTCCTGCTCGAGCACTCCAACCGGGGCAAGCGCAGCCTCGGCCTCGACCTCACCTCCGAGGCGGGGCGCGACATCCTGTACCGGATCGCCGCGACGTCCGACGTCTTCCTGACGAACAAGCTGCCGAGCGTGCGCACCAAGCTGCACGTGGACGTCGACGACATCCGCACCCACAACCCGAAGATCATCTACGTGCGCGGCACCGGTCAGGGTGAGCGGGGGCCGGACGCGGACCGCGGCTCGTACGACTCGCTGGCGTTCTGGGCCCGCTCCGGCGTCGCGGTCGGGATCATGCGGCCCGAGTACGGCCACGTGCCCGTACCGCCCGGGCCCGGCTTCGGGGACTCCATCGGCGCGATGACGATCGCCGGTGGCATCATGGGCGCGTTGTTCCACCGGGAGCGCACGGGCGAGGCCACCACGGTGGATGTCTCGCTGCTCTCCTCGGCGGTGTGGTCGATGGGCCAGGCCATGGCGCTGTCGCTGCTGCTCGGCGTGCCGTGGACGCCCCCGCCGGCGGACCAGCAGCGGATGAACCCCCTCAGTGGCAACTACCTGACCTCCGACGGCCGCTGGCTCTCCTTCACCTGCCTGCAGGCCGGAAAGTACTGGGCGCCGATGTGCGAGGTGATCGAGCGCCCGGATCTCGTCACCGACCCACGCTTCGCCGACCACGCCTCGCTGCTGGCCAACAGCGGGGAGGCGATCGCCATCCTGGTCGAGGTCTTCGCCGCGCGCCCGCTCGCCGAGTGGCGCGAGCGGCTGGCGACCTTCGTCGGCCAGTGGACCGTCGTCCAGGACACCCTGGAGGCCGCGGCGGACCCGCAGTCGATCGCCAACAGCTATGTCCAGGAATGCACGACCGCGGACGGGATCCCCTTCCAGCTCAGCACCGTGCCGGTGCAGTACGACGAGCAGCCGGCACCGCCGCGCCGCGCGCCGCAGTTCAACGAACACGGCGACGAGATCCTCGCCGAGCTGGGCCTGGACCAGGAAGCCGTCCTGGATCTGAAGATCCGTGGCGTCGTCGCGTAGCACTCACACCAGACACGATCAGGAGACAGAAGATGACGCTGTTTGACGCCTTCCGCTTCGACGGCAAGCGGGTCGTGGTCGTCGGGGGCGCGACGGGCATGGGTGCCGCGGCTGCCGAGCTGGCCGTCAGCGCCGGCGCCGAGGTAGTGGTGCTCGACTACGCCGACATCAAGCTCGACGGTGTCCAGGCGATCCACGTCAACCTCGCCGAGTCCGCCTCGATCGACGCCGCGCTCGCGCAGCTCGACGGGCCCGTGCACGCGCTGATCTCCGCCGCCGGTGTCGCCGACGGCACACCAGGCATCGAGAAGATCAACTTCATCGGGCACCGCTACCTCATCGACCGGCTGCTCGCCGCCGGCCAGCTGCCCAGCGGCTCCGCGATCGGTTTCATCTCCTCCGCCGCGGGTCTCGGCTGGGAGGCCAACCTCCCGCAGCTCAAGGAGTTCCTGGCCATCACCGACTTCGACGAGGCCTCGAAGTGGGCCGTCGAGAACGGCAAGGCCGACTACATGAACAGCAAGCAGGCCGTCTGCGCCTATGTCGCCACCCAGGCGCTGCCGCTGCTCAAGCAGGGCATCCGCATCAACGCGATCTGCCCCGGCCCGACCGACACCCCGCTGGCGCAGGACAACAAGGAGACCTGGCTGGGCTTCGGCGCCGACTACCGGGCCGAGGTCGGCATCGAGGCCGCGACCTCGCTGGAGCAGGCCTACCCGCTGCTGTTCCTGGTCAGCGCCGCCGCCTCGGCGATCAGCGGCATCACGATCGTCACCGACTCCGGCTACTTCTCCTCCGGCCTCACCGAGACCTACCCGGCGGCCACCCCCATCGTCCGTTACCTGTCCGGCCGCAGCTAGTCCAGCGGGCCGGTCTCCTCGGCCTGGCATGACGCCCGGCCGAGGGACCCGGCCAGGGGGCCCGGAAAGGGACCTCGGAAAAGGGACGGATGACGACAACAAGCAGTGACGGCCTGCGGCGCGACGGGCATATCATTCTCGAACTGGGATTCGAGGCCGCGCGGGTCGGCGACGAATTCCACGGAACGGCGGCCGTCGTTCCGGAAATGTTCGCGCCCGGCACGTCCAGCGTGCGGACGTCCATTCTCGCGACCTGGGCGGACGTGGTCGCGGGACGCACGATGATGGGTTACATCGCTCCGCGGGTCCCGGTCACGCTCGACCTCGACATTCACGTCCACCGTCCGCTGCGGGAGACCGAGCGGATCGACGCCACCGGCCGGCTGGTGAAGAACGGCCGGTCGGTCGCCGTCATCGAGATCGACTTCACCGGGGCGGACGGGGAGAGCCTCGCCCTCGGCGTGGCGTCCTTCATGGCCGCCCCGGATCCGTCCGTGCTGCTGACCCCGGAGATGTCCCGGGAGCCGGACGTCTCACTCCCCCGGCAGCGGCTGCGCGAGCCCTTCGCCCGGCGCGCCCGGTGCGAGATCCGTGAGCCCGGCGTCGCCGTGCTGCCGCGGACCGACGACGGGCTGAACGCCGCGCGGACCCTCAACGGCGGGCTGATCGCGCTCGCCGCCGAGGAGGCGGCGCTCTCGCTCACCCCGGGAACCTCCCTGTCGCTGCTGGCGCTGCGGTACCTGCGCCCGGTGCGCACCGGGCCCGCCGTGGCGACGGCGACCGTACGATCCGGTCTCGGCCGGGTCGAGGTCCGGGACGCCGGCGACGACCGGCTCGCCGTCTACGCGACCACCAGGGCCTTCCCCGTCTCGGCGGACTGATCGACACGAGCGGGACTGATCGACACGAGCGGGACTGGCCACCCGGGCGGGACCGACCACACGAGAGGACGAAGAGCAGGCATGCGCCCACTTCCCGAGATCACCCCAGCGACCGAGTGGTTCTGGAAGTCCGGGGCTGACGGGAAGCTGCGGGTCCAGGGCTGCAACGACTGCGGCCAACTCGTGCACCCCCCCGTACCCATCTGCCCGCGGTGCCGCAGCCGCTCGCACGCGCCCACCGAGGTCTCCGGCCGGGCCACCGTCGTCGGGTTCACGATCAACGCCCAGCAGTGGTCACCCGCGTTCAAGCCGCCCTACGTGATCGCGAACGTGGCCCTGACGGAGGACGCCGGAGTCCGGCTGACCACGAACATCACCGGCTGCGAGCCGACGGACGTCCACATCGGGCAGGAGGTGGCCGTCCGCTTCGAGCAGCACGAGGACGTCTGGCTCGCCCTGTTCGAACCGACCGGCGGCACCGACCCGACGGACCGCGTCGGCGAGCCCGACCTGCCCGCCCCCCGCGCGCCGCTGAGTGCCGACCGCTTCGAGCACCGCGCGGTCCTGTCCGGGATCGGCCGGTCCCGGATCGGCCGGCGGCTGATGGTCGATCCGCTGGAGCTCACCGTCGACGCCTGTCTGAAGGCCGTCGCGGACGCCGGCCTCACCCTCGACGACATCGACGGTCTGTCCACCTACCCCGGGCCGACCGCGATGGGGATGAGCGAGGGCGGCGTGACCGCCGTCGAGGAGGCCCTGCGGCTGCACCCCACCTGGACGAACGGTGGCGGTGACCTGCCCGGACCGGGCGGTTCGGTGATCGCGGCGATGCTGGCGGTCGCCTCCGGGCTGTGCCGCCACGTGCTGTGTTTCCGGACCGTGTGGGAATCGACCTACCGGGCCCTCGGGCTGGGCGCGCCCGGCGGGCGGTCCTCCAACTCCAGTTCGCTGTGGCGCGCGCCGTTCGGAGCGATGTCCGCCGCGAACTGGATCGCGATGAACGCGAACCAGTACTTCCACCGGTACGGCGCCGACCGGGAGATGCTCGCCGCGATCGCGCTGAACGGCCGCGCGGGCGCCGCCCTCAACCCGAACGCGATCTACCGCGACCCGCTCACCCTCGACGACTACATGTCGGCCCGGATGGTCACGACCCCGTTCGGCCTGTACGACTGCGACGTGCCGTGTGACGCCTCGATCGCGGTCGTCGTCTCCGACGCCTCCGTCGCCGGGGACCTGCCGAAGCCGGCGATCCGGGTGGAGGCCGTCGGCACACAGATCCTGGAGCGGGTCTCCTGGGACCAGGGGATCATCACCCACGAACCGCAGGTCCTCGGCCAGGCCGCCCACCTGTGGACCCGGACCGACCTGCGCCCCGCGGACGTCGACCTGGCCCTGGTCTACGACGGCTTCACCTTCAACGCGATCTCCTGGCTGGAGGGGCTCGGCTTCTGCGGCATCGGTGAGGCGCAGGACTGGCTGGACAAGGGCCGGCGCATCGCGCTGGACGGCGAGCTGCCGCTGAACCCGCACGGTGGCCAGCTGTCCGAAGGCCGCACCCACGGCTACGGCTTCTTCTACGAGGCGGTGACCCAGCTGCGGCACGAGGCCGGCGAACGCCAGGTGGCCGACGCCCGGACCGCGGTCGTCACCTCCGGCGGCGGCACCCCCTCCGGCGTCCTGCTGCTCCGGCGCGACGGCGTCTGACCCTGACATAGTGTGCGCCATGACGGAGTTAACCTGGAATCCCTACGACAAAGTGCTTCACCTCGCGCCCTACGATGTCTGGCGCGAGCTGCGCGACGAAGCGCCGGTCTACCGGAACGATGAACTGAATTTCTACGCGTTGTCGCGGTACGACGACATCGAGGCCGCCCACCGCGATCCGCAGACCTATAGTTCGGCGTACGGCACCGTT
Source organism: Parafrankia elaeagni (assembly GCF_000374165.1). Taxonomy (GTDB): domain Bacteria; phylum Actinomycetota; class Actinomycetes; order Frankiales; family Frankiaceae; genus Parafrankia; species Parafrankia elaeagni. The sequence goes on from NZ_KB893725.1 coordinate 31,604, forward strand.
CTTGAGATCATGTCTCCGGAGCCGATGCAGACCGGCCACATGATCTTCCTCGACCCGCCGACGCACACCGAGCTGCGGACCCTCGTCTCCCGGGCGTTCACTCCCCGGCGGATCTCCGCCCTCGAGGACAGCATCCGGGCCCTGTGCGCGGAGATGCTCGACCCGCAGATCGGTGGCGACGGTTTCGACTTCGTCCAGGATTTCGCCGCCGAGCTGCCATCCAAGGTGATCTCCGAGCTGATCGGCATCGACCCGGCGGACCGCGAGGAGATGCGCCGCCTCATCGATCTGACCTTCCACATCGAGGAGGGCGCCGGCATGGTCAACGACGTGTCGTTCGGCGCCCAGATCGAGATGCATGCCTATCTGACCGAGCAGCTCGAACTGCGCCGCTCCCAGCCGCGCGACGACATGATGACCAGCCTGGTCCAGGCGGAGATCGTCACCGACAACGGGGTCCGCCGCCTCTCCAACCAGGAGGCCGCCGACTTCGCCAACCTGCTCATCAGCGCCGGCACCGAGACGGTCGCCCGCCTGCTCGGCTGGGCCTGCTCCGTGCTCGCCGAGCATCCCGACCAGCGGGCCGAGCTCGTCGCGGACCCGTCGCTGATCGGCAACACGGTCGAGGAGCTGCTGCGCTACGAGGCACCCTCCCCCGTCCAGGGCCGCACGCTCACCACCGACGTGGAGCTGCACGGCACCCGGATGCCGGCGAAGTCCCGGGTCCTGCTGATCACCGGCTCGGGCGGCCGCGACGAGCGCAAGTACCCCGACGCGGACCGGTTCGACATCCACCGCCGGTTCGACAGCCATGTCTCACTTGGCCACGGGGTGCACTTCTGCCTCGGCGCCGCGCTCGCCCGACTGGAGGCGCGGGTCGCCCTGGCGGAGACCCTGCGCCGCTTCCCCGAGTGGGGCGTCGACCACGAGCGCGCGGTGCGGCTGCACACCAGCACCGTGCGTGGCTACGAGAAGCTCCCCATCACCCTGGGTTGATCCCCCGGCGGGCACTGCCCGGCCGGCGCTGCCCGGCAGCCGGGCAGCCCGGCTGCCGGGCTGCCGGCCGGTGCCGTCACTCGTCGCCGAGAGCCACCGGCCTGCCGGTCGCGGGGTCGACCGCGGCGAGGACGTGCGCCGGGGCGTGGTTCGACCAGCCGACCTTGGGCCAGTTCAGCCAGCCGGACGACGCATAGGTGCCGCCGTCGGGGTGCAGCGTCGTCCCGGTGACGTAGGCGGACAGTGCGGAGGCGAGGAAGACCACGCAGCCGGACACGTCCGTGACGTCGCCGGGCCGGCCCATCGGGATCCCGACCCGGACACCGACGGGCGTCGAGTAGGCGTTGTCGCCGCCCCCGGACATCTTCTGCATGTTCGGGGTCGGGGTGTAGTCCGGGGCGACGTTGTTGACCCGGATGCCGCTCGGGGCGACCTCCACGGCCAGGGTGCGGCCGAACTGCTCGACGGCGGCCTTCGCCGCGGCGTAGACGGCGAAGCCGGGCGCGGCACGGTGCGCCTCGACCGTGGTCAGGTTGACGATGCTGCCGCCGCGCCCACCGGCCTGCATCCGCGGCACGGCCAACGAGCAGGTGTGCAGGATGTGCGTCAGGTTCTGCCGGATCAGCGCGTCCCAGCCCTTCGGCCGGGTCTCGACGAACGGCGCCCGGAAGGTGCCGCCGACCACGTTGACCAGGGTGTCGAGCCGGCCCCAGGCCTCGTCGACCGCGGTGAACAGCCGCGTGAGCTCCTCGGGGTCACGCGCGTCGCCGTGGTGCACGATCGCGTCGGCGCCCTGCTCCTTCAGCGTGGCCCGCAGCGCCTCGACGGCGGGCCCGTCGATGTCGATGACCGCGAGCCGTACGCCGTTGGCGGCGAGGTCCGTGGTGACTGCGCCCCCGATCCCGCCCGCTCCGCCACTGATGACGGCGACCGTGCCCGCCAACCCACCGCGATCCTCGAACCAGCCCACGCCGGACCTCGCCTCCACTCCATGTCAGATGCACATCGGTCGCGCCTGCGCGGCGCGGTCAGATCAGGTCAGGTCAGGTCAGGTCAGGAAGGTCTCGCCGAAGGCCTCGACGAAGGCGATGGTCTCGGCGGCGGAACGGGTGCGGGACGAGATCACCGTCCAGGTCACACCGGCCTTCTCGATCTCGGCGAGGGCCTCGCGATGGCGGTCCACGTCGGTGGTGACGGCCTCGGCGGAGGTCACGCCCGAGTAGGAGTAGGACACGTCGATCAGGTCGGTGCGGCCGTTCGCCGCGGCGGTGTCCCGCATCTCGCGGATCATGCCGCCGAGGTCCGCGAGAGACCCGATCGAGACCGTCCGGGCGGTGGTCGACAGCTCCGGGCCGCCGCCCATCGCCATCCAGCCCTGCCCGCGCGCGGCCACCCGCCGGCGGCTCAGCTTCGAGTTGCCGCCGATCCAGATCGGAATCGGGTCCTGGACGGGCCGGGGCTGTGCGATCACGTTGCGGGCGTCGAAGTGCAGGCCCTTGAAGCTGAACGGCTCGCCGGACCAGTGTAGCGGCAGGACGTCGAGGATCTCGTCGAACAGGGCGTTGCGCTCCTCGAAGTCCACCCCCAGCGCGTAGAACTCGGACTTCTGGTAGCCCGTGCCGATACCCAGCGTGAACCGGCCGCCGGAGACCTTGTCGACGGTCGCCGCCGCCTTGGCGAGCAGGAACGGGTTGCGGTAGGGGGCGACCGACAGGTGGGTGAGCAGCCGCAGCCGCTCGGTAACGGCGGCCACGTAGCCCAGGCCGACGAACGGGTCGAGGCTCTGGTGCCCGCCGTTCTCCAGCCAGCGGGCGCCGGGAACCGGGTGCTCGGTGAGGGACAGCGCGTCGAACCCGGCCTTCTCGGCGGCCCGGGCGACATCCCCGAGCGGTCCGGGGTCGAGGAAGTCGCCGCTGGTCCCCGACGTCTCCGGGTAATGAAAGATGTAGCGCATCGTGTCGTCGCCCTGTCCGTGCGTCGCGGCGTCCGTCTTTGCTCTGCCTCTCGTGTCTACCAGAAAGTAGACACCGACGTCAGAAATGCGCGCCCGACCGGGTAGGAGACAGGCGGGTGGGGGGCGGGCGGGCGCGAACCGCCGGGCGGATCGCCGCAGGTCAGGGCTGGAAGCGGTAGCCCATGCCGGGCTCGGTGGTCAGGTGGCGCGGCCGGGTCGGGTCCGGTTCGAGTTTGCGGCGCAGCCGGTTGATGTAGAGCCGCAGCGACGAGGTGTCGTCCGGGTAGGTCGGGCCCCAGACCTCGCTGACCAGCGCGCGACTGCTGACCAGCTTGCCCGGGTCGCGGGCCAGTGCGTCGAGCAGTCGCCATTCGGTCGGCGTCAGATGCACCGGCGGCACGCCGTCCCCGCGGGCGGTCACCGACCGGGCGGCGAAGTCGACGCGGTAGCCGCCGACGTCCACCGCCGGCCCGGTCTCGGCCGCCGGGGACCGCCGGCTCACCGCGCGCATGCGGGCGAGGAGCTCCTCGACGGAGAACGGCTTGGTGACATAGTCGTCGGCACCGGCGTCCAGAGCGGCGATCTTCTCCGGCCCGGACGTCCGGCCGGACAGCACGATGATCGGCACCCGGGTCCACCCCCGCAGACCGCGGATGACGTCGATGCCGTCCATGTCGGGCAGGCCGAGGTCCAGCACCACGAGATCGGGCGGATGCCCGGCGGCCTCGGACAGCGCCTGCCCGCCGTCGACCGCCGTCCGCACCTCGTAGCCCCGGGCGCGCAGCGTGATCCGCATCGCCCGCAGCAGCTGGGGCTCGTCGTCGACGAACAGCACCCGCACGCCGGGCCGCGGCCCGGACCCGTCGCCCATCAGCCACAGCTCCCGTCCCGCGCCCGTCGATCCAGCATGCCAGGGCGGCCGGGGCCGCTCACCCGACAGCTCGGGCTGGCAGGAGTTCGCGGAGGCTGTGGTCCGATGGCGAGGCCCGCAGGCCCGCAGGCCCACGGGCCCGACGGCCCGACGGCCCGGCGCCGCTGTCCTCGGGCTACGCCAACGCGATCAACCGCCGAGGCCAGGTCGTCGGCTTCACGAGCCCGCAGGGCGGGCGCCGGATCCCCCTGCTCTGGCAGGCTGCCGTCTGACGTCGCCGGTCGCGCCCGGCCCGGTCCCCCCCGGCGGCCCGGCCGGAACCACGGGCTCGGGCCGCCCCGCGGGCTCGCGCGACACCGCAGGTTCGGCCGGTTCGACCGGTTCGGCCGGCCTCCCGGACCCCGCCGGCGCAGCGGGCCGGGTCGCGTCGGCGGGCAGCGGGCGGGCGGGCAGGACCGGCTCACCGCGCCGGCGGGCCAGATACCACCGCAGGCCGGTGTCGAGCGCGCGCTGGGCCCGGCGCACCACCGGCAGCTGCATCGCCCGGTGGATCTGGTAGCGCCACGGGGGCTGGTCGCTCTGGCGGACCGCCATCGCGTACGCGAACTCGACCGGATCGGGGCCGCCCGCGCCCGCCGGCATCCGGTCGAGCAGCGCGTCGACCCGTTCGAACCAGGCCATGCTCGTCCGCGCGCGGGCCTGCAGCGGAGCGAGGGCGGCGTGGCCGTCCCGGTCGAACTGGGCGAGCGCCCCGGGGACGTCGTCGTGCTCGTAGAGCATCTGGGCGAGCATGACTCCGTCCAGCATCGCCAGCGCGGTGCCGGAGCCGAGGGTGAAGTGGGTGGTGTGGGCGGCGTCGCCGAGCAGCACCGTGTTGCCGGCGTACCAGCTGCGGTTGCTGATTTGGGCGAAACGCTGCCACCGGGCGGGGCGGCCGGGGTGGTCGATCAGGCCCTGTCCGCCGAGCGGGCCGGCGAAGATCTCGCTGAGGCGCCGGCGTACCTCGCCGGCGTCCGCGGTGGCGAACCCCAGCCGCTCCCAGGTACCCGGCGCGCATTCGACGATGCAGGTGCTGATGTCCGCGCTGGACGGGTAGGCGTGGAACCACACCCAGCCCGCCGGAGTGCGCTCGAAGGCGAAGGTGAAGTTGTCGAAGCGCCGCGGTGTCCCCAGCCAGATGTACTGGTTCGCGCCGAGGTCGGTCCGGGTGCCGAACTGGCCGTCGAACATCGTGCGCAGCTGGCTGTTCGCGCCGTCGGCGGCGACGACCAGGTCTGCGTCCGGGCGGGACGGCGTCCCGACCCCGCCGAGGGCTCCCAGGTCGGCCAGGTCGGTCAGGTCCGCGATCTCGCGCCGGTGTTCGACGTGCACCCCGAGCTCGACGGCCCGCCGGGTGAGGATCTCCAGCAGGGCCGACCGCTGCACGCTGAACCCGTAGCCGGCGAAGTGCGCGACCCGGCCCGGGCCGAGACTGATCCGCTGCTCCTGCCAGAGCGCGGACGCGGCCCGGATCTCCCGGGCGCTGTCCGCGTCGTTACGGAACAGGACGTCGAGCAGGTTGTCCCAGTAGACGACGCCCCAGCCGTACGTGGCGGCCGGGGAGTCCCGGTCGATCACCGTGATCTCGTGGCCGGCGTCCCGGCGCATGGCGGAGATGGCGAAGTAGAGGCCGGCCGGCCCCCCACCCACGCAGACGATCCTCACGAGCCCCCCTGACCTGCGTAGAAGATGCTGCCGAAGAAAGATGCCGCCACACAGCGATGAACAGAGACGGCAGCTGAACAGAGACGGCAAAGGCCGTGCAGCTCGGATGATGATCACCGACCTGCACGACCGTGGGCGGGCCGCGGGGAAACGGGGCCCGCCTCGGGGCTCACGCCCCTGACTCGCCTTCTCGGGAGAGTGCGGTCACGCCCGGGAGAGTGCGGTCACGGCGCCGGGCTCACCAGCCCCAGCCGCCGCCCCAGCCCCAGCCGCCCCAGCCCCAGCCGCCCCAGCCGCCCCAGCCCCAGCCACGGCCCCAACCGCCGCCGCCACCACCACCGACGATCAGCACGCCGGCACGGGTCGAGTCTCGGAACGAGCCCTGGGCCTGGATCGCCGGTGCTTCGTATGTCGCCCTCATCGCGTACTCCTCACGTCCGAGTCACCTCACGTGATCTCCGGCTGGCCGGGCACCCGTAGCCATCCGACCTCGAAGGCCGACGATGGGTAGCACCCGTCCGATCTCTATCGTGCCCCCATCCGGTTCAGTGACGGTTCAGTCTCGTGACGTCACCATTCCGGTTCTGGTGTCACCACAAGCGACGATTTCGCCGCCCGGGAATCCCCGGCTCCTCCGGGCCGGAGCACGGGTTGGGACCGGCCCTCCAGGGAAGGCCGTCGCGAACGCCGGAAACAACGCCGGGAACACTGCCGGGGACGCGACCGCTCGCCCGATCGCGACCACTCGCCCGGATCGCGACCGCTCGCCGATGAGGAGCGCTGCCATGAGGAACTCGCCGACCGTCGCCCGCCTCATCCGCCAGGCCGAGCGCTGGCGCCAGACCGGGTCCGGGCCGACGGCAGCGACCACGGCACGGACCACGGACACGAACGCCGCCCCCGCCGAGACCACGACCGCGACCGCGAGCCCGCGGGAGGCCGCCAGTTCGCGGGAGGTCACGACCTCGCGGGAGGCCAGGTCCGCCCTCGCCGGGCGCGGTTCAGGCCGGCCGCGGGTGGTTGTCGTCGGCAGCGGCTACGCGGGTCTCGGCGTGCTCCGCTACCTGGAGGCTCGGCTGCCCGCGGGCGCGGCGGAACTCGCCGTCGTCTCCCCCGTCGACCATCTGCTCTACACCTCGCTGCTGCCGCAGGTCGCCGCCGGGGACATCGAGCCGCGGCACCTGGCGGTGTCCGTCCGCGGGACCCTGCGGCGGACGGTGTCCCACCTGGGCCATGCCACCGAGATCGACACCCGCGGCCGGACGGTCACCGTGCTCAGCCGGGCGGGCACGCCGTTCACACTGGGCTGGGACCGGCTCGTCCTCGCTCCCGGTGCCCACACCCGGACCTTCGACATCCCCGGTCTGGCCGAGCACGGGCTCGGGATGAAGAACCTGGCCGAGGCCGTCTACCTGCGCGATCACGTCCTGCGTCAGCTCGCCTACGCCGATGCCAGCGCCCAGGAGGCCGAGCGCCGGGCGCGCTGCACCTTCGTCGTCGTCGGCGCCGGCTACACCGGGACGGAGCTGGCCGCGCAGATGCGCCGGTTCACCGTCAAGGCGCTGGAGCAGTTCCCGCGGCTGCGGGTCGACGAGGTGCGCTGGCTGCTGGTCGACCTCGCCGACCGGGTCCTGCCCGAGCTGGACGAACATCTGGGCGACGGCGCGTCGAAGGTGCTGCGGGAGCGGGGGGTGGAGGTCCAGCTGTCCACCTCGGTCCGCGAGGTCCGTCCGGATGCGGTCACGCTCACCACCGGCGAGGTCGTGCCGGCCCACACACTGGTCTGGTGCGCGGGGGTGACCCCGAACCCGCTGGTCCGCGCACTCGGGACGGAGACCGTGCGGGGCCGCATCGTCGTCGACGACCAGTTCCGGGTGCCCGGCCTGCCCGGGGTGTTCGCGCTCGGGGACGCCGCCGCGGTGCCGGACACGACCCGCGGCGGCGTCCCCGCCGGGCAGACCGCACAGAACGCCGTCCGGCAGGGCACCGCCGCGGGACGGAACATCGCCGCCTCGCTCGGCTTCGGCGAGATGCGGCCGTACCAGCACCGCGACCTGGGCTTCGTCGTCGACCTCGGCGGGGCGGACGCGGTCGCCAACCCGCTGGGCCTGAACCTCTCCGGCCTGCCCGCCGCGGCCGTCACCCGCGGCTACCACCTGATGGCGCTGAGGTCGGCGACCAACCGGGCCTACGTGGCCGCCGACTGGTTGCTCAGCGCCCTGCTGAAGCCGCGGACCGTCCAGCTGGGTTTTCTGCCGCCACCGCAGGCCACGATCGCCGAGGTGGAGCAGACCGAGCTCTACCCATCCTGAGTTCTGGCCGGCTCCGCGGGGCCGCGGGCTCGTTCCCGCGGGAACCGGGCCCGCGGGAACCGGGCCCGCGGGAACCGGGTCAGCGGCCGGCGACCTCGGAACGGGCGACGACGCCGATGTCCGGGTTGTCGGTGAACACCCCGTCGATGCCGGCACGCAGGTAGGCGACCTGCTCGTCGATGGCGCGGCCGTAGTCGCTGGTGACGGTCCCCCGGCGCAGGCCCGGCGGCAGGAACTGGTTCTCCGCCCGGAACGTGTACGGGTGGACCAGCAGCCCGGCGGCGTGCGCGTCACGGACCAGAGCCGTCGGGGCGGCGAGCTTGCCGTCCGCGCCGACCGGGATGACCTGGCCCTTCTCCGGGCCGACGCCGTTCGCGTAGGCCGCGATGCCCTTCAGCCCGGCGGGGGTGATCAGGTCGGCGTAGGTGCGCGGGTCGCCGGCGGCGGCCAGGTCGTAGGGCGCCCCGGCCGAGCTCAGCAGCTGCACCGCGTTCGTCCGCAGGCCGCGGCGGCGCAGGTCGCCGAGGTTCTTCGTCTCGAACGACTGGACGAACACCGGCGCGGTGCGGGTGTTCAGCCCGTTGCGGTGCAGGATGTCCAGCAGCCGCTGCTCGAGGGCCAGCCCGGCCTGCTGGAAGTAGGTCGGGTGCTTGGTCTCCGGGTAGACGCCGATCTCGCGGCCGAGCTCCGACGACAGGCGGCGGCGCAGCTCCAGGACCTCGATGAAGGTCGGGATCTCGTACCGGCCGTCATACAGCGTGTTCTCCTGCCGGACCGCGGGCAGTCGCTCCTTCGCCCGCAGCTTCTTCAGCTCGGCGAGGGTGAAGTCCTCCGTGAACCAGCCGGTGACGGCGACGCCGTCCAGCTGCTTCGTCACCCGGCGGGCGGCGAACTCGGCGCGGTCGGCGACGTCCGTCGTGCCGCCGATCTCCGGCTCGTGCCGGCAGACGAGATGACCGTCCTTCGTCACCACCAGGTCCGGCTCGACGAAGTCGGCGCCCATCCGCGCGGCGAGCTCGTAGGAGGCCAGGGTGTGCTCCGGGCGGTAGCCCGACGCACCGCGGTGGCCGATCACCAGCGTCCGGTTCCCGCGGCCGGGACCGCCGGGGCGCCCGTCCGCCGGCGCGCCGGACCCGGCCGGAGCAGCCGAGGCGGCCGAGGCGGTGGCCACGACCAGCGGCGCGGCGGCGAGACCGGCGATCAGTCCGCGCCGGCCCACCCCCCGCCGGGACTGCGCCGACGGGTCGGCCGAGGGGTCACCGGCCGGTTCGCTGCCGCGAACATCCTGCCCGCGAGGCTCCACAGATCCTCCAGCGCGGCGACGGCGTCCGTCGCCGGCGGCGCGCGCCACCAAGCGAAGCAATCACGGAGAACGCGGGAACGGATCAGACATGACGGCCCGGGGTCGGGCGGACGGCGACTACGCCAACCGCAACAACGGAGCCCCGACACAGGTGGCCGACATCCGCCAGACGGGTGTTCTGCATGACATTCAGGTGAACACCCTCCGTACTGTCGCGGCGGCGACACCGGCAGGCCGTTCCGTGCCCTGATGATCGCGTGGTGCGCCTGACCCGCGTCCTCGGACCCGCGCTGGCACTCCTGCTCGTCGCGGGAGTCGCCGCGCTCGCGGTCGTGCCTCGCCTCGGCGCGGGCGGCGGCGACGAGCTGGTCACCGTCCGCGCCCTGGTCGGATCGGAGAAGCGGTCGTTCCTGACCGATCCCGACGTCACCAGGGCGCTGGCGGACGCCGGCTACCGGCTGACCGTCGACATCGCCGGCAGCCGCGACATCGCCACCCGGCCGGACCTGAGCGGTTACGACCTCGTCTTCCCCGCGAACACCCCGCAGGCCGACCGCATCCGCCGCGATCACAACCTGACCCGCTCGCACCAGCCGTTCTACTCGCCGATGGCGATCGCCACGTTCGGCCCGATCGCCGAGCTGCTGACCCGGGCCGGCGTGGTCCGCGCCGAGGGCGATGTGCGCTTCTTCGACATGCGCGCCTACCTGGACCTGGTCGCGGCGGGCCGGCGCTGGTCCCAGCTGCCGGGCGCCGACACCGTGTACGCCACCGACCGCTCGGTGCTCATCGGGTCGACGGACGTCCGCACCTCGAACTCGGCGGCGTTGTACCTGGCGCTCGTCTCCTACGTGGCGAACGACGACCAGGTGGTCACCGATCCGGCCAGGGCCGACGAGATGGCCGCCCTCGCCGCCGATCTGTTCCTGCGGCAGGGCTATCTCAACAGCACCACCGCGGAACCGTTCGACGAGTACCTCTCCATCGGCATGAGCAAGGCGCCACTCGTCATGATCTACGAGGCGCAGTTCCTGGAACGGGTCCGCGCGAACGACGGCTCGATCACCAGCCAGATGCTGCTTCTCTACCCGACGCCGACGATCTACGCCCGGCACACCGTGGTGCCGCTCACCGACGCCGGGGACGCGGTCGGCCAGCTGCTGACCACCGACCCGGGGCTGGTGCGGCTCGCCGTCCGGCACGGCTTCCGGCCCAGTGACCCGGCCGCCGCGGGCCAGGAACGCGGGCAGAGCGCCGCGAACACCGGCTCCGGGCCGCCCGAGCTGATCGACGTCGTCGAGCCGCCCAGCCAGGAGATCTCCGAGCGGATGATCGGCCGTATCGAGGAACGCTACCGGGGAGGCACCGGATGATCCACCGCCCGATCCCGGGCCGGCTGCGGCGGAGCGCGGCCGCGTGCCTGGCGGTCCTCGTGGTCCTCGCCGTCCTCGCCGGTGCCGGAGCCTGCACCGGCGGGGACGAATCCCCCACCCGGCCGGACGGGACCGGCGGGCCCGGCCGGGTCGGCGGCACGCTGCGCATCCTGGCGGGTTCGGAGCTGCGGGACCTCGGCGGGATCCTCGAGGACTTCCAGCGCGAGAGCGGCGTCGAGGTCACCCTGGAGTACGCCGGGACCCTGGACGCCGTCGACCGGATCGCGGGCGGGCGGGCCGACGCCGACGCGGCGTGGCTCGCCTCCGACCGCTACCTGCACCTCGCCCTCGACGACCCGAAGACCGTCGTCGCCCGGTCGACCACGATGATGTCCCCGGTGGTCGTCGGCGTGCGACCCGAGCTGGCGCAGCGGTTCGGCTGGGTCGGCAACTCGTCCGTGACCTGGGCGGACGTCGCGGAGAAGGTCGCGGTGGGTGAGCTCACCTACGCGATGACCAACCCCGCCGCCTCCAACTCGGGCTTCTCCGCGCTGACCGGCATCGCCGCCGCCCTCGCCGGCACCGCCGACGCCCTCACCGTCGACGACATCCGGCCCGACGCGCTGACGTCCTTCTTCTCCGGGCAGGTCCTCACCGCCGGCAGCTCCGCCTGGCTGACGGACGCCTTCGTCCGGTCGGCGACCCCCGTCGGCGCGATGATCAACTACGAGTCGGAGATCCTCGCGCTCAACGCCGACAGGCTTCGCTCGACACCGTTGACGATCATCTACCCGCGGGACGGGATCATCACCGCCGACTACCCGCTGCAGCTCCTGCGGGCCGACCGCCGGGCCGCCTACGACGCGCTCGTCAGCTGGCTGCGCACACCGGACGTCCAGCGCCGCCTCGCGACCGAGACCCACCGGCGCCCCGCCACTCCCGGTGTGCGGATCGACCCCGCGCCGTGGCCGACCGGGCCGCTGCCCGCCGAACTGCCCTTCCCCGCCACCCGCGCCGTGGCCGACCAGCTCCTGACCGCCTACCTGGGCCGTTTCCGCCGCCCCGCGCACGCGATCTTCGTCCTGGACGTCTCCCCGTCCATGGAGGGGGAACGGCTCGCCCTGCTGCGCTCCACGCTCGCCGGTCTGGCCGGTGCCGACGACTCGCTGGCCGGGCGGTTCACCCGGTTCCGCGAGCGGGAGCGCGTCACCCTGATCACCTTCAGCGGGGTGGTGCACCGCACCCAGGAGTTCACCGTCACCGACCCGGCGCCCGGCTCCCGCGACCTGGCGGCGATCACCGCCGCCGCCGACGGCCTCACCCTGGGCTCCGGCACCGCGATCTACACCGCGCTGAACGCGGCCTACCGCTACGCGTCCGACGCCGTGGGGGACGACCCGAGCCACCTGACCTCGATCGTGCTGATGACCGACGGGGAGAACAACCAGGGCGAGACGGCGGACGCCTTCCGCGCCGCCTATCGGGCGCTCCCCGACACCGCGCGGGCGGTGCGGACCTTCTCCGTGGTCTTCGGGGATGCCCAGATCGACGAGATGCGCGCCATCGCGGACGAGACGGGAGGCGCGATGTTCGACGCGCGGTCGTCCTCCCTCTCCGAGGCGTTCCGTGAAATACGTGGCTATCAGTAAGCGCATTGCTTCCTGGCTGGGTTCGGCCCGGAACACGGCCGGCTGCGCCGCGGGGCTGTGCGGGATCGCCCTCGGTGCCACCGGTGTGGTGCCCGCCCCGTACTGGCCCCTCGCCACCGCCGCGCTCTACGCCGCGGGCGCCCTCGCCATGCCGGCCCGCCGCCCCACGCGCCCGGTCCCCCGCCCGCCAGACCCCCGCGGCCCCTCGGACGTGCCGGCGCGGCACGAAGCGGCGCGACACCAGGCGACACAGCACCAGGCGACACAGCACGAGGCGGAGCGGCACGAGGCGCGGGACAGCGGTGGACGGGCCCAGGTGCGGGACGTCCTGGACGCGCAGATCGCCAGGCTGGCCGGGCGGTCCACCCCCGTGGAGCCGGACCTGGTCTCGGCGGTGCGCGATCTCGCCGACGCGGTCCGTGAGTTCCTTGACGACCCCGGGCTCGCGGGCCGGTCCCACGGCCCGGCGGACAGCGCGGGCCGTGCCATCGAGCGAACAGTCCGCGATCATCTGCCGGGGGTGCTCGACGAGTACCTCGCCCTGCCGCGCCTGTACGCCACGCTGCACCGGCGCCCCGACGGCCGTACCCCGCACCAGGCCGCGTTCGACCGGCTCACCCTGCTCTCCGCGGTCGTCCACGCGGTCACCGCGGCGGCCTGGCGCGGCGACGAGGGGGCTGTCCGGGCCCAGGCGGAACGCCTCGCCCGGGAGCCGCTCCTGGCGCGGGACGAGCAGCCGCCGGACGGCGGCCCCGACGCCCCCGCGCCTCCCGGAGCCTGACGCGGCCCGGTTCCCCGCGCCCCGCGCCCCGTAACCCCGGACGTCGACAACCCCGGACGTCGACGCGGCAGCCGGCGCGCCCGACGGCGGGACGTCCCACGACCGCGCGCCCGCCGGCGGTAAACCCGAAGGCGCGCTGACCGGAGGCGCGCCTACCGGAGGCGGAGCGGGCCGGAAATCGGAGCGGGCCGGATCAGGCTGGGATCGTGTGATCTCACCGGTGCTGACCGGGAGGGCCCTGCCGGCTCCGCCGGGTGATCGGGCAGGATATGTACAGGTAGCGCCGCCCGGCGCGGAACGAGACCAGGGATGCTGACGACCTACCTGCTGGGCCTGGGATCCGCGGTGTGCTTCGGCGTCGCCGCAGTGATCCAGCAGCGCGTGGCCTTCCACGCGCCGCCCGAGGACGTGCTGCGGCTGCGGCTGCTGCTGTGGCTGGTCCGGCGTCCGATGTGGGACCTCGGTGTGCTCCTGTCCGCGGTCGGGACCTTCGCGTCCGCGGCCGCGCTCGCCCGGTCGACCGTCGCCTTCGTCGCGCCGCTGCAGGTCTGCCAGCTGCTCTTCGCGCTGCCGCTGGCCGCGTTCTGGGCGCGAAGACGGGTCCCGCGGCGGGACTGGCTGGCCGCAATGGCGACCGCGCTCGGCCTGGCCACCTTCCTCCTCGCGGGTGATCCGCACCAGGGCGAGGTCGAAGCGGCGACAACGCTCGGCTGGATCCTGACCGGTGGCTCGATCGGCGGCCTGGCCGCCTGGTCGGTGCTCGGCACCCGCCGGCTCGACCCGGCGCGCCGTGCCACCCTGCTCGCCGGCGGCGCGGGCCTGCTCTCCGCCCTGCAGGGCGCCCTCATCGGGAGCGTCGGCCGGCTGGTGGAGACGTCCGGCATCGGGGCCGTCCCGACGTCCTGGCAGACCTATGCGGTCGTCGTGGTGGCGCTGAGCAGCGGCCTGCTGCTGCAGAGCGCCTACGAGATGGCCCCGCTGCCCGCCTCCCTGCCCGCCGCGGTCAGCCTCGAGCCCCTCGGCGGCGTGGCGATCGGAGTCTTCCTGCTCGGCGGCATGCTCCGCCTCAACCCGCTCGCCATCGCCGGTGAGATCGCGGGTCTCGCCATCATGATCCTGGGTGTCCGGGCCCTGGCCGCCTCGCCGCTGGTCACCGGGCAGCTCTCCCGGCTGCGCGCGCGGACGTCCCAGGGCCAGCTCTCACGGCTCGAGGACCTGCTCCACCGCGATCTGGAACTGCTGCGCGATGACCTGATCCGTGGGCGCCGCGCCAGCACCGACCGGGCGCAGCGCCGCCAGTGCCGGCGGCTGCACAACGACCTGGACCGCATCCACTGCGAACTCGCCCGGCTCGTCGACGACCGGGACCATCTCGATTCCCGCATCCAGACGATGCGCGCGGGCGGGCGGTCCGACGGCCACTGCACCACGGCCGTGGCGGGCGTTCCGGGGACGACGCCGGCGGAAGACGCCCCTGCGGGCGAGACCGTTCCCAACGGATCCGTTCCCAACGGATCCGTACCAGGCGGGCTCGAGCCAGGCGGGCTCGAGCCAGGCAGCAGTGCACGATCAGCGGAACCCGGCACGCTCGGGACCTCGCTCAGACGGCTCTCGGCCCGGGTTCGGCTGCGGACGGCCCTGGCGGCCCCTCCCGTCGAGCCCACCCCGTCCCCGCGGGACACCACGCCCGCCCCCGGCGGCCGGACAGCGGCCATTGCATCCACCGGCGTCGCGGAGCCCAGCGAGGCGACCACCGGGATGAGAGGCCGTGGCCGGCGATCGGGCGCGGGTCGCCCGTCGGCCCGCGTCCCGCGCGGAACAGCACCCCGACCGGTCAGGACGCCCGGAGGCGCCACTCCCCCCGCCGCCCCACACCCGCACCGGGCCCAGCCGGTGACGCCGGGTTCGTCCGCCGCGCCCCCGCGGGCCGGTCGGGTTTCGGCCCGCGCAGGTCGGGCCGAGCCAGCGCAGCCAGGCAGTCCGCCCCGCCCGCAGCGCACCCCCACGGGCGCCTCCGCGCCTGGGCCGGCCGCCTCGCCGCCGCCCCCGGCGAACGGTCCGGCGGCCGGCCGGCCCGACGCGTCTCCGGATGTCGTCAGCGATCATGATCTCGCCGCCTCGCAGCGGGCGCTGGACGCCCGTGCGGACGCCCTGCTCTCCCAGGCCGAGGAGCTTTCGGTGAAGGCCGAGACCGTCCTGCGCTCACTGGCCGGACGTCCACCGGCGGCACCCTGATCCCGGACCGCGGATCCGCGGGATCGCGCGGGCCTGTCGCTGTGGTCCAGGTCACCTGAACGGCGCGTTACCGGAAGAAAGACCGGAGGCCGGACTAGTTGTATGCTGCAGCCAAATTGCCAGGACGAACGGCTTGGCGGATCATGCGACTGGACGGTACCGCGGCCCCGGCGGCGGCGGCATCCGTTCCAGCAGACCGACCTCAGGAAGAGCACCACGCGCATGGACGAGACCAAGGCACCCACCGACCAGCAACGTCCGGCGGGCCACGAGCATCCGGCGGGCCCCGAGCGCCCACAGAGCCCCGAGCATCCGGAGAACCGCGAGTACCAGGTGGCACAGCTCGCCGACGATCTCGCACGCCTGCTCCGGGGCCTCGCCCGCGCCCGCAGCCAGTACCTCGCCCGCGCCCGGGACGATGTCGAGTGGGCCGCGCAGATCCTGATCTCGCACCTGGCCGCGAACGGCCCGAAACGGCTCGGCGCCCTCGCCGCGTCCGTCCAGTCTGATCCGTCCACCGTCAGCAGGCAGGTCTCGGCGCTCGTCCGGGCCGGCTATGTCGAGCGGCGCGCCGATCCGGATGACGGGCGCGCCGTGGTCCTGGACGTCACCGAGGCGGGCCGGGAGGTCTACCGAGACCACATCGAGATCCGCAACCGGCGTTACGAGGACATGCTCGCCGGCTGGAGCAGCGAGGACCTGGTCACCTTCACCACCCTGCTGCGCAGGTTCGGGGACGAGATGGAGGTGCACCAGCCCACCTGGGTCTCCCGACCCGAGACCACTCGACTCAGCCGGGAGACGTCCGCCCAGGGCAGACCCGCGCCGCAGGAGGCACACCACATATGACCGCCGACACGACGACCGCGGCGCAGGCACCGGCACCGGCACCGGGCGGGCTCACCCACCGCCAGATCATGACCATCGTCACGGCACTGCTGCTGGGAACCTTCCTCGCCGCGCTCGACCAGACAGTGGTCACGACCGCCATCCGGAGCATCGGCGACGACCTGCACGGGCTGTCCGCCCAGGCCTGGGTCACCACGGCGTTCCTCATCACCTCGACGGTCACCACCCCGCTCTACGGCAAGCTCTCGGACATCTACGGGCGCAAGCCGCTGTTCATGATCGCCATCTCGGTCTTCATCGTCGGCTCGGTGCTGTGCGGGATCGCGTCCGACATGTACGTGCTCGCCGGCTTCCGCGCCTTCCAGGGACTCGGCGCGGGCGGCCTGTTCTCGCTGGCGATGTCGATCATGGCGGACATCGTGTCGCCGCAGCAGCGCCCCAAGTACATGGCCTACTTCATGGGGACCTTCGCGACCTCCAGCGTCGCCGGGCCACTCATCGGCGGGTTCCTGTCCGGTCGCGACAGCCTGCTCGGGCTCGCCGGATGGCGCTGGATCTTCTGGATCAACGTCCCGATCGGACTGGCGGCGCTCGTGGCCGTCAACCGGGTCCTGCGGGGAGGCCGCAGCCGGGGCGACTCCCGCATCGACTGGTGGGGAACCGTCGCGATCATCGCGGCGGTCGTGCCGCTTCTCCTCGTCGCCGAACAGGGACGCGACTGGGGCTGGGGCTCCCCCCTCTCCATCGCCTGCTATGTCATCGGCGTACTCGGCCTCGCGTGGTTCATCGTCGCCGAACAGCGCATGGGCGACGACGCACTGATCCCCCTGCGGCTGTTCCGGGCCCGCGCGTTCTCCGTCGGCTCGGCGCTGTCGGTCGTCCTCGGCATCGCGATGTTCGGCGGTCTCGCGACCATTCCCCTCTACCTGCAGATCGTCAAGGGCGCGTCACCGACCGAAGCCGGCCTGCTGATGCTCCCCCTGATGACCGGCATCATGACGGCGTCCATGATCTCCGGGCGCCTGATCGCCCGCACCGGCCACTACCGCCCCTACCCGATCATCGGCGCCGCGGCGATGATCGCCGCGTTCCTCCTGCTCTCCCGGATCGGCGCCGACACACCGCTGTGGCAGACGAGCCTCATGATGGCGCTGTACGGCCTCGGGCTCGGCCAGAGCATGCAGACCCTGGTCGTCGCGCTGCAGAACTGCGTGGCCCCCCGGGACATCGGCGTGGCGACGGCGTCCGCCACCTTCTTCCGGCAGATCGGCGGCACCCTGGGAACCGCGGTCTTCCTGTCGATCCTCTTCGGCGCGGCACCCGCCCAGATCGCGGACGCCTACCAGGACGCACAGGGCAGCTCCGCGTTCACCGCGGCCGCCGCCGCCCACCCCGACCAGCTCCGCCAGGTCACCTCCAGCGGATCCCTCGACGACTCCGCGTTCCTGCAGGAGATCGACAAGGCGCTCGCCCACCCGTTCATGGTCGGCTTCTCGAACTCGATGGACCTGGTGTTCCTGGTCGCCGCCGCCGTCATCGCGGTCGGCCTGGTGCTGGCGGTGGTCCTCCCCGAGGTCCCGCTGCGGACCGTCTCCGGGCTCGAGGCCGCCCGCGCCGAGGCAGGCCGCGCGGCGGCAGCAACCGCAGCCACGGCGGTCGCGGAAGCTGGCAGCGCCTCAGCCGCGGAGGCGACAGGTGACGCAGCGGGCCGCACGGCGGTGCCCGGCTCCGACCCGACCCCGACCCCAGCCCCGGCCCCGGCCCCGGCCGAGAAGACCCTCGTCGGAGGGACCTCGCTGGGCGGAGCGGCCCGGCCATCCCGCGAAGCCGGAGGAACCGAGGAACCGGCAGGAGTCCGGGAGCCAGCGGAATCCGAGGGAGCCAGCGGCGCCGCGGAGGCCGGGGACGTCGCGCCGCGTGGTGCTCAGGCAGGAAGCGCTTCCTGAACCGCGGGCAGCGTCTCCTGCGCTGCCGGCACACCCTGCCGCACTGCTGCCGGCACGACGTCCCGCGCGGAGGGCGCGGAGGGCGCGGAGGGCGCGCTGGTCTGGGTGCGGCGTTGCCGCCCCCGGCCCAGGCTCTCGGCGAAGACGCCCGTGTTGAACCAGTCCGGGAACTCCCGCACCAGGCCGGCCGGGCCCAGCATGCGGACCTGCCCGTTGGTCCGCAGCTCCCGGAAGGACGCCATTCCCATCAGCCAGCGGAGCAGATGCGCCGTCTCGGCCTCGAGCGTCAGGTCGTCGTCACGGCCGGGAGCCTCCCGGCACACCGTGACCGCACCGTCATCGATGTCAAGCCAGCCTTCGGCCGCGCCCGCGCCGGTGAGCACCAGGTGGACCACGGTCCGCCGCTCCGGCAGCACCCCGGCGATCGCGCACTGGTGCAGACGCCACATCAGGCCCAGGCCGTCGCACTCCTCGTCCGTCGGATCGCCGAACATCCACTCGGCCGCCCACTGGCCGATCGCCCACACCACCGGTGACAGCGCCTGCCCCGCCTCGGTCAGCGAGTACCGCACCTGCTGGCCGCGCGGGGCCGGCGCGCGGCGGACCAGCCCACGGCGTTCGAGCATGCGCAGCCGCTGAGCCAGCAGCGTCCGGCTCAGCCGGGGCAGCCCACGGTGGATCTCGTTGAAGCCGCTAGCCCCCACACCCAGCTCGCGGATGACCAGGGGCGTCCAGCGGTCACCGACGATCTCGACGCCCAGCGCTATCGGACAGTACTCGACGTGGCGGCCCATGCCCCGATGCTCGCACCGCCTCCCCGCCGCAGGGAGTACACATCCGGTACCGGACAACACAGAGCGACGACTGTCGCCCGGCCGACTCCGACCAGTACGAGATCCGTACTCGTCGGCCGACCTCCACCCGACGCATGCTGGCTGCGTGCGCCGCCACCATCACGGACGGCGACCGACTCGAGGAGTTGGCATGCCCACCACCCAGACCTCACCGGACCTGGCCGCCGTCACGGAACGCCAGCGGCAGACCTGGTCCAGCGGGAACTTCGCGAAGGTCGCGGCCCGCATCGTGCTCAGCAGCGAGCTGCTCGCCGACGCCGCCGACCTGCACGCCGGCTGGCGCGTGCTGGACGTCGCCTGCGGCACCGGCAACGCCGCGATCGCCGCCGCCCGCGCCGGCGCCCAGGTCGTCGGCATCGACTACGTTCCCCAGCTGCTGGCGGACGCCGAGGCACGGTCCCGCGCCGAAGGTCTCGACGCCGAGTTCCGGGTCGGCGACGTCCAGCACCTGCCGGTGCCCGACGGCAGCTTCGACGCGGTCCTCAGCGTCTTCGGCTCGATGTTCGCGCCCGACCACCGGCGCACCGCCGCCGAGATCGTGCGCGCGGCGCGCCCCGGCGGGATCGTCGGCCTCGCCTCGTGGACGCCCGACGGCTTCGTCGGGGAGATGTTCCGGGTCATCTCCACGTTCGTCCCGCCGCCGGCCGGAGTCAGTTCCCCGCTGCTGTGGGGAACCCGCCCACACCTGGACGACCTTTTCGGCAACGCGATCGCCACGGCGGAATCCGTCGAACAGACGTGTACCTTCCGCTTCGCGTCCGCCGAGGAGTTCGTCGCCTTCTTCCGCCGCTGGTACGGCCCGACCTTCAAGGCCTTCGAAGCCCTTGATCCGGCCGGGCGCGACCAGCTCGCAGCCGAGCTCACCGACCTGGCCCGCCGCTGGGACCGCTACGGCGGAAGCGAGAACGCGGTCGCCCTGCCCTCGACCTATCTCCAGACAGTCATCACCCTCCGTTAGTCGCGTGGACGGGTCTGACCGGCCGGGTGCGTCTCCTCAAGGCCGTGCGAGGGCCTCGCCGTCCGCAGGCCGGTCAGGCGGCGGCCCAGCACCGGCCCGCAGCAGTCCGCGGCGGCCGCTGGCTCGGCCCGGTCACGCCTCATGGCTTCGACGCCACCACGACAAACGCCGTCTCAGCGAAGAAGAACTCGCCGGCGGCCCGCGCCGTGCACAGCTGTTCCTGCCATTCGTCGACCTCGCTCACGGTGACCGAACCGAGACCTCGTTCGGCACTTCGACGGACCGCCGTCATCACCTCGTCCAGGCGGGCACTCCTCGCTTCGGACAGTTCGGCGTGAACCGTCGTGAAAGCCCGTACCGATTCGAGACTCAGCGGACTCCGCCGAACCAGTCCGGCCAGCTTCCGGCCCATCCAGGGATCAGCGGCGGCCATGTGCTCGTAGAGCACCGGCAGATCCGCATAGGTCTGCAGCACCCGGCGGGTGAGATCCCGACTCTCGACCGCTACCACTATCGACTCGAAGTCGGTATGGCCCAGCACCGCCCGCCCGCCTGGTCGCAGAACCCGGGCGACATCACGGAGCAACGCCGACGGGTCGACCAGGCACTCGAGCACGTTGTGCGACACCACGCAGTCGCAGTGTTCCCCCCGAAAGGGCAACTCCGGAAAGGACGAGATCGACGAGGAGGCTGTGCAGCGATCCGCCCGCATCCGAACATTCACCCGTCACAGTCGCCCCAGTCTCGGTCAACGGCCCCGCCCAGCAGCGTCACCTTCAGGGCCTACTACCAACCCCGGCGTCGATCTGCCCACCGGCGACATCCTCCTCGCCTCGTCCGCGACGCGCTGACCGACCCGGAAACTCTGCTGGGAGCGGCCAGCGCCGGCCGGACCTGCGGTTTGATGGAAAGGCCTCCGCGCGGAGCACGCGGGGTCTACGCTCAGCCCTCGATGGCGATACGCGACAAACTTGCCTCTCGTGCCCAGCCCTATCTGGAACCCGGTGAACAGGTCCGGCAGGTGTTCAGAGCCCAGACTCGATCGCAGTTGCTGGTCGTTCTGATTCCCGTGTTCCACTTCATGATCGGCCGCCGGATCGTTGTCGTCACCGATCGCAGCGTCACAGTGCTGCGTGCCCGGCGCCTGATGCCCAGCAGACCCACGGGCGACACACCACTGGCCCGGCTACCGCGGCGAACCCGCTTCGGTGAGATGGAAGGCGTGTTCTGGGGCAGCACGTCCGCGACGGGCGAGCAGCTGTGGATTGCCAGCCCCTTCCACAAGGACGTTGCGCAGGCGGACCGGGAACGACACCGACCTCCTCGTCACACGCCCCCTGATCCCTGACCCGCGTCAGCTGCAGGCCCGCCTGAGTCGAGAAGGTGTCACCCGGGTTGGCAGTACCCGAAGGCGCTGACCGTCAGCGTCCGCAAGGGCATCCCTAGCGGACGCCGACGGCGTCATCCCTGCAGCGGTCAACGTGCCCCGGCCGCGACGGCATCGCCGACGAGATGGCGGGCGAAGAAACGTTCAGCGCTGCCCATTTCGAATCTGGGCAGGTCGACATGCCGACCGGAGTTGGCGTGCAGCGTCTTCTCCGGGGAGGCTATGGTGTCGAACAGGGCGAGGCCGGCCGCGCGCGGCACGATCTCGTCGTCCCACTGGAGCAGAAACTGCACGGGGATGGTGAGGCGCGAGGCCGCATCGGTGAGGACGTCGTAGCCGACGAGGCCGAGAACGGCCGCGGTGATCCGCGGTTCGGCGGCGACCAACGGCATGCCGATCATGCTGCCGAGCGAGACGCCCCAGTACCCCACTGGTCCGTCGGCGCCGATCCGGTCGAGGCTCTGAAGAGCGTTCAGGGTGGCCTGCCACTCGGGAACAGCCTGCGCGGCACGGACGGCGTTGTCCTGAGCGATCAGCTCGCCGACGGGCTCGCCAGCCGTCATCCGGCTACGCAGCTGCACGGCGAACTGCTCGTCCTGCGCGGTTCTCGGGCGGTCGCCGTGTCCGGGAGCGTCGATCGCCGCCGCGGCGAAACCGAATTCCGTCACATACCGGTGGGCACGGGCCAGCAGGCCGGGGGCACACTTGTGCTGACCGCCGCCGTGCCCGAGCAGTATCAGTGGGCGCGGGCCGAACGCGTCAGCCGGCGACCAGAGCACACCGGGAATGCCGTCAAGGACGAACCGACCTTCCGAAACACCGGTCGAGGTCGTCGTCTCCGAGGTGAAACGCATGAATTTTATTGCCTTTCGGGATGCCTTGGGCGCTCCCGACGGCCACCTGGGTCAGATGAACCATTCCGCGGGACGGAAGGAGAGCACCCGGTCGGATTCAGCGGTAACGGGTCTCACCTCCTCAGGCCGATTCACGGACGCTGTGACGTTACCAGAGAACAGGGGGTGCCGGGAACGATGTGCCGGGGACGAGAAACGTGTGCCGGGGACGAGAACGGTGGACCGCACCCGCAGCGTCCACAGGGCCGCCCCCACCCCCGCCGCCGACCACCGGTCAGGCCGGCTCGCGGCGCGGGCGGTGCGCGAGGGGCGGTTCGACCAGACGGCCGCCGTCGGTCCAGGCCCCGGACTGCTTGACCGTGCGAAAGACCGGTGAGATCTCCAGGGTCTGGATACCGTCGAGCTGGCCGACACGGCGGGTGGTGAAGGCGTAGAGATCGGCCAGATCGCGGCAGGCGACGGAGGCCACCAGGTTGTGCCGGCCGGACCTGGCCGCGGCGAACGCGACCTCCGGCAGGTCGGCGAGCGCCTGGCCGGTCTCGTGCAGCCGTGCCGGGCTGACTCCCAGGTAGAGGTGGGCCTTCGCGTGGTAGCCGAGCCTGGTCATGGCCAGGTCCATGTCGAGGTGCATCGTGCCGCTCCGCAGCAGCGCGCCGAGCCGGCGGGTGACCCGGCCCTCGCTCATCCCCGCCGCGGCGGCCAGCTCCGCGTAGCTCGCGCGGCCGTCGCGGGCCAGTGCGGCGACGATCGCCTCGTCGGCTGGTTCCAGCGGCACGGGCCGCGGCGCGGGGACGGCGGGCGACGGGGTGGCGGCAGCACGCAGCGCGGCTGTCTCACCGGTGTCCAGATACCCGGCCAGCGCCCCCCAGTCGTCGGAGCGCTGGCCGGCGAAGTAGTGCAGCAGCACGGAGGCCTCGACGTTCAGGACATGGGTCGCGCGGGGCAGCCGGTGGGTGAGCAGGGTGTCGCGCTGCTCGGCCGACAGCGACCGGATCGCGAATGTCACCTCGGACCCGCCCGCGGACAGGACCACCCACGCGATGTCGTCGCGCCACGCCAGCGCCGCGGCCAGCGCCTCGGCGCTGTCCGGACGGCAGTGCACCCGGACGCTCCACGGGTGCTCGCCTGTCGTGGCCGGGTTCAGCACGCCGAAGATCCGCAGGATCCCGTCCCGGCGCAACGCGCCGTAGCGTCGGGCGACCGTCCGTTCGGGCAGGCGCAGCGCGGCGGCGATCCGCGCGAAGGGCGCTCTCGGCGCGAGCTGCAGGGCACGGATGATCCGGAGGTCGTCTGGGTCGGTCACCTCGTTTCGAACCAGTGCCGTGTCGGATTCCCGCAGGACAGCCGTCATCACGGATGGAAATCTACACAACGCACCCCGTCGGACGGTTCGTTCCCAGGCGGTGGGCAGAGTGGGACCGGCGTCGCGGGGCGGTCCCGCGGACGAGGCCGCCCCGGTCACGGGGCCGGCGCCCGGCCCGGAGGGGACGTGTGAGGGTCGATGGAACGCAGATGGTGGACGCTGGTCGCGGTGCTGGCGTCGACGTTCATGCTCCTGCTCGACATCACGATCGTCGTCGTGGCGTTGCCCGACATCCAGCAGGAGCTGAACACCAGCTTCAGTGACATGCAGTGGGTCGTCGACGCCTACGCGCTCACCCTCGCCGCGCTGCTGCTGACCTCCGGCTCGCTCGCCGACCGGTACGGCCGCCGACTGCTGTTCCTCATCGGCCTGGGCGTCTTCACCGCCGGCTCCGCGCTGTGCGCGGCGGCGCAGACGCCGTTGATGCTGATCGGATCCCGGGCACTGCAGGGTGTCGGCGGGGCGATCCTGTTCGCCACGTCGCTCGCGCTGCTCGCGATGAACTTCCACGGCCGGGAGCGCGGCATCGCGTTCGGCGCGTGGGGCGCGGTCGCCGGCGTGTCGACCGCGCTCGGGCCGATCCTCGGCGGTCTGATCACCAGCGGAGTGAGCTGGCGGGGCATCTTCTGGGTGAACCTGCCGATCGGTGTGGCCGCGATCGCGATCGCGCTGCGGAAGGTGGACGAGTCGCGCGCCCCGCATGCCCACCGGCCGGACCTGGCCGGGTTCGCGACGCTGACCTCGGGGCTGGTCGCGCTCGTCTACGGGCTGGTCCGGGCCAGTACGGACGGCTGGGGCGACGCCGGCGTGATCATCTGTCTCGTCCTGGCGGCGGTGCTCCTCATGGCATTCACCGTGGTCGAGACGCGGGTGGCGCACCCGATGTTCGACCTGTCGCTGCTGCGGATCCCGACGTTCCTCGGCGGCTCGGTCGCCGCGTTCGCGATGAACGGCTCGCTGTACGCGATGCTGCTCTACCTGACGATCTACCTGCAGAACGACCTCGGCTACTCGGCGCTCGGGGCCGGCCTGCGGATGGTGGTCCTCTCCGCGACGGCGATGGTCGTGTCGGCCGCGGCGGGGCGGTTGTCGACAGTCGTGCCGGTCCGCTGGCTCATCGGCCCGGGCCTCGCGCTCGTCGGTGCCGGGCTGCTGCTGATGGCGGGCCTGGATGCCGGGTCCGACTGGACGCACCTCGTTCCGGGTCTCGTCGTCGCGGGCGCCGGGTCGGGTCTGGTGAACCCGCCACTGGCCTCGACGGCTGTCGGCGTCGTGCACCCGTTCCGGTCCGGCATGGCGTCGGGAGTGAACACCACGTTCCGCCAGGTCGGTATCGCGGTCGGCACCGCCGTCTACGGCTCGATCTTCACCGCCCGGCTCGCGCACGGCCTCGAAGACCGGCTCGCGGGCGTCCCGGCGCTGGCCGGGCAGACGGACCAGATCGCCGACGCGGTGCACGGCGGCGGCGCGGGCCAGGTGATCGGCGCCGCCCCGGCAGCGGCCCGGCCCGTACTGACCGACGCGATCCACGCCAGCTTCGCCGGCGCGCTGAACGACCTGCTCATCACGGCTGGCGTCCTGGCGATCCTCGGCGGTGCCCTGGCCCTCGCCCTGATCCGCGGCAAGGATTTCGCGACCGTCCCCCAGCAGGCCCCGAGGACCGGCGTGGGCCCGCCCGAGAGCGAACCACAACAGAACATCACGTCGATCCGTTAAATAGCTACAAAGAACCGCCAGATTGATCGATGATTGTCTCGTTGTCAACCCGAAGGGTGATCGGACTCTGTTCACATCGCAAGGTGACGCCTGTGGCGGCGATTCCGCGCACACTGAGGGCACGATGCACCCCGCAACCTGCCAGCGGATCACGAGACTCCGCGGGGAGCGGGCACACGACAGGTGCGTCATGCTGTGGCGTCGCGGCGCGAATCCACAGCTGGCGTAAGGCGATACGAGGAGGTCAGGTGTCGACGCAGTCCCCGCCCCCACTGGATGCGGCGTCACACGCGGGGCCCGGTGAGCCCGTGGTGGTCCTGCCCTCGGTGGCCGACTCCCGGCTCGCGCGGCAGCTCGCGTTCATCCTGGAGATCGACAAGCTCAAGTCGGTGGTCCGGCGCAGCCGCCTCGCCGACGGCTCCCGAGCCGAGAACGATGCCGAGCACTCCTGGCATCTCGCCATGATGGCCGTGCTTCTCGGCGAGTACGCCGAGGAGGAGGTGGACACCGGCCGAGTGCTGCGCATGCTGCTCGTTCACGACCTCGTGGAGATCTACGCCGGGGACACCTTCGTCTACGACGCCACGGCCATCGCCGAGCAGGAGGCCCGGGAGCGGGCGGCGGCCGACCGGCTGTTCCCCCAGCTTCCCCGCGACCAGGCGGTCCAGCTCCGCTCGCTGTGGGAGGAGTTCGAGGCCCGCCGCACCCCGGACGCGCGCTTCGCCCGGGCGTTGGACCGCCTCCAGCCCCTGATCCTGAACTACGCGACGGGCGGCGGAAGCTGGCTGGCGCACGGGGTACGCGCCGAGGACGTCCTGGCACACCAGCGGGTCGTCTCCGAGGGCTCGCAAGCCCTGTGGGAGTACATCACCCACCTGGTGGGTGACGCCGTCCGCCGCGGGTACCTGGCGGCCTAGCCACGCCGAACACAGGCGGTGGGCCGACGCCGGCCGCACGGCGCCACCTGGTGCTGTGCGGCCGCGGAGCGCGCGTGCTGTGCGGCCGCGGAGCGCGCGTCAGGCCTGGACGCGGCTGGACGCCAGATGAGCGAGAACAGCCTGGTTGGCGGCCCAGCCGTCCGGGAACCGAACCGGCTCCCCGAGGTGCACGGGATCGCTGGTGGGGTGGGCGTCGAGCAGGTCCCGGATGCCGGCCCGGGCGACGACCAGGCAGGCCTGCCGATGCCGGGAGGCCAGGACGCACAGCCGGCCGGCTTCCAGGTGGAAGGCGGTGGCGTCGCGCCGGCCGGAGAGCGGATGCAGGATCACGGTGACCTCGTACTCCCGGCCCTGCAGGCGGTTGGCGGTGTCCACCACGATCCGGTCGTCGCCGAGAGCCGCGCGGATGGCCACCACCTGATCCCGGTGGGCGGCTCCGACCGCGACCCGGTCCGCGGTGACCAGGGTCTCCTCGCCACCGGATCGGGCGACCGTGCCCCGCTCGAGAACCCGTCGGGTGAGGGCCGCGACGGCCGCGACGGCTTCGGCGTCCGTGCGCACGGTGTGGCGGGCGGGGAGTTCGAGCAGCCCCCAGCCGGTGCCCGCGGCGATGTCGAGGACCTCGTCCACCGGCCGGTCGCCCCGCCCGGGGAGCACCAGGCCACGTTCCCCGAGGTCGGTGCCTGTCCGGAACCCGGTGAACGGGTAGAAGGCGTCGGCGACCACGGCCTGGGCGGTGCGCGGCAGGCGCCACGACACCGGCAGGCGGTGCACCGGCAGGTCGGGGTTGGTTCGCTGCAGTACGGCGACGGCGCTCTGCATCGGGTTCCAGACCAGGCCGTGCCAGCGGTCGTTGGTGACCGTGGAGAACGGGTCGAGCTGACCCGGGTCGCCGACGAACAGTGCCCGTTCGAACCGGGAGGCCATGGCCAGCAGCGTGTCCGACCGCATCTGGTACGCCTCGTCGATGATCGCCCAGGGCCACGTCCCGTCCCGGACGTACGTCCATTTCGCCGCTGTCGAGATGGTCACGGCCGGTTCGCCGAGTCCACCGACGTCGCTCGCGGTGACCACGTTCGTGAGCTCCGCCAGGCGGGGGGACGGGACGTAGCCGGCGCGGCCGAGGCGTCCGATCCGGGCGCCGGGCAGCTCCGCGGCAAAGCGCGCCGACAACCGCTCGACGAGGTCGTCGACCTGTTCGTTGGTCTGGGCGACGATCATCAGCGGTTCGCCGGAGGCGGCGAGGACAGCGGCGGTCCGGACTACGAGGGTCGACTTCCCGGCACCGGGCGGCGAGTCGACGATGACGCCACGGTGACACCCCGACGCCAGATCGTCCAGGATCCCGCGGATGGCCTGCTCGGCCTCGGCGGCCGCCGAACGGCCGGCCGCCGCCGAGCGCCCAGGCCCGGCGGAGAGGGTCGTCATTCCCAGACCTCCGCGGTGTCACGTTCGGTCGGCTCGTAGGGCTCGGGCGGACCGCCGTGCGTCCACGGGGTGTCCGCGGCGTCCGGCATGGCGACGGAGCGGACTCCGTCGGCGAGGACCGCGCTGTAGCAGAGGGTCTCACCCGCCTCCGGAACCGAGCCCGGGGCGGGAGCCGCGGACCGGCCCATTCCGCTCTGCGCCTCCAGAGTGATCAGAATCGCGCCCGTGGCGCCCCGGCCGCCGTCCGCGCCGGTGCCGATGTCCGCGACAGTGTCGCCGCCATCCCCAGGGGAATCAATCGCGACGATGAGGCATTCCTGCTTCCGCCGGCTGCTGGCGACGACGCGGGTACCGAGGGCGAGGCGGACCGGGTCCTCCGTCCGCACGGTGAGCAGGGGGCGGGTGACGAGCCGGCCCTTGCCCCGGCCGTTGGGGACACGCCGGTCGCGGTCGACGGCGAGAACGGTGCCCTGGAAGGCCTCGCCGGTGACCCGATGGTCGGCCATGACCAGCGGGTCGTCGAAGGCGCGTTCGGCGTCGTAGGCGGACTGGGCCGCTTCGATGCGGTTCAGCCGCCGCGCGGCCGCGACCGCGCCGTCGAGGCGGGCCTGCGGCAGGCCCTCCTCGGCCATGTAGGTGTGGAATCCCGTGTAGCGGGCGCGGTCGGTCTCCCAGCGGCCGGCGACCGACGCGCCGGGCGGTAGCTGGCGGAGCAGGTCGAGGGCGCGCCAGACCAGGTCCCAGGTCGGCTGGAGCTGGCCGCGCAGGACGTCCCGCAGACGTGCCAGCACCGTCGGCAGCGCGGCGGGATCGGTCACCGCGTCGTAGGCGGCGATCGCGGGGGCGAGGATGTCGTTGTCGAAGCCGGGGTCGGTGGTGGGGCCCGCCGGCGGGCTGTGCGCCGGGTCCTCGGCGAGGCGGGCGGACGTCGGACCGTCCCGGCCGGGAGGCGGGTCGATCCAGCCCATGGCGGCGGCGAGGTTCGCGTCCTCGAGGGCGCTCTGCCCGGTCGCCCAGTGCAGGGAGAGCAGGTCGGTGACGGCCCGGGCCAGCGAGGAGCCGGGGATCTCCGCCCGCTCGGCGAAGAAGGTGAGCCACCGCCCGAGCAGGGGAACGCTCGGCGGGACGGCGTAGTCACCGTCGGTGGCACGGAAGCGGGTGGAACGACCGAACAGCCGCAGGAAGGCGAGGCCCGCCGGGTTGGGCAGGATCAGCTGGGGGGCGTCGTGGGCCCGCGGCCCGTTCGCGAGCTCCTCGGCGTCGGCGGCGAAGCCGAGGACGTGCGGCAGGACGATCTCGGCGAGGTCGGCCGCGAAGGCGAAGCGCAGGTCGCGGTTGCGCGGCTGGGGCACGACGAGGAGGGTCGGGTCGGCCTGGCGGGTCCCGACGAGCGCGGCGAGCGGGGCGTTCGCCTCACCGGCCAGCGTCAGCGGGACGAGGACGAGCGGACGCTCGGACAGGTGCACATGACGCACGGTGGCGATCGGCGCGGCCGTCCCGGTGGCGGCGGCGAGCGCGCGGGCGTACGAGCTGATCGCGCTCACCCGTCGGCACCGCCGAGCGGCAGGGGCGCGCCGGCCAGCGCCTCGGCGTACATCCTGGCGGTGATCCGCAGGCGTTCGGCGGCTTCGGCCTGGTCCTCGGCCGGCGCGCGGGTGCCGTGGGCGAGGCCGAGCGCCTCGGTGACGGTGTCGATGCCACCGAGGTCCTCGCGCACGCTCGCGCCGAGGGCGGCCGTGCGGCCGGCGGCCTCGTGCCGGCAGCGGAACGCGAGCTCGCAGGTGGACAGGCAGTCCGGTGTGTAGCGGGCGTCGAGCAGGTCGAGTCCCGCGGTGAGCTCGGTGGCGGGCCGGGTCGGCGCACCGTCCGGGCCGGCGGCGAGGTCGAAGGTCAGGCCGGCGGGCAGGTCGTCGAGCAGAGCCTCGATGGTGGCCAGCCGGGTGAGCTGATGCTCGAGTCCGAGCAGCTGCCGCCGGACGTCGACCCTGGTCGCCAGGGGCGCGTTGGAGAAGTCGCGGGGGCACACGAGGACCACATCGTGGGAGACGGTGGCCGGCGGGACGACCGGCATCATCGGCACGGTCGGGACGACCTCGCGAGCGCGCAGCATCCGGCGCAGTGCCAGCACGTAGACGGCGGCCTGGACCGCGGCGGCCGCGACCTTCTCCCCGTCGGCCTGCCCGTCGACGACCGGGAACGACTTGATCTCGACGATGTGGAACTGCCCGTCGGGGCGGATCACCAGCAGGTCCGGTTCCAGGTGGACGTCCTGCCCGCCGACGGGCAGCGCCAGCAGCGGATGGGCGACGAGAACGATCCCGTGCGGGTCCGGGCGCAGCGCGGCGACCGTCCGGTCCAGCCGGTCCGCGAGGTTCTCCGCGGCCGGGCGGACCCCCCCGCCCTGCTCGGCGGACGCGCCGAGGTCGACGACGGTGACACCGGGGGAACCCTCGGGGCCGGGATCGAACCCCAGGCAGTCCGCCAGGAGACGGAGCAGATCGGTGCCACCGTCGTTCCTGACCCGGGCCTCGAAGGCGTTGCCGCGGATGATCGCGAACTGGGACTGGCCGAAAGGGGCCGCGAAGCCGATGTGGCGGGACAGGCCGTCCTTGTCCACCCCGGCGGCGTCGAGGACGGCCCGCCGGTTGCACCCTGGGTTACGGGTCAGTGCCGCGATGGTGCGCGCGTCGTGGCGCCGGCGGGCGGCGGAGCCTCGGATGAGGTCGAGGCGCGCCTCGGTCCGGTTCTGCTCTGACCCCCGGTTCTGCACTGACCCACCTTCGTGACGGCCGTCGTCGCGGAGCAACCGCGGGCAACGATGCCGTCGACGGGGGCGTCCGTCCAGTCTTGTGCCGGCATGTCGGTCAATGAGTTCGTGGCCGGGGCCGGGCGCAGGCGTCCTTGAGGGCGTCCGCGAGGATGCCGAAGGAGTCGAGCGTGCCGCCGGGCGCGCCGTCGATCTCGGGGAGGTTGTCGGTGGTGACCCTGCGCTCGCCGAGGACGCCGCGCAGGTCGGCGACGAGCTGGTTGCGCCCGCCGGCCTGCGTGAACAGCGTGGTCCCGGTGAAGTAGGGTCCGCTATCGCCTTCTTTATCTTGTCCTGATCCTTCGCGGCCACCGGTGATTCCTCTCCCATAGGACGACGAGTACGGGAGGAGCATTACCGAGGTCCAGCGAGATCGCCGACCCGGAACAATGCGCGA
Organism: Parafrankia elaeagni; assembly: GCF_000374165.1. Classification (GTDB taxonomy): domain Bacteria; phylum Actinomycetota; class Actinomycetes; order Frankiales; family Frankiaceae; genus Parafrankia; species Parafrankia elaeagni. Next base: position 62,278 of record NZ_KB893725.1, read on the forward strand.
GATCCGGGAGAACAATGCGGGACGAGCTTTCTCCCGGATCACGCGGCGACATCTCCGGAAAGGATTTCAACGGACGAGCGGCGCTCCGGATCCGCCGGCGACGCGCCCGCCGTCCGAGCCGCCCGAGGCGGCGGAACCACCGGAGGCGGCCGACCCGCCGGCCCCGGACCCGGCCCCGGACCCGGCGGTGGTCCCCTTTCCCTTACCGGCAGGGGCCCCTGACGCGCCCTGCCCGCGACGGGTGGTGCGCTCCGCCTGCCAGCGCTGGCCGAGGTGGACGGAGGCGGGCAGAATCGCCGCGCGCACCAGGACTGCGTCCACCGCCAGGCCGATCGCCAGGCCGAAGCCGAGCATCTTCAGGGTGCGGGGTGGCTGCGCGACGACGGCGAGGAACACGAAGACCATCACGAAGTTCATGGTCAGGACGACGTGGCCGAGGTCGGCGTGCCCGCGGCGAACGGCGTCGCGGCCGTCGCGGATCGGGTCGGGCCGGGCGCCGTCCCGGCGGCGGGCGACCAGCCGGGCGGCACGCCGAAACGCTCCCCCGTCCCCGGCGCCGGTCTTCGCGGGCGGATCCGCGGAGCCGCCCTCACGCAGCCGCATGAGCAGGATGAGGTTCATCGCCGGCCCGAGCCCGAACACCGAGATCATGACCGGGACGAGGACGAACGGCTCGACGGGGCTGGTCATCACCCCCAGCCGCCGGGCCAGGTCGGGGTCCTGGAACAGGACCCGCAGCAGGCCGGCGGAGGCGAGGACGCTCAGCACGCCGGCCGCGCCGAGCACGACGGCGAGCACCGGCGAGCCCGCCACGGCGTACACCACCAGCCCGATCGTGAGCAGGACGATGGCGAGGAACAGCGGCAGGGTGGACCGGAACTCGTCCGCGGCGTCGTCGAACATGGCGGTCGGGCCACCGACCGCGGCGGTCGTGACGGTGCCGCGCAGCGCGGCGGGCAGCACCTCGTCCCGCAACTGTCGGACCAGGTCGCTGGTCTGGGTGGTGCGGGGGCCGTCGGCGGGCAGCACCCGGATGACCGCCGGTCCGCGTGTCGGGTCGTCCAGGGAGACCTCCGACGTCCGCACGCCCGGCACACCGCGGAGCACCGCGGCGACGGTGCGCGGTTCGGTGGTCCGTTCGGTGGGGTCGCGGGGCTGCCCCCTGTCCACGGTGACGAGGATCGGGCCGTTGATGCCGGCGAAGAAGCCTTCGCTCGCCAGGTCGTAGGCGCGCCGGGTGGTCATCGAGGTGGGGTCGGTACCCGAGTCACCGCCACCGATCCGCAGGCCGGACGTCTGGTTGCCCAGCGTCATGAGCAGGACGCCCGCCGCGACGACGATGAAGGCCGGGTAGCGGCCGACCTGCGCCGCCCACCAGGACCGCAGGCCGGGCCGCCGGGCGAGCCCGGCGCCGGCCATGGCCAGGTAGTGCCGTTCGGCCCAGCCGAGCAGCCGGGCGCCGCCCGTCGCGAGCAGCGCGGGAAGCAGGGTGAGCAGGGTGAGCACGGCCAGGGCCGTGCCTCCCGCGGCGGCGAGCGCCAGACCGCCGAACGGGCTGGGGCGCAGGGCCGCGAGGGCGAGCATCGCGAGACAGAAGCCGAACCCGCCGACGACGACCGCGGCACCGGAGCGGGTGGTCGCGACCGCCGCGGCCTGAGCCCGGTTCCTGCCGCTCAACAGCGCCGACTGGGCCCGGTGCACGGCGACGATCGCACCGCCCAGGCAGGTCCCGAAGGCGAGAACGGCGGCTGTGACCGGGGCGAACGGGGTCAGCTGGGTGACATGCGAGAGCCGGGCGGTGAGCGCGACGGCCAGCAGCGCGCTGACCGCGGCGGGCAGCACGCACACCAGGACAGCCAGCCGCGAGCGGAGGGTCACCCCCAGCAGCACGATCACGGCGAAGGCGGCGACGGCCAGCGGCGCGGGCTGGAGATCCGAGGACTCGATCATGGTCACGCCGGGACCGGACAGCTCGACCTGGATCTCCGGCCCGTCGTAGGCACGGGCCGTCGCCAGGAGCTGGCGGACGTCGTCGAGGTCCGGGGTGAGCGCGTCGTCGTCCATGAGCACGGAGACGAGCGCGGTCCTGCGGTCGGCGCTGACCGGGTCGATGCCGGCGGTGGCGGCACCGATCGGCCCGGCGGGGTCGGCGACGAGGACGACGCCGGGAAGCCGGCCCGCCTCGGCGACCAGAGCGGTGATCCGCTCGCGGGCCCGGCCGGCGTCGACCGTCCCGAGCCGGGCCCGTACCACGATGGTCTCGACGTCCGGCAGCTGTGCGTTCGGCGAGGACCGGGCGACGCCGTCCATGGCGCGCGCCGCCTCGGAACCGGTCGGGGCGACCTGCTGGGCGTACCGGGCGCCGCCCTCCCGGATGTACTGGACCGCGGGCACGAACGCCACCAGCCACGCCGCCAGAACCAGCCAGCGATAGCGTGCGCAGCAACGCGCGAGAAGCCCCACGACTCCGGTGAGTTTCTCGGGCCTGTCGGTCATTCGAACACCCTAGAACGGGAAATTGCCCCCTATTCCGCCGTTGGTGGGGTCGGTAGCAATGGTCCGTATGCTCCATAGTTCCGGGGCTGGGAAGGCCCGCCTTCGGCCGCCACGCAGCGCAATGGCAGACCCCACGAAGATGCCTTTCTCGCGGACGGATCCAGGGGTCGATGGCGGCAGTGGCGTATGACGGCACCCGTTTTCTCGGCGGCCCGGCCGTCACGCGGCCGGCAGGTGCCGACCGCCGTGACAAACCCCACCGCCAGCGAGGATTCGGGGTTTCCCACCACCACGCGGCCCCCGCTATCGGACGCCCGGCCGTCGAAAGTTCCCCGCCGGCGGTGGGAGGTGCCGCGGCCCGGGGCGGAAGGTGCCGGCCCGAGGTGGGTGGGGACGCCGCGCCGGGCGGGCCGCGCGCCGGGCGGGCCGGCGCGGCGGCGATGATGAACGGGTCCGCCGCGACGGCGGGCGGGCCGCATCCCGCGGCACGAGGACGGAGGCCAGGCGATGGGGACGAGCGCGCCGTCGGGGCGACAGCTCGAGCTGGTGCACGGCGAGAGCAGCGCGGTGATCACCGAGGTGGGTGCCGGACTGCGCGAGTACCGCGCCCACGGGGTCGCCGTGCTCGACGGCTACCCGGCCGACGCGATGGCGACCAGGGGCCGCGGCCAGCTGCTGCTGCCCTGGCCGAACCGCGTGGACGGGGGCCGCTACACCTTCGGCGGGGCCGGGCATCAGCTGCCCGTGAACGAGGTCGCGCTCGGCAACGCGAGCCACGGCCTGACCCGCTGGCTGGCCTGGGACCTCGAACGCCTCGACGAGGCAGCGGCGCGGGCCCGGGTCGTCCTGCACGCCCAGTCGGGCTACCCGTTCACCGTGGGGTTCACCGCCCTGTACCGGCTGGACGACGGCGGGCTGACCGTCACCGTGACCGCGACGAACCTGGGCGCGGCCCCGGCGCCGGTCGGCATGGGTGCCCACCCCTACTTCGTGCTGCCCGGGGCGGACGGTGCCCTGGTCCAAGCGGACGACATCACCGTGACGGTGCCGGCGAGGACCCGGCTGCTGGTCAACGACCGCCTCATCCCCACCGGTGCGGAGCACGTCGCCGACGGCCCGTTCGACCTGCGCGAGCCGCGGCGCCTCGGGGATCTCGTCCTCGACACCTGCTTCACCGATCTCGCCCGCGACGACGCCGGGCGGGCGACCGTCACGCTGACCTCCGCGGGCGGTGGTCTCGCCATCTGGCAGGACGAGACCTGGCCCTGTGTGCAGCTGTTCACCGGAGACACGTTCGCGCCCGGTGAGCGGCGGCGCAGCATCGCGGTGGAGCCGCTGACCTGCCCGGCGAACGCGTTCAACAGCGGCGCCGGGCTGCGCGTCCTGGATCCGGGCGAGTCGTTCGGAGGTTCCTGGGGGGTGAGCCCGCGGCGCTGAGCGCCGCGGCCCCGGCCCGCTCGCGTGAGGTCGCGTGAGGTCAGCGGGCCGGGAGCAGGTCGAACTCCGCCTGGGCGGTCTCGGGTGTGACCCGCAGCAGCCGGATGAACCGCCGCACCGGTTCGATGCCGCCGTCCTGGTACAGCCGCTCCAGGATGTCGGCGCCCCGGTAGGGCCAGGTCCGGTGGCTTCCGGACCGGATGTAGTGGGTGCACTCCTGCGCCATCCGCGGGTTGTCGCGGTAGAAGTGCGCCTGCGCCCAGGCGGCCAGCGCCTCGTTGAGCCGGGTGCCCGCGGCCCAGGCGGACGTCCCGGCGGCGGCCGCGCGGGCACCGTGCTCGTCCAGGCCGGTCGCGATGGCGGCGTGGGTGTGCTCGTGCACGAGCGCCAGCTCACAGAACGCCGCGGCCCGTTCCCAGGTCGGCTCGTCGAGGACCGCGTCACCGCGCAGCGCCGCGGCCACCTTGCCGAGCGCGCCCGCCCCCATGAGCACAGCCGGCGCGGACGTCGGCACCAGCATGCCGGACCGCCCGAAGCGCCCCGCGCCGCCGGAGTACCGGAAGACACCGAACACGTTCGCACCGGAGCGCAGGAACTCGGAGGCGACCGGGTCGCGGGCGTCGACCATGGTGCGCAGGTCGTCGAGCGCGGCACCGAGGCGCAGGCGGAAGTCCTGGTCGATCGGCGGGTCGGCGACCACCCCGCCCACCGACCGCTCGATCGCCGCGGCGGCGCGCGGCCCGAGCTCGGTCACCAGCCGTGCGCGCACCTCGGGGTCGATGCGGTTGCGGGAGTGGGCGCGGATGTGCCGGTCGGTGTAGCGGGTCACCAGCTCGCAGTAGAGGCCGGCGAAGCTCGGGAAGTCCTCCGCGCACCGCTGGCGCCAGATCATCGGTGGCTCGGGGAAGGACGGCCCCGCGCCGCTGTCCTCGTCCAGGGAGGTGGGACGCCCCGCCAGGTAGCGGCGGACGTTGCCGGCGAAGCCGCCCAGCGCCTCGCGCCGGACGTGGACCAGGTCGGTGTCGGGACCGACGTCGAGCACATGCTCGGTGAACGTCACCAGCAGCGCGCGGACCCGGTCGACCGCTGCCTCCTCGTCGGCGGCGAGCGCGCCGGACGGAACGTCGCCGGTGTGGTCCTCGGTGGTGAACCGCGCGTCCGGCTCGCAGGTGCGGCGCAGATGGGTGACCGTCGTGTCGTCGGTGACGTAGGTCGGCGGCGGGTAGTAGCGCAGGCCGGTGAGATCCTCCAGGAACGGGACGATCGTGCGCAGCGACTCCCCGATGCGCTCGACGTTGCCGTTCGCGACCGTCGGGACGAGGGTGAACACCGGGAAGGTGACGTCCACCCGGCGCGGGGCCGGGCGCCGGCGCCCCGGCGGCTCCTCCCCGCCCGCGCCCTCCCCGCCCGCGCCCTCCCCGCCGGCGTCTCCCGCGCCTCCCGGAGCCGCGGTGGCCTGCTCCGGAGCGTCGGGCCCGCGGCCTGCCGCCCCACCCGCTCCCGGCTGCGCGCCCGCGGACTCCTCCGCCTCGGCTCGCACGGCCTCACCGGCGGGTGCGTCCGCGGGCTCGGCAGGCGCGGGCTCGGCAGGCGCAGGCTCGGCCGCCACCGACTCGGCGGACGCAGGCCCGACCTCCACCGGACGGGCGCCCGCCTCCAGCGACTGCAGCGCGGCACGGCGGCCGGCGGCGGAGATCGCCCGGCCGAGATCGCCTTCGCCCGGGGCGGCTTCCCAGCTCCCGCCGGTGACACCGACGATCACCTCGGCGAGCTCGCCGGCGCGCGGGGACGTGTCGAGCACGACGACGTCGACCGTGATCCCCGAGTGCGCGCAGTCATAGGCGGCCTGGAGCAGGTCGCCAGGAGCGGTGAGGTCGTCGGTGACGAGCAGCAGGCGGGCGAAGGGCGGCTGTTCGGGCAGGCCGGCGAGGTGCAGCCGGGCACGTTCCAGGGCGGAGGCGACGTCCGCGCCGCCGCTGTCGCCGGTCGGGGCGACGGTACGCAGCGTCCGTTCGAAGGTGGCGCGGTCGCCGGCACGACCCTCGTAGACGACATCCGCGGAGTCGGTGAAGCCGACCAGGACGGTGGGCATGGCCGGCGGCAGCTCGGCAAGCGCGTGGGAGACGCTCTCCACCGTGACGTCGAGTTTGCCGCGCCCGGACTCTCCGTGCTGTGTCGAGCCGGCTCCGGGCCGGCTGCCGTCAGCGCTCTTCCCCTCGTCGGAAAGATGTGGACCGGAACGCGGGCCCGAGCGAGGCCCGGAACGTGAGTCGGCCGGTGTGCGGCCATCCGCGGAACGCCGGTGCCGAAGACCACCGAGGTTCGGGAATGACCGCGTTCCCGCACCCGTGCGGTCGCCTCGACGGCGGCCGAAGCGGGTGTGCGCGGAATCGCTGCCGAACGGCCGCGACATGGACGCCGAATGGTCCAGTAGAACAATCCACACCGCGCCGACTCCCCCCTGACCGACGGCAACCGGAACGGGACCTCGGGTATGTGGATCAGCGTACGCGACCAGCCGGCGGCCAGGCGGTTACGGGCGTCCCCCGAGACATTCGGTGGGCTTCAGGTGGTCTTCTTCGCGCGGCTGGGCTGTACCCGGCGCGGCTCGCCGGCCATCTTCGGATGGTCGGGCGGGTAGGGCAGATCGGCCAGACCGTGCTCGGCGACGTCCCGCTCCCACCACTGCAGCAGCGGGCCGAGATCATGGTGGGTGTCGTCGATGCCGGCCCACAGGTCGCCGAGGCGTTCGAACCGCTCCGGCACGGAGCGGACCGTGAAATCGCGGGGCTCGACGTCGGGAAGCTCGTCCCAGCGCACCGGGGTGGAGACCGGCGCTCCAGCTCACGGGCGAACGCGATGGCGGCGTGACGGACCTGGGTGAACGTCCACCGCGGCTCGATGCGGACGTAGATGTGCAGGCCGCGGCCGCCGCTCGTCTTCGGCCAGCCGATCCAGCCCAGCTCGCCGAGCAGCACGCGGGCCTCGGCGGCGACGACCGCCGCCTCGGTCACGCAGATCTCGTTCGCGGTCCGGCCGCTGGGGAAGGTGATCCGTGCTGTCTGCACATAGTCCGGAGCGTTCCTGGGCACCCGCTTCTGCTAGAAGGCGTCACTCGGTGTCCCGTCGCGCTGGGTCGGCTGGGCTCCCTCGACCACGCCGTCGGGCCAGCGTTCCAGGGTGGTCGGTCGTGCCCGCAGGGCGCGGACCGCGCCGTCGGCGACCGCGAGGTAATAGCGGACAAGATTGATCTTGGTGACGCCCGCCTCGGGAAAGTAGACCCGCTCGGGGTTGCTGACCCGCACCGCCCGCCCGCCGACATCCAGCTCGAGGGGTTCGCCATACCGTGACACCGCCATCGTGTGACGGTATGGCGGCCTTGGTCAGGGCACGGACACTCTCGCCGGGTCCTCCTGCCCGGAGTTCTCGGCCGCAGCCGAGGAGGATCGGTCCGCCCCCCGGCGGAGATCATGTCGTTCCCGACGACGATCACCGATGGCCGGCCGATGCCGCGGTGACCGCGGGAAGCACCACTCTTAATCACCCGATAGAAGACAGAAATGGCGGTTGACGTTTCCGCCGATCATTCTCGAAGATGGGGAGAACGCACCGCGCGAGGTCGCAGCCGCGCACCGGGAAAGGCGGTGGGAGGAATTCGTTCCCGCCGGACCGGCTGGCCCACTGCTCGGAGGAGTTCGCGATGGAGAATGCGGCGACGCCAGCACAGAAAGCCGGGCAGCCGCCGGCGATACTGACGGCTCTCGAGGCGGTGAGCCGGCCCGACCCGTACCCCACCTACCGGTCGATACAGGAGAGCGGAGCATTCATCCGGTGTGACGTCGGGGGCTGGGTCACCACCATGGTCACCGGCTATGCCGACTGTTCCGCCACCTTTCAGAGCCCCTCTTTCGGCAGCGGCTACTCGGCGGGGATCCATGCCGACGCGCACCGCGCGCCCGGCTCGACGGACAGCGGGCTGAAGTCGCTGCTGCGGAAGGACCCACCGGAGCACACCCGCCTGCGCGGCCTGGTGAGCCGGGCGTTCACCCCGGGCGTCGTCGCGACCCTGACCGAGGAGATCACCTCTTTGGTCGACACGCTGCTCGACGCCGCTCTCGCGGCCGCCGAGGTCGACCTGATCGAGGCCTTCGCCCGCCCACTGCCACTGTTCGTCATCTGCCGCCTGCTGGGCGTCCCGGCGCAGGACGAGCCCGTCTTCAGCGAGTGGATCGTCCCGATGGTGCGCGGCCTGGCACCCGACATGACGCTGACGCCGGAGGACCTGCGCGCCCGCACGGAGGCCACGAACGCCATCCACGACTATTTCCGGGAACTGGTCGCCGAGGTCCGGGCGAGACCACGCCACGACCTGCTGAGCCAGCTCGTCGCCGCCGCGCGGGACAGCGACGATCTCCCCGAGCAGGAAATACTCGACCTGTGCGTCCTGCTGCTCGTGGCCGGTTTCGAAACAACTGTGAACCTGATCGGCAGCGGTACGGTCGCGCTTCTACGGAATCCGGACCAACTGGCCAGGCTACGCGCGGACCCCGATCTCGTTCCGGCCGCGGTAGAGGAAATGCTCCGGTATGACCCGACGTTCCCCTTCACCGTACGCACGGCGCTGCGGGACACCGAGGTTAACGGGCGCCCGTTCAGGCGGGGAGACGGCGTGGTGCTGCTCCTCGCGGCGGCGAACCGCGATCCCGGCGCCTACCGTGAACCCGACCGGTTCGATGTCGCGCGGTACGCGGATTCCACGGACGTCCCCCGCCATCTCGGGCTGGGCCTGGGTGTGCATTACTGCCTCGGTGCCCCGCTGGCCCGCGCGGAGGGGGTGATCGCGTTCCGTGCCCTGCTCGCCCGGGCCGGGCGGATCACTCTGCTCGACGAGCCCTCCTACCGGACCAGCGCCTGGGTGCGGGCGATGAGTCAGCTGCCGATCGGGCTGTCGGGGTAGTCCCCCGCGGCGGCGGCACATTCGGGACCGGCGACGCATTCGGGACCAAAGACCCGCGCCGCGGGCCGCCGGCCGGGGCACGGATTCCCGGCCGACGGTCAGGCGAAAGCGTGTCCCCGGCCCGTCCAGCGCGCTGACCTGGACGGGCCGGGTGGCGTCAGGCGCATCACACCGAACGCGGCCGCCGCCCGCCCAGGTGACCTTCCGCCCCTGAGGGTGCGACTTTCGGACGCCGGTAGCCCGACTCACGCACGCTGTGATCTCCGGGGGTTGACCGGCAGTCTCATTCCATGCGTATGGCGACGACCGGCATCACGGTCCCCGCAGGCACCGGGCCAGGTCTCGGCGCCATGCCGGGCCTGCCCGCCGCGCTCTCCGAGACGCTGACGTCCGTGCTCGTGTTCCTCGGCGACCGGGTCTACAAGATAAAGAAGACCGCCGACCTCGGGTTCCTGGATTTCCGTACCCGTGAGGCACGTCTCGCCGCCTGCCAGGCCGAAGTCAACCTCAACCGGCGCCTCGCCCCGGACGTCTACCTGGGCGTCGCCGACATCCAGGGCCCGGACGGGGTGCTGCTCGACCACATGGTCGTGATGCGGCGCCTGCCGGCCGACCGCAGGCTGTCGTCGCTCCTCGCCGCCGGCAGCGACGTGACCGGCCCGCTGCGCGCCGTCGCCCGGCTGCTGGCCGACTTCCACGCCCGCTGCGCCACCTCGGAGCGGATCACCGAGGCTGGTTCCCCGGCGAACCTGCGCTGGCTGTGGGCGGAGGTCCTCGACAGCATCGAGCCGTTCCTCGGGCCGGTGCTCGACACGAACACCATCGACGCCATCCGCCACCTCGCCCACCGCTACCTCGACGGCCGCGGTCCCCTGCTGCACGAGAGGCAACGTGACGGACGCATCCGTGACGGCCACGGCGATCTACTGGCCGACGACATCTACTGCCTCGACGACGGCCCGCGCATCCTGGACTGCCTGGAGTTCGACCAGCGGCTGCGGGTCGGCGACGTCCTGTCCGACATCGCCTTCCTCGCCATGGACCTGGAGCGCCTCGGCCGCCCGGACCTCAGCCGCTTCCTGCTCGACCAGTACCGGGCCTACACGGCCGTGACCCACCCGCTCTCCCTGGAGAACCTCTACATCGCCTACCGGGCCTTCACGATGTGCCGGATCGCCTGCACCCAGTACGCGCAGGGCTGGGCCTCGGCCGCGGCCGAGGCCAGGGCTCTCGCCTCGCTCGCGCTCGCCAGCCTGCGGCGCGGCCGGACCCGGCTCGTCCTCGTCGGCGGCGGCCCGGAGACAGGGCGCTCGGCGGTCGCCGGCCGTCTCGCCGAAAGCGAGGGCTGGACGCTGCTGCGCGCCAGCTCCGTCGAACGCGAGCTGGGCCGCCTGCCCCGTGGCGACGGCCACCCGGACAGCCACCTGGACGGCCATCCGGACGGACGGGTCGACGGACGGGCGGACAGGCGGACGGACGTGGCCGCAGCGGTGCGGGACGAGTTGCTGCGCCGGGCCAGAACCGCCGTCGAGCGCGGTGAGACCGTCGTCCTCGACGCCTCCTGGACCCGGCGCCAGGACCGGCAGGAGGCTGCCGCCCTCGCCCGTGCGACCTTCACCGATCTCGTCCAGCTTCGCTGCGCGCCCCCGGGACCGGCGGCGGGGAGCCTCGCCCGCGCCGAGAGCGACGCCGGTTCCCCCGTCGCCTGGTCGACGCCGACCGGGCCCGAACACCCCTTCCACACCGACCCGTGGCCGGAGGCGAAGACCCTTGAACACGGACCCACGCCGACCGACATCCACCGGGCGGCACGGCGGGCGGCACGGTGAACCGCCGGCCGCCCGGCCGGCGCCGGAGGCCACCCACCCTGCCGCCGCACCGGCCGCCCACCCGGTCCCGGGCCCACTCACGGCCGCGGCCGCGGCGCGGGCCGCCATACCCGCGCCCCCCGGCGACGGGCTGATGTTTCCCACCGTGGCCCGGTTGGAACTCGACGACCTGCTGACCCAGCTCGTCGAACGCGCGCAGGACGTCCTGGCGACCCAGAGTCGCCTGCGCGGCCTGCTGCAGGCCAACCGGATCATCGCCACGGACCTGCGGCTCCCCGTGCTGCTCCGGCACATCGTCGAGGCCGCGACCGACCTGCTCGGCGCGCGCTACGGCGCACTCGGTGTGGTCGCCCCCGACCGGACGCTGGAGGAGTTCGTCCACGTCGGGATGTCCGACGCCGATGTCGCGCGGATCAGGTACCTGCCGACCGGCCAGGGCATCCTCGGCCTGCTGATCGACGACCAGCGCCCGCGCCGCGTCGACGACATCGCCGAGGACCCGAGCGCCTACGGGTTCCCGCCGGGGCACCCGCCGATGCGCACGTTCCTCGGCGTACCGATCATGGTCCGGGCCGAGGTGTTCGGCAACCTCTACCTGACCGACAAGCACGACGGCGCGCCGTTCACCGCCGAGGACGAGGAGCTGGCCCTGGCCCTGGCGGCGAACGCCGGGGTCGCCATCGAGAACGCGCGGCTGTACCACGAGTCCCAGCAGCGGCACCTGTGGATGACGGCCTCCGCCGAGATCACCCGGCTGTTCATGGCCGGGGACCCAGACGCGCTCCAGCGACTGGCACAGCGCGTGCTCGAGATCACCGACGCCACGTTCGTCGCCCTGGCGCTGCGGGCGGAGGAGCCCGCGGGCGACCAGGCCCGGGTCGCCATCGCCGTGACCGCGCCGCCCACCGGCCGGAGGCCGGCGCGGGACGGGTCGGACCAGAGCGGCGAGGAGGCTGTGAGCCGGGCGGGGCGACGGATCCCGCTGGAGCACACGCTGACGGGCCGCGTGCTCACCGAACGCCAGGCGCTGCGGGTCGACAACGCCCAGCTCGACGCCCTGCCCGACGAACGCACCGAGCACACCGGACCGCTCATGGTCGTGCCGCTCGTCGCCGGCATCGACCAGTGTGACGGGGCGCTGCTCGTCGGGCGCGACCACGGCTCGCCCGCGTTCACCGAGACCGACCTGACCCTGGCCACCAGCTTCGCCGGCCACATCGCCATCGCCCTGGAGCTCGCCCACGCCAAGGCGGACCAGGAGCGCCTGCTCGTCCTCGCCGACCGCGGGCGGATCGCCCGGGACCTGCACGACCACGTCATCCAGCGGCTGTTCGCCGTCGCGCTCGGCATGCAGGACCTGGCGCAGTACGAGAACCCGTCCAACAGCGACCGCATCACCAGCTACATCGAGGACATCGACGCCACCATCAAGGACATCCGCCGCACCATCTTCGAGCTGCGCAGCGCCCACCCGACGCGCGCCGCGCGGCTGCGCACGGCGCTGGAGGAGATCTCCGAGGACATCCGGCCCGCGCTCGGCTTCGCGCCGACGATCACGCTGAGCGGCCCGCTCGACTCCGTCGTGGACGACCGGCTCGCCGACCATCTCCTCGCGGTCGCCCGTGAGGCCCTCACCAACACCGCCCGCCATGCCCGGGCCGGCACCGCGGAGCTACGGCTCGCCGTCGACGGCGACGCGGTCACCCTCGACGCGGTGGACGACGGCGTCGGCATCGGGGACTCGACCCGCCGCAGCGGGCTCGACAACCTGCGCACCCGCGCCGAGATCGTCGGCGGCAGCTACACCATCTCCACCCCACCCGGCGGCGGGACGCACCTGCACTGGTCCGCCCCCCTGTAGAACGCGAACCACCTCCACCTCCACCTCCACCTCGAGCTTGAGCTTGAGCTTGAGCTTGAGATCACTGTCTGAAACCTTCGTCGTCCTCCGCGCGGCCCTCGATTCCCCGTGTCGCCCGTTCTCGCTCCCGAGGAAAAGTCGAGCCCCACGAGGAGGAGGGCACACCGCATCCCGGTTCGATCCGGAATGCGGCGTTCCCCCAGCGGGCCCTCAAGAACGGTGGCTAATTTCCGATCCAGAGCTCTTCGGGCTGCAGCGAGCCGGAACCGTACTGGGTGATTCCGCCGACGTTCTTCCCTGCGATGACCCCAGAGGCGGTCCGCGCCAGAAAGACCACCGGAACCAGTTCCTCCAGTCGCTTCTGCACGGTCTCGTAGGCAGACCTACGCGCCTCGACGGTGCTCTCCGTCCGGCCAGCCTGCAAGGCCTCGCTGAGCTCGGCGTCCTTCACCCCGGACAGGTTCGCCGAGGAGTCCTGGTGGAAGGCCGTCCACAGCCGTGGCTCGGGGTCCTGGAAGAACGCCGAGGAGATGACCGCGTCGAAGTCATAGGTCGTGCGTATCGCGGCGACCTGGGAGAAGTCGATGACCTTCACCTCGGCCTTGACGTTGCGGAAGCCGCTGAGCTGGGTCTGGACGTTCTCCGCCATCACCCGCCCCTGACTGGTGGGGAAGGTGGAGAAGGTGAAGGTCACCGGCTTGCCCTCGGCGGCGAGCTCGTCGAAGAGCTCCTGGGCCCTCGCCTTGTCCGCCGTGTGCAGCGGAATGTCCGCGTAGAACGAAGAGGCTTCGTTGAAGAGCTTCTCGGGAAGCTCTTCCGCGGTGCCGTTGAAGGCGGCGAGGTTGAACACGTCCAGATCGATCGCGGCGGAGACGGCCTGCCGGGCGCGGACGTCGTCGAACGGTGCCCGCCGCGCGTTGAGCGTCATGAAGTTTCCGCCGTTGAGCGGCAGGAGGTCGGTGGGCAGGCCGGCCTGGGTGGCCTTGTCGAGGTTGACCCAGTCGGCCTCCACCGCGACGTCGGCACCACCACTGACAATCGTGTTGTAGCGCTGGCTGCTGTCGAGTGCGGAACGGATGGTGAGCCTGTCCAGGTACGGCTTGGGCGCATCCCAGTAACGCGGGTTCTTCACCAGTCGGATGTCGGCCTGGCGGGTCCAGTTCTGCAACGTGAACGGGCCGGCACCGATCGGACGAGCGTCGAAGCCCTGTGTTCCCCCGCGCAGGGCCTCCGGCGAAGCGATCCAGTTCAACGACGAGTTGAGGACCGCCTGGGCGTAGGCCGCCACGGGAGCCGCCATCGTGACCTTGAGGGTGACGTCGTCGACCACCTCCGTGGAGGCGATCATGGATGCCTCAGCCATGTAGGAGGAGCCGACAGCCGGATCCTTGGTTCGGTCCCAGTTGAACTTCACCGCCTCGGCGCTGAGCGGGCTGCCGTCGGAGAACACCAGGTCCGGGCGTAGCTTCAGCGTGAAGGTCGCGCCGTTGTCGGTCGTGTCGAACGACTCGGCCATCGTGTAGGAGACCTTGCCGGTCTTGTCGGTGGTCATCAGGGTGCCGTACAGGGCGTTACCGAGGACAGCGGTGATCGGGGCGGTGTTGCCGAGGGTCGCCGGGTCCAGGCTGCGCGGGTCGCTCAACATCAGGATGCGTCCCTCGCCACCCTGCACCGGCTCGCCCGATGGGCCCGCCGAGGACGACGAGGAGTCACCACCGCCGCAGGCCCCGAGGGCGAGGACCACGCTGGACAGGACGACAGCAGCCCCTAATCGTGTTCTACGGATCATGGTCGACCTTTCTCGGATTCTGTCTGGATCATGCGTTGTTGAAAGCCGCGGGGACTCCGCGCCCAGGCCACAGCTGCGCCTGGCGTGCTGAGACGGGGTTGGTTGGCGGCGACCGCGTCAGGTGATGACGCCGCCGTTTCTCTCGGCTGGACGCTGGAACCGGCGGGTCGGGGCATCAGGACGAGCCCGGCCAGAGCCGCGATCTTCGGCCAGGAGGGCGGACCTCGAAGTCCTGCCGGCCGGCTACCACTACCCGGAACGAAGTACCTGGTCTCGGGCGTGCGATGGAGCCCCGGGCGTTGACAGCGCGGCCCGCGGACCGGCAGAGATCCTGGGCGTGGAGCTCATCGCCGCATGGAGCTCATCGCTCCGCGCCGAGAGGACAGCACTGTCCGAGGAAGCCGCGGCGGGGTGGGCCACCAGCGACGATCCGCACGGTACCAGGCCGGTTCCGGATGCGCCACGGAGCTGCCGAGCATCGGCCTCGTCCGGGCCGCTGGGGCGTGTACCGCCCCAGCGGCTCGACGGCCCGATCGCAGGATGACCAGCCGGCCGGCCAGGCACCGGGGCTGCTGTCGCGCCTTGCCCTCGCCTGGACCAGGCGTCTACGGTGACATCAACTTCGGAGAGGGCGGTGGCTCGGTCCGCTGACAGGCGGGCCCGCGGTCCGGGAACAACCGATGCCGAGCCTGCCGATGCGTTCAATCAACGCCGGCTCAGGCGGACCGTCGACCGCGTCGGTGTCAACAGGCACGTGACCGGAACGTACGCAGAGGCGTGGCCATCACCTGCCTCACCGCGAACGCGACGGTCAGACGATCATGGGAGGGGACGTGGGCGAGCTTGATGGCCTCGGCTACCGAGGCCGGACAGTGGTGGTGACCGGCTGTACGTCGGGCATGGGCAAGGCGGTCGCGGAGATTCTGAGTGATCTCGGCGCCCGCGTGCACGCGGTGGGCCGGCGCGCGCCGGCCGTCGCGCATGCCGCCTTCTACCGCACCGATCTCGTGGAGCCCGACCAGATTGCGGCGACAGCGGCCGCTCTGCGGCGGGTGGGGCCGATCGACCACCTCTTCAACTGCGCCGGGGTACCGCACATGATCGGCGGTCCGTTGCACTGCATGCTCGTGAACTACATCGGCACCCGGTTCCTCACGGAGCAGGTGCTGGCATCGCTGGTGGACGGCGCTGGCATCGCCAACGTGGCATCGAACGCGGGGATGGGATGGCAGCGCCGACTTCCGGACATTCTCGAGCTGCTGGCGGTGACTGACCCTGTGCAGGCTCGGACCTGGTGCGAACAGCACATGGAAGTGGTCGCCGACGGGTATTCCCTGTCCAAGGAGGCATTGATCGTCTGGACGCTGCGGCAGGCTGTGGCATGGGGCCAGGACCGGGGAGTCCGCATGACCTGCATCGCGCCCGGCCCGACCAGAACGGCATTCATGGACGAGGCGGTGCGGGACATGGGGCAGGCGTACTTCGACCGGTTGCCCTACCCGACGCTGGGCCGTATGGCCACCCCGCACGAGCAGGCGTGGCCGATGATCCTGCTGAACAGCTCACTGAACGCAGTGGCTTCCGGTAACGTCCTCTACACCGACCAGGCGGTGGCGGGCGGAATGCTCACCGGTGCCATCGACGCAGCGGTGTTCAGACGCGATTTCGTGGCCGAGACGGCCACCTGACCGTCCCCGCGGGGAAGAGCCGGCTCGGCCCCTTGCTCGGCGGCCGCCCTACTGCTGAGGCTCTTCGGTCGGCTCGCGGCGCGGTGCCAGCTGGGCGGTCCAGACGCCGGACCTGACCAGCCGTTCCGCCTCCTCCCGGATGATCTGGCCGACCCTGGTGGCGAACCCTCTCGGCAGTTCGAGGTGCGACGTGACAGCGATTCCCAGCTGCTGGGTCAGCGAAGGGTCGCGCAGCGGCGCGTGGCGCAGCCTTTCCGTCTCGAATTCGGCGACGCAGGCGGACCGCGGCAGAACGCTGTGGCCGTGACCTGCCCGAATGAGGTCCTTCGCCACTTCCAGTGAATCGGTGGCGAATCTGGGAATGATCCTCAGCTTCAGCCGCAGCGCTGTGTTCTCGAGACTGTGCCGGATTCCGGTCAGGGAGACGGGAAGAATCAGCGGCAGGTTCGCGAGCTCGGCGAAATCAATGGCGCGCCCAGGGTGGAGAGCGGACGTTCTCCCTCCCACCACGACGAGTTCTTCGGAGAGAAGGTCGCGGTAGAAGAGCCTGCCGTCCTGCACCGGACCGATGACCGAGATGTCAATCGCTCCCCTCAGCATGCCCTGGACGAGGACATCGGTGCTCCCGACGCTCACCTGCAGCTCGACCTTGGGGAATGCGGCACTCAGACCCTCGAGCAGCGGTGCCGCCAGGATACCGGCGGCGGTCGACGGAAGGCCGATGTGTAGACCCCGCTCGATCCGCGCCAGCGGGGAACCGGCGTATCGCATGGCGAGTTCGAGCTGACGCAGCGGCGCGGCCGTGGTCGCGCGCAGCCTTTCCCCCTCCTCCGTCAGTTGCACACCGCGAGCTGTTCGTTGGAAGAGCGTGATGCCGAGGTCCTCCTCGAGGAGCCGTATCTGACGACTCAGCGCCGGTTGGGCGATACCCAGCGCCGCCGCGGCCCGGTTGATCGAGCCTTCCTCAGCGACCCGGAGGAAGTACCTGAGGCGATGCGTGTCCACGTCCCGCATGCTACCCACACCCGGGCTATATAGATCTTGTATACCTCGGCGCCGAAATTTGTATTGGTGTGGCCTGACAATCTGGTCGTAACATCACTCGAAGCAGTCACGACAGGTGCCCTGCCGTTCTGGCCGCACCTTCCTTGTCGGACATGACAGGAGCTCTCGTGAGTACGGATGAGCAGGACTGGACCGAGATAATGGGGCTGAACCGGCTCCCCACTCACATCATCGAGAAGCGGGTGAGCGACCTTCTCGACCTGAGCGGCCAGAAAGCGATCGTCACCGGGGCGGGGGGTGACGGACTGGGTCAGGCAGTGGCAAATCGCCTCGCCGGCTCCGGGGCTGATGTCGCCCTCATCGGCCGGACTTTCGAGAAGGTCGAGAGGCGGGCCGCGGAGATCGAGAAGCGGTGGGGAGTCAAAGCCGTCCCGATCCGGGCAGACCTGTCGGACTGGGATCAGGTGCATCAGGCCGTACAGGAAAGCAAGGATGCGCTCGGCGGCCTCGACATTATGATCAACAATCCGGTCATGGCGGTTGGCGGTGCCTTCGAGCAGCACACGAAGGACGAGATCGACCAGACCGTGCTGGGCAGTCTGACGATGATGATGTATGGCGCACACGCGGCGCTGCAGCACCTGGTTCCCCAGGGATCCGGTCGGATCATCAACATCGGCGCGGTCGGGGGGCGCGTCCAGCAGCCCGGCCTGACCGTCTACTGCTCGTGCAAGGCGGGCGTGATCGGGTTTACCCGCAACCTCGCCTACGAGTTCGCGCCGCGAGGCGTGAATGTTCTCGGGGTCGCCCCCGGAATCATGATCAAACCCGACATGAAAAAAATGATCTTCACGCCGGAGAACGAAGGCCAGATCGCCGGCCGAACCTCCATCGCGAACGCGCTGAAGAACCAGGTTCAGCTGGGCCGCGTCTGCCTGCCGGAGGAGGTCGCCAACATGGTTGCCTACCTCGCCTCGGAGGCTGCCAACTACATGTGCGGTCAGACCATCGACGTGGCCGGCGGGCAGTGGATGGGCTGAACACCGGAAATGTCTTCCTGGCGACACGCCGAGGATGGTGGGATCCTCTCGCGATGATGCCAGAGAAATGAGCAATGAAGGGGTCCCGGGCCCTTCCGCGCCTTCTTTGAGATGATCACGGAAGGCCCCGCCCCGGCAACATCTCCCGTGATCGTAAAGTGCTGGAGCAGAGAGATGCGTGGGCTGACAGGAAAGACGTTCGTAGTAGCGGGCGGAGCGACCGGAATCGGAGCGGGGGCAGCGATAAGGCTCGGCGAGGAGGGCGCCAACGTCGTCGTCGGCGATATCAACATCGCGGGGGCCACATCGACCGTCAACAAGATCGTCGAGGGCGGTGGAAAGGCGGTGGCCACCCACTTCGACCTCGCGGACGAGCTCTCCGCCGAGGCGCTGGTCGACATGGCGATCGCCCAGTTCGGCACCGTCCACGGCCTGTTCAACGTCGGCGCCGATCTGTCACCCGGCAACCTCGGGCGGGACAGGTCGCTGCTCGACACCGATCTCGACGTGTGGCACCGCACGCTGGACGTCAATGTGGTCGGTTTCGTCCGGACCTCCCGTGCGGTTCTGCCGCACCTGCTCGCGAACGGCGGGGGCAGCATCGTCAACACGTCCTCGGGCGCCGCGGTCAGCGGAGGTGATCGCCTGCGTCCTGCGTACGCGGCGTCGAAGTCGGCCGTGAACGCTCTGACCCGACACATCGCCGGGAACTGGGGCCCCAGGGGAGTCCGGTGCAACGGTGTCATGCCCGGCCTGGTGATGGGGGAGACGCAGGAGCAGCAGAACGACGTCGCCCTTCAGGAGAGGTTCCTGCGGGAGGTCCCCACGACCCGGCTGGGCCGTCCCGCAGACCTGGCGGCGGTCGTGGCGTTCTTGCTTTCCGACGACGCCGAATGGGTCAACGGCCAGGTGTGGGCGATCGACGGCGGCGCCAACATGCGCGCCTGAGCCGGCACCGCGACCGGCACCGGCGCCGTGACCGAGCCCCTCGGTGGGCCGACGCCGAGTGCTCTGCTGAAGGGAGCCACTGATGGATGGACACGACGAGCTGCTTGACGCGGCCCGGACCGAGACCGGGCTCGGGGATTTCGGGAACGACTCCTTCCGGGACGGGCTGGAGCGGCTCACCCGCTCGCTGCGGGTGGAGGCGCGGCTGAACTCCGCCGGCGAGAGCGTGCTCCGCAAGCTCCTCGTGGGGCTGCTCTCCCAGCGGCTCCAGGTCGAGGACTGGTACCGGCGCCATCCGGAGATCGACGACGAGCCGATCGTCGCGCCACTGATCGGTCTGGGGCTGCCGCGGACGGGTTCGACCGCGTTGTCGTTCCTGCTCGCGGAGGATCCGCAGGCCCGTTCGCTGCGCACCTGGGAGGCATCGCGGCCCTGTCCGCCCCCGTCCACCGGAGACGGGCTGGGCTCCAGGATCGACGACAGTCGTTCCGAGGTCGCCTTCCGGACCAGGACCTCGCCCCGGCGTGGTGCGCTGGTGCCGGCCAGCGCGACCGGGCCGACCGAGTGCCAGAGCCTGATGGCGCTTGATTTCAAGGCGCACTACTTCCAGGCCTTCGCGTACGTCCCGTCCTACTCGAAGTGGCTGCTTGACAGCGCCGATCTCACCACGACCTACCAGTACGAGCGTCGCGTCCTGAAGCTTTTGCAGTGGGGCTACCCGGCGGTGCCGTGGCGGCTGAAGTGCCCGACGCATCTGCTGTTCCTGGAACAGCTCGACCAGGCGTTTCCCGATGCCCGTTTCGTGATGACCCATCGGGATCCGGCCGAGGTCATGGTCTCGGCCGCCGACCTCTACGCCGCGGTCGCCCGCTCCTACTCCGATGACATCGACCCGCGTTATCTCGGCGCGCTCAACGTCGAGCACTGGTCGGTCGGGATGGAACGCGCTCTTGCGTTCCGCGACAAGGGCCGGGACGACAGGTTCTACGACATCGATTTCCGGGCCATGCAGCGGGATCCGGTCGGTGAGGTGCGTGGGCTGTACGCGTGGCTGGGTGAGCCGGTCACCGACGCGTTCGAGGCCGGGATGGCGCGGTGGTGGCGGGAGAACGCGGAGAAGCGGGCGGCCAACGTACACCCGGACCCGGCCACGTTCGGCATCGACGTCGAGGAGATCCGCCCGCTGTTCGCCGAGTACACAGCGCGCGCGGCGCGGTGGACCACTCGCTGAGAGCGACACGAGGAAAGCCCGGCCCCGCGGGGCCCCGGGGCGAGAAGGGTAGGACGGCCATGGGCCGGCTGACACATCTGCAACGCCTGGAGGCGGAGAGCATCCAGATCTTCCGGGAGGCCGTTTCGGAGAGCGAGCGGCCAGTGATGCTGTACTCGGTGGGAAAGGACAGCTCCGTCCTGCTGCACCTGGCGACGAAGGCGTTCTACCCGTCGAAGCCCCCGTTCCCGCTGCTACACGTGGACACGACGTGGAAGTTCCGGGCGATGTACGAGTTCCGGGACAGGGTCTCCGCCGACCTGGGTGTGGATCTGATCGTGCACCAGAACCCGGAGGCGCTCGCGCGGGGCATCAATCCCTTCGATCACGGTTCGGCCACGCACACCGACGTGTGGAAGACCGAGGGCCTCAAACAGGCGTTGGACAAGTACGGGTTCGACCTGGCATTTGGCGGGGCGCGGCGCGACGAGGAGAAGTCGCGGGCGAAGGAGCGTGTGTTCTCCATCCGCTCGGCGGCGCACCGCTGGGACCCGAAGGCACAGCGCCCTGAGCTGTGGCACGTGTACAACGCGCGTAGGCAGCAGGGACAGAGTGTGCGGGTGTTTCCGCTGTCGAACTGGACCGAGCTGGACGTGTGGCAGTACATCCACGCCGAGCAGATCCCCATCGTGCCGCTGTACTTCGCCGCGCCCCGGCCGGTGGTGGAACGCGACGGTACGTTGATCATGGTGGACGACGAGCGTATGCCGCTTCGTCCGGGCGAGGAGCCTGCGCAGCGCTCCGTCCGGTTCCGCACGCTGGGCTGCTACCCGCTGACCGGCGCCGTGGAGAGTACCGCCGCGACCTTGCAGGAGATCATCCAGGAGATGCTGCTGACGACGAGTTCGGAGCGGCAGGGCCGGGTGATCGATCACGACTCCTCCGGCTCGATGGAGAAGAAGAAGCAGGAGGGGTACTTCTGATGGCGCACGCGACCAACGACCTCGTCGCGACCGACATCGGGGCCTATCTGGCGGCGCACGAGAACAAGTCGATGCTGCGGTTCATCACCTGCGGCAGCGTCGACGACGGCAAGTCGACGCTGATCGGCCGGCTTCTCTACGACTCGAAGCTGGTCTTCTCCGACCAGCTCGCCGCGTTGGAAAGCGACTCGAAGAAGGTCGGCACGCAGGGCGGCGAGCTGGACTTCGCGCTGCTCGTCGACGGCCTGGCCGCCGAGCGCGAGCAGGGCATCACGATCGACGTCGCCTACCGCTTCTTCTCCACGGAGCGACGAAAGTTCATCGTCGCGGACACCCCCGGTCACGAGCAGTACACCCGCAACATGGTGACCGGGGCGTCCAACGCGGACCTGGCGGTGATCCTGATCGACGCGCGCAAGGGAGTGCTCACCCAGACCTGCCGGCACAGCTATCTGGTCTCGCTGCTCGGGATCCGCCACGTCGTCCTGGCCGTGAACAAACTTGACCTGGTCGGCTACGCCAAGGAGGCTTTCGACGCCGTCGAGGCGGACTATCGCCAGTTCGCCGCCGGGATCGGCCTCACCGACATCGTGTGCATCCCGATGTCGGCGCTGGCGGGTGACAACATCACCAGTGCGAGTCCCAACACTCCCTGGTACACCGGACCGACGCTCGTGGGACACCTCGAGACCGTCGAGATCGCGGACGATCTGGAGAGCGGCCCGTTCCGCCTGCCGGTGCAGTGGGTCAACCGGCCCAACCTTGACTTCCGCGGTTTCTCCGGGCAGATCGCCGGCGGGGTGGTCCGCCCCGGGGACCGGGTGCGGGTCCTGCCCTCGGGTCAGGAGAGCACCGTCTCGCGGATCGTCACGGCCGACGGCGACCTGCCCGAGGCCGGTGCCGGCCAGTCCGTCACCCTCACCCTCACCGACGAGATCGACGTCAGCCGCGGCGACGTTCTCGCGACCGCCACCGATCCGCCGGAGGTCGCCGACCAGTTCGAGTGCCACCTGGTCTGGATGGCCGAGGAACCGATGCTGCCGGGCCGGCCCTACCTGCTCAAGCTCGGCACCCGCACCGTCGGCGCGACGGTCACCCAGCCGAAGTACAAGGTCAACGTCAACACGCTGGAACACCTGGCCGCGCGTTCGCTCGAGCTGAACGAGATCGGCGTGGTCAACATCAGCCTCGACCGGCCGGTGCCGTTCGACCCCTATACCGCCAACCGCGACATGGGCGGGTTCATCCTGATCGACCGGTTCACCCATGCCACGGTCGCCGCCGGTCTGCTGCACTTCGCGCTGCGGCGCGCGCACAACGTGCACTGGCAGGCGGTCGAGGTCGACAAGCAGGCCCGCGCCGTCAGCAAGGGCCAGCGGCCGGCGGCCGTGTGGTTCACCGGTCTGTCGGGCGCCGGCAAGTCGACCATTGCCAACCTCGTCGAGAAGCGGCTGCACGAGCAGGGCTTCCACACCTATCTGCTGGACGGCGACAACGTCCGGCACGGCCTGAACAAGGACCTCGGCTTCACCGAGGCCGACCGGGTCGAGAACATCCGCCGCGTCGCCGAGGTCGCGAAGCTCATGGTTGACGCCGGCCTCATCGTGCTCACGTCGTTCATCTCGCCGTTCCGCGCCGAACGGCGACTGGCCCGGGACCTGTTCGACGACGACGAGTTCGTCGAGGTCTTCGTCGACACCCCGCTCGATGTGGCCGAGTCCCGCGACCGCAAGGGCCTCTACGCCAAGGCCCGCCGCGGCGAACTGAGCAACTTCACCGGCATCGGCTCGCCGTACGAGCCCCCCGTGACACCCGACCTGCGCCTCGACGCGAGCGGTGCCGTCACCGCGGAGGTCTCCGCCGAGCTCGTCATCGCCCATCTGCGCCAGGCAGGTGTCCTCACCCCACCGCCCGTATCGTGACCAGCCTCGACGATCTCGACGATCTCGACGGGTTGGACGATCACGCTCTCGCGGCCCGGCTGGCCGAGCTGGCCGGTGCCCTGTTGCTCGCCATCCGCTCCCAGGGCGGCAAGGAGGGCGACCGGCAGTCGAACGAGCTCCTGCTCGGTCTGCTCGCGCGGTCCCGGCCCGGTGACGCCGTCCTGTCCGAGGAGAGCGCGGACGACCCCGTGCGCCTCGACCGGGAACGGGTCTGGATCATCGACCCTCTCGACGGAACCCGTGAGTACGGCGAGCCACCTCGGGAGGACTGGGCCGTCCACGTGGCTCTCGCTCTCGGCGGGCAACCCGCCGTCGGCGCCGTCGCCCTGCCCGCGGCCGGGCTCGTCCTCCGCACCGGCGCTCCGCCGACCTCCCCGCCGGGGACGCCGGGGCCGGTCCGCCTCGTCGTGTCACGCACCCGGCCGCCGGCCTGTGTCGACCTGCTCCGTACCCACCTGGACGCCGAACTCGTACCCATGGGTTCGGCCGGGGCGAAGGCGATGGCTGTCGTGCGCGGCCAGGCGGACGTCTACGCCCATTCCGGTGGCCAGTTCGAGTGGGACTCCTGCGCCCCCGTGGCCGTCGCCGCGGCCGCCGGCCTGCATGTGTCCCGGCTCGACGGCAGCCCACTGCGCTACAACCGGCCCGACCCCTATCTCCCTGACCTGCTGATCTGCCGGCCGGACCTCGCGGCCGCGGTCCTCAGCGTTCTCCAGGAGAGCTGAGCGCGCCGAACCCCATCCGGTGGGCCTGGGCCGTCCGCCGGACCACGGAAATTTGATCATCGACGGGAGGAGACGGACGCACATGTCCCTGTTTGACGCGTTCCGATTCGACGGGAAACGGGTTCTCGTGGTGGGCGGCGCCACCGGAATGGGCGCCGCGGCTGCCGAGCTGGCGCAGAGCGCCGGTGCCGAAGTCGTGGTGATGGACTACGCCGACGTCGCCCTCGCCGGCGCGACGGCGATCACCGTCAACCTCGCGGACGTCGCCTCCATCGACGCCGCCGTCGAGGAGTGCGGCGGGCCGGTCCACGCGGTCCTGGCCTGTGCGGGTGTCGCCGACGGCACCCCGGGCATCGAGAAGATCAATTTTCTCGGCCACCGCTACCTGATCGAACGGCTGCTGTCCGCCGGCGCCCTCCCGCCCGGGTCGGCGATCGGTTTCATCTCCTCCGCGGTCGGTCTGGGCTGGGAGAAGAACCTCCCGGAGCTGCGCGAGTATCTCGCCATCACCGACGTCGAGAAGGCCTCGGCCTGGGCCGTCGAGCGTGGCCGGGCCACCTACCTGTGGAGCAAGCAGACCGTCTGCGCGTACGTGGCCAGCGAGTCGCTGCGCCTGCTCAAGCTGGGCATCCGTATCAACGCCATCTGCCCGGGGCCGACCGAGACTCCACTCGCGCAGGCGAACAAGGAGACCTGGCTCGGATTCGGTGCCGACTACCGGGCCGAGGCCGGCGTTGAGGTGGCCACCTCCCTGGAACAGGCCTACCCGCTGCTCTTCCTGTGCAGCGACGCCGCGACCGCGATCAGCGGCATCACCCTGATCACCGATTCGGGCTACTTCGGCGCCGGTGTCACCGAGTCCTTCCCCGCCGCGGCGGCAGCGGTGAAGTTCGTTCTCAGCCTCTGAGCATCCGGGGAGACTCCGGGCGTCTGCAGTTCTCCACGCGCTCGGGATCTCTTCCGCCGGCCGGGTGGCCGGAACGTCGAGCACCTTTCGAAACTGGACGGTTGGCTTTCCATGCGATTCGTGTATCACTATCCCGAAACCAACGGCCTCGAGCGCGACATGCTCGACGCCGGGGCCATCGGTGCGGTGGCGGCAGCGGCGGAGAAGGCCGGGTTCCACGGCCTCTGTCTCAGTGAGCACCCCGCACCGAGCGCACGCTGGCTCGCCTCCGGCGGTCATCAGAGCCTCGACCCGTTCGTCGCGCTCGGGCACGTCGCCGCCGTGACCACGCGGCTCCGGCTGCACACCAATCTCTCGGTCGCGCCCTACCGCAACCCGTTCCTGCTCGCGAAGGCGGCGGCCACCGTCGACAAGCTCTCCGGCGGACGGCTCGTGCTCGGCCTCGGGGCCGGATACATGAAGACCGAGTTCTACGCGCTCGGGGTGGACATGGCCGAGCGCAACGTCCTGTTCGACGAGGTGCTCGACGTGCTCCCGCTGCACTGGAGCGGTGAGCCGTTCAGCTACCAGGGCCGCCACTTCGACGCCCGCAACGTCATCGCCCGGCCCCGGCCGGTGCAGAACCCCATTCCGATCTGGATCGGCGGCAACTCGAAACTGGCACGGCGCCGGGTCGCCGAACGGGCTCAGGGATGGATGCCGCTGGTGGGACCGCCCGAGCTCAGCGCCGCCGTCCGCACCACCGCGATCGGTTCACTGGCGGAACTGGGCAGCATGATCAGCGAGATTCGCGAGACGGCCGCGGCCGCCGGGCGGACGGACCCGATCGACCTGCAGTACTCCTACAAGGACCGCTCCATCGCCACACCGGCGGTCGAGGCCGACCGCCACCGCGCCGCTCTGGCCGAGATCGAGAAGGCCGGCGTGACCACGGTGATCGTGTCCAGCCCGTCGGTGTCGCCCGAGGCCACCTTCGAGTTCCTCGAAGCCTTCGGCGCCACCTACCTGTCCTGACGGCGCGACCGGGAAGAAGCCGCGATGATGGTGGGAACGCGCACAGTCAACCCCGAGCACAGGATGCTGATCGACGGTCAGCTGATCGACGCCGACTCGGGAAGGACCTTCGACAACATCAACCCGGCGACCGAGGAGGTACTCGGTCAGGTCGCCGACGCCTCGAGTGCGGAGATGCACCGGGCGATCGCCGCGGCCCGCCGGGCCTTCGACGAGACGGGCTGGTCGACGGACCGAGCCCTGCGCCGTCGCTGCCTCGAACAGCTGCAGGACGCGCTGGAGTCGGCCCGCGAGGAGCTACGCGAGCAGGTGATCCTCGAGACGGGCTGCCCCCGTCTCCTCACGAACGGGCCGCAGCTCGACGACCCCCTCTCCGAGGCGATCCGCCACCCGCTGAAACTCATGGAGGAGTTCCCGTGGGAGGTCGATCTTCCGGATGCCCTCACCCGCGGAACGGTGAACCACCGCCGGATCCGGAAGGAGCCGGTCGGGGTGGTCGGGGCCATCGCGCCGTGGAACTTCCCCTTCGAGATCGCCCTGCACAAGCTCGGCCAGATCCTCGCCACCGGCAACACCGTGGTCCTCAAACCGGCTCCGGACACACCCTGGAATGCCACTGCGATCGGCCGGCTGGTCGCCGAACAGACCGACTTCCCAGCCGGCGTGATCAATGTCGTGCCGTCCGCCCAGCACCTGGTCGGAGAGGAACTGACACTTTCTCCGCTGGTCGACGCCGTCTCCTTCACGGGATCCACGGCTGTCGGCAAAAGAATCATGGAGAAGGGTGCGGCGACGGTCAAACGGGTTTTTCTGGAACTGGGCGGCAAGTCGGCGACCGTCGTGCTCGACGACGCCGACTTCCCGAAGGCGCTCATGGCGGGTCTCGGCGTCTGCGTCCACGCCGGCCAGGGCTGCGCGATCCAGAGCCGCATGCTGCTCCCCCGCTCTCGTTACGCCGAGGGCGTCGCGATACTGAAGGCGGCCATGGCGGCGGTTCCCTACGGCGATCCGCAGCGCCCCGATGTGATCATGGGGCCGGTGGTGTCGAGGAAACAGCGCGACCGGGTGCTCGGCTACATCGAGAAGGGCGTCCAGGAGGGCGCGACGCTCGCCGTCGGAGGCGGTCGCCCCAGTCACCTGCCGAAGGGCTGGTACGTCGAGCCGACCCTGTTCGTGGACGTGGACAACTCGATGACGATCGCCCGGGAGGAGATCTTCGGGCCGGTGCTCGTCGTCATCCCCTTCGACGACGACGATGACGCCGTCCGTCTTGCCAACGACAGTTCCTACGGCCTCGGCGGAGGGGTCTTCTCGGGGTCGCTGGAGCGATCCTTCGCAGTGGCGCGCAGGATCCGCGCCGGCAGTGTCGGTCTGAACGGCGGGATATGCTACGGCGCCGATCTCCCCTTCGGCGGCTACAAGCACAGCGGCGTGGGGAGACAGAACGGAAGCATCGGTTTCGAGCAGTATCTCGAGACGAAGTCGCTCGCCTGGCCGGCAACCTGAACCGTCGTCTCTCAGCGGGCGGGACGGGTGCCCGAATTCGCCAGTGATCAACTGTGCCGGGAAATCAAGGTGGTAGGGAGCGATCACAATGACCCTTGAGAAAGATCGGCAGACCCGGCCGGTCCTGGCGACGCCGTCGCAGATCCTCGCCGAGGAGACCCTGCTGGAGATCCTCGAGGACACCCCGCTCAAACGCCTGCAGGCCGACCTGCGCGACCAGCTCGCCGCGACACCGCGCGGGCAGTCCCCGGCGGGCGCGGCCACCCTCGACGAAGCGGTCTCCCAGTGGTCCAACTCTCTGATCATGGCCGAGATCGCGAACTTCCTGCCGCTGCCCTCCCAGCTCTGGGTCACCGACGACACCCCCCGCGAATGGCTCGGCCACACCCTGCCCGGCGTCGGCACCTCCGGCGACAACCCGGACGCGATCTACCGGATCGCCTCCATCGACGGAGACCGGCGCTTCGAGGTCCTCGGCCGGTTCGACCCCGCCCACCGACCCGCACAGNTCAACATCGAGCTGCACCGCGGCACCAAGGTCACCCCGCCGAACCTGNTCAACAACACCGACCTGACCCCCCTCGCCAGCATCACCGACCGTGACCTACAGATCGCGCCGGACGGGTCCTTCCGCATCACGATCGGCCCGAAGGAGGAGAGCCCCGTCCACCTCCTGTCAGCGCCCGGC